>NZ_KB850118.1:0-4353 GCF_000369645.1 Acinetobacter sp. CIP 64.2
TTTCGCATAATGCAGATTGATGTTAAATTACGTGAATTTGCAAGTATATTATTTTTGCAAATTCACTATGTAACATAATCTGTCAGTTACATTATGCGAAATCTCAGCTATCACTTTAATTTTTCTTTCACGTATTCAAACACTGAACCGCAACAAAAGAAGAGAGCCAAAATCACTACAGTTAAACCTATAATATCTTGCGTACTCATAATTGCCCCTAAAGAGAACCATTAGCCACTAATAAAACCTGATCAAGAATATCGAAAGCTCTATCAATATCCTGTTTTTCCAATAAAAAATGACATTTAATTAGAACATCAACAGCGCCTGAAAGCTCATTAACCTTTTCCAGACATTTCAAAGGAGTCAATGAAGAATCAATAGCTTGCTGAGCTTTATTCTCAAGATATTCGAAAATATGTTCTTTTGTACTCATAAACCCTCTTGTCAAAGTGTCTAGACTACGCCTTAAGACACTCATATTTATTGCTTAATTTATATCATATCACGATGTGTCTTAATTCCCCTGAAGACACTTTTTGGTTAATTTCTACGTCACATCATAGAGTCGGTTTTTGTAATCAAAGAGAAGGATTTTCATTTTTCACTGTTTGCATACTTTGCTGCTGTTGCTGCTGGACAAAGTAATTAAACGGTCTATCACCATCTTCAACTACTTTTCTGCAATCCGCCTGTGATACATCGTGAAGAATAGTACCCTGTTGAGTATATGCAACATAACGACCGTTCTTTTTCATACAGCCAGCAAAAACTGGCATTGCTGTTACTTGATAGCCACCAGTAACGACTGGATCGAATGGTTTATTCGGGTTGTAATCAACAACAATACGTTCCATTGAATTACCAGTTTTAGCCTCAAGCTGTTTATTCTTAGATTCAAGATATTCTTTATCTAAACCCTCTCGACACATCTCAGGCGACCAGCCGAACTGTTTTACACAGTCATTGATCTTAGCTTGTAGCTCAGGCGATATTTGCGAAGTTTGCTGTACTACTGGAGCATTCTTAGCACCACGTTCTTCAAGCTGTTTTTGAGCTTCCATCGTTTTATCAAGTGCATCCTGACCAATACGTTTACCACCTGAGAAATGCACAAAGCCATTAATTAACAATCCAGCAGCAATGATAAAACACACTGCAGCAATAATCGCTAATTTCCAAAAATATCCAGGGATACGTGTTTTACCGTCAGTAACTTCCTCAGTCGACTTGTACTGTGTAAATACTTTTTCATCAAAATTCTCAAAAAATACATCCTCAGCGCGTTCAGTCGCTGCTAATGAATCAGGTTTTTCCTGCCACGAACGCCATAACGATACCTGTGAACGTTTTTCATTACGTAGACGTGTACAGTGATAATGTTCGTTTACAAGCTCCAACAAGTGTAAATGAAGCAATTTTGGTGACTGTGTAATGAATATAATGTCATGTCCAGAATGGCGGTGATATTCAAGTTCTCGAATAACTTCACGCGTAGAAAGTTTCTCACGTGCAGCCCAAGCAAAATACCGTATGCCTTTTTTATCAACCTGCCTTTGTGCTTCGTCATAGATAATAAGGCCAGCTTTTTGACCAGTTTGCACATTCGATGAAGGTGTTAATGTCCAGTCCAGTTCGCCTTTTTCATTCTCAGGAATGGGATTCACATCAAGCGTACATCCATCAATATTTGTATAAACAGGACGACCAGATTCAACAGCTGGAATAAGCCATTTTTTCATAACCATATGAGTCTTACCTTGACCCATTTTTCCAGTAACTAAAATAACAGGCATGTTTAAGACCTCTTAGCCATACGTATGCGCATTGCTTCCCAATATGCACGTGTAAGAATTGCAGAAAAAATAATACCTATAGCTTCGGGCACACCAAAGACGGCCATTAATCCAATAAATGGAAGCGATTCGATATGCGAAGCTGCACTGGTGACATAACTTGATAAAAAGAGATAAAAAGGCAGTCCAGTGACAATGCCAACACCTAGACTGGTCAATATTTGGCGAACGAAGTTATTTGCAAAAAGATCAAATATTCCATATAGAAATTTACCCATTAGCCTTCACTCCCACGATTAAATCCAAAGAGAATGAAACAGGCCAATACAACTGCAAAACCAATAGTGAAAGGCTTAATCAACCAATCCAACTGACAAATATATGTGTAGTCTGATGTCTTAACTTGTGCAGTTACACCATGCAGAGTGATTGTTTCAAAAGTTGGTGCTGGGCACTGTGGTGATACATTGAGACCTATCTTTTTTTCTTCAAAGTCAACAGTGGTATTTAAATCTGAGTCATCACGATCAGGTAGATCGGAATCATCTTTAGTCCATGTAAACCAATCCTTAACTTTGAACCAAAAAGTTGCTTCTTCTATCTGATGATCTTCAACCTTTTTTAAATGATCTTTATAAGTTTTATCTGACGATTTCCAATCGTCATACCATTTACACATGCTATGAGCCCATTCACAGAAAACTGGAAACTGAAGTGAAATTGATTGACCGCCAGTAGGTTCGCCCGTTTCTGGATCGGTTTTTGGAGTTGTATCAGCATCGGCTTTGCCACCGTCATCTTGCCATGATCGGTCGTTAGTTGCACCATCAGCACTTGGAGGATTTTTATACTTTGGATCACCCGGAGGAGCAGGCTTGCCGTCAGGCGTTGGAGGCGCATTTTTGATACGATCATCCATTTCATTGGCAATATCGTCACCAATACCATGTGGGTCATGCTGATAAGCATCAGTCACAACAGGACGATATTGTTGATCTGTAATGTCATATTTAGGATCTACTGGATCTTTATAATCACCCGTGACAATTCCACCAACATGTTCATCAGTAATAACAATCTTAGTTTTATTATCAGAAGGATTTTTGTTTTCGACTGCTGAAACTGAATATTTATTTGTAGTTTTATTTCCGTTGTTTTTCATTGAATAAGTACAAGTTCCAGTTGCACTTGAAGAACTTGAAGGTGGAGCACTAGGATTACTTAATTCGCAAGATTCGAAAGAAACATCTGTATAACCTTGACCTTCTAGTCTAGTTTTTACTAAAGGTAATGAGCCTTGTCCTGCGTTTATAATTCCACAATAAGCATGATCAGAACCGAAAGAAACCAAATAAGATTTAAAAAGACAATTATTGTCATCCACAGATTTATATTTAACAAAGGTTCCTTCTTCCATAACCCAACCAACGGCTTCAATCAAAGCTGTAACAGCAGCACCACCCAATACACCTGCGACACCGCCCCTAAAAGCTTTAGCCCGTTGTAATAAAGATTTGCCAAGCCTAGCTTTGGATGGTACATCTTCAACAACAACGTTTTTAACAACTGTCTTAACTTTAGAAACACCATTTTCAGTTATTTGAGTATCGTAGACATGACGTGCCGAACCATAGACACGCTTTGCATAATCTTCGCGATTTTGTTGCAATTGAACCTGACGTTGAAGCCACCAATCACCATCGTCGGCAGCGAATGTTTGAATTGAAAATGATGTAAAAAAAAGTAGAAAAAAAAAATTAAAAAATTTAAACATATCGCAATCTCACTTTAGAAGAATGAGTACGCCTACAACTGCAATAATAACGAGTAGCCAGTTAAATATTGATGGTTCGTCCATAGCATTCGATCTCTAAATTGCCGTGCTCGCGCGCCAAACGCTGCAAGCATCGTTCAGCGCGCGCTCACAGCATTTTTTTTACTTCACTGCACCGCGTGATTTCTTCACTAGAGCCATAACAGCTACAAAGCCAAGAATTGCGATACCGATAGCAATACCAAATGTTTCTGCAACACCGATATCACCAATAAATGAAGCAGGATCAAGCTCTAACTTTGCATTAGCATTTGACATAGCCAAAGCTGTTAAAACACCCCCTAACACAGAGCCACGAACTAAAGAAGTACGGCCGTTTTTTTCAACAACGGTAAGTTGGTTTTGTTTTTCCATTGTGTTTCTCCTCACTTGACGGAATAACGAAGATTTCTTAATAACCACATAGTTAAGTAATAGCCGGAAATCGCTGTGATTATCATTGACGCTTCCCAGCCAGTAATGGCAAACATGGTTGTATTCAGGTCAAGCCAAACAATGCATGTGTTAGATGGTTTGTCGAGTTGAGTACAAACATATAGTTCCATTTCTTAAAACCTATCCCTTGCACTTAGTCATGTGAAAGTACAAATATTGCTTATGAAAAAGCGACAAACATTTAGGACATTCCACTTGATTATCCCCCATTATTGCTGTTATATTCATACTTAAAATTACCTAAGTTATTGATTTTATTGACATATTATACATTATACGAAAGGCTGT
>NZ_KB850119.1:0-9615 GCF_000369645.1 Acinetobacter sp. CIP 64.2
TATACCACACCAAAAAGTCACCTATACCACACCAAAAAGTCACCTATTTACACCATTGATTAATGATGGTGTAATAACACCACGTATAATAAAGGTGTAGCAAATGCCTACCAGTGAATTAATAGTAAAAGATAATGCTTTAATTAATGCGAGTTATAATTTAGATACCGTAGAACAACGGTTAATTCTACTGGCTATCTTACAAGCAAGAGAAACAAAAACAGGGATTGATGCAAACACTAGGCTACGGATCCATGCCAGTGACTATATGAGCAGATTTAATGTTAGTAAGCATGCCGCCTACAAAGCCCTAAAAACAGCAGTTACTAACCTTTTTGGTAGACAGTTTAGCTACCAAACAATTGATGAAAAAACAGGAAAATCAAAGAAAGTAATTTCTCGATGGGTTCAAAATATTTCTTATATTGATGATGCTGCAACCTTAGAGGTTACTTTTACAATGGATGTAGTCCCTTTAATTACACGTTTAGAAAAACAATTTACAAGTTATCAGTTAAAACAAGTTACCCAATTAACAGGAAAATATGCCATTCGACTCTATGAGTTGCTTATAGCATGGCGTGAAGTCGGTAACACTCCTATATTTGAAGTTTCTGACTTTCGTTCGAAGCTTGGCTTAACTTCAGATGATTACCCAAGACTAGATACATTTAAACGACGTGTACTTGAATCAGCAGTAAAACAAATAAATGAACATACAGATATCATCGTTAAAGTTGAACAGCATAAAGAAGGTCGCTCTATTTCTGGGTTCTCTTTTAGCTTCAAACAAAAAAGAAATCAGAACAAAGCAATAGAACGTAAGAAAGATCCCAATACATTAGATATTTTTTCCAGAATAACAGATGCTCAACGCCACTTATTTGCTAACAAGCTTTCGGAATTACCTGAAATGGGGAAATACTCTCAGGGCACTGAAAGCTATCAACAGTTTGCAATAAGAATTGCTGAAATGCTTCAAGATCCTGCTAAGTTTCAAGAATTACATCCTTATCTTGAAAAAGTTGGCTATCGTTAAACTACTGATGTAACGTTACATGATTAATTATTGTCTAAAAGCATACAGATTTTTACTTGGGTTACATAATGAAAGCACTATCTGTTATTGAGTTATCACAACTTTATGGGATGAATCGACAAAGTATTTATAAGCGTATAAATAAAGGAGATTTATCAAAAAATAGTGATGGGAAAATAGATTTATCTGAAGCCATAAGAGTATTTGGCGAACCATCTAATAAAAATAATAATGTAACCCCGTTACAGTCTACTACGGTACAAAAAGAGACAGAAGTAGACATGCTAAAACAGCAGGTAGACATACTAAAAAAACAGCTAGAACTTGCACATGAGCGAGAAGTTTTCCAACGAGAACAGCTAGAAGCAAAAGACAATCAAATAGAAGCTATACAACGACTGCTAGAAGCCCCAAAAACCAATATGACTACGTTTACCGATCAGAAACCTAGCCAAGATATAGTAACGGATCCTCGGTCAGAACCTGAGCCGAAACATGACGGATTGACTACTCCGGTCGAAACAGAAAATAAGCGTATTCCAGTTCCGGAGCCGGTTGAACCGGAGCAGCCGAAAAGAGGATGGTTAAGCCGGTTTTTCTTGCCGAATGGCTAAGAGGCTTGTTTAGGTGTACTAATCAAAGCTGTGGAACTTTGATCAAAGAATAGGCGTGGAACGTGAAAAATCATAAAAAAAGCCCGAACAGGGACGTTCGGGTTATAAACTAGAAACTACAGCATTGATTTCTATAGATAATTATAACGCATTTCGTATAAGGTGTATTATGTTAATATTAGAAAATCTTTAGATTAAAAGAAATTTTCCGGATATAAAAATGAGAGAATATGTCATCTGATTAATTGATCCTGTGTAACAAATCCTCTAGTTTCTAGTTCTAATAAAAACACTGGTCAAGGTGGCTCAGGTCTGCACTGGCTTTGCGGGCGGTGTCTGCGAGAACGCTCTGCAGGGGGTGCGGAGCTGCTATTTCCGGAAGAAGCATATTCACCTGGTAACCGATGGCAACAGTAAGCGACCGTACTACTAGGTCCGGTCCGCTTAGTTCCATTGCGGTAAACGGATTTACGATGGCAACGCCAAGGCCTTGACGCACCATGGCGCAGACAGCCACTGAACTCGTGGTTTCAAGCAAGGTTACGCGATGTACTTTAGCGTCCTCGAACATCGCATCAATGGCGGTTCGATATGGGTCGCCAACCGCGAGGCTGATGAAGCGCTCGCCTGTAAAGTCGCGTGGTTGCAGTCGTGCCTTGCGGCACAGGCTGTGATCACGGGGCAAAACAGCCACTTCATTAACTTTCAGTAAGGGCTGCAAGGTAACTCCAACAGGTGCCTTTTGGGTTTCACTCAACCCCAGGTCAAAACGTTGTTCACTCATGGCTTGTTCCAACCAAGGCGACTCTAAGGGATGTACGCTGACTCCTAGTTCAGGATGTGTATGTGAGAGATATACCAGTGCGCGCGGTACCAAGGCATGGGCCAATGCCGGTAAACACGCAATGCGCAAGCGACCTGTCGCTTGCGTGCGCAATTCACTGGCTCGCGCTGCGATCTGTTCCAAGCCTATAAACGAGCGTTCTACTTCCTGCATCAGCGCGAGTGCCCGCACGGTAGGTCTTAATCGGCCCCGCACCCGGTCAAAAAGGTTAAACCCCAGTAACTGCTCCAAACGCCCCAGCTCGCGACTCAAAGTAGGCTGGCTTGACGCACACGCGTCGGCTGCACGTCCCAGATTGCCGTGCAGCATGATGGCGCGAAACATCGTCAGCTGGCGATGAGTTAAATTCATATCAATATTGAATAGTTAAATAATAAGAATAGCATTGATTGAATTGACCATGAAGGAGATCATCTATGATTGAATTGACTATGAAGGAAATCATCTATTTATGAATCCTTTTACTCCCACTACCATCGCTCCTTTGGCCCAGCAATTCAGTACCCCGCTGTGGATCTATGATGCCGACACCATTACGCGCCAGATTGCCGCTCTGCAGTTGTTTGATGTAGTACGTTTCGCTCAGAAAGCCAATTCTAATACACACATCCTTCGCCTCATGAAGCGACAGGGCGTAGTGGTGGACTCGGTATCTTTGGGTGAAATCGAACGTGCGTTAGCTAGTGGTTTTACGCCGGGCTTGCACAACGGGCACGCAGACATTGTGTTTACGGCTGATCTGCTAGACCGCGCTACGCTTGCGCGCGTGGTGGAACTAAATATTCCTGTGAACTGTGGCTCCATGGACATGCTGGATCAATTGGGTGCAGTCAACCCAGGGCACCCGGTGTGGTTACGCATCAATCCAGGTTTCGGGCATGGCCATTCAAAGAAAACAAATACTGGTGGAGAGTATAGCAAGCATGGCATCTGGCATGGCGACCTAGTACGCGCCTGCGAAAAGATCAAGTCAAACAGCCTGACTTTGCATGGCCTGCACATGCACATCGGCTCAGGTGTAGATTACACGCACTTGCAAGAAGTCTGCGGTGCCATGCTGAAATTGGTAAAAGTAGTGAATGCGCAGGGTTTGGACCTGCACGCCATCTCGGCTGGTGGTGGGCTATCCGTTCCCTATCAGACTGGTGAACCCACGATTGATATAGCGCACTACTTTTCATTATGGAATGCAGCACGCCATGCTGTGGAACAACTACTGAAGCACCCAGTGAAACTAGAAATAGAACCAGGTCGCTATTTAATGGCCGAGTCTGGTGTGTTGGTCACTGAAGTACGCGCTACGAAGCAACAGGGTGCCAACCATTTTGTGATGGTGGACGCCGGCTTCAATGATCTAGTTCGCCCAGCTCTATACGGTGCCTACCACGGTATGGAGTTGATCCACTCTGATGGCACAGCGGTTAATGGCTTGCAGTTTGACACAGTAGTTGCCGGACCTCTGTGCGAGTCGGGAGATGTGTTTACGCAGGGAGACGCTGGCATGGTGTTACACCGATCCTTGCCGCAGGCACAGGTGGGAGATCTGCTGGTATTGCACGACACTGGTGCGTATGGTGCCTCCATGTCATCGAACTACAACGCTCGCCCGCTGATTGCCGAAGTGCTGATGGAAAATGGGGAGCCCCGGCTTATTCGACGAAAGCAGACGGTGGCTGAGCTGCTCGCGCTGGAGGCGGTGTAAGGTAACCAGACAAAATCATCAACTTATCCAACTGGACCAGCAGCTACATAATTCGAATTCTAGATGCTCACCCTAGCCTTATTTGAAAAGATTATCCAAAAGATGGGAGCTTTAAGCTCCCATTTTTGATTTCGTATAAGGTGTATTATGTTAATTTTAGAAATATTTAATTATGGGAAGAAAATAGATATTCCCATTCGACCAATTAAAAATACTAATAGAACAAGAAAGAATATTCGAATAAAACCACTTCCATAGCGTAAAGCCAAAAATGAACCTACTATAGAACCCACCATATTGCAGACAGCCACTATCAATCCAATGTTCCATAGAACATGACCCGAGGGTATAAAAAATAGTAGTGCAGCACTAAATGTTCCTAAATTCACTAATTTTGCTGAAGCAGAAGCATTTAAAAAGTCGAATCCAAAACATTTAACGAATAGAAAAAGTAAAAAACTTCCGCTTCCAGGCCCAAACACCCCATCATAAAATCCAATGAGAGCACCAAAAAAAATCCCTAATAGAATTTCCCTTTTACCACATTGAATATATGTATGAACTTTGCCTAAATCTTTCTTGATGAATGTATAAATTGCCATTAATACCAAAAGAAAAAAGACAATATATTTCATCAATTCTTTGGGAATGAATGAAACAGACATAGCACCTAAAAAGGCAAAGATAAATGCTGAAACCATAGTAGGTAGCATCAGTATCCATACAATTTTTATTCTTTTTATATAAGTAAAAATAGAGGAAAGCGTTCCAGCTAACACAGCTAATTTATTTGTTCCAAAAACAGTCGCTAAACTGTATTGCGGTAAAGCATGTATAAGCGCAGGCAATTGAACAAGACCACCACCTCCAACGGCAGCATCAATTAAACCGCCACAAAAAGCAAAAAAACCTAATACGATTAGAATATTTTCAAAATCCATATGAGCTAAATAATTCCTTTGGAAAAATGTATTTTTATCGAGTTTAATATTTCTTATAAAAGCTGTAATGATGCTTTTAAGTGTTTAATTATTACACTAAATGATGATCCATTTAACATAATAGAGCTTATACGAAACGCGATTTAAAATAGTTTTATATTTCAAAAAGTTATGATATAAAAAACTGGGACGCAAAACCTAAAAAGCCGACTTGGAAACAAGTCGGCTTTTTTATGAGCAGATTTGATACTTCTCGCCAATAAAACCGGTTAATATTTAATCAAAATCAAGCTTTAGTGTGTGTTATCAATCCTCTCAGGACTTAAATCATCCCCAATTTCTGCGGACAACTCTTGGGATAAAAATAGGCCAACTTTGTAAGCTAAAACTTACATAAGTTTAAGGATTTTGCGGATTGGTAATTCAAGGCATTAATCCTATGATTGCTATATAGGGAACAGGATGTTTCCAGAAAAACAAGAATAAGAAAGTAGCGCAAGGAATGGGCAGCACGAGATCAGCAAGACGAGCAACCCAATCTAGAAAAGCCCGACAGGATGTCGGGCTTTTTTACTTTAAGTAACGTGCTTTTATGTTAAAAACATTCTAATTCCTAAAGAAAGAGTAACAGTACTAATTTTAAATACATTACTATGCGTTAAAGTTTAATCTTCTGAGAAATTGCTATGTCAGTATATGGTTTATGGAATAACAAAGGCGGTGTAGGGAAAAGCTATTTAACATTCCAAATAGCTGCAGAATATGCTGTCCAAAATCCAGAAAAAACTGTAGTTGTCATCGATCTATGTCCTCAAGCGAATTCATCAATGATGCTATTGGGCGGTGTAGTAGATGGATATAAAAATCTTGAATCGCTTAAAAAGAATACAATTTCTGGTTATATTGAAGAGAGAATTATTAGTCCATACATCGACCCTAAAAAGGGTTATCTTTATCTGACAAAAGTCAATGATTTCAATGAAAAAATTGAGAAAAACTTGTATTTAGTCGCAGGCGATAATTCTTTAGAATTACAGGCAGATAGTATTATTTCTTCTACGCGTTCTGGTCCAGGAGATGCTTGGCAGAAAGTGCACTTATGGATTGCTGATCTTATCACGAGTATTAAAGATAATTTTAAGAATCAAGATACTACTTTTTTTATAGACTTTAATCCGAGCTTTTCTATCTATACGACTATTGGTTTATCTGCCACAGATAATTTATTGATTCCATTTACTGCCGATGGATCATCTCTACGAGCTATTAGAAATGTGATTTCACTAATATATGGATCAAATAAACCTGGTGTACCAGATTCATTATTCTTCCAAAATAGTAAACAATTTAGAATGACTATTCCTAAAATTTATATGTATATCGGTAATAGATTAACGCAGGCTAATGCTGGTGCTGCAAGTGCATTTAAGTCAGTAATAAATGATATAACTGAAGAGATTTGGAGTTTGTGGAAGTCGGACTCTTCTGTATTTCAGACTCATCCATCAAATGCACCTACTCCAAAAAATGAGAGACTATTTAAACAAATGTTTTTAGCAGAAGTTAATGATGCTAATACAGCATCTGTATATTCAGGAGTTACAGGTATTCCTATGCCATTAGTTACTTCAGGGCCTTCTAAAAATATGAATGGTAAAAAAGTAACTATTAACCAATCACAGCTGAATAAACAAATACCTAACATCAAAGACTTAGTTTCTAAAATTGTTTAATTAGTAAATTTATAGCCAACATCTTGTAAATGTTGGCTTTTTTTTAATTTCATTTAGCATAGCATCATGTAAAATCTTAAGAAAGTTGTTCTGCTATTTTTCTCGTTTCTCGTATTAAGAAATCTCCATAAACGTCTTCTGGAAAAATTTTTAAACGTTTTGTGAATGGTGAAATGTTAAGCGTGCTTTTCTTTTCTGTTAGATTATCTATATTTTTATAATGAAATTTTACAAATCCATATTCTATGGCTAATCTAATAAAATCTTTATTTAGATCAGTTAGTTCTAAAAACTTTGCCTTTTTACTTTTAAGAACCTGAGAATAGGACTCTAAGTTACTATCCGCCAGACTTTTTAAGAAAATTCTATCTTTATCAGATAAAACTATATTTAGATCATCAAAAGAATCAGGAATATTATTTATAACTGCTTCAACGTAAGTCAATGTTTTATTATGATTAATATCATCAGCCGTAATTTTTTCATAAATTGGCGTTATTTCAATTCGCTTAAATTTATTATTTAGTGTAGGTGTATTAACTAATTTTTTAAGAAATTCTTCAACAATTGCATGCGCTGTTTTATTCTTTTTAAAAGATAATTCACAAATAATTTTTCTTTCTGATGGATAGAAAACGGCACTAAAATCTTTAGGGTTTGCTTTATAGTTTGTCGGAATATATCTATTAGTGTCTAATTTTACATTTTGAGATTCTACCGTGTCTCTAAAATTACTAGTAAGCCCTGTACTTTTAAAGATCTCACATCTAAAGCCATGCTCTAATTTATCTTCATTTAAAGGCTTTATACTGTCAAACTTTACGTAATTGGAACGAGCTTGCAAAGGTACTTCACGAAGGTTCCCACTTAGATCCAAAAACAAATCTACATATGTCTTTGTTGAAACCTCGTCAGAAAAAATCTGTACATCAAAAGCTGTATAAAGAACAGAACATGAACGTGAACCTGCCATATTTCTCTCATTAATATTATCGAGCAATAATTATACATTTATTGTAAATTAAATATAATCTTCTTCTTCTTTTTCATAATCATATAAGTTGTTACAACTTGTATAATTAATCCAAAGAATTTTTAGTAAATAAAAATAGAGTACTGTATTAAAAACCAGATTAACTCTGGTTTTTTTGTTCAATCTGATCATTGGCCTCAAACATGCCAGGATTGGTAATCCGGATATTTTCCTGACAATTCCCACAAAGCATCAGCCCTGAAAAAAGCTGTACGTTTTCCCTTGAATCACAGAAAGCACATGGTTTAGAGAGTTGAATAATATTGCTCATGGCTTTTCCCCCGCAAAATAGTGCCTTTGAGCATATGCATTTCCTCTAGTTTGCATTAATTGGATGTCTCCTCGATCGACTTTTAGATGCATCAGCATCCCAATTTGAAACATATATATATGGCCAAAGTCTTCAAAGAATTTTTCATTTAAATAATTGGCCTCAGTAAACTTATCGAGGGAGTAATTAATTTGCTTCTCAAAATCATTCACCAATGTTTCAATCCGATTGGCCTGCCGTTCAATACTGGCCATCTGTAAATTACTGGTCAGAAGATCCCGCAGATAAGTCCCTAATTTATCGCCCTTCAACTGAGCCAAACGCTCATATTCTTGTGCGACCTGATTGTCTAATCTGACGGCAACGGTTCGAGTACTGTTCATGAAAAACTCCTACAATTTGTTTTCAATCTAAGCACCTAATTTTTAAAAAGTAACTATCAAATATAAGTAAACACTGTTTTAAGTTTTAATGATTACAGGTTAAATATCTAATATAAAAAGAGAAATTTACATAAAAACGTAAACAAAGGTGATTACAAGCTATCTCATTGTTTTGTAAGTAAATATTGCACTTTATTTGCAACAAAACGTGTTTACAGCTAAACCTATGAAAAATAATAAAAATCATGCTAAAAGCGTAAACGCTTTCCAGATAGATGAAAAATCGCTGTATCCCTTATAGGATAAGGCTTTGGAGCCTTTATCTTTAGATGCGTGGTGTGTGAACCAAAAATTGCCGGTATGTACCGGCTCCTAATCCATTTAATTGACTTAACTGACAGTAAAGATAGTGCTTGGCCAAAAGAGATCCTGACTATTGTATTTTTAAGAGAAAAATCTATAAGCGAAAACTCTAGCCTACAGATCAAAAATAAAACCTAAGTTAAAACGCTCTCACATGCGATTTCAGCCACATTTTTACATAAGACATAGAATCACTATTGAAATGAGTAATCAGATCAAAAAACGCAAATGAGCGCCAAATAGAGACTATTTTTATTCTAATCGGGATGAATAGAGCGAGTGTCTACGAGCGAAGCACCAAAATTCGCACCTCGACTCTCTGAAAAACAGCTTTTTAGGCTGTGAAGCCTAAATAAGCGTAAATTACATGCAGAAAATTGGGCCTAGATCGAGCGTAGCGAGTAAAAAGCTTTATGAGCAAAGCGAATTCCGAGTTTCTTTTGCTCTTGCCTTTGCTTTTTCTCAAAGTCACAACTGAAAGAGCTAAAAAATTGCCCCACGAATCGAGCGAAAGCGAGATTCAATAGAGTTTGAGCGTAGCGAAAACCAAGGGCAATTTTTCATTCCCAATGCTTTTAATAATTTTTAAGTTTTTAAATGCTTTTAGATCTGCTGTAAGCCTTTATTTATAGTATATACAAGAGATATACCACACCAAAAAGTCACCTATACCACACCAAAAAGTCACCTAT
>NZ_KB850120.1:0-95235 GCF_000369645.1 Acinetobacter sp. CIP 64.2
CTGATCCCTTCCCGAACTCAGAAGTGAAACCTCTTAGCGCTGATGGTAGTGTGGCACTTGCCATGTGAGAGTAAGTCATCGCCAGCTTTTAAATACTAAACACCCCCAACATAACAGTTGGGGGTGTTTTTTATTGCGTGGAGGAAATAAATAAATTGGCCTGTGCTAATATCCTCCTATATTTGTATAGGGACATGAAGTTGATATGAAAAAAAGCCTGTTTGTATTGGTCGTTGCTTTAGGCGTTTCAAGTATGGCTATTGCAAGCAATGACTTGGATACAAGCCTAACAGCTTATTATCAAAAGAATTATAAAGCTGCTTTTGATGGTTTTGAAAGATCAGCAAAAACTGGAAATGTTCAAGCAATACACTATTTAGCAAGTTTATATTTTCAAGGCTTAGGTGTCCCAAAAAATGTAGAAAAGGCGTTTAATTTATTTAATCAATCTGCTCAAAAAGGATATGTGCCTTCCTTAGCAAATCTTTCGATTATGTATAATGAAGGTATTGGAGTACAAAAAAATCCTGAGAAGGGTTTTGAATATACTAAAAAGGCTGCGAATGCAGGAGATTTGCAATCTCAATTTTATTTAGGTAATGCCTTTCGCAAAGGGAATTTTGTTAAACAAGATTATACTAAAGCTGCTTTTTGGTATGAAAAATCAGCAAAAGCTGGCTATTCTTTTTCTCAAAATGAGTATGGTTTATTATTTGCTCAGGGTTTAGGCGTTGAACAAGATTATTACAAAGCTTACGCATGGATTAGTGTTGCAGCGGAAACAGAAAATGATCAGGCAATTAAAAACTTAAAGAACTTTACCCAAATTTTTAATATCCAAGAAATGAAGAAGGCTAAGGAGCTAGCCGATCAGTATAAAACACTTTATCTTAAATAAAAAAATAGGTATTTCTTATGAAACTCAACTCTTTCACTCCACTGCCTGAAGATGATGATGAACTACATCTTCCTGAACTTGTGTATTGGGCATCCCTTGGTGATGTGGAACAAGTCGAGCAACTATTGGCAGAGGGAATAGATCCAAACCAGACCGATGACGAAGGCTATAGTGCGCTTCAGGCTGCTGCTGAGAACGACAATTTAGCGGTGGTGAAGCTACTCGTGAGTAAGGGTGCAAATGTGGCGTATAAAGGAGAATATAGCGCATTACAGCTTGCAGAAATGGCAGAGCATAGCGAAGTGGTTGCTTATCTCAAAAGTCTTTAAATCACCTATAAAATGATAGATAAAAAGAAGCCCCATCATCCTGACGGGGCTTCTTCATATTCAGTTTATGTCGTTGATATCCTATTAACGACCACGTCCTGTGTCTGTTCTTATTCTCAATGAGACTTCCTGTCTCTCTATGATTTGTATTATAGGTGAAAAGTTTGTATTGGGATATTCGCCAATTGCTGCGATTGTTGTAGGTTTTTGCGTACATTGATAGGGATAATTATTATCCATAAAAACATAATCAAGAGATTCCCTTTCTGTTTTATTCGGATCTTAGAAATGAATATCTAAGCCAATATACGGACCTTTAAAGTCAAACTTAAGGTCATTTTTCTTGTAGTCATCTAATTTGATATCGAGAATACGATAGCCTGCTTTTAAACCCACATCGACCAATAAATTATCAATAAAGTTGTATTGTAATTCGGCTTGCGCATCTGTGATTTTGGTATCGTTAAAGTTGCTATACAACAACTCGCCCTTGGCACTGAGACCAGTAAATGGAAGTTTGATGCCCGCAGAGCCATAGATGACAGGAACTGTTTTATCGATATCTGTTTTACTGACATTCAGTGTTTTGACATCACCATTTAAATTGGTTGCACCCAGACCGACATCTGCGCTGACGATGGTGTCCAAGATTTCATAATAGAGAATGAAATCGGTGTGATCGATGTTCAGATCGTAGACAGGTTGTCCAGCCACTGTATTTTCAGTTTGTGATTTCAAATTTACATAGCGAATTTTGGCATTTGGAATCAATGGAATCGGGTGTTCAAATGCAAGTGATATCTGAGCTGAACCTTTACGATCTAAATTTTCTTCAGGTGCTGAAAGACCTGCATAAGGATTTAATAAAAGGTCATCTACACCTGTTTGATTTGATAATGATGAGGTATTTGGTTTTGGTTGAACTTTTGCCTTACCATCATAAAACCAATAACTCGCATCAGCTTTCACGCCTAGCATATCCGCTTGTGCCAGACTGCAAATGCCTGTCCCTAACGCAAACATTGATATTTTTAATATTTTCATTGCATTGTCCTAATCAGTATCAAAAACAGTAATGAATTGTTGTGAATTCATCTGTGAATGGGCGAATCATATAGTGATCTTGGAAAATATGCAGTAGTCTAAATTTAAATTTTTATAACGGGATCAAGAATAATGACAGATACAAAAAATGTGGTGGATTACCCACTTTATGTCGCAGGCAAAGCAGCCACCACAGGCCAATGGCTTGAAGTTCATGATAAGTATCACAATACCGTGTATGCACGTGTCGCCTTGGCCGATACCAAAGTGCTTGAAAAAGCGATTGCAGCTGCGGTGAAAGCTGAAGCAGAAATGGCGGCCTTAAAACCCTTTCAGAAACAAAGAATCCTATTGCACTGCGTGAAGCGTTTTAATGAACTGCGTGAAGAGTTAACAGATATTCTGATTGCAGAAGGGGGGAAACCTCGCGGTGCAGCAAGTGCCGAAGTTGAACGTCTGATCAATACCTTTCAATTGGCCGCAGATGCCGTGACACAGCTCGATGATGGGCGAATGTTAGCTCTAGCTGTGACACCCGCGGCTGCCCAGTTCAGAGGGATGGTCAAATATGTACCCATCGGTGCAGTTTCCTTAATCAGTCCGTTTAATTTTCCTCTCAACCTCGTTGCACATAAGATTGCACCAGCCATTGCTGCGGGTTGTCCTTTTGTGTTGAAACCTGCCAGTTTGACTCCGATCAGTGCCTTAATGATTGCCAAGGTATTAGCCGAAACCGATTTACCGAAAGGTTCGTGGTCGGTATTGCCTTGTGAGCGTCAGGCCGCAGATATTCTGTCACGGATGATCGCTTCAAGCTGTTAAGCTTTACGGGTTCCGATCAGGTGGGGTGGGACATGAAAGCCCGTGCTGGTCGTAAGAAAGTCACCTTGGAATTGGGCGGGAATGCTGCGGTTCTGATTGATGCGGATACAGTGATTGATGACGCTTTGATTGATCGTTTAATCAGTGCAGCCTATGGGCATGCGGGGCAGATCTGTATCAGTGTGCAGCGAATTTTAATTCATGCTGACTTATATGCCGAAGTGAAAAAGAAACTCATCGCCAAATTGAAAAAAATTAAAGTGGATGATCCCACTTTAAGTACCACATTGGTTGGTCCCATGATTAAGGAGGCTGAAGCGATTCGTTTAAAAAAATGGCTAGATAAGGCCGAGAAAAAAGGAGCAAAAATACTGATAGGAGGACGTTTAGAAGGGGTTTTGTTCGAACCCACTTTACTGGAAAATGTAGATGCCAAGCTGGAAATCTATAAGGATGAAGCATTTGGTCCAATTGCAATCTTGGAGAAATTTAAGGACTTTCAGCAGGGGATTGTGACCATCAATCAAAGTCGTTTTGGCTTGCAGGCAGGCGTATATACGCAAAATCTGAATAAGATGCTATATGCATGGGATCATTTACATGTTGGAGGTGTGATTATTAACGATGTTCCGACGTTCCGCGTCGATAATATGCCTTATGGTGGGGTGAAGGATTCGGGCCTTGGCCGTGAAGGGATTCAGTTTGCTATTCGGGATATGCAAGAGGAAAGATTATTAGCCATCAAACAATAAAAAGAGAGTGGCCCAAGCGGAGTAAATGCTTCGCTTGATTGTTTTATGTACTTGATTTTTATAGCTTGACTGTAAGGTCAAAATTACAGGCTGTTGAAAAATAATCAGTTGTTTAAAAAAGATGATTTTTTCTTGCAGAATTTACAGTAAAAAGAAATAAAAACAGGTATTGTTCGGCTATTAAAAGCAGAAAAACAACGCCCGATCTTTAAGGAAGATGGTTTGGTTTTTTGTTTGTTTGTGCATGGAAATAACACACTCACAAGGTTGAATTTTCATACAAACAAGACAAGATTTTTATGGCACTTTTCATGTCTGTTGGACAATAACAAACCACAAACAGTATGGAAAGGCCAGCAGGACAATTTAGGTGTTTTATGACAGATACTCGTGAAAACTGGACATCACGATCTGGTTTTATTATTGCAGCTGTAGGTTCAGCTGTCGGTTTAGGCAATATTTGGCGTTTCCCTTACGTTGCCTATGAAAATGGCGGCGGGGCGTTTCTTATCCCTTATTTACTGGCGTTGATTACCGCTGGTTTACCTCTTTTATTCCTAGACTATGCAACGGGTCATCGTGCGCGTAATTCTCCACCAAAGGCGTATCGTGCGCTATTTAAAGGCGGAGAGACGCTGGGTTGGTGGCAGGTTTGTGTCTGTATCATCATTGGCCTGTACTATGCCAGTGTACTGACGTGGGCGGGGAGTTATGTGTACTTCTCGATCGGTCAGACATGGGGGACTGACCCGGAAAGTTTCTTCTTCAATACGTATTTACAGACTTCGAAAGCGGCAGGTTTTGACCTTAATTTCGTGGGTCATTTGTTCTGGCCAATCGTCGGAATCTGGGCACTGACCTTGATCATTTTATATGGTGGGGTGAAGAAGGGCGTTGAATTATCCAACAAGATTTTCATGCCATTGTTATTCGTGTTGTTCACCATTCTGGTGGTTCAGTCATTACGTTTACCAGGTGCGGTGCAAGGCTTAAATGCTTTCTTTACCCCGAACTGGTCGGCCATGATGGATTATAAAGTGTGGTTAGCCGCATATGGCCATACTTTTTTCTCACTGTCTGTGGGCTTCGGGATCATGGTGACCTATGCCTCTTATCTCAAACCTAAAACCGATTTAACTGGCTCGGGCCTGATTGTTGGTTTTGCCAATGCCTCGACTGAAATTTTGGCAGGCATCGGAATCTTTGCAGCCTTGGGCTTTATGGCGCATACGGCAGGCAAAGAAGTACAGGACGTAGTGAGTGGTGGTATTGGTCTGGCATTCATCGCTTTCCCGAAAATCATTTCAAGTTTGGGTGCAGGTGCTGACTTATTCGGTCTGCTGTTCTTTTCATCACTCTTCGTTGCGGGTATCTCGTCAATGGTGAGTATCTTGGAAGTGCCGATTGCTGCAATGCAAGACAAATTGAAATGGGGGCGTACCAAAGCCGTGACCATTATTGGTGGCGGTAGTGCCTTGGTTTCGGTGTTCTTATTCTCCAGTGTCAATGCGATTAAACTGGTCGATATCGTCGATCACTTCATCAATAACATTGGTATTGTTGGCGGAGCACTCGTTTCTATTCTGTGGATTACATGGTTTAAGCGTTCGGCTTTGATTGAACTGCGTGATCATATCAACCGCATTTCCACGATTCAACTGGGTAAAGGCTGGGCATTTACCTTAACGGTGATCACTTCTTTGATCTTGTTAACCACCTTAAGCATGACGGTATTTAACTTGGTGAAAAACGGTTACGATAGTTATAGCATGAGCTTACAAGGCATCTTTGGATGGGGCAGTGTGATTTTCTGTGCTGTTGTTGCAATCGTCCTCAGCAAGCTCAAAGATCGCTAGGAGAAAGAATATGAATACTTCTGCAATCGTGATGATGGTTATTGCTATGTTGTTTGTTTGGGGGGGATTGGCTTTGTCGATCCTGCACCTGATGAAGCATCCAGAAGAACTAGATGAGGTTCTGGAAGAAGTCAAAGATCAACATACGCTTTAAAACAGATTTAAAAAAAAGCAGGCTTCAAGCCTGCTTTTTTATTATGCCAATTTTTTAATCCGGCAATAATAGAAACCATCACCAGCGTGTGCAGAAGGAAGCAACTGACGACCATGCGTCTGCTCAATCCCCCAATCAGCTTCGATTTTGACTTCTTCAGCATCGGTATGTTCAGCAAAGAAAGTTGCCATTTGCTGCTCATTTTCAGCTTTAAGTATTGAGCAGGTAATATACAGCAAGGTGCCACCGACTTTAAGCTGTTGCCACATCTGCTGCAAAATCTGCTGTTGTAGTGCCACGGTTTGTGCAATATCGGTTGATTGTCTCAGCAGACGAATATCGGGATGACGACGGATCACGCCTGTTGCAGAGCAGGGTGCATCCAACACGATACAATCGACAAGTTCTGGTGCCTGCCACGTGGTCGCATCTGCTGTCACAATCTCTACAAGCTTCTGATCTAGGGCAAGACGTTCTAAATTTTCAGAAACACGCAGTAAACGTTTTGCATCATGATCAAGTGCAATCAATTTTTTCGGATTAAAGCGCTCAAGGATATGCGCGGCTTTACCTCCTGGTGCAGCACAAGCATCGATCACCACTTGGTTATCTAAGTTGGGTAAAAGCGTGGCACATAATTGAGCATGCTCATCCTGAACAGAAAAACCGCCTTCTTCAAAACCGGGTAAATGGGTAATATTGCCGGTTTGTTCCAAAACAATACCTACATTTGAAAGCATACAAGGACGAGCATCAATCTGTTCTTCGTCCAAAATCTCTAAATATTCGTTACGACTGACTTGGCGTTCATTGACGCGCAGCGTCAGTGGCGCGACTTGTTTCAAGGCTTGGCATAGCGACTCTGCTTGCTCAGGCCAATCTTTTTTGAGCCGTTTGAATAACCAGCTTGGTAAACCATGCGTATTATTCAAAGCGGTTTGAAATTCATCTGTTTCACGTGAAACACGACGCAGAATTGCATTGACCAAACCACTCATTGGCTCGAAACCGAGTTGCTTGGCCGCATTTACGGTTTCTGAAATCGCAGCATGTACAGGAACACGCGTACATAAAATTTGATATAAACCAAGATATAAACAACTTTCGAGTGCTTCATTGTCTAATGGTTTTGTGAGCAAGGGTAAGGTAATGGCTTTTAAGGAATACCATTGGCGTAAACAGCCTAAAGTAAGTTCGTGATATAAACCACGGTCACGTTCAGAAACCATATTGAGATGTTGATTCAAAACAGAAGACAAAGATTGCCCATTTTGAACAGCCAAAAGTGTTTTGACCACTTGCGCACGCAAATTCAAATTTTTTGCAGATGATTGATTCGATTGGCTCATGGGAGAATTTGTCCAATATGTAATTTCTGGGTTTGTGCAATTTGCACTGGATTTAAGGCTTTCGCGCCGGGCCATTGCAAGCTGGTGAGGCACACGGCTGCATTGTCGCCACATGCCACATGCACGCCTTGTTTATCGATCGCAAGGATCTCACCGCTTTGTGCATCAGTTTTTTGATGTTGAGAAAGCATTGAACCCCACACACGTAAGGCATTGTTTTCATCTAACTGAATAAACGCCACTGGCCAAGGATTAAAAGCACGAATATTACGGTCGATTTGCACTGCACTTTGCTTCCAGTCAATACGCGCTTCGGCTTTGACTAACTTATGCGCATAGACCGTTAGTGTCTCATCTTGCACTTCACGTTTTTCGATGAAATCCTGCAAGCTTTGTTCTGATTCGAGTACTGTACAAATCGCTTCTGCACCTTGAGCAGCCAATTTGTCATGCAAGCTGGCAGAGGTATCTTCCGCAGTAATTGGACAATAGGTTTTATACATCATATCGCCCGTATCTAAACCTGCCGCCATTTGCATGATGGTAATCCCCGTTTCTGCATCACCTGTGGCGATGGCACGTTGAATTGGGGCAGCCCCGCGCCAGCGCGGCAGCAATGAACCGTGAATATTCAGACAGCCGTACTTTGGAGTGTCTAACACGGCTTGCGGCAAGATCAAACCATAAGCGGCCACCACCATCACATCCGCGCCCAAGGCTGCAAGTTGTTGTCGGGCTGCCAAACCGTCTTCCGTCGACGCTTTAAAATTCAAAGGTTGATAAACGGGCAAACCATGTTCAAGTGCCAATTGTTTAACAGGAGAAGGTGTTAATTTTTGCCCACGGCCCGATTTACGATCCGGCTGGGTATAAACCGCAATAATCTGGTGGGATGTTTTTAATAATGCCGCCAATGCGGTTGCCGCAAATTCAGGCGTACCAGCAAAAATGATTTTCACAAATGGAATCCAAACAAAACTTACCTCAAATTATAAGCGAAAAAGCGACGAGTCCCTAATTCACTGCCTGAATTGCTTTTGCGCAAAAAAAGATAGGCCTGTTGGTCATCTGTTAAACGATAACTTGTAGTATGATGCAGAGAGCTCAGTATCATTTCGCCAGAGCGAATGTCCTATTCGTCTCGAGCACACACTTGTTGGGAATAAAAAATGCCTGATTATCGTTCGAAAACATCGACACATGGAAGAAATATGGCTGGCGCACGTGGTTTATGGCGTGCGACGGGTATGAAAGATGAAGATTTTGGCAAGCCCATTATTGCAGTGGTCAACTCATTTACCCAATTTGTGCCAGGTCATGTGCATCTCAAAGATTTAGGTCAACTTGTTGCACGAGAAATTGAAGCGTCTGGTGGTGTGGCAAAAGAATTTAATACCATTGCCGTTGATGACGGGATTGCCATGGGTCATGACGGGATGCTGTATTCACTGCCATCACGTGATTTGATTGCCGATTCTGTAGAATATATGGTCAATGCCCATTGTGCCGATGCAATGGTATGTATCTCGAACTGTGACAAGATCACACCGGGAATGTTGATGGCAGCAATGCGCTTGAACATCCCTGTGGTATTCGTGTCTGGTGGGCCGATGGAAGCGGGTAAAGTCAAATTCCGTGGTGATGAAAAAGCAATCGACTTGGTTGATGCGATGGTGGTTGCAGCCGACGAAAGCTATACCGATGAAGAAGTCGCTGCGTTTGAACGCTCAGCATGCCCAACCTGTGGTTCTTGTTCAGGCATGTTCACCGCGAACTCGATGAACTGTTTAACCGAGGCTCTTGGTTTGTCTTTACCGGGCAATGGTTCTATTGTGGCGACGCATGCCAACCGTGAAAAATTGTTCTTGAGAGCAGGGCGTTTAGTGGTTGAACTGGCGAAGCGCTATTATGAGCAGAATGATGACAGCATCTTGCCGCGTTCGATTGCCACCAAAGCTGCTTTTGAAAATGCCATGACCTTGGATATCGCCATGGGTGGTTCGACCAATACGGTATTACATTTGCTGGCTGCTGCACATGAAGCAGAAGTTGATTTCACCATGGATGATATCGACCGTTTGTCACGTCAGGTTCCAGTCTTGTCAAAGGTTGCACCTGCAAAACAAGACGTACATATGGAAGATGTACACCGTGCGGGTGGGATCATGGCGATCTTGGGTGAGCTCGATCGTGCCAACTTACTCAATACCTCATGCCCAACCGTACATGAAAAAACCCTGAAAGATGCTTTGGACAAGTGGGATATTATCCGTACCGAAGATGCAGATGTTTATGAATTCTATCGTTCATCTCCAGGGGGGATTCCAACCCAAGTCGCGTTCTCACAGAACCGTTATTATTCAACCTTAGATGGTGACCGTGAGAAAGGTGTGATTCGTAATGCTGAACATGCCTTCTCTAAAGATGGCGGTTTGGCTGTGCTTTACGGCAACATCGCTCTAGATGGCTGTATCGTCAAAACCGCAGGTGTGGATGAGTCGATTCTTAAATTCACTGGTACAGCCCGTGTGTTTGAGAGTCAGGATTCGGCAGTTGAAGCAATTCTGGATCATAAAATCGTGGCGGGTGACATCGTGGTGATTCGTTATGAAGGCCCACGTGGTGGACCCGGGATGCAGGAAATGTTGTACCCGACCAGTTACCTGAAATCGAAAGGTTTGGGTAAAGACTGTGCCTTGATTACTGATGGTCGTTTCTCGGGTGGTTCGTCAGGTTTGTCGATCGGTCACGTATCTCCAGAAGCTGCCGAAGGTGGTGCAATTGGTTTGGTTGAGGATGGTGATACGATCCAGATTGATATTCCAAATCGTACCATTCACCTTGATATTGACGATGCCACCCTGGCACATCGCCGTACGGTTCAGGAAGCCAAAGGCTGGCATCCGGCAGAAGAGCGTAAACGCAAAGTGTCTAAGTCATTGAAGATTTACGCATTGCATTCAACCAGTGCAGCCAAAGGCGCAGTACGAGTTTTGTAATCCCTTTGAGTCCCTCTTTCAATTAAGGGGGACTTTTTTGTTATTTTATAAGATACTGAACATATTTATTGGCTCACTTGTTCCGACACAAGTTTGAGTATATCCATCCATATTTCAATTTATGACCATTAGAGGCTGTCGACATGTCTTTGTTACGTCGTTGGTTTGATCCCATACGATCGAGTTGGTACTATCAGAAACCTTCTCGTCAGGCGGAGTTACCCACGGAACAGGGTTTAAGTATTTACCTGCGTCTAGACGATGTTTATAGCTATCTTGCAGTGCAACAACTTGGTCAGCTCAATGAAATCCTGAGTGATGAACTCAAACCGTTAAAGGTGATTATTTCGAGGCAAGACGCTGAACCTCCCAATGAGATGTCGAAGCAAGACTGGCAAACTTATTGTTTAAATGATGCCAAAATTCTCGCCAAGCAACATCGTTTTGGTTTTGATGACACCCCAGAAATCCCCAGCGCAGAAGCCTTACAACAAGCTGAAACCATTCTTAGAAACACGCCATTGCGTGAGCAGAACTTCTTACATTTGCTCGAAGACGTCTTTCATATGTTGTGGCAACAACAATATGGCAAATTGCGTACCTTGCATGCCATGGCTAGCCAGCATCAAAGCCCTCAAGATTATCCTGAACGCATTTTTAAAGATGTGCCTGTAGCCGCCAGTTATTTCGAGTTTGGCGAGCGTAAATATCAAGCCGTTGATGACTTACTCCGCTTGACCCGTCGGCTAAAACAACAGAAATTGCTGACAGGAAATCCAATTTTCCTGATCAACCATATCGAATGGCGTGAGCATTTGATTAATGATGGTGAAGCGCTGAGCGAAGTTCAAGCCATGCATTCTGAGTTGGATCTGTATATTGCGCTTGAAGATCCAATGAGCTGGTTATTATTGGCATATATCAAAGAAGAACTGGCGGATTATTATAATATTCAGTTGAAAGTTTACCCATTGAGTTATCATGGGCGAGACTGGTTTGACTGGAGTCTGGCCACTCGCGTCTCCAAGCGGACACAAGTCGCATTTACACCATTCTGTCGCCCAACCAAAGACGCAACCTACGAGATGGCACGGCTGTTTTATAGTGTGCCTGAAGAACAGCAAGTGGACTGTATTCATCAGATATTAGAAGGCGTGTGGACACGCGGTAGAGACCTGTCATTTAAAGCCCATTTTCAGCGTATGCAGAGACGCTTGGAGATCGATCAGATAACTGAACAGGATGTGGAGGCTCTATTGCAACAGAATGATGAACTGTGCCAGCAAAAGCATCAGCCTGATTTTCCAGTTCTGGAATTGCGCATTGATGGACAGAGCTATGTATTTAATAGCTTATACCGGGTCTGGATGATTGAAAGTATTATTAGCAATGTGTTGGAAGATAAATACCGAATAGCCTCAAGCTCTGCCTGAGGCCAGCTCCCAAAAATAAGAATAGGGGGAGCCCCCGTTTTTTCGTAGCATAACTCCGGTGCAACATCGGAGAGCGCACATGACTTTTTTAGCAATCATTATTGTGGTATTTGCCTTTGCCGGCATGATCAAAGGTATGATTGGTCTAGGCTTGCCTGCGGTATCCATGGGGCTACTGACCATTGCCATGAGTCCCTTTCAGGCTGCATCCCTGTTGATTGTTCCTTCCATGGTGACCAATATTTGGCAACTGTTTGCTGAGGGGCGGGTCTGGATGTTTATCCGGCGTTTCTGGACCTTACTTGCAGGCATTATTGTGGGTTCGATCTGGAGCTTTTTACCGACCTTAAACCAGAGTCATGGGCATAGCAGCGAAATTTTATTGGGATGCATGCTGGCCTTATACGGATGTTATGGCCTCTGTGTCAAAAAGCTGCCCCATCTGGCCAAATATGAGCGTTGGCTATCTCCTGTCGTGGGCTATATTGGTGGTGCAGTCACAGTCGCAACGGGCGTGGTGATTATTCCCGTTGTGCCGTATTTGCAGTCTTTGCATTTAAAACGAGATGAACTGGTACAAGCCTTAGGATTGACCTTTACCGTATCTACGATTTGTCTGGCGGTATTTCTACAGCATAACCCGATGGCTGGCATGCACCTGGATTATCGACTCTCTGCCGTAGCTTTAGTGGCGGCATTGGTTGGGATGTGGCTCGGTAAAAAGATCCGTTACCAACTCAATGAGCAACGCTTTCGTCGCCTGTTTTTTATTGGGTTAATGGCTTTAGGGATGTATATGATTGCGCATTAGCATGGATCAGTTGGTGGGTTGATGCTGTAGTAAAAATTCAGCAAATTGTTGATAGCCAAGCGGCAGTTGGGAAAAGTCCTGTGCGGCCAAAAGCAGCTTGCGATTGGCCCATGCACCCAGTAACTGCACGGTATGGAAAGCGTAATCTGCCTGTAAGCGCTGTGCCGCACGGGCAGGCATAATGGCAATGCCGACCCCTTTCGCCACCACTTCTGCAATTGCAGCAAAATTGGGTAAGCGCAAACGGTATTGGATATTAAAGCCCAGTAATTTAGCTTGGGTTTCAATCGATTGCTGTAATGAATGATGCGGCATCAAGCCAATAAAGCCGTAATTTAAGGCCTCGATCAGGTTCAGGGCTGCCTGTTGGGCTAAGGCATGTTCTGCTGGACAAATCAGCACCAGCGGGTCGCTGGCAAATTCTTGGGTGTGTAAATGCTGGGTATCAAAAAAGCTGGATACCAATCCCAAGCGTGCAATGCCTTGGGTCAGGGCTTCAACAATTTCAGAGCTTTCCGCTTCGTGTAGATCAAGATTAATGGTTGGATGTAACATCAGATATTGCGGCAAGAGTGGGGGTAAATACTCACTTTGAGCAGAAGAGTTACACCAGAGCGTCAGAGCTTCAGGTTGCTGTTGCCGAAAGCGTTGCATGTCATGTTCAAGCACCGCTTTTTGTTTCATTAAACGGCGGGCATGTTCTGCCAAGGCATGACCCGCAGTGGTCAGTTCAAGGCCATTGCTATGACGAATAAATAAGGGGGTATCGAAATAGAGTTCAAGTTTTTTTATGCGTTCGCTGGCGGCCTGCAAAGAAATTGCAGAGCGTTCCGCGCCTTTGGTCAGACTGCCGGTACTGATGATATGTAGAACAAGCTGTAAATCAAAAAAATCAAAACGCATGATGGCAACGTATTGAAATGTAAAAATTCATCATACTAAATATCGCTTCAGGAAAGATAGTGGACTGAAGTGTGGCACAAACTGTTTTTGGTAAGGCGATTTTAACTTTGATCCAAAGGATGATCTTTAAACAACTGTATGATCCATTCTATAAATACGCGTTGTCGAGGTGAAACCCATGTTTTTGAAGGGTAAAGCAAAGAAACGGGTAAAGAGGGAACTGTGTATTGGGGTAATACAGGGCAAAGCTGACCATTTTCGATTTGTTGTAAATGAGCATAACGTGGCACCTGAATAATACCAAAGCCTTGTTCTGCTGCAGCCGAATAGGTATGTGCTCCATTGACTTGAATTAAGGAACTGAGGTCATAAAACGCAAGCTGATGATTGATGATGAATTCTAGGGGAAGCTGTTTTTGGCGTGCGCTGGAGTAAAAACCCACCATAAAATGCTGTTTTAAATCGCTGAGTAGCTTCGTTGTGCCGTATTTGTTGAGGTATTCAGGACTCGCAAGCGTGATTTGCGGGATCTGGCCCAAGGATCTGACCACTAGTTCACTATTATTTAAATGACCAATCCGAATCACACAGTCTATGCCTTCTTTAATCAGATCAACATAGCGATCACTTTCAGTCAGCTGTAATTGTATTTGAGGATATTCACCGAGAAACTGATGTAGTTTGGGCAGAATAAAATGCGCAGCAAAGAGACCGTGAACTTCCACCTTTAACGAGCCTTGCGGTTTGGCATGTAAAAAATCATGATCTGATTCATTAATATAAGTCAGAATATATTTACAGCGCTGATAGTACAAATGGCCTTCGTCAGTCAGATTGACCTGTCGTGTGGTCCGAAACAGTAAGCGGGTATTTAGCTGCGATTCCAATTGTTTAATCGCATCTGTCAGGGTCGAGCGTGGCAGACTCAGAATGTGAGCTGCTTTGGTAAAACTGCGCTGCTCAACCACATGCACAAATGCTGACATTGCATTTAACTTGTCCATAGGCTTGATTGTTTTGTTCGCTCTATTCGGATAAAGAAGCCGAAATTTGATGGATTATCTTGTTCTCACTGAACAGTATCATAGATCGTATTCCGTGATAAGTTGACTTGAGTGAGGTTAAACATGAATATGCCATCAAATCATAAGAAAGTAATTTTGATTACAGGAGCATCCCGAGGAATTGGTGCTTTTACCGCAACCTTATTGGCACAGCAAGGCCATCAAATCGTGATTAATTATGCACGCAATGATTTAGAAGCAAATCAGGTCGTTGAAAAAATTACAGCTGCGGGTGGTACAGCAAGTGCATTTAAAGCAGATATCAGCCAGTCGCATCAGGTTGAGCGGCTATTTGACTATGTCATTCAAAACTACGGGCGAATGGATATTCTGATTAATAATGCAGGCATTATGTGCTTTCAAAAAATTGAAACTTTAGATGATGAAACTATTGAGAAGGTTCTGGCGATTAATTTAAAAGGTAGTTTATATACCATGCGAGAAGCGGCGAAACGACTTGAGCAGGGTGGGAAAATTATCAATCTCTCTAGTAGTGTGATTGGTATGAAGCTGGAAGGGTATGGTATTTATAGTGCCTCTAAAGCAGCCATAGAAGCTTTGACGGCTATCCTTGCCAAAGAATTAAGAGGCAGAAACATTAGCGTTAATGCGATTGCACCAGGACCTACAGCAACTGAACTATTCTTTGAAGGGAAGAGTGAGGCATTAATTGAACAGTTGGCCAAAGCAGCCCCTTTAGAGCGTTTAGGCACAGTGGAAGATATTGCTGCGGTGCTTGATTTTGCTGTGAGTGATGCGAGTAACTGGATTAATGCACAGGTGATTAGAGCCAATGGAGGCATTATCTAGTCATGTATCCTTCTCAACATAAAAAAAGGCAGCTTGTGCTGCCTTGAATATTTTAGTTTTTGTCTTTTAAATTAAATAGCAAGTTTAGGAAAATCGCAGCAAAAGTTGCAGTGCCGATCCCACCTAAATTGAAGCTACCAAATAACAATTCAAAGTTACCTGCGCCGAGGATAATCGTAACAGAAGCGATGATCAGGTTTTTATTGTTTGAGAAATCGACTTTGTTTTCGATCCAGATTTTCGCACCTGCAATGGTAATCAGACCAAACACCACAATCGATGCGCCAGTGAGTACCGCATTTGGAATGGTGCTGATGACGGCACCAAATTTAGGTGAAAGGCCCAAGAAAATAGCAAACACACCAGCAATCACAAAGACCAGCGTCGAGTAAACGCGAGTGACAGCCATCACCCCAATGTTCTCGCCATAGGTGGTCATTCCGGGTGCTCCGACACCGCCTGATAAGGTGGTTGCAACGCCATCGGCAACAAAAGCTTTACCCAGTTGCGGTGTGAGGTTTTCACCTGTCATTGCGCCAACGGCTTTGATATGGCCCAGATTTTCTGCCACCAAAATTAGTGCTACGGGTGCAATGATCAGAATCGCATTTAAATCAAAAGTTGGGTGTGACAAGCTCGGAATACCGAACCAAGGCGCGGCCGAGATTTGGGAGAAATCAATCGGTTTGCCATAACCTAAACCATTACTGGCGATTGCATAAATCGCATAGGCAATTAAAAGGCCAATTAGCAGTAATAGACGTTGTAATAGCCCTTTGGTAAAGACAGCGATGATGCCCATGCTGAGTACCGTAATCAGCGCCATCCACATTTCAAACGGCTGACCTGCAACCGCTTTGATGGTCACGGGAGCCAGATTAAGGCCAATAATCATGACGATCGCACCTGTCACCACAGGGGGCATCAGTTTCTCAATCCAGCGTGTACCAGTCAGCATCACTGCAAAACCGATGAGGGCATAAACAATCCCGCAGACCACGATCCCGCCCAAAGCGACTGACAGGTTTGGATTGGCACCCGAGCCGGTAATATGACCTGTTGCTGCCGCAACCACCCCGATAAAAGCAAAACTTGAACCTAAATAACTCGGAACACGACCACCTGTCATAAAGAAGAACAGGATGGTACAGATTCCTGACATTAAGATGGCCAGATTGGGACTAAAGCCCATCAATAAAGGTGCAAGGACGGTTGAACCGAACATTGCAAATGCATGTTGGACCCCGAGCACCGCACTTTGTAAGGGCGGTAAATATTCATTTGTTGCAACAGGGCGATGATCAACCTGTCCCTGATACGGCTGCCATTTTGGAAACCAACTTGACATAAATTAGACTCATTATGTGATATCAGCGCGTATGATACCCTGTCTTAAAACGCGCTTTCACCTATAAGTCATTGAGGGGATTGCCAGATCAGCCTTTTAGTGTTTGTATTTTTACCTTTTGGTAAAATTTATTTCAAAATAAGCGTGTGGATTTATTATTGATTTTGTCGAGATTATTTGAAAAGTTAAATATCTTATTTTCAAAATAATTTTTTGAATTTTTCTCATTTTTTTATTGAAATGGCATATTTTGCCAGCCTTGCCATCAACAGGGGCCTTTCTATTGATGGCAAGGCTGAGGTGCGACTTAACCTGTGTTACGCAGACCTGCGGCAATCCCTGCAATACTGACCATGAGGGCATGATCGACAGGGCTGTGTTCGGTCTGGTGTTCGGCCAGATACAGGCGACGACGTTTCATCAACTCGGCTTGGAGTAAATGTAACGGCAATAAATACGGTTTACGCACCTGCATGGACTGATCCAGCACATCATTATTACTCAGCAGTTTCGATTCCCCTTTCAGGCTGAGCAGGGTGTCCACTGCATTTTGTAAGCGTTGCCGTAATTCCACACCAAGCACTTTTAAATCCTGATCTTGGGTCAGATGAGATTCATAATACAGGGCAATATCAGCATCCGATTTTGACAACACCATTTCCAGCATATCAATCAAAGTCTGGAAATATGGCCATTGTTCCAGCATCTCGTTTAAGGTGCTTTTATGTTGCTCGTGCACCTGATTAATCGCGGTACCTGTCCCCAGCCAAGCCGGTAGCATCAAGCGGATTTGAGTCCATGCAAATACCCAAGGAATGGCGCGCAGCGATTCAATACCACCACTGACTTTACGCTTAGCCGGACGTGAACCGAGTGGTAGCATTTGTAATTCCAGCTCAGGTGTGACGGTACGCAGGTAGCTGACAAAGTTAGGATTTTCACGCACGGTTTGACGATACACTTTGACCGATAAATCCGTCATGTGGTTCATTAGCTCACGCCATTCCTGTTTCGGTTCCGGTGGCGGCAACAAGGTCGCCTCTAAAGTCGCTGCGGTATAAATTTCTAGATTTTGTAGCGCGATACCTTCCAAGCCGAATTTGAAGCGAATCATCTCACCTTGTTCGGTCACACGGATGGCACCTGAAATTGAACCTGGTGGCTGTGAAAACAGGGCTTGCTGCGTTGGCGCACCGCCACGGCTAATAGAACCACCACGACCATGGAACAGGGTCAATTGCACACCATGCTGTTTGGCGATGGCGGTCAGCTCTTCCTGAGCACGATATTGCGCCCAGTTGGCCGACATAAAGCCAGCATCTTTGGCTGAATCTGAGTAACCAATCATCACTTCATGTTTGCCTTGAATATGCTGTTTGTACCAATGCATATTGAACAAGATATTCATGGTTTTGGCCGCGCCGTCCAGATCCTTTAAGGTTTCAAATAAAGGCACCACACGCAGTGGATGTTGAATCCCAGCCTCTTTTTGCAGCAGCAACACGGCCAGCACATCACTTGGATATTCTGCCATGGAAATAATATAGGCACCCAAGCTCTCGGTCGGCTGTTCTGCCAAAGTGCGCATGGTGGCAAACACTTCCAGAACATCAGGATGTTGAATCAGGCTACCTTCAGGTTCATTGAAGAATTTCGGTAATAATGGGCGCTTGCTCTGTAATTCTTGAATCAGAAAGTTTTGACGGGCCTGTTCGGTCCATGATTCAAAATTGCCCAGACCTAGATATTCGGTAATGGCTGAAATGGCTTGGCGATGGCGACCTGACTCCTGACGGATATCCAGTTTGAGCAGTTCAATGCCAAAGCAATTGACCCGATAAATAAAATCTAGCAATTGTCCATTGGCGATCTCAGCCAGATTACTGTCAATCAAAGAGCGGTAGCAGAGGAGCAATGGTGCCAACAATTCATCTTTATCTTTGATGATATTGCTGTCATCGGCTTCAGTGCCTTGAAGGCGGTGTGCCAACCACGAACGGGTGGCTTTTAAACGCTCACGGGTGTCACGTAAATATTCACGATAGGGCTCAGGGTGTTCATAGCCCAATGCTTGAGTCAGTTCTTCAGAACAGCTCTGAATGGACAATTCCCAACGTAGATTTTCAATATCACGCAGGTATAGGTCGGCTGCTTGCCAACGTGATAACCACAATACTTCTTGGGTCACCTGATGGGTGACATTCGGGTTGCCATCACGGTCACCGCCCATCCAGGAGGCAAAACGAATCGGTGCGATGTGCAGGGGTAAGGCTTGCGCACAATGTTGCTGGGTCAGCTCATTCAGTTCGCGTACAAATTTAGGTACGGCATTCCAGAGCGATTGTTCTATCGTAGCAAAGCCCCATTTGGCTTCATCGACAGGGGTTGGACGATGCTGGCGGATTTCATCGGTTTGCCATGCGGAGCTAACCAGTTGTTTCAGGGTGGCGATGGTCTGTTGACGTTCTTTGGGTGTCAGCTTTTGCTGATCGAGTTGTGATAGGCAATCGGTAATATCATCATATTTTTGAATAAGAGTACGGCGGCTGACTTCAGTTGGATGAGCCGTTAGCACCAGTTCAATTTTTAAATCACAGATCTGTTGAAACAGTTGCTTTGCGTTGATCTGTTGGGTTTTGAATTTTTCAAATAGATGCGGGAGCGGATTTGGACTGGGTGCATGTTCATCAAACTCGGCCTGACGACGGCTACGTACCACATGATACTGTTCAGCAATATTGGCGAAGTTAAGAAAATGTGAGAATGCGCGAGTCAGTGGCAAAATCTCTTCATCTTTTAAACCGAGAAACAATTGTTCGAGCTGTTTTTCCGCTTCGATCTGGCCGTCACGTGCGCCTTTGGCTAATGCCCGAATTTGCTCAATCTGATTAAACAAATCTTGCCCAGCATGTTGCTTTAAGGTCTCTCCAAGTAAATTGCCGAGTAAACGGACATCTTCACGTAGTGGAGCAGTGATTTGCTGAATCATTCTAATTCTCCTGTTGTTCTCACTCGACTATAGCGCGATTGCGAGACATTCCAAGAGCAGAACGTAAAAAATGTGAATATTCTCTAATTTGTCGGTTGATATTTAAGCAAAAAAATCTCAATCGCGTGCTGAATCATCTGGTCAATTTCAGTTGCTGTTGGCACAGGGGCTAGACCCAGTAACACTTGTTGATGACGGATGCCCAACATTAGCGAGATGATCAGCTCAGTTTGTTTTATCGGTTCATCGGCTTGAATAAATTTAAAGGCGATGGCTTGCTCGAAAAAATCACACCAGACATGGCACATGCGGCTATGCGAGGCATCAAAGAATTGTTTGGCTAACGGACTTTGTTCGGCCGCCAATTCAAACAGCAAGCAGTCCAGTTTCAAGGCTTCTGGCAGATAAATAATACTTAAAGCCCGGTGGCACATCAGCACCAAGGCCTGCTCAAAGTCGGAATCCGCAGTGAGTTCAAACTGTTTGGCACGAATCGATTCTTCACAGCTTTCTTCAATCGCACACATAAACAGATTACTTTTGTCCTGAAAGTGATTGTACACCGTGAGTTTGGTGACGCCCGCTTCTTTGGCAATCTGATTCATATTGGTGGCGTGATAGCCCATTTTTAAGAAAATAGATTTTGCGGCTTGTAAAATTTTGGCTCTTTTCTCTAAATCTTTAGGACGGCCACTGCTGATTTGCACGTTATCGTTCTCTGTTAATCAATTTTAAAAATCAAAATTCTAGCTTTATTTTTTAATTAATGTACCCATGAGTATATTAATTAAAAAATAAACAATCTATGATAATGCTCATATCACGCCTTAAAAATCAATTTGAATAAGAGCGCCATTAGATGAATCAGATCAATCGTATCATATTGGGCTTACTGGTTGTCAGTAGTGTAGTCCTCAGTGCTTGCCAAAAAGAAACACCCAAGACTGAAGAAATCCCTTATGTCATGGTGACCCAGCCGAATAGCAATCATATCGAGCAAAAGAGCTATGCGGGGAATGTACAGGCACGGCAGCAAACGGCTTTGGCTTTCCGTGTCGGGGGACAGATTACCGAACGTTATGTCGATGTCGGTGATCGGGTGAAAGTCGGGCAGGTGCTGGCCAAGCTGGATGTCAAAGATGCACAACTGCAAATGAATGCAGCCAAGGCACAGTTACAGAGCGCCGAAGCAGCGGCCAAAATTGCCGCTGAAGAATATCAGCGTTATCAGCAACTTCTACCTGTCAATGCCGTGAGTCGCTCACAATTTGATGCGGTCAAGAATCAATATGAATCGGCACAAGCCAGTTTGCAGCAGGCCCGTTCGAATTATCAAGTGTCCTCAAACCAGACGGGCTATAACCAGCTGATTTCGAATAAGAATGGGGTGATTACCCAACGCCAAATTGAGATTGGACAAGTGCTTGCCGCAGGGCAGGCGGCCTATCAATTGGCGATTGATGGGGAGCGTGAGGTGGTTTTCGGAGTACCTGAACAAGCCGTCAGTACCATCAAAGTCGGGCAACCGGTATGGGTGACCTTGTGGTCGCAACCCGACGCCCGTTTTGCGGCCAAAGTGCGGGAAGTATCACCCGCTGCCGATCAGTCACGAACTTTCACCGTTAAGGTGTCTTTGCTTGAAGGGCAGTCCAGCATTCAACTAGGTCAAAGTGCACGGGTATTTTTTGTTGCACATGACAACAATGTTTTGAGCGTGCCGTTATCCAGTGTTACCGCCAATGATCAGCAAGCCTATGTCTGGGTGGTCAATGCCAATCAAACCATTCGTAAAGTGCCTGTGACCTTGGGCAACTATGCACGTGACAGTGTCCCTGTGCTCTCGGGCTTAAAAGCCACGGATTGGGTGGTGGTTGGCGGAGTACACTTATTGCGTGAGCAACAAAAGATTCATCCGGTTGATCGTGATAATCGCGATGTTAGTGTCAAAACGGGAGGTTAAAGATGAAATTTAACCTTTCAGAATGGGCGCTTAAGAATAAAGGCATCATCCTTTATTTTATGCTGTTGCTTGGCATCGTGGGCATTATGTCCTATTCCAAGTTGTCACAAAGTGAAGATCCACCGTTTACCTTTAAAGTCATGGTGGTACAGACCTATTGGCCGGGAGCAACGGCCAAGGAAGTCTCGACGCTGGTGACCGACCGCATTGAAAAAGAATTAATGACCACCGGGCAATATGACCGCATCATGGCCTATTCGCGGCCAGGTGAATCGTTGGTGACCTTTGTTGCCAAAGACAGTTTGCCTTCGAGCGCTATTCCTGATGTCTGGTATAACGTGCGTAAAAAGGTCAATGATATTCGCTCACAATTGCCGAGTGGTGTACAAGGGCCGTTCTTTAATGATGAGTTTGGCGATACCTTCGGTAACATCTATGTGCTGACAGGGCACGACTTTGACTATGCGGTGATGAAAGAATATGCCGACCGTTTGCAGCTGCAATTGCAACGGGTTAAAGATGTCAGCAAGGTTAATCTGGTGGGTCTGCAAGATCAGAAAATCTGGGTTGAGCTATCAAATACCAAGGCGGTGCAGTTAGGTGTGCCTGTTAGCGCCATTCAGGAAGCGATTCAAAAACAAAATGATATGGCAGGTGCAGGTTTTTTTGAAACCGGCACAGATCGGATTCAAATTCGGGTCAGCGGGCATTTACACAGTATTGATGATCTGAAAAAAATGCCGTTGCTGGTGGGAGATAAAACCATTCAGCTGGGGGATGTGGCAGAGGTTTATCGTGGTTTTAGTGAACCTGCGCAACCGCGCATGCGTTTTATGGGCGAAAACGGTATCGGAATTGCAGTCTCGATGCGCAAAGGGGGAGACATTATTGCGCTCGGTAAAAATCTGGAAACCGAATTCAACCGCCTGCAAAAAAGCTTGCCTTTGGGCATGAAGCTGCAAAAAGTTTCGGATCAGCCAGTCGCAGTACAACGCAGTATTCACGAGTTCTTAAAAGTTCTGGCTGAAGCAGTAATCATTGTTTTATTGGTGAGTTTCTTCTCACTCGGTTTCCGTACCGGTTTGGTGGTGGCACTGTCTATTCCACTGGTACTGGCCATGACCTTTGCAGGCATGAATCTGTTTGATGTCGGGCTGCATAAGATTTCACTGGGAGCATTGATTCTGGCACTGGGGCTGCTGGTTGATGATGCGATTATCGCCGTGGAAATGATGGCGATTAAAATGGAACAAGGCTACAGCCGGCTGAAAGCTGCGGGTTTTGCTTGGCAAACCACAGCCTTTCCAATGCTAACGGGGACATTAATTACAGCCGCCGGATTTTTGCCGATTGCCACGGCACAATCTGGGACGGGGGAATATACCCGTTCTATTTTCCAAGTGGTGACCATTGCGCTGATGGTGTCATGGATCGCGGCCGTGTTATTTGTACCGTATTTGGGTGAAAAATTATTACCCGACTTCAGCAAACAGAAGCAACAAGCAGCATGGTACTTACGCTTGTGGGCAAGATTGCGCAAGCAACCTGCACCTATCGTGGAAGCACATGGTCAGCATCATGACCCGTATCAGTCCAGATTTTATCAATCTTTCCGCCGTGTGGTGGAAATCTGTATTAGCTATCGTAAAACCGTGATTGCCGTGACAGTCGGGCTCTTTGTGCTGTCGGTCGCGATGTTTAAATTGGTGCCACAACAGTTCTTCCCGCCATCGAATCGGGCTGAAATTTTGGTGGATTTAAAACTGGAAGAAGGTGCATCACTGACTGCTACAGAACAGGCCGTGCATAAGGTGGAACAGTTCCTGTCTAAACAAAAAGGCATTGATAACTATGTGGCCTATGTCGGTACTGGGTCACCGCGTTTCTATTTGCCTTTAGATCAGCAATTGCCGCAAGCCAGTTTTGCCCAGTTTGTGGTATTGGCTTCGTCGTTGGACGATCGTGATGAAATTCGCCGCTCTCTGGACCAACAGATTAAGCAGTTGTTGCCTCAAGTACGGACTCGCGTGTCTTTATTGGAAAATGGCCCCCCAGTCGGTTATCCATTGCAGTATCGTGTCTCTGGTGAAGATTTGGGGACGGTGCGTCAATGGGCGCAGAAAGTGGCTAAAGTGCTGAGTCAAGACCCGAATACCACCAATGTACATCTGGATTGGGGTGAGCCGAGCAAAATTATTGCCATTGAAATTGATCAGGATCGTGCGCGTCAAATGGGCGTTTCCAGTGTTGATTTGGCCAATTTTCTCAATGCTTCGGTCACGGGTGCGGTGATGAATCAATATCGTGAAAAGCGTGAATTGATTGAAATCCGTTTGCGTGGTGATAAATCAGAACGGGTTGAAGTGGCTTCTTTAGCCAGTTTGGCCGTCCCGACCAGCAAGGGCACCACCGTACCTTTGGCTCAAATTGCCACAATCGAACCCCGTTTTGAAGAAGGCTTGATCTGGCACCGCAATCGTTTGCCGACCATTACTGTTCGTGCTGATATTCGGACCCATTTACAACCCGCCACGGTGGTACAGCAGCTGGCTGATCAGATGCAGCGTTTACGTGCTGATTTACCAAGCGGTTATCTGCTTGAAGTGGGGGGCACGGTCGAAGAGTCAGCCAAAGGACAAAACTCGGTCAATGCGGGTATGCCCTTATTCTTGGCGGTGGTGATGACCTTATTGATGATTCAATTGCGCAGTATGTCACGGGCGACCATTGTGTTACTGACAGCCCCTTTGGGATTGATCGGTGTGGTGGCGTTCCTGTTATTGTTGAATAAGCCCTTTGGTTTTGTGGCAATGCTAGGCACGATTGCACTGTCAGGCATGATTATGCGCAACTCGCTGATCTTGATTGATCAGATCGAGCAGGATATTCAGGCAGGGCATGAGCCGTGGGACGCGGTGATTGATGCGACCATGCGTCGTTTCCGTCCCATTGTGTTGACTGCACTGGCTGCGGTATTGGCCATGATCCCGTTATCACGCAGTATTTTCTTTGGTCCGATGGCCGTTGCGATTATGGGCGGATTGATTGTTGCCACCTTATTGACCTTATTTTTCCTGCCTGCGCTCTACGCGGCATGGTTTAAGGTCAAAAAAACAACACAACTATCGTAATTATTTTGTGAATAAAGGTGCGAAACATTGAAAATTTCAATATAGTAGCATCTATATTTTAAGACCAAAAAATAATTGAATTTCATTGCATGATAAATTCTGCAAGATGCAGTGAATCGAGGTGATATAGAGCATGGGGCAAGACAATATTGAGCAGCATCGCCGCTATGTGGCGATTTCTTACGTGTTCATGTTTCTTGCATTATTTACAATCGTGTTTGCAGCGTTTGCATACCTGTTAGCACGAAAAGTTGCAATTGTGGATAATGCTGAAGTATGGATACATGCGCATGCACTCTGGATTATGCGTAATGTGCTGTTATTTCTGGTGATGGCGTTCTTTGCAGCTCTATGGTTTATTCCACTGTTCTTTTTCGCATGGAACAGCATTCTCTGGGTTACCGCAATGACGGTTGCCGGTGTGGTGTTTAGTTCGATTGCATGGTTGTTTTTATTGAATGCATGGTTAAAAGGTATTGCCAAATACTTTAAAAATAAAGCAGTTTTTTAATTTTCTGCTTTTTTATTGCAATAGACCTTGTAAATTTATCGTACAGTCCCTATTAAGGCTCTGTTGACTTTTTATTTGTTAAGTCGGCAGAGCCTATTTGTTTTTTAGATTTAAATAAATTCCGTGAGGAGCATCGCCAACCATGGCTAAACGTGATTATTATGAGGTTTTAGGCGTTTCGAAAACCGCAAGTGATGATGAGATCAAAAAAGCCTATCGTAAGTTGGCGATGAAGTATCATCCAGACCGTAACCCAGACAACGCAGAAGCAGAAGAAAAATTCAAAGAAGCGGCAGAAGCGTATGAAGTGCTGTCTGATGAAGAAAAGCGCAGCATGTATGACCGTGCTGGACATAGTGCCTTTGAAGGCGGCTTTGGCGGCGCAGGTGGCGGCTTCGGCGGTTTTAGCGCAGAAGACATCTTTAGTCAGTTTGGCGATATCTTCGGTGGTGCATTTGGTGGCGGTGGCCGTCAGCAACAACGTCAACGCCGTGGTTCAGACCTCCGTTATGTGATGGAACTGACGCTTGAAGAAGCGGTCAAAGGGGTGAAAAAAACCATTACCTTTACTGCACCAGCACCATGTGAAACCTGTGATGGTAAGGGATCTAAAAATCCAAATGATGTTGAAACCTGTCGTACCTGTCATGGTGCGGGTCAAGTGCGCATGCAACAAGGTTTCTTCTCGGTTCAGCAGACCTGTAGCACCTGTCGTGGTCAAGGTAAAATCATCAAGAACCCATGCACGAGCTGTCATGGTTCAGGCGTTGCAGACCGTCAGCAAACCCTTGAAGTCACCATTCCTGCAGGCGTAGACAATGGTGACCGCGTACGCTTAACTGGCAAAGGTGAAGCGATTCGTGATGGTCAAGCGGGTGACTTATATGTTGAAGTGGTGGTTCGTGAACACGAAGTCTTCCAACGTGATGGTGCAGATCTGTATATGGATGTACCTGTCAGCATTGCAGATGCAGCTTTAGGGAAAGAAATTGAAATTCCGACCCTTGATGGTCGTGTCAGCTTAAAAATTCCAGAAGGAACGCAAACCGGTAAATTATTCCGCTTACGTGGTAAAGGTGTTCGTCCTGTACGTAGCAGCATGGTTGGGGATTTACTCTGCCGTATCGTGGTGGAAACCCCAGTGAACTTAAACAGTCGCCAACGTGAATTGTTAAAAGAACTGCAAGCGTCTTTTGATGGTGATGGCCATGCTGCATCGCCAAAGAAAAAATCATTCTTTGATCGCCTATTTGATTAATTGGCATTCATAAAAAAACCTGCTGCGGCAGGTTTTTTTATGGGAAATTTTTAGCGCAGCCAAAGAGTTTTGCTATAGTAGCTCAATTGTTTAAATAAAAGACTGGGAAAAATTATGTCAACTTCTCCACGCATTGGAATCTTGGGTGCAGGCGGACGCATGGGACGCATTCTGATTCAAGCGGTACAACAAGCAGGCTATCAACTTGCCGCAGCTGTTGAGCGTCCTGAAAGCAGCTTGGTGGGTGCGGATGCAGGTGAGCTTGCAGGGATCGGTAACATCGGTGTCAAGATCGTGGGAAGTTTGAGTGAGGTTCTAAAAGATTGTGATGTGGTGATTGATTTCACGGCACCTGTGGCCACTGAACAGCACTTGAAGTTATGCCGTGAAGCGGGCGTGGCTATGGTGATTGGAACCACGGGCATGTCGGATGAACAAAAGGCATTCTTGGACGAAACCGCGACCCAGACCCCTGTGGTGTATGCTGCCAACTATTCAGTCGGTGTCAATGTGTCGATTAAATTATTGGAACTGGCTGCAAAAGTGTTTGGCGATACGGTGGATATTGAAATCATTGAAGCGCACCACCGTCATAAAGTCGATGCACCATCAGGTACTGCATTTATGATGGGTGAGGCGATTGCGGATACCTTAGGCCGCAACTTGAAAGACGTGGCAGTGTATGGCCGTGAAGGCTATACCGGCCCGCGTGATCGTCAGACCATTGGTTTTGAAACCATCCGTGGTGGTGATATCGTCGGTGAACATACGGTGATGTTTATTGGTGAAGGCGAGCGGGTTGAAGTGACACACAAAGCCACCAACCGTATGAACTTCGCTTCAGGCGCAGTCCGTGCCGCGGCGTGGGTGGTTGGCCGTGAAGCAGGTAAATATGATATGAAAGATGTTTTAGGCTTTAACGAGATTGAAGTATAAAACGCTACGATTTGCTACTATAAAAGCGCTTGTTGAGCTTGGTTTCCAGTTAGAGTGAGACAGGCGCTTACCCTCATTAAAACAATTGAGCATGACATGAATAAAAAACATATTGTTCTTGCTACACTGCTAAGCGTGACCAGCTGGGCTGCAAGTGCTGCGACAGACACTGCCAAACTGAGTTTAAACCGTAATAATATTAAAGTCTGGACGTATCAGGCCGAAAATAATCCGATTATTCAATATAAAGCTGAAACCACCTTTGATGTGCCTTTAGAACGCGCTGTTGCCGTGGTCTTGGATGTTGAGCGTACCCCACAATGGGTACCTTATGTCGGTAAAGTGCAGATGCTGTCTCGAGATGATAAAAAGGGTGAGTTTACCTTGTACATGGTGCTGGATTTCCCTTTTCCTTTAAAAGACCGCGATGTGGTGATTAAAGGAAAAATGAGCAAAAATGCAGATGGCAGCATCAGTATTAAAAATAATGCCATTCAGAATAACTACCCTGAGCAGCCTGATGTGGTGCGTTTAACCAAGTATGCGGGCGATTGGACTTTCCAGAAACTGGCCAATAATAAAGTGAAAGTCACCACCAATGGTTATGCCGATCCTGCGGGTTCAATTCCATTGAGCTTTGTGAATATGTTTGTGCAGCAGCAGCCCTATCAAATGCTGATGAAGATGAAAAAAGAAGTCAATAATCCGATCTATACGCAACCGAAATTACCGGATGTATTAAAATAAAACAAAGCCTGATTTAATCAGGCTTTGTTTTATTTGGGGAGATTAAGCTTGTGGGCATTGCTGTAATTGCGCACTGGATTTGGCCGCCAGTTTGATTTGAATCAGAACCAAGATCAGACCGATACCTGCCAACACAGCGCCGATCATCGAGACTGCTGCGTAGTTCAAGCCGAGACTTAACACCGCACCGCCTGCAGCTGCACCAATGGCATTGCCGAGGTTAAAGGCGCCGATATTGACTGAAGAAGCAAGACCAGAGGCCTCATGCGCAACTGACATCACCCGCATTTGTAATGGCGGAACGATGGCGAAGGCTGCAGCTCCCCAGATCACTAAAGCAAACGCTGCCCCCAATTGTGTTTGAGCAAGGATTGGGAAGATCAGCATTAAGCTCATTAGCAACAGCAGGAAGCCAATCAGGGTTTTGTTCACGGATACATCCGCAAACTTGCCACCGAAATGGTTACCGATTGAGAAACCAATCCCGATCAAGACCAACATCAGGGTGATAAAGGTCGGTGAAGCATGAATGAACTCCACCAGACTTGGCGCGATATAGGTGTACAAGGTAAACATGGCTGAGGCACCAAACACCGTGGTCAGTAATGCCAAAACGACAGGCAGGCGAGTCAGAACTTTGAGTTCCATTTTCACATTCGGTTTTTGACCCACAGCACCGACGGGTAGGGCTTTCCAGAGTGCTAGCATGGTAATGACCCCGAGCACAGAAATGGCAAGGAAAGACATGCGCCAGCCAATATTTTGTCCCACCCATGTTGCTAGTGGTACGCCACCAATATTGGCGATGGTCAGTCCCATAAACATGCTGGCCACCGCACTGGCCTGTTTATTTGCTGGAACAACACTAGCAGCCACCACAGAACCAATCCCGAAGAAGGCACCGTGATTCAGACTGGTAATCAGGCGAGCGCCCATCAAACTCATATAGTTGGGTGCAAAGGCTGCGATCAGGTTACCAAGGGTGAAGATTGCCATGAGCAGAATCAGGGCATTCCGACGGGCAAAGCCACCAAACCATAAGGTCATGATCGGTGCACCGAGCATCACACCCAGTGCATAACCCGTAATCAGCATGCCCGCACTTGGGATCGAGACCCCAAGATCATTGGCAATATTGGGCAACAGACCCATGGGAGAGAACTCTGTAGTGCCAATGGCAAATGCACCAATAGCCAGTGCCAGCAACGGAAGGTTGAGGCGGCTGCTCATGTTATTGGTCCCATTCAGGCGCAAAAGGGTCAGGGCTCACTTCTCGACCATTACGTTCCAGTTGAGCGATCAGCTGCATTTCCTCTGCACTTAAAATTAAGTCTTGTGCTTTTAAGTTGCTGATCAGGTTTTCGCGTTTTGTGGATGATGGAATCACAGCAAAACCGTTTTGTAAGGCCCAAGCCAATGCCACTTGTGCGGTGGTTGCCTGATGTTGTGCTGCAATCTCCGATAAGATTGGATCATGTAGTACTTTGCCATAGGCCAGTGTCATATATGAGGTCACATCAATATTTTGTTCACCTAAAAAATTGACCAAGGTGCGGTTTTGTAGATACGGGCTTAACTCAATTTGGTTGGTGGCAATGTGTTCTACACCAATGCTGTCAATCGCTTGCTGAGTCAAAGCAATATTGAAATTCGAGATACCAATTTGTTTGGTCAAACCTTGTTGTTTCGCTTCTAACAGCAATTGCATCACACTGGGGATGGACACACCGAGTTGTGGCGCAGGCCAGTGGATTAGGGTCAGATCAACAGCATCGGTACGAAGTTTTTGTAAGCTGTCTTTTAAGCTGGGAATGAATTTGTCTTCAGCAAAGTTATCGACCCAGATTTTTGTGGTGAGGAACAGATCTTGACGAGCGACGCCACTTTCAGCAATGGCTTGGCCAACCGCAGCTTCGTTTGCATAAATTTGAGCAGTATCAATGGCACGATAGCCTACTTCTAGGGCAGTTTTAACTGAATCAATCACTACTTGATCTTTAAGACGGAAAGTACCTAAACCGAATTTTGGGATATGCATCTTATTCACCTAATCTTGTATTGCTCAATGGAGCGTTTTCTGTGGATGGCTGCTATTTTGCGATGATTATTGTTGCTAAAAAATAGAGGAATTTGCAAAATACAGTTGACTAAATATCAATAATTGAGAGGGTGGCAATGAAGTCTACGGTAGAAGAACTGCTTGCTTTTATGACCATCGTCGATACAGGTTCATTTATTGCCGCTGCCGAACGACTAGGGCAGACTGCATCGGGGCTGAGTCGTTCACTCAGTCGTTTAGAATCCAAGCTCGAAGTGACCTTGCTGGAGCGCACCACACGCAAATTAAAACTGACACAGGAAGGGCTGCAATTCCTGCAACAGGCCCGTAAAATTCTCAGTGATCTGAATGCCGCCGAAGAAGCATTACAGAAATCAGATCAAGATACTTCGGGGGTAATTCGAATTGACTCGGCCACACCGTTTATTCTGCATGTGATTACGCCGTTAGTACACCAGTTTCGGCAGTGCTATCCCAATATTGAGGTCGAGCTGAATAGCAATGATTTGGTGATTGATCTGCTGGAACATAAAACCGATGTGGCGTTTCGTTTTGGTGAATTACATGATTCCAGTCTGCATGCCAAATTGGTGTGTAAAAGCCGGATTTATATCGTTGCCAGTCCTGAATATCTAAAGCGTAAGGGGAGGCCTTTACAGCCTCAAGCATTGCCTGAACATGATGTGATTGGTTTTACCCGTCCGACCTATATCAACACTTGGCCGATTAAAATTGAGGGTGAATATTTTCAGGCACAACCCAGAGTCAGAGCCTCAAGTGGTGAAACTGTGCGACAACTCTGTTTACGTGGGCAGGGGATTGCCCGACTGTCTGAATTTGAGATTTGGCAGGACATTAAACAAGGGCGCCTTGAGGCATTGTTTGAGGACCAGATTGAACATTCTTATCAAAGCATCCATGCGGTGTATTATCAGCAAGAGCACTTGCCGAAACGGGTCCGTTTATTTATTGAGTTTTTGACTGAGCAACTAAGTCAGGGCTTCTCGGTTTGCCAATAGCTTCATTTTGCAGTTGTACATTCAGCACCGGAATTGATGGTCCTGCTTTTTGGATCACTGACACCACAATCTGTTGCTGCTGTAGCTTACATTCAAGTTCGACCGTTGGCAGAAATGTGCTTGAGAGCATTACGCCATTTTCATTGGGCTTTTTATAGGTGAGTTTGATGATCTGAGCGTGTGCTGGGGCTGTAGCTTGTTCCATTTTCCATAATTCATAGGTCGGTTGGTTCTGAATTTGCAGATAGCCCTGTGAGAGTGATTTACACACTTGTTGTTGCTGATAGGTGGCTTGTTCGGTGAAATGGCAGCCTGTAAATAAAATGGCACTTAATATAAATAAAATATTATTTTTCATAATCTTATCCTTTGGCTGTTGATTTTTATAGCTTAACGGTGTTGTATAAACCAATACAGATACAGAAATTTATAAAAAAGCAGTACAGAAATGACTTTCCAATATCAACGTTTAGCAGAACAGCTGGCGCGTAAAATTTACCAGCATGAGTTACAGCCCCAACAAAAGTTAAGTTCTTTAAGGGAATTTGCACGTCAGCAAAGCATTAGTTTGAGTACTGCCCAGCAATGCTATGAACTGCTAGAAGCCAAGGGACTGATCTATGTAAAAGCCAAATCAGGCTATTTCGTTAATTCGAGACACTATCAAAGTGCTGTTCCTGATAGCCCGCAGTTTGAATCCAAAGCTCGGCGGGTTTCAAATTTAGATTTGCAAAACCAAATTCAAACCGCATCGATTCAAAACAATTTAACCCCTTTGGGGGCAATTCAATTGTCTCCTCATTTGATTCCTGTGGATGGTCTACGTCGTTCTCTGCAACGTGCCCTCAAACACTGCCAACCTGAAGATTTTTTATACTGTAATAAACAGGGACATCAACATCTGCGCCAAGCTTTGTCCGATCATTGGCGGGAAGATGGGATTTATGTGGCGACAGAAGATATTTTTATTAGCAATGGCTGTATGCCCGCTTTATCGCTGTTGATTCAACAGATCAGTCAAGAAGGCGACAGCATTTTGCTTCCAACTCCGACCTTTAATGGTCAGTTGCAAATGTTGGCCAGCCTGAAGCGCAACATTATCGAAATTCCGGCTGATCATCGTGGTATTGATTTGGAACGTTTAGAGTTTTTTATGCAGCAGGGCAGTGCCAAGCTGTGTCTGCTTACCGCCAATTTCCAGAATCCATTGGGCTACTGCCTCAACAATGAACAGAAACAGCAGATCGCGCGACTGGCACAGAAGTATCAATGCTTTATTTTGGAGGATGATATTTATGGTGAATGTAGCTTCCAAAAAGAACGCCCTTTGCCCGTTCGTTATTGGGATCAGGAAGGCTATGTCATCTGGTGTGGTTCTGTGTCTAAATCCTTATCCACCGCCTACCGAGTAGGATGGTTTTGTTTAGGGCGACAGTTACAGCATTTACGCCCTCAGTTGTTGGCCAATAATGTCGGTGTGAATACACCGCTACAGTTGGGCTTGGCAGATTTTATTTACAGTCGTGGTTATCGGGAGCATCTTGATCGCTTAAGGCCTAAGTTAATGCAGCAGGTGGAACAGTATCGAGCCTATATTCTAGAGTGCTTCCACGGTATTCCGATTGCGCTGAGTCAATCGCAAGGCGGTTATGCCTTATGGATGCAACTACCAGAAAGTATTACGGGTTTGGAGCTCTATTATCTGGCACAAGCACAGGGAATCAATATTGTACCTGGCGAGGTGTTTGGCGAAGACCGTCGTTATCAGCATTTTATTCGATTAAATGCAGGGCATGCATTAACGGCTGAAATCCGTCATGCCATTCAAAAGTTAGCGCAGTGGACACGGGCCAGTTTGAGTTCATTAGAGCATTAAGGTCCAGTCGACCATCAGAATGAAAAGAGGGATAAAAACAATGCAACCTACAATTGCTGAGAAAAGAAAAATATTTCGTGACCTGCATCAGACAGGCTGTTTTGTGTTGCCTAATCCATGGGATGCAGGCAGTGCCAGAATGTTGCAGCAACTTGGTTATCATGCCTTGGCAACAAGCAGTGCGGGTTATGCTTGGTCGTGTGGCAAGACCGATGGGCAGTTGTCACGCGCAGAGGTCCTGACTCATCTGCACACTCTGGTTCAATCAACCGACCTGCCGGTAAATGCAGATTTTGAAAGTGGTTTTGCCGAGACCATTGAGGGCGTGTTTGAAAGCGTCAGTATGGCAATCGCAACGGGTGTTGCGGGTATTTCGATTGAAGACTCGACCGGCAATATGGAACAACCCTTACGAGAGCTTGAAGATGCGGTTGCGCGGATAGCTGCCGCACGTCAAGCGATTGATGCAAGTGGTGAAGATGTGCTGCTGATTGGGCGTGCTGAAAACTTCTTTGTTGGTGTTCCTGATCTAGAGGATACCCTTACGCGACTGAAAGCCTATGCTGCTGCGGGTGCAGATTGTCTTTATGCGCCTGGTATCAAAACAGCTGAACAGATTGTTGCGGTGGTGCAAGCTGTGGCCCCCAAGCCCGTCAATGTTCTGGTCGCTTGGGACAGTGAACTGAGCGTACAAACACTGGCATCCTTAGGCGTTCGACGAATCAGTGTCGGGAGTGCATTGGCGCGGACGGCATGGAACAGTTTTATTCAGGCAGCCAGCTCGATTGCGGAAACAGGCCGTTTTAACTGTTTTGCAGAGAATATCTCTGGGGCGGAACTGAATAAAAGATTGGGCTAATAGCCGCCAAGCGATTGGCGCATTGACGGACCATAACGAAATCAGCTGAATTAATCGAAATCGGCTTTGAGCACGATACGATAACGGGCTTGCCCTGAATGGAGTCGTTCAATGGCTGCATTCAGTTGTGACATTGGGAACAACTCAATTTGTGGTGCAATGTTTTTTCGTGCCGCAAACTGTAACAACTGGCGGAGTGCCAAAGGAGAACCTGTGGGTGAGGAGGTGACTGATTTGGCACCGCCCATGATTGCACCCACGGAAACAGGGATCGGTTCTAAAGTCACGCCGAGGAAATGGAGACGACCTTTGGGTGCAAGGGTATTCAGATAGGCTTGCCAGTTCAAGGTCACATTGACAGTGCTAAGTAATAAATCAAATTTGCCGCGTTGTGCCTTGATGGCTTGTGCATCACGACTATTCACCACATGGTCAGCGCCCATGGCTTTGAGTTCTTCAGTTTTGTCTGGACTCGAACTAAAGGCGGTAATTTCACAGCCCCATGCTTTCAGCAATTTAATCGCAATATGACCGAGACCACCAATACCAATCACGCCGACATGATGCGTGGCTTGAATTTTATGTTTGAGTAAAGGATCAAAGACTGTAATGCCACCACACAGCAGTGGACCTGCACTTTCAGGATCTAAGTCCTCAGGTAGAGGAATAACCCACTGCCAGCCTGCACGGACTTTATCGGCAAAACCACCAGCATGACCCACAATGGTCGAGATCTTTCCGCCCGTACAGAGCACCTGATTGCCACCGATACACGGATCGCAAGCTTGGCAGCTTTCTGCGGTCCAGCCAATACCGACGCGTTGACCAAGCTTAAGCCCCTTGGCTTCCGACCCTAGTGCAATAATGGTACCAATGATCTCATGACCTGCAACAGCAGGATAAACCGAGGATTGCCATTCATTGTTGATGACGGAAAGGTCAGAATGACACAGTCCGCAATATTCGACTTTGATTTCAACCTGATGGGCTGCTAACTCACCCGCATCAAATTGGTAGGGCACCAGTGGCTGACCTGCTTGCATTGCAGCATAAGCTCGTACTTGATTTTGACTCATGACAACTCCCATTCAAGGAAAATCGATGAAGATTGGTTATTTAAACTGACAATTATTTTCATGGTCATTGACCATGCCGACCGCTTGCATAAAGGCATAGCATGTGGTGGGACCTACAAATTTAAAACCGAGTTTTTTAAGTGACTTGGACAGCTTTTGGCTGATCTCGGTCTGGGCGGGCGCATCACGATAATGAACGACATCATTATTTGATGTTTGATGATCGACAAAACTCCATAGCCAAGCAGGCACATCTTCAACGTCATCCTTAAGTTCTAGCCAAGCAATCGCATTATCCCGAATGGCTTTGAGTTTACCGAGATGACGGATTAAACCGGCATCGCTGAGTTTGAGTTCGAGTTGATCATCACTGAGCGCTGCGACTTCGGCAATCGGATGTTGAAAGAAATGTTTACGGTAGTGTTCACGTTTTTTTAACACCGTGATCCATGATAAACCCGCTTGTTGTCCTTCCAGACAGAGCATTTCGAATAGATGTGCTTCCTCATGTTGTGGCTTGCCCCATTCTTGATCATGGTAAGCCATATAGAGAGGATCATCGGAGCACCAGCCACAGCGTTGAGTTGTCATATTTGATGCTCCTTGTTGTTATTAGAACAGAATGAATTAGAGTTTGAATATCACCCATTCATTTGGGCGAGTATCCCAATAATACAATTCTGCATCGCTTAAATCAGCAAATTTAAGCCAAAAGTCTTTACCTGATTTATCGGCAAAGCCGGTACTGATGAGTAAGGCATCTTCAGTAATTTCCATGATCCAACCCTGATAGCTGGCGCCATTCAGGATGATTTTTTGCTGATTTCCAGACTCTGCAAATTCAACCAGACGTTTAATCAATGCTTCTGACATTGTGTGTTCCTAACGTAAATATGGGTATGGGTTGACTGCGCCACGGCCCTTGCCATTCAAATAAATTCCGTAGTGTAAATGCGGAGCGGTATAGCGGGCATTTCCAGTATTGCCTACATAGCCGATCAGATCACCTTTGCGCACATAATCTCCTACATTGAGACCACGTTTGTGTCCATCCAGATGCGCATAATAGTGCCAAGAGCCTGCTGGCCCCATGATCCAGATGACTTTGCCACCTAAATTATTATTACGTAAATCAGCAACTAAGCCCTCGGTTGCACTATACACTTTCGTGCCTCGCTCTGCCATGATATCAATGCCTTCATGACTACGACCCTGACTACGTGCGGCACCCCAAGTATCACTTAATTGGTTTCGACTCACCCCTTTGACTGGCACGGGTAAACGGCTGTCTAAACGCATCGTTTTAAGTTTATTCACCTGAGCATCGGGTAATGGGGTAGGTTTCTTTGGCGCAGTTGCACATGCTGATAGTAGAATCATCAACATACCTAGAACCGTATAGGAAATCGAATGACGCACACAAACTCCTTGCGTTTTGAGCTACAGCATTAACAGGACTCAGCCTTTTGTTTTGCTGTAATCAATTTTTTCATGGCTGTGGGAATGCCTTTGGCAATCGCGGTTTCTGGGCTCAGCCATATGCCATTTAATTCGATACTGAGTTGTTCTTTTTGATCGTGTTCCACGTGGAACAGCTGTTCGTATAACAACCAAGTAAAGTGAGTAAAGCTATGGCTAATCTGCAAAGATGATACTTGAGCTTGGAGTTTAAAGTGCTGTTCGATCTGTTGTAATTCGGTTGCTTGCTCAATAATGGGTAGGCAATACAGCCCACCCCAAAGTCCATGTGCTTCACGTTGCTGCCACAACCATTCATCACCTGACTGAATCAGGAGGACATTCGCCGTTTTCACGGGAACAGGTTTCTTGGCTTTTTTAAATGGCAGTTCATTTTCTAAGCCTTGTTGATAGGCCTGACAGTGTTGCTGCATGGGACAGTATAAACACAGTGGTTTTTTCGGGGTACACACGGTTGCCCCTAAATCCATAATCGCTTGGGTATAATCATGATTGCGCTCTTTTGGGCAGAGATCTTCCGCAATTTGCCAGAGTGCCCGTTCATGTTGGGGCTTGGATAGATCATCCTCGATGGCAAAAAAACGAGCCAATACACGTTTCACGTTACCATCCATAATCACGCCATACTGACGTAAGCCCAGTGACATGAGCGCCCCAGCCGTGGAACGTCCAATGCCCGGTAATTCGATCCATTGCTCTAGCGTTTCAGGGAAGTGACCTTGTTGGCTAACAATGCCTGCTGCTTTGTGCAGATTGCGTGCACGGGCGTAGTAACCGAGACCTGCCCAATAGGGTGCGACATCATCCCAACTGGCTTGACCTAAGGTTTCGACGCTTGGGAAGCGTTCAATAAAACGATCAAAATATTGTAATACGGTTTTGACTTGCGTCTGTTGCAGCATGATTTCTGAGACCCATACTTTGTAGGGATCATCGGCCACTTGCCACGGGAGGTCGTGACGACCATGTTGGTCGAACCAGGTAAGCAGTGCATCAGAAAATGAGAAATCAGGCATGAATCAGAACAGTAAAAAGCAGAGGCATAGTATAGCCGAAATAGGTTTTTTTAGGCGTTAAAATTCTATTGGAACATCAACGAGATGCAGGCCGTCAAAGACATAATGTGAAATTCGCTGAGAACTTGGCAAGACTCCGTTAAGTTTGCACTGCCCAATTTTTTGAAAGTTTATATATTTACGTGCAGGCGATGTCTTACTTTTGACAGGGCAAAAGTAACAAAACCTCTTTGTTCGGCTGACGGCATATTCTGCGCAATTTCAAAGCAAGGCTTTGAAAGCAGCGCAAGGCAACCAAACAGGCAACATCCATGTCGCCTCTACTCCAGCAAACGTTTACGAGCGTCTAAATTTGGGATTTGCCTAAGCAGATGTAATCAAGAGCTTAATGGATGTAATTATTTAATTTAGACGTTTGTTTAGATGCCCTTGGATAACCTTTCACATCACTTTAAATGTTTATCTAACAGTTCATACATCGCTTCAAGACTTTGACGCTCTGCTTCGGCGTTATAGCCTAAGTCAACATTATTGGCCTTGGCGCGTTCATCTGCGAGTGGATTGCTAAAACCATGTTTGGCATCTTCAAAAATAATGACTTCATGATCTACGGCTGCATCATGCATTTCCTGACGGAAGCTCGCGACATTGTCCAAGGTGACCATGCTGTCGAGTTCACCATGCAGCACTAAAATCTCGGCTTTGACTTTGCCTTTCTCAGCAGGCGCTTTCGGACTTAATATCGCATGGAAGGTGGCAACGGCTTTGATATCTGCGCCTGAACGTGCCAAATCGAGTACTACTTTACCGCCGTAGCAAAACCCAACTGCTGCCAATTTGTCGGGATTCACTTCTGCTTGAGCCGCTAAAGCATTTAAACCTGCTTGAGCACGGTCAACGATGGTATCTGCATGCTCAAAAGTCTGGTTCATCCATTCAGAGGCTTGTGGAACATTGGTTGTAACTTTCTTATCACCATACATATCAATGGCCAAAGCGGCAAAGCCATGTTCTGCAAGTTCACGGGCACGTTGTTCTGTGTATGCATTACGGCCCCACCATTCCGGTGCAACAATGACACCTGCAACAGGCATATCAATTGCAGGTGCAGCGAAATAACCAATCAGGCGTTGACCATCTGGCGCGGTATATTCAATTTCACGTGTATTAATCGGGAAGCTCATTCTATAATCCTGATCTGTATTTTTAAAAATGTATTGATTAAAGCATAAAAAAGAAAAATTGATGACATCATCACCACAAAAATGCGGCTGTCATTGAGAGGGTTGAGACATAAAAAAAGAAGAATACCAAGATTCTTCTTTTTCTTGTTCAATGCTATTTAGCCTTTAGACTTTGCCTCTGGATAAGAAACCGACGATTGCTAAAATCACGGCAACCACCAGTAAAATAACGGCAAAATCTTTAGATAAACCTGCCACGCCACCAAAGCCCAATAAGCTGGCAATGAGTGCGATTACAGCAAAAATAATGGCCCAGCGAAACATGATGTGTCCTCCTATTTTTTCGTTATTTTTTTACTATAACGCGTGTTTTTTGCACAAAATGTGGTGTTTATGTGGTTTAAATGTTCAATTCTTAAAGAGATGTTCAAGCAATTAAAACAGATTCGGTCAAGCAGATCCTCGATGAGTGCTATAATCAAAAAGTCATTTAAGATTGAAACAGCTGGTATGTCCATCGAACTACGCCCTAATTTCTGGAAACACTATCCCCTTGATCAGCTGAGTAATGCTGAATGGGAAGCATTGTGCGATGGCTGTGGTCTATGTTGTTTGGTCAAGCTTGAGGATGAAGAAACGGCAGAGGTGGCTTATACCAAAGTATCTTGCAAGTTACTCGACTGTAAAACGGCGCGTTGCTCGGATTATGCCAATCGCCAGCAACAGGTTCCTGATTGTATCCAGTTGACCCCAGCGCGTCTTGCAACCATCTCATGGTTACCGCCGAGTTGTGCTTATCGCCGTTTAAGCGAAGGTAAGAATCTACCTTCATGGCATTATCTCAATACGGGCTCGCGTCAAAGTGTGATTAAGGCCAAAAAATCTGCAGCTGGGCGTTGTATTTCAGAAGTGGAGGTTGATGAGGAGCAGATTGAAGACTACATCGTCCGCTGGATCCGTTGATTTTTGCAGGCAATGGATAAGTCGTGCTGATCATAAACACAACACTTTTACAGTATTTTTATTGATTAAACTCCCTAAGATAAATTTTATAAAGAGGGAGAGAAGCAATGAATAAACTGTTAATGACACCTTTGCTCTGTAGTAGCTTTTTATTTTTGTTGGCCTGTGGTCCAAACCATACCAATTCAAAACCGCCTGAAAATAATACCGCTCAGCAAAGTTCAATCCAGACACTCAAGCAGACCTATCAACTTGAATCCGTCACTGGCTTGAATGAGCCTTGGGCAATTGCAATTTTGCCCGATCAGCGTTTACTCATTACAGAGCGTAAGGGACAATTAAAACTCTTTGATCCAAAAACCAAAACCAGTCTGAATGTTTCAGGTGTACCTAAGGTTAGCTACGGTGGCCAAGGGGGCTTGGGGGATGTGGTCCTGCATCCTGATTTTCGCAACAATCATCGGCTTTATCTGAGTTATGCCACACAAGGACAAGGCGGGTATGGGGCGATGATCTCAACTGCAAAATTGGACTTATCCAATCCTCAACAACCGAAACTTACGGATTTAAAAGCAATCTGGCAACAAGTACCGAAGGTTTCTGGTCAGGGACATTATGGACATCGCATGTTATTTGGTGCTGATGGCAAACTGTGGGTCAGTTCGGGCGAGCGGCAAAAATTTGATCCCGCCCAAGATTTAAAAAGTAATTTGGGCAAAATTCTACGTTTAAATGAGGATGGAACAGCTGCTGAGGGTAATCCTTTTGCTGCGCAAGGTGGGGTCACTGCGGAAATCTGGTCATTGGGTCATCGTAATCCACTGGGTATGGCATTTGATGAACAAGGACAGCTGTGGGTGGTTGAAATGGGCCCCAAAGGCGGTGACGAGCTGAATCTGATTCTGAAAGGGGCCAATTATGGCTATCCAAAAGTTTCGAATGGTGATCATTATTCGGGTTTACCGATTCCTGATCATCATACCCGTCCTGAGTTTAAAGCCCCTGAAATTGATTGGACGCCAGTGATTTCACCTTCCAGTTTGATCATTTATTCAGGTCAGCAGTTGCCTTTATGGCAACATAAGGCACTCATTGGAGGCCTCTCCTCCAAGGCAATTGTGGTTGTCGATCTAAAATCTCGACCTGTGCAAGAGGTACAACGACTTGAGATGCAACAGCGTATTCGAGGATTACAACAGGCACAGGATGGTTCGATCTGGGTAATTGAGGATGGCCCTGAAGCCAGACTACTCAAGTTGAGTGCAAAATAAAAGTGAATGGATAGTGAATGGAAAATGATGAAATTGAATAATATCTCTAGGACTTCGAAACAGCTGTTATTCATGACGGGCTTGGTGTGTGCTAGCCCAATGTTATGGGCGCAACCGTTAAATGAGCCGCAGGTAAAAGCCATCGTGGATCAGCAATTTAAGCCTTTGTTGGCACAGTATAAAATCCCTGGTATGGCGGTTGCTGTGACCCTGAATGGACAACATTATTTCATCAATTATGGGCTGGCCTCTAAACAAAGCCAGCAAGCTGTCAGCAACAATACCTTATTTGAACTGGGTTCAGTGAGTAAGACCTTTAATGCAACTTTGGCAAGTTATGCCCAAGTACAAGGGCAGTTGTCCTTGTCTGATCACCCGGCCAAGTATTTTCCTGAACTGAAAAATACTGCCGTGGATCGTGCCACTCTGCTGAATCTTGGGACCTATACTGCAGGTGGTTTTCCATTGCAGTTTCCCGATCAGGTGGTTCAACAGCAGGATATGATTCAGTATTTCCAAAGCTGGAAACCAAAAACCGGCATAGGCGCTGCTCGCCAATATTCCAATCCAAGTATTGGTTTGATGGGGTATGTCACGGCGCGGGCAATGAAAAAACCCTATGCAGAGCTGCTTGAAAAAACACTGTTTCCGCAGCTCGGTTTGACCCAAAGTTTTATACAGGTGCCTGAACAACAGATGCCACAATATGCATGGGGATATAAAGCCGATCAAGCCCTGCGTGTTTCACCGGGAATGTTGGATGCGGAAGCGTATGGTGTGAAAAGTAGCAGTGCCGATATGCTGAGATTTCTGGATGTACAAATCAATCCACAACACTTGAAACAGCCGTTACGCAAAGCGATTGAAAATACACATGTCGGTTATTTTAAAGTGGGTGCCATGACGCAAGGTTTGGGTTGGGAGCAATATGCTTATCCTGTTAAGCTAGAGACGTTATTGCAGGGTAATTCAAGCAAAATGGCGTTAGAAAGCCATCCAGCAATTGCAATTAAACGGCCAAAGATTGCCCCAGCCGCCACCTATTTTAATAAAACAGGTTCAAGTAACGGTTTTGGCGCCTATGCTGCATTTATTCCAGAACAAAAAATTGGAATTGTGATGTTGGCCAATACCAACTTTCCGAATGAAGCACGGATTCAGGCCAGTTATACGGTTGTACAACAGCTGCTTCAAGCCAATACTGCGCAATAGAATGTCGCAGCGATTGCAGATTCAAATTGTAGATTTGGGTCAGACACAATAGACTAGGGTAAAAGATCATAAAGCCAGTGATGATGTCAGATACGCATATTCCTTTACCTGAACGTTTACGTCCACGTGACTTGTCCGAAATTATCGGACAAGATCATTTGCTGGGTGAGCATGCTCCTTTACGCCAGATGATTGATCAGGGGCATTTGCCTTCAATCATCTTCTGGGGCCCACCAGGGGTAGGCAAGACCACGATTGCATTGTTATTGGCTCAAGCGGTGGATCGTCCTTTTATTAGCTTGTCTGCGTTGAATACAGGGGTAAAAGAGCTGCGAGAGGTGATTGCGGAGAGTGGTGATCTGTTAACCCCCGTGGTCTTTATTGATGAAATCCATCGCTTCAATAAATCGCAGCAAGATGCGCTGCTGAATGCGGTAGAGAAAGGCAAAATTACGCTGATTGGCGCAACCACCGAGAATCCATCCTTTGAAGTCAACAGCGCGCTGTTGTCGCGCTGTCAGGTTTATACCTTAAACAATCTAAGTGCTGAAGCAATTCAAATGCTACTGAATAAGGCGATTCAAAACGATAAGTTTTTAAAAGAGCGTTTTATTCAGATCGAAGAATACGATGCGTTGGTGCAATTCGCTGCGGGTGATGCACGTAAGGCACTTAATCTGATTGATCTGATTGCCAGTACTTTTGAGCCTGATGTCGAAAATATCGTGACCAATGCGATTGTGGTCAAAGTGGCGCAGCAAAATATTGCACGCTATGACAAATCGGGTGAGCAGCATTATGATCTGGTTTCGGCCTTTATCAAATCGATTCGCGGCAGTGATCCAGATGCAACGCTATACTGGATGGCACGCATGTTAAAAGGTGGTGAAGATCCGGTCTTTATTGCACGTCGGATGTTGATTGCCGCCTCAGAAGATATTGGCAATTCCAACCCGAATGCCTTATTGCTGGCGGGAGAATGCTTCCGTTCAGTACAAGCTGTGGGGATGCCTGAGGCACGGATTATTTTGGGTCAATGTGCCGTATATCTGGCTACTAGTCCGAAAAGTAATAGCACCTACCTCGCGATTAATAAAGCGCTGGAGCTGGCTGAGAAAACGGCAAATCTGCCTGTGCCATTACACTTACGCAATGCCCCGACCAAGTTGATGAAGCAACAAGGCTATGGGGTCGATTATCTGTATCCGCATAACTATCCAGAGCATTTTGTTCTGCAAGAATATTTGCCACCTGAATTACGTGGTACCAAGTTGTATGAACGCGCCTTAAACAAACGTGAAGTTGAAGGTGAGCGTTTGCAACAACGACGCTGGCAGCAGGAACAGCAACAGCAGTAAGGATTCAACTCGAATCCTTACGGGTCATTTACAACTTTCCAAAGCAAGTTTTTGAGTGAAAGCGGAATTTTGCTTTGGTTTAAACGTCTATTTGTATAAAAATGAACGCAAGAAAAGCAACACTGATTGGACTGGTGGCCATCTTTTTATGGAGCTTGATCGTTGCCTTGATCAAGGATGTCAGCAGTCATTTTGGTGCAGTCGGTGGCGCGGCCTTAGTCTATACATTGGCTTCAATTTTTCTGTTGTGCTCAGTGGGTTGGACCCGCCTGAAAAGCTTTCCCAAAGCTTATTTAATTTGGGGCAGCATTTTATTTGTTGCCTATGAGCTTTGTCTGTCACTGTCGATTGGTTATAGCAGTAATAATCGGCAAGCTATTGAGGTGGGCATGGTCAATTATTTATGGCCCACCTTTACCATGGTCGCTGCGATTTTGTTTAACCAACAGAAAGCCAATTTTCTGATCATTCCTGGTTTTGCCATTTCTTTGCTGGGGATTGGCTGGGTGTTGGGAGGCGAGCAGGGCTTTGACTTGGCAGGCATGTTGCAAAACATACAGCAGAATCCGCTGAGCTATGGTCTTGCCTTTATTGGAACCTTGCTATGGGCAGCGTATTGTACGCTCACAGCGAGAATTGCGAAGGGTGTAAATGGCATCACTTTATTTTTTATGCTGGTTGCCATCGTACTTTGGATTAAATATCTGTTGATGGGGGGCGGAAGCTTTGATTTCGATTGGTCATCTTCGCTTTCTTTGTTGTTTGCTGCGGCTGCGATGGGTTTTGGCTATGCCGCATGGAATGTTGGGATTCTGCATGGCAATGTGACTTTGTTGGCTGGAGCTTCTTATTTTATTCCGGTTTTTTCAGCTCTTTGCTCAGCAATTTTACTGAGTACCCCATTGACATTTTCATTCTGGTTTGGAGCCTTGATGGTCTGTTTAGGCTCTATTTTATGCTGGATTTCGACACGGACACAGCACTAAAGGCTAGGTGGCTTGATGCTGTATTTGAGATGCGTCGCTACAGTCACTGTATTTTTGTAAGTGCCCTCTAGACACTGCCGATAAAAGGTCGCATCATCATCCGCTTATCAAGGATGATTAAGTTTCACCATGACCACAAACAAAATTAATGCCGCGGAAAGTATCCGAGGCTTGGCATGTCTCGCCGTTGTGTTGTCACATATCTCACTGACTTTCTTCCCACAGCTGCATAATTTTGATGCCAGTAGGGTGCCGCAATATGAGTTTTTTGCGCAGCTCCATCATTCTCCTCTGGCATTCTTTTATTCGGGTACAGGGGCGGTTTTTGTTTTTTTTGTGCTAAGTGGATTTGTACTGAGTTTATCCAGTTTTAAGAAGCAAAATAGTGCAGCACAGTTGAAAACATCCTTAATTAAGCGCTATCCACGTTTGGCCATTCCGACCTTTGTGTCTTGTGTGATTGCCTATCTGGTGTGTTTTATCCCTGTCGATGTGTCTCATGTTTCAGAATGGGGCGCAGCGTTGGCCAATCCACATCCACAACTGAGTACAGCACTTTATGAAGGCAGTATCGGTGCATTCTTATTTGGGGATTCCAGCTATAACTGGGTACTGTGGACCATGCAAATTGAGTTACTTGGGTCACTGGTCATTTATCTTGCCTGTTATTTTTATGGCAAGTTGCCTATTCTCTGTGGTCTGTTTTTGATCTTGAGTGTGATTACTGCTTATCTGATTTCACAAACGGTATTACTTGGCATCCTGAGTTTTATTTTGGGGATGGGACTGTTTCTGTATGCCGTAGAGCTGAATACCGTCGTTTCGGTTGTGCTGTTTATATTGGGCTTATATTTGTGTGGTGCGCATAACAGTAGTGCCAGCTATCAGTTTTTCACCCGCTTTTTAGGTGAACAAACGTACGACTACCTCAACTTTGTCGGTGGTTTTTGTATTGTCTATGCGGTGCTTAAAGGTCAATGGCTCGCCCAATGTTTTGATCGAACCGTTTGGGTGTTTTTAGGTAAGATTTCATTTTCGATTTATCTGATCCACTTAGCGGTACTGTATGCTTTGGGCATTCCATTGTTTAATTTCTTCTACGTACAAGGCGGCTTGTCTTATCTCAATGCGGGATTACTGGCGAGTGTAGTGATTATGTTGCTGAGTATTCTTTTGGCACAACCCTATAGTCGTTATGTCGATGATGCTGCGATTAAAATCTCGAATAAGCTGGCAAAAATGTTTTAACTGCTAAGTTATGCCGTCGCTATCCGTTGGCTTGCGGCATATTGAAAAATTGAACAAACATTACAAAAATCATCAGGCAAAGCTTTCTATTGTCGCCAGAATCAGTTTTAATCAAAAAAGACATAATAAAAATATGGGTTTTAATACATGAACCGTACTCATCTCAAACACTTTAGCCTATTCACTTCGATTTCGGTGGCGATGGCAGGCTGCGCAAGCACAGCAGTACCCGTCACAGCAACAGAACAGCTGTTTTATGGTGGTCCAATTCTCACTATGTCGGGCGATGCACCTGAATATGCAGAAGCCATCCTGGTCAAAGATGGAAAGATTCGTTTTGTCGGGTCTAAGCAGCAGGCAGTACGCTTGGCGGATCGAAAAGTTCAGTCGATTGATCTAAAAAATAAAACCTTATTACCGAGCTTTATTGATGCGCATAGTCATGTGAATATGGTCGGTTTCCATCAAATGGTCGCCAATCTTTACCCGATGCCTGATGGGCAGGTTTCAAATATCAATTCTCTGGTGAATGTATTGACGCAATGGGAAGCTCAGAATCCTGCTGTAATTAAAACCATGGGCGGCTGGATTCTGGGTAATGGTTATGATGATGCGCAACTGACTGAGCAACGCCATCCGACGGCAACCGATCTAGACCGGGTCTCCAAAGATCAGCCAGTGATGATCTTGCATCAATCGGGGCATTTGGCTTCGGTCAATCATAAAGCACTGGAATTACTGAAGATCGATCTACATACCCCAAATCCAGCGGGTGGAGTGATTCGCCGTGAAGCAGGTTCAAACGTACCAAATGGTGTATTGGAAGAATCGGCTTTATTTACTGCGATCGGCTCAATTTTTAAAGATGTACCCCCTGCAGTGATGTTTCAGATTGCAGAAAAAGGCATTGCTGCCTATGTGAAAAATGGCTTCACCACGGTTCAGGAAGGGCGGGCTGATCAGGGCACCACGGAAATGTGGCATGCTTTGGCTCAGCAAAATCGGTTGCCGATTGATGTGGTGTCTTACCCTGATATCACCACCAGTCAAGACTATATGCTTAAGCAAGGCAGTAGCCATCAGTATGATCATCATTTTCGTATTGGCGGAGTCAAAATTAGCTTAGATGGCTCACCTCAGGGGAAGACCGCTTGGCTGACACAGCCCTATTTAGTTCCACCTGAAGGTAAAGATAAGACTTATAGAGGCTATCCTGCGATCAGTAATGATCAACAGGTCAAGGACTATATCAATTTAGCCTTTAAGCAAGGCTGGCAAGTACTGGCCCATGCCAATGGTGACGCAGCCATTGATCAGTTTATTGGCGCGGTAAAAGATGCCACTGCAAAACAAGGCAAAGCAGATCGCCGCAGTGTACTGATCCATTCGCAAACCATTCGGGATGATCAGCTGGATCAGCTCAAAGCACTTGATATTATTCCGTCATTTTTCTCTTTACATACTTTTTATTGGGGGGATTGGCATCGCCAACAAACGCTTGGAGAGACCAGAGCTGCCCGTATTTCGCCAACGGCAACGGCATTCAACAAGCATCTGATCTTTACCGAGCACCATGATGCCCCGGTGGTACCACCGAGTAGCATGATGATGCTGGACGCCACGGTAAATCGAGTGACACGTACGGATTATGTACTGGGCGCAGATGAAAGAATCAGTCCTTATCTGGCATTAAAATCGATGACAGCTTGGGCGGCGTATCAATATTTTGAAGACCAGACCAAGGGCACATTAACTCAAGGCAAGTTGGCTGACTTGGTGATCTTGGATCAGAATCCGCTGACCGTACCGAGTCGTGAGATTAAAAACATTAAAGTGTGGGCCACCTATAAGGAAGGCAAGCTGATTTATCAGGATTCAAGCCATTAAAAGCATAAAAAAACCGAGCTAAAACGCTCGGTTTTTATTTCTACCAACGGTAATTGATCTTGCCGTAATAGAACGCACCATTAAAGCCAAAAGGCGAGAACTGGCTATACGGTAAGCTTCCCCCAGTCGGTTGGTTGATGTCATATACATCCTTATCAGGATAAACATCGGTAATATTGTCGCCACCCACGGTAAAGTTCCAGTTTTGATATTGGTAAGACAGGGCTAAGTCCAGTAACCATTTGGCTGAGAATTTTTGGTCTTTGGCTGCGCCTGAATTATTAAAGGTCTTAAAACTGCCGTAGCGGGTGAGATTGGTATTCACACTGAAATTTCCAAGCTTATAGTCATTCGCTAAACTGAATTTATGTTCAGGGGTACTCGCGGCAAGTAGACCATATTGCTCTCGACGGTCCAATCGGGTCAGATTGATTCCCAATGCATCTAAGATCGCAGGATTGCCATCTACATGAGTGACTTTATTTTTATTGTAGTTATAAGCCAAAGAGCTATTCAGTTCCCCATAAGGCAAGTCCGTCCACTTATAGGTCGCGACTAAATCAACACCGCGGGTCCGGGTATCGCTGGCATTGTTGAAATAACGGATGGTGCTGAAGTTGGTGTTGCTGATGCCATTTGAATTCAGATATTGACGTACTGTATTGCTACTGGCATTGATATTGGAAGACAGGCTAATGCGGTGATCAATGTCGATTTGATACGCATCCAGGGTCACATACAACTGATCTGTCGGCGTCAGTACCAGACCCACACTATAGTTTTTTGATTTTTCTGGTTTCAGCTGTTCGGCACCGAGTAATAGCGCCACTTGTGAGCTGGTTGGAAAAGTGCCAGCTTCAACCAACTGACCATTGACCAGTTGGGAGGAGGTCTGAGCAAAATATTGTTGCGCTAAGCTTGGTGCACGAAAACCTGTAGAGGCACTGCCACGGACTGCAAGCGTAGGATGAATGGCATAGCGTAAAGACAGGGATGCATTATCGGTGTGACCAAAATCATTGTAATATTCATGGCGATAGGCTGTAGATGCAGACAATTTTTCAGTTAAATTGGCTTCTAAATCCAGATAAGCCGCATAACTGTCGCGTGACCATTCTCCTGCATCAGCAGCACGAAAACCGGCTAAACCAGAAGAGCCACTTTTATAATAAGAAGCAGGATCACCTGCTTGAATCTGATATTTCTGATTCAGATATTGCGTTCCAAAGGCAACATTCAGTGGGCTGGCGAGTGCTGCGAGATTAAACGCTCGAGAAAGATCGAAATTCACCACGGTTTGAGCATTTTTCAGCGTACCATTTTGGAAGCCAAAAGGGGTGGCAGCGGTGTCTTTATAGAGATCGACATTAATCGTTTTGGTATCGACATCATAACGATTTAAGCCATAATTGACCGAAGCATCATAATGCCATGCTGACCAATCACCTTTGATCCCTGCCACCGCGCCAAAATCATCCAGTTGTCCTTGTATGATTGGCAGATAGCCATTTGGATAGAGGGCAGGAATATTATTGGAGGCATTGCTTAAACGATAGAATCCCGCAGTCTCGGCATTACGGTGGCTATAGGTGGCAAAGGAATACAGTTCCGTGTTATCACTGAGATCGTAGCCCAGATTGATGGCTGCTTTGACTTCATCGGAATCTGGATCACCAAAGCGGAAAGTGCGTTGCCCATAGGTGCTTGATTTCGGATCACGCAAGTCAGGTCCTGCACGGTTGGTGGCTTGGCTATCCTGCCATTCTCCTGAAAAAATCGCATAGCCATAATGATTCAGTTGGGTGCCACCTGACACAAAAGATTGTTTTTGCTCACCATCGCCCTTGTTATAAATGCCGTATTTAATCCCTGCTTCGCCATGTTTTGGATTGGATTTCAAAATAATATTAATCACGCCTGCAATCGCATCAGAACCATAGCGAGCCGATGCACCTTCACGCAACACTTCGACACGGCTAATCGCCGAGATGGGAATGGCATTTAAATCAGTGGGCGCAGAACCTCGGCCAATGGTCCCGCCGAGATTGATAAAAGCCCCTGTATGGCGACGTTTACCATTGACCAAAACCAGTACCTGATCAGGTGCGAGTCCTTTCAGTTGTGCAGGCCGAACCAGTTCAGTGCCATCGACGACGGTAGGGCGGGGAAAATTAATTGAAGGGATAATCCGTGATAAGGCTGTGCCCAGTTCGTTGGAACCAGTGCGTTCAGTTAGCTCTTTGGCACTAATCACATCAATCGGCTGTAAGGATTCGGTTTGTGAGCGATTGTTGGCACGGGTTCCTGTCACCACAATCGTCGCGAGTGTTTTGACCTGTTCGGGTTCGATAGGATTGTTTTCTGCTGCATGTAGATTGCTATACAGGGCCAGTAGAATCAGACTCGTACTGAGACGAAAGGGAAAGGTTTTGGTCTGGGGAGTATTCATGTTGATGTTCTAACTCAAGTTCTGTAAACATTTGTGAACATGGTAGGAGCATCAAAATATTTTCAAAAACAATATAAAAACATAAGATTAGAACAAAATTTGCAAAGCTGAAAATGATGTTTTTTAAGTAAATGATTTATAGAATATTGATATTTAAAATGAAGTTGTTTTTTGAAACGAAAATAAAAAACCAGCCCGAGCGGACTGGTTTTTCAGAAGCAGTAACGGCCTAATCTAACTTAGATATCGTCTAAGTTAATGCCTAAACGGGCAGCGACTTCTTCATAAGCTTCAACCACACCACCTAAACCTTGGCGGAAACGATCTTTATCAAGTTTCTTCTTGGTGTCTTTATCCCATAAACGGCAACCGTCTGGAGAGAACTCATCACCCAACACGATACGGTCATGGAACACGCCAAATTCAAGTTTGAAATCAACCAGAATCATATTACCTGCATCGAATAATGCTTTGAGTACATTATTCACTTGGTAAGTGAGTTCTTTCATTTTTTCAAGTTGTTCAGCGGTTGCCCAACCCAAAGCAATCGCTTGAGATTCGTTTACCATTGGATCGCCAAGCGCGTCATCTTTAAAGAACAATTCAAAGGTTGGAGGCGTTAATTCTTTACCTTCTTCAACGCCTAAACGACGGCACAGTGAACCTGCTGCGTAGTTACGAATTACGCATTCAACCGGGATCATGTGCAACTTTTTCACCAATACTTCAGTTGGAGAAAGCAGTTTTTCAAAATGCGTTTCGATACCGGCTGCAGCCAATTTGTCCATGATGAAGGCGTTAAAACGGTTGTTGACCTTGCCCTTACGATCGAGTTGCTCAATTTTTTCGCCATTGAATGCTGAAGCATCATCACGAAAGACCAAAATCAGGTGATCAGCGCTATCTGTCTCGTATACAGATTTAGCTTTACCAGTATAGAGCAAGGTTTGTTTTAACATGGAGGAACCTTTTGAAAAAAAATGCCTAGTAAACGACTAGGCTGGCCAATTTTGGTAAATCTGGGTTAACACTTCAGTCGCAACCGCTGGGTCTGCGAACGTGGTGTCAGGTTTGAAGAGGGCAATAGTATTGTTTGAGCCTACCGCAGACAGCTTTAACACGTAGTTCTGATCATTCACCTTAATCGTTGCTTCATAGCCATGATCTGCTTGCGAGATGACTTTATAGTTGAGGCTGCTCACGGTAGCAAAGGCATATTGCCACGCAGTCGCCGTTGGGCCTTCCACCTTCAATAATGGATTTTTATTGCCATCCATCACCAGTTGTGGACGCCCTAAGCGGGTTACTGTCGCTTCAGTGCTATTGCTTGCGGTTTGCATTGACTCTGGACGAGGTAATGCATAACGGTTGCCAGTTTTATTCTCAAATGTTGGCGCATGTTGAATCGCAAGTGGGTCAACCGTTGGTGCTGGATACAATGGCGTGAATGGTCTTACCGTTGCATTCTCAGGGAATTTGAGAGGTTCAAGCGCTTGCGCTTTTTTATAATCTAAAGAATGATTATTGAGGGCAAAACGACCACAACCAGCCAAACTTAAAGCTGAAATGACAAGGACAACACCAAGACGTAATTGCATCATAAATTGCTCGTATTAAATAATGCCCGCAGTTTTTAAATCTGTGCGGAGCGGTTCACGATATTGTTCTGCGAGAGCGGTTAAAGGCAGGCGTAAACCTGTACTAATGTATCCCATCTCATGCAACGCCCATTTCACAGGAATTGGGTTTGATTCGCAAAACAAAATATTGTGTAGATTTGCAATTTGTTGATTCAAATGCTGTGCTTTGGCTTGATCGCCAGCCAAGGCGGCTTCACAAACTTCGCTCATTTGTTTTGGTGCAACATTGGCCGTAACCGAGATGTTTCCTTTCGCACCCAGTAAAATCAGTTCCCAAGCAGTTTCATCATCGCCTGAGTACACTGCAATTTTACCTTTTAAACCTTCGATGAGCGCTTGACCACGAGGTACATCACCTGTTGCATCTTTAATCCCAACAATGTTTTTAACATCAGCAAGACGAATCACGGTTTCATTTTGCATGTCAACGCCGGTACGGCCTGGAACATTATAAAGAATTTGTGGAATATCAACGGCTTCAGCAATCGCTTTATAGTGTTGATATAAGCCTTCTTGTGTGGGTTTATTATAATATGGTGTAACGAGCAATGCGGCATCGGCACCGAGTTCTTTGGCTGCTTTGGTGAGTTCGATTGCTTCGTGAGTCGAGTTTGCACCTGTACCCGCGATAATTGGAATGCGTTTATTGGCTACACGAATCACTTCTTTGATGACTTGTGTGTGTTCTTCCATGTTTAACGTAGAGGCTTCGCCCGTTGTGCCAACAGCAACAATACTATGTGTACCTTGTTGGATGTGCCACTCAACGAGCTTCTCAAGGCTCTTCCAATCTACGCGACCATCTTCAAACATAGGGGTGACGAGTGCGACAATTGAACCTTGAATATTCTGTGCTAGCTGAGTCATTTTAAAAAACTATCCTATTTTCCCATCCGAGATTGAATTAGTTGAAACGAAATATTGGATGGTTGCAGTATTTTGATTCGCCGTTCAATAATGAATTCGATTGAATGACAATTATGCAAATTATGACTGATCAGCGGCATAAGAACAATATGCTTTAGTCAAACAGCTGAAAACTTTCCTTCATCTTTAAGCTGAATGATTTTCATCTTAAGAAAAGTTTATATCGGGTTGGCTAGCCAGATGAGATGAGGCAAGGTATTGTACTCGGGAGTAATCTAGATTGAATAATGAGATGCAAACTGATTCAAAACACAGCGCCTTAATTGTGGTCGATGTGCAAAATGGATTTACCCCAGGTGGAAACTTGGCAGTCACGGATGCGGATCAGATAATCCCTGTGATTAACCAACTGGCACAACAGTTTGATACGGTAATCCTGACGCAGGACTGGCATCCTGATCAGCATGTCTCCTTTGCTGATAATCATCTAGATAAACGAGCTTTTGAGACCATTGAGTTGCCTTACGGGACTCAGGTCTTGTGGCCAAAGCATTGTGTACAGGGCACACAGGATGCTGAATTTCATCCCAAGCTGGATATTCCCACCGCACAGCTGATTATCCGTAAAGGCTTCCATGTGGAGATTGATAGCTACTCTGCCTTTATGGAAGCGGACCGCAAAACTCCGACGGGTCTCCAGGGCTATTTAAAAGAACATCAAATCGATACGGTCTACCTTGTCGGGATTGCCACTGATTTTTGTGTCGCATGGACGGCACTGGATGCTGCACAGATGGGATTCACAACCTATGTGATTGAAGATGCCTGTAAAGCGATTGATTTGAATGGTTCACTGCAACAGGCGTGGCAACAGATGTTAGAGCAAGGGGTTCAGCGGATTCAATCGACTGTAATTTTGGCATAAGCTTGAGCTATCTGATCTAAAGGCGCTAAACTGCGAAAGCGGGTGCATCAGCATCTGTTAAATTATGCCTTAAACCTGAATTGAGCGTTTTATGACTGTTGAACTTGATGATTTTGATCAAAAAATTATCCATCATTTACAGATGAATGGACGCTTGGCCAATCAGGAACTCGCTGAATTGGTCGGGTTATCGACCTCTCAATGTTCACGCCGCCGTGTGCAGCTTGAGCAGAAGAAGATTATTACGGGTTATTATGCACAAATCGCATTGAGTGCTGATCCGGCACCGATTATGGGGATTATTGAGGTAAAATTGCAAAATTATAGTGATGCAACCCATGATCGCTTTGTTGAATTTTTAATGCATGAGCCGGCAGTCAAAGATATTCATAAACTGACAGGCAGCTATGATTTTGCATTGAAAGTTGCAGTTAAAAATCTCGATGAAATGGTCAAGCTGATCGGGATTTTATCCTCCAAGAACTTTGGTGTCAGTAATCTCAATACTTCGATTGTGCTGGAAAAGTTGAAAGAAAACGGGATTGCAATTAAATAAAAAACGGATCTCGTTGTCAGATTATCTCGTACCAAGCCAAAGCAACACAGGTCAAAGCATATAGATTATTCGAAATGGATTATTTTGAATATAAATTGCATTTATGCCAAAAATATAAGAATAAATTGCGAAATTTAAATAAAAATGATCAAATATGGCATGTCTTTGCTTGAAGACGTCTCTCCCTTCTGCTGTTCTGTTTTTGAGTTATGCCTTATGAATACCGAGCAAAATGTATCTCTGGTAAGTCCAGTCGTGTCTGTCATCGACCAACATTCCAAGATTGAAGATGCATTGGCCATGTTGACAGGGACATTTATCCTTTCTTTTGCCATGATCTTATTAAAACAAGCTGGCATTATGAGTGGAGGAACGGCTGGTCTATCTTTGTTACTCCATTACGTTACAGACATCAAATTTGGTACGCTATTTTTCCTAATCAATATTCCATTCTATTATTTTGCCTATAAAAAGATGGGGATCGCACTGGTGGTGAAAACCTTTATTGCCGTGACATTGCTAGCGGGATTTAGTGAGCTTATTCCGCAGTTTTTCCATCTTTCAGATGTCAATCCAATTTATGCCACCATTTTTGCCAATGTATTGATGGGGGTGAGCTTTCTGATTTTATTTAGACATCGTTCAAGTTTAGGGGGCATTAATTTGCTGGCCTTGTATTTACAGGAACGTTTTAATATTCCAGCAGGTAAAGTTCAGTTGGGGCTGGATATGGCAATCTTGTCCACGTCATTATTATTTGTGGACTGGAAATTGATTTTGATTTCGATTTTGGGTGTGATCATTTTGAATTCGATTATTCTACTGAATCATAAAACCACGCGCTATGTGGCATAAAACCATTGTGTTGTTATTCTAATAAATAAAAAGATAGAAGAAGGGCAAACCCTTCTTCTATCTCATGGTTTATTCTACGGTCACACTCTTGGCAAGGTTTCGAGGCTGATCCACATCTGTTCCACGTAATACAGCAACATGATAAGAAAGCAACTGCACAGGAATACTGTAGACAATAGGTGCTAACCATTCATTAACTGCTGGGACGTGTACGACATGTTGGCGATCTTTGCCGTGAATGCCGCTGTTTTCATCTGCAAAGATAAATAACTCACCACCACGTGCTTGTACTTCTTCCATGTTGGATTTAAGTTTATCCAGCATATCGTCATGAGGTGCCAAGATCACCACAGGCATGTCATTGTCGACTAATGCCAATGGGCCATGTTTGAGCTCACCTGCGGCATAGCCTTCAGCATGAATGTACGAAATTTCTTTTAGTTTCAATGCACCTTCAAGTGCAATCGGGAAATTCGTACCACGGCCCAAGAACAAGCAATGATTTTTTTCAACAAATAATGCAGACAGGCGAAGAATTTCAGTATCACCTTGTAAGGTATCTAAAATAATTTTCGGGCAGTGCCATAACGCAGTTGCAATTTCTGTAAGCTTGTCCGCAGACAAACGTTGTTTCACTTGACCCACTTTTAGTACCAATAACATCAATGCGGCAAGTTGGGTAGTAAAGGCTTTGGTTGATGCCACGCCAATTTCCGGCCCTGCCAGTGTCAGCAAGTGATGATTTGTTTCACGAACCATAGATGAAGTTGCAACGTTGCAAATCGTCATGGTGCTGATATCAAGGTTGTTGGCTTTCGCACGTTTTTGTGTTTCACGTAATGCCGCTAAAGTATCCGCGGTTTCACCTGATTGTGAAATACAGATATATAGGGTATTGGCGACGATTACTGGATTGCGGTAGCGGAACTCGCTTGCAATTTCAACTTGGCAAGGCACGCCAATCAATGCTTCAAACCAGTATTTGGCAATCATTCCAGCATGGTAGCTGGTTCCGCAGGCTATGATTTGCACTTGTTGAATTTTTGCAAAATCAGCATTGGCATGACTGAGAAAATCATCACGTAAGCTATTGCCGTTGAGCGCTTGGGAAATTGTTTGCTGAATGGCTTCAGGCTGCTCATAAATTTCTTTGAGCATAAAGTGCTTATATTCACCTTTAGAGGCATTGCTCACCGTTGCATCCAATTCTTTCACTGGACGTTCAACAGCTTCACCATTGACAAAAACTTCAATGCTAGTACGAGTTAAGCGTGCAATATCGCCTTCTTCCAAGTACACAAAGCGATTGGTCACTGGCAATAAGGCCAATTGGTCTGAACTGATAAAGTTTTCACCTATCCCTACGCCAATGACGAGTGGCGAACCTTCACGAACGGTAATCAGCTCATCAGGATGGGCCGTATGAATAATACCAAGCGCATAAGCCCCTCTAAGGCGAGGGGGGATGTTTTGCACCGCTTCGAGTAGGCTATCGGTTTGCTGCAATGCATGATGAACAAGATGTGCAACCACTTCGGTATCGGTTTGCGATGTAAATACATAGCCCAGTGCTTGTAATTCATCTTTCAGTTCTTGGTAGTTTTCAATGATCCCGTTATGAACCACGGCGACATTGCCAGAAACATGCGGATGCGCATTATTTTCGGTTGGTTTACCATGTGTCGCCCAACGGGTATGTGCAATACCGACATTTCCCGTTAAATTTTGTTCTGATACCGCTTCAGCCAAATTAGCGACTTTGCCAACACGACGTTCACGTAAAATATTCTGATTATTCAGTAAGGCTAATCCTGCAGAGTCATAGCCACGATATTCGAGGCGTTTTAGGCCTTCAATGAGAATATCGGTTACACAACGTTCAGCAACGCCACCAACAATACCACACATAATTTTATCCTCTTATTTTTTCAGTTTTTGGGGACGTTGATAATTTGCTTTTTCAAACTGTTTTGATCGTTCGACAGCTAAACTATGGTCAGCCACATCTCGGGTTAAGGTTGACCCCGCACCTGTGGTCGCACCTTGACCAATCTTGATGGGTGCAACCAGTGAGTTATTGGTTCCGATAAACACATTGTCTTCAATAATCGTACGGTGTTTATTGGCACCATCATAGTTACAGGTAATGGTACCTGCACCAATATTACAGCCTACACCAATCTCGGCATCACCTAAATAAGTGAAGTGATTGGCTTTAGATCCTAGACCAATTGTTGAGTTTTTGATTTCAACAAAATTGCCGATATGGACATCATTGGCAAGGTTGGCACCTGGACGTAGACGGGCGAAAGGGCCGATCTGGGCGTTTTCACCGACTATAGCATTTTCAAAAATGCTATAGGCCTGAACTTTGGTACCCGCAGCAATACGGGTATTCTTTAAAATACAGCCTGCGCCAAGATGGACATTATCACCAAGCTCACAGTCACCTTCAATAATGACATTGACATCGATTTGCACATCCTGACCACATTGCAGGCTGCCACGTAAATCAAAACGATTTGGATCAATTAAGTGGACACCTTGTTGCATCAACTCTTTGGCTTGCTGCTGCTGGAATTGACGCTCTAAGGTTGCAAGTTGTAAACGATCATTAACGCCTTCAACTTCGAATTCAAGCTCTGGTTGAATAGAGGCAATTTCCAAGCCATCGGCAACCGCCATTGCCACAATATCAGTCAGGTAATATTCACCTTGAACGTTATTGTTCGAGAGTTTGGGTAGCCATTGATGCAATTTGGCATTGCTGACACAATAGATTCCCGTATTAATTTCTTGAATCTGACGTTGTTCTTCATTGGCATCTTTATGTTCAACAATGGCTTGGATTTTGCCCGCTTGACGAACGATACGACCATAACCTGTTGGATTTTCGACATTCAGGGTAATCATACCAATCCCTGATTGGCTTGATGCCTCGAGCAGTTGTTCCAGCGTGCTTTGACGAACCAAGGGGACATCACCATACAGAATCAATGAGATGCCATCCTGCGGTAATACAGGCAAGGTCATCTGCACAGCATGGCCTGTGCCAAGTTGTTCAGCTTGTTTAACCCATTCAATTTGTTCCGCTGCAAAGCTTTGCTTGACCAAATCGCCACCATGTCCATAAATGGTAATGATGTTTTGGGCATGTAGTTTTTTTGCTGTTTGAATGACATGTCCAAGCAACGGACGGCCTGCGAGGGGTTGTAATACTTTTGGTAGTTGTGAACGCATTCGCGTTCCTTTCCCTGCTGCAAGAATAATAACAGTTGTTGACATAACTAACTCTAAATGGCTTAAGTCAAAGGTAAGAGTGGAGAATAAAAATACACAGCGCTGCCCAGAGGCCAGCGATGATGTCATCAAGCATAATTCCTAAGCCGCCAGAGACTTTTTGGTCTGCCCAGCTGATTGGAAATGGCTTCCAGACATCAAATATACGGAATAAAACGAAGCCCGCAATGACCCATGGCCAGTTCATCTGCCCTAAGTAAAGCAAAGGAAGGAGGGTAATTGATTGTCCCGCAAATTCATCCCACACAATACGTCCGTCATCATGCACATTGATGACTTTTGCGGTATGGCCACAAATATAAATGCCAATCACAGACATTAAAATGACCACCACCAAGCTGGCGGATAAACCAAGATATAACCAGACGGGAATAAACAGCAATGCAAAGGCTGAACCAAAGGTTCCAGGGGCTTTAGGAGCTAAACCCGAGCCAAACCCGACACCACAGAAAACGATGAAACGGTCTAGCCAGCTCATTTGGCTAAATTGAATGGGAGGCTTATGCAAAGTGTTGGTATCCATGAACATGTAATGGGGTAATTTCACCCATATACTCAAATAACAATCCTGTTTTTGGGGTAATTTCGCCGATTATTGTAAGCGGAACATCTAATTGTTGTCGCGACAGTTGTTTAAAGTTTTGCGGTGATATTGTAAAGCATAATTCGTAATCGTCACCACCTGCGAGTGCATAATGCCAAGCCTGTTGCAGATCCAGTTGTTTGAGCGAGGGATCGAGGGGAAGTTGATCAAGCTGTAGTTTGGCACCGACATGAGAGGCTTTTAAAATATGTCCGAGATCTTGGGCAAGTCCATCTGATACATCAATCATACTTGATGCCAATCCCTTTAGCTGTTGGCCGAGCTGGCAACGTGGTGTTGGGTAATCTAAGCGTTGTTGTAAGGCATGCCCCAAATGCTGCAATCCAAAGGCGGCATCACCAATTTGTCCACTGACACAGATATAGTCACCCACCTGAGCGCCTGCACGGGTAATGGCCTGACCTTGTTCAATCCAGCCTAAAGCGGTCACACTAATGCTGAGTTGAGTGCTTTGAGTGGTATCTCCGCCAATCAGACTCACAGTAAATTGATCGCAGCAATCAAATAAACCCTGACTAAAGCCAGCCAACCAGTCATGATCAATACTGGGCAGGCTAAGCGCCAGTAAAATACTGTGGGGTTTTGCTCCCATTGCCGCCAAGTCAGATAAATTGACAGCCACACTTTTCCAGCCAATTGCATGGGCAGCGGTATCTAGGGGGAAATGTCGTCCAGCAACCAGCGTATCTGCACAGATCACCAATTGTTGTAAGGGCGGGGGAGTAACGATGGCTGAGTCATCGCCGATACCCAAGCTCACATCGGAATTGGATGCTCGCTGAAAGTAACGCTCGATAATTGAAAACTCAGCCATGTAACACAAGCCTATTATTTTGCTTGTTGTTTTTCAGCTTCACGAAGCTTCGATGAAAGACGGTCTAATACACCATTGATGTATTTATGACTATCTGCACCACCAAAGTGTTTAGCTAGCTCAATCGCTTCATCAAGTACAACGCGGTACGGAACTTCGAGGTGATCTCGGAGTTCATAGGCACCTAATCGTAAAGTGGCAAGTTCTACGCCATCCAGGGCATTTAACTCACGGTCAAGTACAGGGATGAGTAACTCATCTAAAGCTTCATGTTGAGCAACCACTTGAGTGAGCAATTCATGGTAATAGTTAAGGTCAACTTTGTGCATGGCATTTTCAACACGGGTACGTGCTTCAATTTCATGGACTGGGTTATGACTCATTTGCCATTCATAAATCCCTTGTACAGCAAAACGACGTGCTTTGCGTTTCGCTGCATAAGCGGCCTGAAGTGTTTGCGACATGCTTTAAATTGCCTTTAATAAGTTAACCATTTCGATTGCAGTCAATGCAGCTTCGCTACCTTTGTTACCTGCTTTCGTACCAGAACGTTCAATTGCTTGTTCAATACTGTCTGTGGTTAAGACACCATTGATCACCGGCATTGTGCTTTCAAGTGCAACCACACCTAAACCTTTTGCACATTCGCCTGCAACAAAATCAAAATGTGGTGTGCTACCACGAATCACTGCACCTAAAGCAATGATGGCATCAAATTTATTTGATGCAGCAAGTTTTTTTGCAACGATTGGCAGTTCCCATGCACCAGGTGCATGAATCACGGTAATCGCGTCTTCTGCAACACCATGACGTTTTAAGGTGTCGATTGCACCTTCGAGTAAATGTTCAACCACGAAGCTGTTGAAACGACCGACTAAGATCGCATAACGACCTTCGCTTGCGAGATGTAATAAACCTTCAATTCGGCGAATTGCCATAGCAACCTCGATTATTTTGCTGTGATTTGATCGGCAGTGATGTATTCCACTACCTCTAAATTAAATCCGGATAAGGCATTGAAGCGAAGCGGCGAGCTGAGCAGCTTCATCTTCTCAACACCTAAATCACGTAGAATCTGTGCACCGACACCAATCGTTTGGTATTGATGGGATAATGCTGCATTGGATTTCAGCGGTTTTGGCTGATTTAAGCTATTCAGTGCAGGCCCTAAATCTTCCAGATGATCCTGACCAATCCACACCAACACACCACGATCACTTGCTGCAATGGTTTTCATTGCATGATCTAAATTCCAGGCAGATGAACCATCGGCTTTGTTGAGTTTTAATAAGTCACGAATTGGGCTGAAACCATGAACACGTACCGTGGTCACCCCTTGCTTTGGGTCACCTTTCACCAACGCCACATGAATGTCTGGATTACCGATTTCACGGTATTTATACAGTTCAAATGCGCCGTATTCGGTTTCAATGCTTTCTTGAGACAGACGTTCAACGGTTTGTTCATTGGTCATGCGGTAATGAATCAGATCCGCAATAGTGCCAATTTTTAAGCCATGTTTTTCTGCAAATACTTCTAAATCAGGACGACGCGCCATGGTGCCGTCATCGTTAATAATTTCACAGATCACAGAGGCAGGTTCTAGACCCGCTAGGCGGGTTAAGTCACAGCCTGCTTCGGTATGACCTGCACGATGCAATACACCGCCAGGTTGTGCCATCAAAGGAAAGATATGACCTGGTTGCACGATATCACTTGGTTTGGCATGTGCAGCAACCGCAGTGCGAATGGTATGCGCACGTTCAGCTGCTGAAATCCCTGTGCTGATTCCTTCCGCAGCTTCAATGGAGAGCGTAAAGTTGGTCGCGTGTTGTGCGCCATTTTGATCAACCATCAATGGCAAGTTGAGCTGTTTGCAACGGTCACGACTCAGTGTTAGGCAGACCAGTCCACGTGCATGGGTGATCATGAAGTTAATATCTTCTGGACGAACATGCGTTGCAGCGATGACTAAATCACCTTCATTTTCACGATCTTCATCATCCATGAGGATGACCATTTTGCCTGCACGAATATCTGCGACAAGCTCTTCAACACGACTCAGCGGCATTCGCTTTCACCTTTGATGTTGCCTTTTCAGGCACTAGTATTCGATAAATCTGGCATAGTTTACCGCATTTTAAAAAATTTCGCCTGTGCTTCTTTAGCAATAAAAAAGACAGGGGCGCCAAATTTCAAAGCAACACTTTAGCCTGCAAAGGCATTTCGTGTTGTGCAGATGGTGATTACCCCAGTAGAGCATTAATATTTGGGTGCTGAGAAAAAATACAAGGCTTTGTATTGAGACAAAGCCTTGTATTTTTAATCACTCAACTGTGGAGCTAGAAGAAGTCAAGCCGAGGCTTATTCAAACTCTGTGGAAGCTCTGGTTTTTTTGCCCATTAAAATTTCAGTGCGTAAAGTTTGAGCCAGCGTTGCACATTCTTCATTCATGCCGTTAATCATGAACGCATGACGGGTCATAATATTGCTCGGGTTTGGCATTGCCACCAATTCATAGTTGTTCTGAATCGTTTTCAGTTGCTCATGGTTTAAATGCAAAGCAGCTTCTTTGGCATGTAAATGCTGTGCCAAACGTTTTGCGGCTTCAAGTGCATCTAATTGCATGGCATCGACAGCACTGGCAACAGCCCCGCGGGTTTGCAAGGCAAAACGTTTATCTTCACGATAACGTTTATACAGTACATCGGCCAAGAGTTGGAAAACAGCACCGACCATCATTAGACACTCAAGTGCATGGGCTTTTTCCGAAGTAGTGGCCAAGCTTGCACCGTCGGCATTAAATTCTTGTACCACCTGAATTTGGGCAGCATCAATTTGATAATGCTTGGCACATAGATCAATACTTTTGTCCAAGAACAGTTGGCACAGTTTGAAATAAGGCACAGAAACAGATTGGTTGACACTGTTGAGCAACTGCTTAGGGTCATAAAACTGGATATTAAGTGCCAAAGCCTGATCGTCCAGCGTGATTGGCTCAACTGGATTTTTTTCAATGCGGGGTTTGGCTTGGGCTTTTGCCTGTTGTTGCGCTTGGGCAACTAAAGTCACTGCATTCTGTTTTTCAAGTGCGAGTGCTTGAGTGAGGCGTTGAATCTCATGTTTGAGATGATTTTCCTGATTGATTTTTGCAAGGTATTCACTGCGGGTTGGGCGCGCAATAGCACGATAAGCCAACCAAATCAGACCATGAATAAATAAAGAAACTAAAATAGCCAGCCATTGAGTCCGTAGGATTTCACCGATGCTCGGTTGGATTAAGGTGATTTCAACTGTACCTACTTTTTTTTCATTTTGCAGTGCATCGCGCACAAACACTTCACCTTGGCGGGTTTTGGCCATACCGCTGGTTGCCAGTACTTGTTTATTGGCATCCAAAATGCGAATGGATGCAACACTTGGGTTGGTTGCATAGCGATTGGCCACCAATGCCAATGAAACGGTATTGGCTGGTTCCAATTCGGAAAGCGTATCTGCCACTAACTGACTGGTCATCAGCTGGCCTTGGCTGGCGCGATTTTCATTGAGTTGATGTGTCGTTGCAATCACCAATAAAAAGGTATGCAATGCAAAACTTACGATCAGTAGGCTAGCAAATAGCCCTTGGCGAGGCGCATTCAAGTTAAACTTCCAAGGCAAATAGATTCATGGGTTATGTTATGATTCTTACAATAGTTGTCGCTCAACCACGAGTCAATTCATGCGAGAAATCATTCTTATATCCTTTCTAGGACCAGATCAACCGAATCAGTTTACTCGATTAATGCAAGTACTATCCGTACATTCTTTGCAAATACTCGATGTAGGTCAGGCTGTTATCCATAATCAACTTACCCTTGGGATTGTTGTGGCTTCGGATAATGAGACTGCAACTGCATTAGCAATGAAAGAGATTCTGATTTTAGCACATGATATTGGCTTAACTGTGCGATTTAAACCAATCTCCAACGCAGAATATGATCAATGGGTGAGTGAAGGTGGACGAACACGCTATATCGTCACCGCACTGGCGCCTGAACTGACGGCTGCACATTTGCAAGCCGTCACTCAAATTGTTTCAGGTCAAGGATTCAATATTGAAACGGTTACGCGATTATCGGGTCGTTTAGAGCTTGATGTTGAAACTGCATTCCCACGCCGTGCCTGCGTACAATTTGGTCTGAGTGGACAGATGTTCGACGCACAAGCCATGCGAGCGGCCTGCCTCAGTTTATCGGGTGAACTCAATATTGATGTGGCGGTACAAGAAGATAATGCCTATCGCCGCAATCGTCGTTTAGTTTGCTTTGATATGGATTCGACCTTGATTGAGCAAGAAGTGATTGATGAGCTGGCATTAGAAGCAGGCGTGGGGGCTCAGGTCGCTGAAATCACTGAACGTGCGATGTTGGGTGAGCTTGATTTTCAGCAAAGTTTCCGTGCCCGTGTTGCGTTGCTCAAGGGTCTAGATGCATCGGTTTTACCTAAAATTGCAGAACGTCTAACGGTGACTGAAGGGGCGGAGCGTCTGATTTCAACGCTGAAAGCATTGGGTTATAAAACCGCGATCCTGTCCGGTGGTTTCCAGTATTTTGCGGAGTATTTACAAGCCAAATTGGGAATTGATGAAGTCCATGCCAACATTCTGGATGTCGAAAATGGTGTGGTGACAGGTAAGGTCAAAGGTGCAATTGTAGATGGTGCACGTAAGGCTGAACTCCTGCGTCAATTGGCCGAGAAGATGGGCATTTCACTTGAGCAGGCCATGGCCGTCGGTGATGGTGCCAATGATTTGCCAATGCTCTCAATTGCAGGTTTAGGCGTTGCGTTCCGTGCCAAACCGCTGGTTCGTCAAAATGCCAATCAAGCGATTTCAAGTGTGGGTTTAGATGGTGTTTTGTATTTGTTGGGTATGCATGACAAAGATTTAAATCGCGCTTAAAACCATGATTCATGTATTAAATAAGGCCGCTTTTTAAAGCGGCCTTATTGATTTTCAGGACGTCACTATTCCGTCATATTTATGTCTAAATGTATAGAAAAACAACAATAAAAAAAATCTGAAAAAAGTTTTTTTAGGGTATAAAACAACGATATTTTTTTGTAATGACACGCCGCAATTGATGCTATATGGAGATTGAGGACTTTTGTAATTTTAAAAAATGTAATGACAAAAGCATATTGCGACAGCTTATGTCGTAAGGTTAATTTCAGGCTCTTCTTTTCTAAAAAAAACCCTCCATAATGCATAAAGACGTTAATGCAACACCAAGTACTGTTTGAGATTACAGAACAAAATAGAGGTCTGAACACAATTGCAGACCACCCTTTTTTAGACGGAGGTTTCTATGGAAGCAGCGAATTTCACCATGTTGGTTGGATTTGGCTTAATCGCTGTCGCAATTATTGCTGTTTTCTTTTCTCCTTATCGTCGTTGGTTAGGTTTTATGTTGGCGGGTATGCTGTGCTGGGGACTGTTAGAGGTGGTACGCTTTGGTGCGCAAACCATATTCGATATGTCCGTGGCCTATAGTTATCTGACTGCCTTGAGCCTCGCGATGATGACGGTTACATTTATTCTTTTACGTGAAGATAAACAAGCACAAAAGCAATTGGCAAATCGCCAGTATATTGAACATACACCTGTATATAAGGATGATCAGCAACAATGTTCTAGCCGATAAATCATAATAATTTGAACAGCAAAAAAGGCATGCTCAGCATGCCTTTTTTGTATTAATTTTCTGCAACAAAGCTTTTACAGACAACTCTACAATTGTGCTAGGATACTGTTGTCTTAATTTTCATCATTATACTGTAGGCATAATTGTCATGAAGCTTTCTTCTTTACCTGTGGTTAAGTTACCTATCGTTGATGTCAGCACTGATCCACTTGATTTGTTGGTGGCAGGTTTGGCGCTACGGATGAAGCAATTGGCACGTACGAGTCCGAAGTTTATTGAATTGGTGCATGATCGTGAATTTCGTATTCAAATTGGTACAGATTTAGGTTTTGCACGTCAGATTATTGTGAATCATGGCAAAATTGATACCGTTGCAGGCAGCCCTCAACAAGCAGATTTCATTTTGCAATTTGCTTCAAGTGAGCAAGGTGTCAAGACTCTCATTAAGGGTGACCCCACTGCATTTATGACGGGGATGCAAGATGGCAGTATCAAAATGGAAGGCGACTTTAGCTTATTGGTTTGGTTTAACCAAGCGGCAAAATTGATTCCACCCAAAGTGCCAAAACCGGTAAAAGAGAAAATTCGTCAAGCACGTGCATTTATTAAAGAAAAAACTGGCAAATAATAAAAGAGCTGTAATCAAAAAACTCCCTCTCGGGAGTTTTTTTATGTTTTGTGATTATTCAACTTCCAGATTAAACGTCACCGGGCCATCATTGATTAAATGAACTTTCATATCGGCCGCAAAAATACCTGTTTGTACCTGATTGAACTGTTGACGGGCATAGTCAACCAGTTGCTCATATAAGGCTTGCGCCTCGGCAGGTGGCATTGCGGGGCCAAAGTCTGGTCGCAAGCCTTTCTGGGTTTGAGCCATTAGGGTAAATTGTGAGACCAGTAGCAGGCCACCATTGGCTTGGCTGAGGTTCCAGCCCATTTTGCCTTGCTCATCATCAAAAATCCGATATTTCAGAATCTTATCAATCAGTTTTTGGCCTTTTTCAAGGTTATCTTCTTTACCTAAGCCTAAAAACACCAAGAGGCCGTGTTGGATCTCACCTGTAGTTTGGCCCTCAACGACAACTTTGGCTTCGAGGACACGTTGAATTAATGCACGCATAGAAAAGTGAAAATTTGTCTGGTAGAGATGTCGCAGTCTAGCAGATTCAGCGGCTTTACATCGAGCTTGAAAAATGTGGGGATTTGCCATGATCTTATTTTTCGATTTATTTTATTAAAATTATCTTTTTTATCTATTGTTAAAATCTTTGTATAGTTGCCGTGCAGGAAAGGTATTTAGATTTTTGGATTTAACAGTATGTTTAAGCGAACATTTTTATTCACAATAATGGCGGCAATGCTCGGCACAGCGTATGCAGCTCCTTTAACAAAAGACAATGGTGCACCTGTGGGTGACAATCAAAACTCAATGACAGCGGGTGCCAATGGTGCAACCTTGTTGCAAGATGTTCAGCTGATTCAGAAGTTGCAACGTTTCGGCCGTGAACGTATCCCAGAGCGTGTGGTACATGCCCGTGGTACAGGGGTTTATGGTGATTTTGTGGCGACCAAAGATCTTTCTGATCTGACCGTTGCTTCTATGTTTAAAGCAGGAACAACCACTCCCGTATTTGTTCGGTTCTCGACCGTGATTCATCCTAAAGGTTCGCCAGAAACCGCGCGTGACCCGCATGGTTTTGCCGTGAAATTCTATACTCAACAGGGGAATTGGGATTTGGTCGGCAATAATCTACCTGTATTCTTTATCCGTGATGCAATCAAGTTCCCTGATTTTGTTCATGCGATGAAGCCTGATCCAGTCACCAATGTCCAAGATCCGAATCGTATTTTTGATTTCTTAAAAAGCCAGCCTTGGTCAATCAATATGTTGACCTATGTCTATTCAAATTTAGGCACACCAGAAAGCTACCGCACGCTAGATGGCTTTGGCGTGCATGCTTTTAAATTCTATAACGACAAAGGTGAATATAAGTACGTGAAGTTCAACTGGCGTTCTAAACAAGGCGTGAAAGGGCTAAACTTAGATCAGGTCAAAGAAGTACAAGGTCGTGACTGGAGTCATTTGACCAATGATATGTACAAAACCATTTATGCGGGTAACTATCCAAAATGGGATCTATATATTCAGGTACTTGATCCCAAAGACCTCGATAAATTTGATTTCAACCCATTAGATGCAACCAAAATCTGGCCGAATGATCTGGTGCCTGAAGTCAAAGTCGGAACCTTAACCCTGAATCGTATGCCAAAGAACTTCTTTCAGGAAACTGAGCAATCTGCGTTTGCTCCAGGCAATTTGATCCCGGGTATTGAGCCATCGGAAGATCGTTTACTGCAAGGTCGTGTCTTCTCTTACTCGGATACACAGTTATATCGCCTAGGCGCCAATCATCAGCAAATTCCTGTAAATCGCCCTCGTGTCGCGGTGAATAACAATAATCAGGAAGGGGCGATGAACATGGGACAGACTGAGTCGCATGTCAATTATGAGCCAAGTACGATTGAACCAAAGCCTTCAACTGAGAGTGCACGTGCGGTTGCTACACCTTTACAAGGAACAGTGATGCAGCATGCGATTCAAAAACAGCAGCCATTTAAACAGGCGGGCGAGTTATATCGGAGTTATTCGGCAACGGAAAAGAATGACTTGATTCGTAACCTGACTGCGGATTTAGGCCAAGTCAAAGATATGGAAACCAAGACCATCATGCTGTCTTACTTCTATAAGGCAGACGCCGACTATGGAACGCGTTTAGCCAAGTCGCTCAATGTTAACCTTAAAAATGTGCAGGCCAAAGCAGCACAATTGCAAGACCAATAATACGTTGAGTATGTGGTAACAGGTGCCGTTATTGTTACCCCCAGCAAGTCCTGTAACCTCAATCGCCTTTCCTGCACCTAGGGTGAGTGTTACAGGCACTCCTTTTTAAATTCAGAGGATGTTGTGATGATTGGTTTAAGAGCGACAGTCTGTGCAATTTGTATCGTGTGCAGTAGTTTATCCATCTCGAGTTATGCGAACCCAGCATCGACTACGGTAAACGGCTCAGAAGAGGTGATTGAGCTGTTCTTTTCAGCAGCAAAAGTGGGCAATACTGAAGTTTTACAAGAATTTTTAAAGCATGGCTTTCCAATTGATATCCAAGATCACTCAGGTTACACCGCATTGATGATGGCGAGTTATTATGGACAGAAAGAGGCGGTTCAGCTGTTGCTGGATCAAAATGCCAATCGCTGTCTTCGGGATAAGCGAGGACATACGGCATTGATGGGAGCCATTGTCAAAGCTGAGTGGAGCATTGCCAAGCAATTGCGTCGGGTGGATTGTGATCCCCATGCTGCGAAAACAGGTCAACTGACCGCTGAGCAGTTTGCGATTGAGTTTGGGCAACTGAAACAGTTGCAGGAAATCCAGCCTGCTGGTTCGGAGTGAGCTAGGATATTGCTTAACTATTTGAATTTAAAAAGACTCCAGGCAAGATTATGACAAGAACAATAACCATCGTCGTAGACAGCCTCATTTCTGGCTAAAAGTATGCTTTAATGCTTGAAATAGAATAGATCCTAAGTCAGTCATGTCTACACCCATTATTCAATCTTTGCTGGATACCGACTTATATAAATTCACCATGTTACAGGTGGTGTTGCATCAGTTTCCGCAAACACATAGTGTTTATTTATTTCGTTGCCGCAATTTAGAAGACACGGTTTATCCCTTAGTTGATATTTTAGATGACTTGAATCAGCAACTGGATTTGCTCTGTGAACTGCGCTTTGCAGAAGATGAATTACAATACCTGCGTTCATTGCGTTTTATTAAAAGTGATTTTGTTGATTACCTCGAATTATTCCAGTTAAAACGTCGTTTTATTCAGGCCAGTATTGATGAGGCTGGACGCTTGGATATCCGAATTGAAGGCCCTATGGTTCAGGCGATGATGTTTGAAATCTTTGTCTTGGCCATCGTCAATGAATTATATTTCCGTCGTATCCGTAGCGATGAGGTTTTGGCCGAGGGTGAACGCCGTCTGCAACAAAAACTGTTGCAGTTACAACATTATGCCCAAGAACAACAAGATAAAGAGCCACCCTTTTTAGTGTCTGACTTTGGCACACGCCGTCGTTATAGTTTTGCATGGCAGAAACATGTGGTCCAAGCCTTTCAGGCTGTTGCACCGAAAGTCTTTCGCGGCACCAGTAATGTATTACTGGCCAAGCAATTGGGGATTAGCCCGATTGGTACCATGGCGCATGAATTCCTACAGGCTTTTCAGGCACTTGATGTGCGTTTGCGTAATTTCCAAAAAGCTGCTTTGGAAGCATGGGTACAAGAATATCGCGGTGATTTGGGCATTGCCCTGACCGATGTGGTCGGTATGGATGCCTTCCTGCGTGATTTTGATTTGTATTTTGCCAAGTTATTTGATGGTCTGCGCCACGACAGTGGTGATCCGTATGAATGGGGTGATAAGGCGTATGCGCATTATCGCAAACTCAAGATTGATACCAAGACCAAGATGTTGACCTTTAGTGATGGTCTGAATTTGGAAAAAGCATGGTTATTGCATCAATATTTTAAAGATCGTTTCCAGGTAAGTTTTGGGATAGGCACCAATTTGACCAATGATATGGGGCAGAAGCCTTTGAATATTGTGTTGAAACTGGTGGAGTGTAATCGTCAGTCGGTGGCGAAAATTTCGGATAGTCCTGGGAAGACCATGACCGATAATGATACTTTCTTGGCGTATTTGCGTCAGGTGTTTGAGATTGAAGAGAACGAAGTTAGTGTCTAAGCAAACAAGTTTAGAGGATGGTGATGGCGGTATCTTACTGGGCATTTTTAAATATTAGGTTCAACCTTCGGTTCGACCTACTTTTCTTTCGGGAAAAGTAGGCAAAACCATTGTCATCCACAAAACCTGCTCATTTTCTTCTTCTATTTTATATTTCGCAGAAACAATACCTTGTAGATATCTCTCAGGTTGTGGATGACGTTTTCGAGTATCCAATTTCATGTGATAGATTATATTAAATCTGAAAAGCATTATGGATATTCATCAGACGGTATATCTTCTTTTCTGCTAAACGAATGCAAAAAATCAGACAAAGATAAAAAGTCGGCTATGCTAAAATCACCCCCAATGCGGATGATAAAACAGCATAACAATGACTGACGTAGATTTTAAACTGGGTTTACTGATTGAGCCTGAACAATTGGTGCCTTATTTAGGCAGCGAATTGATTCGAATTGTCGATTTAAGCCGAGCATCGGTGTATGAACAACTGCATATCCCTCATGCAATGCATTTACAACCTAAATTTCTGGTTGCACAACAAGAACAAGCCAGTGGGGTATTGCCTGATTTAGCAGGTTTACAGGCTTTAATCGAGAAGCTGAATATTTCACCTCAGCATCATGTCGTGGTTTATGACGATGAAGGTGGCGCATGGGCAGGGCGTTTAATCTGGAACTTACATTGCCTTGGTTTTAATCGAACCAGTTTGATTAATGGTGGGATTCATGGCTGGTTGGGGGCAGGTTTGCCGACTACGGCTGAAGTCGACCCCGTAAAACCTGTTGCAGATCTGTTCCAGATCGATTTAGACACGGTACAGCAGCATCGCATTGAATATCACGAATTGTTACAACAGGTCGAACAGGACAATATTCAGCTCTGGGATTGCCGTACCAACGAGGAATATACAGGCTTGCGCTTGGCTGCGCGACGCGGCGGTCACATCCCAAATGCACTGCATTTTGAATGGAGTACTGCCCTAAACCGTGAAAATCATCTAAAATTACACCCGCTTGAACGCACACAACAACGTTTAGAACAATTAGGCTTTAATTTACAACAACCTGTGGTGGTGTACTGTCAGTCTCATCATCGTTCAGGTTTGGCGTATATTTTGGCCAGATTGCTCAACTGGCAAGTTAGAGCCTATGACGGTGCGTGGAGTGAATGGGGCAATCGCCTCGATAGTCCTATTATTTCAGGGGAGTCACCGTCTTGAGTTTTGCAGCAGATTTAAAAAAGCAACTCTTTATCAAAGCACAGAATCTTGTGCCGCAACACCAACTGAGCCGTGTGGTCGGTAAAGTTGCCGCAAGTGAAAATGTCTTGGTAAAAACTGCTGTGATTCAGGCATTCAAAGCAAAATACGGCATTGATATGAGCATTGCAGCGCAAAGCAATGCACTGCAATACAAATCATTTAATGAATTTTTCACCCGTGCGTTAAAAGAAGGTGTCCGTGGCATCGATGAACAAGCGGATAGCATTGTTTGTCCAGCTGATGGTGCGATTTCGCAGCTCGGTAAAATTGAAGCGGGTGATATTTTCCAAGCCAAAGGCCAAAGCTTTTCTGCTGAAAAATTGATTGGTGATCCGCAGTTGGCGAAACCATTTATTGATGGTCAATTTGCAACCGTGTATTTATCGCCAAAAGATTACCATCGTGTGCATATGCCATTGGCAGGTACTTTGACCGAAACTTTATATATTCCGGGTGAGTTGTTCTCGGTCAACCAAACCACGGCTGAAAATGTACCAGGTTTGTTTGCACGTAATGAACGTATGGTGTGTTTATTTGATACCGAACTGGGTCGTATGGCGGTGGTTTTAGTGGGTGCAATGATTGTGGCTGGGATTGAAACGGTTGCAACGGGCAAGGTAAAACCGTCGGGCAAAGTTGAATTGCAGCATCACCAAATGAAATTGGAGAAAGGTGCCGAGTTAGGGCGCTTCTACCTAGGCTCAACCGCAGTAGTTTTATTTGAACAAGATAAAATGGTTTGGGAAGAACAGTTTAAAGCCAATTCGACAGTGGTGATGGGTGAGCGTTTAGGTCATTCGATTTAAGCTTACAAAATCATTTTAAAAGCCCTTTAAAACGTTTAAAGGGCTTTTATCTTTTGTATAAACTGTATTAAATGAATTAGAAAATTTTCATATGATATTTATGAATCAGTATTATTTTATTAAATTTGCCTCTTTAACCATAGATAGTAAGTCTTCCTCTAAATGATCATTCCTCCATCGCCACTCACATTCTTTTAAATGTAAATCAAAATATTTGGAAACCCCATTAAATTTAGATAGTCGGCATTCACAAAAAATCCAAAATAATTTAAGTTCCCGATTGTTAGATGAAAATGAAATGAACTTTGAATATTCTAAAGAAATTAAAAAAGTGTAATTCATATTTTGGTTAGTATTTTTATCGGTGTTTTTTCTAAAAAAAAATTAACCTATGGTATTCATCGACAGGGGTGAAATCTATAAAAACATTCTTCTCTTTTTCATAAATAGATAGTACTAATTTATGGAGATTTAAATGTTTATTGTCTTTTGTATATCCCAAATTAGATCTCATTTTTGTTCTCTTTAAATAAATCAAATTTCTAAATTTTTTATACCAATAATTCACAGTATTTCTATTTATTTTTGTTAGTTCTGCTGTTTCAGATGCTGTATTATCTTGGCAAAACATACTTATCAATATTTTTAATTTTTGAGGACTTAGTCTCATTTTAAAAAACTCTTTTTATAAAGGAAAGTGCTAACTTAATAACCTATTTTTCAATTAGATACATGCCAATATTGCGGTGAACTAGTCTAGGTCTATTTTTTTTTAATTCTATTTGTTAGAGAACTATTATAAGTTTTGATTTCCAGGAAAATATATTTAAGAACTGGGGATATTTTTATATGGTGTGGGGAGTTTTTATGAGTTGCTATTTGATATTTATAATGGTTGAATATTATTGTTTTATTAAAAAGCTACTTGTGAAGAAAATCTAGAAACACTAAAAATAAATATTAAATAAGCTTAAATATAATAATTTTATTAAAAAAGATCATTAGGATCTTTATATGAGGTAATACCATGAACTCTGATACTCAAACAAATGTACAAAAACTTAATGCTGCATGGAAAGAGGTCGTAACGAAAGCCCTCGGTCTGGATAGTTCGTTTAAACTAGCTCAGGGCAGTTTAGGTCTTCAAACCAGCGACAGTAGTGGCCTATTTAGTATGGCTGATGCTATTCCACCCAACACAGATCTTTACGATGCAGGCAGCGTGGCAACGTTTTCTGGTGGTTACAAGATGCTCTTGCAAGCACTTTTAGCTGAGCAAGGTACAGATCTCGCCACCTATCTCGGCGACAATTATATCAATTGGATCAATTACAGGAATGCCTACTTTAACGCGAACCCGATGAGCGAAGATTCTCAAGAGGCGGTCTTCAAGAAGTTTGCTAACCAACGCTTGGATCCTCAGAGTATCCCTGGAGCTCTTTCTGCATTCCAGAAGCAGGCTCAGGCACCACTGAATTTAGCCTTGGATGCGGTCCGAAAAACCTCAAACTACCAGCAATTCACCAGCACATCAGGTCAAATTACAACGTTACCAATCTATGCCCCAACCCTAGACAATGCCAAGACTCAGCTCAATGCGGGGGCTGGTCCGTTCACGATCGACTTCGACTCGACTGAAACAGAGAAAACGCTGACTCAAACCCAAATTGACGGAGCCGCAAGTGGATTCTGGAATATATTTGATGGTGGTGCGACAGCAAACTTTGATAAGCTCAATGCAAAAGCTGCTAGTTCTGGTTTTACCATCCAAGGTCAAATTAACAAGATAGCTACACTTAGCGTTACGCGTGGTAATTGGTACTCAGATAATGAGTACAAACGCGCCATTAATGCCAAAAATGATATGAGTGTCTGGGATCCACAAAGCAATGCCGGAAATTGGGGTTCATTTTTCAATCAGCCTGATGGGAGTCTTGCCCGTCGGGTCAGTCAAATCGTCCTAGTCAGCGATTACGAATTCACTGTTACCAGCAATGCGACATATAGTGATCAGGAATATCAACAGATTAAGACCTCAGCGACATTTGGTATTTGGCCATTTTTCTCTGCGAGTGCTTCAGCAACACACACCACTGACGTACAACTTTCTAGCTTTGGTAAATTAGTAACCACATTCAAACTGGATAAAGGATTATTCCAAATTTGGGGCGTAACGGTTCAGGATGCTTCCTAAGCGCTTCAGCTTTGTACATTGGTTAGCTATGCCATTGCCGTTGTTGGGATGATAAGTCACCCAGATTGAGTCCAGTCATTCATAAAAGGGATCTCTTATTTACCCAAACAATCCAAATGGTCAAAAATGAAAGGTTGGAATGCTTTAACCAGTAAAGTTTATGAAAAGACAGCAGTGTTAGGCTTCCATTCAACAAACTAGTCTAGTGTCATTTTAAGGCACTAGACTACCAAAATAGATATATCGGTCTAGGGGCACGCAGATTTATCTCTGTTGCGCTTTGTCTTAGGAGCTAAGCTTTTAAAGGCTGCCGATTTATCTGTATTAATTTTATAAGGAATGAATTATGAAAATGAATATAAGATCTTATCCCATATTAATAATTTCAGTATTTTTTACATCCTCTGTTTTTGCTGCAATTCCAGATTGTGGCAAGCTACCAGACTACGTTAGAGAGTTTGATCGTAGTATGAGAGTCTGTGTCAAAAATGCAAATATGTGTGGTACAGGTAAGGACAAAATCGTAACACAGGTATTCTCAAATAATGAAGGTAAACTTCCAAAATTAAAAAGTCCTTTTAGTTACGTAGAAGGAAAATATTTTGAACAAGGTCAATTTGATAAATATAATAAATTTAGGCTCGTTGTGAAGGTAGACGGGGGAAATAATTTTTCAGAAAGATACTATACATCTGATCATTATATAACTTTCTGTAAGTTGCCATAAAAAGCTTATATCAATAGGCTCATGCGAATCTTAATTTTTTAAGCTATTGAAACAAAAAGGACATAACCCAATTTGATTTTCGGTCAAGAAAAGAAAAGTAAGTTATGTCCCTCTTTAAATTTAGGCTCTGTCCTATTAACGGTTTAAAGATAACAAGCGTGCGGGATAGTACATAAAAACGTCTAAATCTTCATTCATTTTGCAATCTAAAAAAATCTCCTATCCGGAATACAAGAAAATAAGGATTTTCCATTCAACAACTTTCGACTTAACATAATAAATTTTTTTAATTTATTTCTTAAATAATCTTCATATTGGTCAAAAGGGTTAATTTGAAATAAATCATATTTTGTATAAGTTATTTGGGCATGTTTTGCGCAACATGATCCAAACCATGTACGTTTTTGCTTACAGCAATTCAGGGCAATGTCCCATTTTCAACCTAAGCTGAATTGCCTAAGATCAACTCATCAGGAACAGGAAGTTCCAGAACATAAAACAAGAATGATAAGTTTGCGCATCAGGATGTGAGATATGACAGGAGTTGTATCTAGTGAAAGGAATACGAAAAAGCCCGACAGGATGTCGGGCTTTTTTCATTTGAGCTAAAACTCAGTAAGTTTTTAAGTTCATCTGCTTGGAACTGTAATAGGCATGAATCGCGTCTGCACAGCTATTAATGATCGGGTCTTCATCTTTTTTCCAGATGAGTTTTACTTCGCTAAGTGTGTTTTTATCTTGAAGGGGAATCAGTCTGACATCGCTCGGCAAAATTACTTTAAATTCTTCAGGCACAATACAAATGCCAAAGCCATTGGCGACCAGTTCCAATTGAGACCTTTTTCTTGAATAAATTCGGGTTCTTTTTGGACTAAAGCCGTTAACTAAACATAAATTGGCTGCCAAATAACTTAAACCACCACGTGCTTTATGCGGGACAGAGACAAAATTTAAGGACGCCAATTCACGGATCGAGATACTTTCTTTTTCACTTAACAATGGGTCTGAGACATGGGCAGCGACATATAAAGGTGCGGTATATAAACTGATGGTATTTACATCATTTAAATTGTGATAAATCGGCGGTCGAATAAAGCCCAGATCAATAGTGCCATTCAACAAATATTCCAATTGTAATTCAGAGGATAGGGTATTCATTTCGATATCAATGTTATGACGATCACAAAGCTGCTCAAAAATTTCCAGCTTGCTTTGGTCCAACACAATACTGCTGGAATGGGCAATTTTAATGATTCGACCTTCACCCCGACTGATACTTTGGGCGCTGACAATTGAACTTTTTAAATGATCAATATTGCTTTTTAAACTTTTATACAGTGCTTCACCTGCAGGTGTGAGTCTAATTTTCTTTTCAGATCGATCAAAAATTTCAAAACCGATTTCTTCTTCTAAATTTTTAATTTGTCTGCTCAGGGCAGATTGAGCAATAAACAACTTCTCCGAGGCAGCAATAAAGCCCCCAGTTTCTACAATCGTGATTAGATAATTAAATTGTTTGAATGTCCACATATCTCAAAATTAGATCAGTGCTTGTTTTTTCTATATTAGATTAGATGGAAGAAATCTTATACCTTTTTTATAGATCCTTGATTCAGGTCGCTGACGATGACAATGAGAAATAAGATTTTGACCTTGATTGCTGCTGTAGTGATTTGTCTACTGGCACACAGCTATGATCAGTATATGGGGGTGATGACGACAGAGCAGCCGATTGATTTATTGGGAGATTGATAAGTTTTCCGTACCTAGTTCCATATAATCCCTCACTGTTTAAAGGGTGAGAAAGCTCAGCAGTGTACGCTTTTTCTTACACGAATTAGAGGCAATGTCCCATTTTCCGACTCAGTTGAATTGCCTAATATGAACTCATCAGGAACAGGATGTTCCAAAACATAAAACAAGAATGATAAGTTTGCGCATCAGGATGTGAGATATGACAGGAGTTGTATCTAGTGAAAGGAATACGGAAAAGCCCGACTAGGATGTCGGGCTTTTTTATGCGTGATGGATTTGTTTTTGCCACAGCTCAATCAACAATTGCATGGATTTGCTCAGTGGCTTATACGCAGGCCAAATCGCATGAATCGGCATATCTAGCCCATTGGTGGTATCGAGAAAAGCTAAGCGAACCAGACTGTGTTTGGCAAAATGCGTTTGCACTACGGAAAGGGGGAAATTACCCCAACCGAGACCTTGTTCCACCATATCAATGGCCATAGATAAATTATCGCTATACCAATAAGAATCTGAGACCAATACCCGACTATCAGGTAATGGATAATGCTTGCTCGCCACAATAATCTGTCTGAGTTCAGACAACATGATCAGTTCATTTTTATTATGCGCTTTCAGCTGTTGCGCATCTTTGGGTGAAACGGCTGCAACAAATTGTTCCATACCCAGCAAACGGAAGCGTTCATTGTTATCGAGTTGTGATGAGCTATAGGCGATATACAGATCAATTTCGTTATTGTGTAGCCGTGTTTTGAGCTCCTGTTGGGGTGCACTAACCAATTCAATATTGAGTAATGGATAGTGTTGAATCAGCTGTTCAATTCCTGCCAATAAAAATTTTTGATTCACATCTGCGGCGATGCCAATGCAGAGATTGGTCTCGAGTCCAGTTGAAAGTTCGGTCAGATGCAGGTCGAGCTGACCTAATTTGGTCACAATCAGTCGGGCGTGCGGTTCGATTGAAAGCGCGACTTCGGTGGGGGCAAGATGATTTTTACTACGTTCAAATAGTTTTAAATTCAACTCTGCTTCGAGATTGGCAATCGCCATGCTAACTGCGGACGGCACTCGATTTAAAGCACGTGCCGCTGCGGAAAAATTACCACGATCCATAATTTCCAGAATCAGTTCAAGCTGCTCACGACTGAGTTTCATGGCAATTCCTTTGTCAGTAAATCTGATGACGATTGACTTTTTTTATCAAATTTAAAGCGTAAAATCCACCCATTATTGATTTTAAGGTGTGGTCATGCAAGGAACCAAGAGAAGAGTCACTTACGTATTTTTCTATGAAGTTTTTAGCTTTTTTATCTGTGCGATGGTATTGGCAGTGCTTTCGGGCACCACCATCAGTCATACAGGGCCTTTGTCGATCTTGATTGCGATGATCGCAGTGACGGTGAATTTCGTTTATAACGCTGTATTTGAGATGTGGGAAAAGAAGCAGATCTCAAAAAAAAGGACAGTACTCAGACGTGTGGCACATGCCATTGGTTTTCAAATTGTCTTGGTGATGATTTTGATTCCGTTGATTGCCTGGTGGATGCAGATCAGTTTAGTTAAAGCCTTCTTGCTCGATTTTAGTTTGATGGTGCTGATCCCCTGTTATACCTTTGTTTATAATTACTTTTTTGATCATATTTTTGGTTTACCCAGCCATTTGCTTGACCCAGCAGCGCTGAGTGCCAAAACCAGTTCTTAATTGACAGTTTTATGCTTAAATTCATAAAAAAGGGTGCATAAAATGCACCCTTTTTTATGTGAAATATAAATCATTAGTGTGGCTGAATTTAAATCATTAAAGTCGAATCCAGGTCATATTGCGGAAACTATTATTGCTTGGGTTTTTCGCATTGATACTCAACATTTTACCTGTTTTACTTAAACGGCCACTCAGGCTGTATTTTTGACCATCATAAGGATTGAGCCAAACACCTTGTCCAAATTCTTCATTTTGGTTCAGCATTTTCAGCCCTGTTAATACTTCCATGCCGATGATTTGCTGATTCTTTAAGGTGCCCGTACAGGCTGTACATAAGGTAGGTGCTGCTTCCTTGGCTGAAGGATACATTTTGACAATCACGGCACTGTATTGTTCGGTTGCAGAATGCCTGCGAATCACGATATCAGACAGGTACGAACCCGTACGTTCATCCACTACTTTCCACGTCCCAATCAGTGGGTCAGTCGGTGCAGCATGAATTGCCAAAGGCATATTGAGTCCAAGTAAGAGAATACAAGCACGAAGAAAAGGTGTATTTAGCATGAGGAATACATCTGAAAAATAGAAATGATGAAATGAAACAACAGTTTATTATATTATTTTAGTGGAATGATCACATCCTGTTTCAGGGAACTTGGCAGTTCCCTGACAGGTTTAAATCATGCGGTATAAGCGTTCTTTAGGGAACACCGCAGTAAAGGTCGAACCTTCATTTTCTTTAGAGCTAATTTCTAAGTATGCGCCGTGTTGCATCAACACGTGTTTCACAATTGCCAATCCAAGTCCAGTTCCACCTGTTTGACGGCTACGTGCGCTATCAACACGATAGAAACGTTCAGTTAAACGCGGCAAATGTTTTGGGTTAATCCCGATCCCATTATCCTGTACGGTAAAGTAAGCATGATCACCATCTTCATGCCAACCAATGGTGATAATACCGCCAGCAGGGGTATATTTAATCGCATTGGTAATTAAATTGCTAAAGGCGCTGGCAATTTCGATATCGGAACCAATCAGGTCACAATGACTATCAATATCCAGATTTAAGGTATGACCGTAATCGAGATTGTAGGCACGTGCATCATCAAAGATTTGGTTCATCAGATTAGCCATATCAATGATCTGATTCTTAGCAACTTTTTTATTATTTTCTAAGTTAGATAATAGTAGCAAGTCATTGACCAACGCATTCATGCGTTTGGTTTGAGACTGCATCTGGGTAAAAGCACGTTTCCAACGTGGGGTAATATCATCTTGATCAATAAAGGTTTCGATATAGCCACTGAGTACGGTAAGCGGTGTACGTAATTCATGTGAAATATTATCGACAAAGTCTTTACGCATCTGCTCCAGATTATGTACTCGTGTGGTGTCGTAAGCGACCAATAGACGACTTTCGCCACCGAAGCGGGTCAGTTTGACTTGCACATAACGATCTTCATCCATCTGCGCTTGCAGGCGGATGCCATCAGGAGATTGATCACTGTGGTTAAAATATTCAATAAAACTGGGTTGGCGCAATATCGACAATAAATTACGGCCACGATCTAAAGGACTAATCCCTAACAGTTTTTCAGCGGCAGGATTCCACCATTCAATTTGGTGTTGATCATCAATTAAAACCACGGCTTCGGCCAAGGCCACTAAAGAGGATTGCGCCCGATCAATCAAACCGACCATTTCAGCTTGAACAATGCGTTCTTGACGTTGTGCACGATAAACATTAAACAGTAATGCACCCCAAATCCCGTTTAGATTGGGTGGGACATCATAAGGACGATTGGAAATCCATTCATTGACCAGATAAAGCGAGCGGAGCTGTAGCATGAAAAACAGCACAAAGGCAATAAAAATACAGCTCCAGAAGTAACCCACCCCGAATCCGACTAAGCTTGCAATCAATAAGAAAAAAAGTAACAGTCTTAAATCTTGTTTTGCAAATGTCCATAAACTGCTGTAACGAAAACGTTGGTGTTCACGTGCCAGTTCAGGGACGGGGTAAGGCTCATACATAAAGGATTTTTAACCTACTGCTAAATCTGCTCGTGTCGAGAAACGGTAACCTGTGCCACGAACAGTTTGCACAAAACGATCAACACCAAAAGGCTCTAACACTTTGCGTAAACGACGGATATGCACATCAATGGTACGGTCTTCGATATAGACATTACCACCCCAGACTTGATCTAGGAGTTGAGCACGGGTGTAGGCGCGCTCAGGATGGGTCATGAAGAAGGCCAATAAACGATATTCGGTTGGACCCATATCTAAAATACTGTTGCCAAAACTGACGCGCTGGCTGACAGGATCTAGTAATAAGCCATTGGCATCAATGACTTTTTCACCGCTCAATGCATTGGCACGACGTAACACCGCTTTGATACGAGACACCAGTTCACGGGTTGAAAATGGCTTGGTCATGTAATCATCGGCACCTGCGTCCAGACCTTGTACTTTATGGTCTTCTTCGCCACGTGCAGTCAGCATGATTACAGGAATTTCGGCCAAGTTTTCATCGCGTTTGAGCCGGCGACATAAGTCTACGCCGCTCACGCCACCTGGTAGCATCCAATCCAGCAAAATAAGCGCAGGACGCTGATCAACGATAATCTGATGCGCTTGTTTGGCATCCTCAGCTTGTAAACATTGGAAGCCTGCCATGTCTAAAGAGGTATGGATCATTTCGCGGATCGGTAGCTCATCATCGACAATTAAAATATAGTCATCTTTCACAGCGCAATACCCTTAAAATCTGTAACGGTTTAACCGTTTTGTTGTTATGACAGGCTTATTACAAAGATTAATTATGACAATATCATTGCAAAAGAATTAATAAAGTCGAATTTAGCAATAAATTGTGACAAGCATGGGGCAGAGTCATGACGGATTGATGACAATTTACCTCGCAAGAAAGCAAATGAATTCATCTGCTTAACTTAACTGTAGTTTAACAGCTTTGGGTGTCACAAAACTGTAAAACGATTTTAATTTTTTTGCGAGGTGGTTTCGATAAAAGACAAAAAGACAGCACAACAGGCGGACAGAACATCTTCCAGAGGCTGTTTGAAGCCTTCCGAGACCCAACGAATAATAATATGGGTAACATAACCATTTAAGCCAGTTGCCATCAACGAGACTTCTTCAGTGCTATGTGGGGCATTGGGCATAGTGATCATCACGAAGCCCTGAATAATGCGATCGAACTGGGTCAGCGTTTCTTGAATGGTGGCTTGATTATGTAAATCCTGCACCAACATCGCATCAATATAAATAATCCGTGCCATACGTGGATCATCTTTAATCGCACCCAATAAAGCCGACAAACCTGCGGTCACCATATTCTTGGGTTCAGGCGCAGCCATTAAAACGGCTTGGGTTAAACAAGTTTGCATTTTCTCAATCATTTTTAAGAATACAGTTTGAAACAGCTCTTCGCTTTTCTTAAATGATTCATAAAAATAGCGTTCAGTCAGCTTGGCCTCATTACAGACATCTTTAACTGTGACCGAGAAAAAGCCTTGTGTACCGTAGGTTGCAATACCTGCTTCAATCAATTTTTCACGACGTGCTTCTTTGCGCTCAGTTAAAGACAGACCTTTGAATTGCCGTTCTTTCGCTTCGGTATTGTTTTTCTTGCGTGTCGCTTGATCTTGAGTTGCCATTGAGAAAACCGTTCCCTAAAAAGTCTTTAAATCGTGTGTCTAATAGTTGCATTTCAACCCTGTTATGCTGACTAGCATAACTAAATTTTGAAAATATGCCTTGTCTCTTTTAAACATCATCAGTCATGAAATGTAAATAGGCCTATTATGACATGTAGGATGTTGGTTATTGCCATTTGTCTTAAAGCTAGAGTGTACTATATTGACAACACGTATTGTCAAAATTATATTGATTACAGGTTAAACAGCACATGGTCTGAGCGAATATGTGCGTATCATTCGTAGTACAAAGGATAGGCAATGAAAAATTTTAAAAATAAAGTCGCAGCGATCACCGGTGCAGGTTCTGGGATTGGACAACAACTGGCAGTTTTATTAGCGAAACAAGGCTGTCATTTGTCATTGAGTGATATCAATGAAAAAGGCCTGACCCAGACTGTTGAATTAGTGAAGCAGTATCCTGTAACAGTGACCACCAAAGTGCTTGATGTTTCAAACCGTGATGCGGTGAAACAGTGGGCACAAGAGACTGTACAGGATCATGGCTCAGTCAATTTGATCTTCAATAACGCAGGCGTAGCACTTGGGTCAACCGTCGAAGGTGCGAGCTATGAAGATTTAGAATGGATTGTTGGAATCAATTTCTGGGGTGTGGTTTATGGCACCAAAGAATTCCTGCCATTCATCAAACAAACCAAAGATGGTCATATCATCAATATCTCCAGTATCTTTGGTTTAACCTCGCAACCAACACAATCTGCATATAACGCAACTAAATTTGCCGTACGTGGTTTTACCGAATCATTACGTCAGGAATTGGATATTGAGAAGGGCGGTGTCAGCTCACTCTGTGTACATCCGGGCGGGATTCGTACCAATATCGCCAAAGCAGCGAAAATGAATGACAGCTTGAAGAGTTTGGGCATGGACCCGAACAAATCAATCAAGCAGTTTGATAAGTTCCTACGCACCCCACCAGAAGAAGCTGCACGTCAAATTTTAAATGCGGTATTGAAAGATAAACGCCGTTTATTGATTGGTACAGATGCGCGTATTGTGGATTCGTTCCAACGTTTATTCCCAACGGGTTATCAACGTATTGCAGCGCTTGCAACCAAGATGATGTAAGTTGTTATCATTTAAAAAAGCCATTCTCTGTGAATGGCTTTTTTAAATCCGTCAGAAGGTGGTTTTTAGATCAGCACCTTAATCTTGGTCTTCTTCCAAAAGAATTGATAATAAAAAGCTTGGAACAGACATAAACAAACAAAGGATAGCGCATAGGCAATCCAAATGCCTGTTAAGCCCCACAATGAGCTAAACCAATACGCACAAGGCACTTCGATCAGAACAATCGTGAAAATATTGATGAGCATTGGGATATTGACCGCACCACTGGCACGCATAATCGATGCAAAAATTGCACTGGCACCAAAGAATAGAATCGACCACAGCACAATAAATAACAGTTGTTGACCCAGCTCAATTACGCTGTGATCGGTAATAAACAGTGCCATTAGATATTTTGAGAACAAATAAGCCAGAGCAATCAAACTACCGGTAAATAAGAAATTCATACCCAAAGCGGTACGGGTGACTTTGGCCAATAAATCAGGTTTACCTGCACCAATCGCTTGTGCAGCAAAAATCGAAGCGGCAATCGAAATCGACAAGGCTGGAAATTGAATGTAGTTCAGTACTTGATTGACTGCACCATAAGCTGCGGTGGCATGTGCACCATAATGGTTAATCAAGCCAATAATCACCAAACCCGCTAAGGAGGTGGTGACCATCTGAATCCCTGTTGGAATACCGAGTTTTAAAATTAATTTACTCAGTTCAGCATCGTGGCGAATATGTTGCAGCAATAGACCATCAATTTTCAGTGGATGGTTTTTATAGTTTAGATAAATTGCTAAGAAAATCAGCACAGCGGCATAACCGATAATGGTTGCAATTGCAGGAGCAACAATACCTAACGCCGGAAAACCAAAATAACCTTTCAGCAAAACGGGGGTTACACCCAAACCAATCAAGCTGGTGAGGCTCAGTGCAATCAGTGGCGTCACACTATCACCGACACCACGCAAGATCGAAGTATAGATAATATAGACGAACAGTAAGGGACTGCCCACCAGCATCCATTGCACATAAGGTAAGGACAGGTGCATCACTGTGGGATCGGTGCCCAGTAACTCCAGAATATGTTTGGCGAAGATCAGACCCAAGACTGCAATAATACTGCCGCCGATCAAGGTCATAAATATGGTGGAACCAATCACAGCACGGACTTTTTCCAGATTCTGTGCACCCCATGCCTGCCCAATCAGCACCGTGGAGCCTGCGGAAATCCCGATCACAAAAGCCAGTAAAAAGAACAGGATGGGGAAGAATACCGAGACTGCGGCAATTGCATTCACCCCCATCATTTGACCGACGAAGATGGTATTAATGGTTCCAGACAGGTTTTGTAAAATATTGGTGGCAATCAACGGCACCAGAAACACAAAAAAGGTTTTCCAGAGATTCGGTTGCATGACCAAGGGTTGGCGTGGTGTCATTCAATTTCCTTCACGCTTCATCCTGAAACGATTGTATTTTTGTCAACATAACATTCTCAGTTGTGTTGAAGATGAGGGTTCAGTTTGTTTTTGTTGATCAACATTGTACGAGGATTTGACCTGCGCGTTGTAGTGTTTGATCGGTTTTGGCAAAACAGAAACGAATCAGACGTAATGATGCTGGTGCTTGTTGATAGAACACCGAAATTGGAATGGCCACAATTTTATGTTGCTCCGCAAGAAATTGGCACATTTCGATATCATTAAGATCAGGGCGAATATTGCTGTAATCCAGATTTTGGAAATAGGTGCCTTGAGATGGGATGAAGTCGAAACGTGAATTTTGAATTTGGGCATTGAACAGATCACGTTTCGCCTGATAAAAACTTGGCAATTCCTGAATATGTTCAGGGTGTTGTTGCATATAGTTGGCCAGTGCAATCTGGCATGGAGTGGTGCCACAGAAATTGGCAAATTGATAAATCTGGCGGAATAGACGCATGAGTTGTGGCGCAGCAACACAATAGCCGGTTTTCCAGCCTGTGACATGATAGGTTTTACCGAAAGAACCAATTACGAAGCTGCGTTCACGCAATTCTGGAAATTGCAGTGCACTATGGTGTTTCTGCCCATCAAAAATCAGATGTTCATAGACTTCATCGGAGAGCACCACGATATTTTTATGTTGAATCAGCTCAATTAACTGACGCCAATCCTGTTCTGACCAAATTGCCCCTGTTGGATTGTGTGGGGTATTGACAATGATCATGCGGGTGTGGGCATTGATACTGTCTTTGACCTTTTGCCAATTCACCTGAAAACTTGGTGCATCTAAATGGATATGCACTGATTTTCCACCTGCCAACTGAACCGCAGGGGCATAGCTGTCATAGCTTGGATCGAAAATAATTACTTCATCGCCTGCATGGATACAGGCTTGAATGGCACAGAAAATCGCAATGGTTGCACCAGGGGTGATGGTGATTTCAGTGACTGGGTCGAGTTGCAACTGATCGCGTGCCAAGAATTGTGTTGCCAGTTGTTGTCTTAAGGCCAATACACCGTCACCCGCAGGGTATTGATTATAGCCTGAAAGTGTCGCTTGGCTGAGGGCTTCGAGTAATGCAGGTGGCGCAGGGAAATCTGGGAAGCCTTGGGATAAGTTCAGGGCATTGAGTCGTTGTGCGAGTTCAGTCATGACACTAAAGATGGTAACGCCTTGGCTTGGGAGTTTTGACTGAAGTTGCAACATGATTGAAATGACCTATAGAATTTTAATGGATTATGTATTTTGACGGTGTCTTACCGAGAGCTTATCTAATTTCAGGATAAGCCTTCAGCTGGAGTTACTTTGGTTTCGTCCAAAGTAACCAAAAGCATTGTCATTCGCAAAACCTGTTCACTTCTTGCATTGGTTTTATTACATCGCAGAAACAGCACTTAATTGAAATCACGCAGGTTGCGAATGACCTTTCTCGCGTATCTTATTGATGACAGGTTTTTGTAGTCAATATTGACGCTATATTACAAAACATTTTCAACAATGGCACGGATCACACCAAGTGCTAAACCAATAAAGGCACCGACAATCACACCATTGACGCGGATCATATGCAGATCACCGCCCACCTCGCTTTCGATTTTGGCAATCATTTCTCGCGAATCCCACTCATGAATCCGTTCACTGATATAACGAATGATCTTGTCGCTATATTGCTCACTGAAATTAATGGCCAAGCCGACCATTTTTTCATTCAGCACCTGACGTACTTTTTCATTTTGAATCAGACTTTCACCGAGTTGCTGGATCGCCGCCTGTAGGTTAGTGGCAATGCCTGAATCTTGCTGCATTAAATCGGTTTTAATCGCATCACATAAAATCGCCACCGCACCACTGATAAAATTCAGGACCTGTGGGCTATCAAGCAGTGCATCTTTACCACGATTTAAACGCTGGCTAGCTTCACTGTCGGGTTCGGCCAGTTCCAGCATCAGCTTATGGGTGGTGGCTTCAATATCCTGACGCCATGGATGGTCGGGATTGGCCAGCATCGATTCAACTTTTTCAATCAGAGAATCAATGGTGCGTTGCTGTACATCAATGCCGATCCAGCTTGCGCCTTTGGCCAGCTTCCAGACCCCTAATTCTTGGAATAATTTACGTGATAAATCACGTGCTTCTTCCGGATGTGACACCATCCATTCATGTGCCAGATCGAGACCACGCTGTAACACATCTTGGTGGAAATCATTTTCCAGTACCGCACGCAGCATTTCACTGGCCAGTTTATTGACCTTGGTACTTCTGACCCACTGCACACTGTTGTTCTGGACGAAGTGTGCAATTTGCTCTTGGCTGACAAATTCAAAGATTCTCGGCACGGTGTGCTGAATCATCTGCACCACTTGCTGATTGTTTTTGGGACTGGCTAACCATTGGCCTACAGCCAAACTGATATCAGCATTTTGTAGACTGCGTTGCACGATCTGTGGGGAAAGAAAATTTTCCTGTACAAAGCGACCCATTGACTCGGCAATACGGGCCTTATTGCGTGGGATAATTTCGGTGTGGTCACGCAATAGTTTGGGGAGCGGCATTCTGCCAAAAGGATTACGGAATAACACAGTCACTGCATACCAGTCCGCCAAGCCACCGACCACACCTGCTTCCGCGCCAAGCATGAAAATATGGATGAGCCATTTATATTCAGGCAGAAAATGCGCCGCGACCATGAAAGCAATCCATGACACCACTGCAATGATCAGTGCTATGGTAGCGAAGTATTTACTTCGTTGTAAGCTCGGGACGTGGATTTCTTCGACTGAACTCATGGAGTCATCCTTTTAATTTATTTTTTGTTTTGAGGCGGTGCAGGGGGCTGCAACACGTCTCCTGTCGGGCTCAAGCCATATTTTGGCCCTAAAGACTGCAAAATCATTTGAGCATCAAAGGCATCAGGAGATTGCTGCTGTGTCTTAAAGCACTCGATAGTATACGACACTTGAATTGGATCAAGATTGACCACTTGTGGGGTATCGTAGAATGGATCAGGCCAAAAGGCAGGATGACGACGATAATAACCATAAGGGTAATACGATGGCGTCGGATAAATCACGGCTTGGCGCGGTGTCTTATGGCGGGCATTACTTGGATCATCCACCACACTAAAATAACGGAAACCATTTTTAACCGTGGTTTGTGCGGCTTTGAGCAAGGTAATTTCCTCAGCTGTACCATAACTCAAGTTATTGTCTGCTTGGAAACCGACACGGTAAGTTTTGTTATTTAACGGATAAGTGGTGAATTGGCCCAGTTGGTCAAAGGTTCTGGGTTTGGACGGAACCGTTGCACATCCTGCAAATGTCAGTACGACAAGCAGCGGGGTGCATATTAATACGCTTTTCATATGCTATTCCTATGTACAGTGTCGAGGGCAATCGACTTAAAAACTGCTATTCGGTTGAGTTAAAAACTCCAATTCTTCAGCGCTTGAGTGACGTCCTAATAGTGCATTGCGATGCGGATAACGCCCAAAACGATCAATGATCGCTTTGTGCTTTTTCTCAAAGCTTAGATTTATTTCATTGCCTAAGCGTTGAAATAATTTCAGGGCAAATTCATGCATGCGTTTGGATTCACTATGCATAAACGGCATATACAGGAAGGAACGTTGCTCTGGGCTGAGTTGTGCGTCCAGCTGTAAGCTAATCGCTTCTTGTGCCAATGCGAGTGCAAGGCTGTCATAAGCAAAAGCTTGGGCTTGATCCCGATATAAATTTCGGGAGAATTGGTCGAGTATAATAATTTCCGCCAAACGACCTTCAGGTGTCTGGCGCCATGACCACAGCTCCGCCTGAGCAGCTTGTTGATGGATCTCTGCAAAGGACGCGCGAATTTTTGCATCAAAATCATCACTTTTAGCAAACCAAAGTGAACGATGCTCCGGATCAAACCAAAAATTAAGAATGTCTTGCGCTTGCATGGGGGAGTATCCACTGGAAGATTTATTTTTTAATAAAATCACAATTTCAGCGTGTCTTATGTAACAAGATTGTGATAAAAATTGCCAAACTAAATCAGATGACTAGATTGTAATTGTCGTTATAATTGGCTGAGTCGAAGGGATTGGCATGCAGATCATGCCTGTAGAATCGACGATGTCGTTACCATGCATGTGGTCGGCTGATCCTGAATAAGCGAGCAATAGAATATGAATCAACCCAGCCTTACTTCCTCTGTGATACCAACTTGGGTAGATGCCTCGCTATTAAAGGGGATGTTACGTGGCATTGAGCGTGAAAGCCTGCGGATGCAAAGTAATGGATTTTTATCACAAAAAAATCATCCAGAAGCGCTCGGTTCAGCTCTGACACATCCATATATTACGACGGATTATTCAGAAGCATTGATGGAGTTTATCACCACGCCACAAACAACGATTGCGGCGGCACTCAATGAACTGAGTGATATTCATAGTATCGTCCATGAGCAACTGGAAGATGGCGAACGCTTATGGCCTCTGTCGATGCCTTGTATGCTGGATGATAACGAAGAAAATATTAAACTGGCACAATATGGCAGTTCCAATATTGGTCGCTTTAAAACCTTATATCGTCGTGGTTTAGGCGTGCGTTATGGTCGCCGTATGCAGACCATTTCCGGGGTGCATTATAATTTATCTTTTCCAGAACAATTATTTGCGCTTTTGCAGCAGCATGAAAGCAATCCACAATTAAAACAGCTCAGTCTGCAAGATTATCGTAGTCATCGCTATTTCGGTTTGATCCGCAACTTTATTCGTTTGATTCCTTTGGTGATGTATATGTTGGGTGCGAGCCCATCGGTGTGTCGTTGCTTCCTGACCGGTCGTCAGCACCATTTACAACCTTTGGTTAAAGGTACCTTATATCTGCCTGAAGCGACTGCATTGCGGATGGGGCGTTTGGGTTATCAAAACTCAGCACAAAAAGAACTTGGGATTCATTATAACGATCTGCACGATTACTTAGATGGCTTACAAAAAGCCGTGCATACCCCTTATCCAGAATTTACCCAGCTCGGTTTAAATGATGAACAGGGCGAGCCGATTCAGATCAACGATCATGTACTACAGATTGAAAATGAATACTACAGTCTGGTGCGTCCTAAACAGGTGCCGCAAGCAGGTGAAACACCTTCACAAGCCTTAAAAAATCGTGGCGTTGGCTATGTCGAATTACGTGCGGTGGATGTGAATCCGTATAGCGCGATTGGAATTGATGAAATTTCGGCAGGCTTCCTTGAAAGTTTAGCTTTGTATTGCTTGCTCAAAGACAGTCCGGATCTCTTTGCTGAAGAACAAGAACAGATTGATCGTAACCAAACTGAAGTGGTGAATCGTGGTCGTGCGGCAGATGCCAAGATCGAAGAAGGAGATCGTTCGATCTCATTAAAAGACTGGGCACAAACTCACTTAAATGCGATTCAAGCCTGTGCCAAGATACTAGACCAAATGGATGGCACCCAGCTATATCAAGATGCCATTCAAGTGATGCAACAACGCCTAGACCATGTTGAAAACACACCTTCAGCCCACGTCATTGCAGATACCTTGCAACATGGTGGCACATGGAATTTTGGTAGTTTCATGGCGCAGCAACATGTCGATCATTATGACCAACATCCACTCAGTGAAGAACGCAAACACTATTTTGAACAATTGGCGCAAACTTCGTTGCAAAAACAGGCGCAACTTGAACAAGATAACGACATGAGTTTTGAACAATATCTTGCACAATATCGCTAATATTTTAGAGGACTTCCCATGCGATGGAATTATCGCTTAGTCAGTGCAGTACTGGTACTGACCAGCATTATTGGTATCTCATTTGCGTTGTATTTAGAACATGTGCAGGGCTTGGATCCTTGTCCACTCTGTATTTTCCAACGCCTTGGCTTAATTGGGATGGGCGTAATCGCGCTAGTCGCCTTTATCCATAATCCAGTTTCAAGTGGTTTCAAACGCTTTTATGCATTTTTAGCAACCTTATCAATTGGCTGGTCAGTTGGTGTTGCGGCACGTCATGTCTGGCTGCAAAGTTTACCACCTGATCAGGTTCCAAGTTGTGGGCCTGGCTTAAACTATCTGGTGGATGCCTTGCCAATGAAAACCGTATTACAAGAAGTACTTTCGGGTTCAGGGGAATGCGCCGCGATAGATTGGACTTTCCTCGGTCAATCGCTGCCCGTTTGGTCTCTGGTTTATTTTAGTTTGATTTTACTGATTTGCTTATGGCAATTATTTAGAAACTATAGCGTTACACAAAAATAAGCGAATCGTTGTTCTAAATCATTTAAACACCCGAAATATGAATGTCTATTTCGGGTTTTATTTTCTCAAAAACTAAACAAGTTGTGCCATTTTGTTGCTTAAAAGCTTTTTTTGTGGACAGATAGGTCTGTTTTTTGTAAAGTTCAGCCGATTCCCCGTACGATCTGATTATAAAAAATGCTTTTTAATATATTTAATGTATTAGAAAAAATAGGGCTAAATGCACAGAAACGTGCCATTCACGTACAATTTTCTAATAAATTACTGAATAACCAAGTTTTTTTACAACGTATACAAGGCCAGCATCAACTTAATGAGGGCTTGTCAGCCGAGCTGATTTGTCTTTCGACCAATGCCCAGATTCCCCTCAAACAATTTATTGGGGTTCAGGTTGCAGTTGATCAGGTTACCGATTCAGGGCAACTGTTTCGCACCACGGGGATTGTGACCGAGGCCTGTTATGGACAAAGTGATGGCGCATTAACGCTGTATAAGCTGACTGTACACGATGCGACCCATTTATGGCATAAGCGCCGTAATAGCCGTGTTTTTATGAATAAAACTATTGTGGAAATCACTGAAGTTTTGTTCAAAGAGTGGCAGCAAAGAAGTCCATTATTTGCAGCAAGTTTGAGTCTGGATCTGAGTGGCTTAAGCCAGAATTATGATATACGCCCATTTGTGATGGGCCATAATGAATCCGACTATTCTTTTCTTACACGCTTATGGCGCAGTGAAGGCATAAACTGGCTGATTGATGAAGCTGAGCTTTTTGTACCGCATTCAAGTACCCCTGTCAAAGCACAGAAGCTGAGATTGATTGATGATAATAGTCAATATCAAGCTTTGGCTCGACGGAGTATTCGTTATCACCGTAGCAGTGCCACAGAATTTCAGGACAGCATAACCGGTTTTGTGGCGGTGCGTAGCTTGCAGCCGACTGCGGTGCATCTGCAACGTTGGCAGCCTGATGCCTTGGCACAAGAAGAAGGTGCAGGTTCAGTGGTTACCAGCCATAACCATTCGGAAAGTTTTGATTCTGCCAGTTTAAGCCTTGAACAGGCATGGCATATCAGTCCAGCTTGGATGCAGGACTTAAAAGGTGAAGACCAAGCCACGGCTTCAGGTGGCAGTCAGCTAGAAAAACTGAATCAGCAATTCAATGACATGTACGCCAGTCAAGCCAAATATTTTAAGGCTTATAGTACCGTGCGCGATAGCCAAGTCGGTTATTGGTTTAATCTTAGGGAACATCCCGAAATTGATCAGCATGAAGGGGCCGATCAGGAGTTCCTGATTATCTCCAAGCATTTCTACAATCAAAATAATTTACCGAAAGATTTACAGCAACAGGTCAGTCAACTGCTCAGCCAGAGCCGCTGGGATCAACACGACTATGACGAGGCAGAGCGTCAGGGTAATGAACTGACCTTGATTCGCCGTCAGATCAAGATCACCCCTGAATATGATCCAGAGTTACATCGTCCGATTGCCTATCCGCAACGCGCCAAAGTAGTGGGGCCCGAAGGGGAAACTATTTATGTGGATGAGTGGGGACGAATTAAAGTACGTTTTATGTTTACCCGCAGTGAGGATCATGGACATGATGGCGGTGCGGGCAGCAATGACAATGACACCGATTCGGCATGGGTCGATGTCCTCACCCCTTGGGCAGGAGAAGGCTATGGTGCACGCTTCTTGCCACGGATTGGTGAGGTGGTGGTCATCGACTTCTTTGATGGCAATATTGACCGTCCTTTTGTGACAGGACGAATCCATGAAGCACAGCGTTCTCCGACCAAGTTTGATGTCAAAGGGCAGCTTCCAGACACTAAAAAACTCAGTGGTATCCGCAGTCAGGAAGTCAATGGCAATGGTTTTAACCAGTTACGTTTTGATGATACGACAGGGCAAATCAGTACCCAATTACAAAGTAGCCATGCGGCAACACAGCTGAATTTAGGTAATTTAAGTCATCCTAAAGTGCAGGAAAGCAGCAACGGTCGTGGTGAGGGCTTCGAGCTTAGAACGGATGCTTGGGGTGCTGTACGGGCAGGCAAAGGCATGCTGATCAGTACCTATGCGCAAGAACAGGCGATTGCTGATCATTTGGAAGCTACCCAGGCACAATCTTTGCTGTCACAGGGTTATGACAGCATGAAAATGCTCAGTGAAGTGGCTGCGAAGCAACAGACTGATGCGCTAAATGTGATTAATCGTCTACCGAAGTTTATTCAGTCATTGGAACTTAAAACCACAGGTCAAGCACTGGATAGCACTTTAAATTTATTTAAAGAAGGGATGAGTAATGATCCGATCCATGCTTTGAAGGATTGTGGTGGTTTTATTGAGGATATTGGTGCCCTTGGCGGCAATGCCAAAGGTGCGGTAGATGAGTTTAATGCGTTCTTTAGTGATGCCAAAGATGCGGTTGAAAATCTGAAACAGTTCATTGAAAACGTTGAAGAGCATGGCGCTGATATTGTCAAAGGCAAGCTTGCCAGCATTAAAGATCGAATTCAGCAAAACCCTTTTGAAAGTATTAAAGAAGTCGGAAAGGTTTTGGCCAATGTCGATATTAAAGATTTTGAGCTGATGAGTACCTGTGGCACCTTTAGTAAAGGCAGCAAGTTAGACATCACTCCGTCCAAAGCATTGAGCTCCTTACAGGGGTTTATGGAAGGTTATACCCAAGGTTTGGAAAGCAGTTCGAATGCCAAGCAACAAGAACAAGGCAAGATTTTTAGACAGGCGCTGATGTTGTTGGCATCACCGAATGGGATTGCATTAACCACGCCTGAAAATATTATTTTGCAGGCCTCTCAGGATATTGCCGAGAGTGCAAGTGGCTCAATTAACTTGAGCGCACAGAAGAGTATTATTGGGCATGCGCAGGACAAGATCAGCTTGTTTGCTGCACAAAAGGGCTTTAGAGCGTATGCAGCAAAAGGGAAATTGGAGTTGCAGGCGCAGGATGATGCGATTGAAGCGATTGCCAAGAGGGTCATTAAGTTAATTTCTACAGAAGATAAGATTGAAATTACTAGCCCTAAAGAGATTGTACTAACAGCGGGCGGTTCTCAGCTCAAAATAAATAAGAGTGGTGTATTCATTAGTACGGGGGGCTATTTTAAAGTTAAAAGTGGTCAACATGTATTTGAGAGTGGAATGAAAGTGGAATATTCAGTACCTGAATTATCTAGTAGTGGTCCATTTACTAAAGCATTTCATTTTGTGTCACTGGAAGGCGAAAAAATAGAAAATGCAGTGATACAAATTTATGAAAAGATAAATGAAAACTATATTTTTAAAGTAGATTCCAAAATTGATAAATCAATTTTTAAATTAGAGAATGATGAAAAAAATATTGAATATAAAGCGTTGGTTGGATTCGATGATTGGGTTTCTTGGTTCGACGATGAAGAAGAGGAATTACAAGAAGAAATAGATTTAGGTGAACATCATAACCCATATGATAAATAATCAGGAAACTAAGATGAATAATGTACATGTGGTTAAAAGAGGAGATACACTTTGGGGTATTTCAAACAAATACCATATTAATCTTAATGATTTAATAGAAATAAATAGCTTATATGGTAAAAAGAAAAATTTATTGAAAATTGGACAAAAAATTTATTTGCAAAAGAATAATAATAAAAATGTTGATACATTTTTAACAATAGAAGTTAAAGATTTAAAATGGGAATCAATTTCTCAGGCTAAATTGTTACTTGAATATGATGGGCAGTGCCATTTAGTAACAAGTGACGCGGCAGGAGTTGTTAAAGATATTCAAATTGAAGATGCTTTGAAAGGAATACAAATAAGTTTATATACGATAAAAAATAAGTTTGAAATTATAGCGCACCATAAGGTACTGCCTCAAGGTAAAAAAATTCTTAGACTAAGCTCTCGAGCAATGGTATTAAAGGGGCGGACCTATCAAGTTGAAGGTATATCTAGAACAGATACAAAAACCATTGAAAAAGAGTTGAAAGCTAATAATCAGAAAAAGCAGGCTGCATCTGGAGCATCTGGAGCATCTGGAGCATCTGGAGCATCTGGAGCATCTGGAGCATCTGGAGCATCTGGAGCATCTGGAGCATCTGGAGCATCTGGAG
>NZ_KB850120.1:95330-441347 GCF_000369645.1 Acinetobacter sp. CIP 64.2
TGGAGCATCTGGAGCATCTGGAGCATCTGGAGCATCTGGAGCATCTGGAGCATCTGGAGCATCTGGAGCATCTGGAGCATCTGGAGCATCTGGAGTATCTGGAGCATTAGAAACAAGAATAGAAAGCGGATTACCAGCAGCTACTGTTGCAGTAGTGTATTCTGAAGAGAATCTATACTTGCATCCAGATAATGAAAAATATCGGAAAATAATAATTAATGCAGCAAAAAAATATAATTTAGCTCCACAGGCACTAGCTGCAAAAATTAATGCAGAAGCAGGAACAAAAAGAGGAAGTCAAGAATGGAATGCGGATGCCCGCGCATCAACTTCATCTGCAGTTGGGCTAACTCAGTTTTTAAGTGGAACGTGGTATGAGATATGTACACGTTCAACTTTTAGCGATACTTTACTGCAACAGCATGTTGTTAAAAAAAAGTTAATCTCTAATTTTAAAGAGAATATGGATGTCGATTTAATTTCAAATGCAGATAAAGCAAAATTAAAAGCTTTGGGAACCGATCCTACTTTTTCGGTGGATTCCGCAGCAGCATATGCAAGAGCAAATATTGATACTGTTAAAAAAACATATAGTAAAATAGATAGTTTAGAGCCAAGTGATCTCGCAAAAATTGGGTATGTAGCTCACCATGACGGACCGACAGGTTTTGGTAAAATAGTTGAGGCAACAAATGATTCTTCATGGTCAAAACTACAAGGACAGGTGTGTCCAAGAGATAACCCCAATTGTAAGACTTTTTTAAATTACAAGGAGAGATTTAATAATGGGCGAGATGCATATCGTTGGTGGTTATGTACGGAATATACAGATGCAAAAATTAATGTAAATCGATTTACTCTTAGCCCTGCTGATGGGAAAAAGTTTAAGAATGCAAGAACGATGGAAGAAATCATTATATTTCTAGGAGGTAAAGCTTTAGTTCACCCTAGTAAAGACTTTGAGAAAAAGAAAGGAACTAATGATGCTCAAACAATAGAAAATATTAGTATTATTATTACATCTATTGTAAATAATAAGGTTGAACCAAATATTCAGTATTCAGTAAAGTCTAAATATGGTTTAAAACCACATTCGACAAATGCAGATGGTCATGAAGTTATTCAAATTAAAAAAGGTGATAAGCTCGAAATTATTTTTGAAAATCAGGTTTTGACCTCAATTACTTCGATAAAAGATAAAGAAGAATTTAGAATTAATTTTCCATCTGCTAAGGGGAATAATATACAGAATAAAACACAAGAAGTGACTGTCAATAATGAGAAAAAACTTAATTTTAATGGTTGGAGAAATCCACTTGCTGGTATTTGTCAAGTTCGGCGGTTTGGTTATAACTCATTACCATTAAAGGCGAATGCTGCTACTTATAATACAAGTAATTTACAGCAAGCAACACAGGTTGCTTCAAGGTTTAATCGAACAAGTTATAGGTCTAGCGGAATGCACCAAGGTATTGATCTGGAAGCTGATAATGGTGTTAATGTCTATCCTGTTTGTGTTGGTACTATTGCTAAGGTGATACCATCCTATCCTGGTTATGGAAAAACTATTATTTTAGAATGTGATGTGAATGATTTACCTGCTTCAAAAAGGGCTTTAGCAAAGAATATAGACACAATTTACTTTATTTATGCACATTTAAACTCTATAGATGTAGCAGAAGGAGTTAGTATAACTGCCCTAGATACTGTTCTTGGGAAAACTGGAAATACTGGTAATGCAGGGAGCATGACAAAAATTGAAGGTGGTTCGCACTTACATTTCGAGGTCAGAACTGAGATTTCCAAATCAATGGGAAAATCAGGAATGTCATATAGACTAGACCCATTCCCTTGGTTAGACAATTGCATGACAGTTGAAAACGGTGTTAAGTTAAATAGGTAATTTATGATGAAATATACATGGTGCTTGATCAGTTTATTGGCTTTTTCAACAGGGGCTAATGCTGAATTTAATATAGAAAATAATAAGAATCAGCCTACCTATATAAAATTAGGGTATAGGAATGTTCTGAATTCAAGCTTTATTTATCCTGATAGTGACAAGAATGTTAACTTAAAGAGGAATACAGTTAATATTCCATATGAAGATGTTTTAATTGTATTTCAGCCGCTATTGAAAAATGATAATAAAATAAAAGGCATGGATTATTATTTTTTAAACTACGAATGTTTTGTGCAATTTGGTGGTGTTAAATACAAGCTTCCCTTTATTATTTCTGATGTAGCTGCTGTTGGTGCAAGTATACTTTTTAATGATGATAATATAGTTGTCTTTTCAGTAGAAAGTTATGCAAATCCAGTTTCAAATAATAATTCAAAAAAATTTAAAAGTGATGTTTATGTCCTGAATAAGAAAAATTCAGGCTTATATGCACCTTCTTTTTTATCTTTAAATAAAAAATTAAAAAATTTGAATGATGCTTCTATGGAGTTTAGTAAATTTATTTCTGCTAAATATGATAAGAATGAAAAAAAATATAATATTTTGTATGAAATTAATAATGCTTCAGAAGATTTTAGCTCCACTGGGAAGGTTGTCTATGAAAAGGCTCCAATTGAGTATTCATTCATACTAATTCCTGATCAAAAAAAACCATTTTTGATAAAAAACTTTTCTGAAAAGAAAAAAGGTAGTAATAATGTTATTTCAAATGATGATAGAGGTGGAATGTACTCTTCTTTTTTAAAGAAAGATATTGATTGAGTTTTTTAAATTGTTAGTGGTTTTTGAGATAAATAATGAATAAGAAAATAATTTTCCTGCTATGCTTGATTTTAGCTGCGTGTGATGCCAAAGAGGAAACTAAGATTGTAGATAATAATTATTCATTAAATAATTTATTGTCTGAATTTAAAAATATGAATATAGGTCAAGATTACACTAAGTTGGAAAAAGAAGGTCTTGTAAAGCAAGTAGATAATACGGAAATTATTGATAATTGTTTATATGCGGAAACTAAAAATGAAAATATTGATTATTTAGTCTTTGATAATAAGATTTCAACTGCTTCATATAAAAAATCTGAATTTATGGGCATTTCTGTTGCAGGTTTAAAATCTAAGGTTAAAGACTTAAGTTTAGTAAAAAGTGCATATGATGACAACACATATTACTTGCAACACCAATTTGATAATAATAATGGTGTTAAATTTTATATTGTTGAGAATAAGGTGGCTGAGGTTACATATGGGACACTTGATAAATTGAAATATCAAGAGGGATGCTCATGAGAACTTCTTTCTTAAATGTCGTTTTTTGAAATTAATGTTATGAATAAATTGTTTTTTTTAAGAGTGATGGTTGCTTGTAGTATTTCTTTTAATTTTTGCTATGCAAAAGAAAATTCTTCATGGAATGATTATCTTCAAGATTCTACCCAAGTGAAATCACCTGTGGAATATCTAGATGTATATAATAAGTATTCAGTTATCAATCCTAATTTAAAAATAAAGTTAACGGATTTTGGCAATATTGATAAAACAAAGAAAAATATTAACTACACTTTAAAAAAATATGGTGTCCAAATATTAAATGGTCAAGATGTATATGATGTTTTAAGGACAGCAGTGCCTGTGGAGTCTAATGTTGACTTAGCTTTACTATATCACGATAAAGCTATTCTAGCTTTTAGAATAAGAGAGTTAAGTACTATTAACTATGTTAAAGCTCCATTTAAAAGTAATAAAGTTACTGTTTTTATATATAATATAAATAATAATAATTTTACCGAAATACCCGTTATACATTCTGATAGTGAAGATAAGAGTGAACAAACAGACCAACTCATGGGTGATCAGGTAACATATGACACTAAGAAAGGACAGTATACGTACCTTGCAAATGTTAAAACTTATAAAGATGGAAAAATTTCCCAATTCAAGGCTGTTTTGAATGGTAGCTTAAAATGTATTTCATCGACCTTAGGTTGTGAAACAACAGGAATTCTGTCTGCTGAAAAACAAGCTAAGTAATTTAATTTAGATTTTGGTTAGGTATTTTATATTAAAGGAATTTATTATGACTTCACTCTATAAAAAATATACCTATATTCTAGGTTTGGTCAGCCTAAGTCTCTTAGCTTCTTCCTGTAGCAATGCTCCAGAAAAGAAACATGAAACTTCCTATCAAAACCAAATAAAAAAAGGCCCGTCAATTTCTACAAAGTTAAAAAAAGATGATGGCTTACGGATCACTTCACTTCCTTATAACTCAAATGCACATCTTAACTGTATTTTATCGGCACAAAGAATCAACTGCGGCTCAATCAATTTGATTGATAGCAGCCGTCTGATTAAAGTTTATAACTTTATCAACCCACGTTATGGTGATTCAGTCGTTTTCCCAGAAACAAGTACAGGCATTTTATTAATTGCATCTTCTTCTTCAAGTGAAGCAGGAAATCCAGAAATAAATCTGACAACAGTAAACAAGTTTGGCTTGGCTAAAAGCATTACCTTAGATGCATCTCAAAATATTGTGATTAATCAGAAGTATGAAATTTTATATAAAGAAGATGGAAAAGATCTAAAACTGAAATTAAATGACCAAGGTGAATTTGTGAAGTAAAGCTATTCCTAAGCTGATTGAGCCTGTTACAGCTTTGACCGAAAAAAGCTCAGCTAAAATCTAACTGAGCTTTTATGGTTTAGGTCTCAACAATGCCTTCTAAATCATCAAAGGTATAGTTATGCGGGACATTGATCATATGGGTTTGTACACCGGCCTCAACTTTTTCTCTGGCATCTGGGTATAACCAGCGCGTAATTTGCTCAGCGACACTGGAGTGATATTGAATTTCAAAGTGATTCAGTCCATAAAAAACTGCTTTATGCGTATCAGGTAATTTCAACTGAAAACGTGGATTCTGGTGTTCACCCAAAGCACTCTTCACACTGACCAGATAATCCCCAATCACAGACAGCGCTTTATTGCGTAACTTCTCAAATTCTAAAGTCCCTGCAATTAAGAAGGTATTGATATGGGACGGTAGCGGAGCGGGTTTACGATTGTCGTCGGCAAAACCAATGCGGGCGTCATTGTGCTCCCAGTCATCATCACGAACACTGCCATAACGCAGATCGAGTATGCCGTTACTACGCACATTCACCAACTGACCAAGCAAGTTGATAAAGGGGAAGCCACCGAGTTTGTCCTGCAAGACAAAACCAAAGCGTTCAAGCACTGCACCATGATGAGGCGAACCGATGCAGACCAGATTCTCGACCATATGCACCCATTGATACAGATTCTGTTTGCCATAAAACAGGGCACTACGCGAAACCAAGCCGCCCATACTGTGTCCAATCAGGTCGATACTGGTAATACGTGGGTTGCGTTGCACCAAATCTTCTAAGGTATTGGCAAAACTACGGCCATTGGCAGAAATTCGGCGTCCGGTGTTGTAGTTGAGATACAACATGGTGTTGTTATCACGTTGTGCAAGTAAGCGTTCACCAATCCCGCCATAACGATGATTTGACCAGGTCAAATGGTTCATACATAAACCATGGGCAAGAATTACCACACGTCCGGTTAACTCGCCTTGCTGTAAAGAACCATAGTGATCATAAAGCACCATTGGCAAGGCCATTGGATTGTGTTGCTTTAAAAAGAAATCACCAAAAATTCCATTCAGTGCGCCCACTAAAAAATGCAGTGTTGGAGTCAGAGGTTTGTCATGTAAGACTGGAAATTTTTCAATAATGCGACGTAAATTGGGCGCAAGAAAATGACTGCCATATTTTTGCAGCGCTACATAAGAGAACTGATAAAACTTTTGCAGTTGTGGGTGCTTTTGTAATTGTTTGGCTTTTTGTGCACTTAAACCGAGCGTTGTCCTTAATACCTCAGTCTGCACCACTTGTATCAGTTCGTGTACGCCACTGAGGCTGGTACTGACCAGCTGTGCCAAACCCTCCAAAACATCTGCCTGACTTGGGGGCGTGCGATCCCACTTACAATAAGTTTCATGCAGAGGTGTTAAACTTGGCATATTAATTTCCCCATCCTTGATATATACCGAAGGTTTGAAGTGATTTTTCTGAATATTGTTTAGATAAACTACAACAAACGCTTACATCTTATGTCTTTCATGCGTAATTTTTTTAGAATACTGATGAACGGAGTACAGTATCGTTTTTTGTGTCAGACAATATCGAGCTTAAATGTAATTTATATTGTTGTTTGATTAACAATCAATCAAAATAATGTGATTTATTTCACTTTATGTCAAGCTATTGCCTATTTGGGTCCGTATGCAAATTATCTATCTACATGGTTTTCGCAGCAGTCCGATGTCAGTAAAAGGGCAACAGCTGCAACAATTTTGTGCACAACATGACACTATACAGGTGCATTTACCCGATTTAAATCAAACGCCCGAGCAGGTACTGACACAACTTTCGCAGCTTATCGAAAATTTACCATCTGATAAAGTGGTTTTAGTTGGAAGCAGCCTTGGAGGCTTTTACGCGACATATCTTGTCGCCAAATATGCCTGTCCTGCTGTACTGATCAATCCTGCTATGCAACCATGGCAATTATTCGAAGATTTATTCGGGATTGAGCAAATCCCGCTCAAAGTCACTGCATCATGGACGCTTGATGCCGATCAATTGCAGCAATTACAATCGATTGCTGACACGAAACTCAATCATGCTGGTAAAATTCTGGTGCTGTTGCAACAAGGCGATGAAGTCTTGGATTATCGTGAAGCTCAACGTTATTATAGTGCTGTTCATCCATCATCATTGATTTTAACCGACGCAGATGGTAATCATGCAATGGATGATTTTGAAGAAAAATTACCTTTAGTTCTCGAATTTTTATCGGCAGCCCTCCAATAAGGAAGTCAGACCCAGTGACACAATACACGGCACAATCCCTTGAAGTTCTTTCTGGTTTAGATCCAGTTCGTCGTCGACCAGGCATGTATACCGATACCTCACGTCCAAACCATTTGGCGCAAGAGGTAATTGATAATGCAGTCGATGAAGCGCTTGCAGGGCACGCCAATCAAATTTGTGTCACGGTTTATGAAGATGGGTCATTGTCGGTTGAAGATAATGGACGAGGTATGCCTGTCGATATCCATCCTGAATATGGACAAAGTGGTATCGAAATCATTTTGACCAAATTGCATGCCGGTGGCAAATTCAGCACCGATAACTACCAGTTTTCGGGGGGATTGCACGGGGTTGGGATTTCGGTGGTGAATGCGCTATCGACTCGCGTTGAAGTTGCGGTACAGCGTCAGGGGAACCTGTATCAAATGGCCTTTGAACAAGGTGAGCCTGTTGCGCCTTTATCGGTGCTTGAAGGTAAGGTGGCCAAGCGTGCAACGGGCACAACGGTGCGTTTCTGGCCTGAAGGCAAGTATTTTGATAGCCCTAAATTTGCACTGAAAGCGCTGAAACATAATTTAAAAGCCAAAGCTGTTTTAGCCGCGGGCTTAAAGATTATTTATGACGATAAAATCAATAAAGAAAAGATTGAATGGCAGTTTGAAAATGGTCTGGTCGACTATTTGATGGATGAACTGCAAGATCGGGACATCTTGCCTGATCCTGCTTTTGTCAGCAGTGGCCAAGCAGACCGCGCGGCCTGTGAGTTTGCGATTTGCTGGAATGTCGAAGGTGGCGAGCAGATTCAGGAAAGTTATGTCAACTTGATTCCCACCGCGCAAGGCGGGACTCATGTGAATGGTTTACGTTCGGGTGTAACTGAAGCCTTACGTGAGTTCTGTGAATTACGTAATTTATTGCCACGTAATATGAAGCTGTCTGCGGAAGATGTTTGGGATGGGGTGAATTTTATTCTATCGCTGAAATTCCAAGAGCCACAATTTTCAGGCCAAACCAAAGAACGGTTATCCAGTCGTGAAGCCTCTAATATTGTACTGAACATCGCCAAAGATGCGTTTGCTTTATGGCTGAATCAACATGCGGAGATTGCGACGCAATTGGCTGAAATGGCGATTGCCAAAGCTGGACGTCGTTTAAAAGCCGCTAAAAAAGTTGAACGTAAAAAGATTGTTGCCGGCCCGGCTTTACCTGGAAAGTTGGCAGACTGTGTCGGCTTAACTCGTGAAGACAGTGAGCTGTTTATTGTCGAGGGAGATTCTGCAGGCGGTAGTGCCAAACAGGCACGCGACAAGAATTTCCAAGCGATTATGCCGATCCGCGGAAAAATCCTGAATACTTGGGAAGTCTCTTCGGACGAAGTGCTGGCTTCTCAAGAAGTGCATGATATTGCCATTGCCATTGGCGTTGATCCGGGCAGTGATGATCTGTCTGAATTACGCTATGGCAAAATCTGTATCCTTGCCGATGCGGACTCGGATGGTCTACATATCGCCACCTTATTATGTGCTTTATTTGTCAAACATTTCCCGACTTTGGTTGAAGAAGGTCATTTGTTTGTGGCGATGCCGCCGCTCTATCGTATCGATATTGGTAAAGAGGTGTACTACGCCTTGGACGATGATGAGCTTGAAAGCATTTTGAAGAAGGTCAAGGGCAATAAAAATCCGCAGATCACCCGATTCAAAGGGTTGGGTGAGATGAATGCCAGTCAGTTGCGTGAAACCACCATGGACCCGAACACCCGTCGTTTAGTGCAGTTGGATTTGGATGATGCGCATTTAACCGCAGGTTTATTGGATAAATTGCTGGCGAAAAAGCGTTCAGCTGACCGCAAACACTGGTTAGAGCAAAAGGGTAATCTCGCTGATATTACTGTCTAAATGGCTTGAGCCATGCACCGATTAAAGCCAAGCTGATGCTTGGCTTTTTCTTTGGCTGCTTGATTCTGATTCGAGCTGAACACATTTGCATCATTTTAGTTCATCGCGTATTTTTTGTATGCAATGTTGTATACAAGATCGATGAAATAATCAGAGGCCTTGATTAAATATAATAAAAAACAATTGGTTATTGTGTTGGCATAAAAATTGAATAACTCCACCCAGTAAAAATCACAATATTGATGGGTGGAGAGGAAGATGCAAAATAAATTGTCGATGTCCGTACTGATGGCTGCCATGATGGGAATCGGTCTGGTCGGCTGTTCAAAACCAGCAGAAAAAACAGAACAAACCAAAACAGAAACCAAGACAGCACCCGCAACAAGCGGCGACACCATTAAAGTTGGAATCCTGCATTCACTTTCAGGCACCATGGCGATCTCAGAGACTTCGCTGAAAGACACCGCCTTGATGACCATCAATGAAATCAATGCCAATGGTGGAGTACTCGGTAAAAAATTAGAACCAGTGATTGTTGACCCTGCGTCGGATTGGCCATTATTTGCAGAAAAAGCCCGTCAGTTGATTACCCAGGATAAGGTCGCAGTCATTTTTGGCTGCTGGACATCGGTTTCGCGTAAATCGGTGCTGCCTGTGGTCGAAGAGTTGAATGGCTTGTTGTTCTACCCAGTGCAATATGAAGGCCAAGAACAATCTAAAAATATCTTCTATACCGGTGCAGCACCGAATCAACAAGCGATTCCTGCGGTTGAATATTTGATGGGGGATGAAGGCGGTAAAGCAGAACGTTTTGTGTTGCTCGGCACCGATTATGTCTATCCACGCACCACCAATAAAATCTTACGTGCCTTCTTGAAGTCGAAAGGCGTGGCTGATGCCGACATCATGGAAGAATACACCCCATTTGGTCACAGCAATTATCAAACCATTGTTTCCAATATTAAGAAGTTCTCTGCGGGTAAAAAGACTGCGGTGATCTCGACTATTAATGGCGACTCCAATGTGCCGTTCTATCGTGAATTGGGTAACCAAGGCATTAAAGCATCCGATATTCCAGTCATGGCCTTCTCTGTAGGTGAGGAGGAATTACGTGGGATCGATACCAAACCATTGGTCGGTCATTTAGCAGCATGGAATTATTTCATGTCGGTGAAAAATCCGAAGAACACCGAGTTTGTGAATAAATTCAAACAATATGCAGTGCAATACAAATTGCCAAATGCCGACAAAGTCGTGACCAACGATCCGATGGAAGCGACCTATGTCGGAATCAATATGTGGAAGCAAGCCGTTGAAAAAGCAGGCACGACTGAGGTCGACAAAGTCCGTGATGCGATGGCGGGTCAGACTTTTGCTGCGCCATCGGGTTATACCCTGAAAATGGATGAAAGCAATCACCATCTACATAAGCCAGTGATGATTGGGCAGATCCGTGCTGATGGTCAATTCGATGTGGTCTATAAAACACCGCAAACCATCAAGGCCGAGCCTTGGAGTCCGTATATCCCGAAATAAAGTTTTTTCGCCTGCTGTGATGTATTGGCAGCAGGCATTTTTATTCTGATTTTTTTTGATCTATTTAAAACCGTAATAATAAGGGGAGTTCTATGGCGAAACACTATGTTTTGGCACTGCTCTGCATCATGGCACAGATAATGTTTAGTCCTGCATGGGCAGAAGCCACATCCGCAACAACCGTGACGTCTACAGCTTCTCAAGATGCCATTCAGACCTTTGTGAAGTCCGATTTTGCGACGCGTCGTGCCATGCTCAATCAATGGCCTGCCAGTATTGAACAACTGGATCAATTGGTGGCCTATATAGATCAAAATGAGCTGTATACCGACAGTGCAGGTAATACCTATCTGTTAAAAAATGATGACAAACTGTTCAGTTACCCCGCACAGCAAGCCATTGAAAATTGGCCTGCCGATCTCACCCAAGTCACTTTGGTCAATACTTTACGCAAGGCGCTGAATTTTGGTCAGGCCAAGGCCAAACTCAATTCAACCGATGCTTCGCAGCGTTTGGCTGCGGTGGATATCTTAGAAAATAATTTGGCTGAACTTGACGTGACGATGGTGAAGCAGCTGTATCTGAATGAAAAAAATGATCAGGTCAAAGCACGTTTAGCACAGCTCAAAGCCCGTTTGGATTTTAACAGTGCTGATGCGTTTACCCAGCTTGAAGCCGTAAAGGTCTTGGCCGATTCCAATCGTCCTGATGTGTTTGCCTTAATCACTCAAACTTTAGAACAACCACAAAGCAATCCTGCATTGAAGGCAGCGTTGTTGGATGCACACAATAAAATTAAAACCCGACTACAAATCAGTGAGTGGTCAGGCCATATCTTTTCTGGCCTCAGTACAGCCAGTATTTTATTGCTTGCAGCGCTTGGTTTGGCCATTACCTATGGTCTGCTGGGTGTGATTAACATGGCCCATGGTGAGCTGATCATGATTGGTGCCTATACCACTTATGTAATCCAGAGTTTTTTTAAAACCCATTTTGCGGGGTTGGTGGATTGGTATTTGTTGGCGGCAATTCCTGCGGCTTTTCTGGTCAGTGCCTTGATCGGTATGTTGATTGAACGCACCGTGATTCGTCCGCTCTATGGTCGACAATTGGAAACCTTGCTCGCCACCTTTGGGGTGAGTCTGATCTTGATGCAATTGGTGCGGATGGTATTTGGTGCACAAAATGTCGAAGTCTCCAATGTGGCATGGCTCAGTGGTGGAATTGCGCTCACACCGAGTCTGATGTTGCCCTATAACCGTATCGCGATTATTGGCTTTACTGTTGCGGTGTTATTGCTGTTGCTGTTTTTACTCAATAAAACCCGTTTTGGTTTATTCGTTCGAGCCGTGACCCAAAACCGTCAAATGGCGCGTGCTGTGGGTATCCGTTCTGCACGGATTGACATGATGGCCTTTGGACTGGGCTCAGGCTTGGCAGGTTTGGCAGGCTGTGCTTTGGCGCAGGTGGGTAATGTTGGCCCAGATCTCGGTCAAAATTACATTATTGATGCCTTCCTTGTGGTGGTGGTCGGTGGTGTTGGTCAAGTCTGGGGCGCGGTATTGGCAGCCCTCGGATTGGGCATTAGTGGCACGGTGCTGGAAATTGGTTTAGGTGCAGTGCTGGCAAAAATTATTCTCTTGGTTCTTGTGATTTTGTTTATCCAAAAGCGTCCACAAGGTTTGTTCGCCATCAAAGGCCGTTTTGTGGAGTAAGCCCATGAAAATCACTTCTTTATTTGCCGACAAACCGTATAGCGCCGTGGCGATTGCAGTTTGTTTCGGTGTGCTCTTATTGTTGCCGTGGTTGCATCTATTGTCGCCTGATTCGGCCTTTTATCTATCCGCTTATTGGATCACCTTGATTGGTAAAATCATGTGTTTGGCCTTGGTGGCTTTGGCACTGGATTTGGTCTGGGGCTATGCTGGCATTTTGAGCTTGGGGCATGGTTTGTATTTTGCTTTGGGCGGTTATGCCTTTGGCATGTACCTGATGCGTCAATCCGCAGGCGATGGGCTGCCTGATTTTATGCGCTTTCTCAGTTGGACGGAGTTGCCATGGTATTGGGTCGGTACCGAGCATATTGCCTGGGCCTTGGCTCTAGTCATTCTTGTCCCTGGTCTGATCGCATTTATTTTTGGTTTCTTTGCCTTTCGCTCCAAAATCAAAGGTGTGTATTTTTCGATTATTACTCAAGCCATGACCTTTGCCGCAGCGTTATTGTTCTTCCGTAATGAAACAGGCTTTGGCGGCAATAATGGTTTTACGGGTTTTAAGACCATTCTTGGTTTTGATATTACCTCTGCACCGATGCGTGCCACGCTATGCTTTGTGACTGCATTGATGTTGATGTTGTGCTTCCTTGGTCTGCGCCAACTGATGAATCGTCCTTATGGACGGGTCTTGGGCGCAATTCGTGACAGTGAAAATCGCTTGCAATATCTTGGTTATCGCACGCTGTGGTACAAGCTGTCGGCTTGGGTGTTGTCGGCGGTGATTGCCGGTATCGCTGGAGCGTTATATGTGCCGCAGGCGGGCATCATCAATCCCAGTGAAATGAACCCAGTCAATTCAATCGAAATGGCGGTGTGGGTGGCTGCGGGTGGACGCGGAACCTTGATTGGCCCAATTTTAGGGGCTGGTTTAATCAATGCAGTAAAAACCTACTTCACGGTGGCTGCACCAGAAGCATGGTTATTGATCTTGGGTGCGCTGTTCATTGTGGTGACCTTATTCTTACCTAAAGGTGTGATTGGTTTATTTGACCGTTTTAAAAAGGAGCGTGACTAAATGAGTGATGTATTAATAGACTCAGCTCAACATGGCGGTCAACTGGGTGAGGGCTATGGTCGTGCCAAGCCACAAGGTGCGGATTTTAGCCACGGCATTGCCTTGTATCTGGAAAAAGTCAGTGTCTGGTTTGACTCATTCCGAGCCTTGAATGATCTGTCGCTGTACATTGCTGAGGGCGAATTACGCTGTATTATCGGGCCAAATGGGGCGGGTAAAACCACCTTGATGGATGTGATTACTGGTAAAACCCGTCCGACCACAGGCACGGCATTTTTTGGGCAAAACTATGATCTTGCCAAAATGAGTACCGAGCAAATTGCCGAAGCGGGCATTGGTCGAAAATTCCAAAAACCAACCGTATTTGAAAATTTTACCGTCATGGAAAACCTGCTATTGGCTGCACCACGAGATAAACGGGTGAAAAAAAGTTTATTTTCCCGTTTAGATCCAGAAGCGCAATTGGCTTTGGATGAAAGTCTGGAACAGATCCGCTTACAGGAATTTGTGCAAAAGCCAGCAGGGTTACTTTCACATGGACAAAAACAGTGGCTGGAAATTGGCATGTTGCTGATGCAACGACCGCAGTTAATTTTACTGGATGAGCCTGTTGCTGGTATGACCGATGCTGAAACTGAGCGCACCGCTGAACTGTGTCTGGAGCTGAAGAAAAATCATACCCTTGTGGTAGTCGAGCATGACATGAGCTTTATTGACACCATCAGTGAGAAAGTCACGGTGTTGGCGCAAGGGACAATCTTGGCCGAGGGTACATTGGCAGAGGTTCAGGCCAATGAAGATGTGATTGAAAAATATTTAGGACGCTAGGAGAGACACATGCTAGAAGTGAAACAAATCAATCAATTCTATGGTGGCAGTCATATTCTGCGTGATGTGTCTTTTAACGCGCCTGTGGGGGAGTGCAGTGTGGTCTTGGGGCGCAATGGCGTGGGCAAAACCACCTTGCTGAAGTGCCTCATGGGAATTCTGCCGATTAAGTCAGGGCAAATTTTGCTAGATGGCAAAGACATCGCCAAAATGTCGCCTGAGCAACGGGTGCGAGCAGGTTTGGCCTATGTGCCGCAAGGTCGCGATATCTTTTCAACTTTAACGGTAGAAGAAAATATTTTAATTGGCATGGCGAAATTTTCAGGAGCTAAGACCCGTAAAGTGCCAAGCCATTTATATGAGATTTTCCCTGTGCTGGATGAAATGAAACATCGCCGTGGTGGTGATTTATCCGGTGGGCAACAACAACAGCTTGCCATAGCCCGTGCTTTGGCTTCTGAGCCGAGTGTTTTGATTTTGGATGAACCGACCGAAGGGATTCAGCCCTCGATTATTAAAGATATTGGCCGGGTGATTCGTAAGCTGGCCGATCAGGGCGAAATGGCGATTATTCTGGTAGAGCAGTTTTATGACTTTGCCGAGGAGTTGGCAGATGCGTATACCGTGATGGCGCGTGGGCAGGTGATTGCGCAAGGGCGGGGGGAGGAGATGCCTGAGAAGGGGATTCGGGAACTGGTGGCGATTTAGTATCAATCTCTACATATTACTATTTAGAAAAGTAGATATTAAAAAAATGATTATCTTTACGGAGTTATACCAAGTCGTTTTCTAATTTCTAAATAAGCCTTCGGCTGGAGTTACTTTGGTTTTGCCCAAAGTAACCAAAGGCATTGTCATTCACAAAACCTGTTCAATTCTTGGATTTTTTCTATTGTTTCGCAGAAACAATATCTTTCAAAGATCACGCAGGTTGTGAATGACGTTTCCGAGTCTCATACTTTTTCTTAAATTTTTTGTTGAGTTTGGGTGTAAAGATCATTCATTTGTTTTCCACTTTATAAAACGTGCCGCCAGCATAGACATTGTGTCCAAAGCCACATGAGGACTCACCACTGTTTTGTTCAACTTCAATTTTTTGTCCAAGCTTTGCATCATTGGCAAATTGAAGTTTGATCTGACAGTCTTCATAGCGATAGCTGGCTTGCTTTGACTTGAGTGGCATGGTCGTTTCGAATTGCCCCATATTCGGACCATAGATCAAACCGCGCAGCCCGAAGTAGTAGCCATCGAAGGCGATCTGATATTGATTCTGTTTTTTGCTGACCTTGAGATAATCCCATTGTCCAAAACCATTGGCACGGACATAAGTCCCTTGTAGATCAGAGGATATTTTAGGTTTAGGCAATTGTTTTAAGTTGTATTGACTGGTTTTCGAGTCTTTATCTCTGAGAAACCAAACGCTTGCCCATTGCGGTTTGCCTAATTTGGCATAACTCAAGCCGACATTATTGTTGGCGATTTCAATATCTCGGTCACTGACCTGAATACCGCTTTCATCTGCATTGGCCTGACAGAAATGTGCCCATGCGGCTTGGTCTTCAAATTGTTTGGCGGCTTTGAGATATTGCTTTTGATCGTAAAACTTTTTACCTGCTTGTGCATATTGTTTTACTTTGGCACAACCTTGCTGTAATTCCTGCTCAAAAGAAAATTCGGCAAAGCTGACGCTTGAACTGATTGCCATGACGAGGCACAGACCGAGTTGGGATGTTTTAATCATTTTGGCTATTTTTGAAATGAAGTCTTGTTTTCATTTTAAGCCATAATTGAGTTGCCTGACAGTACGGTAAAAGTAAGGTTTTTATGGAGATTCTGTGAGTTGCAGTTGCATCCAGACCAAATCCCGCCATGTCCCAAACTTTTGTCCTACCTGCGGCATATAACCTGTTTGGACAAAACCAAGCTGTTGATGTAGCACAATCGAGCCCTTATTTTCACTATCAATGGCAGCCACCATGATATGCATGTTTTGCTGTTTTGCCAGATGAATCAGTTGTTGCATCAGGGCCTTGCCCAGACCTTGGCGTGCATAGCTGGGGTCAACAAAAACAGAATGTTCAATGCTTTGGCGATAACCACTGATGGTCCGAAAGGCAGTGTAATAGGCATAAGCTGCCACTTGATGCCTATTCAGGTCTTCTACCACAATCATGGGGAAATGCTGTTGCTGCATGTTCTGGAAGCGTTGTTGATAATCCGCAAGTGAAACAGCTTGATCATTCCAGTTCGCCGTGCCATTGAGAATCTCTGCATTATAGATGGCAAGGATTGTCTCAAGGTCATCAACGGTGGCAAAACGAATCTTGAAGGGTGCAGCTACACATGATGGGGCAAGCGTGGCATTTATGGACATAGGTAAAGGTCATCACATCAATCAATAGATACAGCGTTGATAGAACCAAAATCAACGATGCTTAATATTCGGTGATACACATAAAAACAGCAAGGAATTCCTTGCTGTTTTTTAACATTTTAAAGCGTTTAGAAGTGGTATTTAATTAAAGCGCTGACGTTGTTTTCGTCACGGTTTTTCATACCGAATTTGTTATTCCAGACCGAGTGCTCTACACCTAAGTAGAGACGTGTATCTGGTGAAATATGTTTACCCAGATTCCATTTGTATTGCGTGGTCCAGTTCAATTCGCTGGCGTGATCTTTTTCGCCAGTCGACCAGTCGAGGAAGCCATCAACCAGAAAATCTTCATTTGATACTTTAAATGGCAAAGCATAAGCGATGGTCATTTGATAGTCATCAGCAGTTTTTTCATTGTTGGCGCGATAGAAGTTGACATTCATATATTGAAAATATGGCACTGCAAGATCGAAGCCGACACCATACAAGAAGTTATCAAAACTAGAGAAATCATCGTTATTGCTTTCCCAGGTGGTAGAGATCAATACATCTTTAATTGGGCCAAACGCAAGTTTCTGACCTGAAATTTCACCTAGGCTTAAACGAGGAGAAAGCTCGAAATACGTGCTTTTATGATCATCGCTGCCGCGCATACGATCCATAAAGAAAAATACATCGGCATATTTGACTTTTGCCGCATACTCAATGGTCAACGTTGTTTGTTTTTTATCAACAACTTCATAGTTTTCACCATATAGTCCAGTCAAGCTAAAGTCTTGCCAAATCGGCTTTGCCTGCGCAAAAGTTGCTGTTGATCCTAATAAACATACCGCTGTAAGTTGCTTCAATTGCATTTAAAAAATCTCCCCCCAAAAAGGCGTGTAAAGCATACAAGGTATTAAGCAAAAATAAAGTCAAATTTGACCAAATGAACAAAAGAATTGTATATGGCAAAAGCGGGTAATTCAGGTGGTAAAAATAACGCTCTTTTTGCTGAAGATTTCATCAAAATGTCAAAAATCAGCTTGCATATTTGTGAGGAAAGACAGATATTGAAGTTATAGAAGATCTTCTTACATACTGAAAAGCAACAGATGCAAGCGAGGAGACAACAGGTATTTACATAATCAAAATATACAACTGCACTGAATGATCGCATGCTCAAAGCGTGCCAAATAAGAAAGTTTTGTAGCACCGTCTCACAGATAAGAGAGGAAGATATTTATGAATATTGAAATCCGTACAGATAAAAACATTCAAGGTAGTGAACGCTTAATCAGTTATGTTCGTGCAGAACTTACACAAGAATTTCAGCGCTATAGCGAGCGTATTACACATTTTTCGGTTCATATTAGTGATGAGAACGGGGAGAAAACGGGCGATCATGACAAGCGTTGTATGATTGAGGCCCGTCCAGCAGGAATGAAACCTGTTGCAGTGACACATAAAGCAGCAAATATTGATAATTCGATTCATGGTGCGATTGATAAACTGAAACGTAGTTTGGAGCATCTCTATGAGAAAAAAGAGCATCACCGTGGTGGTTTACCCGAATATGTTGATGTCGATGATGATATAAAAGTAGATGATGAGGCCTAAGAGGCAACGCATAAAAAAAGCCCTGTGTGGGGCTTTTTTTATGCGTGTATCAAATTTATACATGATTTTTTAGATGCTTTTATAAAATCCTGTCAGGATATTCGGCATAATAGACCCATTAAAAAATATTGTGAGAAATGGTCATGTTAAATAAGCAGCAGCAGGCCTTGGTGCAAGCCATACAACAACTCGATTTAGACCAAGTGCGAGCTTTACTTGCTGAAGGACTTGATCCGAACTTTATTGACCCCGAACAAGGCCCTCCGGTTTCCATCATTTGTGATGGTCTATTTGTGTGGTGGGAACAAATCTGTGAGGCCTATGAAGCTGGAAAACCATTGAGCGAAAAAGAAAAGCAACAACAGCTACAAGTTTATTTAGACATTTTAGACGCGCTCATTCAAGCCAAAGCCAATTTACATTTATGGGACGCAGAAGAATTTTATGGTCCGCTTTGGGATGCAGCCAGTTCTGCCTGCGTACCTGTGGTCCAACGTTTACTTGATGAAAAAGTAGATCCGAATACCCGTGATGAAGAAGGTCTCACCGTTTTATCATCGATCAGTCAATTATTTTTTGATTGCGAATTTGATGAAATTGATTGGTCTGAATCATTGCAGGAAGAGCGTGCAACATTGGAGTTGCTACGTCAACATGGTGCAAAAATGTCAAAAGAGCTCAGCGCATAAGCTAAGCCAGCAAAATACAAAGAGGAATATGATGAAAACATTTCAAACATTGAGCTTGGTTACAGCATCGATGCTGGCAAGTACGGCTTTTGCGGCTGACTTTTCTTTTGATCGTACTGGTTCGGGGATCAGTACGGGGATTACCCCTGTAGGGCAGTTAGCTTGGGAGCAGGGTTTGCCAACCGTCAGCTATCATGAGGGGAGTACCAATGGGGTCAAAGACAAGACCTTAACCTTGAATGGTGACATGTTATTGCGTACTGGTTTAGCAGATGGCCTGGAATTGCAACTCGGTTGGCAAGGGCCTGTTTGGCAGCAATACAAACGTGCAGGGACGACTAAAGAAAGCAATGGTTTAGGCGACGTCAGCATTGGTTTGAAAAAAGCGATTGATTTAAAAGATGATCGTTTATCGATGGCATTATTGGCTAAGGCGATTATTGCAACGGGCAATGATGAATTCACAGCCCATGATGATATCTATAGCTTGACTTCAGCTGTGTCATATAAGTTCAGTGATTTAATTGATACCTCGATTACTATGCGTTATGAAGCGCAGAACAGTAATTGGGCGGTGACTGCAATTCCAACCATTGGCTATAAAATTGCCGGGAAATTATCGGGCTATTCTGAGTTCGTTTACCACAAAGCAGAGAGCCAAGACTATGAATATGGTCTAGGTACAGGCCTGATTTATGCCTTGAATAACCGTATGCAATTGGATGCCAGTGTTGGAGTGGATCTCAATGGAGATCGAAAAGGCTATAACGGTGGCTTCGGCGTATCGGTTTTATTCTAACCATAATACTCCTGAATTCTCTTAAATTCACTTCTGCATAAGTGGCAGGGAGACTCAGGAGAATAACAGTGAGATCATCATGAAAATGTCTGTTCAAGGTGGGCATCGTTTCCCACTGATACGTTGGTTCATAGGAACCATTTTGCTGTTATGCGGGGCTTTGACTTACGCGCAAGCGAATTCATCAACAGCTTTGCTGAGCCCTGAACAGGCATTTGCATTTACAGTTGAATCGACGCAGTCGAATCAGGCCCGTTTACATTGGTCTATTCAGCCCAACTATTATCTGTATCAGCATAAATTTGAAGTACAACAAGGCAATCAGCCACTTGTATTAACATTGCCTAAAGCGGTCGAACAGTATGATGAGAACTATGGTCATAGCCAAGTCTATTATCAACAAGCTGAATTTAGCATTCCGACTCAGGCATCACAGCATTATCGGGTGACTTGGCAAGGCTGTGCCAAAGACCGGATTTGTTATCCTCCGCAAAATATTGAATTCCAGACCGATGCCGATGGCCTGGTTAGTGTTCAGAATGTCAGTGCAAATACTAAAAAAAGCTTTTTAGATGCGGCTCGCTCATCGAGCGCCTTAACTGTTCAAGCAGCAAGCAATGATGACATGCAAGCCGAGCCAACTGCACAAAGCTCAAATTCAAATCATTCGGCTGGTATGGCACAAGACCAAAAATGGTCCAGTGCACTTGAACAGCACTCCTTGGCCTATAGTCTTTTACTGTTCTTGGGCTTAGGGATTTTATTGGCTTTTACCCCATGTTCCTTACCAATGTTACCCATTTTGACCTCCTTGATTGTACGAGACAATAAAGGGGTGAAAGCATGGTCGATTGCACTCACTTTTGTGGTGAGTATGGCTTTGGTCTACGCCGTATTGGGCTTGATTGCATCGGCAGCAGGACTAAATTTTCAGCGTTGGTTACAACAACCTGCCACCTTGATTGCGTTTAGCTTATTGTTCGTGGTATTTGCGCTTAATTTATTTGGCTTGTTTGAGTTAAAACTGCCACAGAACTGGGTCAATCGACTCGATCAGATGCAATCCAACCAAAAAGGTGGCACCTTGGTGGGTGCCAGTGTCATGGGCATGATTTCAGCCCTGTTGGTGGGGCCCTGTATGACTGCACCTTTGGCAGGAGTGTTACTGTTTATCTCGCAAACGCAGAACCAATGGCAAGGCGCGCTGTTGCTGTTTACACTGGGTTTTGGTATGGGAATTCCATTGCTGCTCGCCAGTGTATTGGGGGCAAAAGCCTTACCCAAAGCTGGCGACTGGATGAATCAAATCAAGGTGATTTTTGCCTTTTTGATGTTGGCATTGAGCATTTATTTTATTCGTCCCTTATTGCCCGAACTGGCGATTCAGGTTCTGAGCCTGTTGCTCGGTTTGGCCTTTATTGTTTATGCGGCGTATCGTCTATTTGGACAGAAATCTAAATTGCAATGGCTGTATGCACTGTTGCTGATTTTAGCGATTCCAGCATTGGCGTTTAACCAATACCAACATATTCAAAATCTCAGCTCGGTTCAGGCAGATAAATTGGCGGATTGGCATGTAGCACAGACGGCAACTGAATTTCAGCAAATCCTTGCTCATGCGCCTAAAGATCGTGGCATTGTGATCGATGTCTATGCGGACTGGTGTGTGGCATGTCAGCCGATTGAGCACCGCATTTTAAAAGATGCAGAGGTACAACAAGCGTTATCGGGCTATTATCTGGTTAAACTGGATTTAAGCCACTACGATGCATCACATCAAGCCTTGTTGGCACAGTGGGATATTTTAGGACCACCCACTTATTTATTTTTAGATCAGCAACAACAAGAAATTCGCTCGCTACGCTTAACTGGTGCATTCCAGAAAGCTGAGCTATTACAGCAACTGGCTTTCTTTAAAGGGAAACAATAACAATGTATCAGCTCTTTATTAGTAATAAAAACTATTCAACCTGGTCGATGCGTCCGTGGATTTTATTCACACAAGCGGGGATTTCCTTTCAGGAGCATGTGATTCAGTTCGATAGCTTTGAAGCAGATAGTCAATTTAAAACAGAGATTTTAAAGCTGAACCCGACAGGCAAAGTTCCTGCATTGCTGAATGGTGAGCTTATGGTGTGGGACAGTCTGGCGATTTGTGAATATATTGCCGAGCAGCATCCTGAACTTGACCTGTGGCCACAAGAAAAAGCCTTACGTGCACGGGCGCGTTGTATCAGTGCAGAAATGCATAGTAGCTTTCAAAGCTTACGCAATTTGTGTCCGATGAATGTAGAAGCTGATCTGACGCATATCGGCAAACAGCTTTGGGCAGAACATGCGCAGTTGCGCGCCGATGTGGCGCGAATTGACCAGCTCTGGTCACAACGTCCGAATGCAGACGGTTTTTTATGTGGTGATGCATTTAGTATCGCAGATGCCTTTTATGCACCTGTGGTGATGCGTTTTGAATGTTATCAACTGCCACTTTCCGCATCTAGCCAAGCCTATGCGCAAAAAATCTTGTCTTTGGCATCAGTACAGCAATGGATTGCAGAAGCCAAACAAGAACAGATGTTCGTGCCTTTTGATGAGCCCTATCGTCAACACCGTGAAGAATTTTTGAAAGGTGAATAGCGCTTGGACCATAAAGGCGTAGCAAAGCCTTCATGCTGTTAACTGCTGATCAGATCCGTAAAAATTCTCACCTGATTGCGGCCAGCGGCTTTGACCGCATACAGCGCCTGATCGGCTTGGCTGATAATCAGGTGAGGTGCATCGGCACTGAGTGAACTGCTGATGCCAAAACTGGCGCTGATGACAAATTGCTGTTTTTGCTCGGTGATAAAATCTAGCTGTGTTATTGCAAGACGACAACGTTCTGCCACATTGTGTGCTTGTGCCGTGGTGGTGTTGGGCAGTATCAGAATGAATTCTTCTCCGCCAAAACGACCAATTACATCTTGATCACGCAGATTATGGGTGAGACATCTGGCCACTTGCACCAAGACTTGATCCCCCATGCTGTGGCCGAAGTGATCATTAATACTTTTAAAATGATCCAGATCGAGCAGGATAATTGAATATAAGGGATCAGGCTGCTGATGTAATTTCTCTAAATAGCTGTCGATACTGCGTCGATTGAACACATTGGTTAACGGATCCAGACGGCTGAGGATCTGAATGGTCATTTCCCGTTTTCGCCATTGTGTCAGCAAAATTTCAAACAGAAACAAACAGGCCAACATGATCGGCAATAAGAAAAACATCATGCTACCGACCCAAAACGGGTGCATGGGAACTTGATTAAGATGTTGCATGTTAAACAGCGGTGCGTAGCTTAGAACCCCAATCATGCTTAAATAATTACAGAACAGTAGCGCCAGTGTTGCTGGAATGAGCGCACAATACACCATTCTACGGTCAAACAGTACTAAGCCCACACCCACAACACTGACATAACCCACCATTGTTGCCGGACTAAAGCTTCCGACTAAATAGCTGTTATGGCAGAGCATCGCAGTAAAAATCTGTACGCTGAGAATCGGTAAAAAGCTTTGCGCCCAAAGTTGTTCTCTAAAAATATGGCAAGGGATGATCAGCAACAACAGAATACCCAGCATGATCAAACTGGTCCATAATTGCGAACGCACCAGATTCAAATGTACCCATTCTGAATACTGTGGATTGAGCAAGACAAAAATGTCCCAGCTGATCCAGAACAGATTCATAAATGCGGCAAGTATTAGTAATAAAATACTTTTTTTGAGTATGGTCCAATTGACGACAATATGATGTTCCCAAGAAAGCCGAAAGCCCCATCTTTTTGTGTCAGTTGACCGATTAAAACGAATCTTGACCATTGGCATGCATCCTTTTATGCAATGAGATTCCCAGCAACTGTAGATTTGTCCTCAAAATATCGAACAATGATTATTGAAATAACAATAGCATCTTTAGAATGAGAAAAAAGTCGGGTGGTCAGGTTTTAGTGCAAATCAGGACGGGAAAAATGCCTCGAAAAATAGGCTATGATCTAAATATCCAATCATTTTTATTTTCTAATGACAAAATTGAATTAACAGTGACAATGGTCAGACATAGCTGACCATTTTTCACACGATTTTATTTTAATCAATCCCGATCGAGTGCATGAGCAAATTCAGCAATATCAGCCAGAGCCTGTTTTGCTTCAGGGAACCATGCATTAAACATCTGGAAGTTATGCCACATGCCCGTATACAGTTTGAAGCTGACATCGACATCGGCTTGCACGGCTTTTTCTCTAAAGCGTTTTGAATCATCTAATAGGATTTCTTTAGAGCCGACTTGCACCAAAGTGGGCGGCAGTCCTGTTAAATCATCAAATAGTGGTGAAACACGTGGATCATCGGCTTGGATACTATCCGTCAGATAATGATTGATGCCGGCTTGCAAGGCTTCGATTGACAGCAGTGCATCATGTTTCTGGTTAAAACGTAGCGATTCGCTGGTCAAGGTCAGATCAAGATAAGGTGACATTAGAATCAGGCCACTTGGCATCAACCCTGGCTGCTGTTTGAGACGTAAACATAAGGCCAAAGCCAGATTGGCACCACAAGAATCACCTGAAATAATAATATCTTTTGGTTTAATGCCTTGTACCAGCAAGGCTTGATAAACATCAAAAATCGCATCAATGGCTTCAGGAAAGGGATGCTCGGGCGCAAGAGGATAATCAACATGAATGACTTGCATCTGGGTACGTGCGGCGATATCGGTCATCAAGGCACGATGGGTATTTAAACTCCCTAAGAAGAACGCGCCGCCATGGATATGGAAAATCAGCTGAGTTGCCGTAGCTTGCGCCTTAATTTCCTCACCGCGTACACCTGCCAGACGTATTGAACGGATTTGTACCGTCGGATCGTGTGGAAATACGCGACACAGTTGATCCAGAAGAGGACGTAAAGCATTGGGAGCCAAGTTAAATTGACTTGGTGTCCGGATTGCCGCTTTAAGTAGAGATTCAGTAAAATAATATTTCCAAACAGTAGCAAATTTCATAATTTTTCCATATTGTTAGATCAGTATCGGAATAAGAATATTCTTGAAGATAAGCGATGCCTAAGCGTTACGATAAAAACTGAAAAAATTGTGCGCTACGTCACCCTTACTCAGGTTATACCAAATAGTCATAATCAAGAATTGCAATATTGATCGAAGTTCTCAATACTCTGAGTTTGAAAGACCCCTTAAGGATATTACAAAAATGAAGAAAATTGCTTTAGCATTTGGATTGCTTGGTTTAACAACTTTTGCCAATGCGGCAGATGCGCTGAACGGCAGTGTTTGGCAGACGATTGATGATGAAACAAAGCAGCCAAAGGCAATCGTGAAATTTACGGAACAAAAGGATGGAACACTGACTGCATCTATTCAAAAATATTTAGTTGCAGATCAGGAAAATGCCTGCTCTAAATGTGAAGGAACCTATCACAATAAGCCATTGAAAGGTTTAACCATTGTACATGGTCTTAAAAATGTCGGCGGGACAAGCTATGACAATGGTTCGATTATTGATCCTAAAAACGGTAAAACCTATCGATTAAAGGCTGAAATCTTAGAAGGTGGCAAGAAGCTGAAATTACGTGGCTATATTGGTGTTGCTGCTTTAGGGCGTAACCAAACCTGGATTCGCACCAACTAAGCAAGATTGAATAATAAAAAACCGAGTCGTGAGACTCGGTTTTTTTATCGCTGTAAGATGGTGTGATGGTGTTTAGGCAGATAAATCCTGATAGACGACTTCATCAAAGCCAATCACAAAACCTTGTGGTGTTTGCAGCACTGGGCGCTTAATCAGGCTAGGCTGCGCGATCAGGTTTTCAATCAGGTTCTGCTCATTACTGGTCGCATGTGTTTGCTGATCTGCGCTTAATTTGCGCCAAGTAGTGCCTTTTTTATTCAGTACTTTGTCTGCACCGATCTCTTTCAGCCAAATCGCCAAAGTTTCTGCATCAATACCTTGTTTTTTGTAATCATGAAATTCGTAATTGATACCTTTGGCTTGTAATGCATCAAAGGCTTTCTTCATCGAATTACAATTTTTAATGCCATAAATTTTAAACATGTGAAAAACCATAGAAAACAATAAAAGAGATGGCTCAAAGCCTAACGTAAAAGTAGGGGAGTGTACCAGTTGAAATTTTTGATTAGGTTGATCGGCCCTGATTATGAAATAGAAATGATAATATGCTTTGATTACACATGCTTCAGACAGCTCAAACAAAGAAAACGAAGTTCTAGAAAAGAGAAAACCCGCATATAATCTTCCTGATTATGCGGGTCTCATTTCAACGTCCATTGTCTCATCCATGCAAATAAACTTAATCTAAGTTTATTTTATCTTCCTACGGCTTCCTATCCCTTTTTGGTCATCCTGACCGCTTCCTTGTGCCGTGAAGCTATAATGCCGTTCTAGCTGTGAAATAAAAATATACAAAAGCGACAAGTTATGTAAGCTAAAGAAGCGACCTAAGTGAACGATTGTTCACTTATTCGAGTATTTTATAGTCAATAATCACCGGTGCATGGTCGCTAAACCATTGTTCTTTATACACCCACGCATTTGTTGTGCGTGCTTTCCAGTCTGGAGAGCAGGCTTGGTAGTCGATACGCCACCCAACATTTTTTGCACGCGCTTGACCGCGATTTGACCACCATGAATACAATTCTGCTTCAGGGCGAACTTCGCGGAAGGTATCCACATAACCCAACTCATCATAGATATGATCGAGCCAAGCACGTTCATGTGGCAATACGCCAGATGATTTCTGGTTACCTGACCAGTTTTTAATATCGATGCGTTTATGCACGATATTGTAGTCCCCGCAGACAATGATTGATTTATTTTCATCTCGCCACTGTTTGAGTATTTTGGCGTATTCTTGTAAAAACACGTCTTTGCGTGCTTGCGCTTCGTCACCGCTTGATCCTGATGGCAAGTATAACGAGGCAATATGAACAGTTTGTGACAAGCCTAAATCAAATTCAGCGGTGATAAAACGGCCCTGAGAGTCAGCGAGTTCGAAGCCTAAACCATCTTTTACCGATACGAATGGCAGACGGCTATAAATCGCCGTACCTGCGTAGCCTGCACGTTCAGCAGGGAACAGGTGGGTATACCAGCCTTCAGGTTTAAATTTATCGGTCCATTGCTCATGGGTGATGCGGCTTTCCTGCATACACACCACATCGGCATCTGACTGTTCTAACCATTCGAGCAGGCCTTTGGTGACTGATGAGCGCAAGCCATTTACGTTAATTGAAACGACTCGAAGAATTTTTACATCACTTGGATAGCTATCCTTTGGTATCATACGTCTGTTTAACCTCAATTGAAGAATTTGGAGCACTTTATATGACAACGCCTGTGTCATTTCATCCGCAAGCTTTTATCGAACTCGCATTATCACGTGGAGTGCTTAAATTTGGTGAGTTTACCTTAAAATCAGGCCGTGTCAGTCCTTATTTCTTTAACGCAGGTTTGTTAAACGATGGTGAAGCACTGTCTTTGTTAGCGCAAGGCTATGCCGACAAACTGGTGCAGTGTGACAATGTCGGTGTGATTTTTGGCCCAGCCTATAAAGGGATTCCTTTTGTTGCAGCAACGGCTGTGGCGTTGTCTCAAGTGCATGGCAAAAGCGTACCGTGGGGCTTTAACCGTAAAGAAGCCAAAGATCATGGTGAAGGCGGTGTGTTGGTGGGTGCATCGGTTGCAGGTCAAAAGGTCTGGATCATTGATGATGTGATCACTGCGGGAACGGCAATTCGTGAAGTCGTGACCATCTTAAAAAATGCAGGTGCTGAAATTGCTGGGGTATTGGTTGCGCTAGATCGTCAGGAACGCGGTCAAGGTCAGCTTTCTGCGATTCAGGAAGTACAAAAAGAACTCGAAATTCCTGTGCATGCATTGATTACCATGAAAGATTTGATGGATTATCTGGATGCGAAAGGCGAAAAAGATGTTTTAGCCAATATGCAGGCGTATCGTGAAAAATATGGCATCTAAGTTTTAGATGTGAACGAAAAGGAAGCTGAGGCTTCCTTTTTTATTATAAGGGCCTAAGTTTAATTTTTTTATAAATTGCTGCTTTTTTTCTTAAAATAAAATATAAGACCATTCCAAAAAGCAGCCCTAATATAATTGAATTTATTCCAAAAATTTTTATATCAGATATTAGACTTCCTTCATAAATCATTTTTCAATCAATTTAATTGTTTATCTTTCACCCAATCTAAATTGTATATGCCAGCAAGTAAATTAAACCGCAGGTTTAATCTTTTACGACGATTTCTATATACACAAGATAAAATCTTAAAACATTTCATCCTTCCAAATACATGCTCTACTTGAATTCGTCTACGACCAATCTCTTTATTTAACTTTTTTAATTCAGAATCTAGTTTTTCAGTTTTCTTTGCTTTAGATGGCATGAGGCATCCAAAACCCAATTTCTTTATCCCTAAATAACCCTTATCAACGATAAAAAAGGGCTTAAATTTTAATTTCCTCATGCTTTTTTTAAATATTTTAAAATCATGCATGCTTCCATGACTTCCACATACACTCAGTATTTCACCTGTTATATAGTGCATAGATAGCTGAAATTTAAAGGTATGTCGCTTTTTTTTACCGCTATACCATTTCTTCTGTTTTTTTTGGACGTTGAACTAATATTTCAGTGGCATCAATCACAACAACTTCCCAATCCACTTCATCTCGATTAGGAAGTTGTTTTGGCAAGTTGAATTTTCCAGAACGGATTAAGGTATCTTCAATAACACGTGTGATACGAATTGCACTCGTTTCAGATACACCGTAACTCATACCAAGATGGAAAAATGTTCGATATTCTCTCCAATATTCTATACATAAGAGCAAACGATCTTCCAACGGTAATTTATGCGGTCGTCCTTTACCAATATGACGAGGTAAATGCTTATTTAGCTCGGCCAACATGAGGTTAAATGTAGCCCAACTAACACCGGTAAGCCTACGAAACTTAACGTTTGATAATTTTTGAATATCTTTGAATTTCATCCAAGGATTATCTCTTGAATTAAATAATTTTGCTGATTAATTTAAGATCAAATAAATTGTACGTTTTTTGATTTATGACGGAAGTCTATTGTAATTAGAAAAGTGAGTATTGCTGGTTCTTGTTCGCCTTTTACACTAAAAGCATCTAAGAAACTATTTATAAGTGTTGATAATAACGCTAAACCAGCTAATGTGATCACGAACTCTTTAGGAAATAAAAATAACAATGATGTTATGGTAGCACCTAAAATACCAACCAAGACGTAAAAAAAGCCTGCAATAACAGAAGCGATGTAGCGTTTACTTTTATCTTCATGTACATCAGGGCTTAAGCATAATGCAGCACTTATAGCAGCTAAATTTGTTGAAAATGCCCCAAACGGTGCAAAAATGGTATTGAAAAAACCAGTTATTCCAACGGCTTGATTTGTAGGGCAAGGATAACCAAATGATTTGATTATGGAGACTCCAACTAGATTTTGAGAAACCATTGTGATAATGAAAAGTGGAATAGCGATATTCCAAATAGAATGAAGGTTGAAAATTGGATTAATAAATATAGGCTGTGCTAATTCAAATGATATTGGTATATTGTTTAGACCTCCTTGGTAAAGGGTAAAAAAAACGCCTATAGTTAATGTTGTTAATATGCTATATCTTGGAACGAATACTTTGCTTAAAAAGTATGAAATAGTCATTGCTATGATTAAACTGGTATTTTTTGAATACATTTCAATTATTTTTAAACAGAAAGGAAGTAATATTCCAGCTAGCATAGCTGATGTAATTGTAGTAGGGATGTGGCTAATTATTTTTTTAAATAATGATGAAAATCCAGCTATTGTAATTAGTAGGCCACTTATTATAAATGCTCCGACAGCTTCATTTAGGGTGACCTGATGGCCATTAATTGCTAAATATGCTGCACCAGGTGTAGACCAAGCGGCAATGAGTGGAATCTTATAATAAAGGGATAGAACTATACTTGATAATCCGAGTGTTAAACCAAGTGCCCAAATCCATGATGCAATTTCTGCTGAATTCGCTCCTAAAGCAGTAGCTGCTTGAAAGACGATAATAATCGAGCTGGTCACACCCACAAGGACTGTAGTGAAACCAGCTGCAAACGCGGAAACTGAAAAATCTTCGATAAAGCTTTTAATATTCATCTAGAACAAATTTTTTTCGTAAGTTACTTCTGCGTTAGAAGTTGTGTAAAAGTTCATTTTTTCCCAAAACTTATTTGCAATAGCATTATTCTTTTCTACAAACAGAAAGTAACGTGCTATACCTCTATTTCGAAGCTCTATCTCAAATTTATTGACTAATACTGTTCCTATACCATATCTTCGATAAGCATTATTGATAGCGACATGATTTATTCTAGCTCGGGTTCCCAAAGTTCCACCGATTAGGATAGCTACTATTTGATTAAACTCATTACTTGCTGTAACAATAATAGTATTAGGCTCTTGTATAATTTTTTTAAATTCATCTATAGAACTTTGGGATACAAACGATACTTCTGAATGATGACTAAAAAAATTTACAATATCTTGGGGAGGCATTGTTTTTCCTAAATGATATTTAAAATTATCTTCCTTAGATTTTGGTGGCATAATCGGTCCCCGGTCGAGAAAATGAAACAGCAATAATTTGGCGATATGCATTTTCCTGTGTAGCAGTTGTTGGTGTTACGTAGTGAAGCATTTCTTTATCTAGGAAAAAATTCGTATCTAATATTTGACTATAAGTGGTTGCTGCTAATTGATTTTTATCCTTGTCAAACAGTTGACTTTCCGCACCATTAACGTTTTCTCTTCCCCAGAAATGTACACCACTGTAGGGATAGCCATCTGAATGGATACCTTCTGGTGTGATTTCTAAAGTTTTGTTTTTATATATTTCAATTCTTATTTGATGGATTTGGCATTGCCAAATTTCTTTCTTTAGGTTTTCATCTAATAAGCCAGAGAAAATTTCAAAATTAATATCAATTAGTTGCTTTAAAATAGGATGTTGTATTATTTCGGTCTCGAAATCTCCAAAATGTCTATCTTTTCCCCCTACATATTTATTTAATTCTGTAGATTGATGGTATGGCCTATGCTCAAGTTGGCTAATTTGTTTTGTGACAGGGTTATAGTCAAAGTCACTATATCTTCTGAATCGTCGTCCTGAATCTTTTTGCCCAAAATAGATATCCTCTGGCATATTTTCCCAACTTTGACTAAATTCAATGAACTCAAAAAAACCTCCTGAAAGTGAAAATGATTTTCCTGTTACATTAGAAAAGCCAAATTCTTTTATTTCATTAATAACTTTCTCTTTTTCTGTTGATTCAATTGATAGCATTATTTTTCTTGCTTTTTTGGCTGGTTGTTAATTCGTTTCAATATTATATATTTTAATGGATATGTAAAATTTATTTTATCAAGTGGTTGGTTTTTCTATTTGTTTTTTTACACATAAATCTTTTTTTGTTGTCATTTTGGGTCTTTTTTTGAAAAATTTAATTTTTATTTTTCATGAATAACAATATATTATATTTTCTTTTTGTTAAAAAATAAAAAAATTAATATTTATTTATTTTGGCATTTTTTGTTGAGAATAATTGATTAATATGTTTTTGTATGGAGTGTCAAAGTTTTTGCTGATTTTTTGTGATTAATAATGTGAAATTTAAACTTAAACATTCTGATCCAACATCGCAGGCATCAAGATTTCTTTAACACAGCTTGCCTTCGTGGTTGAAAGAATAAAATGAATCGCCTGAATCACATCGGATAATGGAATAAGAGAGAATTTAGTTTCTTCTAAAACATCTTGAGTAGGTTTATCAATCTCATATTCACTGGCCAGATAGCCCAAGTTCAGTACACTGACCCCAATCAGGTGTTCACGTAAGATTTCTCGTAGTGATTGTGCAATGCCCCTTAGAGCAAATTTGGTAGCGGAGAAAACAAGTTCTTTACCGTTATGATTATCAACACCCCAAGTGGAACCGATCAGAATAATTTTGGCATTATCGGAGAGTTTTAGATTTTCAATAAGAGATTGAATCGACAGGATACAGGTGCTGATATTGGTATGAATGATTTGGTTGATTTCAGCAGCAGAAACATTTTCAAAATTATAGTTGTTGCTAAAAGCCTGTTGTTCCCAAATACCAACGTTATAAATCAGTACATCAATTTTTTGCTGTCCAATTGTTGTTTTTACATCGCTTACAGCCTGCTCTGGTTTGGACAGATCAGCACGAATCCAGTTTACGTTCGGAATTTCTTGTGGTTGGGTGCGAGATACGCCATAGATGGTATCTGTTGGCTTTGGTACAGCTTGAACAATGGCTTTGCCTAGACCTTTACTGACGCCGTATATGAGAAACGTTTTATTTGAGTTATCCATCCATCTATCCGTACTTTTTGGATTAAAAAAGTAACTATAAAAGCTCAAGTTGGCTTGAGGTCAATAGAGTTATTTGTATGGCGTGACTCAAAGGTGTTTAAACAGTTGGGTTGTAGTATGTTAGATTCTGGAAGATTTTAAATTTTTAGATTTAACCTAAATTACTTTCACTTCTTAATGTTTTGAAAGAAGCTGTTTGATGGACAATAAAAGTATGGATTATATTAAAAATTTATATCAATCTTTAAGTGAGAGAAAGCGTCCAGAAGATATTGCAGAAGTGATCAAAAACTATATGTCAGATCACTATAGCGTTCGAGAACGTATAATTTTAGAAAAAGCCGCACAGCATGCTTTAGTACGTAGACATATTCCCTATACATCAATGCCGGAAGATTTTAGAAAAATAGTGGGAGCAGAAAAACAGCTTTTAAAAGCTAGTGAGCTTTTTGATGTGTCGTTATATACAAATTTTGATTATTGTGATGTTGGAGAGATCCAATCTGCTCTAGAAGAAATAGAGATGCTGGTAAAAAAAGAAATTGGGAGTAATAATTTTATTCGCGATAGATTAAATAAAAATGAAAGGAAGAAATCGAATATACAGCTTTCAAAGCGGCAATATAATAAACGATGGAGATTGTTAAAACGTATCGAAGAGAAGCAAAAAAAACTTCAGAAAGAATTACATAAACTGGAGTTTGAAAAAATTGCAAAGCATGGATTAGCCCATCACCTTTCTTATAGTGAGTTTGCTCAGGATGCTGATAGCGCATGTTTTATTGCTTATTATACAGCACGTTGTAATTTACGTAGTGTATTCACTAATACGTCCCAGGAACATCCATTTGATGAAATTTGTGAAATGCTTTTAACTAGGTGTCGTTTAAATTGTCCAATTACTACCAATTGGTGGGCCATTTCTCATGTTTATATTTCTGACTTTGTTACAAGTCATCTAACTGAAGAGCAGAAAGGGTTACTTCTAGGGCGTTGGACATGTATCCTTGAGGAAATTTCTAATTTTTTACATGATCTATGGTTGAAAAATAATATTAATAGGCAAACTATGATTGTGAAAAAAGGAAATGATTCTTCAACATGGAACCATGCAGCTGGGGCTTGGAATAAAGCTCGTGATCAATGGATGCATCTTATATATGCTTTAGGTTTGGAAATAATATTAGAAAATATATGTATAGGTAAGGTATTACGGTTAATGGCTGGAGATATAGCGGCATGGCATTTAGAGTCAAAAGGGACTCTGGACCCTGATACCTATGTTTGGAATGAACTTCCTTTACCATGGGAGGTTTTGCAGGGACGTGTTGTTTGTACAAAAGATGATATTATAGTTCAGTGCTTAAAAGTTAATTTAGATCCAGAAAAATCTGGTTGGATTGCACCTAAATCACATTCTACTGTACAGTTTAAGACAACACCTGAATTGGTCCATGGTGTAGAAATTAGTAGTCCATTTTTAGCTAGTATATTAAAAAGAAATAAATTTTTTTCAGGTAAAGGGTAGGTTAGTTCAGTGGTAGAACGTTCGGCTCTCTTATCCGAATGGACGCAGGTTCGAGCCCTGCACCTATCCATCATTCTTTGATATTTTTAACTATGTTATTGTTTTATTTATTGTAATTAATTTGGGGTGTTGAAAGCTTCCTCACACTTCTTACATTCCAACATCACCCCTAATTTCTCATTCCGCCCTTGCTCGGTTAACACCCAAGGGCGATTCTGCCAAGGCGGGCTATGACGCACATGTTGCCCATGCCCACAGGCGAGATCAGCAACCCAATGTCCTTCCTCATCGAGATGAAAACCGACAATGGCTTGCTGCATTTAATTTTCAAGAGACTCGAGTTTAGATTGTTCCAAACCCTTTAAAAAACGATGGCATAAGTTAAGAATCGCCAGCAGATCATTCGGGTCCATATCCAATGAGCAGGCGAGTTTAAACGGGATCAGGGTAATGTCATCTTTTGACGCCAGCGCTTTTTCCAGCAAGATCACTTTTTTCATCCGCTCATCTTCTTTGACCGCAACACGCTTTAAAAACTGCTTTTCTTCGAGTTTTTTAATAATTGGTGTCAGCGTTCCAGAATCAAAAAAAGTCTTTTGTCCAATCTCAGACAACATCACATTGTCTTGCTCATACAAAGCCAGCAATACAATAAATTGCGGATAGGTCAGATCATATTCCTGCAGCAAAGGGCGATACTGGCGAATCATCGCATTGGTCGCGGAATACATGGCAAAACACACTTGGTTATCCAAAAATGAAACGTCAGCCATGATGATCTGTCCTCGACTCGGTTGTTGAACATTCAGTATAAATTGGATTGCTCAAAAAGTACATTGTGCATAATAAACTTGTGCACAAGATAATTGTGTGCAATATTAAGTAAACAAGCTGAATTATTCAGTAAACGATTTTGAGTACATCCACCATTGGATAGATAGAAGAGAGAGCACCTATGAGCAAGATTTATGATTTTCAGGCTGAACTGTTAGAAGGCGAACAAAAGAACCTTGCAGATTACCAAGGCAAAGTTTTATTGGTGGTGAATACAGCAAGCCAGTGCGGTCTAACGCCACAATTTGAAGGCTTGGAAAAGCTATATCAGGGCTATCAACAACAAGGGCTGGTGATTCTGGGTTTTCCATGTAACCAATTTGCCAATCAAGATCCATCCAGCAATGAAGAAATTGGCAGTTTCTGTCAACGTAACTATGGCGTATCTTTCCCGATGTTTGCCAAGGTCGATGTGAATGGCCCAACCGCACATCCCTTATATCAATATCTCACTTCTGAAGCCAAAGGTCTGTTAGGCAGCAGCATTAAATGGAACTTCACCAAATTTCTGATCAATCAAAACGGTGAAGTGGTCAAACGCTATGCCCCAATCACCAAACCTGAAAAAATTGCCAAAGATATTCAAAAGCTTTTGCGATAAATAGCCTGGAAAATGAGGAAAATGGAAATGACTGGTCTACGATGCATCCACTGGTGATTTCCTCTTCCGAAACAAATTAAATCATAAAGCTGAATATTTTTAATATGTTGTAATTAATTGAACAAAATAGATTTTTTAATCTTTAAGATTTATACAAGTTGTTTCACGATTGACCGCAAACTTCGCTATACTTTTTGCCAAGATTAAAAATACGAGCGTCAGAATATGCGTGTACTGGTGGTGATGGACCCGATTGAAACTGTGAATCTCAAAAAAGATTCAACCATGGCAATGTTATGGGCGGCCAGCCGTCGCGGACATGAATTGGGTTATGCATTACAACACGATTTATATATCGACCAAGGCAAAGCCTTTGGCCTGATCTCACCTTTAAAAGTATTTGAAGACTATAACCATTATTATGAGTTGGGCGAGCAGCGCAAAGAATCGTTGGCCGATTACGATGTGGTGTTGATGCGTAAAGACCCACCCTTCGACATGAACTTTGTCTATACCACCTATATTTTGGAACAGGCCGAGCGTGAAGGCGTGTGGATCATCAACAAACCACAATCGCTACGTGACTGTAATGAAAAATTATTTGCCACGCAGTTCCCTGAATTACAAGTACCTACTTTGGTGACCTCACAACAAAGTCTGATTCGTGAATTTATCAAAGAACATGGCGATGTGATTGTAAAGCCTTTGGATGGCATGGGCGGCATGGGGATTTTCCGCCTATACCAAGATGGGGTGAACATTGGTTCGACTTTGGAAATGCTGACAGAAATGGGCACACGTCCAATCATGGCGCAACGTTATATCCCTGAAATTGTGGAAGGTGATAAGCGCATCTTGATGGTCAATGGTGAGCCGATTCCATATTGCTTGGCACGTATTCCGCAAAATGGTGAAGTGCGGGGGAACTTGGCGGCAGGTGGCTTAGGTCAGGCCCGTCCACTGACTGAAAATGATAAATTGATTGCCGCAAAAGTCGGTCCATTCCTGCGTGAAAAAGGGCTGGTCTTTGTGGGTTTGGATGTGATTGGCAATTATGTGACTGAAATTAACGTAACCAGTCCAACCTGTATCCGTGAGATTGATGCACAATTCGGGACGTCAATTGCCGATGATCTTTTCACGGTGCTCGAAGCAGGTCGTAAAAACTAAAAAAGTTGTATTTTTGACCAAATTGCCCATTTGCATTTCACTGAAATTGGAAGGTAAATGGGCTTTTCTCTATCGACAGAACCTTGTTTTTAACAAAGAATCGAAAAAAGCCGAGCTTTCTGTTGTAAACAGGTGAAATTCGCTTTTCGTGAATGAAGCTTTAGGATTAAAATAACTTCCGAAAACAATAGACGATAACCTTCTTTTTTTGAGTTGAAGAATTAGACTGTGACCAATTCCCCACACAACAAACCTAAACATGTCATGATGATGGCCGCTGGTACAGGTGGACATGTTTTTCCTGCACTTGCTGTTGCCAAACAACTGCAACAAGAGGGCTGTCAGGTCTCTTGGCTGGCAACTCCGACAGGAATGGAAAATCGGTTACTCAAAGATCAAAATATTCCGATTTATCAGATTGATATTCAAGGTGTGCGCGGTAATGGCCTGTTACGTAAAATCAGTGCACCGTTTAAAATTTTAAAAGCGACTTTAAGCGCTATGCGCTATATGAAACAGCTCAAGATTGATGCTGTGGCTGGTTTCGGTGGTTATGTGGCAGGCCCGGGTGGTTTGGCTGCACGTTTACTCGGTATTCCTGTCGTGATTCATGAGCAAAACGCCATTGCAGGGTTTACCAATACCCAATTGGCGCGGATTGCCAAGACCGTATGTCAGGCATTTCCAAATACCTTTGCAAACAGTGATAAAGTCGTGACCACCGGCAATCCGGTGCGTGCCGAAATCACTGCGATTTTAAATCCTTCTTGGCGCTATCAAACCCGTGAACAAGAACAACTGCCACTGAATATTTTGATTGTGGGGGGGTCGCTTGGTGCACAGGCGCTGAATGAGCGTTTGCCTGAAGCTTTGAAAAAGGTCAATGTTCCGCTCAAAGTATTCCATCAGTGTGGTCAAAACAAGCAAGATGCCACGCGGGCACTGTATCAAGGTGCACCTGCCAGTTTAGATATTCAAGTGGAGCCTTTTATTCACGATATGGCAAAAGCCTATAGTGAAGCAGACTTGATTATTTGCCGCGCCGGTGCTTTAACGGTGACCGAAGTGGCAACCGCAGGTTTGGCCGCGATTTTTGTGCCTTTACCGATTGCGGTGGATGATCACCAAACCGCAAATGCGAAATTCTTGGCTAATGCTGGCGCAGCCAAGATTTGCCAGCAAGCAGACATGACACCTGCTGTTTTAGACGAGTTATTAGCAACCTTATTAAATCGTCAGCTACTCTCTGAAATGGCTGTAAAAGCACGTCAACAAGCACAACCGAATGCAACACAGCATGTGGTTGATCTGATTAAAAAATTGTAATTCGAGTTTATTTATGTCTCCTACAAGTCCAAACCAAGCCAAAAAGCTGATTAAAGTGCCAGAAATGCGCCGTATTAAAAATATCCACTTTGTTGGTATTGGTGGTGCGGGGATGTGCGGTATTGCCGAAGTATTGAGTAACCAAGGTTATAAAATTTCAGGCTCAGACATTAAAGCGTCGAAAACCACAGCTCAACTCGAAGCCAATGGGATAAAAGTATTTATTGGTCACTCGGCTGACAACATTAAAAATGCTAATGTATTGGTAGTGTCGACAGCAATTGATCCAGAAAATCCAGAGATTAAAGCAGCGATTGAACAGCGGACTCCGATTGTCCGTCGTGCGGAAATGCTGGGTGAATTGATGCGTTATCGCCACGGGATTGCGGTTGCAGGCACACATGGCAAAACCACCACCACCAGTTTGTTGACCACCATGCTGGCAGAAGAAAACCTTGATCCGACCTATGTGATTGGCGGTTTGCTGAATAGTACGGGTGTGAATGCTGCACTCGGTGAAAGCCGTTTCATCGTGGCGGAAGCCGATGAGTCAGATGCCTCTTTCTTGTATTTGCAACCAATGGCTGCGATCGTGACCAATATCGATGCAGATCATATGGACACCTATGAAGGCAGCTTCGATAAGTTAAAAGATACCTTTATTCAATTCTTACATAACCTGCCATTCTATGGTTTGGCTGTGGTCTGTGGTGATGATGCCAATATCCGTGAGATTCTGCCACGTGTCGGTCGTCCAGTCTTGACCTATGGTTTTGATGAAGACAACGATATTCGTGCGGTCGATGTTGAGCAAGAAGGCATGCGATCACATTTTACTGTATTGCGTAAAGACCGTGAACCATTGCGTGTCACCATCAATCAACCGGGCTTGCATAATGTCCTGAATGCATTGGCTGCGATTGGTGTAGCAACCGATGAAGGCGTTTCTGATGGTGCGATTTGCCGTGCCTTAGAAGGCTTTAGTGGTGTGGGGCGTCGCTTTCAGGTTCAGGGTGAATTTGAAGTGGGCGAAGGCTTGGTGAAGTTGGTGGATGACTACGGCCATCATCCAAAAGAAGTTGAAGCCACTATTAAAGCGGCACGTGCCAGCCATCCAGACCGCCGTTTGGTGATGTTATTCCAACCGCACCGTTTTAGCCGTACCCGTGACTGTTTTGATGACTTTGTCGATGTGCTATCGCAAGTGGATCAATTATTATTGCTTGAGGTTTATCCAGCAGGCGAAAAGCCGATCGTAGGCGCTGACAGTCGTGCATTAGCACGCAGTATTCGTCTACGTGGTGAGGTTGAGCCGATTCTGCTCGATCCAGTCGAAGGCAATTTACCGAACGTTTTACAAAAAGTGTTACAAGCAAATGACCTGTTATTAACACAAGGCGCGGGTAACGTCGGTGCAATTTCGGTAGAATTGGCTCAGCATCGCTTGTATGCCAAATCCCCCTAACCCCCTTTGTTAAAGGGGGAACGCCTCCCTTTGAAAAGGGAAGCGGGGAGGGATTTAATAGAATATATGAAGTTTTTTTAAGGATATAAACGTGTCAAATGCTGCAAAATTCGGCAAAGTTGCTGTGTTGTTTGGTGGGAAGTCGGCTGAGCGTGCTGTGTCGTTGGACAGTGGTCAAGCCGTTTTAGAGGCGTTATTGCGTTCGGGCGTACAGGCAGAAGCATTTGACCCACAAGATCGTAGTGTGACTGAACTGGTGGGCTATGATCGTGCTTTTATCGTATTGCATGGTCGTGGCGGTGAAGATGGCCAGATCCAAGGCGTATTGGAATGGTTAAACCTGCCATATACCGGTACGGGTGTACAAGGTTCTGCGATTGGCATGGACAAAGTCAAAACCAAGCAAATCTGGCAGGGCAGTGATCTACCAACTGCACCCTACCGTATCATTACCAAAGACACGGACCTTGAACCTGTGATTGCAGAATTGGGCTTGCCTGTGATTATCAAGCCGGTGCATGAAGGTTCAAGCGTTGGCATGAGTAAAGTTGAAAAAGCTGAAGATTTTGCTGCTGCGATTGAAAAAGCCACTCAGCACGATGCCGTGGTGATGGCAGAAAAATGGATCACTGGTCGTGAATTCACCATTTCATTCCTGAATGGTCAGCCTTTGCCCGTGATTCGTTTACAGCCACCTGCTGATGTTGCGTTCTATGACTATGAAGCCAAATATCAACGCAATGATGTGGAATATGGCATTCCTTGTGGTCTGAGCGAAGCAGAAGAAAAAAGCTTACAGGCACTTTGCTTACGCGCTTTCCAAGCGGTCGGTGCAGAAGGCTGGGGTCGTATTGATGCAATGCAGGATGAGCAAGGTAACTTCTGGTTATTAGAGGTAAATACAGTTCCAGGTATGACCAGTCACTCGTTGGTGCCAAAAGCGGCACAAGCAGTGGGCTATAACTTTGATCAGCTCTGTGTTGCGATTTTAGAGCAAACCTTAGCAAAGTCGGCTTAACTATATTATGGCTCAACTACCTGCCTCGATGCGCCGTAAAACACGGCCAGCCATTAGCTCGATTCACGAGAAGCCGCCTTCGCCTCGACAAAAGATGGTGAATGCGGGTGGTTGGGTGCTACTGGTCATTGCTTTTGCAGTACTGGCACTGGGGCTGTTTGGCTTATATAAAGTTATGACTGATGCTCGCGCAGCACAGTTGCAAGTGGTTGGGACCAATTCTGATGTCGAGAATCAGCAGCTGGTTCAGTATCTGAATCCAATTATTAAAGATAACTACTTCACTTCAGATTTAGAACAAATTCGTGATCAAGCCTTAAAAGTGTCATGGGTTGATCGTGTGGTGGTGTCACGAGCATGGCCAAATGCAATTCGGGTGCGGGTGATGCCGCGCCATGCGATTGCACGTTGGGGAACAGGGCGCTTGCTCAGTGACAATGGTGATGTATTTAGTGAGGCGGTGCCAACAGCACATCCAAATCTGCCACTTTTACATGGGCCAGCCAGCCAATCCAAAATGATGATGCGTCGCTATAATGAAATTAATCAATTGTTTCATCCAGCGAATTTGAGATTAAAAGAATTGTATTTAACCGAGCGTATGACCTGGTTTATGCAGTTTGATTCAGGCCTGCGGATTATTGTGGATCAGGATCAAACCATGAACAAGCTGCAGCGCTTGAGCCATTTGGCACAAACGGATTTAAAACCTGTATGGTCAAAAATCACGGCAATTGATCTGCGTTACCGGAATGGTCTTGCCATTCAGTGGAAAAACGCAGCTCCGCCAAAGATTGTCAACGGTCAGTTAGTTGTAACGATTGATGACACAAGCCTTGCAGGGGCAATTCAGGCAAAGCCATAATACGTGGCTTAAAATAAAGGGCAGTGGTCCTAAACAACACTAAAGATATGGTATTGAAGTAATGAGTGAAACTGTTCCCTCAGTTGTTGCGATTGATATTGGGACTCATAAAGTCACAGTTTTGATTGGTAAGGTCCATGCACCGGATAAGATTCAAGTCATTGGCATGGCAACTGCTCGCAACCGAGGTATGGTTAAGGGCAAGATTGTTAGCTTGGACAAAGTGATTGCGGCCATTAAAAATGCGGTATCCGAAGCGGAGGATATGGCTGAATGCCGTATTCATAGCGCTTGGGTGTCGATTCCAAGTACTGAATTGCAAAGTTTTTATGCTTCAGGCCGTACGCCAGTTGCCAACCACGATCATATTATTAGCACCAATGAAGTGGTCAGAGCTTTAGAATTGGCTAAAGCCAGCCATGTCTCGCCAGATTATTATTTGGCCAGTGCCGTACCGCTAGGATTTGAGTTGGGTGATTCGGCTGAATGGGTGCAAAACCCAGTCAATATGTCTGCGCATAGCATGACGGGGCATTATCAGCTAATGATGATGCCAATCAGCACCATGCAAAACCTTGATCGTGCCATGAAAGGGGCCAATATCGGGGTAGAGAAAATGGTGGTGTCTTGCTTGGCAACGGCAGAAGCCAGCCTGCTGAAAGACGAAAAAGAATATGGTGTTTGCTTGGTGGATATTGGTGCGGGTATTACCAATATTGCTGTGTATCTGGATGGGCGTTTGGCTTTGGCTCGTACCCTTCCGCGTGGTGGTGAGAATGTCACCCGTGATATTGCCGCTGTTTTGCAGACTACCACGGAAGAAGCTGAACGCATCAAGATTTTACATGGCTGCGTGGATATGAGCGTAGTTAAGCCTGATCATATGATTCAAGTGCAAGGGATTGATGGCACACAAACCATCAGTCGTATTGAACTTGCAGAAATCATCATTGCACGTTATGAAGAAATCTTTAGCCTGATTCGTGAAGAGTTGGAGCATAGCGGTGCAATTCATGGTCTCTATCATGGCGTGGTACTCACTGGAGATGCCTGTCAAATTGAAGGCATGGTGAATCTGGCACGTCGTATGTTGGGGGTGTCTGCACACTTGGGTAATCCACCGCTACAAGTCTATGCAGATGATCAACATTTACCGGCTTTGCGTCGCTCGATGTATGCAACTGCAGCGGGTTTGTTGATGTTTAGTCAGAGTGATTTGCAAGATACGGTAGAAGAACCAGAAGAGACAAGCGATCGTAGTTTTGTTGATCGTGTTGCCAATGGTTGGAATGCATTAAATAGCAAGTTAAAGGCCATCTTTTAAGTTGTAGTTATTTTTGGGAAAATTTGTTAGGAAGTTGTTCGAAATCTGCCACTGTACTTGACAAGCTAGCGATTATTGAACAGCATCCTAAACATCAGTTGTTTAAAAATCAGGGCAGTAACGGGCTGAAGTAACTGCCATTAATATTAGGAAATCTAAAGGTCATGGCCTCATTTGAATTTATAGAAGATGAACTAGACAATGGCAACGGTCAAGCCCGTTTCACAGTATTTGGTGTTGGTGGTGGCGGTGGTAATGCCGTGCAACACATGGCGCAATCAGATATTCAAGGTGTAAAGTTTGTTTGTGCAAATACAGATAAACAAGCACTGGATAGCATGAATGCCCCATTCAAAATTCAATTGGGTGAACAAAGTACGCGTGGTTTAGGTGCGGGTGCAAATCCAGAGGTGGGTCAAATCGCAGCGGAAGAAAGCCGTGAAGTGATTCGTCAGCACCTTGAAGGGACTGACATGGTCTTCGTAACCGCAGGTATGGGCGGCGGTACAGGTACCGGTGCAGCACCCGTGGTTGCTGAAGTTGCCAAAGAAATGGGCATCTTGACGGTGGGTGTAGTCACTACACCATTCAACTTTGAAGGTCGTCGTCGCCAGAAGTCTGCTGAAAAAGGCATTGATGCTTTAGAAGCACATGTGGATTCATTGATTATCATTCCAAACCAGCGTTTACTCAGCGTTTATGGTGATATTTCAATGAAAGATGCCTATAAAAAGGCAGATGATGTATTGCTGAATGCTGTTCGCAGTATCTTTGACCTGGTGGTTAATCGTGGTCATATTAACCTTGACTTTGCTGACTTGAAAACCGCCATGAGTACCCGTGGTTATGCCATGATGGGGGCTGGTTTGGGCCGTGGTGAAGATCGTGCTCGCCAAGCTGCTGAGCAGGCAATCCGTAGCCCATTGCTTGATAATGTGAATATTATCAATGCAAAAGGCGTATTGATTAATATCACGGGCGGTGATGATATTACCCTGCGTGAAACAGAAATTATTACTGATGTCGTCAACCAGATCGTTGATTTGGATGAGGGTGAAATCTTCTACGGTACGGTATTTGATCCAGACGCGCGTGATGAGTTGCGTGTTACTGTGATTGCAACAGGTTTAACCCGTAATGCCAGTGAAGTTGATCAGAAAAGACGTGCTACGGTTTCCCATGCACCTTCTGCTCACGCCGCACATCAGTCGGTTGATGAAGATGATGTGCCAGCGATCAGTAAACGTGCAAATACAGATGTACCAGCAACTGCGACAGCAAGTTCTACGCCACGTTCATCGCCAATGAGCATTCAAGACTATCTGAAAAATCAACAGCGTAAATAATAAAATCATGTATTTAGAGAAAGGGGGTAAGTAATTACCCCCTTTTTTATTTTTTTAAAATGGCAAAATATGCTAAGTTATATCGGTTTTTGCAAATGAAGTTGGTATGGCATGTTGAAACAACGTACTCTCAAGCGTGTGGTGAAAGCGAGCGGGATTGGTCTGCATAGTGGTCAAAAGGTGCTGATTAATTTTGTTCCACACCATATTGATGGAGGTATTGTCTTTCGCCGTATCGACTTAAATCCCTCTGTAGAGATTCCTGCGAATGCTTTACTCATTCAAGAAGCCTTCATGTGTTCGAATCTGGTTCGTGAAGATATCAAAGTCGGTACCATTGAACATGTGATGAGTGCTATTGCAGGACTGGGGATTGATAATCTGATTGTAGAGGTTTCTGCTTCTGAAGTTCCGATTATGGATGGCAGTGCAGGGCCTTTTATTTATTTGCTGATGCAGGGTGAGTTGGCGGAGCAAGATGCGCCAAAGAAGTTCATTCGCATTTTAAAGCCAGTTGAGGCTTTAATTGATGATAAAAAAGCTATTTTTTCTCCGCATTTAGGTTTTCAACTGAATTTCACCATCGACTTCGACCATCCTGCCTTTGCCAAAGAATATCAGTCAGCCACAATTGATTTTTCGACCGAAACCTTTGTTTATGAAGTGAGTGAGGCGAGAACTTTTGGTTTTATGAAAGATTTGGATTATCTCAAGGCCAATAATTTGGCGCTAGGGGCAAGCTTGGAAAACGCCATTGGTGTTGATGATACTGGCGTGGTGAATGAGGAAGGTTTGCGCTTTGCCGATGAGTTTGTTCGTCACAAAATTTTAGATGCAGTCGGTGACTTATATTTACTTGGGCATCAAATTATTGCCAAGTTTGATGGCTATAAGTCTGGTCATGCATTGAACAATCAGTTGTTGCGCAATGTTCAAAATGATCCAAGCAGCTATGAAATTGTAACATTTAATAACGAGAGTGATTGTCCAATTCCTTATGTAAGTGTGACATAAGTCATTGTCTTTTATTGCCTATGTTATATTATAACAATTGAATGTGAGATTTTCGTCACATAAAAAGAGTGTTTATTCCAGTACTTAATATATGTAGTTTACTTTTTATTGCTTGCCAAACGTAGCAAAGCTTGGCTAAGCTTAGGGTCGCTCACATATTCAGCGGCGCTGCGCAATAGCTCTTGGGTCTCTGATGTAAGTGCTTTTGTTGGGGGAGAGGGTTCACGAGAGGCAGTTGTTTTGTTTCTTAAACGAACTTGGATTTTTCGTAATTCCTTGAGTCCTTCGAGCTGAGCTAACTGCGCAACATAGTGTCTTTGTAAATAGCTGAGTTGACTAATCATGGCCTGATTTTCACCAGTGATGATCAAAACACCATGTTGATAACAAACAACCTGCCATTGCTCTGGTTGGGGCAGCAAGGGTTGAATAATTTTCGTAAGTTGTTTCCATTGTGTGACTTGCGTCGTCAGAAACGTTAAGTTTCCAGTTTTTATGTGTTGTCCTTTCTGTTGGAAAACGTTGTTAGGTTCAGACATGGAACTTCCTCGGAGGTGATGTGTCCATCTTAAGCGTTTGGTTCAGCTGTTATCAAGGAAGAGATGATAAAGGAACGTTTGAAGGACGGTTTCAAGAGGTTTTTTATGCATCATACGCGTCGTATTTTACTCGCATTTTCGTTGGCTGCTTCAGCTGCTTCGGTTGCTTTCGCAGATTACCAGAACATCGGTCAAGCTACAGGCGATGATCGCTTAGAGCAACTCTCTAAAACCTTAGCTCAAGGTTCTTATACTCATTCTGCTGATATGGATTTGCCAGCTGTATCGAATGTGTCAGTTAAATTACGTGAAAAAACCATTGAATTGAATAACGCCTCGATCGAAAAGAAATATGGTCGTTCAGCGATTTCTTCTCCAGATAATGCAGCTTCATTCTCTGCCAATACAGGTTATTCTTGGTTGGTGAGTCATCCATTACAAGAAGGGCGTGTGAGTTCTTCTTGGGGGAACCGCACACTACTTGGTTCAACGCGTCATCATTCAGGTGTTGATCTCGCTGCGCCATCAGGTACGCCAATTTATGCAACAGGCCCTGGTGTAGTCACTAAATCAGGTTGGGGGACAGGTTATGGTCAATATGTTGAAATTGATCATGGCAATGGTTATATCACCCGTTATGCGCATGCCTCCCGTTTGATCGTGAACGCGGGTGATCGTGTCAGTGCCGGTGAGCATATTGCAAATGTTGGCTGTACGGGTCGTTGTACGGGTCCACATTTACATTTTGAAGTCGTGAAAGATGGTCAACGTAAAAATCCATCAACGTACTTAGCAATGTTGCCTTAATGTAATTTATTAACAGTTGTATATTAATGTGAAGAAAGAATCGCCTTTATTGGCGATTTTTTATGTGTTTTGTGTTATTTCGGTCAATGACTATTTTTTCAGAAAATAATAAGGCGTTTTGCATTCAGCTAGGGCAATACCCCTCGTAAAGCAAAACATGATAAAAATAGGGTCGACAAATAACTTAAGGGAAAAGGTGAATTGTATGGCGTTTTATGGCGACTCTGACGCGCAAGAAACCCAAGAATGGCAAGAAGCATTTGATTCTGTATTACAACACATGGGCACGGAACGCGCTGCTTTCTTACTAGAAAAACTCTATCAACGGGCAATTGCGAAACATGTGCCAATCCAGCGCTTAAATACACCTTACCTCAATACCATTTCAGTTGCAGAACAACCCGCGATGCCTGGTGATCAGGATATGGAACGCCGTATTCGTGCCTTGATTCGCTGGAACGCTCTGGCGATGGTATTACGTGCGAACAAGACCGGGGACGATCTTGGGGGGCATCTTGCAAGTTTTGCCTCGTCTGCAACTTTGTACGATGTAGGCTTTAACCATTTCTTCCGTGCTGCCTCAAATAATTTCGGCGGCGACATGATTTATTACCAAGGTCACTGTGCACCAGGTATCTATGCACGTTCTTTCCTTGAAGGACGTTTAAATGAAGAACAGTTAAGTAATTTCCGCCGTGAAGTGGGCGGTAATGGTTTACCAAGCTACCCACATCCCTATTTAATGCCGGACTATTGGCAATTCCCAACCGTATCCATGGGTCTGGGTCCAATCATGTCGATTTATCAGGCACACATTCAAAAATATTTGATGAATCGTGGCTTGATCAAAGAAGAAGATCGTAAAGTCTGGGCTTATCTGGGCGATGGTGAGATGGATGAGCCAGAAAGTACAGGTGCAATTTCACTGGCTGGCCGTGAAAAGCTGGATAACCTGATTTGGGTGGTGAACTGTAACTTACAGCGCCTCGATGGCCCTGTACGTGGTAACGGTAAAATTATTCAAGAATTAGAATCGTTATTCCGTGGTGCGGGCTGGCGTGTCATTAAAGTGGTGTGGGGCCGTCATTGGGATCCACTGCTTGCGCAAGATACTTCTGGTGCTTTAAAAGCAGTCATGGAAGAAACGGTTGATGGTGAGTATCAGCGCTATCAGGTAAAAGGTGGTGCCTATACCCGTGAGAAATTCTTTGGCAAATACCCAGAAGCTGCGGAACTGGTCAAAGATTTAAGCGATGAAGACATCGATAATCTTAACCGCGGTGGTCATGACCCGTACAAAGTTTTTGCTGCCTATGCAGAAGCAATGAAAGCCAAAGGTCAACCTACCGTTATTCTTGCAAAAACGGTTAAAGGTTATGGTTTGTCTGAAGAAATTGAGGCGGTGAACAAGACTCACCAAATCAAAAAAATGCAGATCGACTCTTTGAAATATGTACGTGACCGTTTTAACCTGCCATTTACAGATGATAAGTTAGAAGAGCTCCCATTCTACCGCCCAAGTGAAAACTCTCCAGAAATGAAGTATATGAAGGCGCGTCGTGAAGCATTAGGGGGTTACCTACCTGCACGCCGTCGTGAGAGTGAAACTTTAGCGATTCCTGAATTATCAGTCTTTGATGCTGTCTTAAATGGTTCTGGTGGTAAAGAACAATCGACCACGATGCTGATGGTGCGTTTAATTGCTGCTTTACTGAAAGAAAAAGCCATTAAAGACCGTGTCGTACCGATCGTTCCAGACGAAGCACGTACCTTTGGTTTAGAAGGGATGTTCCGTCAACTCGGTATTTATGCCGCTCACGGTCAAAAATATACCCCAGAAGACCAAGAACAGTTAATGCATTATCGTGAAGCAAGTGATGGCCACATGCTGCAAGAAGGCATTAACGAAGCGGGTGCAATGAGTGCATGGGCTGCGTTGGCAACCAGTTATTCAACCAATAACTTGCCGATGATTCCAATGTACATGTACTACTCTATGTTCGGTTTCCAACGGATTGGTGACATTGCATGGGCTGCGGGTGATGCACAGGCACAAGGTTTCTTGCTCGGTGCAACGGCTGGCCGTACCACATTGAACGGTGAAGGTTTACAGCACCAAGATGGCCATTCACATATCTTGGCAAATACTATTCCAAACTGTGTATCTTATGATCCATGTTTTGGTTATGAGTTGGCGGTGATCGTACATGACGGTTTACAACGGATGTATGTGAACCAAGAGCGAGTGTTCTATTACTTAACCGTAATGAATGAAAACTACGAGCATCCTGCAATGCCAGAAGGCGCTGAGGAAGGCATTAAACGTGGTATGTACTTGTTCGAAAAAGATGAAAAAGCAACGGTTCAATTACTGGGCTCAGGTGTCATTCTTCGTGAAGTGATCAAGGCTGCGAAAATCTTGCGTGATGAATACCAAATCCATTCAAACGTTTGGAGTGTAACCAGCTTCAATGAGTTGTCACGTGATGGTATGGCATGTGAAGAATATAACCGCTTACACCCACTTGCTGAAGAAGTGAAAGAATCCTGGGTATCTAAGCAATTACGTGGTACGGAAGGTATTGTCGTTTCTGCGACTGACCATATGCGTGCCTACAGTGAACAGATCCGTGCATATCTTCCAGATGGTCGTCCATTTGTTGCATTAGGTACAGATGGTTACGGTCGTTCAGATACGCGTGCTAACTTACGTAGTTTCTTTGGTGTTGATGCTGCGCATATCGTGGTTGCGACATTGAAAAAACTAGCGGATGAAGGCGAAGTAGACGCACGTTTAGTCAAAGATGCAATTTCTAACTTTGAGTTAGATACGGACCGTCCAGTGGCGTGGGCACCACAAGCGCATCCAGAAGTTCAGGCCGTTGCTGAATACAATGAAACGCAAACAGGTGAGGGGAAATAATCATGCAAATCCAAGCACCTGATATTGGCGTTGAGAAAGCACTGGTTGCAGAAATCTTGGTCAAAGTCGGCGACCATGTTGCGGTTGATGATAGCCTTTTGGTTTTAGAATCCGATAAGGCAACGGTAGAGGTGCCAAGCACGGCAGCCGGTATCGTGAAAAGTATTCTGGTTCAACAGGGCGATGAAGTCACTGAAGGCGTCGCATTGATTGAATTAGAGTCTGAGTCTGCTGCTGAATCACCTGTGAACGAAGCACCGAAAGCGGAAGCGCCAAAAGCCGAAGCAAAACCTGTGGCAGCTGAAACAAAAGCGCAACCAGTTGCTGCTTCAGCAGCGACTTCAAGCCAGATTGTGGATGTAAAAGTTCCAGATATTGGCGTAGAAAAAGCGTTGGTTGCAGAAGTGTTGGTCAAAGTGGGTGATCAGATTGAACCTGAACAAAGTATTGTTGTGGTTGAATCTGACAAGGCAACTGTAGAAGTACCAAGCTCGGTTGCGGGAATTGTGGAAGCCATTCAAATCAAAGAAGGTGATAGCATTAAAGAAGGCGTGGTGTTGATTCAGGTCAAGACTGCGAGTTCGGCTGCTGCACCGGAACCACAAGCGGCACCTGCTCAAACAGAAGCGCCAGTCGCAACAACAGAAGTACCAGCTGCAACGAATACCTCAACAGGTAATGTTGAAATTGAAGTACCTGACCTGGGTGTAGAAAAAGCACTTGTTTCAGAAATTCTGGTCAATGTTGGTGATCGCGTTGAAGCCCAACAAAGCTTATGCGTGGTTGAGTCAGATAAGGCTTCGGTTGAAGTGCCAAGCTCAGTAGCAGGAATTGTGAAAGCAATTCATGTCTCTGCCAATCAAGAAGTTCGTCAAGGCATGGCTTTGGCAACAATTGAGGTGAGTGGTGGTCAGGCTGCTGCACCAGCAGCAGTGCCAAAAGCTCAACCAGCCGCGACGCCTGCTACTCAAGCTGCACCAGCAAAACCACAGGTAGTACCGACAGCAGCACCGAGTGCCCCAGCGCAAGCTGAGAAGCTGACCAAAGAGCAAGAAGCCGACAATGCCAAAGTCTATGCTGGCCCAGCGGTACGTAAACTGGCACGCGAGTTAGGTGTGGTTCTTGGACAGGTCAAAGCCTCGGGTGAACATGGTCGTGTGATGAAGGACGATGTTTTTGCCTATGTGAAAACGCGTTTGACTGCACCACAGCCTGCATCGACCTCTCAAGCTGCGCCAGTGGCTTCGGGCTTACCGAAGTTGCCAGACTTTAATGCATTTGGTGGCGGTGAAGTGAAAGCGATGACGCGTTTACAGCAAGTGTCTGTACCGCAATTGTCGTTGAACAATTTCATTCCACAAGTGACACAGTTTGATTTAGCAGATATTACCGAACTCGAAGCATGGCGTGGCGAACTGAAAGATGGCTTTAAAAAGCAGGGTCTTAGCTTAACCATTTTGGCCTTTATCGCTAAAGCAGTCGCGCACTTGTTGAAAGAAGAACCGTATTTCGCTGGCCATTTGGCTGATGATCAGAAGTCAGTATTGTTGCGTAACGAAATTCATATGGGGATTGCGGTTGCAACGCCAGATGGTTTAACGGTTCCAGTACTGCGTAATCCTGACCAGAAATCAATTAAGCAAATTGCAGCTGAATTGGCGGAACTCAGCCAGAAAGCGCGTGATCGTAAATTGTCACCGAAAGATCTACAGGGTGCTAACTTTACCATTACCAGCTTGGGCAGTATTGGTGGTACCGCATTTACGCCATTGGTGAATTGGCCGCAAGTCGCGATTTTAGGTATTTCACCTGCAACCATGCAACCGGTTTGGAATGGCAAAGACTTTGATCCACGCCTGATGTTGCCATTATCCTTGTCTTATGACCATCGTGTGATTAATGGTGCGGATGCTGCGCGTTTTACCAATAAGCTAACCAAGTTATTAAAAGATATTCGTAGCTTATTGCTCTAATCGTATTTGAATCTAGAAAACCTCGCATACGCGGGGTTTTCTATTTTTAGGCTGAAAATATACGACTTTATTTATGTTATGTTGGATGGAAAATAGATTTTCATTGATTGCAGGAGCACGGATGTTGGTGATTTATCGGGTGATGTTGCCGCTATTGCTCATTGTTTTTGTCTTGATGGGTGCATGGGTGAGCTTTCTGCATTTCCCTTGGGAGTGGGTCATGTATGTTGTTATGGGCTTAGAAGTCTTTGTGGCGACCATCGTGATGATGATGGAATATCAGGCGCAACATATTGGAGGTGCCAGTGGCTGGGGCAGTTTTGGTTTTTTAGGTTTAAGTGCCTATTTGGCTTTCTTTTTGGGGCTTGCCCGCGTGTTGCTCTGGAGTTACCAAAAATTTTGCTCATAAAGATTCAAAACGATTTTATTGTTTGATAGAATGAACTCACTTCATTGGGGAGTAGCCGCTCTTTACGCAAAGTAAAGAGGTGATGATCAACATAATTGTTCAACTGAACATGGTCATCATAGCAAAGAACCAAGAACAGCTTTTCAGCTGTGCTTTTGTTGGCAAGACCTTTGATTTACCACTCTGCATCAATCTATTTGATTTTGGCTAGCAGGAGGGGTAGGTCATCGGTATATTTTGCTAGCCAGAGCATTCAATCATGTATGAATTTCTCATCTCGACTTCAATTGTTGCCCTCGCTGAAATGGGCGATAAAACGCAATTACTTGCACTCTTGCTTGCAGCACGTTTCCGTAAACCGATTCCGATTTTAATTGCCATCTTACTGGCCACCACGATCAACCATGGTATTTCTGCTGTTTTAGGGCAATGGATTACCACAGTACTCAGTCCTGAAGTTTTGTTATGGATTTTGGCACTTGGTTTCATTGGGATGGCGATCTGGATGCTGATTCCAGATGAGTTGGGTGATGAAACGGAAAACATCAATAAATGGCAGAAATTTGGGGTCTTTGGCGCCACCTTTATTCTGTTTTTTCTGGCTGAAATTGGTGATAAAACCCAGATTGCGACCGTCGCTTTAGCAGCACGTTTCGACAGTGTGTTTTGGGTGATGTTGGGCACTACCTTCGGTATGATGCTTGCCAATGCCCCTGCCGTGTTTATTGGTGATAAATTAGCTGATAAATTACCGATTTCATTGATTCATAAAATTGGGGCTGCAATTTTCTTGATCGTTGGTGTTTCAGCTTTGGTACAACACTATTTCCTTTAAACGGATTGAATTTTAAAGCCATCAAGACCCATCCAGAAGAGATGGGTTTTTTTCTTATCAATTTAGGATAAAAGTCAAATCTCTGATTGAAACATCAACTAAATCCCATTATTTTATTATGGAATTAAAAATATTTCATATTTAAAGAATTTTTCTGGGGTAATTATGAGTTTTGAGCGGACAACATCGCAAATATTATTTGATAATGGGACACATAAATGCATTAGTTTTACCAGTTTGGTGAAAGGGGAAGGTATCCAGGCCAATCAATTTTTAATTATTGATCATGAGCGTGCTGCTGTTCTGGATCCAGGTGGTGATCTCACCTATGTGCCTTTAACTATGGAACTCAATCGCTACACCAAACTAAAAAATCTGGATTATGTGATGGCCTCGCATCAAGATCCTGACATCATTACCTCAATGCCGCGCTGGTTGGTGTATACCGATGCCAAAGTGGTGGCATCCAAGTTGTGGGCGCGTTTTCTTCCTCATTTGAATTCAGCTTTTATGAGTGACCGTATGAAGGGCGATTGGGAAGAGCGCTTGATTGAATTATCAGATACAGGACAGATTATTGCTTTGGGCGAATCCAGTATTGTGGCTGTCCCTGCACATTTCCTGCATTCGGTAGGAAACTTTCAGTTTTATGATCCGACCGCAAAAATTCTGTTTTCGGGGGATATGGGGGCTTCGATCGTCGAAGATGCCAGTGTGCCGATGACTGATTTTGAAGCACATATTCAAAAGATGAAAGGCTTCCACCAGCGCTATATGTGTTCCAATAAGGTGATTCGTTTATGGGTCAATATGGTGCGACAAATGGATGTGGAGATGATTGTACCGCAGCATGGTACGGCTTTTGTCGGGAAGGACATGATCAATCAATTTTTAGATTGGATTGAAACATTGGAATGTGGTGTGGACTTGATGAATGAATATGTTTTTAGTTTGCCCACTGCGATGAGTTAAGTGATGATGAGTGAAATATAACGTTTTGTTGGGGCGTGAAGCAGCCAAGTCGCTGCTCCACTCAATGTTTTCGATATTTAGTAATAGGCTACTGAAAATAAAAAATAATGATGAGCAAAAAGGCAGGTTGATTTTTAGGATTTGAAGCGAAAAGTGAGGGTGTAGACCCTAGATCAACATGCAGTTAAAATTATTTTCATCATAGAAAATGAAAATCACATCGAAATTTGTTTATAATAGCTCACGGAAATTACCAGTGAGATTGTTATGCTGACCATCGTTCAAGAAGCGTTAACCTTCGATGATGTCTTATTACTTCCTGCCTACTCAACTGTTCTCCCAAAAGATGTCTCCCTAAAGACACGTTTAACTCGCGGAATTCAACTTAATATCCCTCTCGTCTCTGCTGCAATGGATACCGTGACTGAGTCACGCATGGCAATTGCAATGGCACAAAATGGTGGTATTGGTATTTTGCACAAAAACATGGATATCGCAGCACAAGCCGCTGAAGTCCGTCGTGTGAAAAAATTCGAAGCGGGTATGGTGAAAGATCCAATTACGGTCACCCCTGAAACCACAGTTCGTGAGCTAATTGCGATTACCCAAGCGAATAATATTAGCGGTGTACCAGTTGTAAAAGATGGCAAAGTGGTCGGAATCGTGACAGGTCGTGATACACGCTTTGAAACGAATCTTGAGCAGCCTGTAAGTAATATCATGACAGGTCAGGATCGCCTCGTGACTGTGCGTGAAGGCGAGTCGAAAGAAAATATCCAAGCATTATTGCAAAAACACCGTATTGAAAAAGTATTGGTGGTTGGTGAAAACCATGAGCTGAAAGGCTTGATTACGGTCACTGACTTCCGTAAAGCTGAAAGTTACCCAAACAGCTGCAAAGATGATTTGGGCCGTTTACGTGTGGGTGCTGCAGTGGGTACTGGTGCTGAAACACCAAGCCGCGTAGAAGCTTTAGTGGAAGCAGGTGTTGATGCGATTGTGGTCGATACTGCACATGGTCACTCTGCTGGTGTGATCGAACGTGTCCGCTGGGTGAAACAAAACTTCCCGCAAGTACAAGTGATTGGCGGAAACATTGCAACAGGCGATGCAGCTTTGGCATTACTTGATGCAGGTGCAGATGCGGTTAAAGTGGGTATTGGCCCTGGTTCGATCTGTACCACGCGTATTGTGGCAGGTATCGGTATGCCGCAGATCTCTGCGATTGATAGCGTCGCCAATGCACTGAAAGATCAAATCCCGTTGATTGCAGATGGCGGCATTCGTTTTTCTGGTGATATGGCGAAAGCGATTGGTGCAGGTGCGAGCACGATTATGGTCGGTTCACTGCTTGCAGGAACTGAAGAAGCACCAGGTGAAGTTGAGTTCTTCCAAGGCCGTTACTATAAAGCTTATCGTGGTATGGGTTCATTGGGTGCAATGGCAGGTGCATCGGGTTCTGCTGACCGTTATTTCCAAGACGCTAAAGCGGGTGCGGAAAAGTTAGTACCAGAAGGCATCGAAGGCCGAGTGCCATACAAAGGACCAATGGGCAATATCGTCCATCAAATGATGGGTGGCTTACGTTCATCAATGGGTTATACCGGTTCATCTGTGATTGAAGATCTTCGTCAAAATGCAAAATTTGTGAAAATTACTTCAGCCGGAATGTCAGAATCACATGTCCATGACGTTACGATTACCAAAGAAGCACCAAATTACCGTGTCGGTTAACTTTTAGTAATTTTGTTGACAGATAAACCGTCAGTTCGCTGACGGTTTTTTCGTTTTGGTGTAAAGTGAACAAGATGAGGAAAGATTATGGTTAGACACCATATAAAAGATAAGAAAGTGAGTAAAAGATGAGTTATTTTGGTACTGATGGAATTCGCGGTAAATTTGGGCAAATGCCAATTACGCCAGAATTCGCATTAAAACTAGGCTTTGCTGCAGGAACAGTATTAAAAAGAAATAGCCCTAAAAATAAACCGATTGTGGTGCTGGGAAAAGACACGCGTTTATCTGGCTATATTTTGGAAGCGGCTTTACAGGCAGGACTGAATGCAGCAGGTGTGTATGTGCATTTATTGGGTCCATTGCCAACCCCTGCAATTGCGCATTTAACTCGTGCACTGCATGCACATGCTGGAATCGTCATTTCAGCATCCCATAATCCTTATTTTGATAATGGGATTAAATTTTTCTCTAGTGAAGGCAAAAAATTACCAAATGCTTTACAAGATGAAATTAATCAAGAACTTGAGCGAGAGATCGTGATTGATGATACGGCCCATCTAGGTAAGAGTGTTCGTGTTAAAGATGCCAATGGCCGTTATATTGAGTTTTGTAAATCGACCTTTCCTTATCATTTTGACTTACGTAATTTAAAAATCGTGGTGGATTGTGCCAATGGTGCAGCTTATAGCGTAGGGCCATCGGTATTCCGTGAGTTAGGTGCCAAAGTTATTCCATTATTTAATGAACCAGATGGTTTAAATATTAATGAAAATTGTGGTTCAACCCATCCAGAGCAGTTAAGAAAGGCTGTGTTTGAACATGAGGCAGATCTCGGTATTGCCTTTGATGGTGATGCGGATCGCGTGGTGATGGTGGCCAAAAATGGTCAGTTGATTGATGGTGACCATATCCTGTATATCCTTGCAACGCAGGCACAAAATAAGCCAGAAGGTGTTGTGGGGACGGTGATGAGCAATATGGCATTGGAACTGGCTTTGCAAAAAGCAGAGGTGGGTTTTGTCCGCGCCAAAGTGGGTGACCGCTATGTGTTACAAGCACTGGAAGAAAATGCTTGGGTAACGGGTGCTGAGCCTTCAGGACATATCTTGACCCTAGATAAGAGCACCACCGGTGATGCAATTATTGCGGCTTTACAAGTGCTCACGGTGATGGTTGAGCAGGGTAAAGCGTTACATGAATTGGTTGAAGGTTTTGTACTCTTCCCTCAGGTGTTGGTCAATGTTCGTCTGCAACACATGATTGATCCCTATTCCATCCCAGCGTTGGTTGCCGAGTTTGAAAAGGCTGAACAGCAACTGAAAGGTCGTGGCCGATTGTTGATTCGTAAGTCAGGTACCGAGCCTATGATTCGTGTCATGGTTGAAGGTGACCAGCAACAAGAAGTTGAAGCTTTGGCTCATCATCTGGCTGATGCGGTACGTGCTCACGCTCAGGCTGCTTAAAGGGGTGCATTTATGAGTGATGTCATTAAAGACTTGAGCGAGTTGCGTTTGAGCTACGAGCAAGGTGAGTTACACGAAGACCAGGTGAGTGGCCAACCTCATTTGCAGTTTCTCAATTGGTTTAATCATGCGCTGACTGCTCATTTACATGAGCCTTATGCGATGTCTTTGGCAACCGCCAATCGACAAGGTCGTGCGCATGTGCGTACGGTGTTGTTGCGTGGCGCGACAGAAGCAGGTTATGACTTCTATACCAATTATGATAGCCAAAAAGGTTTAGATTTAGCTGAAAATCCCTATGCTGAATTGCTGTTTTACTGGCCAAGTCTAGAGCGTCAGGTGCGTATCGGGGGCAAAGTCATCAAGATTTCTGAACAGGAGTCAACGGATTATTACCATAAACGTCCGCGTGACAGTCAGATTGCGGCGCATATCAGTACCCCGCAAAGTGGCGTGATTGAAAGCCGTGAATTATTGCAACAGCGCTTTCAAGCGCTGCAAAGCCAAGCTCAACATGAACTGGATAAACCTGAATTCTGGGGCGGTTATCGCTTAGAAGCGGATTATTATGAGTTTTGGCAGGGCCGACCAAATCGCCTACATGACCGTTTAAGTTATGAAAAACAGAACGGTGTTTGGACTATACGACGTTTGATGCCATAAATGACCCAGATTCAAATTCAAAAAAGACCCTTGCTGACACGCCCTGAACAGTTTCAGGGCGTGCCTGCTTTTATCGCTGAAATTTTAGCAAGACGCGGTGTTCAGTCAGAACAAGAACTAGAGTTGAAACTGAAGTATCTACTTCCGCCCGATTTAAAAGGTTTGGAGCAGGCGGTTGCCTTGATTGATCAAGCTATTGATCAACAAAAGCAGATCGTGATTGTCGGGGATTATGATGCAGATGGTGCAACCAGTACCGCTTTGATGGTTCTCGTGTTGCAAGACATGGGCGCCAGAGTGGAGTATTTGGTACCTGACCGTTTTAAATATGGTTATGGGCTCACGCCGGCAATTGCAGAGCTGGCCAAGCACAGCTACCATCCCGATTTGTTGATTACCGTGGATAATGGCATTTCTAGCCATGCTGGGGTGCAAACGGCACAGGCATTAGGGATGCAGGTGATTATCACCGACCACCACTTAACCACCAAGCCGACACCGAGTGCCGAAGCGGTGGTTAATCCGAATCAGCTGGGTTGTGACTTTTCCAGCAAAGCCCTGGCTGGGGTGGGGGTTGCGTTTTATGTGTTGGCACGACTGGCCAGTACGCGTAGTCAGCAGGGTAAAAGTAGCAGCAAAGTAACGCAATACCTTGATCTGGTGGCTTTGGGTACCTATGCTGATGTGGCGACACTGGATTACAACAATCGTATCTTGATTGATGCAGGGCTAAAACGTATTCAGCAACATCAGTGTCGTGCAGGCATTTTAGCTTTATTGGATATTGCGGGGCGTGACGCCGCTAGTTTACGTGCGCAGGATTTAGGTTTCGTACTGGGCCCGCGTATTAATGCGGCGGGTCGGATGGAAAGTATGCGCATCGGAATTGAGTGTTTACTGGCTGCCGATATGCAAACAGCCTATCCGATTGCACAGCAATTGAATCAACTGAATATGGAGCGCCGTCAAGTTGAATCAGAAATGAAGCAGCAAGCGTTGCAAGCACTGCAACATGTACAACTTGAGACAGCGCATTTACCTGCCGCCTTGGTGATGTTTGATCAACAATGGCATCAAGGCGTGATTGGGATTGTGGCGGGACGTTTAAAAGAACAGTTCCACCGGCCAAGTCTGGTGTTTGCGCCTGATGAAGATGGTATCCATATTAAAGGTTCAGCACGTTCGATTGATGGGATTCATATTCGGGATACCATTGAGCAGGTTGCAGAGCAATATCCGCATCTGGTCAGCCATTTTGGTGGCCACGCGGCGGCGGCAGGTTTGACGCTAAAAAAAGAGCACTTTGATGAATTCAAAGCGGTATTTATTCAGTCTATTGCTGCAATGGATGAGGAGTTGTTTCAAGCGACCTTATGGACCGATGGAGAATTGGGCGATTCAGCTTTGCATCTTGGAACCTTAGACTGGATTGAACAGCTTGGACCTTGGGGGCAAAAATTTCCCCTTCCTCAATTTGAGGGGCACTTTAAGGTAATTGATTATCGCTGGCTCAAAGATCAGCATCTCAAACTAAAACTTGCAGTAGGCTCACATTCGGTTGATGCGATTGCATTTAATGCCATGGATCGGTTTGAATTCAACCCGATGCTGGGTTATGTGGACTTGGTTTATACCTTGGAACGTAATGTCTTTAATGGCAACACCAGCCTGCAATTGCAAGTTGCTTATTTAAAACAATAAAAAATCCGCTCATACGAGCGGATTTTTTGCCATTTGTACTTCGGTCTGTATCAGAAACGCACCGTTCCGTTGAGTGCAAAAGCATCCATACCATCTGTAGTGGTATAACCCACACCTAAAGCAAATTGTGGTGTGAAGAATTTCTGAGCATGAATATTAAAAATACTGTCTGAGTCTTTTGCGGTAGAGTCAGCAAATGAGACACCAACATTAAGCGTTGGATCAAGATAAAGATCTGCGCCTAAACGGTAGGTTGTTTCATCACCAATATAACTGAGTGCTTCAAAGTTGGTATAGTAGCCACCAATTTGTGCGACATATTTAGCACGTAAAGAAACAGCAGTATCGTCATTTTCCCCCGACACGATTGCTGTATTTGAGAGAGTACTGCTAAAGCCATATTGAGCAACCTGTACTGGATTTAAGCTATCCGATAAATCTGCAACGCCGACAGCAAGGAGTAATCCAGAGATTGGCAGGAAACCTGCTTCTAAGTTATAGCCATCACTCTTTTTAGAATCTGAGCCGATCCCATTGATTGTCGCTTTAACATTGGTACGATGTAGGGCACCAGAAAGATAGAACTGTGTATTTGGAACGTAGAACTCACCTTGTAGTCCTAGCATATTAAACTGTAAATCACCGAAATCTTGGTCATCTTTAAGTTTGCTATAAGCATAGCCACCGCCAAGATTTGAAGCTTTATCTAAGAACGCCGCTTCTGCCCAAGGCACATTTCGGGTGTGTACCGGATTAAAATAATATTTAGCGCTGATCACGGCACTATTGCCTTTGCCATCATCCATATTGATATGTTCATATGCACCGTTGGCTTCAGTTTGATAAGCATGGGCATTGATTGCAAAGCAAGCACTCACAAGTACTGCAAGAAGATTTAAATTTTTCATTTGTTATTTTCCCCGTTTAAAAATAATACATATTTTGTTACAGGCGCTAGTGTAGTCAAAAATATATAGCCGTCAATTCTTTAACGCATAAAATATTAAAAGACAGCACAGGAATAAGGGGGAGAATGGATGAAAGGCTGGTTGAAAAAAAAACGCCCTGAATGACTCAGGGCGTTTTTTATGTTTGCAATTTCGATTTCAAAATTAGAAACGATATGCAGCACGAAGACCGAAAGAGGTGTAATCGTTGTCAATATATGACTTGTCGTTACCGAAACCTACACGGCCTTCTAGGCTTACTTGTTGATTGAAGAATTTCTTCGCAGAAATACCCCATTCATTCGAATTAACGATAGTGTCATCATATTTAAGTTTTTGATAATCTACACCAACACTTAATGTTTTGTCGATGAAGTAATCACCTTTTAATTTCACTTCTTTGTTGTCACCAAAAGCACTATAAGCTTCTAGATTGACGTCATTCTGACCCACTTTAGTCACATACTTGGCACGAAGTGTTGGACTGGTTTCACGATCACCATCTTTAACGTCAACAGTTTTTGCACCCGCAGCAATTAATAAACCAGGTGCTGGTAAATAACCCACTTCACCCGCATAGTGGTTAATTTTTACTTTGCCATCAAGGTAGTTGCTATTTGGTTTGATTTCTTCACGACCAATAGTACCGCTTAAGTAGAAATCAGAGTTTGGAACGAAGTATTCAATTCCTGCGCCATACTGGTTGTTTTTAATGGCATCATCTTTTTCATAAGCGTACTGTGCACTTACATTGCTTGCACGGTCAAGGAACGCTGCTTCTGCAAGTGGTGCATTACGTGTTTGCACTGGATTGAAATAATACTTACCATCTACGCTGAAACGATCACTGTCACCAAAACGATCTTGGTCTTTATAGGTATAAGAACCACCGACCTCAGCTTGATAAGCATGAGCAGTGCCAGTTACTGCGATTGCAGATAAAAGTGCTGATGCAATTGCTAATTTTTTCATGGTTGTTTCCTCGTTAAGATTTAAACCAAGTGTTAAATACGGGTACATGTTTTGTTACAACTCGAGTCTAGAGTAATTTTCATGATCGTCAATCTTGATAAGGTAATCGAACTGTACAAATGTAATTAACTTGTAATTTTGACATTTTATCTAATTGATATTTATTAATAAATATGGTTTGTTTTGATTTATTAAAACTTAGGAGATATTGTGTGTTTTCGTGAATTTAGTCTGATTTTTATACATTGAGCCAGTCTAAATTGAGGTTGGAAAATATTTCAAACAAAAATAAATTCATTTATAAAGCTGATTTTAAGAAAGCACATTATTCAAAAACACATGGCTGTGTCGGCTAAAACAGTTATGTTAAAATAGCGAATTAAGTGAAAAAATTGTGAGAAAACACGCGTGGAAATTAATCCGTATTTAATTCAATTGAAAGATTTAGCTGATCGTAGCCAAACACTACGGGGGTATCTTTGACTACGATCTAAAGGTTGAGCGTTTAGAAGAAGTTTTAAGAGAATTAGAAGACCCTGCGATTTGGAATGATCAAAACCGTGCTCAAACCATCGCCAAAGAAAAGGGCAGTTTAGAAAATACCATTGGTGTGTTTGATCGTCTTGCTGAACAGTTAGATGATGCTAAGGCTATGCTTGACCTTGCAGTTGAAGCAGATGATGAAAGTTTATTATTGGATGTTCAGGCTGAGTTGGACAGTGCTGAAGAAGCTCTGGGCAATCTTGAATTCCGCCGTATGTTTAGCAATCCAATGGATCCAAATCCATGCTTCCTTGAGATCCAATCTGGTTCGGGGGGGACTGAGGCGCAAGACTGGGCGTCGATGTTATTGCGGATGTATTTGCGTTGGATCGAACGTCATGGCTTTAAAGCTGAGTTGATGGAAGTCTCTGACGGTGATGTAGCGGGAATTAAATCAGCCACCATCCGTGTTGATGGTGAGTTTGCCTATGGTTGGTTGCGCACCGAAAGTGGTGTGCACCGTTTAGTTCGTAAGTCACCATTTGACAGTAACAACAACCGTCATACCTCATTCTCGGCTGTCTTTATTTCCCCTGAGATTGATGACAATATCGAGATTGATATCAATCCATCCGATGTTCGTACCGATACTTACCGTGCTTCGGGGGCAGGTGGTCAGCACATTAACAAAACCGATTCTGCCGTTCGTTTAACGCACGCACCGACAGGTATCGTAGTGGCTTGTCAGAATCAGCGTTCACAGCATGCCAACCGTGACCACGCGTGGAAGCAATTACGTGCCAAACTTTATGAGCTCGAAATGAGCAAGCGTAATGAAGCTGCTCAAGCCTTGGAAGACTCGAAGTCAGATATCGGTTGGGGCAGTCAGATTCGTTCGTATGTATTAGATGACTCACGTATTAAGGACTTGCGTACCGGGGTGGAAAATTCCAATACTAAAGCCGTGTTAGATGGTGACTTGGATAAGTTCATTGAAGCAAGTTTGAAGCAAGGTTTATAAGTTTTAATCCAATTAAAACGGCAATCTCGTTCAGCATCGGCTGGTTAATCGAAAAAATATGATATTAATATCGAAAAAAATGGATATTAATATTTAAAAAGTTCGATATACTAGATTCAGGTGCTGAACAAAGCGTTGCCGCTTGAGAAACGTGGTGAGTCTATGGATATTGATGTTATAAGCAAAGCCTTAGCCAATCCATTACGTCGACAGATCTTGCAATGGTTGAAAGAGCCTGAGCAATTTCTACCCGTTGAGCAATGTGGTGGTAGTTTTGAACGGGGCGTATGTGCAGGGCACATCGAACGTTTAGGTAAAGTTGCGCAATCGACCATGTCGAATCATTTGTCTGTATTGCAACAGGCAGGTTTGATCAAGGTCGAGAAATATGGACAGTGGTCTTATTTCACACGTAATGAAGCTTTGATTCAGCAATATATCGAACATTTAAAACAAGCACTTTAAATCGAAGAAGTGTAAGTTGAGGCGATCATGGCTGAACTAAATTCTACTTTGCAAGTAGGTGATTTCACGATTAAAAACCGTCTGGTTTTAGCTCCTTTAACCAGAGCGCGTAGCGGTGCACAGCGTATTCCAAACGATTTGATGGTGGAATATTACCAACAACGTGCCAATGCTGGCCTGATCATTACCGAAGCAACGGTGATTAGCCCAAAAGCAGCAGGGTATGCCAATACACCAGGTTTGTGGTCGCAAGAACAAGCGCAGGCATGGCATAAAATTGTTGAAGCCGTACACGCACAAGGTTCAAAAATTGTGGTTCAGCTCTGGCATGTCGGTCGTATTTCACATCCAGACCTATTGGATGGTGATACACCTGTGGCACCTAGTGCGATTCAACCTGCGGGTGAAGTAAGTTTACTTCGTCCAAAGCGTCCTTTTGTGACACCACGTGCCTTATCGCATGAGGAAATTCAAGAAATCGTTGCGCAGTATAGAAATGCAGCTGAACAGGCCAAAGCCGCTGGGTTTGATGGTGTGGAACTGCATGCTGCGAACGGCTATCTGATCGATCAATTTCTACAAAGTAGCACCAACCAGCGTGATGATGAGTACGGTGGTTCAATTGAAAACCGTGCGCGTTTATTACTGCAAGTGGTAGATACTTTCATCGAGGTGTGGGGCGCTGGCCGAGTGGGCGTACATCTTGCACCACGCGGTGATTCACACGATATGGGTGATGAGAATCCGTTGGCAACGTTTGGCTATGTGGTCGAGCAATTAGATCAGCGTAAAGTGGGTTTTATTTTCACGCGTGAATATGAAGCTGCAGATAGCTTATTACCTAAATTACGTCCTAAATTTAAAGGGGTGTGGATTGCCAATGAAGGTTTAACGGCGGATTCTGCGAAACGTATTTTGGCGACAGGCCAAGCAGATGCGGTTGCATTTGGTAAACAATACATTGCCAATCCGGATTTATTGGACCGTTTACAGCATGATTTGCCTTTAAATCCACTTCAACCTCAAACCTTGTATGGTGATGGTGCTGAGGGATATACCGATTATCCTGTCTTTGAACAGTTAGAAGCTTAAAAATAAAAAAATGCTCATCCTCACAGGACGAGCATTTTTTTTATAATGATATGATATTGCTTAAAGACGTGGCAGTCCTTGAATCACCGTTTTTAATAGATCCGTTGCCGATGCATTATAGAGATCACAGATACCATCTTTGAAGATTTGTGGGTCACTATCTGAGATTGAGTGGTCATTTACTTGAGTACCATCGTAGTAAGCAAAATATAATTGATGATTTATTTCTACAACAAGATGGTCATGAGCATTTTTAGGATCATCTTGTTCCATTACGAAAGCAACGCGATAGCCAGCCCATGTTTCTTGTTTTACGGTGAAATTATTACTTTGTTTATCTGCAATCCACTGTTCTAGTGTTTGGTTGACGGTAAAATTGTCATCAAAAGAAATGGTTTCCTGATTATTCTTGGAATTGAGATATTGATAACATTCAGCATTTTTGTTGAAAGTTGTCGACGATTTTTGGAATGCTGTTTTGAGGTTGAGGTAATTGCTGTCTATAGCATCAGATTGATCGAATAACTGATGAGTAACCGCCGCACTTGTTACAGCTTGGTTGGCCAAAGGAATGATTTTATAATTGATGGTTGTTGTTAAACCTTGTCCATTATTTTCATAACCTATTGTTATCGAATTGTTTTTATTTTCCACTAAATTAATGGCGTGATTTCCATCTTGATTATAGTAGAGCTTATCTTTGGTAAGAATATATTGATAATCCCCACGGTCTATTTGGGGGTGGCTACTTTGTTGCTGAAAAATAACGTTTGATTGAGTTGTAAGACTATTATTGCGGTTCGACAATTGCGTTTCAACGATAAAAAACTGCTTATCTTCATCTACATCAAGTGTAAACTGGCTTGCAGGAAAGCTTATGCTATTCGTGGTTGTAGGAGATGTTGGCTTATTTTCAGTGACAGGCGAGTCATTACCACCGCCTCCACAAGCAGAAAGCATTAGCGCTATTACGATTGAGGATAATGTGTTCTTGATATATATTTTTTGCATTGTTTCAATGTTCCAGTGAGGATGTAAATGATGCTGTAAAAACCAAAAGATTGGGGGGCTTTTTTCGGTAATTTGCCTAAAAAAACAGCAGTTTTAATTTGTAATATTAATTCATCCAGATGAATCCAGACAACAATAGCAAATCATTTTAAGTTTTTGAAATAATTATAATATTTTGGCCTATTAAGTTTTTAATTAGCGTTTTTCTTGTAAGGTTTTAGAAGAGCATTCGGTCGCATGTGATATCTATTATTCAGCGGTAAAATGAGCTGCGGTCTTGGTCTGATAATCAATGTTTAGCGTCATTTTATTTGGTTGAACATCGATTGGTACTGGTTAAAATGCTTTAGCTTTAAGAACAAGAAATTTTTTGCAATCACAATTAAAAATTGTCAAAATATTATAAAGTTCCGCATAATGAACGGGAATCACATTGTCTATTATGGTCCCGGATGGCGCAGAACACAGCAGCACAGCAAACACCGTTTTGGTATAACGTTCTATTGGCTTGTCTCAAGCCCTTATACCGTTGGAAAATCAAACAACGGGCAGAAAGTGATGCGCTGTTTCAACAAGAATGCATCGAGCGTTTTGGTCCATTCCAACCACCAAAAAACTTAGCAAGCATCTGGTTTCATGCGGTCTCAGTCGGTGAAACCAACGCTGCACAGCCTCTTATTGAACATTATTTAAAATTAGGCCATCCCGTTTTGGTGACCAATACCACCAAGACTGGACAAGCACGGGCAAAATCCCTGTTTTTAAAAGCGCCTTATCTGGATTTATTTCAGGCGGTGTATTTGCCTGTCGATCAAAAAGTATTATTAAAACAATTTTTTAATCTGTATCAGCCCAAACTATTGGCATTGGTTGAAACAGAGATCTGGCCAAATTTAATTGCCACAGCACAACAGCAACAGATTCCCTGTATTTTACTGAATGCACGTCTGTCAGAGAAATCGGCCAAAGGTTATGGCAAGGTTCGTCGTTTAACTCAACCGATGCTACAACAACTCACTTGGCTATTGGCACAAGATGTCGCAACGCAACAGCGTTATGTCGATTTAGGCCTCAATCCAGCCAAAAGTCAGGTAGTTGGCAATATTAAATTTGATATCACTGCACCAGAACATTGTGTCGCGCAAGCCCAGCAACTCAAGCAGGATTGGCAACTGGCCGATCGTCAAATCATCACCTTGGCGAGTACCCATGCCCCTGAAGAAGAAAGTTTACTTAAACAGTTACAGCCACATTTAAATTCAAATCCAAATTTACTCTGTATTGTGGTGCCACGACATCCAGAACGTTTTAATGAAGTATTTAAGGCGTGCCAAAGTTTAAATTTAAAAACCCAACGCCGAAGTTTGCAACAGCCTATTCACGTGGATACACAGGTGTATCTTGCTGATAGTATGGGTGAAATGTGGCTCTGGTATGCCCTCAGCCAAGCCTGTTTTGTCGGTGGTTCATTGAATGAGCCGGGCGGTGGGCATAATATTTTGGAACCGATGGTGTTGAATGTACCTACAGTGATTGGTCCTCGTTATTTTAATTTTCAAACTATTGTGGATGAGTTTGTGGCGCAACAGGGTATTTTGATTGGAGTGGATGCGGAGCAGGTGGCACAGCAATTATTGGCTTGCCTTGAAGATACTGTTCAGGCTCAGCAATTGGTTCAACAGGCAGGGCAGGTTTTGCAGGCGAATAAAGGTTCTTTACAACAGCATATCCAGTGTCTTGATCATTACTTACAACACACAGCTGCATCATGAATATTGTGTTACTTGAAGCCGAACAATGCAGCTCGATGGACGCATGGCAGATTAACCAGTCCAGACAATTACAGCATTTACGTCAGCACTTACAGCTCAATGTTGGTGATACCCTGAAAGTTGGCATTCGAGCGGGGCAGCGCTACCTTACCGAGGTTGTCTGTATCAGCGAACAAGCTATTACGGTTCGTCCAATTCAAACAGAAGCAGTTCCTGCAAAGCTACCCGTACATTTGATTCTTGCTTTACCCCGCCCCAAAGTATTGCGCCGTATCATCATGGATGCAGTGACTTTAGGGGTGGAACGGATTAGCCTGATTCATAGTTATCGAGTGGATAAGAGTTATTGGCAAACGCCGTTTTTACAGCAGCTGAATGATTATGTGACTCTGGGGCTAGAACAGGCTGGTGATACCATTGCACCAGACATTCAGATGTATAAACGCTTTAAACCTTTTGTTGAAGATGTTTTACCAACGTTGATTCGTGCAGAACAGCCTGCCTATGTGGCGCATCCCTATGCCGAGCAGAAAATGCCATATGCGATTCCACATGCGTGTAGTCTGATCATTGGCCCAGAAGGCGGATTTATTCCTTATGAAGTTGATTTGTTGCAAAAAAATGGTTGCCAAGCCATGTGCTTAGGCAACCGGATTTTGCGAACAGAAACTGCGGTATCGAATATTATAGGACGTTTATTTGTCTGAGTTGTCGCCCGATTCAATTTGATCGCCACGATAGACTTTCACTTCCTGTACTGGATAAGGAATCGAAATTCCTTTTTCATCAAAAGCAGTCACCACCAATTCCTGGATTTCACTGATAGAGGCTGAGGTGCTGGTTTCTGTGGTATTGACCCACCAGCGTACCGTTAAATTAATTGAGAAATCTGCTAGCGCGGTGACATTGACCGAGAAGCCTGGTTGACTCAGTACATTCAGGTTACGATCCAGAATATCCAGAATAATTTTCTTGGCTTTCTGCATATCATCTTCATAGCCAATACCGACTACAAATTCACAGCGACGACGCTGATAGGCATTATTCACAGTGACCGCGCTGGTATAGACGGTGGCATTTGGAATCACGATACGTCGGCCATCAGGTGAACGTAAGAAAGTGGCACGAATTTGAATATCTTCAACATTGCCTTCTAAACCATTCACCACAATATCATCGCCAATACGGAAGGGTTCACTGATCAGAATCAAAATCCCGGATAGTAAGTTCTGGAAGATGTCTTTAAAGGCAAAACCAATTGCAACCGAACCAATTCCTAAAGCGCCAATCAACTGACTAGGGGTAAAGCCCGGAATAGCAATCACCAGTGCGATCAAGAAACCAAAGAAGATAATAAAGGTACTACCGACGCGATTAAGCACCAACACCAGATTCTGACGGGTATAGCTACGATTTTCTAAAGTCTTGCGAATAAAAAATTTAAATAATTTAGTGAGTAACCAAAAAATAATGAAAACCGTAATCGCGATACCGATATAGGGGATGCGTTCCCAGAAATTATCGATGATTTTATCAATCGTGGTATAGGCATCATGATACTTTTCAGTATGTGCGAGCACCGTTTGAGTCGTCTTGGCACCAGCTTGCTGGATCAGTTCACCAGTATCTTTTGCCACTTCAGTCAAGGTTGTTTGTTGGTTTGCCACAGCAAGATCTCTATTTCGCAAAGGAGGGAGTAAATGAGGGAAGCCATCATAAAGAATTTATGGCTGATACGCATGCAAAATTAAGTTTTGACTTCCACTCATCATCAGACAGAATAGCGCGGGTTAGAAATATCCGGTCGTATTTTGAAGGATTTGTGTTGGGGCATCCCACAGATCTGGGCTGGCAAAATAATAAGCAAAGGTGAAGATACCGAACATCATCAACAAGCTGACCAGAATCATGATCCATGCCAGTAATTTTTCCCAGGCACGCGATGGACGTACATCGCCATAGTCGTTGCGATGAGGTGTTCCTGGTGCGAATAAGACATATAAAGTAAATAAGAACTGGAGGACTGGAACCAATAACAGTAAGCTCAACCAGCCCGTTTTATTTAGATCGTGCAAACGGCGAATTAAGAATACAATTTGAAAATAAAGTGTGATGAGCCAAAGGGCAATAAAGGCAAAGAAGGTGATGCCGGAGAAGGCCGAAAATACAGCCTCATCGATGTTGCTGGTCGTAAAGATCCCCGCAAAGGCAAAGATACCGAGAAAAGCCGCCATACAAATTAGGCTGAGTAAACCATACCAACCGATATAACTGAGGCGGTTGAAACGCCCATTTGGTGAAAGTGGCTGATCTGTAGAGATCAGGGTCGGGGCTGGTGATTCGGGATTAAACATGAGCGATTCCTGTTTTTCTGATTATTAAATCTTTTAAGATCTAGGCAATGATCAAAATAATCACTTATTTTAAAAACAAAAAGCATAGACAAGCAGTTCAAATTTAAATTATTTTGAGTAAATTTTTGAAAATAAGTCCGTCGGGACAGTATAAAACTTCTACGACCAAAGCCGCATTGTTTGCCTTTGTGAATGGTGCCCATACTGCAAGAGAGAACAAAACATATCCAAAAGAATAGGTGAGAACATCTAGGATATGAGATAAAGACCAAGGAAGTAAGCTATGAAAGACATCTACCCAGTGCCTGATAAATTCAAAGAAACGGCAAGAATCTCGGAAGCAGACTATTTCAAACGTTATCAGGAATCCATTGAACAGCCTGAAGTTTTTTGGGCGGAACAAGCAAAACAAATTGACTGGATCAAGCCTTTTACGCAGGTGAAAAATACCAGTTTTCAGCAAGATAACTTTAAAATCGAATGGTTTGCAGATGGCGAGTTGAATGTCTCTGCAAATTGTTTAGATCGTCATTTAAAAGATAATCCATTAAAACCTGCCATTATTTGGGAAGGTGATCATCCATCGCGCCATAAAATTATTTCTTTTGTTGAATTGCATGATGAAGTCTGTCGTTTTGCTAATGTGCTTAAAAAACAAGGCATTGGCAAGGGCGATCGTGTGGTGCTGTATATGCCAATGGTGCCCGAAGCTGCCATTGCCATGCTGGCTTGTGCACGGATTGGTGCAGTGCATTGTGTGGTTTTTGGTGGCTTCTCGCCAGATTCATTGGCAAGCCGTATTGAAGACAGTCAGGCGAAATTGGTCATTACCGCCGATGCAGGGATGCGGGGTGGTAAGTTGCTGCCACTCAAAGAAAATGTGGATGCAGCTTTAGCGATTGCTGGAACGGACAGTGTCCAAAATGTGATTGTGGTACATCGAACAGGTAATCCGATTCAGTTCAATTCGAACCGTGATATCTGGTATCACCTTGCGATTATGGAGGTGGATGAGCATTGCCCACCTGAGCCGATGAAAGCAGAGGATCCGCTATTTATTCTATATACCTCAGGCTCAACAGGAAAACCGAAGGGAGTATTACATACTACAGGCGGTTATCTGGTGTATGTGAATACGACCTTTAGAGAAGTCTTTGACCTGAAAGAAGATGATGTATATTGGTGTACCGCAGATGTGGGCTGGATTACAGGGCATAGTTATTTGCTTTATGGTCCATTGAGTAATGCCACTACCACGGTGATGTTTGAAGGGATTCCACAGTATCCGACATGGGCACGTATCGGTCATGTGATTGATAAGCATAACATTACGATTCTGTACACGGCACCGACTGCGATTCGTGCCATGATGCGTGAGGGCGATGCCTATGTCCGTGAAAGTAATCGGAGTAGCCTACGTTTGCTAGGTTCAGTTGGTGAGCCAATCAACCCAGAAGCATGGAACTGGTATCACGAAGTGGTCGGTGAAGGGCGTTGTCCAATTGTCGATACCTGGTGGCAAACCGAAACAGGCGGGATTTTAATTTCACCACTGCCAGGTGCAACCGCACTCAAACCTGGTTCGGCAACCCGTCCATTTTTTGGTGTGCAACCCGCACTGGTGGATGGTGAGGGCAATGAGCTGCAAGGCGCAACTGAAGGCAATCTGGTGATTAAAGATTCTTGGCCAGGACAGATGCGAACCATTTGGGGCGACCCAGAACGCTTTATTGAAGCGTATTTCTCGACTTTTAAAGGCTATTATTTCACTGGCGATGGTGCCCGTCGGGATGAGGATGGTTATTTCTGGATCACGGGACGTGTCGATGATGTCCTCAACGTTTCAGGGCATCGTTTGGGTACTGCCGAGATCGAGAGTGCTTTGGTGGCACATGAGGCGGTAGCTGAGGCTGCAGTGGTCGGGATGCCACATGAAATTAAGGGTCAGGGCATTTGCACCTTTGTGACTTTACAGGCCGATGTGGCGGAATCTGAAGAGCTACGTAAGGAGTTGGTGAATTGGGTACGTAAAGTGCTTGGTCCTGTGGCAACCCCAGATGCATTGCATTGGGCACCGGCTTTACCTAAAACCCGCTCAGGTAAAATTATGCGTCGTATCTTAAGAAAGATTGCGGCCAATGAACTGGATAGTTTGGGGGATACTTCAACGCTGGCTGAGCCTGCTGTCGTAGAGGCTTTAATTGCCACGGTCTATCCAAACCGATAAATCAATTCAAATGAACAAGAGCGCTCGATGAAGCGCTCTTTCTATTTTATATGGATCATTTATGTGTGGCTAAAAAATCTTCGGTATTTTGTACTGTCGCAAAGAAGCCTAATGCCGATAGAAAAGCAGTTTGCACATCAGCAGCTTTAACCGTGTTGCCATTATACTCAAGGTCACGGGTTGCGGTGGCATCGGCGATCACAATCGGCTGATAACCGAGTTCTTTGGCGGCACGTGTCCCCGAATCAATACAGACATGGGTCATCATGCCGGTAATCACCAGTTGTTCTACCTGATGTTGTTCCAGTACTTTTTCAAGATCGGTGTCTAAGAAACTATTTGGAAAATGCTTTTCGATAATGATTGAACTGTCAGTAGCTTTAAGCTGAGGATGCAATTCAACACCGATGGTATTTTCCTGAAAGAAACTGGCTGAGGCAGGATTAATATGCTGGATATAAATAATCGGTAAATTGTTTCGGATAAAATGATTTTCTAACTGGTTGGTATATTGCAAGGCACGTTCTGGATTGACCAGTTCCATTTTGCCATTTTTAAAATAATCGTTTTGCACATCAATAATCAGTAAGGCCTGTTTCATTAGGGTTACGTCCAAGACTAAGATAAAACAAGCATAGGGTGAAACAGAGAAATCGGCTATATTCAGGTGAAAGCATTGTTACTGGTTTTCTTTCGTACTGAAAAATGAATATTGAACTTGATCCGATCGACTTAAAAATTATTGAACTTTTAAAACAGGATTCTCGCCTGAGCCATAAAGAAATTGGACGGCGCGTACATCGTACAGGGCAGGCTGTTGGGGCGCGAATTGCTCAATTGATGGATGTGGGTGTGATTAAAAATTACACCATCGCGATAAAATACGAGCATAAACAATTCATTCAACTGTTTATGAATGATCAGCAAGCTTTTATCGAGGTTGAACGTCTGGTCAAACAATACCAAGAGGTGGATGAGTGTTTTAAAATTCTTGGTAATGCCTGTTATATGATTGTCAGCCATTTTAATCCATCGCAATTAAATGAATTTATTGAACAGCTGTCGAGATGGTGTCGTTATTCAGTTGAAACAGTCATGCGAGAAATTGACACGACTTAAAATAAAAAAGCCCCAAGCCGAGCCTTGGGGAGGATGTGTATTTCTTTTGTTTTTCTTCTTATTTAACGCTGAAAACTAAGCTGATTTCGCTGCGAGATGATGCTCCTGTTGTTGTTCGAGTTGACGGACCAGCGGTAGAACTTTTTCTCCAAAATATTCCACTTCCTCGATGAAATGTAGAAAGCCAGAAAGAACAAGATCCACCCCCACATTTTTTAAGGCCACAATCCGCTCTGCAATTTGCTGCGGTGTGCCAATCAGGTTGGTTTTAAAGCCATCGTTATATTGCACCAAATCATCAAAGGTTGATTTTGCCCAGTTGCCTTCACGTTCGGGTGCTGCTGCGCCAGCTTCACGGGTGGCATCACCAAAGGCATTCACTGCTTCAACATTGGCTTGTGCAATGATTTCATTCAGAACTGCTCTGGCTTCCTCTTCCGTATCACGGGCAATGATAAAAGCATTGACCCCAATCTTGACTTGTCGATTGGCCTGTTTGGCTTTGCTGCGTACATCATCAACCTGTTTTTTAATTTCTTCAACACTGTTGCCATTGGTAAAATACCAATCGGATACCCGTGCAGCCATATCTCGTGCAGCACGGGAACTACCGCCCTGAAACACTTCGATCGAAGGTTGTTGCAGTGGTTTCGGCTTGAGGGTGTAATTCTGAAACTGGTAATACTTACCATCAAAGCTGTAATGATCAGTGCTCCAGACCCCTTTCAAGGTGCGGATAAATTCCTCTGAACGTACATAACGTTCATCATGTTCAGGCCAAGGCTCACCAATGGCATCAAATTCGCCACGAAACCAGCCACTGACCACGTTAATGGCAATACGCCCTTGGCTAAGATAGTCAATGGTCGCCAGCTGTTTGGCAGCCAATGCGGGCTTCCAGGGGCCAGGCAGGATGGCAGCAATCACACGCAGTTTTTCCGTTTTTGCCAGTAACGCATGACTAAAACTCACCGATTCATGCTGGTTTTCTGCACCATATCCAGCGGTAAAGCGGATCTGGGTCAGAGCATATTCAAAACCGCTTCGTTCTGCCGCCTGTGCGAGACGCACATTATAGTCATAGCTCCAGTCTGTACGTTGTTCAATGTTGCTTACAACGAGACCACCACTCACATTGGGAACCCAGTAGGCAAATTTAATTGCGGATGCTGTTGTCGTCATCGTTGTATCCTCCACTTTATAAGGTTTATGCGACGTGGGTTAAATTCTTGGCTGACTTGGGATGTAGACGAGACTCAGCTGCATCCAGATCAGGCACTGCCGCAGAGGGGAGTACTTCTGCCTGCTCAATCTGTTTATTAATCCCGAGATTCTGATTGGCCTGTTCAGTTTTGGCTTTAATGGCTGCGGCACGCTGTCCTTTGGCTGGCGCCCATTCCAGTATCGGTAAGGCACGTGCCACTGCCAGGGTGACACGATCGGATAACTGCTCGCTTTTCACGGTGTATTCAGGGGTGAAATCACGATCTGTTGCATAGACCCCAATTGGCAATGTCTGTGCTTGAAAGAAGCTAAAGAGTGGGCGTAATTGATGCTCTAACACGAGTGCATGACGGTCACTTCCACCCGAGGCTGCCAGTAATACAGGGACATCGACCAACGCTGTCTGTTCAACAAAATCAAAGAAATGTTTAAATAAACCTGTAAAAGATGCGCGATAAACAGGGGTGCCAACAATTAGGGCATCTGCTGCTTCAACCGCGGCAAGATCATCTTGTACCCGTTGCGGTAATTGATTGCGGTAAATTGCGCCACCGAGCAAAGGCCCAATTTCGCTGAGTTTAACAAAATGTACTTTGATATTAATTGCTTCTGAAAGCTCATCCAGAATCGCCTGAACCAGACTTTCTGTTTTTGATGGACTGTTTAAACCGCCAGATACAGCAACAATATTGAGTGGGGTTGAGGGAGTATTGTAATTCGACATAATAACGGCCTAAAAGATCATTTTGAATTGCTATTTATTTATCTATAGCTCGGCCTTGGCTGTAAAATAAGGAAATGCTGCAAGCTTATCTTTTTTATAGATATATCTATAATTCGCTGTAGATTTATAAGCGTGAAGATTTAATTCACTGTTTCTACTGGGTATTTATCGATGTTTTTTATTTGTAATGATATTGGTGTGGTTTATATGAATATTTGATTTATTTTGCGCGAAAAGGAAATAAATCAGTGCTTGTGCTTGACCTCAGCTGTAATTAAAAATAGGCTTAGACGGATTGAATTTAAATAAACATCGTACAGTGACGTACTTGCAGACAGCTTAAGCGCTTATGAATATTTTAATTGTAGACGACCATCCACTCTTTAGACATGCTTTGATTCAAGCGGTTCGTTATAGTTTGCCACAAGCGCAGATCCAGGAAACAGCCGATGTTGATGAGTTCTATGCGCGCTTAGAACATGGTGCAGAGCCTGATCTGGTCTTGCTGGATTTGAACCTTCCTGGTGCATCAGGTTTTTCTGCTTTGGTCTATGTACGCGCGCAATACCCTGCGATTCCGATTATTATTGTTTCAGCTCATGAGGAAGTTTCGATAATTCAACGTGCCATAGCACATGGGGCTATGGGCTATATTCCCAAATCGTCACATCCAAGTCATATAGGTGAGGCAATTAAACATGTCTTGGAGGGGGAGATTTGGTTACCGCCGAATTTACCAAGCCACGCCAGCTTTGATCCTCGTGCAGCAGATGAAACCGCTTTGGCCGAACGTTTACAATCGCTGACTCCACAGCAGTTCCGTGTATTGATGATGGTGGCGGAAGGCCTGCTGAATAAGCAAATAGCCTATGAACTAGAGGTATCTGAGGCAACCATTAAAGCACATGTAACTGCAATCTTCCGTAAATTGGGCGTACAGAACCGTACTCAGGCGGTTTTGGCGATCAGTGCATTGAATATCGAAGAGAAGAAGATGTAATACTTTTAAATCTCATATGTTATGAATCTTCAGATAATAAAAAACCAGTTCTAATGAACTGGTTTTTTATTATGAATTAAATCTTCTCAAGTGAGAACTTTAATCCAATATTAGAAACGGAACTTCGCGTTTAAGCCAACAGTTTGCGTATCTACGTTTGCATGTACTGCATTCGCATTTACATAGCTAGCACCAACTGCTACTGCTGGAGTAATGAAGTAGTTTACGTTTGCACCCCAAGCAGATTTGATTGGAGAGAAGTTATCGTTAGCTGGGTTCTTGCTGAAGTTAGCTTCGGCATAAGAAGCACCAACGCTTAACTGTGGTGTTACATAAAGATCAGTTTTTAAACCGTAAGCTTGGTTTTCGCCGTATACAAGGCCAGTTTCAAAACCTACAGCCATGTTTGTACCGTCGATGTTACCAACGTATTTAGTACGTGCAGTAACAACGTCTTGTTTGTCACCAATAGTCGCTGCATCAGCAACAGCGCTGAATACGCCATTTTCAAGAACTTTGTTAGAATCTAAAGCAATTTGGTCAGCAACGCGAGCATAACCTACAGCAACCAAGAAGTTAGGTACAACCATCGCACCAAGTTCTACAGAGTAGCGGTCGCCATTGTCTTTTTCGCCTTCAAACTTAGTTTGAGAGTGGTTGTATGCAGCGCTTACATAAGCTGGTACATATGGAGTTGGAAGGTAAGCTTCACCTTTCACGCCAAATGAGTTGTTCTTAATCGTTTGTACTTCATCACCGCTTAATTTTGCATAGCTATAAGCAGCAGAAACATTAGAAGCTTGGTTTAAGAATGCAGCTTCAGCTAAAGGACCTTTAGAAGCATCTACATTTTTGAAGTAGTAAGTACCTTTAGCAGCACCAGTGTAGTCTTGATCATTTAAAGCTTTCGCTTCGATGAATTCAGATTGACCTTGAACTTCGTATTGATATGCATGAGCGCCGGTCATGGCTAAAACTAGAGCAGTGGCTAAACCGAGTTTTTTCATAATGATTTCCAGCTTTAAAACAATTAAAGGGTAAAGTTGGAGCCATTGTATTGTAACAAAGTATGAAGTCAATGTAATAAATTTGGGTTTGCGACCAATGAACAAATCCGAAACGGGCTGTGGTTGAAAATTAATCAATTGGAAGTAGTGTTGTCAACCGATTATAAAATATATATCTAACAAATAGATAAGTTTATTTTTTTACAAGATAATGGATGAAATAATAATGTCATATCTCGCTATTTTTAATTGGTTTAAACGATAATATTAATCGTTTTTTTCATTCAATTAATTCTTCTTAATGTCATAAGTCTGCAGTAGAAAATGTGAGAGCAAAATCTATTCTCGCTTTTTTTGCGACAAGATTTACAATTTTATGATACTTATTCTCAATTAATATAAACTAAAAATCACGAGAAAATCGGATTTTTAATGATCAATTAACAAAAACGATTGTAATAACAAATCCGATCTATTTAATCAACTTTACTTTTTGAGAGCTGATTCACATAATACAAAGCAAGGGATATCTAATTTGCATTTAAATATCTCATAACATTTTCTTTTAAGTATTTTGATGTTTGTACATCACAGTTTTACTAGCTCGGCTTTCCCCAAGGCTGAGCTTTTTTTTATCTTCTTTTTTAAACTATCGATCAGATAACACTACAGAATAAGTCAGTTAAAAGCTTTATAGTGACAATTTTATTGCACTTTTCCTGTTTTATGATGATGTCGAAAAAATTAAAATGTCTAGCGCTTCTTACACCCTGCATATTGATTCTTCAATTGACTGCTTGTCAAAGTGTTAGCCAGCAAAAGCAACAGCTTTCGACACAAACAAATGAACAGCAACAGATTTCAAGCTTATTTCAAAGTGCCCAAACCAAGGGAGTTTTGGTGATTTATGATGGCAAGAAAATTCAAAGTTATGGCAATGATCTTAATCGTGCAGAGCAACGTTATATTCCTGCTTCGACCTTTAAAATCTTAAACGCCTTGATTGGCATACAGTATCATAAGACCACACCAAATGAAGTGTTTAAATGGGATGGTAAAAAGCGGACTTTCAGCAGCTGGGAAAAAGATTTAAGCCTAGCTGAAGCCATGCAGGCATCGGCTGTACCTGTCTATCAGGAGCTAGCACGACGGATTGGTCTAGAACTTATGACCCGTGAGGTGAAGCGTGTGGGCTATGGCAATAAAAATATTGGCACCCAAGTCGATAATTTTTGGTTGGTCGGGCCTTTGCAAATTACACCTGTAGAAGAAGTTCGATTCGTTTATGCATTAGCAAAGCAAAAACTACCATTTGACCAGTCAACTCAACAACAAGTGAAAGGTATGTTATTGGCAGATGAGCGTCAGGGGACCAAGATTTATGCCAAGAGCGGTTGGGGCATGGACGTTAGCCCACAGGTTGGATGGTGGACCGGCTGGATTGAACAGCCAAATGGCAAAACCATTGCATTTTCACTGAATATGCAAATGAGTCAGCCTGAGCATGCAAATGCGCGTAAAGTGATTGTTTATCAAGCATTGCAAGAATTGGGATTGTTAGCGAATTAAATATTCAAAAAAAAGACCCAGCTTTTGGGGAAAGCTGGGTTGAGAAAGGATGTTTAGCTTGGGGAGAAAAACATCCTAGAGGGTTAGGGTTTTAAATTCTGAAATCTGTCTATGTTTAAATTATCTGCCTTGAAAGATAATTTGTAAAATTGATAATTTTTATTTTTTAAATAGAATTTTTCGATTCAAAGATGTTGGGCGATAAAAAGATTGGGTTAAAATCAACCTATACCGAGCTTAATATTTTTATACTTTAATTCAATGGTTTGTGTGAATTTTATCTAAAAAACTGTATGGGCAAGTCTTTTTGGGTTGCTGGCAAAAAGATGTGGCTGTGGTCTATTTTGCCTTGGATGAAAATAAGACAGGCTTTGTCAGATCTATTCATTCATCATGCTTTTTGGCATGTCAGAAAATAGCATTGGACTTTTGATTGCTAGTTTCGATCTATATTGGATTGTAGTTCGACAATGATGTGTTCACTTCGATAAGCTAGCCGATATCAGTAATGAATTGGCGAACCCTACTCATCTGCCATATTACAACTGTTCATGAGATCTTCCTTCCATTTCTGTTGAGTGATAAGTAAGGGATTAATTAATGAGTTGTGGACTTGCAGTTAAAGCATTCCGATCGAGACTCATTCCCTTGTTAGGTAATATGAACTCATGTTCTGGACTCTTTCGGTTGATCCTAGTCAAGACATTATTCATGGGGAAGCATATTGAATCTCATCTTTACCATTATTGAAGAGCACTGTTAAATTTTATCTCAGCATTTTTGTTTTTTATCCAATAAAATTAATAGATGAAATAAAAATTTAGAATAATATTCGAAAATGAATATTGATGTAGTTGATCTAAAAATTCTAAATTTCTTGCAAATGTGATTACACATGAGTCGAAGGTTATGGATTCATGTTACCGCTAAGGACTTGAATGCATTTTCACAATTCATTATTAATAAATTGAATAAGATGAACGGCATTATGAGTATTAATGCTAAGATCATTCTAGATCAAGTTATTCAAAAAAAAGCACTCTTATTTTTATCTTGAATTAAACGCCTTATCCAAATTTAAAACTATTTATTACAATAAGATTAGTTGCTTAGGTGAATTTATTTAAATGAAAACCATTCTCAAAAATAATCTTGAGTAATAATTTAGAACTTGAAACAGCGATTAAATATAATCAGTTTGGACGCCTGTAACCAAAAACCTCGGTTTAAGCGTGGTAGTGTGATTGGCTTTGTTGCATAAATAAATTTCATCCCCATACATGTTAGATGAATACAGAATCAAAAAGCCGATATAAAACAACGAACTGGTCTGAGTACAATCAGGCTTTACGTCAACGGGGTGCTTTCACCATTTGGTTTGATCCCCAAATGCAATGGTCTGCAACACCTAGTGGAAAAAAAGGACGTCAACCTACCTACACTGATATAGCAATTCAATTTGCCCTGACGATACGAAACCTGTTCCAACTGGCTTTACGCCAAACACAAGGTTTCATTCAAAGCCTTTTTCAAATGGCTCACCTCGACTGGAATGTTCCAGACTTCTCAACATTGAGTCGGCGAGCAGATAAGCTCCAGCCACTTCTACATAAATCAGCAAAAAATCCACAGGAAGACTTGCATATTTTAGTTGATAGCACAGGGATCAAAGTTACAGGCGATGGGGAATGGGTGCGTAAAAAACATGGCGTAAACCAACATCGTCAATGGCTGAAATTACATCTTGCGACAGATGCAAACAGTGGAGAAATACAAGCGGTTGAAGTCACGACCTGCCAATATGGTGATGCTGAAATGCTCCCACCTCTTTTAGATCAAATTGATGAACCCATTGCATCTGTCACGACTGATGGTGCTTATGACACAGTGAATTGTTATGATGCGATTTTGAAACGGCAAGCAAATGTAATTATCCCTCCTCGTTCCAATGCTGCTTTATGGGTAGAAAATGAAATTGGTAAAGCAAGGAATCATGCAGTACAAGGCTGTTGGGACAAGGGTCAAAAGCAGTGGAAACGAGATATTGGTTATCATCGACGATCCAGAATAGAGGCTAAAATGTTTGCCTTGAAACGACTTGGACATGGTGTATCTAGTCGATGCTTTAATCGTCAGGTGGTTGACTTGCAAATAAGAGTCGATATTTTGAATAAATTTACTCAACTTGGTACAGCTAAAACGGTGGCTGTTGCATAAATATCTGAAGATTAGAACAACTCTACCTTTCGTCTATTTGTGCAACAAAGCCAGTGTGATTTAGAATTCAGGTAAAATTGAGTTCTGTTTAAAAATCCATTGAGATCGTTTTTGAAAAGTGCAAGGTGTATGAATGGGGCGTAAATTAAAAAGCTCAAAATTACGTTCTGAGCAGATTAGCCGTCGTCTCTTTTTTTGTATGATTGCCATTATCTTTTCAATTTTTTATCTCTCCATTCCTTTAATTATCAATAGCTATCAAGAATATATAAAATCGGAACAAACCCTGACAGAAATTACCAGCCTTCGGGCATTGGTCAAAACAGCGAATAAGCTTTCCAGAGAGCGGGCACCTTCAAATAAAGTGATGTCAAGCCAAGCAGATGTCTTATTGAAAAATCAAAAGGAATTAGAAGAATATCGAAAAAGTGTTGATGCGCAAATTGATGACACCATTGATGTGTTACAACAAAATGGTTTTAAGTTGATTGCTCATGAGTTGGAAACTGACTTAAAAGTTAAGTTAGCTACAGCGCGTCGTATTGTCGATGCTTATGCCACTACACCTCAGAATAAGCGTACTTCAAAACAATATGATCATGCGATTTTATCGATGTTTCGTGTTTGGGATGAAAGTCGTGAGTTTTTAACTTGGTTATTGGTGCGTTCAAATAGCAAGAACAGCAGCATGTCGAATTACTTTACCTCAATCTTGATACTGACCGATATGCGCGATCAGGCAGGACGGATTGCCTCGAATATTATGGCACCTGTGACGTTTGATGAGAAAATTCCAGATGAAAACCGAGCAAGAGCATTACAAACACAACATCAAGCTGTTTATCTTTGGGAGTTAATTGATACCATTCAGCCAGAACAGTCGAAAACGCCAGAATATGTAAGTTTATATCGACATGTGAAAACGGAGTTTTTAGATCTGGGATTGCCTATTATTGCGCGCTTACTTGATGAAAGTAAAAACAACAGAGCTTACTTTCTCTCGGGGACTGAACTGACTGAACGGATGGTGGGGAAGTTCACCCCAGTCATGGAGCTGCAAAATTATATTCTGGATTACAGTATTGCGGTGGCCGATGAGCAGAATAAGTTAGCCAAACGACAGTTTATTTTTACCTTGTGCATTTCAAGCTTATCTTTGCTGATTGCAATTTTCACTATGATCTATGCCAAGAGAAGAGTATTTAGTCCTTTGATTCATGCCCGTAATATGATTTTAGGCCTCTCGGGGACTTCGGATGTGCTTCCTGCACATAACAAGAATAAGGAAGAGTTTTTCTCGCTATTTGAAGCGATTGATAAATTAAAAGGCATGTTAAAGCAGCGTGATACGATGGAGTTGCAACTGAAGAAAATTGCCAATACCGATGTATTAACAGGCGTTGCTAACCGTTTGGCTCTGGATGAGTATATTCAAATGCTTGAATCCCGGCCTGAGTCATTGTCACAGACCTGTGTGATTGCCATTGATATTGATAATTTTAAGTTTGTGAATGATCAATATGGACATATTGTGGGAGATCAGGTGATTAGCATGATTGCTGATCAGCTGAAACATAATGTTCGCGCGTCGGATTTAATTGTGCGTTATGGTGGCGATGAGTTTTTGGTGGTGATTGAACATATTCAAATGGGCGCTGCTAAAGTGGTCGCAGAAAGTATCCGCGCAGCTATTTTAAAAGAAACGATTGTCGTACCGAATGTAGCGGCATCGATTCATGTTTCGGTCAGTATCGGTGTCGCAATTGGGGCAAATAGCTGGTTAGAGTTATTAGAAAAAGCGGATCAGTCGTTGCTTAAAGCGAAGGCAAAAGGGAAGAATATTGTACAGTTTTGATGTTCGCCCTTTGGTTATTTACGTTCACTTCAAGTTCTTCTTTATTTCTGTTTAATTTATCCGTTTAGTAGTTCCATCGTTGATCGATATTCCTTTAAGTTGTAAACATGGTATAGCTGAGAAAGAGACCGTATTTTTCTATGCAGGATTAAATTGCCTATAATTATTTTAAGTTTTATAGATTGTAAAATAGAGAAACTGTATGTGGAACTTTTATCGACATTTTCACTGTTAAATAGATTAGAACAGTGAAAAGTGCCTGTCTTCAAAGACGGGGTAAATCCAAGCTAGAGAGATGAAGCCAGCTTAAATTTACCCTCGTATTGGCATAGTATTAAACTGCTTTCAACATCGGTTTCAAGAATCGACCAGTATGTGAAATTGCAACCTCAGCAATTTGCTCTGGTGTCCCTTCGGCAATGATTTGACCACCACCAGAACCGCCTTCAGGACCTAGATCAATCACCCAATCAGCAGTCTTGATCACATCCAGATTATGCTCAATCACTACAATGGTATTGCCCTTATTGCGTAGCTCATACAGGATGTCGAGTAACTTGGCAATGTCATGGAAATGCAGACCTGTGGTCGGTTCATCCAAGATATATAAGGTGCGGCCTGTATCGCGTTTGGCCAACTCGCGTGCCAGTTTGACCCGTTGCGCTTCACCACCAGAAAGGGTGGTTGCCGCTTGACCCAAACGGATATAACCCAGACCCACTTGGGTCAAGGTATCTAAACGACGATGAATCACCGGAATCGCATTAAAGAACTCCGCTGCATCTTCCACGGTCATTTCTAATACATCAGAAATGTTTTTGCCTTTATAGCCGACTTCCAAGGTTTCACGGTTATAACGCTTGCCATGACAGGCATCACAAGGCACATACATATCTGGCAGGAAGTGCATTGCCACTTTAATCATGCCATCGCCTTCACAGGCTTCACAGCGGCCACCTTTCACGTTAAACGAGAAACGGCCCGCACTATATCCACGCGCTTTGGCTTCTGGGGTTTGCGCGAATAACTCACGAATCGGGGTGAATAAACCCGTATAGGTTGCAGGGTTGGAACGAGGGGTACGTCCAATTGGGCTTTGGTCAATATCAACCACTTTATCCAAATGCTGTAAGCCATCAATTGAATCAAACTTTTCCGCAGTCAGGGTCGTCGCACCATTCAGTTGAGTCGCAGCCAAAGGTAATAAAGTACGGTTAATCAGCGTTGATTTACCTGAACCTGAAACCCCTGTGACACAGGTCATGATGCCCAATGGGATGGTCAAATCCACATTCTGCAAGTTATGCCCGCTGGCGCCAGACAGTTTGATCACTTCATCTGGACGAGGGGACAGGGTGCGTTGTTTCGGTACTTCAATTTTCAGCTTACCTGACAGATATTGACCTGTCAGTGAGTCGGCATGATTGGCCAACTCATCGTAGGTACCTTCAGCAATCACCGCACCACCATGAATTCCTGCACCGGGGCCGATATCAATAATATGGTCAGCGGCACGAATCGCATCTTCATCATGCTCAACCACCAGCACGGTATTACCCAAATCACGTAAACGAATCAGGGTTTGTAGCAAGCGGTCATTATCACGTTGATGCAGACCTATCGACGGCTCATCCAACACATACATCACACCCATGAGACCTGCACCGATCTGTGATGCCAGACGAATACGTTGTGCTTCCCCCCCCGAAAGAGTTTCCGCTGAACGTGCCAAGCTAAGATAATTTAGGCCAACGCTGACCAGAAAGTGTAAGCGTTCACGAATCTCTTTAAAGATTTTATCGGCAATTTCACCTTTAGCCCCTTCTAGGTTCAGGTCTTGATAATAGTTTTCAGCATCGCCTATCGACATCTTGGTAATTTGGGCAATGGTCTTGTCTTTGACCCGAACATGACGTGAAATTTCATTCAGACGTGAACCACCACAGGCATCGCAGGCTGCATTCGACAGATATTGTGCCAAATCATCACGTACATAATTCGATTCGGTTTCACGATAGCGACGTTCCAGATGCGGCAAAATTCCTTCAAATGCCTGTACCCGACTGTGTTTACGACCACGTTCATCAATATAACTGAGGTCGATTTTCTCTTTGCCTGTACCTTGTAAGAATTTCTTTTGCGTGTCTTTATCCAGCTGATTCCATGGTTGATCGAGGTCAATGCTGAAATGATCAGCCACTTTTTGCAGCATGGTATAGTAATACGGACGTTGTCTGTCCCACCCCCGAATTGCCCCTTGGCTGATCGAAACCTCTGGATTTGGAATGAGTTTGTCCGCACTGAAATGACTACGGGTTCCCAAACCATCACAGACAGGGCAGGCTCCAAATGGGTTGTTGAAGGAGAACAGGCGTGGTTCGAGTTCAGCTACGGCGCGATCACATTCTGGGCAAGAGTGTTTAGCTGAAAACACACGTTCAGGATGTTCACCATTCATCCACGATAACACTGCAATATCGCCGCCTAGACGTAATGCGGTTTCAAAGGATTCTGCAATACGGTTCCCCAGATCATCACGCACTTTAAAACGATCGACCACCACTTCAATGGTATGTTTTTTCTTTTTATCCAGTTCTGGTGGGGTATCGATATCAATGATTTCACCATCGACACGGGCACGCACAAAGCCCTGACCTTGGAGCTGTTCAAACAGTTGGGTGTATTCACCTTTACGCTCACGTACCACAGGGGCGAGCAACATCAGTGCAGTACCTTCTTCAAGACTTTTTACTGCATCGACCATTTCCGAAATGGTTTGCGCCACCATAGGGAGGTCATGTTCTGGGCAGTATGGCGTACCCACGCGTGCATAGAGCAAACGCAAATAGTCATAAATTTCGGTAATGGTACCCACGGTCGAGCGAGGGTTGTGGCTGGTTGATTTTTGTTCAATCGCAATTGCAGGAGATAAACCTTCAATCGAATCGACTTCCGGTTTTTCCATTTGTGACAGGAATTGACGCGCATAAGCCGAAAGCGATTCAACATAACGGCGTTGACCTTCGGCATATAAGGTATCAAAGGCCAAGGAGGATTTACCTGAGCCAGAAAGTCCCGTAATCACCACAAACTTGTCACGTGGAATATCGAGTGACACATTTTTTAAATTATGGGTACGTGCGCCTCGAATACGGATATGACTTTGACTCATAAATACATCTCAATAAGCTGAATATGAAAAATTAAGGTCTGTTGATGCTTCTATCCAGCGTGTTGCCGAGAAGTTTCTCCAGACCTTCTATATAATAACGATTTAAAATTGTTCAAGCTGTAACAAAACGATTTTAAACGTCAGATTGTGTCGGATTAATGATTTCAACACTGTTTTTAACATAAATTTTCATGTGAAATCACAGTTTATCTGTGAACTGTTCCAAGCATTGATTAAAAAATAAAGGGCTAAAATTGAGGGCTACATGTCAAAAAAACTGAAAATCTCCATAGTTGCGCTGCTTTTGCTGGTTGTGGCTTATGTTTATGCATCGCCTTATTTGACGATTTTTCAAATCCGTCAAGCGTTGAAAAATGAGGACACGACCGCTTTAGCCCATTATGTAGACTTTCCAAGTGTACGCCAGGGTCTTAAAGATCAATTCAATGCAGCCTTATTAAAAAAATTCCCAGAAGATGAGCAAGGCCGTGAAGGGGGGTTTGCTGCACTAGGTACGTTGTTGGCTTCATCCATGGTGGATAAAATGGTCGATATGATGGTGAGCCCACAAGGGGTTTCGATGTTGTTGCAAGGCAAAAAGTTAAAAGAAGGTTTGCCTTACTCGGCATACTCTGAACCGCAACCTGTGCAGGCTGAAACCCAGAAACAGTCACCACAAGAACAGGTTAACTATCGGAGTCACTATCAGTCCTTGAATCAGTTTGTGGTGGAAATTCAACAGGCTGAACAGCGCTCGAAGATGAATGTAATCATGCAAAGACAGGGGTTGAGCTGGAAAGTCACACAAATCCAATTGCCTATGCAGCAATTGCAATAGATTGGTGATAGATTGAAATAACGCACAAGCGAACAGATAGGGAAAATAAAAAAATGTTAGGAAAGATACTGATTGCATTGCTTGGGGTTTTACACGTTTATATTTTGGTGCTGGAAATGTTGTTGTGGGATAAGCCCTATGGTTTAAAAGCCTTTGGCAATAGTCTGGAAAAAGCACAGCTCACCAAGGTTCTGGCACAAAATCAGGGGTTGTATAATGGCTTTCTGGCTGCTGGACTATTCTGGGCATTACTGGCGCCTGCAAACTATGCCACGGCAATTGCCAATTTCTTTTTAGGCTGTGTGCTGATCGCGGGTATATACGGCGGACTGACAGCAAGCAAAAAGATTATTTATATTCAGGCAATCCCTGCCTTGGTGGCTTTAATTGTGGTGAATGTTTTTTAACCCAGCAATAAAAGTAGGCATTTGATCTGATTTATGCTTTAATGCGCCTAGTTTGAGATGAGCCTCATGCAGTATATCGGACGATACGATATACGACTAAGCCCCTTTATTGGGGCTTTTTTATACCTGTGAAAACACACACTATTTCCTGTATAGCAAGAGGCGTATTTTGATCGGGAATTATTGGGAACTAGTGATACAGAAATGCAAAAAGCTGCCGTTTTTTGTCATTCAAATACAATAAAATCAAATATTTATTTATATTTTAATTTTTTCTGGATTAAAATAAATCGCATGCAGACATTGAGCAATAATAATGCTAAGAAAAATCATATTATTTGGATGGGGCGTGTGCTTAAGCTTTGGGGTACTGGCACAGGAAACAAAAATTATTGGATTTGATCAAGTATTTAATTTAAATCATGATGAGTTTTATCAAGTCGAGCTGAAAAATCTAGCACCAAGTTCACAACTATGGACGGCTTTTTATTTGATCGGAGTACCTAAGTCTGGTGCAATGACCACTCAAGCTGATTTTGCGGTTAAAGGCGAGGGCATCATCAATAAGGCACATCCAAGCAATTCAACGGATGTTATTAGCTTGGTTGCCAATCATTTACCGATACGGCAAAATTATTCTCTTAAAGCATTTGATGATTTAGTTGAAGAAATTGAAGATCAAACAGGTCAAAAGGTACTAGATCCTACGATAAGCACAACAGAAAATGTTCGTGTGTATGGACAGATTATCGATTGGATTCCAGAATATAATTTGCAGAAGCCTGCAAAACTTAGTTTTGGGGTGATCAATAGTCAAGACTTTGATATTAAAGCGGCTTATTTGGTTGTTGGTGAGGCTGATAAAACACCACAATTATTAGCGTTGGATATTCATCAAAAAGCAGACGTGGAACAGGTTGAGCAATCTTTTCGCAACACCAGCCGTAGTCATGAATTTCGCTTTGCTCAGTTTGAAACTAAATTTCTGATTTTTCTGACCATTCTGGCTGCTACCATTTTTCTGAACTGGGGAAAATGGCGCAGAAATTAGATGGTATTGCTTGACATAGAAGGAAGCCCCAACCTTCCTTCTATTCGAGGTCGTCGCATTAAACTAATCCAAACCTAACCATTGACGTTGCTGATAAGCGCTGTCCCAGAACAACCATTCCAGTTTTGCCCCCATGGTATAGGCCGCATGCATTTTGGCTAAGGTGTCTTCATCACAACGGGCCGCGACTTTATCCACGGTTGCAATTACATTACGCACTGCCCTATTAAATTCTTCACCTGCGTAGGTATCGATCCATGCCTGATAAGGGTTGTTGGCAACCGACTGGCTGACGATATCTTTCCCCACTTCTGCATAAATCCAGAAGCAGGGCAATAAGGCTGCTAAAATCACCGGATAGCTTTCTGACCATGCGGTTGCCGTCAGGAAAGAGGTGTAATGATGACACGCCAGCGTCAGTGGAGTGTTTTCAAACTCGATTTTGCTGACATCAAATTCCTGCATGAAGTCATTGTGTAAACTGCGTTCTACAATAATGGCAATTTTAGCCGCTTCAGAAAATTGGATCACGTCATCTGCTGCATAGGCTTTTGCTGCAGCAACCGCAAGCGCACGACCGTACGCCAATAAATAATGGGCATCCTGAATCACATAATGACAAAAGACATCGCGATCTAATGTACCTGCGGCCAGTTCCTGATTAAACGGCAGCGCTAGTATTTTTTGGTATAAGTCTTGATTGCGTTGCCAAACATCTTGAGAAAACGTCATCGATTTGAACCTGTTAAAATACGAAAAAATAAATCTTGCTGAACTATAACAGAGTCTGATTCGGATATTTTTTTCTTCAAAACAAGAGCAACAATCTTTTCTAACTTTTACTGAAAACTCGCCTACAATAGACATATTTTTATAACTCAACGATTTGAATAAAAGGCTGCTCATGAAGCATTTTCGTTTTTCAATTTTCTTTACGGTAGTGTGTTTGGCATTGTCTGCTTACTGGGGCTATACGCATGGCCCTGAAGCAGGGGTTACGACAATGCTGAAAGCATTGACCATTACAGCAATTCTGGCAGTGATGGAAGTTTCTTTATCTTTTGATAATGCCGTGGTCAATGCATCTGTACTTCGTGGTTGGGATCATTTCTGGAAAATGATTTTCTTAACCGTTGGGATTCTGGTTGCTGTATTTGGGATGCGCTTAATCTTCCCTGTGGTGATTGTTGCGGTGACCGCTGACATGGGCATGATTGAAGTAGCAAAATTGGCTCTCAATGATCCGAAGACCTATTCTGAACGCTTAATGGCACATCATGCTGAAATTGCAGCATTTGGTGGAACCTTCCTGTTGCTGGTATTCCTGAATTTCTTCTTTGATGATGGTAAAGAAACCCACTGGTTTAGATGGCTAGAAGCAAAACTGGCACATTTGGCCAGTGTGCCCGCGATGTCGGTTTTCCTCGCCTTGATTGCAATGCTTATCATGGCGGCTAATGTAGATGAATCTGCTCGCCTAGCGGTGACCATGGCGGGGATTTGGGGCATTGTGGTGTATATCGGGGTGCAGGTTTTGAGTCATTTACTGGGAGGAGAGCCTGAGATTGATGAAGATGGCAATGCGGTGACGCATGACTCAAATGGTGCCGCTTCTGGCGTCGTAAAAGCAGGTTTTGGCGGCTTCCTTTACCTTGAAGTATTAGATGCATCGTTCAGTTTTGATGGGGTGATTGGTGCCTTTGCGATTACCAGCGATGTGGTGATCATCATGCTTGGCTTGGCGATTGGTGCGATTTTTGTCCGTTCAATGACCATTTATCTGGTAGAGAAAGGTACGCTGGATGCCTATATTTTCCTAGAGCATGGTGCACATTATGCAATTGGTGCCTTGGCATTTATTATGATCGCCAGCGGTACGGGGCTGCATGTACCTGAAGTGGTGACCGGCTTAATCGGTGTGGCCTTTATTGTCTGGGCGGTAATTGCCTCGATTCAATATAGCAAGCGGGAACAGCAAGCCTCTTAAGCTTGCTTTCAGCTTGGTTAGCTATTTTAAATACAGGAGCGATAGTCGCTCCTTTATTTTTTCTCTGCAGAAAGATTGTGTTTTTCATAATCTCTTACAACCTTTGTAGGCGAATGGCTTATAATTCGCTGAGCCAGTTATAGTGTCTTATCAACAATGAATGCTTTAGAACGTCGTTCAACCTTTGCCTTAAGTAGCATTTTTGCCTTACGCATGTTGGGCCTGTTCATGATTATTCCTGTGTTTTCAGTTGCAGGACAATCTTACCAATATGCTACACCCGCCTTGATTGGTCTCGCGGTTGGAGTCTATGGTTTAACTCAGGCGATTTTACAGATCCCCTTTAGTTTGTTGGCCGATCGTTTTAGCCGTAAGCCTTTGGTCGTCCTGGGGTTATTATTGTTTGCAATCGGCGGTGCAATCGCAGGCTTATCCGATACCATTTATGGCGTGATTATTGGGCGTGCCATTGCCGGTGCAGGCGCGGTCTCTGCTGTGGTGATGGCATTACTGGCCGATGTCACTCGTGAAGAACAGCGTACCAAAGCCATGGCGGCGATGGGCATGAGTATCGGTTTATCCTTCGTTGTCGCTTTTAGTTTGGGACCTTGGCTCACCAGTCTGGTCGGTATTTCTGGCTTATTCTTTGTCACCACCATTATGGGCTTGGCTGCGATTTTGATGTTGCTTCTGGTGCCAAAAGTCACGCGACATCACCGCAATTATCAGCAAGGTTATTTGACCCAACTCAAACAAGTGATTCAGATGGGTGAGTTGAACCGACTGCATGTGTCGGTATTTGCTTTGCATTTACTCCTCACGGCAATGTTTATCTATGTACCCTCGCAGTTGATTGAGTATGCGCAAATTCCATTGGCCAAGCATGGTTTAGTCTATTTACCGCTGTTGGTGATCAGTCTGTTTTTTGCTTTTCCCAGCATTATCATTGCGGAAAAATATCGTAAAATGCGCGGCATTTTTCTCACTGCAATTGCGGGGATTATTGGCGGGTTGCTGATTCTGATTTTTGGCTATGAGTCTAAATATGTATTGCTGGCAGGCCTGGGTTTATTCTTTATTGCTTTTAATGTGATGGAGGCATTATTGCCTTCATGGCTGTCTAAAGCCGCACCGATTCAATCTAAAGCCACGGCAATGGGCGTCAATGCCAGTAGCCAGTTTTTAGGGGCTTTCTTTGGTGGTACTTTAGGTGGACAGCTTTTGATGTTACAGAATACTGCGCTTGGGTGGAGTGTACTGACGGGGATTGCTATAATATGGCTGCTGATTAGTTTTGGTCTGGCTCAGCCAAGATATTTATCTTCCATCGTGTTGCCTTTACCTCAGGCAATACAAACAGATGAATGGACTTCAAAACTGTTGGCAATTCGTGGTATTGAAGAAGTCGTGGTGATGCCTGAACAGCAAGTTGCGTATATTAAAGTCGATAAACAGAGCATTGATGATACTGGGCGACAAGATTTAACGCACTTGATTGGCAAAGAGGTAGCCATTTAATCATAACTCTTATAAAGTAAAACATAGAAATATATAGGATGAAGACAGCTAATGCGTGGTGTGAATAAAGTTATTTTAGTCGGTACTTTAGGTAAGGATCCAGAAACGAAAACCTTTCCAAATGGTGGATCATTGACTCAATTCTCGATTGCAACCAGTGAATCGTGGATGGATAAAAGTACGGGTGAGCGTAAAGAGCAAACAGAATGGCACCGTATCGTGTTGCACAACCGTTTAGGTGAAATTGCACAGCAGTATCTGCGTAAAGGTTCGAAAGTGTATATCGAAGGTTCATTGCGTACCCGTCAATGGACAGACCAAAATGGTCAAGAGCGTTACAGCACGGAAATCCGTGGTGATCAAATGCAAATGCTCGATAGCCGTCAACAAGGTGAGCAGAGCGGTGGTGACTTTAATCAACCTCGTTTTAACAACAATAATAACCAAGGTGGTGGTTACCAAAATACGGGCTATAACAATAACAACAATCAAGGTGGTTATGGTCAAACTGGTGGCTTTAATGGCGGCAACCAGCAAGGTAATTATGCAGGCAGTCCACAAGCGGGCAATGGTTTTAATTCACCAAAAGCAGCACCGCAACCGGCTGCAGCGGCACCTGCGGATTTAGATGACGACTTACCGTTCTAAACTTTTGCGCCCAGCATGAAAAAAGGCATAAAACTCAGTTTTATGCCTTTTTTGTCGGACTCGTTTGTTATCGAATTGAGCTCAACGCCTCGTGGTGAGTCACTATTTTTTGGACTTAACTATCGCTTTGATCTATAACTGATCCACTTGGTCTACACTTCTAGACGAGGCTTATTAGCGTCGATGAAATTATTGATCGATTTTTTGGTCAAGAAATTTGCTGAGCTGAAGCAACAGAATTCGGTACTCTATTAAAAAAACGGGGCTATAAGGAATAGCCACTGTCAGTTTTTGCCAATTCCCTCAGGCCCGCCATGAGGGTCTCTATCAGTTTCTCCACCACCAAGCGTTGGCCTTTGCGTGAGGCATAGACCAATTGCACGGTACCCCGATTGGATTTCCATTCAGGTAAGAGGTGAATCAGTTTGCCTTTTTCAATATCACTTTGTACTGTCAGATAGGGGAGATCGGCAATGCCAAGTCCATCATGGACCGCATAATAGACTCCAGCCAAATCATTGCTTTTGACCCGCGGTTGATAAGGCACATCGACAGTTTCATCACTGTGGATATGACATAAATGCCAATAATATTGATGTTTCTGAATACCCAAGGCGACGCTTGGGTAGTGCTGTAGCTCTGAATAATGGCGAATGCTTCTGCCTTCTAATAATTCGGGCGCAGCGACTAGACAGTGCTCGGTGCGAATCACATCGCGCACAATTAAGCTGGAATCCTGATTGGGTTCAAAACTGGTGCGGATGGCGATATCAATATCATCATGCAGTACATCGACCCGTCGACTGGTGAGCTCTAAGGAAATTTCAACTTTGGGGTAGGCTTTTAAAAATTGATTGAGTAATTTCCGAATCTGGAAATGCATCATCAAGGGCGGGCAACTGATTTTAACCACACCTTGTGGTTCATTTTTTTGTTTGAGCAAGATATTTTCGGCACATTCGACCTGTGCAATCACTTTACAGCACTCTTCATAAAATTCTTGGCCCAAATCCGTGACTTTAAAATGACGGGTGGTACGCTGGATCAGGCTGACATTGAATTTATGTTCTAGCTCAATGATACGGCGGCTGAGTTTGGATTTACTGATATTTTCAGCTTCGCTGGCGGCACTGAATCCGCCATGTTTCACCACCAAGTAAAAATAATGAAAGTCATCAAATGAGTTGATCAAGGCCAATCGAATCCGATAAAGATGAAAAGATTAGGATAGCATTAACAATCCTAATCTTAATATGCGCATTTATTTTTGCGTGGTATTTTGTGCGTAACTGTTCATCAGGTTGCGATAATCAGGAATGTGATTCGAGAATAAAGTACCTAAACCTTCAATGTCATTACGCCAGTCACGATGCAATTCACAAGCCATCCCAAACCAGGTCATTAGTTGTGCGCCGGCTTGTGACATCCGATCCCATGCTGCATCACGGGTTAAGGCATTAAACGTTCCAGAAGCATCCGTAATCACAAACACCTCGAAGTCCTCTGCCAAGGCAGATAAGGCAGGAAAAGCCACACAGACTTCTGTAACCACACCCGCAATAATCAATTGCTTTTTGCCTGTGGCTTTGATGGCTTTGACAAAGTCTTCATTGTCCCAAGCATTGATTTGACCGGGACGGGCAATATAAGGAGCATCGGGAAACATCTCTTTCAGTTCAGGTACCAGTGGGCCATTCGGGCCATTTTCAAAACTGGTGGTCAGAATCGTGGGTAAATTGAAATACTTTGCGGCATTTGCCAACGCCAAAACATTATTTTTAAATTTGTCTGGATCAATATCCCGAACCAAGGAAAGTAGACCTGTTTGATGGTCGACTAAAAGCACCGCAGCATTGTCTTTGTCTAGGCGAGCGTAGTTGTTAGCCATAATTTTATCCTCATGTTTTTGTGAAAGAAGTTTAAAAGATCGAGATTTTTCCTCTTGCCTGAAAGGATGCTAATTAAATTTTAGTGTGGGATGAAGTCTGAAAAATGAGATAAACAATGTCAAAAATAGGATGATTGTTGATATCTTGCTATTAATTTTATTTTTAAGATGAGATTGTCCTATCTGTAGAATAATGTGTTGCCAAACTGGTGCTATAAGCATTGAGAACGGAGGGGTAAAATAAGCATCAAGAACAGAACTTCTACCCTCAGGGAGAAACCAAATGAAAAAAATTCTTGGTGTGTATCAAAACAAGCACATGCACTGGGTAGGTGATGGGTTCCCAGTCTATAACTTGTTTTCCTATGACCGTTTAGGCCAAAGCATTAGTCCTTTTTTATTGTTGGACTATGCGGCACCATACCGTTTTGACCCAACCACAGCACAGCATGGCGTGGGTTCACATCCGCATCGTGGTTTTGAAACAGTGACCATTGCCTATCAGGGTGAAGTCACCCATAAAGACTCGAGTGGCGGTGGTGGAACCATTAAAGCGGGTGATGTGCAATGGATGACTGCAGGTGGTGGAATCCTGCATCAGGAATTCCATTCTCCTGAATTTGCCCATCACGGTGGTTTGTTTGAAATGGTACAGCTTTGGGTTAATTTGCCCGCGCATTCAAAAATGACGCCAGCAAAATACCAAGCCATTGAAGCGAATCAAATTCAGCATATTGCACTGGATGATGCCGGTAGCGAAATGCGGGTCATTGCAGGTCAATACCAAGACACTGCAGGTGCAGCAACCACCTTTAGTCCAGTCAATGTCTGGGATGGCAAAATTGTTCAAGGTCAAGCGCATACGTTTTATGTACCTGAAGGGCAGACCACGTTGTTGGTATTACTCTCTGGTCAGGTCATCTTAAATGATCACCAAAGCATAGAAGCACCAAGTTTGGTGGTCCTTAGCCGAGAGGAAATTGACTTTAGTATTCAGGCTGAGCAAGACAGCAAATTCCTGATTTTGACGGGTCAACCGTTGAATGAGCCGATTGAAGGTTATGGGCCGTTTGTCATGAACAGCAAAGCTGAAATCGTCGAGGCAGTTCGTGATTTCAATAGCGGTAAATTTGGTTCGATGCATGCTTAAGTATCGAATTAAATCAGCAGTCTATATAAGAAAGCCTATCACTCCTTTGGAGTGATAGGCTTTAGCTGTAAGGGTCCTCTATTGATTTTTTTAATATTATGTCACTTATAATTATTCAGCTTGTTATGTGACTTTGTTCTCGTTGTTATGCAATAAACATAGCACTGATTTAGCACCTTGCAAAGCGAATAAAGTACAGAAAATGGTAAAATATAGAATGTTCTGTATGTTTTTTTGGCCTAAAATGTAATAAGTCCATTTTTTTCATTATGTTACGTTTAAAATTCAAATTGTGATAAAATGTAACAAGAAAGTAACAACGATATTACGACAAAAGTCTGGCAGAAGGCTTGAATCTGGTATTTTTTAATACCGTATTTCGCGGAAGTATCAGTCATAATCAAGAAAAATCATCAACTGATGGGACATAATTTTGGATATTGCAATTATTGGCAGTGGAATGGCAGGACTTGCCTCAGCCAGAATCCTACATGATGCCGGGCATAAAGTAACCATATTCGAAGCACTCGCAGGCCGAGGCATGGATAGTCATAGTATTGATTTTGATGGTGGCATTATTGATGCACCGTTAAGGGTCATGAATCCAAAACTTTGGCAGAATACCCTAAGTTTAGCCAGCTATTTAGGCATCGAAACTTTTCCTGTCCGTACCTTTATGGCTTGCAGTTGGTTATTTGATGATAAAACCGATACATGGCTGACCACCTCACGCAGTCGTATCGGCAATTTCCCGATTATCAATAACCGTAAAGGGATTCAGCAATATGGCTGGCGTCTGGTCAAAGGTATGCTGCAACTGAAAACCGCGGTACATCAATTTTTTAAATCAGACAATCAAGACATTACCTTGGCCGAGTTCATGAATCAGTATCATATTGAGGAAGTGTTCTGGCATGGTACCGTGATGCCAGTGCTGTATACCATTTGTACTTGCCATCCCAAAACCATTGGTGAATGGCCTGCGAAACCTTTACTGGAATTTATCCGACAGTTGACAGAAGGTGAAGCCTTATTACGGATGAAAGGTGGAACGCCTGCGTTGGTCAATCGCTTGATTGAAGGTATCGACATTCATAGTGGTTCAGCTGTTCAAAAAGTCGAAGAACGGGGTGAAAAAGTGTTGGTGGAAAATGCACAAGGCGAAAGCCAGTTATTTGACCGTGTAGTGATTGCCACGCCAACCCCAGTGATTGAAGATTTTCTGAAACAACCACAATTTGCTGAAGATATTGCCTTATTGAAAAAGTTCCGTTTCGAACAAGGCGATTTAGTTATTCATACCGATCCGATTGTGATGCCGCAACGCCGCAAAGATTGGGCGGTATTGAGCTATATGATGGATCGTAAATTTACTCGCCAGCAATTTACCGTGTGGATTAATGCGATTGAGCCGAGTTTGGTCGGTAAAAATGCCGTGTTCCAAACCTGGTGTCCGGTGATTGATATCGATCCAAAGAAAGTGATTTCCAAAGTTAAACTCACCCGTGCAGTGGTCGATTCGGAAACCGTGGCCTTGAATAAACAAATTCAGCAGCGTCATCTGGATTTAAACCGTAAAGTATTTTATTGCGGTTCATGGTCATGCGATGGCTTGCCAATTTTAGAATCTGCTGTGACCTCGGCCATGCATATTTCTGAAATCCTAGGTGCAGCCATACCTTTTGTTGGATTAAAACCAAAAGTCAAAGTAGCGCCTGAACTCGGTTATTAAGTATGAGTTCCTTCAAGCAAGCGCTGATCGAAAAAGTCATTGGGCACAAATATGCGATTGATGCCAAACGGCTTGGTGATGATGCGCTGCTTGCTTGGAGTAATTTAGGCTTTTGGCAAGGCCAACATGAGAGTTACCCACAGGCCTGTCGAAGTCTGGCCGATCAAATTGCGCAATCGATTCAACTGAAATCCACAGATCGTGTTTTAGATCTCGGCTGTGGACAAGGCGCCAGTCTGTTGCACTGGCTTCAGCATTATCACATTCAACAACTCAGTGCTGTTGAGTTACAGCCCGAATGCGTAAAACGAATTCAAAAACAATTACCGCAAGTGCAAATTCATTGTGGATCTTTTTTGAATTTAAAAACACTCGGACTTTTGAATTCATTTGATCTGGTGCTGTGTATAGATGCGGCTTATCACAGTGATTTGAATTCATTTCTTGATTCGACATCCGTAGTTTTGAATTCAAAAGGTCGGATCGCGTTTCACACCCTGATGTGGTCAGATAATTGGCTACACTGTTCTGCTCTACAAAAACAAAAATATCGCTATCTATTAAAAAGTGCGGATGTGAATTGGCAGTATCTGATGGATCGGCAGCAGCTTGCGCAGACTTTAGCGCAACATGGTTTTGGTGAAATTCAAATTCAGGATTTTTCCGAACCTGTATTGAATGGTTTTGCGGAATATATCGAAACACGAAAATCTAAAAAAACCGCCTTTGATTTGGCCCAACTCAAAATAAACATGACTGCCAAGTTGTGCCGAAAACTCTACCAAGATGGATTCGTACGTTATATTCAAATCAGTGCAGTAAAAAAGTGAGAACAAGATGCCAAGTGAATATAAAGGTTCATGTCTATGTGGGGCAGTGAGCTATCAGGCGCAGGTTGCGCCACGTTATCGTTTTAATTGTCATTGTCGTGATTGCCAAAAAGCCACGGGTAGTGCTTATGCGCCGATTGCTTTCTTTCATCACTCTGAACTAAAAATTAATGGTGAACTCAAGTATTTTGAGTCTTTGGGGTTATCTGGTAAGCCGATACGCCGTGCATTTTGCCCTAATTGTGGATCGCAAATGTTTGGCCTACCCGAACTAGTGCCCGAAATGATTTCAATCCGTGCAGGAACACTGGATGATCCAAATCTGTATCAACCGCAAGCAGAATGTTTTGTGAGTCATGCAAATGAATGGGATTTATTAAATCCGAATATTTCGCATTTTGAAAAAATGATCGGGAAAAAACGAGAGTAAAGCGAGAAATGGTGCCGGCACACGGATTCGAACTGTGGACCTACTGATTACAAGTCAGTTGCTCTACCAACTGAGCTATGCCGGCAACGTGGCGAGAATTCTACAGAATCTAATTAAAAAAACAAGCGAAAAAATAAGCAAACAGATAAATTTAATTGAATCAGCAAATTTTCGCCAATTCTGATTTATATGTTGAGCGCATAAACAAAGGAATCAATCACTTCACCCGTGCTTAAGTGTGCTTTCACAGGCACACGTTGATAGCCTGCACCTTCGAATTCATCCAGTGCTTGCCAGTGTTGTTCTAGGTTATCTGAGAAAAACACAAAGCCAGAGACCTTTTGATCTGTTTGATCGAGCACGATGCCTGGAAAGCCCAGTTCAGCGCCCCAGCCTTGTTGTTTGAGTGTGCCAAATACATGTGCGTCTGCCCATGTACCACCAATATTTTCCATGATATGGGCATTGGGGCGGTTGGGCCCTAGAGTCCCGTAAACAAATAAATTGAGCATAGTGAAAGGTAGGGAAGTGAAAGGAATAGCGTAGCAAAAAAGGGTAAGCGCGAATATCTGTGAGAATAAAAAGAATTCTGCTTTTTTAGGTGAACTGTTGTCTTTTGATATGAATGTAGATGTTTAATTTTTTATCTTCTATTTTAATCATAATACGCAGAATGTTGTGATTTAAAGCATAGGCATAAAATAGGTCAGTTTAATATCCATGTTAGGTCGATTCTTGATCTCTGAAATGAGTATTCGCTAGTATTAAGCTCAGTAAAAAGTCTAATGGATATGACTTTCTATTTTATGGTGAGTAGTGAACTAAAATAATGGGAAAATATAAACATTTTAAAATTAAAACCATCAAGGATTGGGAGGGCGAGTATTGGGATGCTTACGAAGAGCGAAAAACACATACTGGGATTAGGGTCTATCGTGGCTGGCCTTACGGGTTTACCGCTAAAGATGAGGGCGTTAGTCCAAGTTTTTCAGTGATTTTAACGTCAGAAATGGCTGATCTGGTAAAAGAATACAAAGTCTTTGAAGTTGCGAAACAACTTGAACTCTCTTTAAGTATGGTTGGTAAATTCAGACGGTTATTGGGTATTCAAAGAAATTTTATCTATCGAAATGATCCATGGATTCTGGCACATCAAGATGAATTGTTGTACGACAGTTTAGAGACATTAAAAGCTAAGTATGGATTAACGCGACCTCAAGTTTATCAACATAAAATCTGGTTGGCTGAACTTGTCGATATTCCTGTGCGGAAGAAACTTAGAAAAAAGCAATCTGAGGTGATTCAAGAACAGTGGTTTCAAGCCAATAAACAGCAGCTGAATGGCTTAACTGTTCAGGAAATCGTAGAAAAATTTGATGTCAGTGTATTCATCGCTAAAAAATTTTATAACCGTATTCAACAAGAGCTAGATGAATTCAGTTTTTCTGAAAAATTTCAAAATGATAAGCAAGAAAAGCGGCAATGGTTATTGGATCATCAGGAGGAATTATTAAACTCAGGAAAAACGGTTGCCGTCTTAGCTGATCAATTCCAAAAAATGCCAGGAGAAATTTTAAGAGCAAAAGCAAAATTAAGAGAAATCCTAGATATCCCTAAAATGAAAGTACAAAAAGAGGCTTGGTTTGCGCTACATCAAGAAGATCTCCTTAATCCTGAGTTAAGTAATGAAGATTTAGTCAAAAAGCTTGGTTTGAGCCTTGAACAGATTTTTCGGAAGAAAGATGAATTAAGACAACGTTTAGGTCTGGCAAAGCATAAGGATCGAGTTCAAGCATGGCGTTTAGAAAATCAGGAGATTCTATTGGACTTGCATTTAAGCGTGACTGAAGTTGCGAAAAGATTAAAACGAAGTGAAAAATATATTATTAAAAATCGTATGGTCTTAAGAAAATTTTTAAATATTACCATTGAGGATCAAAAGAGGGCTTGGGTAAAACAACACCAACAGGATTTGGAGCAACTCAGTATTTCAAAAATACAAGAAAAATATCAGTTGGGTCGCTATGTAGTGCAAGGTTATCGAAGACTTTTAGTTACAATGACACAAAACGAAACCTGTTCATAATTGAATCAGATAAATCATTCTGGTAATTTTTTTTGATCAAGAATAAGGCAATAATAATGTTGAATAATATCTTTAGCGTCTTGGATAAATTAGGCGTTGGTACTCAAAAACGTGCAATGAGTATTCAGTTTTCAAATGCAGCGCTTAATACTCAAATCATGCTGCAACGCCTAGAGGGCTATCATGGCATTAATGATGGGCTATCTGTAGAGTTAATTTGCTTATCAACCAATCCTTATATCGAACTCAAACAGTTTATTGGATGCCAAGTTGCTGTAGATCAAGTGACAGATTCAGGCCAACTGTTTAGAACCACAGGCATTATCACAGGGGCAAGCCAAGGGCAAAGTGATGGTGCATTGAGCCTCTATCGATTGACACTGCAGGACGCCACTAGCTTATGGCATAAGCGACGCAATAGCCGTGTATTTATGAATAAGAGTGTTCCTGAAATTTTTGAAGTGATCTTTAAAGAATGGCAGTCTAAATCGCCGTTATTTGCTTCAAGCTTAAAATTAGATAGCAGTGGTTTAAGCAAGGACTATGATATCCGTCCTTTCTCGATGCAGTCGAATGAAAGTGATTATGCCTATTTAACGCGGTTGTTACGTGAAGAGTCGATTAACTTTTTAATTGATGAATCCAGCTATATTGTCTCTAGTAATAGCCAGAGTATCGAGCCACAAAAATTACGCTTAATTGATGATAATGCACAATTTAAGGCGCTTGAGCGTCGAAGCATTCGCTATCATCGTTCTCATGCCACAGAGCAAGCGGATAGTATTACCAGCTTTATTGCACAACGCCAATTACAACCCACCGCGATTCATGTACAGCGCTGGCAGGCGGATAGTTTGAGCCAAGAAGATGCTAGTGGTTCAGTGATCAGTTCACATCAGCACAGTGCTCAGCGTGATAATGAAAGTTTGAGTCTGGAACAAGCGTGGAGTCTTTCACCCGCTTGGATTGCTGATCTCAAAGGCGACGATCAGGCCACGGCATCAGGAAATAACCAATTAGATAAACTCAATAAACAGCTGAACCAATATCAGGCTTTACAAGCAAAATACTTTACTGCACATAGTAGTGTGCGGGATACACAGGTCGGTTATTGGTTTCAGTTAAATGAGCATCCTGAACTTGAAAAAAATCACCCAGAAGATAAAGCATTCTTAATTCTAAGCAAGCATTTTTATAACCAGAATAACCTTCCCAAAGAGATTAAAGAGCAAGTTGAAAAACTATTAAGTCTCAGTCATTGGACAATGAGTAAAGACAGTGAACAAGAACGCCAAGCCAATGAATTGATGTTGGTACGTCGAACGATTGCCATTGTGCCTGAATATGATCCATTGACTCACCGTCCTACTGCACATGTACAACGTGCCAAAGTGGTGAGTGATGGTGAAGAAATCCATGTCGATGAATGGGGCCGAATCAAGGTTCGTTTTCTATTTACCCGTACAGAAGATCATGCGCATGATGGTGGTGCAGGTTCAAATGATAGTGATACGGATTCGGCATGGGTCGATGTGCTGACACCGTGGGCGGGTGAAGGCTATGGTGCGCGCTTCTTACCACGTAAGGATGAAATTGTGGTGATTGACTTCTTTGATGGCAATATTGATCGTCCCTTTGTGACTGGCCGTATTCATGAAGCACAACGTTCACCAACCAAATTTGATCTTAAAGGCCAACTTCCCGATACCAAAAAACTCAGTGGCATTCGTTCCAAAGAAGTTGGTGGCGAAGGCTATAACCAATTGAGGTTTGACGATACCACAGGACAAATCAGTGCCCAGTTACATAGTAGTCATGGTGCAACTCAACTGAATCTAGGCAATTTAAGCCATCCAAAAGAGAAAGCCGAAAGTGAAGGTCGTGGCGAAGGTTTTGAGTTACGGACGGATTCGTGGGGAGGAATACGCGCCCCTAAAGGGATTTTGATTACAACGGAAGGGGATGATGACGCAGATAATCATCAAATGATTCGAACCGAGTTAGAAAACGCATTATTGGCTGCACAAAGCAATAATGAAAATATTCAAGAATTAGCGAAGTCGCATAAGGCTCAAGTACCTGATTTAGAAATACAGAAAAAAATTAATCAGGATATGCCTAAATGGGATAGTCGTGACGAAACTCCATTTATAGTGCTTCATTCAAATGATCATTTCATTGTAAATAGTTTAAAAGGAACTTTGATTCAGTCATCTGATCATATTGAGATTTCAACGAATCGAAATGTCCAAACCTATACTGGAAATAATGTATTAACCAATGCCTTAGGTAGTATTAGCTTATTTGCTCAACAACAAGATATCGATGTCAAAGCTGGGCATGGAAACGTGAATATACAAGCGCAAAGCGGTGAAATGACATTTTCCTCTCAAAAATTGATGCATGTATATGCCTTAAATGATTTAGTAAAAATTGAAAGTGGCAAGGGCATCTTAATTGCGTCTGGTGGTGGATATATCAAAATTGAAGGCGGCAATATCGATATTGTCTGCCCTGGCAAAATTAACCTTAAAGCAGGTCAGATTTGTACAATGTCAGGAAGTCGTCTGAGTAGCGACTTAGCACAGATGCCACAAGCCCAAGCATCATACGACGAACAGTTTATTGTCAGAAATCGAGCTGGAATGATTCAGCCAAATGTGAAATATAAAATTGTGACGGAAGATGGCAAAACAATTACTGGCATAACTGATGCTGAAGGTAAAACTGAAAAAGTGTCATCGCTTGCTATGGTTAAAGCAGAACTTACCATACTGGGAAGTCATGATGACTAGCAGATTGTTATTCATCGTTTTATTGGTTGTTTGTATATCAACTAGTTCTGGATGTACAGCGAATAACCAAAAGGCAGAGGAAAGACAAACGATGATTCATTTAAATAGTATGCAAGACTGGTGTGTTGGTCGTTATCGCTTTCAATTGCCTAAAGAGGCAAAAATAATTGATGAAATCATAAATTATGATACTTTTAAAATAGAGAGTAGAACGAAAGCTAGTAGGGTAGATTTTGATCAAGAAATATCTGCTAAACTTGCTGAATATAATGATGGTTATAGTATTGTTACAGACCAAACTCCAGTTAAAACTATAGATAATAAAATTATAAAAATATTTTGGGGTAAGTTAAGTAAAAAAAGACCCGATCTGGGCACGACTCAAGTTTTTGCATTTGTTCTAGATCGTGGGACACTGTTTCTGATTAAAGGGAATTATTCAGAAAAGTATAAGCAAAAAAGTAGAGATGGAGTTCAATATCTCGTAGAAAACTTATATGCGCGGAATAATAATAAAATTCCTACAGAGCAGGGAATTTGTCTTAAAAATGGATTTATTAAAGACAATGCAAAAGACTATAAATTTACAAAACAACGAGTAGGGTTTAATTTTGCAAATGCCCCTTCTGTTGTGATTACCGCTGAAACAGAGGCGATCTATAAAGCAGAAGATAATTTATTGGTGAGGACTGAGAAAAACCTGCAAAAAAGTCCAAACTACATAATAACCAAAAATCAGAGCAAAGATTTAAGAAAGGGTGAAAAAACAGTGAACCAGAGCTCACCTTTGAGCGGGCTTGAGTTAGTCACACAAGTCCCAATGGAAGGGGGGACAGGGATCATCGCCACATGGGAGCATGCTGGGACTGTGAATTCAGCTCTAGATCCATTCGTTTCTATGACGGTCGATACCGCCAGAACTGAAAATTATGTGAGTAGCTCAAGCATCTCCAATAATCATGGACTTCAGATGTATGAAACCATCTTAAATTCATTAAAGAAATAGGAAGCAATGATGAAAAAACGATTCGCTGTTGTATTGATAAGTTCGATATTCCTAAGTATGTCAGGATGTGGGTATGCCGCAAATAATAAAGACTCAGAAGCAGGGAAAACGATGATTAATTTAAATAATATGCAAGACTGGTGTATTGGCCGTTATACCTTTAAATTGCCGAAAGAGGCAAAAATAATTGATGAAACCATAAATTATGATACTTTTAAAATAGAGAGTAAAACCAAAGCCACGAGAGAGGACTTTAATAATTCTATTATTGAGGTGGAGAAAAAATACAATACAAAAGAAGATTTTATAAAGGATAAGACTTCTATAGAAACGCAAGGTAACATAGTAACTAAAATTATTTGGGGACATTCAACATTTGCAAATGGTAGATTACCTGTTGAGGTTTATGCATTTGTATATGATCAATCGTTAAGAACTCTTTTTAAAATTACAGGTTCTTATTCAAAAAAAAATGAGGATAAAAGCATTAATGGAATTAAATATCTCGTTAAAAATTTAAGAGCTCGAGATAATAATAAAATTCCTACAGAGCAGGGAGTTTGTCTTAAAAATGGATTTATTAAAGACAATGGAAAAGACTATAAATTTACAAAACAACGAGTAGGGTTTAATTTTGCAAATGCCCCTTCAGTTGTGATTACAGCTGAAACAGAAGCGATTTATAAAGCAGAAGATAATTTATTGGTGAGGACGGAAAAAAATCTTCAAAAAAGTCCCAACTATATAACAACTAAAAATCAGACCAAAGATTTAAGAAAGGGTGAAAAAACAGTGAACCAGAGCTCACCTTTGAGCGGGCTTGAGTTAGTCACACAAGTCCCAATGGAAGGGGGGACAGGGATCATCGCCACATGGGAGCATGCAGGGACCGTGAATTCAGCTCTAGATCCATTCGTTTCCATGACGGTCGACACCGCCAGAACTGAAAATTATGTCAGAACCTCAAGCATTTCCAATAATCATGGACTTCAGATATATGAAGCTATCTTAAATTCATTAAAGAAATTCTAGGATAATAAAAATGGGCTTTGAACATCAACCTTATAATACTGAAGATAATGCCAAATTTGTTTCTCAGACAACACCCACGAAAACTGAAACCTTATGTAAGGTAACCTTACCTGCTAAATATGTCGTGCCGATTATTTTTATTCCCGGGATTATGGGGTCTAATTTGAAAAATAAAGGCGATGGTCGACATGTTTGGTATCCGCCTAATGGGACTAGGGAGGGGTTGGCAGCCGCCAGTGCAGGTGAACAACGGGATGCTAGAACCAGACAAATGGAATTAAACCCTGAAACCACGATCGTTGGGCAGGATGGTTATATTGATGAAGATGCGATTGAGGACATTGATCATTTTGATCGCGCAAAAGCAATCCGTAGAGGTTGGGGATCTGTGTGGTGGGAAGGATATTCTAAGATCCTTATTTATCTAGAACGATACTTAAACCATGAGTTGGTAAAGCAAAAGACAACCACAAAAGATCTAAATGATCCAGATCATTTTGCGGGTACGAAAGAATGGAAGAAAATCGTAGCAACTGGTTCTAAATCTTTTCTTGGGATGGGTTCAAGTGATGAATCTAAATTAGAAGATATAAAAGAAGACTGGGGGCCGATAAATCAAGAAATTGAATTATTGACCAAAGAGTTACACGGGAAGCTCGCCAATTATAGCTTTCCTGTTTTTGCCATAGGTTATAACTGGCTACAATCAAATGATGATTCTGCTAAATATGTTGCTCACATGATGCAAAATTATGTCAAAGCTCAAATTAAAAAGGAATTTCCAAAACAAGAGTTTAAGAAGTTTATTATTGTAACCCATTCCATGGGTGGGTTAGTGACAAGAGCCTTAATACAAGAAAGTTCTGTTAAAGATGATATTTTAGGTGTAATGCATGGTGTCATGCCTGCGAGTGGTGCTCCAACCGTTTATCAACGTATTTGTCGCGGCTGGGAAGGTGGAGAAGTTGTTGATGGCTGGATAGCCAAAATAAAAGCGAATAAGAGTGCTCAGGTTTTTGGAGCGACCTCCGAACGGCTGATGCCTGTTTTGGCGAATTCACCCGGAGCATTGCAATTATTACCATTTGGCAATTTTTTACAGCATAAAGCTCAGGATGGTAGTCAGACGAAAACCTGGTTAACGTTGCGAGCAAGGAATAGAAGTGGCGAGATCGTTACGGCAAGATTGCCTAAAGATGACCCTTATTCTGATATTTATACACGTACTGATACTTGGTGGAGCATGATCAATGAAGGTTTTATTGATCCAGCAGGTATTTTGGAGGCTCAATTAGATCAAGAGAGTGGGCTAGGTATTGTTGATTTTTACTTAAGAAATGTTAAAAAAGTACAAGATTTTCACTCAAAAATAGCCGATAGTTATCATCCGAATACTTATGCTCATTATGGGCGGGACGAAAAGCATTTGGCTTATAATGAAGTGCTCTGGAGTACGGAGCAAGTTTTGCCTATTGATACTGAAGACGATTTAATCGAATACCGTGGATATGCTAAGCATGGCGCGGAACAAGCAGAAACGCCAGAAGAAACTGCTGATAAATCACCCCCTCTTACAGAAGAAGAAATCGCAAGAACGGTCACTTTGGAACCTATTGTTGTTACCGCACAAAAGCATGACGGTTTTAAACGGTTATTTGATCAGGATAGTTTTAGAACCATTGAAGATACCGAAGGCAATATAGTTACTTTTAATATTCGAATTCTGCCGACTTCCGCGGGCGATGGAACGGTTTGTAGTGAATCTGGAGCCGACGTTGAAAAAAGAGGTTTAAAACAGGTTTTTGTCATGCGCGGGCTCGATCATGCTGCAAGTTATGATGATAAGAATGTGCACCGAAGTACAATTTTTTCCATCGCAAAAATTATGGAACAGTTGTGCTGAGTTTTAGGTTTTACCTTTCATGGTCTTAAATTTATTTAACTGATTCGTAATGATTAATAAGAAATTAAAGTCTTATGATCCGAGATTTGCTCAGCCTATGGTTAGTCGAGCTTGGGAAATTCATCAGTGTGAGGCGAGTGTCGGTAATGGGAGCGAAAGCTCCCTTTATATGTCATGAATTAAATCTCATGCATGCAAGTGTCATTTCACTTGCATGCAGAATGGAGATTATTTTAGTGGTTGTTTTAGTCCAGCAAGAGTCATATTGAGGCTCTGCCAATGTGACCAATCATAGAGTATTTTCACAACAGTCACCAAACAGAATGTACTTACACCAAAGATAAATAAATGCCAAGCACTCTCGTTAAAGCCTAGATTAATAAATGGATCCTTTTTCATTAGGAAGAGAAATGGCCAAATACTCATTGCTAGTATGAGAAATATATTAAGTATCCTTATTTTTATTCTCTTACTCAATGTTGAGCTGATATCAATAATCTTGCCTGATTCATCGCGGGAAACAATGAATCCTGCTCTGTTCCACGCAAATGTCCAATACTTCATTTCAAAGTCATCTGCATTTGATGTCTCCAGAAAGTATTCTAGTTCTTCAAACTTAGCATTTTTAACTCCACTGAGTTCTGCTGCTGCACTGTTTAAAAGTATGAGTTTAATGTTATCTGGTTCATCTAGATTTTGAATTCTTCTACGTTCCGTAAAGAATTTATTCAGGCGGTCAGAACGTTTGGCATTAAGTGCTTGGTTATACGAAGGTGTAATTATTTCTCTTAGTTTTTCAATTAGGTTGAAGTCAATTTTCATGCTATTTCCTTTCTAGCTGATCAAAAGGGTAGTTTGAAATTAACATAAAGGAGTACTTAAGAAGAGATAAACTTTTGTACAAAATTTAACATATTCTTTTTTTTAATCTCGCAGCAGAAAACGCTACGAGATTTTTTTATAGCTTTAAAATTATCAAATAGCAAAATAGAGGTAATTCTCCATGATTAAAGGCCTAGCAATCACACCGCCCGTACTGGGACGTATCAGTATCGGCAAGATTGTAGAAAAGAATGGCAAACGACTCCCTGAAAAGGATGACCAATTTACCATTACTAGCCAAATCCAAAATAAGGATGGCTGGGTTAAACATCCACTGGATGAACAACTTCGTGCCAAAGCCCCTAACCAAAACCAGAAACTTAGAGCCATTCCAGTCCGAATGCTCTTTAATGAGCCAGATATTAATTTAAGAGCGGAATACACTTTATTTGACCGTCAAACAGGACGACCTATCTGTACAGGCAATGGCGAAACTTGTCAGCGAATTGGTCAAAACGGAGTTGAGCAACATCCATGTCCATCACCTGATTTATGTCCCTTGGCACAAGGAGGCTTATGTAAACCTTATGGACGACTCTATGCAAACCTAGATGAATCAGATGAATTTGGAACCTTCATTTTTAGAACTACAGGTTTTAATAGCATCCGCACTTTGGCAGCACGGCTTCGTTACTATCATGCTGCATCAGGTGACTTGCTGTCCTGTCTGCCATTGCAACTCACTTTACGCGGCAAAAGCACCACCCAAAGCTACCGTACCCCAATCTACTATGTGGACTTAACTTTACGTGATGGTGTGAATTTGCAGGAAGCAATTACTTCAGCCAAACATATAGATGAACAGAGTAAGGCAGCAGGGTTTTATCAGGAGACTTTAGATCATGTGGCACGGCAGGGCTATGGCAATGCTAGCTTTGAGGTGGGAGGGGAAGAGGGACTGGATATTGTTGAGGAGTTCTACGTGAATGAACTGAAGCCAGAGCAGCATCAGCAATTTCATGATCTCACTCATGTTCAGGATATTCAGAAGGGATTGCAACAGTCAGTTCAGGCTTTGAATTAGGTGAGCTTGGACAACATTGGACTGCGTAAAATTTTACTGGACTGACCTATCATCTGAGCGAATACGCGCTCGCATCAATGATTAGGAGAAAACATCATGAATGCGTCGATCACAGGTCAAACTTTTCAGATGAACCAAATTATTAATATCAAGCATGTTGTTGAGTTTACTGCTCTTAGCCGATCGAAAATCTATGAGATGATTAATAAGGATTCTAAATATTACGATCCTACATTTCCTCAGCCTATAAGGTTAACAGAGATGCGTATCGGTTGGTCTGCTTGGGAAATCCACCAGTGGATTGAGTCTAAGATGGAAGAGCGAGAGTAATGGGAGCTTTTGCTCCCTTATTTTTTTGGTAGATATGTGAGCCAGAATTTCTTTATGAGAATAAGTTATTTTATAAAAACCTAAAAAATAAATTTAGCCAGGATTTTATTTATGAAAATACAAATATATAGTATATTACATGAATAAAATGGGACAGATTTTAGGTGTGAAAAATAAATGCAATTTAAAGAAATAAGAAAAAATGAATCGACTACTTTACTTGGTGAGCAGCTTTTAGAGCTTTCTAAAAATCAATCTGCCCATTGGAATAAAATTGGTGCAGGATCCAGACCTAATATTCATAGCCTTTTGCGTTACCCTGCTATGATGGTTCCTCGTATGCAAGGACAGATATTAGATCATCTTTTACAATATTCGACTAATGATTGTTATATTTTTGACCCTTTTGTAGGTTCTGGGACAATTTTAACAGAAGCATCATTAAGAGGTTTAGATTTCTTAGGAACAGATATAAATCCCTTAGCTATTTTGGTTTGTGAAGTAAAAAGATTAATCGATGAAGATTATCCATTTAATAAATTTGTTACGAATGTAATATCTAACTATGAAAATGATTGTAGTTCGGAAATAGATGTAGAATTTCCAAGAAGAGAAAAGTGGTTTAGCAATGAAAGTAGTATTGTTATCTCAAAATTGAGACGATCAATTTTGTCTATTGATGATATTAATACTCGAAAACTCTTATGGGTTGTCTTTGCTGAAACTCTTCGACAAACATCGAACAGCAGAACAAGTACATATAAATTGCATATTAGGAAGCCAGAAAACTATGTGCCCTTTGAGAATATTTTTAAGATATTTAAGAATCATTTAGATGATACTTTGTTAAAGATAGAAGAATACTTAAAAGCCAAATCCCAACAAAAAAGATTTTCCTCCTCTACCATTAATCTACTATTAGGGGATATACGTAGTGTGAAACTCCCTGAGGATGATCGTCATCAAATTTTAGTAACATCCCCTCCATATGGAGATAATCAAACAACAATACCATATGGTCAGTTCTCATATTTATCACTTAAGTGGATACCATTTTCAGAATTACCTGAAGGCTCAAAAGAATATTTACTACAGAATAGCCATAAGCTAGATACAGAAAGTTTAGGGGGAAATCTAAATAATATTTCTGAAAAGCAAGAACAGATAAAAAAGATTTCTCCTACTTTATGTCAGTATCTGGCAGAAGCGGAGAGACAAGACAAGTTAAAGAAAGTACGCAAAGTATCGGCCTTTATGTATGATTTATATGAGAGTTTGGTGCACTTAAGAGCTTCATCAAAAACCGCACATTGGGTTTTCACAACTGGTAATCGCACTGTTGCTGGTATTCCTGTACCATTCGATCAAATATTACTTGATATGGTACTTTATTTAGGAGGCAAGCATATTGCTTCAGTTAGTCGTCAGTTACCAGGTAAAAGAATGCCTAATAGAAACTCTCTGGGCACAACTATTAATATAGAGGTGACATTAATTGCGGAGTTTGTATAAAAATATTAATACATTCTAAAATTTTTATTTCGCAATTTTTGGGTGATTTTTCGCTGGTGTAATGATGTCTTAGATGTTCTCAATGGTATATGTACAGTTTAATGAAAAAAATATAAGATTATTCTTTAGAAGATATTCCTAAAAGTAAGGAGTAATTTTCTTTTTATTTTGGGAGAATTAATTTTTAATTTTTTTAGCTGCTCCATGACGAAGAGAAAGAAACCTTAGGGGGTAAATAATGAAACCTATTAGTTTAAAATTTGATGGTCAAGTAATTGAAGAGTTATCCACTAAGATTCCATCTAACATTTTTGCATTGAATGAGTTAACTAAGAATTCTTATGATGCCTTTGCAAAGAATGTGTCGATAACTATAGATATTAATAACTCTAGACTTATTATTTCTGATGATGGTGTAGGAATGAATGAAGAGGATATTAATAAACTTTTTCATATTGCTTTTAGTAAGAAGAAGTATGGGAGTAAAGTCAGCTTTAACGGAATGGAAAGATATGTACAGGGTGCAAAGGGTTTAGGCTTTTTATCAGTTTTTAAATTTGGTGATAACGTAACATGGAAAACCTATAACAAAGGGAAAAAGATACAATTCTCTGTTGATAAACAAGATGTAATATCAAAAAATAATGTAAGTAGGTTTTAAATTTTTACCAGAAGTTACGGATGAGCCAGGGATTGGTACAACCATTAGTATTGACATGAATGAAAATGATCTGGAGGCTTTAAATAGTTATTTTCAAGAGAAAAAAAATACAGCAAAAACAGTAAATGCATTTTACGATAAGACATTAGAAATAAGTTTAGAAACAAATTCAGGTTGTTATAAAACAACCGATTTTAATGAACATTTAGATGAAGCAGAGGATCTTCAGTTTTGTGCGGTTAGATACTCTTCTAGCTCTTCAAAGATCCTTATATACAGACTTGGAAGTCTAGTAAAGACGTGTGATTTTAAGATATCTTCAAGGAATTATAGTGTTGATTTGGATCTTAATATCTATCATTTTAACTCAGGTGGAAAGAAGAAAATTTCAGAACTGTTTTATAGAGAACCTGATGAAGCATTGTCGCCGCTATTGTTTATAAATGATAATTTATTTAATAATTTTACCATTTTTGATTCTAATATAAATAGGGCTAAACGTTCGGCAGAATCTATGCCTCAAATGATAGGTTACGTAAGAGTCTATAGTTCTAATAAGGATTTAGATTTTAACTCTGATCGAACTAATTTTGTCGAGAATGAATTAACTAGAAAAATAAAAAATGATTTAATGAATTTGAATCGGAAAATACAGGAGATTGCTTCTAGTTTGAAGGCACAAGGAAAAAGTGAAGATGCTATTGTAATAACTGGAAAGGCTAGAAGTGATACCGAGGACATTGTTGACCATAAAGAAGAAGATATTCTCTCTGCTGCCAAGATTAATCTTAAAAATAATCTTGAGAGACGATATCAGATTCCTTCTTCACAAATTGATCTAAAGAAATTTATATCATCGGCAATAGATAGCTATGGAGAGCCTATTCCATTTGATAAATTAAATTATTTTGAAGCGGGAAAAAATATTCTTCCTATTTTATCGAGTGTTGATATTGAATGTGTAAAAAATATTAAGATTTCATTCTTAGACTCAAGAACTGGTCTAGTAATTGAAAACGGCTTTGTTGCACAAACCTATCTGTAAAGGCTTTTTCAGCGATATAATTTTCAAATGAAGAAGCCTACACACAAAATCTACCGCACAACCAATTGGCCCGCATATAACCGAGCACTCATTAATCGCGGAAATATTGCCCTTTGGTTTGATCCTGCTACGCAATGGTATGCTCCATCAAAAGGCAAACAAGGGCGAAATCAAACCTACTCCGACGCAGCCATCCAATGCTGCTTAATGATTAAATCCTTATTCCGTCTATCTTTACGTATGGTCACTGGCTTTGTGCAAAGTCTGATTAAACTTTGCGGATTAAATTGGACCGCACCAGATTACAGTACGCTTTGTAGAAGACAAAAGCATATTGATATTGCAATCAGCTACCAAAAAAGTAGCGATGGGCTGCATCTACTCGTAGACTCTACAGGGATGAAGTTTCTAGGTGAGGGCGAATGGAAACGCAAGAAACATGGAGCTGAATATCGTCGCCAATGGCGTAAACTACATATTGGTATAGATGCCAAAACCCTACAAATACGCGCTATTCAGCTCACAACCAATAATGTCTGTGATTCACAGGTGCTTGGTGATTTACTTAATCAGATTCCACAAGATGAGCAGATTGACTCTGTTTATACCGATGGAGCTTATGACACCAAGCAATGCCGTCAGGTCATTGCAGATCGGCAAGCACATGCGGTGATTCCACCTAGAAAAAATGCGAAACCATGGAAAGATACAAAGAGTAGCTCGCTAGAGCGAAATGAATTACTTCGAACAATTAAACGTTTAGGTAGGACACTATGGAAAAAATGGTCAGGCTATCATCGCCGAAGTTTGGTTGAGACTAAAATGCACTGCATCAAATTATTAAGAGATAAACTCAGTGCAAGGAGCTTTGATAGCCAAGTCAATGAGGTTCATGCACGTGTAGCAGTCCTCAACAGATTTACGGAATTAGGTCGACCACTTACCCAAGTTACGCCTTAAATTTGGCTCAATTAGGGGCGCTTTGCCTTTCAAATCTTTGTGCAACAAAGCCACTCACAAGTATTGTTAGAATATTATAAAGATCAGGATTGGATAGATAAGTCTGCGATAGTATTATCAAGACCACCTGAAATCCAACAAATAGTATATTTAAAAGAAAAAATGCAAGTTGATGAATTGACTATTTGTTATCCTGAACCTCCTATTTATGCAGAGGAAATGGATTGGGTTAACTATCTGAACGTCAATGTATTTACTCCATTGTGGTCTAATACACAAAAGCAGGAACAAAATTTTAGAGTAGGTATTTCTATTTCTGATTATGGAGAAATTGATTTTAATCAATTACATATTCATCCAGATGAACTTAAAAGGCTGTCTCAAGAACTTGCAAGGCACTTATTAGTAAATAAAAATATTCTTATTTATGGCGGAGACTTGAGAGCAAATGGTTTTACAGAGTTTATTTTAGAGGAAGCTAGTATCCTAAAGAACAGGCTTCCAAAAAAATCATTCAGTGTTGAAAATCATTTAGCATGGCCTTTACACCTCCTACCAGAGTCGTTGGATTATCAGGCGGATTATCATGAAGTACTAAATCAAATAAACTATGCTTTGCCTGATGAATTTAGTGAAGAAGTTGATTCAAGCTCTTGGTTAGAAGTGAAAACCTCTCAAGACAGATATATTTTCTCTAAGTGTTTAAGAGCTATGAGAATGGAATCTATCAAGGGCTCTGATATTAGAATCTTTGCAGGGGGGAAAATACAAAACTATAAAGGATTCATGCCAGGTGTTTTAGAGGAGTTCTATATCGCAGCCAAGCTCAGTAAGCCTATTTTTTTGATTGGTGGCTTTGGCGGGGTGGTAAAAGAAATTTGTAATTCAATTGTTTTAAATAGAGTATCTGAAGTTTTAACTCAAGAATGGCAAGAAGAAAATGATTCTGATTATAAGGATTTTATGGCTTATCTTTATGGGAAATCATATAACTTTAATTATGATGAGTTACATCAGATTATCCAAAGTGTAACAATTGAGAGTTTAGCTAATAAAAGTGGTTTAAATGTAGATGAATACTATAGGCTTATTAATAGTCAGTTTATTGATGAAATTATTTATTTAATCTTGAAAGGATTAAATAATTTATGTAAAAACTAATAATGGTAGATGCTAAGCTCTTTTCTACGTAGTCTTAGTTAATAGTGAAGCATCTCAATCCATCAATAAAATCAGACCATTCCTGCATCATCTTAACCCGATAGTCTAAATGTTGTGCATGGTTATAAGCCTGAGACACAGCATTACCAACTCTATGTGCAAGTTGAATTTCAATGGCATCGTGCATATAACCTTGCTCATGTAAGGTCGTAGATGCAAGCCCACGGAATCCATGACCAGTCATTTTACCGTTATAGCCCATTGTACGGATTGCACACAGAAGTGCATTGCTACTGATTGGCTTAGCTGTACTGTAATTATAGAAAACGTACTGTTTTATGCCTGTGATTGGTTGAATCCTTTCTAGTATATCTAAAGCTTGTTTTGATAAAGGCACAAGATGAGGCATAGACATTTTCATTTTGTGTGCTGGAATACGCCATAAACAATTCTCATAATCAATCTCATTCCATTCCATCATTCTCAGCTCTGCCGTTCTAACAAAAGTCAGAGTCATGAGCTGTAAGGCGGATCGAATAATAAGGTTGCCATGGTAGCGATCCATACGCTCAAGAAAGGCAGGAAATTCAGAAATATCTAAACGTGCCATATTCTTGACTTTGCGTGGTTTAAGAGCTTCGCCTAAGTGTGGGGTAGGGTCATTCTCAATAATGCCTTTACGAATCGCAAAACGGAAAATACGCCCAGTTAAAGGGATTGAGCGTTTAGCCATCTCTAATGCGCCACGTTCTTCAATTTTTTTGGCACAAGCTAATACGTCTTTCCCCTTAATTTGATCAATTGGCATATCACCTAGAGCGGGGAATAGGTCTTTTTCAAATACTGACAAATCACGTAAGTAAGTGGATTCTTTAATAACTACTTTACGATCTTGCATCCATTCCATTGCAAGTGCTCTGAAAAGAGTACTTTCATCGACCAGCAATTTTTTTTGTTTCTTCGCTTCGTTTGGATTAATTCCATCTTTTAAGTTTAAGCGCGCTTCATCACGGATTCTTCTTGCTTGGGCAAGAGTGGTGTCTGGATATGTACCAATACTAAAAATATTTTCTTTGCCCTGAAAGCGAAATTTCATACGCCAATGCATACCACCTGACGGTGTGACTTCCAGATACATGCCTTTTTCATCAGAATATTTGGTTTTCTTTTCAGTAGGTTTGATCTTTCTGACCTGAGCATCTGTAAGCATTGCAACGTTTCCCGTAGAAATTTGGGGGTATAAAAATGGGGGTAATTTATTATACCCCCAGTTATACCCCCAACTATATCAGGATTCAATAGGGTAAATTGGAAAACATAAGGCAATAAAAAAAGCCTAAATCCTTTAGATTTAAGCTTTTAAGACTCTATGAGATATCATAGAAAGTAAACTTGGCGGTGAGAGAGGGATTCGAACCCTCGATACGCGCAAACGTATACACACTTTCCAGGCGTGCTCCTTCAGCCACTCGGACACCTCACCAAGGTGTGCGATAGTAACGAAAAAAATGAACGCTGCCAAGTTGTAGTCGAACAGATTTGCAGAAAAACTTTTTGGCTAGTGATAATATTGCGGCATATAACGTTCTATTTTGAAGACGACATAATATGCAAAGTACTGCAAAAAAAGCCGCTTTGCCCGCGATGACGCTGGCAGCATTAGGGGTGGTATTTGGAGACATTGGAACCAGTCCCCTCTATGCGATACGGCAATGCTTTGTCACAGGACATGTTGATATCAGCGAAGGATCGATCTTAGGTATTCTTTCCCTGATCTTCTGGTGTATGAACCTGACCATCAGTTTTAAATATGTGTCGATGATCATGCGCGCAGACAACAACGGTGAAGGCGGGATCATGTCCTTGCTTGCACTGAACCTGCGCTCGACCGTTTTTAGCAACAAAAATAAAATCTTCCTGATTGCGTTGGGTTTTATCGGGGCATCCCTATTCTTCGGTGACGGGATCATTACGCCTGCCATTTCCGTACTGTCTGCGATTGAAGGCTTGAGTCTGGTGACGCCTGCTTTAGATCGTTGGCTGGTGCCGATAGCCTTGGGCATCCTGACTGCACTATTTATGGTACAACGGCATGGTACCGCCACCATGGGCAAATTCTTTGGGCCAATTACCTTGTTATGGTTTGCGTCCATTGGTCTGATTGGACTATGGAGCATCATTCAAACCCCATATGTGTTGATGATGATTAACCCTTATTGGGCATTCCATTTTGTCTTTGATCAACCAACAGTTGCCTTTATTACCATGGGGGCGGTGATTCTGACCATGACTGGTGGTGAGGCACTGTATGCCGATATGGGCCATTTTGGGCGCGTGCCGATTAAACTGGCCTGGTTCTGTGTGGTTCTTCCTTGCTTATTACTGAATTATGCAGGGCAAGGGGCATTACTGTTACGTGATGCCAAAGCCATTGAAAACCCGTTCTATTTACTGGTTCCTGATTGGGCTTTATTCCCAATGATTGGCTTGGCAACAGCCGCAGCCGTGATTGCATCTCAAGCGGTGATTACGGGCGTATTCTCGATGGCAAACCAAGCTATTCAGTTACGTTATTTACCGCGCCTAACCGTACACCACACTTCAGATGTGGAACAAGGTCAGATCTATTTGCCTTTCATCAACTGGGTGCTCTTCATCTCGGTTGTGATCCTGATTTTACTGTTTGAAAGCAGTGCGGAATTGGCCAGTGCTTATGGTGTAGCCGTGACCATGACCATGCTCTGCGGTACGATTTTGATCTCGACTTTGGCTTATGGGGTTTGGCGTTGGCCAGTATGGAAAGTGGCATTATTTGCGGTGCCGTTCCTTGCAATCGATTTAGTTTTCGTTGCTTCAACCTCATTAAAAATCCTGTCAGGCGGTTGGGTGCCAATCTTGATCGGTGTGGCCGTGTTTACCATCTTGATGACATGGAAACGTGGTCGTGAAATTGTCTACAACCGCATGGAAACCAATGCCTTACCGATTGAATTATTTATTCAGAGTATTGGGATGAGCAAAGAAACCCATTTTGTACCGGGTGAGGCGATTTTCCTGACGGGTACGCCAAACATTGTGCCGCATGCGATGTTGCATAACATCAAACATAATAAGGTGCTGCATGAGCGTAATGTGATGGTGACGGTCTATACTCAAGATATTCCGTATGTGACTGATGAAGATCGCCTGAAAGTTGAAAAACTGGACGAGCATTTTTATCGCATCTATGTGTATTATGGTTTTAAAGATCAGCCGAATATTCCAGTTGCTTTGGCGCAAGCCTATCAAGCAATGGATTTTGAGTTTGACATGATGCAAATGAGTTTCTTTATTTCGCGTGACCGTATCGTGCATACCGTGGGGGATGGCATGTCGCCGTGGCGTGAAAAACTGTTTATCTCGATGCAGCGTAATACCAGCCCAGTCAGTGACTTTTATCAGATTCCGACCAACCGTGTGGTGGAACTGGGTAGCCAGATTGAAATTTAAATAAAAACAGATCAAAAGGCACTTTCGGGTGCCTTTTTTATTGTCTGTTGCCTGAGTGTACAGATTTGCGACATAAAATGTCGCTCTGGGCTGAAACTCAATGTACACAGGGCTTTTGAGTTGTTAAGCTGCGCGTTCATATTGATTTTGATGTAGTTATGGCAAAGAAACCAACCCGAAAGAGTAAAAGCCCATTTGCATTTTTGAGCCAACATGTTGGAAAGATGATGTTGGCATTGGTCGCAACAGGCAGTTTTGCGATCGCATTTGGCAGTGAAAAAATTTCGAAGTTGATGCCATTTCAATCTAGTAATAGCGCATGTTTAAAACAGTTTTATCGTGACGTTCCACCGTTATTGAGCAGAGACAGCCTGAAAAAAGACAGCTATGCACTGTGTTTTAATGATTTTAGTGTGATGTATTCTGGTCTTTCCAAAACACCATTATGGTCAGCAGAGTATCTGACCCCTGAACGTCTTAGTGTCAAAATTAAACGTGAAGACAATTTCCATGAAGAAACCCGGGTGAAGCTGCAACACCGTGCTTTATTATCGGATTATCGTGGTTCGGGCTACGACCGTGGTCATATGGCACCGAATGGCGATATGAGTAATACCGCATCACAATATGACAGCTTTTCTTTAGCCAATATGGTGCCACAAGCACCGAAAAACAATCAGGAAGTCTGGCGCAAATTAGAAGAAGCGGTGCGTTCGATGGTGACCAAACAGCATAAAGATGCTTACGTCCTGACAGGTCCTGTATTTGAAGGCAAACGCCTGAAAACCATTGGTCAAGGGGTGATTGTCCCGACAGCGGTCTATAAAGCGGTATATTTACCCAAGCAGGGCATTATTGGTGCCTATTACGCGCCAAACAATAATTCTTTAAAGGTCGAAGTGGTCAGTGTTTGCTATCTCGAAGAAAAACTGGGCATCAACCTATTTCCACAACTGACTGAGCAGCAAAAGCGTAATGTGTACCAGCTGCCAGTATCTGCGCAGCAAGTGAAGCCGAACAAAGACATTAGCTATTTGCATTGGGATGGGCGAAGTCAATGTGCGGAAGAAGCCAAGACCGATGCCATTCAAGCGCAGCAGCGTGAATTTAGCTCACAGCCAACCGAGGCACCTGACAGTAAATTCCCGCAAATTGATGAAGAGACCAAACAAGCCTTGATCAACCAGCTGGTGAATGCCTTGGTGCAGTATTTTTTACAAATGTTGAGATAATGTAGAACATCTTGCAATGTCCGCGTGCTTGGCTCATGTTGTGGGATAGACAAGAACAATGAGAGAAAAACATGTTTAAACCGTTTGAACAGGGCGATGAGTCGTCTGCGATCTATGATCTGACCTTAGAAAATCAGGTCGATTGTGTCAGTCTCTATGGTAATTTGCAGATTACCAAAGATCAGGCCGGTCTAAAAACTGCGAAGGCACTGCAAAATTTTATCAATGATGTGGTCGCTGCATTAGAGCAGCAAGATTTACCTGAACAGATTGAACGTCAGCCTGAACAGGATATTGAAAATCCTTTTCTATAAATAAAAAAACAGCCGTTGCAGGCTGTTTTTTTATGGGAGGTTTCGAGCTTAGTCTTTCTCGCTACTTACCACTTTATAGATCACTGCACCAATGATGGCACCGATAATTGGCGCAACCCAGAACAACCAAAGTTGACCGAGAGCAGCGGTTTCAGCAAAGAAAGCCACACCTGTACTACGCGCTGGGTTGACCGAAGTATTGGTCACTGGAATACTGATCAAATGGATCACCGTGAGCGTCAAACCAATCGCGATTGGGGCAAAGCCAGCAGGTGCATTTTTATGCGTAGATAATAAGATAATGATTAAGAATACCGCGGTCAGTACCACTTCAATCAGGAACGCAGATGCAATAGAGAAATGGTTTGGAGAGAGTTCGCCATAACCGTTGGTTGCAAAACCTCCTGTGCCTGCGAAGCCAGCCTGACCTTGTACAATAATGTACAGCACGAATGCTGCAAAAGTTGCACCAATGACTTGAGAAATAATATATGGAACCAAGTCTTTGGCATCTAAACGCCCACCGACCCATAAACCGACACTGACGGCTGGGTTAAAATGTGCTCCAGAAATATGACCGAATGCATAAGCACCGGTTAAAACAGTTAAACCAAACGCAAATGCAACACCTAAGAAACCAATCCCAAGTTCTGGAAATGCAGCTGCAAGCACAGCACTACCACAACCACCGAAAACAAGCCAAAAGGTTCCGAGAAATTCTGCTAAATATTTGTTCATTGTTATCACCACACAAGTTCTAAAAAATAAAAAAGCAAGCATCCAAAATTTATTATGGATATGTTTAACCCTTGTGAAAAAATTGTGAACTAATTCACATAGGTATATAGGCTCTTATATAAAACGTGCAATCAAATCGATCAGTTGCGAAACCGTTAGTTCTTAAGTTGTTTTATTAAGAATTGTAAGTTGTGTTGTTGTTTCGCCACTGTTGCGGGGTTTGTCCCGTCCAAATCTTAAAAGCACGTTGAAAAGCACTCTGTTCAGAATAGCAGAGCAGTAGTGCAATTTCTTGTAAACTCAGATGAGGATCTTTCAAATATTCAGTTGCCAGCATAAAACGTACTTGCTGTACCCGTTCCTGAAAGGTGCTGTGTTGTTGCTGTAAATGACGCTGTAACTGGCGCACGGACAGGCCGAGTTTTTCAGCGATAAAATCGAGTTGATATTGGTTTTTTTGTAGTCCAGTCAAAATCGCATGTTGCAGGCGTTGATCTAGTTGGGTGGAATTCGGCAGCTTGTCTAGTAAGGCCTGGGCTTGCTGTAAGAGCAGTTGTTGTAAGGTATGATCGCCTGTACGTAAGGGTTTAAACGCCTCACTGATGGGGATCAATAATTGGGTTTTCGGCTGTTCAAAACGGACTTTACAGTGGAAATATTGTTCATAGACGCTCATGTTTTTAGGCGCGGCATTCACAAAATGGACTTCATGTAGATGAATTCGGTCACCTGACATAAACAGTTTAAGAAACTGCACCATTAGTGCAATTGCAATTTCATCGGTCAATTGGGTCGGATGTGGTTCAGGTGCTTCCCAGCGGATAGAGCCATAGGGTGGATTAAACTCGACCACCAGCGGGCTGCCATCATAAATCAGGCGATGAAAATCATGATAACGCGCCAAAGCTTCGCCTAGATTTTCACAGGACAGGGCCAGATAGGCAATGATCCCCAAATGTTTGGGTTGTACATATTCTGCGATTTCTAGGCCTAAACCAACTTTTGGATGGTGCTGGTTCAGGTTTTCGAGCAGGTCACGCCAGATCACGTAATCAAAGCGTTCCTGATTCTGAACCTGTTGTAATTGTTCAGGAATCGCAATGTTTTTTGCCTCGCAATAGGCTTTTAATAAATGCCCCAAACCCCCAAAAACAGAGCCAGTATAGTTCTTGAGTTGAGACATCCTGTCCACTCCTGATATTGTCGTGTTTTGTCAATATAAATATATCGTATCGTCAATACTTCGCCTACAAAAATTTATATCTTGAATAAAAATAAGGAAACATTGGGAGAAAACCATGATCAAGGGTTTTATTGCAGGTTTGGCAGTTGCCAATGCATTTGAATGGTTTGCACATAAATATATTTTGCACGGGGTACATCGCTCTGGGCAGCCGCGTTATAGCCCTGTGCCAAAGAGCATGGAGTCGCATTGGGCGCATCATCGGGAAGTACGTAAACAGCAGTTTTCGGATGATTGCTATGTGGAAGGGGTCGAGCATTGGCGGACCCGTAATGAAATCATGTCCTTGGCGGTGGTGGCAGGGATTGCTAGTGTCGCGTTTTATCCAATCTCAAAAGGCATGTCCTTGGCGGCGCTGTATAGTGCAGGCAATTATTATTATGTACATCGTCGTGCGCATTTAGAACCTGATTGGGCCAAACGCATGATTCCTTGGCATTATGACCATCATATGAACTCCAATCAGGATGCCAACTGGTGTGTAACCCGTCCATGGTTTGATTATGTGATGGGGACGCGTGTGGTATCTTCTGCAGATCTCAAAGAGGCCAATCCACTGGGTATCCCACTGCCAGCAGTGTTGTCTAAAGCACTGGCCCAAGCGGTGGAAGCCGTTTTTCCGGTAAAATGGGTAGAACAAAAGCCAAAATTGGTCGAGGCGCCGAGCGTGGCAACACCGCCGAAGGAAGCACAAGAATCAGTCGCCTGAATTTAAAGAGCAATAATCGAGGGAAGCCTTGTTTTTATTGACGCATCCTCGTGGCAAAAAAAAGCTCATGTCGTAAATTGTCAATAAAATTGGTTTTTGATGTCAATATCTTTGTGCATTTTCTCGCTAATTTAGCTCAAGCATTTTAAATGCTCAGAATTTGTTCAAATTGACCGTGTGATGTTTACCCTCTAGCGTTGTATAACGCAGTTTCCATACCTTGCTTAGCAAGGTATTTTTTTGTCTGCATAAAGCGATGTTCGAATAAAAAAACCTCTCCAGTGAGAGGCTTTTGATGGTTCATTTTATTAAAGACGCATTTCAATGCCTTGTGCAGCCAGATATTGTTTTGCTTCTGGAATGGTATGTTGACCAAAGTGGAAAATAGATGCTGCCAATACCGCATCTGCGCCACCTTTTAAGATGCCGTCCGCCAAATGCTGTAAATTTCCGACACCGCCTGAGGCAATAGTTGGAATATTGACGCGATCGTTGATCTGACGCATTAAGGCAAGGTCATAGCCCGCTTTGGTACCATCGGCATCCATACTGGTAATCAGCAACTCACCTGCACCGAAGTCGGCCATTTTTACTGCCCATTCAATCGCATCGATGCCTGTTGGCTTACGACCGCCGTGGGTAAAAATTTCCCACTTGTCTTCGCCCGTTTTTTTGGCATCAATCGCCACGACGATACATTGTGCACCAAAACGTTGTGAAGCTTCCTGCACAAACTCTGGGGTAAACACCGCTGCCGAGTTGATACTGACTTTATCGGCACCAGCATTGAGTAACAAACGGATATCTTCAACTTTACGGACACCACCACCGACGGTTAATGGCACGAAAACGCTTTCTGCCATACGTTCTACTGTGCGATATGTGGTGTCGCGTCCATGATGGGTAGCAGTAATATCTAAAAAGGTAATTTCATCGGCACCTTGTTCGTTATATCGACGCGCCACTTCGACAGGGTCGCCTGCGTCACGAATATCAAGGAATTGAACGCCTTTGACGACTCGACCATTATCAACATCTAAGCAAGGGATAATACGTTTTGCGAGCATAAAATTTTCCAAAAAATCGCCAATAAAGAAAGGGGTGCTACACCTTCATGGAGGGAACAGGTATTCTATCAAACTTCACAGCTATTTTTTGCAGGTTTTCCATGTCGGTTTATACCCCGTTGAGTTTAGAAGAAGTTCAAGCCTTTGCTGAGCCGTATGGTTTAGCGGTGATTGACCTGATTCCAATCCAAGGCGGTATTCAAAACACCAATTATTTTTTGGTGGATCAATCACAGAAACACTATGTTTTAACGGTTTTTGAAGAATTAGATGCTGAAGGTGCGGGTGAACTGGTACCTGTACTGGATTGTTTGGGTCAGGCAGGTGTGCCTGTGGCGGTGCCGTTAAAGCATAGTGCTCAGGCCATTCATACTATTGCCGATAAGCCTGCGCAAATTGCACCACGCTTGATGGGTGAGCATCCTGAAGATGCCAGCCTTGTTCAAATTCAGGCGATTGCACAGGCGCAGGCAAAATTGCATTTGGCTTTGCAGGACTTTCCTTTAGAACGTGATTTTAATCGTAATCACCAGTACTGGTCAGAGGTTGCAACACAGCTCAAGCCGCAAATGAATGCGCAAGATCAGGCGCTATTGGCACAGGTGTTCCAGCAGTTTGCACAGATCACGCAACAGCATCCTGATCGTCCGACGGGTTTTATTCATTCGGATCTATTTCGGGATAACACGCTGTTTGAAGGCGATCAATTGCAAGGTATTCTTGATTTTTATGAATTAAATCAGGATGAATGGTTGTTTGATATTGCGATCAGTATCAATGACTTCTGTACGGCTTATCCGCAAGCCCATTTAGATCAAGCCAAGGCAGATGCTTTTCTCTCGGCTTATCAACGCATTCGTCAGCTCACCGCTGATGAGCTGGCCTGTTTAAACATTTTCTTGGCGATGGCGGCGTGCCGTTTCTGGAGCATGCGTTTACAAGTGGCACAGAAAAATGCCGAGCAGGGCCGTACTGGCGATGACATTTTGCAAAAAGATCCGCTGCAAATGCGTATGATGTTGCAAGACCGTTTACAACGAATCACAGTTTAGGAAACAGAGATGCGAGATCAAGGTCGCTTAGTTGAATGGTTTGATGACAAAGGTTATGGTTTTATTCAACCGAATGATGCGCATAAAGACCGTGTTTTTATTCATATTAAAGACTTTGCTCGTACGGGGCCACGACCGCTTGTGGGCTGTGCTGTGGAGTATGTGGTTATTCTGGACGAGCGTGGTCGTTATCGTGCTCAGCAGGCGACTTATCTTAAAGCATCGCAAGTGTTCGAACATAAAGCCAAAGCTGTAAAGCCTACGGCTTCTAAACCTTGGTCAGCGATGCAGATTGCGATTGTGATTTATATCGTCTTTATGGTGATTGCCAGCTTTAGCAAATTACTGCCGCCGTATACCTTATTGTTTGTCAGCTTGATGAATGTGTTGAGCTATTGGCTGTATGCCCAAGACAAAGAGGCGGCACAATTGGGCAATCGGCGTATTCCTGAGCAAACTTTGCATATCGTGGATTCTTTGGGAGGATGGTGTGGGGGTTGGCTTGCGCAGCAAAAACTGAGACATAAAACACAAAAACAACCGTTTGGTAAGATTTATTTCTGTACCATAGTCTTCCATATATTGTTGATATGTTGGCTAATTTCTCCGCTCAATGTGTTCTATTGACGGAGTTTGGAGATAAATAAAAATGAATTATTCCGTTGATCAAGATCCAAACCGTACGTTAACGTTAGTGTTGTATGTGCTTTATATCATTGCGATTTTTACCGGTGGTCTATTGGCGATCATTGCCTTGATCATCAACTATGTCAAACGCAGTGACGTACAAGGTTCAATTTTTGAAAGTCACTTTACTTGGCAAATCCGCACCTTCTGGTGGTATTTGGCTTGGAATATCATTGCCTTTATTCCGTTCTCGTTCCTGTTCTTGACAGGGGACAATGAGACTGCCTTTGCTGGTGTGGCGATTTCTGCAACCACTTTCGCCTTTGCCGTGATTTTTGGGGCATGGGTATGGATTGTGTATCGTGCCATCCGTGGCTTGATTGCCTTAAATGACAATAAACCGATGTATCAAGACTAACATCGATCAGCACTCGCTTGGGGCAGTAAAGCACTAAGCGAGTTCTGGATGATTGACGGCTTTCGTTGTTGAAAGAGAGTGATAGCCTGCCCCACGGTGTGGTTCTGTCAGTAGCGGACCTTGACCAAACAGTTTCTCACGTAGTGTTCCTGCAGCATACTCAGTTGCATAGACACCGCGTTGTTGCAACTCAGGCACCAAATATTCCACCACATCTTCAAAGCTTTGATGCGCCAAAATATAGGCCAAGTTAAAGCCATCAATATCGGTTTCTTCCGCCCATGCTTGCAGTTGATCGGCCACAGTTGCAGCCGAGCCGACCAGTATCGGACCATTGCCACCGATACTAATAAATTTGGCGATCTCTTCAATGGTCCAAACTCGATTGGGGTCGGCTTTGACATAAGAATCGAGCATCGATTGAATCGCATCGGTATGAATATATTCAACTTTGTCTTCGGCATGGAATTGCGAAAAATCGACACCCGACCAGCCCGAGGCTAAAGTGAGTCCACCGTGATAACTGGCATAGCTCTGATAGTCTTTAAATTTTGCTTGGGCCTTGGCATCGCTTTCATCCACCACAATCGACAGCATGGTGTAGATTAAAACCGAATGGGGATCTTTGCCTTGTTCAACTAGGTTGGACCGAATGCCTTGTACCAGTTTTTTCACGGCAGCTTTAGTGGGGGCAGAAATAAACACACATTCGGCATTTTGACTGGCAAATAACTGGCCGCGACTAGAGGCACCTGCTTGATAGAGTACAGGGGTGCGTTGCGGTGACGGTTCGCAAATATGAATGCCGGGAACGCTAAAATACTGACCTTGATGATTGATCGGATGGACTTTACGATGGTCTGCAAAAATACCGCGCTCTTTATCACGCAACACCGCATCTTGTTCCCAAGAGCCTTCCCAAAGCTTATAGAGAACCTCTAAATATTCATCGGCGATGTCATAACGTTGATCATGGCTGACTTGGGTTTTAAGACCTAAGTTTTTTGAACCACTTTCAAGGTAGGAAGTGACAATATTCCAGCCGATACGACCTTTGGTCAGATGATCCAAGGTACTCATGCGCCGTGCAAAAGGATATGGGTGTTCAAAAGAAATCGAGGTGGTGAGGCCGAAGCCCAAATGTTGGGTCACGGCTGCCATAGCAGGCACGATTTGCAAAGGATCATTGACCGGAACTTGCACAGCACCTGTGAGCGCATGTTCAGCGGATTGATGGTAAACATCATAAATGCCTAAAACATCGGCTATAAACACACCATCAAACTTGCCACGCTCTAAGATTTTGGCCAAATCGGTCCAATACGCAAGATCTTTATATTCAGTTGAGCGATCCAAAGGGTGACGCCACAATCCAGGTGATTGATGCGCAATACAGTTCATTTCAAAGGCATTAAATCTAATTTTCTTGGTCATTGGTCTTTACTAAATTAAATCTTTTTATTGATGTTAATTAAAAAAGATCGAATTGATTAATCATAAAAAAATCAATGTTTATCATGAATATTTTGGATTGCATGCCGATCTTTTATTTTTGTGGTTATTTCCAATTAAATTCAAAAGGTTGTTTTTGTATAAAAGTGAGGGTGCTCTGGTGGAGGGGGATTCTATAAAATTTATTTATCCATTGATTTTAAATGAATATTTTTAAAAAATAAGTGGCAGCTGAAGGTTATTTAAAATAAAAAGATTTGTTTCTAAATTTAACTTATAAATAGGCAATAAAAATAGTGCTAGTTTATTTTTATAACTGAAAAATGAGTATTTATAATGACCTCAAAAATAGAAATAAAACTGGAAGATGCACAGAGTATTCCACCCGATTTTTATCTGAATAATACTTCAGCACATGTGATTGCTTCAGATCAAGAAGCCATTGCTGTGGCGCATCGCGTAGCGGCTGCTTTTGCCAAAGGCGCCGCCCAGCGTGATCATGAACGCAAGCTGCCCTTGCAAGAAATCCAGCAATATTCAGCCTCTGGTCTGTGGGGCATCAATATTCCGAAACAGTTCGGGGGTGCAGGGGTGAGTTATAAAACTCTTGCTGAGGTGGTGACCATTATTTCCAGTGCAGATTCATCTTTAGGGCAAATTGCCCAAAATCATTGGGCCTTCTTAGAACATATCCGTTTGGATGCCTCACTGGAACAGCAGCAATTCTTCTTTACACAAGTGCTGCAAGGTAAGCGCTTAGGCAATGCATTTTCTGAGAAAAACTCGAAAACCGTGGCAGATCTGACCACCAAAATTGAATTTCATGATGATTATGCGGTGATTAATGGTCAGAAATTCTTTGCCACGGGGGCTTTGTTGGCCCATTGGGTTCCTGTGGTTGCGGTCAGTGATGATGGCAAAGTATTTGCTGCACTGGTGCCGCAACATACGTCTGGATTGACCATCGTGAATGACTGGAGCAGTTTCGGGCAGCGCACCACCGCCAGTGGCAGCGTGCAGCTGGATCAGGTGCGAGTCGATTTGAAATACGTTGTTCCAATTCATCAGGCGTTTGAACGCCCCACCGCAGCAGGTGCCATTTCGCAAATTATTCAATCTGCTGTGGATGCGGGGATTGCACGCGGGGCCATTGAAGAAACCATTCGCTATGTGCGCGAGCATGCCCGCCCTTGGATTGACTCAGGTGTGGAACATGCCAGCCAAGACCCTTATACCATTAGCAATATCGGTGAACTGAAAATTAAACTGCGTGCAGCCGAGGCGGTTTTAGCCTTGGCAGGCGAAGCCATTGATCGTGCTTTAGCAGATCCGACCGAAGACACCGTAGCCGAAGCGACCTTACTGACGGCTGAATCGAAAGTGCTGACCACTGAAATTGCATTGTTGGCGGCCAATAAATTATTTGAGTTATCGGGTACGCGCTCAACCTTATCGGAGTTGAATCTGGATCGGCATTGGCGTAATGCACGAACCCATACCTTACATGACCCCGTACGTTGGAAGTTTAATCTGGTGGGTAATTATTATCTGAATGGTGTGGCACTGCCACGTCATGCCTGGAGCTAAGAGGGCAGTATTATGACCAGTCAAAGTAATCAAAATCTTGCCTTGGGTGCACATTATGAGCAGGTGGCGGCGAAGTTCCGTCCGATTTTTCAGCGCATTGCAGCAGGCGCTTTAGCACGGGAAAAAAATCGAATCCTGCCCTATGAAGCAATTCAATGGTTAAAACAGGCGGGCTTTGGCGCGGTACGGGTGCCTGTGGCTTTTGGTGGTGATGGGGTTTCGCAAAAGCAGTTATTTCAGTTATTGATTGAACTTGCTCAGGCAGATTCCAACGTGGTTCAGGCCTTAAGGGGGCACTTTGCCTTTGTCGAAGACCGTTTAAATGCACAAAAAACTGAAGTACAGACGCAATGGTTTGAGCGCTTTGTCCGTGGTGAGATTGTGGGGAATGCGTGGACCGAAATTGGTCAAGTCGAAATCGGCGATGTCGTGACCCGAGTGACAGCAGCACAGGATGGAAAACTCCGTATCAATGGTCAGAAGTATTATTCTACAGGTACGATATTCGCGGACTGGATTGACCTGTTCGCTTTGGATGAAACCACTCATCAGCATGTGATTGCGGCGGTATCTACTCAAGCTGAAGGCATTGATGTTGTGGATGATTGGGATGGCTTTGGGCAAAAAACTACGGGCAGCGGTACACTGAGCTTAAACAATGTAGAGATTGCTCGAGATCATATTCTGGTGTTTGAAAACCGCTTTAAATACCAAACTGCCTTTTATCAAGTGGTTCATCTAGCCACTCTGGCGGGTATTGCGCAAAGTGCAGTACAGAACTTTAAGCAGGAAGTGCGTCAACGAACCCGAATCTATAGTCATGGCAATGCCAGTCTGGTCCGTGACGATGCACAAATCCTGCAAGTGATTGGTAAAGCTTCTGCACAGGCTTATGCGGCGCAAACTATTGCACTTAACACTGCGGAAGCCTTAGATGCAGCGTATTTACAGCATTTTCAGAATGATCAACAGCTGGAGTTAGCGGCCAATGAGCATGCTGAATTAGTATCGGCGCAAGGTCAGGTGGTGATTGCGGAATTGGTACTCAATTTGAGCACTGAGCTGTTTAATGCCTTGGGGGCATCGGCCAGTAGCACCGACAAGCAATTAGACCGTTTTTGGCGCAATGCGCGTGTGATCGCTTCACACAATCCATTGGTGTATAAACAGAAAGTGATTGGAGACTGGGAAGTGAATCAGGCACCTTTGCCTTATGTCTGGCAGATTGGCAATAGTCCTGTTGCGGCGAATCAAAAACAAGTCCCGGTTTAGTGATCAGCGCACAGTAGTGGTATTGAATGAAAACTATTGTGCGTTTTCCGATATTTATTTATTTTCTGGCAGTTGTTGCTTCGCAAAGAATTTAAATTTTAATTCGCTGACGAATACGCCCAGTACCACCAACAATCCTCCAAATAAGGCCAATAAGGGTAAACGTTCCCCCGCAATACGCCCGATGACACCTGCCCAAACCGGTTCACCCGCATAAATAATCGCAGCACGGGTTGGATCGACCATACGCTGTGCCCAGTTCATCACAAACTGAATTAACGCACTGGCTAAGCCTAATGCCACGGCAATAATCAGCAATTCCCATGAAAAATCAGGGATACGGTGTTCACCGACCAAAGGCATACTGGCAAATGAAAGCAATGAGGCCACGGCCAACTGAATCACCGTGACCCGTCTTAGATTGACTTTCCCCGCGAAATAACCAATCAGGATAATTTCGAGTGCAATCACAAAAGCACAAATCAGTGTCAGTACTTGACCATAACTAAAGTTAATACTGGAAAAGCCATTACCTGTTAACAAGATTAAACCGGTAAAGGCCAGTGCCGTGCCGACCCAAGTCATCATAGACGGCATCTTTTGGAAGATCACCCACATCAGAATGGGGACAAGGGGCACGTACAGCGCAGTTAAAAAAGCCGACTCACTACTCAGAATGCTTTGTAAGCCAATGGTTTGAGTGCCATAGCCAATCGCAATTACAATCCCGATGGCTGTACCTGCCAAGCTCTCTTTTAGGGTTAGGCCACGCATGGATTTGATTGAAATCAAGAAAATGGCTAAGGCCGCGACTGCAAAACGACAGCCGACAAAAAACATTGGGCTACTAAAATTCAGCGCATATTGCACCGCTAAAAAGGTACCCCCCCAAATCATGGTAATCAAAATAAGTGCGAGTTGTGCGGCTTTAGGAGATTGAGATAAAGCGGTCAATGTAGCCATCCTTGTGAGTAAAGTGCAATATACTGCACATATTGCATTGCTTATTGGTTTTGTGCAATATATTGCTCATGTTTTTTATTTTCTTTGTGGGAATGAATGAGTCATTCAGAGACCGTATTGCAATATGTTGGGCAGAATATTCGTCTTTTTCGTACGGAACGTCAGCTCAGCCAGCAAGATTTAGCAGATCGAGCGGGTGTGAGTCGCCGTACCATAGCCGCTCTGGAAACCGGTCAAGTCAATATTAGTCTGGCTAAGCTTGATGCAATTGCGATTGCATTAGCCGTCGATTTTAAAAAGCTGGTCAGCCCATCTGAGCTGAGTGAATCTGCCATCGTCAATACCTTGGCGTGGCAAGGTCAACAGGCTGAAAGCCATGCCACGCTGTTGGCTGCAGTACCGACCCAAACACAAGTCGAATTATGGACATGGTCTTTGGCTGTGGGTGAGGTCTATCAGGCTGAGCCAGATCAAATAGGCTGGCAAGAGTTGATTTATGTGGTGGAGGGAGAGTTGACGATTTCGTTTGAACATGAAATTCGTGTGCTTCAGGCCGGCGAGTCGACTTTATTTGAGAGCTCTATTCAGTATTGTTATGCCAACCGTTCGAAACAGCCTTTAAAATTTATTCGCAATGTACTGTATTAAGGCAAAGAAGTTACCCGTGTAGGTAACTTCATAGACCAAACTGCTTAGAGGCGGTCTTCATCTAGCAATAATTGTGCTTCACGTAGGTTCAATGTGCCTTCATAGATAGCACGACCAGTAATGGCACCTAAAATACCTTTTTTGCCTTTTAAATGACGTACATCATCTAGATTGGTGACGCCGCCAGAAGCAATCACAGGCAGACCTGAATAGTTGGCCAGGTTCACGGTTTGTTCCACGTTCACACCTTGCATCATGCCGTCACGTGCAATATCGGTATACACGATGCTGGAGACACCTGCATCTGCAAAACGTTTGGCAAGGTCAGTGGCTTTTACATCAGTAACATTGGCCCAACCATCGGTTGCCACCATGCCATTGATGGCATCAATACCAACAATGATATGGCCTGCGAAGCGTTTACATGCTTCTTCAACAAACTCAGGCTCTTTCACCGCTTTGGTGCCGATAATCACGAAAGAAACGCCCGCTTCCAAATAGTGTTCGATGGTTTCAAGCGAACGGATACCACCCCCAATCTGAATTGGAAGTTCAGGTTGTGCACGTGCAATTGCTTCGACCACGGGTTTGTGAATTGGCGTACCTGCGAAAGCACCATTTAAATCGACTAAATGTAAACGACGTGCGCCTTCATCCACCCAATGCTGTGCAGTTGCTACAGGGTCTTCAGAGAAAACAGTATCGTCCTCCATACGTCCTTGCTTCAAACGGACACATTTACCATCTTTCAGGTCAATTGCTGGGATGATTAGCATGCTTTCGCTCCTTGCATCATCATAGAGTTTAAATTGGCTACATATTAGCAAAGTATTGATCAATCGCTAAGCCTTGTCTGCTGAACCTGCCAGTATTTGCATGATTTGTTGTTGTAATTGAGGCGTCAGCAATTGTTGCTGATACAGTTGCTCAAAGCACAGCCGCGCAGCATAGGCATCTGCGGCGGCATAATGGATTTGTTGCGGGCTCAGATGTTTAACCGACCAGTTAGATGTACTGATTTTTTTACTCTTGGCGAAATAGCGCTGGAAAAGCAGAGCGATCGCTGTTTGAATTCCGACTTGGCTACGATAACCAAAACTGCCAAAGCTTTTGGACAGATCAATCATGGCATTGGGATGAATGCCTTTACGACGAAAGATATGGGCATCATTTTTTAACCCAAAACCGACTTTGAGTTGTTGTTCATTTTCGAGAATGGGACGAAGAAAATCCAAAATTTCAGCGCTGACTTGGAAGAGATAAGCTTTCTGCGTTGTGGCAAGCTGGATCAGGTGAGGGCCTGTCGATTGTTCACCGACTTTAAAGGTGGGTTTAGACTCGGTGTCGAAACCAAAGATCCGGATGGCATCGAGTTCAGCTTGCAGTGCTAGACATTGCTCAAGGGTTTGGATGACCAGAATGTTTTCAGTGGCGAGGTTTGCAAATACAGGCAAACTACGGATGTATTCTTTGGTTACGGGGAGGTGTTTGGGGGTATCCATCTGCATTAAAAACCAAGTCATTTATCTGAGCTTAAACGGTTTTATGGAAATGCAAAAGCCAAGTTTTTCACTTGGCTTGTTGTCCTGCGAAATATTTATTCGGCATAAGGATGTTGTTGTTCAAATTGCAGTTGCTGACTTTTCTGGATGTAACTTTGGTATGCAGGAATGGCAGTCGCCGCGAGAATTAACATACTAATTGGGATCAGGATGATGTAGATCCAGGCTAAAACTTTTTCCCAGCCCTGTGTAATACGGGGAGCGCCATAATTATTTGTATTCTCATCTCCTTTTGCGCAACTTAAATAAATAAAAAACAAGAAATTCACCAGTGGAATCAGCATTAAAAGTGATAACCATCCTGTTTGATTTCGATCATGTAGGCGACGGATAGAGAAAATAAAACTGTAGTAGAGGACAGCGATATAAATAATGATAAAAACGCCACCTAAGAGGTAGACCAAAATACCTGTAGAAGAATTACTAAACGCTGGTATGAAGATCGCAGCAATAATACCAAGGACCAACATGGAAAGTCCAAGGAGCATATTCCAGCCTAAATAAGAGAGTCTGCCAAAACGCCCATTTGCGCTAAAACCTGAATCATTGGCTTGAAAATTAGCGGTCATTTTAAGTTCCTATATTGATTAATTTTTTAAGGATACGCTGTTTGGTTTTTATTCAAATCGCTTGCATGATAAGCAAAATAGTATTGAAAATAAATAGAAAAGAACAATTAAAAAAATCAAGCCAATATTGATTGGCTTGATTTTGGATCGGTGGTTTTGGGTTCTAGTAGAAAGTTAAATTTTCCATTCCACAAAGTTCTTTAACAACTGTAAGCCAGCGGTATGACTTTTCTCTGGGTGGAATTGTGTTGCGAACAAATTGTCTTTATGAATCGCCGTACAGAAGTTCAGGCCATAATCACAGGTTGCTGCAGTGACGGCTGTATCTTTTGGTTCGACATAATAGCTGTGCACAAAATAGAAACGCGCATCTTGCTCAATGTTATTCCACATCGGATGACTTGGATCAAGTTGATGCACTTGGTTCCAGCCCATGTGTGGCACTTTTAAATTCGGAATTTCAGGGAAATGTTTAACCACACCATCGAAAATACCAAGCGCATCAACACCGCCATTTTCTTCCGAGCTTTGCAGGAGGGCTTGCATACCTACACAAATTGCCAGAACAGGCTTGTTGAAGGCTGCCTGACGCACCACCTCATCAATACCTGCTTCACGCATACCTTGCATGCAGTCACGCATTGCGCCTACACCTGGAAACACAATCTTATCAGCTTTGGCAATGAGTTTAGGATCATTGGTCACGTCTACTGTCGCCCCGACATGCTCTAGCGCTTTTGCCGCAGAGTGCAGGTTACCCATGCCATAATCAAGTAAAGCAATCCGGGTCATTACAAACTACCTTTGGTTGAAGCAATGGTGTTTTCTGCTCGTGGATCAATTTCACAGGCCATACGCAATGCACGTGCCAAGGCTTTAAATACACTTTCAATCTGGTGGTGACTGTTTTTGCCTTTTAGGTTATCAATATGCAATGTCATCAGTGCGTGATTGACAAAACCTTGGAAGAACTCTGAAAATAAATCGACATCAAACGTACCGATCCGGGCACGGGTAAATGGAATATCCATGAATAAGCCTGGACGACCAGACAGATCCACCACCACACGAGACAATGCTTCATCTAGCGGTGCATAGAAATGACCATAGCGACGTAAGCCTTTTTTATCGCCCAAAGCTTGTGCAAAGGCTTGTCCCAAGGTAATTCCGCAATCTTCAACGGTGTGATGGTCATCGATTTCCAGATCGCCATCACAATGAATATCAATATCAAATAGACCATGGCGCTTGATTTGATCAATCATATGGTCTAAAAATGGAACTCCAGTGTTGAGTGTGCCTTGACCAGTACCATCGAGATTGAGACGAACTCGAATTTTTGTTTCGTTGGTATTTCTTACCACTTCACTGATACGTTGCGTCATGGACACGTTCCTCAAAAAACGTCAAAAATGATTGAATTAAAAACCGATAGTTTCGCTGTGACGAAAAAGTGACAGCATCATAGTTTGCTCAGGAGGGTTAATCAATGCCTATTACCGTACATGCTTACAGTTCTCTGGAAGATTCAGGGATTCGTACTCAGCTCGAGCGACTTTACGATACCAGCCCAGAGTTTGGCGATGGGCAAGATGCAATGGAACAACTTGAACAAAATCTACAGCAATATACCACAGTTTATACCGCTGAATTTAACACCAAAATTATAGGTGCAATTTGGGCAACAGGACAAGGTGAAAGCCGTGTTTTGGAATATATTGTGGTACATCCTGCCAATCGCGGGCGTGGGGTGGCAGAACGCTTGGTTGAAGAAGTATGCCGTATGGAAGAAGAGCAAGGGGTTAAACAGTTTGAACCAGGGTGTGGGGCCATCCATCGCTGTTTATCGCATATTGGGAAAATCTAAACGCTGTTTAGCCTGCTCTTTGGAGTAAAAATAAGCGCTTAAGAGAAAAATCCACAAATTTGCTTGACGGGCTTAGGCAAACATTGTTTAATACGCCCACTTTGGCGTGATAGCTCAGTAGGTAGAGCAACGGATTGAAAATCCGTGTGTCCCCAGTTCGATCCTGGGTCTCGCCACCATAAATTTGTATTTTCAATCCCTGATCCCATCAGGGATTTTTTTTGCCTTAAAATTGATTGCGTGAAAAATGTGCATTCAAATCAAAAGCTCATGATAATTATTGACTATTGCCCTGAGATACGGCTTAATACACCCCATTGGCGTGATAGCTCAGTAGGTAGAGCAACGGATTGAAAATCCGTGTGTCCCCAGTTCGATCCTGGGTCTCGCCACCATATTCAAAAAGCCTCAAACGAAAGTTTGGGGCTTTTTTTATGTCAAAAAAAATTTGCTATAGTGAATTAAAGTCAACACTTAAGAATAAATCATCATGAAAGACTTATTTTCTGAGCAGAGTGAACTTTATCAACAGGCACGACCAAGTTATCCGCAATCGATGATTGAGGCGGTGCTACTGCAGGTGAAAACACGGGCACGAGCGTGGGATTGCGGTGCAGGCTCGGGCCAGTTAACCCAACTGATCGCACCCTATTTTCAACAGGTGATTGCAACTGACCTGAGCCAGAACCAGCTCGATCAAGCGCCTGCCTTAAGTAATGTTAGCTATTTACAGCAAGCGGCGGAGCAGTGCACTTTTCCAGACCATTATTTTGACTTGATTACCGTTGCGCAGGCGATTCACTGGTTTGACTTTGAAAAATTCTACGCACAAGTGAAACGAACGCTCAAACCAGAAGGCGTGATTGCAGTGATTGGTTATGGCTTATTAGCGCTTGATGACGCGCTTTTGAATGATCGGATACGACAACTTTATTATCAGACCTTAAACGGCTTCTGGGATACAGAGCGGCGCTATATTGATGAGCATTATCAATCGATTCCATTTCCTTTTGAGGAAGTTTCAATGCCGGCGTTTCAGATTGAATTACGCTGGACAGGACAGCAGTTGTGGGATTATTTAAATACCTGGTCTGCGGTAAAGCATTACCAAGATCAACAGCATGAGAGCCCATTGCTGAGCTTACAGGGGCTGTTACAGCAACAGCAACCCATTGGAGTCACCTTTCCAATTTTGCTCAGAGTCGGGCGCCTAACTACTTCAGGATAGGAAAATAAAAAAGCATGCCGAAGCATGCTTTTTATGAAGAGAGGGGATTATGCCGATTTAGCAATATCCACACGTGCTAACATATGACCTGTTTCTTCAAAGTTGGCATGCCAAGACAGTGCTTCACGTAGAATGTGTGGGGTATGCCCGCCACGTTCACACGCACGGTCAAAGTAATCGTTGAGTGCGCCTTGATACAGTGGATGCACACAGTTATCGATAATCACGCGTGCGCGTTCACGTGGTGCTAGGCCACGTAAGTCAGCAAGCCCGACTTCAGTCACTAAAATGTCAACATCATGCTCATTGTGGTCAACATGGCTCACCATTGGCACGATTGATGAGATATCACCACCTTTGGCAATGGATTTGGTCACGAAGATCGCAAGATGTGCATTACGGGCAAAGTCACCTGACCCCCCGATACCATTCATCATTTTGTTACCGCAAACGTGGGTTGAGTTCACGTTGCCATAGATGTCAAACTCAAGTGCAGTATTAATGCCGATAATGCCTAGACGACGCACAATTTCAGGATGGTTTGAAATTTCTTGCGGGCGTAACACCAATTTGTCTTTGTAATTTTCAAGATTGCCAAAAACACGTTCGCCACATTGAGCCGATAAAGTAATAGAGCTACCAGAAGCGAATTTCATCTTACCTGCGTCAATCAATTCAAAGGTACAGTCTTGAAGAACTTCTGAATACATGACCAGATCTTCAAAATTTGAATCTTTCAGGCCAGTAAGCACTGCATTGGCAATTGAGCCAATTCCTGCTTGTAATGGGCCAAGGTTTTTCGCTAAACGACCTGCAGCGACTTCCTGTTCAAAGAACTTGATCAGGTGGTTGGCAATACCCTGAGTCTCGGCATCAGGTGCCGTTACGGTTGAAGGTGAATCAGCTGTATCGTTAAAGACGATACCCACGATTTTTGCTGGATCAATTGGAATCGCTGTTGAGCCAATACGATCATCTACTTGCGTTAAAGGCAACGGGGTACGGGTTGGGCGATAAGTGGGGATGTAAATATCGTGTAAGCCTTCAAAGTTTTCGCTGAGTGAGGTATTGATTTCAACAATGACTTTTTCGGCAAAAATGGCAAAACTCGCTGAGTTACCAACAGAGGTAGTTGGGACGATGTGACCGTCTTCAGTAATCGCAACTGCTTCAATCACGGCCACATCTGGGCGTTTCAATTGTTGATTACGCATTTGTTCAACGGTCTCGGACAAATGCTGGTCAATAAACATTACTTCGCCGTTGTTAATGGCACGACGTAAGGTATTGTCGACTTGGAATGGCATACGACGCGCAAGCACACCTGCTTCCGTCAATTGTTTGTCTAAGTCGTTGCCGAGGCTTGCACCGGTAATTAATGTGATTTTTAACGGATTTTTTTTAGCTTGTTCAACCAAGGCTTGTGGGACTGCTTTGGCTTCGCCCGCACGGGTAAAACCGCTCATACCGACCGTCATATCATTTTTAATAAACTGAGCTGCCTGCTCTGCACTCATCACTTTGTCATGCAGTGCTGCAAGACGAATACGACTTAAAGACATCATCCATTCTCAATATTGCTTTTCATTGGCTATGGATTTTAGCGCTAAAACATGAAAAGTGAATTGAAATAAGGCTAAGGTCTAATACAGCTGCATACGCTTTATTCACCTGCTTTTCAGTTGCTTATTTTCTGTGTGATATTTGCTTGAATTTATACAGGAAAGACACTTTAGGGCAGGGCGTTTGTTTGATTTGAATCAGCAGCAAACCGAATCAAAGCTATCAATCCGGCATTCATTGGATTGCAGACTTTAGTCGAACAGGCATGACAGACGCGGCTGATCAGCTAACTTTAAAAATGCCCCGTTAGGGTTTGCTTGATCTTATCAATCGCATTATTTTGTGGTTCATCGCTAGGCGTCGCAGCATGAATCGGTAGAGAAATTACCACCTCTAGGCCACCTTGATCACGGTTACGGATGCTGATCTGCCCCTGATGAATATCTACAATACGTTTCACGATGGCTAGGCCCAGGCCACTGCCTTGAATTGTTCGTGCTGAGTTGCCACGAACAAAAGGTTGCATTAACTCTTCTACCTGATCGGGTGGAATCCCTTCGCCATGATCGGCTACCGTAATCAGAATATGGTCGTCGACATGACTGGCCGATAATTCAATCGGTTCTGCACCATAACGTTTGGCATTATTGACCAGATTGGCAATCAGGCGTTTTAAAGACAAGCTACGTGCAGGAATGATCGGTAACTCTTGTGCTTCAAAACGAATATCCAGTGGTTTGAATTGCACCACCAGTTCTTGCAATAGGGTATTCAGATTGGTCTCTGTGAGTTCTTCATCTGAACCATCACGCATATAGGAAATGAACTGATTCAGAATTGCATCCATATCATCCACATCGTAAATCAGCCCTTCACGGAAAAACTCATCGGGGAGCATTTCAGCAGTTAAACGAATCCGCGTAAGTGGCGTGCGTAAGTCATGCGAGATCCCTGCCAGCATAATCTGACGATCACGTTCGGTTTGCTCTAGCGTATAGACCATGTGGTTAAAGGCTTGGTTCACCTGACGGATTTCGAGTGGACCATGATTGGTATCTAAATAAGGCGCTTTACCTGTCTTACTGTAATTATTGGCCGTATTTTGTAAGCGACGCAAAGGTCGGTTCATTTGACGAACCAAAATTAAAATAATAATGGAAGAGACAATTGGGACACCAAAGAGCCAACCTGCGATCAGCTCAACACTATAGTTGGTATAGGTTTTTAATGGTTCTCGTACCCAGTTACCATTCATTTCCGGGGTTTGAATCCAGATTCGAGGAATCGGTTTAAATTTAAAATAAACAGTAACGTCTTTGACACCAAGTTCGTTAGCTAGCTTCTGTTCAATCTGATTGGTAAACAGTTCTGCGAGGAATTTGTCTTCAACTTTTGGGAATTCGGCTGGATCGGTAATATATTCAATACCAATCCGATTTTTGAGCCACGTGTCGACATCCACTTCATTATCACGATGCAGGATACGGATGTCTGGATTATTGACCAGTTCTAATTCAATCGCCAGATAACGGGCATGTTGCTGCAGTTCTGGAAGATAGAGGGTTCGCCAAAAGAACCACAAGGACATAAAAAGACTAAAGAACACCATGAACAGTACCAAAATGGTGGTACGCATGGCTGCGGAACGTGGTTTGATTTTATCTAAAAAACGTTCCCATTGGGTTCGAGGCCTTTCTGAATAAGCCGCGAAGTCAGTAAATTCTTGTGGATCAATGGGTTCAAGTTTCAACGTTTAATTTCCTAAGCTTATTCTGCGCCATCTGGAACAAAAACGTAGCCTACACCCCAAACGGTCTGGATATAGCGCGCACGAGCAGGGTTATCTTCAATTAAACGACGTAAACGAGAGACTTGGACGTCAATTGAACGCTCCATTGCACCCCATTCACGGCCACGTGCCAAATTCATCAGTTTGTCACGTGTTAACGGTTCACGTGGATGTTGAACCAGAGCTTTCAGAACGGCAAACTCGCCTGTTGTTAGCGTAACCACCTGACCTTCACGGGTCAATGTACGCGTGGATAGATCTAAAGACCAGGGGCCAAAGCTGACCACTTCAACTTGTTGGCTTGGTGCACCTGGAACTTCACGAACTTGACGACGTAATACTGCACGGATACGAGCCAGCAATTCGTTCGGATTAAACGGTTTTGGTAAGTAATCGTCAGCACCTGCCTCTAAACCTGCAATACGGTCAGAGTCGCTACCGCGAGCGGTGAGCATAATGATTGGTGTATCGATATTGGATTGGCGTAGACGGCGGCAAATGCTTAAACCATCTTCGACGGGAAGCATGAAATCAAGCACAATAAGCGAGAACAGTTCACGTTGCAGTAAACGGTCCATTTGTGTTGCATCATGAGCAGTTTTTACTACGAAACCTTTATCTTCGAGGAAGCGTTGTAAAAGCGTACGCAAGCGCACATCGTCATCGACCACTAAAATGCGTTCGACTCGGTCTGTCTCATGGTGTACGGTTTCCGTCGATTCAGCAGGTACAACTAAACTCATGATGTGCTCCTTTATCGTTTATTGTCATCGTCTTTCAGCAATGCAAAGAAGTATACGATTCATTGCACAGTTTTGGCTATGTTATAAAGCAACAAATATTGCCAATAAAATCAAGAGATAGATACCAAATATATACAGGCAAAATGATGACAATCAACCTATTTATCAATATTTAGGCGAAAAAAACTTGGTATTTTAGAAACATTCAAAGATTTGCATAAAAGATTGAGGACTGAGATTTTTGCGTGCGCTGGGTACTGAATCGACAATTCTGCTGGGCTGAATAAAAGTTAAACAGGATTAAAACACAATATTCAAAAAAACAATGGTGGATTTTATAGCCATGAACTTTATAATCAGTGCTTTTAGACTTAACCCTTGTGGAATCAATCACGATGACTGACTTAGTTCAGCAGTTGGCAAATGAACTTGCCGTACGTCCAAACCAAGTAGAAGCTGCTATTCGTTTAATTGATGAAGGTGCCAGCGTTCCTTTTATTGCACGTTACCGTAAAGAAGTCACGCAAGGCTTAGACGATACGCAATTACGTCAACTCGATACACGTTTAACTTATTTACGTGATTTATATGAGCGTCGTGAGAAGGTAATCCAATCTTTACAAGAACAAGATAAATTAAACGATGATTTATTAGCGCGTGTGAATGCAGCAGAAACCAAAAATGCATTAGAAGAAATTTATGCGCCATACCGTCCAAAACGCACCAGTAAATCATTTAAAGCGAAAGAAGCAGGGCTGGGTGCGATTGCTGAGAAAATTATTAGCGAGCAAGTTGATCCAACTGAAGCTTTGGCTGGCTTTAGCCACGAAGAGTATCCAGATGTTGAAAGCCAGCTTGATGCAATTCAGCATATCCTGATTGATGACTGGGCACAAAATATTGCTTTAACTACTGAATTAAAACAAACTTTTGCTAAAACTGCGGTATTGAAAAGTACAGTGGCTTCTGATGAGAAAAAAGAAGTCGGCAAAAAGTTCCGTGATTATTTCGAGTTTTCAGAAAACCTGAACAAAGTGCCATCACATCGTTTGTTGGCGATGTTGCGTGGTCGTCAAGAAAATGTCTTGGGCTTGAAAGTGGATGGCGAAGATGAAGCGCCTTTAGCTCGCATTGAGACTGAATATAATCTTGAACAAACTCAACCCCAAAGCCGTCAGGATTATTTAAAACAGACCGCAAAACTATTCTGGTTGGGTAAGATTCGTCCACAAATCGAACATTCATTATTAACCGACAAACGTTTGGCTGCTGAAGCTGAAGCCATGGATGTGTTTGCTGAAAACCTACGTCATTTATTACTTTCCGCACCTGCGGGTAGCCGTACTACCTTAGGTGTGGACCCTGGTATTCGTACAGGTGTAAAGCTTGCTGTGGTGAGCGATGCTGGCGATGTCTTGGCACATAGCACCATCTATCCATTTGCACCAAAAGAAGATAAAGAAGGTTCACTTGCGGAACTTGCACGTTTATGCAGAGAGTTCCACGTGGAACTTATTGCGATTGGTAACGGAACGGCAAGTCGTGAAACCGAAGCATTGGTTGCAGAAATGATGGCAGCCAATCCTGATCTCAAATTGACGCGTATTACCGTAAGTGAAGCGGGTGCATCGGTTTATTCGGCAAGTGAACTGGCCTCACAAGAGCTTCCTGAACTGGATGTATCGATTCGTGGTGCAGTGTCAATTGCACGCCGTTTACAAGATCCGTTGGCAGAACTGGTAAAAATCGATCCAAAATCAATTGGTGTGGGTCAATATCAACATGACGTCAACCAAACTGGTCTCGCAAAAACATTGGATGCGGTGGTTGAAGACTGTGTGAATGCCGTGGGGGTGGACGTGAATACTGCCTCACCTGCGATCTTGGCCTATATTGCGGGTCTGAATAAGTCGATTGCTCAGCAAATTGTTGAATACCGTAAAGAAAATGGTCGTTTTGATAACCGTCAGGCATTGAAAAAAGTACCCCGTTTAGGTGAGCGTACTTTTGAACAATCTGCGGGCTTCTTGCGTGTTCAAAATGGTTCAGAGCCATTAGATGCTTCAGCCGTTCATCCTGAAAGTTATGGTTTGGTCGAAAAAATTGTTGCAGCAAAAGCGACAACGGTGAAAGACATTATTGGTAATACTGAGATCATTCGCCAAGTCAAAGCCGATGAATTTGTCGATGACAAATTTGGTTTACCAACCATTCAAGATGTTCTAGCTGAATTGGAAAAGCCGGGTCGTGATCCACGTCCAGAATTCCGTACTGCAAAATTCCGTGAAGACATTACCGAAGTTGCGCAGTTGACTGAAGGCCTACAGCTTGAAGGTGTAGTGACCAATGTCACCAACTTCGGTGCATTCGTCGATGTGGGCGTACATCAAGATGGTTTGGTGCATATTTCTGAATTGGCAAATGAATTTGTAGCTGATCCACATAAAGTGGTCAAACCAGGTCAAATCGTACAAGTCCGTGTCATGCAGGTCGATGTGGAACGTAACCGCGTGAATTTGAGTATGCGTGCCGAAGGTGCTGCACCAGCCAAGGCGGCTCGCTCGCAGCGTCCACCGCAAGATCGTACTGAACGTTCAGAGCGTAAGCCACAAGGTCAACGTCCGCCACGTAAAGATGGGGATAAACGTCCGCAACAGCACAAGCCAAAAGCTGAAAAACCACAAGAGCAAAAAATTGGTGGTTTAGGTGCCTTGTTATTACAAGCAGGGATTAAAGGTTCTAAGTAATTGATCCAATAAATAAAAGCCTCTTCGGAGGCTTTTATTTATTTTAAGTCATAGCATTTTTATAATTCAGTGAAATTAGGTTGCATACCCATAATTTTCAATTGCTTTATAGGCACATCATGTGGAATATCTATTTTATCTTGATCAAATATCACTAAATTGTAACCATTACCAAAAGAGCTATTAAACATCAATCCATCAATTCCACCTAAATTTTTAAAAAATTCAGTAATAAATTGAGTTGGTATATAGTCAAGATGTGATCGATTAGGTAAAACTGGTAAGGATAGTTCTTTAGCAAAAGCATCTAATAAGTTAACTAATTTCAATATCTTATGGAAATCGTCAGTTGAGCTTAAAGAGATGAACGAAATATCTTTTTTAGGATCACATAAATTAATAACATTGATATCTTGTTTTACTTTTAAACACGCAATATAAACAGTTTGTCCGTTACTGGGGCGGACTTCTGTAAGAGCCGTTTCAAGTTTTTCTGCTGTATAGAGATAAGAAATACCATCAGGGTTTGCACGTCCAATAGTCACCTTATCCAGTGGTGGTTTCTTCATATCTGGATGATGAAGTGCGTTATCTGATATTCTGGCCCGAAAAAGCGTGTCGGAAGTAGTAATATCATAATTTAGCTGTTCAATTACTTCAGTAAATTTCTCAAATAAATTTCCACTTTCAAGAAAAGCATCTCTATATATTTCTATTTGTGGGAAGAAACGATTGTTGTGTTTTAGTTCATATTTAAAAGCTTCCCATTGATTCTGTGTATCAGTTGGGAAGCTTTTATATTTTTTATGGGTTAAATCTTGTCTATGTTGTAGAGCATGCTCAATTATTTCCTCATGAGTATTAATGTTAAATAGTTTGAACTCATTTGATAATATCTGGAATAGACTATAACCATCGTTATCTTCTTCGAATAAATTATCAATAACTTCAAGAAGAGGTGAAATTAGGATATATAATTGATCTATATTTATGGTACTAGCATCATTTGTTCCACAATAATGACACCTTGAAATTCTACCGATTGAATTTATTTGCAATTTTAATGCTTTATCAAAAAAACAGTTACTACAACACTTTCGAACCACTAGCTTCAATCCTTCGATTCTAAATATATATTTATTGTTTCAATATGATGCATTATTGATGTTTTTTTAACTTGGCCTAATCCTGGGAAATGTCCTATTTTATGTAAGAAAATAAACTCTTGTAGTCCTTTGGTCTCTTCGAAGAGTATTCTTTTTGACTCAAAATCAGAAATAAGTTTGGTTAATGCTTGCTTAAATTTAGCACCAGGATTAGTTGGTGTTCCATCATCTTCTGATGAATAGTGGCGAATAAATAGCTCATCGAATCTTTGAGAATCAATATAAGATGCGTGGACTGTTACAACGTAAGCTGGGCCACCACCTTCAACAAAATCATTGCCTGTAATGGTATAGTCACCAAAACCTATATTTTTTTCGTCTTTATAATAGCTATGTAAGGCTGAGAATGAGGATTCTTGGGGATAGTCTGCATTTCTTAATTGTCTTTTAAAAAAATCTTCATATACAACTTTGTTGTGTATGAGCCTTTTAACTTGTGGACCGTTATCATTCTGTATAAAGTTGATTTTAGATAAGTTTGTAAAATTTATAAGTTCTTGATCAATGCCTTTTTGGATAAATAAGCCAAAAGAGTTTAATCCTAAAAAATCACTGTATGAGTTAGTTTTTTCGTTGATTGAGTAGAGTGGTATATATTCTATATTCTCTATTTTAGTTATGAGCTCATTGAACTCTGTTTGAGTTTTTTTGAAGTCTCCTATTATAGGATTAATAATTATAAAGGGAATGATTCCATTTTTATTTAGAACTTCAATTGTTTTACACAAGGCTTTGATATCTTTTTTTACGGGTTCTATAACAGGGACAAAGTTCTTAAGTCCTAGTTCAGAAAGCTCCCGAATAGCTAAAAGTTCATTAAGTTTCCCTCTTAAAATTGGATAATACATTGAGGTCTTTCTCCGAGAAAAAGCTAATTAAGGTTTTAATATCATTTTTATTGAATTTAAAGCTAATCAAAGCATTAGTCAAAGGGGTTGGAAGAATATTTATTGCTTCAATATTATTCTTTCTGTGTTTTTTTAAAGTTTTTAAAAATAACTTGTTTACAAAATCTTTATCAGATTTATTTAAAATTTTAAAGCATAGGTCAAAAACTTGAGTGTTAGGAACATCAATTTTTAAACCATATATACTTTCAGCAATATCTAAGTATTCTTCTTTTCTTAATGATTTCATCATAAGGCTAATATCAAAGATATTATTAGATATAGCTTCTTTTATAGTGCGTAAAGTATTGTTATCATTCAAAATAATGATGCCAATATTATGAGGTATGATCGCTTCTACATCTGTTTGTAGGGATTTAGGGCAAACGACGTAAACTTTTTCAAATAATTGGATATATGACTGTAGCTGGTCTTCTAATCTGAGCAATGAATCATATTCTGTTTTGATTTCATAACAGGTTGAGCAGCCATTTAGTAAGACTAAATCAGCTTTGTTCTGTCCTACTCTGAATTCTGAAAGTAAAACGGATGTCTGGAGTGAGTGTTTGCCTCTTAAAATTTTGCGAGCAATAAAATTTTTATAGACATATTCATTTCGATAATTCTGACTCAAGAAGTCAAATGCTGATGAATAGATATCATAGATACTGTTTATATTTATATTTGAGCTTAATGTACTGTTATTTATTACTTTTTCAAGAGATGAAAGGTTACCAGAAGCAATGGCTTTTAAACTGTTGCTTGTAAAAAGTTTGGCAATTTCTCTCTCTGCAGTGTTCACAATCTTAAGACAAGTTATATAAATTAGATTGATCATATTGTACCTAGTAATCTAACGTGAACAAAAGCTGAAAAATATTTTTTTACCTCTTATCACTTAAATTTTTTTGAACATAAATTACTACTAAATTGTTTTATATAACTCAAGATACAAACAGCAATTTTATTCTATAAATCTGATTCAATTGGGTTAACCTGATTTGATGCAAAAATTTAAAGGAGGTCGTGATGTCGCGTAGACCTCGTGAACAAGTCGATTATTTACACCTAGAGGAACTGGGTGGTCTGGAAATGCTGAAAGCTAGCTACTATCAGCAGGAATTTTCACGGCATGTTCATGAAGGATTTTGCATCGGTGTAATTGAAGAGGGTGCACAACGCTTCTACCGCACAGGGGGCAATCATGTGGCACCACAGGGCGATATTATTCTGGTCAATGCCGATGAAGTGCATACCGGATCTTCGGCGGTAGAAACAGGCTGGCGTTATCGCGCAATCTATCCAACCCCTGAAGTCTTTTATGAGCTGACACGTGATTTAACTACCGTGCACGGCACAGCACCTTGGTTTAGAGAAGCGGTATTGCATGATGAAGGTTTAGCGCAACAATTTCGTTTACTGTTTGATTTACTGGAACAACAGAATAATACCTTATTAAAGCAGACCTTATTCTTGTCTACGATTGCATGGCTGGTGTCGAAGTATAGCCAAGTCAAACCGCAAATCGTGGATTTGAGTAACGCCAAGCAGCGCATTCTTAATATCAAAGAGTTGATGGCGAGTATGCCTGAACAAGAATTTTCCTTGGCTGAACTTGCGGCGATGGCCAATCTCAGCCAGTGGCATTTTCTACGTCAATTTAAAAAACATGTGGGTTTATCTCCACATGCATGGCTGATACAGGCACGTTTGCAGAAATCACAAAGACTATTAAGGCAAGGGCTGAATTTGTCCGAAGTGTCGCAGCAATGTGGTTTTTCGGATCAAAGTCATTTTAGCCGACATTTTCGTCAAACTTTTGGCATTACCCCCGGGGGATATATCGCGTATCTCAAATAAAACAGCAATTTTATACAATTTTGATTGATCGAATTTTGGCATAGTTTGCTGATCTTGTATGAAAAATTGTGATGTTGATGTTAAGTGAGACCATAACAGATAACACGCCAATGACCGCCTCTCGGGCATTTTTAAACGGTGTGATTAAAATACTGCCTCTATGCTTTGCAGTTCTACCTTGGGGTTTGCTTGCGGGTTCCATGGCGATACAGGCGGAACTCACCACGGCACAAGCGATTGGCATGTCCGCTTTGGTTTTTGCAGGTGCAGCGCAATTAATGACGCTAGGTTTGGTCATGGCCGGAACGCCCGCGCTCACGATTATCATTTCCGTATTTCTGATCACCACCCAGCATTATTTATATGCGCTGTATTTACGTGAAGACATTGCCAAACAGCCATTAAAGCATCGTTTACTGTTGGGCTTTTTACTGACGGATGAGCTGTTCGCGGTCAGTATTAAAAAGCAGCCGCATTATATTTACTATTTATTGGGAGCAGGCAGTTGCTTCTATCTGTGTTGGGTACTGTTTAGTGTTTGCGGGATCCTGTTGGCGGCCTCTGTGCCCAATCTGCATCAATACCATCTGGATTTTTCTATTGTTGCCACCTTTATTGCGATTGTGATTCCTTTTATTAAAAACCTGAATACCTTGGTGGGTGTGTTGGTCTCTGTGGGTTTAACCTTGGTTTTCCTGAGCTTGGGCATCAAAAGTGCTGCGATCTTGGCGGGCGTGATTGGAATGTTGACGGCCACCTGTTTACAGAATTTTCGGGAGCGTACAGCATGAGTTGGTCTCTTCTGATTGTTCTGGCAATCGTGGTGTTTATGAATCGCTATATGCTGCTGGAACCGAATATCCCTTTACGGCTACCGAAATGGTTTCAGCAATCGTTGCAATATTCTGCACCGTGTTTGTTGACCGCGATTGCGACCCCGATTGTGTTTATGGATGAGCAAGGTAGCTTTCGTGAGACTTTATTGAACCCGTATTTTCTGGCTACGATTCTAACCATTGCGATTGCTTATAAGGTCAAGCATACCTTGCTGACAATTTTCCTCAGTCTGGCCTGTTTTTATGCCTTGGTCTTTTGGCTGCCTTAGTCGACTTGGGCAGTGGCAATCCATGCCCAAGCAGAAGTGAGCCTCAAAATTAGCGTGTGGTATAACCGCCATTGGCGAAAATGGTTTGGCCTGTAATCCACCAGCCATCTGTGACTAGAAAGCGAACTAAAGGTTCAATATCTTCGATTTTGGTCAGTCCACCCAAGGCGGACGCCGATTTATGGTAAGCCACGGCTTCAGGTGCTTCCTGACCATAGAAAAACGGCGTATCCATAGGCCCAGGTGCAACGGCGGTTACCGAGATACCACGCGCGCCAAACTCTTTCGATGCAGCACGGGTATAGTGCTCGACGGGTGCTTTTAGACCTTCATAGGTTGAATAAAGACCTGTATAGGCGGCAAGCAGACTGGTCACGATACTACAGATTTTGCCGTTCGCATTGAGATGACGGCCAGCCGATTGAATAAAGAAATAGGCAATTTTGTTGTTGATGTCATTCATGCCATCAAATTCTTGTTCGGTAGTGTCCAGATATGGTTTTTTCAGCACCCGCCCTACAGTATTAATAGCAATATCGATGCCACCAAATTCGGCTTTGGCGGTAATAAAGAGTTGTTCGATATTTTGAATGTCAGCTAAATCGGCTTGGACCAAAATCGCTTTTGCCCCAAATGCTTGTACGTCTTTTAAGGTTTGTTCCGCGTCGGCTTGCGTGGCAGCACTATTGTAATGAATCAATAAATTTGCGCCTTGTTCGGCAAATTTACGTGAGATTAGTCCACCAAGGTTTTTAGCACCACCGGTGATCAAGACGGTTTTTCCATTTAATTGATGTTGTGACATAGGATTGTTCTCATGTTGTTTTGGCATGAAAATCATCCTAATCAAATTTATTTGTTTGAAATAGTTGTTAGTATGGAACTGATTGTGCAAGAAAGTTGAATAATAAAATGGACAAGATTGATCGTTTAAAAATTTTCTGTCTGGTTGCAGAGAAACAGTCTTTTGCACAAGCTGCAGTACAACTCGGATTGCCGCGTTCGAACGTAACCTATGCCATACAGGCATTGGAAAAAGAATATGAAGTGCTATTGTTTTATCGAACCACCCGTAAGGTGGCATTAACGCATGAAGGAAGTTTATTTTATGACGAGGCATTACGTCTGGTCACGCAGTTAAAAGAGTTGAATCGTTTTAAACGTCAGGCACGTAGCCAAGAGGGCACGATCAGTATCGGGATGCCAAAACGAATGGTTACCCAGATTCTCCTTCCTCATTTATTTTCTTTTTATCAGCGTTATCCCAAGGTCAAAGTGCTGATCAACGGTAGTGATGATTTCTCCAATTTGATCGAGCAACAGCTTGATTGTGTGGTACGTGTGGGGCAGGTGCAGGATGAGTATTTATTGATTCGGCCCATTACCCACACTCAGATCTGGACGGTGGCTTCGCCGCAATATCTGGCAGAGTTTAGTGAACCAAAGCATGTGGATGAGCTTCAGCAGCATTTCGCTGTGGATTATCATGTTGCCAAGCATTATCGTGAATTCAGTGAACTGGTCTTTCAGGACCAGCGGATCAAGCTGCCGTATCGCTTGTTGATTGAAAATACTGAAGCTTATATTCAAGCGGGTTTAGCCGGTATTGGCATCATTCAAATTCCTGAATTTGATGCAGCTGCCTATGTTCAGCAAGGTCAATTACAGCGCTTATTTATGGATATTCCAAGCTTGCAGTTGCCCGTCAATATTTTACTGACGGATCGCCAATATCGTCCCAAATATCTTCAAGATTTTATTGATTGGCTCGATGGATTATTAAAAGCCCAACTTTAGTCGGACATAAAAAAAGCATACCTGAGTATGCTTTTTGACGGTTACAACGATTAGTACAGGCCAAGCAAGAAGCCCACACCCAAGGTGAAAAAGCTAAATAACCAGATCCAGCCAAAGGAATAGCGTAAGTGACGTCCCATATCCGTTCCTGCCAGCCCCATAGCCAGCCAAGTGGCGGGTGAGAATGGGCTGACGAAGGTTCCCGCATTATTGCCAATAGCCATGGCATAAACCACCGAGTGAGCAGAAACTCCAGCTGTTGAGGTGACTTCATGTACGATCGGGAGCAAAGCAAAATAGTAGGCATCGGTACTGGTAAATAAGTCCATTGGAACGCCGAGCATACCCACCAGAATATGTAGACTACCTACCCATGTACTTGGCAAAATCTTGATCAGATCCAGTGCAATCGATTGCAACATACCAGATTCGGAGAGAATCCCTAAAAAGGCACCAGCAGCAAAAATAATGGCAACCATGCTAAGTGCTTGTGGCGCGTGGCGGCTAATAACAGCCATTTGCTCTCTAGGTTTGGGGAAATTCACCAGTAAAACCAGCGATAAGGCAATCATAAAGACATAAGGGGCTGAGAACAGACCAAATGCAAGACAGATCACGGCAAGAATAACCAAGGCAATGTTAAACCAGAACTTTTTAGGCTTTACTTGTTCTTGTGTATCTTCTGCAAGATCTGCGGCCATACAATCTTGTTCAAATGGCGTGGTGCCGAAAGCTTGGGCGGCCAAGATCCGTTTTTTTTCACGAAGCCCCATCAGAACAGCAAAGCCCATCATACCGAGTACCCCAACCACCTGAACCGGGATCAGGCTACGCCAGAGTTCTGCTGCTTCAATTCCTGTAACGGCTGAGGCACGTCCTAAAGGACCACCCCACGGAACCATGTTCATCACCCCCATGCTGCCTGCCATTAGCAATAGCATCAGGTAAGGACTCATCCCTAATTTGCGGTAAAGTGGAAGTAATGCGGGAATAATGATGAGAAAAGTGGCTGCACCTGAACCATCCAGATGCACAACAGCCGCAATTAAAGTGGTCATGACGGCAACAATCACCACATTACCGCGTGTCATACGCACCATGCTTCGAATCATTGGATCAAAGACATGTAACTCTTTTAAAATACTAAAAAACAAAATGGCAAATAAAAACATGGTGGCCACTTTGCTGACTTTTAATAGCCCTGCTTCAAAGAAGCCGGAAATATCGCTAATCGAAAAGCCTGCAATTAAAGCGCCAATCAGTGGAACAATCGACATGGCTACAATAGGACTGGTTTTACCAGACATGAGCAGCACGACAATCGTCACAATAATTAGAATACCTATCAGCGTAAGCATTATTTACTCCCTTAAGTTGTAACCTCTTGCCATAAAAAAGTGTTAAAAATACACCAAAAATAAAAAAATGAAGCGCCGTCCATTATGCATAAAAACTTAATTTAAACTTAAATTTAAGCAGGAAAATTAAACGAAAAGGCGAATAAATCGCCAGATCATTTAAATTTTAATAAATAATAGTGGTAGGTGAAATTTAAAAATACTTGATAAATAAAGAAATATTAATTCTATTTTGGACTCTTGCATAAAATCACCCTAAGGCAATAGGGCAGCTAAAGAATAGTCTTCATCAAGATGAACGACCTCATACATGTGCTCAGGATAAAAGCGATTAAAACTTTGACTTTTGAGGACTGGATAAATTAGAGTAAATACTCTAATTTATCCAGTGAGATGAACATGCGGATTGGCCGACAAGCCTGGATGGTGCAAAGTTCGGGTGATTTATCCTTAAAAGATCGCATGGCGCTACTACGCCATAGTCTGCTGCCTGTGCTCAAACAGAGCATAAACATGTATAGCTTGTCGCACCGTATAAGGCCTGCATCACAGTTTCAATTGAATCTGGACGATCTAAAGTTACCTGATAGCTTAGAGGTACAACAGGCATTGGAGTTAATGCAATCTTGCAGCGCAGAGGCTTTGCAAAATCATTGTCTGCGCACATGGTGTTATGCCGTTGCATTTGCCAAGATGCAACAATTAAAACGCGATGATGAATTATTGGCAGTTTCGTGTTTATTGCATGATTTGGGTATGACGAAGCAATATGATCAGTATCATGCAAACTGTCGCTGTTTTGCCGGGCAAGGGGCATATGCTGCAAAAGACTGGTCAATTCAACGAGGCTGGCAAGACTTACGCGCAGATCAATTGTTTGACGCAATCAGCCTGCATATGAATCCTTATGTCGCATTGGATGAAGGGGTCGAGGCACATTTACTGCAACAGGCTGCCAGTTGTGATGTGATTGGCAGTCGCGGTTTTGAATTTTCCAGCCTGTTCAGACAACAATTACAGCAGCAGTATCCGCGCCTGGATTTCAGTCAAAACATGATTGAATTTACCCAGCAGGAAGGACAAAGACGTCCAAAATCTCGGACCGCAATGTTGGTAAATAGTGGTTTAAAACACTTGGTGAAGTTAAACCCTTATGCATGATGAATACCGCATATAAAAAAACCACCTTTGCTACAGCAAAAGTGGTTGGAGCTTGAGTTAATGATCATGTTCCAGATATTCAGGTTTTTTCGGTATTGCCCAACTACAGAAGAAACAGATCAACAGCATAATAATCACGTAGACGAAGAAGGTATTTTCTATGCCTGCATCTTTGAACAATAAGGCCACCGAGGGAGCAGAACCGCCAAACAAGGCATTACCGACCGCATAAGAAAAACCAACGCCCAAAGCACGAACATGTGGTGGAAACATTTCAGCTTTGACCAGACCACTGATCGAGGTATAGAAGCTCAGTAACATCATCAGGAAAATCAACAATAAGGTGATCATGACTGGCGAATCGGCAAAGCTACGCATGCCCGTCACCATCACTGGATAGATAAAGATGGCGCTGAGTAAGCTGAAGGCCAGCATGGATGCACGACGGCCAATACGGTCAGAAAGCATACCAAATAGCGGTTGAGCCAACATAAACACAAACAAGGCAGTGGTCATGATGAAACCAACGGTTTTGCCATCCATGCCGATATTGGTGAGATAGGTTTTTGAGTACACGGTGACCACATAGAAGGTCAGTGAACCTGCAGAAGTATAGCCCACCACTAATAAGAAGGTTTTCCAGTGCTGCTTCAGCAAAGCGATTAAGCTGCCCGATTCTTCACGCTCAGCATCTTCATGCGATAAAGTTTCTTCTAAGCGGCTTCGTGCAACTAACGAAAGCAATGCCGCCATACCACCAATAACAAATGGAATACGCCAGCCACCATCATTCAATTGCTGCTCAGTCATGAAACCAAGCAAGATTACTCCCAGCAAGCTGGCCAGTAATTGCCCCCCTGACAAGGTGACATACTGGAAGGAAGCAAAGAAGCCGCGTTGTCCTTTTAAACCCAGTTCACTCATATAGGTCGCCACAGCACCGTACTCTCCACCGACAGAGAGACCCTGTAATAAACGCACCATAAGCAGTAAAAACGGTGCCCACATTCCGACTTGATCATAGGTCGGTAAAGCGGCAAAGAGGAATGAGCTGAGTGCCATCAAGCAAATCGAAATGACCATCGACTGCTTACGGCCCTGACGGTCAGCAATCCGTCCGAACAACCAGCTCCCAATTGGTCGCATAAAGAAGCTGGCACCAAACACCCCCCAAACATAAATGGCTTTGGTGGTTGGTTCCATATCTGGTGCAGTTAAGGCATGGGTAAAATAAGCCGCAAAAACTGCATAAATATAGAAATCAAACCATTCAACTAGATTCCCTGATGCCGCACCGACAATACCCTTGATACGGCTTGTTCTTTCTTCCTTGCTATATGTCTGACTCATATACGTTCCTTTTCAACCAAGCAAGATTCTGTAACTGAATCTTTACAGAATGTTATATACCGCTAAAAAAGCATGAAAATGGCACTATTTTGTATGTTTTTTATGAAAACATTTTTATATGTGGAGAATAGGCACGATTTTTTACTGACTCTTTAACAGGGGAAGAATGTCAAAATAGTCAATATTGAGAATTTAATGTTTTTAAAAAGCAATTAATTGAGTTATGGGAGGGGGATTCTTTTCAGTAAAGCATATGGTGTCATGTACGTCGATTGTCATGAAAGCATGTAGATGAGTTTAATTTTATGATTCCGCTTTAAGCCCGTGCATGAGGATGAGTGTAGCTGGATTTGATGATCAGACTGCAAACGAATGATTTAGAAAATAGGCTTATGGATAAAGCAGTAGGGGGAGTTGCTGCTTAATGCAGCAAAGCTGTGGATAAGTTTTGATTTATACACATCGCTATTATTGAGATGCAAGCATGTTTTTATGGTCATTAATTGAGTCCTGGAACAGCACAGTCTGCTCTTAATGGACATGGTTCTCCTTGTGTCAGTTTATGCAGCATTGCTTTGATTTGATCAAGTTGGGCAATTTTTTCATCGATCCGGCTGAGCTTTTCCTGAAGGATTGTTTGGAGCTGTGCGGCAGGAATTTCATCTTGTACCGTCATTGCCAAGATCTGTTTAATTTCACTCAGCGCAAAGCCTAGATTTTTAGCAGTACGAATCAATTGGAGTTGTTGTAGGGTTTGTTCAGGGTAATCTTTATAGCCATTATTGCAGGTCATCGACTGGATCAACTGCATTTTTTCATAAAAGCGAATGGTATCTCGACTAAGATCGGCCTGTTTTGCCAACTGTCCAATCAACATAATGAATATCCTTTGTTATTTTAAAAAGTAATTGCATAAATCCCTTGACCATTGAGTGTACTCCATCCTTTAGCCTATGCCTATATTCAATCAAAAGAGCGTGAGAGATGGATCATAACAACTTCAGAATACAGCAAGATAAACCAGTCGCTTTGGTTGCAGGTGCAACAGGATTTATTGGTCGTTACTTAATTTTGGAACTCTTGAAACAGGGCCACTCGGTCTTTGCCTTGGTTCGGAATCAGGCGAAACAGCAAACAATACTTATGCATTGGCTTAGTCAAAAGGGTATTTCCTTGGATCAACTGATTTTTATTCAAGGTGATATAACGCAGGTGGATTTGGCCATCAGCCGCGAGGATTGGGACAAATTAAAGTCCGTCAACACTTTATATAATAGCAGTGGATTATTTGCATGGAATCTCAGTATGCAGCAGGCAAGGACTGTCAATGTTAAAGGTGCATTGAATTTATTAGATTGTGTGCATCAGCATTGTGATTTAAAACGCGCTGTCCATGTTTCGGGTTATATGTTGACGATTCAAAATCATTTAGAACAAGCGGGAGTTTGCCTTGATCGGCCTGACAAGACCAATTGGCTCGCAGTTTACCAGCATTTAGGTGCCTATGAGGCATCGAAAGTAGAAGCTCATTTTGCATGGATACAGCAGGCGCAACAATTATCTGTTGACTGGACCATCATCCATCCAGCAACAGTTGTTGGCGATGAGGAGTCCGGTGAAATACCCACAAATCAGCCGATCGCTCAAATGATTGATTTGTTAAAGCGGGGAAAAATGAGCGCCATCCCTGCAACAGCCCAACATTATCTACCTCTGATCCGTGTCGATGATTTGTGTCAGATCATGGTGAAGGCATCGATGGATCAGGATTTAGTGAATCAATCGATGTTGGTGGTCAGCGAGCATCAGCTCAGCCTGCCTCAATTGACAGGCATGATTGCTGCTCAGTTGCAAGTCAAGGCTCCCACACGGCAGGTTCCGATCGGTTTATTGAAACTAATTTTAAAGTGGCAATGGTTGGCGAAGAAACTAGAAATGTCTACGGAAATGTTAGATTTCCTAAGAACTGAGCCTTTAGAACAAGCCGATTTACAGCAGTTCAAACAGCGTTGGCAGATCTCAACCGGTAATGTAGAGGTGGCGATCCGTAAAACTACGGACTGGATCAACCAAGTAAGCTAAAGTCTTTTGCAAATAAAAAACAGCCAATCAAAAGATTGGCTGTTTTTTATTGAATCTGGTGACAAAAGACTACCAATGCTCACCTGGAAATAAACGTGCATAGGCGCGTTGGATCAGGTTTAATTTCTCTTGTTTACCCACAGAGGCGGTAGAGCTTGGGAACAAGTTATAACCAATGGACATTAAAATATTGTTGATGTCAGGCGCGATGGCGTATGTAATTGACGCAAGGCGGCCGAGGTTGGTGGCAATTTTCTTTGGACGTTTCACGATGGCATAAGCAATCAAGTCTGCTGCTTCTTCTGGAGAAAGCGTCGGGACATATTTATAAATCTTGGTCGGTGCGATCATTGGCGTACGGACCAACGGCATATAAATAGAGGTGATCGCAATTTTGTGTGAATGAACTTCTGCAGACAAACAACGGCTAAATGCATCCAGCGCTGCTTTAGAAGCCACATACGCCGAGAAACGGGTTGCATTGGCCAATACACCAATCGAGCTGATGTTAATGATCTGACCATCTTTACGTTGCATCATATGCGGTAAGATATTCAGCACTAGACGAACTGCACCGAAATAATTGAGCTGCATGGTTCGTTCGAAGTCATGGAAGCGGTCCACTGACTCGTGTACGGCACGACGAATTGATCGACCTGCGTTGTTGACCAGAATATCGATATGATCTACCGCCGCCAAAATTTCTTTTGAAACGGCATCAATCGATTCCATTTCATTTAGATCACATGGAAAAACAGAGGCTTTACCTCCTTCAGCTTCGATTTCTGCTTTGACCTCATCTAACTTCTCTTTCGTACGAGCGAGCAATAAGACATGGGCACCTGCCTGAGCAAGATATTTTGAAACCGTTAAACCAATGCCACTTGATGCACCAGTGACAATGATTGTTTTACCGTCGACTTTTTGCTGAAAAAGTTTTTTGAGTTTTGCATTCATGTAAGTGTCCTACATTAATCACGCTGTTGTATGCAATGCTTTCTTATTGCGATTAACATTGCAATTTATTTTGGTCTAATAATAGTCGATATTTTTTGTTTGTCTAGTGTAAATATCTGAAAAATAATAGTTTTTTTAGAGTAAAAGCTCTAAAGTAAGATGTTGTAATAGTTGAAAAAGAAATAATATTTTTGAGTATTTGTATAAAAAATAAGCCCCGTATCCGGGGCTAATCGATTTCATTCAAATTAAACGTGTGCAAGGGCCTGTTCAAGATCCGCAATCAGGTCATCTACATGCTCAATCCCAATAGACAAGCGGACGAGGTCTTCACTGACCCCAGCTGACTTTAGCTCTTCGGCATTGAGTTGACGATGGGTGGTCGTCGCAGGATGGCAAGCCAGACTTTTGGCATCGCCAATGTTTACTAAGCGGGTAAATAGCTGTAATGCATCAATAAAACGTGTCCCCCCAGCCAATCCATCTTGGACGCCGAAAGACAGGATGGCGGAAGGTTTACCTTTCACATATTTTTGGGCCAAATGATGCTGTGGGTGATCTGAGAGGCCTGCATAATTCACCCATTTTACTTTCGGGTGCTGTTTTAAATATTCAGCAACCTTGATGGCATTTTCAGTATGGCGCTCCATGCGTAAGTTCAAAGTTTCCAGGCCTTGTAGAATCAAAAATACGCTGAGAGGGCTAATCGCGGCGCCTGTATTGCGCAATGGCACCACGCGCGCACGTGCAATATAAGCCGCTTCACCCAATACTTCGACATAATTCACACCGTGATAGCTTGGGTCTGGCGTATTCAGGGCTTTAAAGCGTTCAGGATATTTGCCCCAAGGGAATTTCCCACTATCGACAATCACGCCACCAATACTGTTGCCATGACCACCGATATATTTGGTCAGTGAATGAATCACAATATCTGCACCAAATTCAAAAGGTTTGAGCAACGCAGGTGTGGCCACCGTATTATCTACAATCACAGGTACGCCGTATTCATGTGCAATTTTGGCAATCACGTCTAAGTCGATGATATTGCCGAGTGGGTTACCGATCGACTCAACGAAGACCAGTTTGGTTTTATCATCAATAATCTGACGCAATGCCTCTGGGTTTTGATAGTCGAAGAAACGGACTTCAATGCCTTGCTTTGGCAAGGTGTGAGCAAACAGGTTATAAGTACCACCATATAAGGTCGATACCGATGCAATATTGTCACCCGCTTCGGCAATGGTTTGAATCGCATATGTAATCGCAGCCATGCCAGAGGCTAAAGCCAAGGCACCAATCCCGCCTTCCAGTGCTGCAATACGCTGTTCCAGCACGGCTGTGGTCGGATTCATGATTCGGGTATAGATATTGCCCTGTACTTTGAGATCAAATAAATCTGCACCATGTTGCGTATTATCAAAGGCATAAGAGGTCGTTTGATAAATCGGCACGGCCACGGCTTTGGTGGTCGCTTCTGGTGAATATCCCGCATGAATGGCTAAAGTTTCATCTTTATAGGTCATGATTACATCATCTACGTGAGTTAAATACTGACCGAGTCTAGCGCATATTTTATCCAAAATGGTGCATAAATTTTGCGCTGTATAGCGTTTTTCCTGATATAGCCAGTGCTCTGCTCATGGAAAATCTTTTGATAAAAGTGAAATCATTCGATCCTGTAATGTCTTGAAAAATAAAATCTGCCGTTCGAGATAAACAAATCCTAACTTAACTTCAAGTCGATTGGGTTTTCAGCGTATAATACGCCCGATTATTTATTCGCTTTATTTGCGATGTATTGGTTTTTCAATTGAGGAGTCCTGCGTGGCCCAATATATTTATACGATGAACCGAGTGTCGAAAATGGTTCCGCCGAAGCGCGAAATCTTAAAAGACATCTCTTTATCATTTTTCCCGGGCGCAAAAATTGGTGTGCTTGGTTTGAACGGTGCAGGTAAATCAACCTTACTCCGTATTATGGCTGGCGTAGATAAAGATTTCTCAGGTGAAGCACGTGCACAACCAGGAATCAAAATCGGCTACTTAGAACAAGAACCGCCACTTGATCCAAGCAAAGACGTTCGTGGTAACGTTGAAGATGGCGTACGTGAAGCACTGGATGCTTTGGCGCGTCTTGACCAGGTTTTTGCTGAATATGCTGAACCAGATGCAGATTTCGATGCACTTGCGAAAGAGCAAGAAAAATTGGAATCGATCATCCATGCATGGGATGCCCACAACCTGAACAATCAGCTTGAAATTGCTGCGGATGCATTGAACCTACCCGCTTGGGACGCTGATGTATCCTTGCTTTCAGGTGGTGAACGTCGTCGTGTTGCATTGTGCCGTTTATTGTTGTCTAAGCCAGACATGTTACTTCTTGACGAACCGACCAACCATTTAGATGCTGAATCCGTGTCTTGGTTAGAGCGTTTCTTGAAAGACTTCCCAGGTACGATCGTGGCGATTACGCATGACCGTTATTTCCTGGATAACGTGGCTGAGTGGATTCTTGAACTTGACCGTGGACATGGTATTCCTTACCAAGGTAACTATTCTTCTTGGTTGGAACAGAAAAATGCCCGTTTAGAGCAGGAACAGAAACAAGAAGAATCTTTTGCTAAAGCATTGAAAAAAGAACTTGAATGGGTTCGTTCAAATGCCAAAGGTCAGCAAAAGAAAAACAAAGCGCGTATGGAACGTTTTGAAGAGCTTAACTCTAAAGAATTCCAACAACGTAATGAAACATCTGAAATCTACATTCCACCTGGCCCACGTTTGGGTAACAAAGTTGTGGAAGTGGAAGGGATCAGTAAATCATTCGATGGTCGCTTACTTTATGAAAACCTGACTTTCACTGTCCCTCCTACAGCGATTGTGGGTATCGTTGGTCCAAATGGTGCGGGTAAAACCACTTTATTCCGTATGATGACTGGCGAACAGCAACCGGATACGGGGACTGTGACTTTAGGTGAGTCAGTTAAAGTGGCTTATGTCGGTCAGATTCGTGACACCTTGGATAACAACAAAACGGTTTGGGAAGAAGTTTCTGGCGGTTTAGATATCCTGAAAATTGGTGATTATGAAATCGCATCACGTGCTTATATCGGTCGCTTTAACTTTAAAGGTCAAGATCAGCAAAAACGTGTAGGTGAATTGTCTGGTGGTGAACGTAACCGTTTACAACTGGCAAAGATCTTGCAGATGGGCGCAAACGTGATCTTGCTGGATGAGCCATCGAACGACTTGGATATCGAAACCTTACGTGCGCTTGAGGATGCAATTCTGGTCTTCCCAGGCACTGTGATGGTGGTATCGCATGACCGTTGGTTCCTTGACCGTATTGCAACGCATATCTTGTCATTTGAGAATGAACAGCCAGAATTCTACACAGGTAACTATGCAGAATATGAGGCTTACCGCCAATCTCGTTTAGGTGATGATGCCGCTCAAAAACGGACCAAGTACAAAAAAATCACAGGCTAAGACCTGAAACAAAAAACCAGCTTTTAAGCTGGTTTTTTTTAGCTTATGAAAAAGCCAGTTCACTAAATGCAGTATAAAGGTAATCTTTTGCCTGAGGATGGCCTTGGTTCATTGCTCTTTCTAGCCAATATTGGGCTTTTTTATAGTCCTTATCTAAACCGAGTTCACCGTGTAAGTAACTTTCACCTAATTTAAATGCGGCATTCGAATTACCTCTTAGTGCGGCACGTAAAAAGTACCACATTGCATTTCGATCATTAGAGGAAATGGTATAGTGATCTTCTTTATAGTGATCACTGATTGCTAAACTTTCGAAGAATTGTGCTTTATTAATTTCTCGCTCTGATTCAGGAACAGCATCATTCTCCTTAAAGCTAAGGAAACATGAGCGCAATTGTTGTTTTACGATATTTAGATTCATGGCAGTCTCCTTTAGTTCAAGCTTTTTCATTATTGTGATTTGAATATAAATCTTTTTTATTAGTTTGTGTTAATTTATTTATGTATATAATGAGATTAAAATGTAAACACGGTCACGTTTATTTAAGCCGTTATATTAAAAAAGAATGAACAGGGAGTATGATCCACTTTTTCTTCATATAGAAGGTCTTTATTGATTTAAATCAATGAGACTTTTTAGTTATAATAAATAAAGCTCATGATTGTATTTTAAAGAATGAGCTGATAATGCTAACCATTCAAAAGTGAGCGTTAGCATTAACCTCCAGCTATTTATTAAAATCGCCACGCAGATCTGACCAGATTAATAGCGGCGTAATGGTTACAACATCAAAAACCATGGCTAAAGGATATAACACCGTACGAGTTGCTCGTTTCACTGGATGTTTGGTGGTAATGGTTGTTTCTTGCTGTAGCTGAACAGGATATGGTACTGCTAATTTTTGCTGAATTTTTTGGCTATCCAAGCGCTGATACAACTGGCCTTTGAAAAAAACATTAATATAAGGATAAGGAGCGGTTTGCTGATTTTGAATCAAGTCAAAATTTTGTCTAAAGCCTAAAGACTTTAATAAATCCTTTTGCTTCTGATTGAGATCAACCATGCGGGTATTATATTGAATTTGTAAGACGCCACGAAAATGATTTGGATCTTCCATCGTGAGAAGCAAAGGAGATGCGCCGCTGAAAGATCGCTGTTGCGCTGGAATTGCATGCAGAAGCTTAAGTAGCTCAGCACTCCCATCCGTCATTAAATAATTAAAATCCTGACCAATAAACACCAGTCCTTGGCTTTGCTGGTTTTGAATGGCTTGCCCCAGTGCAATAATCTGGTCGGTTTTTATAGTATCGGTTTGAATGCGGCTGGTCTCATTGGGAAGTGCTGTTGAAAGAAGGGTGGTGGCACATCCGCTGAGGCTGAGCCCCATAGCCAACAGCAAAATAGGAAAGATTTTAGACATAAAATACCTGTCAAAGAAAAATTATAGTGATCAAAGTCGACGAAAAAACTTTTTAAATCAGTGAGAAATTGACTAAAAATTGTTTTGTAATTTTATTACATCGCGATAGCCTGCTATAGTGCCTTTGTGCAATTTACTGTAAGGGTGTGCTGTTGCAACGCTCAACTGTTTTCGTGACCGTCTTGCTGAGTCTGTTCATGTTCCAAAGTTTCTGGAATGTGGCGGCAGCGTTTTGCGCGCATGAAACCTCAAGTGAGTACAGCAGCCTAAACCATTTCGGGCATCATGTACCAGAGAAAAAGCAAGTCGTGGTAGATCAGGATGTCTCTGACTTACCGATGCCGCTCAGTCTGCAAGATCACCATGATCATTTACCTTCCTGCTTCCATGTGGTGGTGGCTGAAGTTCAACAGCAACTGAATGAACCCATGTTGCGGATGCATAAAGCAGAACAAAAATATTACTGGTCTAATTCATATCAGTCCCCACATTTAATCGGATTAAATCCGCCCCCTGTATTGACCCCGCTATAGGTGGGGTAGCCGAAAAATAGCCCACCGTAATCTTATTATTTTGCGGGGCTTTATATGTCTTTTCGTTTAAATCAGCGTATCCATGCGATTGAGCAGCATACGCAGAAAAATCGTATTCAATTGTCATTGCAGTGGTCAGTCATCGCGATTGCCTTAAGCACTGCCGTTTTGAGTCCATCCATTGCAGCAGAGACGTTGCTTGATGCCAATCAACCACCAAGCAAGGTGGTACAACGTAACCTGAGCTTTGAGCAAGTGTTGCAAGATGTTAAACAACATCAGGCAAGCATGGGGGTATGGCAAACCCAGCAGGGGATTGCCGAGGCCAATGTCAAACAAGCCGCTTTATGGGCAAACCCAAGTGTCTCTATCCAGCAAACGGATTTCAGGTCTGGTAAGGATAAAGAGCTTGAATTTGGTGTGTCGCAAAAACTGGATGTTTTTGGCCAACGCCGTGCTGCGGTCAAACTCGCCGATGTGCAAGCGACCCAAGTGGGGCTTAATCAGGCGCTTTACGACGCGCAGCTAGAGCTCGCTGTCAAATATCTTTGGTCACAAGTGGTGATTTTAGAGCTTGAGCATGATGTGGTACAGGCACAGTTAAAAACCAGTCAGGCGACTTTAGATGCGACACGTTTAAGACTGAAAGCAGGCAGTATCGCACAGGTCGATTTAGACCGTACGTTAATGGCACATATTGAGAATCAGCGTTTATTTCAGCAAACCGAACTGGCTTTAGCCACAGCAAAGCGTCAGTTGGCAAATTTGTGGGGCAGTACCGACAATCGCTACTCCGCTGAAATGGCCAATGCTTGGCCGCAGCAACAAGATTTGCAAAGCTATTTGCAGGACAATTTATTTGAGCGTGCAATTCAGCTCGATATTGTGCGACAAAAAGCCAATATTGATTATTTAAAAGCATCCAACCGCCCGAATCCAACGATCAATCTGGGCATGGTGCAAAGTAAAAGTGCAGATACAAACTCCACGGATAACAAGTTCAGAGTGGGTGTCGAGATTCCTTTGAATATTTTTAACCGTCAGCAATATTCTCTGCGGATTGCCAACGCCAAACAAGATTTGCTGGTCAAACAGCAGCAGTTTTACAAACAGCAAAACTTAAATGCCATTCAGACACTTACCGCTGAATTGATGGGTTTGAAACAACAGTTTGATTTGGTCAACCAACGGCAAATTCCACTGTCTGAAAGCGTACAAGAAAAAATGTTGCTGGGTTTTAAAGTGGGTAAATATGCCATTACCGATGTGCAGCAAGCCACCATGCAATTGCAAGATCAGCGTTTAAATAAAGTGCAATTGCTGAAAAGTGCATGGCAAAAACAAATTGAAGCGGAGAGTTTAGCACTCGGTATTGAGCCAAGTGTTGTGAGCTCAACAGATGCTTTAAACCAGATTAATCAAACCCTTTGGAAAGATACCAATAACCTTCCCACTGTAGTAGGAGCAGAATAATGTCGACAAATAAAGCTAAAAAACAGTGGTTTTGGGTCATTCTGGTTGTCATTGTTGGCTTAGTCCTCAGCGCATTACTATTTTTTACTGGCAAGAACAAAGCTGGTGGTGATGCCGCTAGTGCGGGCGATAGTCATGCAGAGGGTGAGGAAGGGCATGCAGAAGGTGAGGCAGGCAATGGCAAGACAAGTGAGGAAGGCAGTTTAAATCTAAGCCCTAAACAGATGACTGAATATGGCGTTAAACTGGCTCAGGTGGGTGTTGGCGAGGTGGGTCAGCAATTTGCCTATCCTGCGAAATTGGTAACCAATACCGATCAACAAGCGCATGTTTCAGCAACCTTTGCTGGACGTGTAGAAAGCGTCAATGCAGTGTTGGGTCAACAGGTCAAGAAAGGGCAGGTGTTAGCCACCTTATTCATTCCGGATTTAGTCGATCAACAAGCCAATTTAAGTATTGCGCAGCAAGCGTTAACGCTTGCCCAACAAGACTATCAGCGTGAAAAACAACTCTGGGAACAAGGTGTTTCGGCACGTCAGGATTATCAACGTGCCTACAATGCCTATCGTCAGGCGCAGATTCAGGTACAGGCTGCACGAAGCCGTCTATCTGCCTTGGGTGCATCCAGTGGCAGTCAGGGGCGCTATGTCTTGACCGCACCGTTAAGTGGGGTGGTGAGCCTGAAAGATATTGTGGTTGGTGAGCAAATTACTGCAGATAAGCAGCTCTTTGTGATTGATCAGCTGGATCAACTCTGGATTGAATTTATTTTACCGAGCGTGAATAACATCAATGTCCAACCCGATCAGCAGATCGAGTTTAAATCACTGCAAACCAATAATAGCTTTAAAGCACAAATTCAGACCTTAACCACAGCAGCAGATACGCAAACGGGTCGTTTGCAGGTACGTGCCAAAGTGTTAACGCCTGCCAAAGAATTACGACCAAACTTAATGGTGAATGTGCTGCTAGATGGCACCGATAAAAAACCTGTGTTGCGGGTTGCCAAAGCCGCGATTCAGCAGATCGACGGCAAAGCCACGGTTTTTGTGGCCAAGCAAGAAAAAGACCAAATGCATTTCACGCCAACACCTGTTCAGCTCGGCAGTTATTCAAGTGATGGGCAATGGGTGGAAATTCAATCTGGCCTGACTGAAAAGCAACAGTATGTTAGTCAAGGCAGTTTCCTTTTGAAATCTGAGATCGAGAAAGGAGAGGCCGAGCATGGACACTAAGGATAATTTGGGGCTTCCGCCTGCGGAAGGCCTATTTGATCGGATTATTCAGTTTTCAATCCGCAATGCGATCTGGGTCATGCTGTTTGTGGTGGCATGGATCGGGGTTGGGATTTATAGCTATCAGAAGCTTTCGATTGATGCCGTCCCTGACATTACCAATGTTCAGGTACAAATTAATAGTCAGGCTGGTGGCTTTACTGCGCCTGAAGTTGAGCAACGGATTACCTATCCGATTGAAAATGCCATGTCTGGTATTCCAAATCTGGAACAGACCCGCTCAATCTCACGCTATGGCTTATCGCAAGTCACGGTGATTTTTAAAGATGGGACCGATATTTATTGGGCGCGTCAGCTGATTAATCAGCGCTTGCAGGAAGCCAAGAGTGCTTTGCCAGATGATATTGACCCGCAAATGTCACCGATTTCAACCGGTCTGGGGGAGATTTATCAATGGGTAGTCAAGGCGGAACCGAATGCGAAAAAAGCAGATGGGACGCCGTATCAAGCCATGGATTTGCGTGAAATTCAGGACTGGATTATTCGTCCTCAATTACAGCGAGTGCCAGGTGTTGCAGAAATTAATACCATCGGGGGATATAACAAGACCTATGTGGTTTCTCCTGATTTAAAACGTTTGCAACAACTGCAAATTCCGTTATCCGATTTGCAAACGGTGCTGACCGAAAATAATGAAAACCGCGGTGCGGGTTTTATTGAAGAAAATGGTCAACAGCTCACCGTGCGTATTCCAGGTATGCTGAAAACCGTACAAGATATTGAAAACGTGACGGTTAGTACCAAAAATGGTTTGCCGATCCGTGTTGCTGATGTCGCAACCGTTTCGATTGGCCATGATTTGAGAACTGGCGGTGCGACCTATAACGGTGAAGAAACGGTACTGGGCATTGCCATGATGATGATGGGCGAGAACAGTAAATCGATCGCTCAGGCACTCGACAGCAAAGTGCAGGAAATCAAACGCTCATTGCCTGAAGGGGTGGTGATTGAAACTGTTTACAACCGTAGTAATTTAGTGGATAAGGCCATTAAAACGGTAGCCAAAAACCTGATTGAAGGTGCAATCCTGGTGATTGTGATTCTGTTTGTGTTCTTGGGGAACTTCCGTGCCGCATTAATTACCGCCTGTATTATTCCTTTGTCGATGTTGTTTACCCTGACGGGGATGGCGGAACAGAAAATCAGTGCCAACCTGATGAGTCTCGGGGCACTGGATTTCGGGATTATCGTCGATGGTGCGGTGGTGATTGTTGAAAACTGTATTCGACGGCTAGCCGAAGCACAACATCATAAGGGGCGATTGCTGACCCGTTCTGAACGTTTCACCGAAGTTTTCTTGGCAGCGAAACAAGCGCGACGTCCACTGATTTTTGGACAAATCATTATTATGGTGGTGTATTTACCGATCTTTGCGTTGGCTGGTGTGGAAGCAAAAATGTTCCATCCTATGGCAATGACGGTGGTGTTGGCCTTGATCGGTGCCATTATTTTATCAGTGACCTTTGTCCCTGCGGCAGTGGCTTTATTTGTTACTGGTGAAGTGAAAGAGAAAGAAAGTCGCTGGATGGCGGCATTAAAGCGCAATTATGAGGCCTTATTGGATAAAGCCTATGCTTTCCGTTATGTCGTGATAGCAGGAGCAGTCACGATTTTAGTCTTAACTGCTGCAATCGGCTCGCGCGTCGGCAGCGAGTTTGCACCACAACTGAGTGAGGGTGACTTTGCCTTGCAGTTGATGCGTGCGCCGAGTACCGGGATTGAAGAGTCACTCAAAATTCAGGAAAGCGTTGAGAAGCAATTACTCGCAGAATTTCCTGAAATCAAAGCGATTTTTGCACGGACAGGGACCGCAGAGGTGGCAACGGATGTGATGCCACCAAACATTTCCGATGCTGTGGTGCTGTTAAAGCCGCGTGATCAGTGGCCAGACAAGTCGGAAACCATCGATGACCTTCGGACTCGAATGTTGGCTTATGTGGAGAAAATCCCGGGCAATAACAGTGAGTTTTCACAACCGATTGAACTACGTTTTAATGAATTAATTTCAGGTGTGCGCAGTGATATTGGGGTGAAGGTGTTTGGTGATGATATGCAGGTCTTGAATCAAGAGGCTGAAAAAGTTGCTCAAACCCTGAGAACCATCACGGGTTCGAGCGAAGTTAAAGTCGAGCAGACGGACGGTTTACCGTTACTGAATGTCGATATTGACCATGCACTGGCGGCGCAATATGGCTTGTCGGTGAAATCGATCCAAGATTTGGTTGCTGCAAGTATTGGTGGTCAAAGTGTCGGGCAGATTTTACAGGGCGACCGCCGTTTCGATTTTGTCGTACGTTTAGATGATGTGATGCGTACGCCACAACAATTGGCCATGTTACCGATCCAACTCCCGAATGGCGGATTAATCAAATTGCAAGACGTTGCAAAAGTGGAAAACATTTTAGGCTTGGCTCAGGTCAGTCGTGAGAATGGGAAACGCCGTGTCGTGGTGACCACCAACGTTCGAGATCGCGATTTAGGCTCGTTTGTGGGTGAGATGCAACAGAAGTTATCACAGCAAAAATTACCAAGCGGTTATTGGCTGGGTTATGGTGGGCAATTTGAAAATCTTGCCTCGGCTAAAGCCAGAATGCAGATTGTGGTGCCATTGGCCTTGTTGATGATCTTTATTCTGTTGATGGCTGTGTTTAACAATTTTAAAGAAAGTTTGTTGGTGTTTAGTGGTGTACCGTTTGCGCTGTCGGGTGGATTGGTGGCGCTGTGGCTACGTGATATCCCATTGTCCATGTCCGCAGGGGTGGGGTTTATTGCCCTTTCGGGTGTTGCAGTATTAAATGGTTTGGTGATGCTCAGCTTTATTAAAGAGCTGCGGGCACAATATGATGTTCATTATGCTACCTGGCATGGCGCGATATTGCGTTTACGTCCCGTTCTGATGACTGCTTTTGTTGCATCGCTTGGTTTTATTCCGATGGCGATCGCTACAGGTACGGGTGCAGAAGTACAGCGTCCACTGGCAACCGTGGTGATTGGTGGGATTATTTCATCCACCTTGCTGACCTTACTGATCCTGCCCGTGGTATATCGTTGGATGAATGAAGCGAAACAGAGCAAACATCAGGAAAGTGCAATTTAATCCGTTTATGTTATCTTCTTAATGAAGCACTTGATTAAGAAGAATCTGAACCAGCCAAAGCGATTTTCGCTTTGGCTGACGGTAAGACTGCAACAGGTCTTGCTTTGATAATGATAAAAGGAGTCCTACATGAGTGGACATCAAGGGCATGACCATAGTCATGCAGCAGTCACAGAAGGTAATATCAAAAAACTCACCATTGCGCTGATACTGACTTCAACCTTCTTGGTGGTTGAAGTGGTCGCAGGTTTAATAACGCAAAGTTTAGCCTTACTGTCCGATGCAGCGCATATGTTTACCGATGCCGCTGCGTTGGCAATTGCGTTGGTGGCGATTAAAATTGCCAAACGTCCAGCGGATAACAAGCGCACATTTGGCTATCAGCGTTTTGAGATTCTGGCAGCATTGTTTAATGCGTCGATGTTGTTCTTTGTGGCCATGTATATCCTGTACGAAGCGTATCAGCGCTTTACGCAACCGCCTGAAATTCAAAGTGTTGGTATGTTGATTGTGGCGAGCTTGGGTCTGATTATTAATCTCATTTCCATGAAGCTGTTAATGTCCAGCGCGGCAGAAAGCCTGAATATGAAAGGTGCATATCTGGAAGTGTTGAGTGATGCACTGGGTTCAGTCGCTGTCATCGTGGGTGCGGTGATTATCTATTACACCAACTGGTACTGGGTTGATACCATTCTTGCGGTCGCGATTGGTTTTTGGGTCTTACCGAGAACATGGATTCTGCTCAAGCAAAGCATCAATATTTTATTGGAAGGCGTGCCTGAAGAAGTGGATATTGAAAAGCTCAGAAATGATTTACTGGCGTTAGAGGGTGTTGAAAGTATCCATCAGTTGAAGGTCTGGGCAATTACCTCAAAGAATATTCATTTGACTGTTCATCTGTTCGCACCAAATGCTGATCGTAATCAGTTACATCGTGCTGCAACCGAAATGTTATCGCATGAGCATGGCATTGCTGAGGTGACTTTACAGATTGAAGATGATGCAGAAATCAACTGTCAGCATACCCATCAACATGCTGAAAAAGCTGAACAAGATCTTTCACATCAGCATTAAGCTGATGTGAATCTCTATCTAAATATTTATTAGTTCTGCCATTCATGATTGCAGTCACGGCATTTCCAATATTTCTGTGCCTGCATAAATGCTTGCATTGAAATTTTAAAATCAGGTAGATCACGCCAGAACAGAACACCTGCAATGACACAGATTGCAAAGACGACAACCGTCGCAATTTGCAGGCCTTGTCCCGCACCATTGCCAAAAATCCACATGCCAACGCTGATCAGCACCAAGAGCAATAAAATAAAAATTGCTGGAACTAAAAGCACCAAACTTTTAGGTACATTCGGACGGGGGCTGTTCATCCCTTGACTGACAGGCATGATTTTTGCGCTTTGACATTTGGGGCAACGATATTGCATAGAGAATTCCTATTCGGTTTTGTTCATTTTAACGAAAATTATGTGAAAGCAAAAATCCTGAGCCTTTCAAATACATAAATTTACTTATTTTTATTGTTTATCGTACTCCAGCGTCAAGCATCGTATTGGCTTTACAAGCGCTGCGACAGCTCGTCTAAAGCCATTCGCAAAAGCAGGGGCAGTCTGCTAAGTTGCAACTTGAGCAGGCTGAAGAATGCGAAAGGAAGCGCATGTTACCCACCAAGATTCTCAAATTGCGTTTAGCGCGTATTCAGAAGGGAAAAGAACATCTGTCAGCTCAAGAGAAGCTCATGCTGGTGACGATGCAAAGTCCTGACCTCAGTGCGCATTTTCTGTTACGTTTATTTAAAGTGGTTTTACCCAAACAATGGCAATTCAGGCATGAGAATGCGGAAGACATGCTCTATGCTGACCAATTGATTCAGCTGATTGAAGATGAGTTAATGAGTGCTTATGAGTCGCATGCGCGTAAATATGCATGGTATGAGCAGTGTTTGGTCTATAGACTGAATTTCATTGTGAAACAGCCGAATCAGCAACACATCAATGGCTATCTGCGTCAGTTGGATCGCTGTCTGGATCAACAACCGAAAATTGATCTCTTGCATTATTTCCAACAACATTATCCGAGTGCACAACATGCGATTGCACTGGCCAAAGCTTATGCCGGGGCGACGCAATACACGCAAGCGATTGAATACTATGAATGGGCAGCACAACAATCGCAACAACGCAATGAAAGCGCTTTTTATGCTTATATTGATTGTTTATTAAGTCGCAATCAGCCTGAATACCAGCCCCAACTGAGTGATGTTGAATATGCGCTGTATTTGTTGTTGCATCATCTGAAGCCGATTGACCAAAAAAATCAGAACCAACGATTACAACGTGCAGTCAGCTTATTATTACCCAAGTCCATTCTGCAAACACGGACATCAAATCCCCCTCTGCTGGCCGATTTGGGGCGTGGTCTAAATTCACTGGGAAAATCCTTAAATAGCATTTTGGGTGTTAAGCAAGTGCATCTTCCTTTTAGTCAGGAGGTGATTGCAACTGCACCACAGCTTTTAACCGGGCAGAGTGTGTTTACGAGCTTGCATCAGCAAAATACGATGCAAGCCGCATGGCAGCATCTGCTGGCGCAAGGTATGAGCAGTACAGGGCAAGCCGATCTACCGCTAACTTGTTTATGGCAAGCCATCCAACAGAATGCAGAGATTTTGTGCTTATTACAGCACCCTGTTCAATATGCGGTATTGCTTGATCAACTGAGCCAGACTGATTCGGAACCAAAGCGAGATTTTGATTTAGGTCATATTCAGATCATCTTGGAACAAGGTTTGATGAGCTATTTAGGTGATATTCGTTTGAATAAACGGCATCCTGAACGGAATGCACTTTATATGCAACGAGATGTGGTTGTTCAAGATATGATTGCTTTGGCATTCTGGTTTAATCAGGAGGTTTTAAGTCCTCATCTGCAACAACAGACTCAACAGCTTCGCCAGGTTCAAGGATTGTTGAGACAATTGGATGCATCTGCTTTAATCAGTCATTTATTTGCATTGCAGTTTGAAATGCATAAACGTGTGCACGATCTCGCTGACTGGATGATGCTAAAACTGGTTAAAGGTAGTCAGTTTGAGCAAATGCAAGCCGCATGGGTGGCTTTACGTGAATTATCGAATTTCGGTGTTGGGCAAGAGCAAGTACGGCAGTTGGGATCGATTTTAGAACAGTATAAAGTGCTGCGTTTAGAGCAAATTCAGATGCTTGGCTCTGACGATAGACAAGCATCTATTCAGGTTGATGAACCATAGAATTTTATCTAAAACTGCTGTTGGTCTGATGTGGCAAATAATTTGAAGCGATGCAACAAAAATACGCAAATCACAGCGCAGAGCATGCTAATCTACAGAAAAATATCTAATAAGTTCAGAAAGCAGATTGATGCTCATAAGAAATGAGTCTGTAAGAAAGGGAAGAGGGAGAGCATCTTGAATCGACAAGATGATAAAAAGGCGATGTTCGATATAATGCCGGCTGATGCGGAAGTTTCTGCCGAGAAACCATCATTATCACGTCGACTGATTAATAAAACATTGCAGCATGCACAGGATGCGGTGGAATTTGCCAGTGATACGTCGCGCAATATTGCGGGTGTGGCAGATGCAGCACTCGATGCCCTGGATCATGTCACACATCATACCAAGCGTGGTGTCGAAGGAGTGCGCAATACCGTACGAGATATGGTATCGGAGACCAGTGAAGCAGCACGTCAGGTGGCTTTGGCCATGGCAAGAGCCTCTTTGGGCAAAAGTAGTCTGACCTTGTATCTACCCGAAATGTTGCTCAATAATCAAATTCGCAAGCGAATGGATCGTAGCGAAATTGATGACATTAAAATTGAATGTGGGAATGACCGTTTCCATATTGAATTGGATGGGCATTATCGCCGTTTTCTATATCGTCTTTCACTTGAATTTAATGTCTTGGAATGTCGTATCGGACAAGAAAAATATTTACGTTTACGACAGGTTGATGAGCATCTTGATTTGCAAATCCGTCATGGCGGAACCCTGACCAATTGGGCAGCACGTCGTGTTGGCAATGTCAGTTTTGAATTAATTAACTCCTTACCAATTCCGTTTTTGATTAATCATCTGATCCGTGATGTGCCTGGCATTCAAAAAGAAGGGCATCGCTTATGGTATATTGATCTGGAAGAAGCAGGCTTTATTGATTTCATTAATAACCGCTCATGGATGGTGGATAAGTTATTAAACCTGACTGATTTTAGTATTTTACCGGGCTTAAATATCTTGCAAGAAAGCCGTGAGCTGGTCCAGCAACTGGTGGATCAATTCGAGATCCGTGGGCTGCGTGTACAGTCTGGACGATTGGAAGTTCAGGTCGGGATTGGAACTGAATAGGCAATAAAAAAGCCACTGTCAATGCAGTGGCTTTTTCAGAATTTGGCGTCCCTACGGGGATTCGAACCCCGGTTACCGCCGTGAAAGGGCGATGTCCTAGGCCTCTAGACGATAGGGACATATCTGAGGAAGTTTACCTGAGCGGTATATGTAATACATACTGATCGCTAGGCCTAAATTCTTGGCAAAGATTTAATTCTTTGCTTTTCCTCGAATTTAGTGGCGTCCCTACGGGGATTCGAACCCCGGTTACCGCCGTGAAAGGGCGATGTCCTAGGCCTCTAGACGATAGGGACGTTTCAGAGGTGGGCGTATATTAGGGTGAATCGGGTGGGGTGTCAAACACTTTTCTCAAGAAAATCTAAAAAAAGTGGATAAGTGTTTAAAAATAAAACATCTTGTGGAATAAATAATCAAAAATAAGCAGTTAAGTAAAAATGTTGAGAAAATAATGTGTTTAAAAGGTAAAAAAAAAATGCAGCTAAAGCTGCATTTTTTGAGGGTTGTTTATTTACGATCACGATAAAAAACATAATGGCTTAAATAGCAGGCTGCGATAAACAGCAAGCAGCCAATAAAGCCCGCCTGCATTTCAGGGTCTGCAGCCATACTCAAACCGGTAATGAAACAGAAGACAAAGCCTAAAATTGGCACAATCGGGTAAAGCGGTGCAGCAAATTTTAAATCTTTTGCTGAATGACCGGCCTTATACCACTGACGTCTAAAGTTAAACTGACTCCAGCAGATACTCATCCACACAATGACCATTGTGAAGGCTGCAACACCTAATAGATTTTTGAAAATTGTTTCAGGCGCAAAGTGTTCGGATAACAGGCCGGGAATCGCACCAAACATCGTGACGACCAGTGCAATCACAGGCGTACCACGTTTTGATAAACGGGAGAATACACTTGGTAGCTGGCGTTGATCGGACAAAGACCACATCATACGTGATGCCGCATACAGTCCTGAGTTTGCAGCCGAAAGAAGTGCGGTAATAATCACGAAACGGATAATGTCATCGGCATAAGGAATACCAATGTAGTTAAATACCGTCACAAAAGGACTGCTACTCACGCCTTCACCACCTAAGCCTGCAACTTGGAACGGCAGTAGGGCACTGATCACAATGATGGTACCGACAAAGAAAATTAATAGACGCCAGATCGCTGCATTGATGGCTTTAGGCACGTTTTCAGCAGGGTCTTTGGTTTCACCTGCAGCAACCCCAATCAATTCTGTGCCCGAGAAAGCAAAGTTGACAATCAGCATGGTGGTAAAGATGGGGATCAGGCCTTGCGGGAACCAACCGTGCGCGGTCAGATTGTGGAACAGCGGGGCTGACTCGTAACCATTAAATGAGATCAAACCAAAAATCGCCAATAAGCCTAAAATAATGAAGGCTATGACGGTGACGACTTTAACTAAGGCTAGCCAGAATTCCGACTCAGCAAACATTCGGGTCGAGGTCAGATTTAAGCCTAAGATGGTCACGGCAAAGATGATGGTCCAAACCCACATTGAAATATCAGGGAACCATTCCTGCATCAACAGGGCTGCAGCAGTAAATTCGGTGCCTAAGGTCGCGGTCCACGTGAGCCAGTAGACCCAGGAAATCATATAACCTGTGCCTGGACCAATATATTTTTGAGCGTATGCACCAAAAGATCCAGCAACAGGCATATGTACTGCAAGTTCACCTAAACAGAGCATGACCATGTAAGCAATTAAACCACCTAGGATATAGGCAATAATTGCACCCACAGGGCCAGTTTGAGCGATAACTTCACCAGAACCTAAAAATAAACCTGTACCAATTGCACCGCCTAAAGAAAGCATCACTAAATGGCGAGTGCTCATTGCACGTTTTAAAGTTTTTGATTCTGAATGCGTATTCGAGTTGGAAGATTGCATACGACAATTTGTCCAAGCATAGAGAAGCGGCTATTTTATGGAAAATTCGGAAATGTGCAATCTGATTGAAGAAGATTGTGATAAAAATATAATTATTAGCGTAAAGAATATGGCGTCCCTACGGGGATTCGAACCCCGGTTACCGCCGTGAAAGGGCGATGTCCTAGGCCTCTAGACGATAGGGACAGATGAGGCAACACACGAATGAGCGAAATATAGCGTTTATCTCGATAACGTATTACGATTTCGAGATTCTGGTGGAGCCAAGCAGGATCGAACTGCTGACCTCTACAATGCCATTGTAGCGCTCTACCAACTGAGCTATGACCCCAGAATGTGTGAGCGCAATATTAGGGGGAATGCGCTCACACGTCAATCATTAAACTGAATTAAGTCTCACTATTTGCATCATTTTTCGGCAGTTTTAGTGATTCATTGAGCTTTTCCCAAACTTTCAGTTCTTTCTTGCTTGGTGCACCCACCAGTTCTAAGGCATGACGGAGACGTGCAAAGGTCAAATCTGGACCCAGCGTTACCATGGATTGCATTACTGGGGTGGAGCTGGTTGATCCAGCAATCGCAATAAAGAAAGCAGGCATGAAATCACGTAATTTGATTTCCATCTGGTTGGACAGATCCATCAAGGTTTGACTGACAGTTTCATTGTTCCACGTGAACTGGCTTTCTAAACGCCAGATTGCAAACTGTAAGCTTTGACGCACTTGTTCTTCCGTCAACTTCTTGCTTTCAAACTGTTCTTTGCTGATTTGCGGCATATGGTTGAAGTAGAAACCTGCCCAATTCACGGCTTCAGAGAGTAAGTTGATACGTGGCTGAATCGCAGCAGCAATATCTTCAAGCGTTTGGCGGTCACTTTTCCATGCCAATAAACGATCCAGCAATTGACCTGGTGTCAACCCTTTGATCCACTGACCATTGAGCCAGTTGAGTTTCTCAACATCAAAGATCGGTCCGCCGAGTGAAACACGTTGTACGTCAAAGTGTTCAATCATGTCATTTAAGGTAAACACTTCACGTTCATCCGGCATTGACCAACCCATACGACCGAGGTAATTCAACAAGGCTTCAGGCAGGACGCCGATATCACGATAGTAGTTGATTGAGGTCGGATTTTTACGTTTAGACAGTTTTGACTTGTCCGGGTTACGTAAGAGTGGCATGTGACATAAGGTTGGCATGTCCCAACCGAAGTATTGATACAGCAACTGGTGTTTTGGTGCAGAGGGTAACCATTCTTCGCCACGTAATACATGGGTGATTTCCATTAAATGGTCATCGACCACATTGGCAAGGTGGTAGGTAGGCAAGCCATCTGTTTTTAACAATACTTGCATATCTACTTGTGCCCATGGAATTTCCACTTCGCCACGCAGCAGGTCGTTAATTTTACAAATCCCTTCTTCAGGTACTTTCATGCGAATCACATGCGGTTCACCCGCAGAGAGGCGACGTTGTACTTCTTCTTGTGAGAGTTTTAAACCACGACCATCATATTTTGGTGTTTCGCCACGTGCCTGTTGTTCTGCACGCATTTGATCAAGTTCTTCTGCGGTTGCGAAGCAATAAAAAGCATGGCCTTTTTCAACTAGTTCCAAAGCGTATTGCTTATAAATGCCCATACGTTCCGATTGGCGATAAGGCGCATGTGGGCCCCCCACATCTGGACCTTCTGACCAATTTAATCCCAACCAACGTAAAGAATCTAAAATCATCTTTTCAGATTCAGGTGTTGAGCGAAGTTGATCCGTATCTTCAATACGTAAAATAAACTCACCGCCGTGCTGTTTGGCAAAACATAGATTAAATAACGCAATATAAGCTGTGCCTACATGTGGAAAACCAGTAGGAGAAGGCGCAATACGGGTACGAACTTTCATAAATGATCGGAGCTAAAATTTAAATTAAAATGATTATAACGAAAAAGCCTAGTCACGGCATGACTAGGCTTGATTTAAATATGTGAAGGGGCACATATTTAACGATTAAGAAGTATGGGGTTGGAATATGGTCTGAACGAAACGGGAAAAACGTTCATGCTGACTAGCAAAGAATGTTTGTGTTGGCGTTGTGCGAATCGTATTCAGCATTTTTAACTCGTCATCTGATGACGGTAACATACTGGTATTGCGTTTTTGCTGATCAAGCGCTTTAACAATCAGGCTAGAAGACGATTTATCAATCGTTCTTATGTTACTGCTTTCTTTAATTGCTGCCGCATGCCCCAGTTGAACAGAACATGCTAAAAACAAGCTGAAGCATAGTGTTTTTTTCAATTCTAATGCTCGCATTGCTCACACCCCTTTATGACTTTGAGTCTACAAGACTAACCAAACTACTATAGTATTGCTTTAATAATACGATTCAAACATAAATCTTAATAAAAAAGTAGAACTAAGTCACACTTTTTACAAAAAATATAAAAAATTGACACATTCTGATAGGTATTTATAGCAAATTGTCTACTTTCTATACAAGTTGAATTTAGCAAGCAAATGTGTAGAAAAAGTGGAGAATGATAATTTTTCTCATTTTAATTAAAAATACATAAGATCACAATCAACAGACATATCTAAAAAACAGAATAGTAATTGATTTATTGATATAACTACATGATTGTAAAATATTTTTAAATAAATATAGTGAACACAAACGGGGTGATAGGAGCGAAGAATAAAATGAAAACAGTTATTGCAGCAGCGTTATTGGCGTTGGGTCTGAATGGTGTTGCGCAAGCAGCAACCACTTTTTTAAATGTATCTTATGATCCAACGCGTGAATTTTATCAAGAATATAATCAGGCATTTGGCCAATATTGGAAGAAAAGAACCGGGCAGGATGTGGATTTTAAACAGTCCCATGGTGGGTCTGGCAAGCAGGCACGTTCAGTAATTGATGGTCTGCAAGCGGATGTGGTGACCTTGGCGCTAGCCAATGATATTGATGAAATTGCCAATGCAGGTCTAATCCGTAAAGACTGGCAAAAACAATTTAAAGACAATTCAGCTCCTTACACTTCAACGGTTGTATTTTTGGTACGCAAAGGCAATCCCAAAAATATCCGTGATTGGAACGATTTGACCAAGTCCGGAGTGGAAATCATTACCCCGAATCCGAAAACAGGGGGGGCGCCTCGCTGGATTTATCTGGCAGCTTGGGGATATGCACTGAAGCAGCCAGGCGGAAATGATGCCAAAGCGCGTGAACTGGTAAAAAAACTCTATCAGAATGTCAAAGTTCTCGACTCGGGTGCACGCGGCTCCTTAACCACGTTTGCTGAGCGCGGTATTGGCGATGTGCTACTGTCTTGGGAAAATGAAGCATTATTGGCGACCCAAGGTTTGGGCAAGGATAAATTTGAAATTGTATATCCATCCATTTCCATTCTGGCAGAGCCTTCAGTGGCAATCGTGGATAAAACCGTCGATAAAAATGGTAACCGTCAATTAGCACGAGGTTATTTGAACTTCCTTTATTCACCTTTGGGGCAAGATCTGGCTGCAAAATATTATTTCCGTCCACGTAATCCTCAAGTGGCTGCCAAATATGCACAACAATTCCCTAAAATTAAACTTTTCAAAATTAATGACGTATTTGGCGGGTGGGCAAAAGCGCAGAAAACCCATTTTGTGAACGGAGCAATCTTCGATCAAATTTATGCAGAAAAACCATAGGCCAGGCTGCTATTTTGTGTGTGTCTTAATTTAAAAAAGCAAATACAGGCAGTATTTGCTTTTTTATTGACTGAAAAATGATAAGAAAACGGTTTTATCTATGAAAAGTTAAGAATTCTCTACAAAAAGTCGTTTGGTACTGGCATAAAACAAGGTGATAATGTGCAGTTACATTTTTAGCTGTTGATTCATTTCTTATGTCGCATATTTCTGTCTTACTTCATGAAACCGTTGATGGCGTATTGGCAGGCCGCGATACTGGTATTTTCGTTGATGCAACCTTTGGACGGGGGGGGCATACCAAGCTATTACTGTCAAAACTAGATGCCAATGCACGCGTCTATGCTTTTGATAAAGATCCACAAGCCCTTGAGGTTGCAGCACAATTAGAACAAGAAGATCCGCGCTTTAAAATTATTCATGCCAGTTTTGCTGATATTCAAGCGCAGCTCGCTCATATCGGGATTACCGAAGTTGACGGGATTATGGCGGACCTTGGGGTTTCATCGCCACAGCTGGATCAAGCAGAACGTGGTTTTAGCTTTATGCAAAATGGCCCACTGGATATGCGTATGGACAATTCACAGGGTCCAACCGCAGCAGAATGGTTACTTGAAATTGAAGAAGAAAAACTCGCAAACATTATTTACCAATATGGTGAAGAACGTTATAGCCGCCGTATCGCCAAAGCGATTAAACTGGCTGGTGAAATGAGCACTACCGCACAACTGGCAGAAGTGGTTAAAACAGCACATCCAAAGTGGGAAAAGCATAAACACCCTGCAACGCGGACTTTCCAGGCGATTCGTATTGCAATTAACAAAGAACTTGATGATATCGAGAGCTTTTTGCCGCAAGCTGTAAGCTTGTTAAAAGCAACAGGGCAGTTGGCAGTGATTAGCTTTCACTCTTTGGAAGATCGTTTAATCAAGCAGTTTATTCAAAAAGAATCGAGCTTACCTGAAGATTCGGGTTGGGGCATGCCTCAAGCACAGGTGGATACTCGACGTTTAAAGAAAGTTTCTCGTATTCGTGCGAGTGAAGCAGAAGTAAAAGCAAATCCTCGTTCGCGTAGTGCATGGCTACGTGTTGCAGAGCGCTTAGAGCAAAAAGGCTGAGAATGAACAACAACAATGACGAAGACCTTAGATCAAGCAGCAGAAAGGGACTGAAAAAGGTTGCTGTTTATGCTGTACTCGTTGCATTGGTATTTATCAGTGCGATGATGGTGGTGTTTCAAGTGTTTGAATATCGGCATGATTATCGTGACTTGAGTGCCTATATGCGTGAAAGAGATGATTTAAACGCTGAATGGGGGCGTTTGCTGATTGAGCAACAGACCTTCGGGGCAACTGCCCAGATCGGTTCACGCGCAGTGACGCAACTCCTTATGTTTTCACCACCAGCGACGCAGACGGTCGTGATTTCTTTACCTATGACTTCAAAGCAAGATAAATAAGGCATGCTGTATGGCAGATAAGCGAAGTAAACCAATACGAAAAAAACAGCAGTCCATTTCTGAAAGACCGACCCTTGCTTTGGATATGTGGCGATTTTACTTGCTTTGGGGCGCAGTGCTGCTGTGCTTTGTGGTACTGGTTGCGCGTGCATTCTATGTGCAAGTGGTGAATAAAGACTTTCTGCAAAATAAAGCCAATGCCAATATTTTACGTACCGAACGCTTAGAAGCGATGCGTGGTGTGATCAGTGACCGTCATGGTGTTCCTTTGGCGATTAGCACGCCAATCATGAAAATTGTGATTGATCCAAGAGACTATTGGGAAACTAAGCAGCAATTTGATGAAATTACTGCTGAGCTAAAAAAAGATCCACATAACCGTAAATTAAAACGTCAATTGCCCGATAAAAATTTAAATCTAGATGAGTTGGCAGATGCTGTTGGTGTAGACCGTGCGGATTTGAAAAAACAAATGCAGGCACGTCCACGCTCACGTTATTTGGTGCTACAAAAAGAAATTCCACCGCAGCAAGCAGATTTAATTACCAAGCGTAATTTCCAAGGGGTATATGCCGAGAAAAGTTACAAGCGCTATTACCCGCAACCGCAACCAAATGCACAGATTATTGGTTTGACCAATAGTGAAGGGGTGGGGATCGAAGGCTTGGAAATGCAACTGAATAAACAGTTGTCTGGAGTGGATGGCGAGCAGAAAATCATTCGTGATAAAAAAGGCAACCGCCTTAAAGTCTCAGAAGTAATTAAAGAAGTAGAATCAGGCGAAAATGTCACCCTGAGCATCGATTCACGTCTGCAATATATCATGTATCGTGAATTGACTGCAGCAGGTGTCGCCAATAATGCACGTTCGGCGACTGCGATTGCGGTTGATGTGAAAACGGGTGAGATTTTGGCAATGACCAGCTGGCCATCGTACAACCCGAACGACAAAAATGGTCTCAATAATAAAGACGCCATGCGTAACCGTGGTGCGATTGACATGTTTGAACCAGGTTCGACCATGAAGCCATTTACAGTTGCAGCAGCGTTGGAAAGTGGTAAATATACGCCGAACACTATTGTTAATACTTCACCCGGCTCAATGCGTTTAGGCTGGCATACTATCCGTGATACACATAACTATGGTGCATTAACGGTTTCAGGGGTAATCATTAAATCTTCGAACGTAGGCTCGGCTAAAATTGCGCTATCTCTGCCCAAAGACACGGTGCCGTCCTTCTTTAGACGTGCAGGCTTTGGTCAACGTTCGGCGGTCAAATTCCCGGGTGAAAGTGCAGGTTTATTGTACTCGGGTGACAAGCTGAATCCTTCTCAATTGGGTACGATGGCCTATGGCTATGGTTTGAATGCGACTATTTTGCAGGTTGCACAAGGCTATGCCATGCTGGCCAATCATGGTGTGCAAATGCCATTGAGTCTGCGTAAATTAGATAAAGCCCCTGAGGGCAAGCAGGTTCTTGCACCTAAAATAGCGGATCAAGTCTTAACGATGCTTGAGCAAGTGACTATGCCAGGCGGAACCGCAAAGCAAGCAGTGATTCCAGGTTATCGTGTCGGGGGTAAAACAGGAACTGCACATAAATTGCGTGCAGACCGTAAAGGGTATTCAAACAATGAATATCGTGCTTTGTTTGCTGGGGTTGCCCCGATCAGTGATCCGCGTCTGGCCATGATTGTAGTGGTGGAAAATCCGCAAGGACGTTATTACGGTGGTCTTGTTGCTGCTCCAGTCTTTGCAAGAATCATGCAAGAATCATTGCGTCTGCTGAATGTGCCTTTAGATAAGCCACTTGATACTTCTATAAAATCCAATCCGTAGGTAGATTATGTCGATTAGTTTTCAACAGATACATCCGATCAATATCGATGCGGCTTGGTATACGCAACCTTTTACAGGGTTTTGTCTGGATAGTCGCAAAGTCAGCACAGGGCAAATTTTTATTGCCCTAAGTAGTTATAGCCAACCTGAAAAAACTCGTCAGTTTGCACAAAATGCCTTAAATGCAGGTGCATTGGCGATTATTAGTGAAGTTGAATTGGGGCTAGATAGGGAATGGGTCTGTTCAGATGTTCGTTATCGAATGGGTGAATGGCAAAAGCAATATTTGCAAGCGCTTGATCCTGTCGTGCCATTGCGAGGCATTGCAGTGACAGGAACCAATGGTAAAACCACCATTTCTCGTTTAATTGCGGAATTGGTCAGCTCACAAGGGCAAGGTTGCGCTGTAATGGGAACAACGGGCAATGGTATTTTGCCAGATTTAACCCCATCAACGCATACCACCTTAGATGCATTGCAATTGCAACAGGCACTACATGACTATGCCAAACAAGGGGCGAGTTTTGTTGCATTGGAAGCCAGCTCACATGGTTTGGAGCAAGGCCGCCTGAATGGCTGTGAACTCGAAATTGCAGTATATAGCAATTTAAGTCGCGACCATCTGGATTATCATGGCACTTTAGACGCCTATGCTGAAGCCAAAGCTTTGTTATTCAAGTTTACGACTTTAAAAGCTGTGGTCATTAATCTGGATGATGAACATGGGGCTCTGATGTTGGCGGCGGCGAGAGCCAATCCAGCACAACCTAAAATTTTGACGTATTCCTTAACGCAAGCGACAGCGGATTATCATATTGCGGACTTACAGTATCGTCTGAGTGGAGCAAGTTTTAGCCTGATCAGCCCAAGCGGTTCGTATGTAGTACAAAGTCCATTACTTGGACAGTTTAATGTTGAGAACTTACTGGCAAGTTTGATTGCGGCTGAGTATGCAGGTTTTGCCTTGGCTGATCTGATTCAGTTTGTGCCTCAGCTTAAAGGTGCTCCAGGCCGCATGCAGGTGATCCAATATACATCGCGTTTGTTTGTAGTGGATTATGCACACACCCCAGATGCCTTGATCCAAGTGCTGACCACGCTAAAGCGCCACGTTACGGGTCAGCTTTGGGCTGTCTTTGGTTGTGGTGGTGATCGTGATCGGGGTAAACGTCCTTTGATGACGCAGGCTGCGCTTGATCATGCCAATCCTGTGATTCTCACATCAGACAATCCACGAACTGAAAATCCTGAACAGATTTTTGCAGATATGAAACAAGGCATCAACTTTGTACAACATGTGATGCATGAAATTCATGATCGTCGTGAAGCGATTAAATTTGTGGTGGCTCAGGCGCAAGCGGGAGATATTGTCGTGATTGCAGGTAAAGGGCATGAGAACTATCAAGAAATTGATGGGGTCCGTCATTGGTTTGATGATGTGGTGGAGGTGCAGTCTGCCATTGCAACACAGCTTCATGCTGTCGATTCAGCTTATTCTGCGCAATAGGTTTAAAAGGTAAAAAAGCGTATGCATACTTCAACCACCAGTACCGTTCCATTACAACCTTGGACAGCAGAACAATTACAGCAGGCGACTCAAGGTGAGTGGTACAAGCAAAATCTGCCTCAGGGTGAAATTAAGCGTATTTTAACCGACTCACGTCATGCAGAAGCTGGTGATGCTTTTCTTGCCTTAAAAGGTGAGCGTTTTGATGCGCATAATTTTGTGGCGCAAGTGGCAACGCAAGGGTGTCAAATTGCGATCGTAGAGCGCCCGATCGATGCAAATATTGCACAGTTAATCGTAAAAGATACCCGCTTGGCTTTGGGGCAGCTTGGTGCTTATCGCCGTCAACAGAATCCGCAACTGAAAGTGATTGCTCTGACAGGCAGTAGTGGTAAAACCACCACCAAGGAAATGCTTGGTAGCATATTATCCCGTCTGGCCCCGACCTTAATTACCCGCGGCAACCTCAATAATGATTTGGGTGTACCGATGATGCTACTTGAGTTACGTCCAGAGCATCAATATGCGGTAATGGAACTGGGTGCCAGTCATCAAGGCGAAATTGATTATACTTCGGATCTGGTTCAACCGCATGTGGCAGGCATTTTAAATATTGGCACAGCACATCTCGGTGAGTTTGGTGGTCGTGATGGCATTTGTCGTGCCAAGTCCGAGATTTATACGCATATCTTACCTGAAGGGACTGCGATTGTTCCTGCCGATGATGATTTCACCGCAACGATTCGTGACAGTGCGCAAGCACATCCAATCCTCAGTTTTGGCGAAGGCGGAGATATCTTTGCGAGCGATGTTCAACTTCATCCTCAATCCGCCCAATTTAAACTGCATACGCCACAAGGCGTACGCGTGGTGAATTTACCTTTTGCAGGTGCCCATAATGTACAGAATGCAGCAGCAGCGACCGCATTTGCCTTGGCAATCGGCATTGCACTGGATGATATTGTGCAAGGTTTGGAACAGGCACAAGGGGCAAAAGGTCGTTTGAACTTTATTCAACACCAAAATCATCTATTTATTGATGATACTTATAATGCCAATCCAACGTCTATGCGTGCAGCGGCACAGGTTTTGCTGCAACAGCAAGGCTTAAAAGTCATGGTGATGGGAGATATCGGGGAGTTAGGTGAAAGTAGTTGGCAAGAACACCATGATCTGGGGAAAGACTTAACCGCTTTGCCTTTAGATCAATTGATTGTCGTCGGTGAGTTTGCTGCAGCTGCTGAACAGGGTTCCAGCCATGCGGAAAAGTTACATGCTTTTGCTTCTCAAGCAGATGCATTGCCGTTTTTAATTAATTTAGTCCAAACACATCAACCCCAGTCAATGAGTTTCCTGTTCAAGGGGTCTCGTTATACCCATATGGAAACGTTGATGACTGACTTGATGGAGAAAATTTAAATGTTGTTATGGTTATTTGAGCAATTGGCGGGCTATAACAGTTCGTTTCAGGTTGTTCGTTATTTAACATTGCGCTCTTTGTTGAGTTTACTGACTGCCTTGACGATCGGGCTGGTTTTAGGGCCAGTGATGATTCGTAAATTACAAGCATTAAAATATGGTCAGGCGGTGAGCTCGTTTGCACCTGAAAACCATGCCAAGAAAATGGGGACACCAACCATGGGCGGGATTTTAATCCTGCTTTCGATTGGGATCAGTACCTTGTTGTGGGCTGATCTATCCAATCCTTATGTCTGGATTGTGCTCGGTGTGATGGTGGTATTTGGTGCAGTGGGTTGGGCGGATGACTGGATTAAAGTCCGTTATAAAGACAATGCAGGTTTGCCAGCGCGTAAGAAATTTTTCTGGACTTCAGTGGCATCTTTGGGTGCTGGCATTGCCTTATATCTAATTGCGAAACAACAAGATAGTCTTCAGCATACGGCAGATATGCTGGATCTACTGATCCCGTTCTTTAAGAATCTGTCCATTCCGCTTTCGGCTGTGCCATTCGGTTTAGCTTTTATTGGCTTCACTTATCTTGTTATTAATGGTGCCTCCAATGCGGTCAACTTGACCGATGGTCTGGATGGTTTGGCGATTATGCCGATTGTGATGGTGGCAGCCGGTTTAGGGGTATTTGCTTATTTATCAGGCGACATTCGTTTTGCTGAATATCTGCATATTCCTTATGTAAAATATACCTCGGAACTGGTGGTAATCTGCTCTGCTATGGTCGGTGCTGGTTTAGCCTTCCTCTGGTACAATGCACATCCAGCCCAAGTATTTATGGGGGATGTGGGTGCATTGGCGCTTGGAGCCATGCTTGGCACGATTGCGGTAATGGTTCGCCAGGAAATCGTATTTGCCATTATGGGCGGTGTTTTTGTGATGGAAGCAATTTCGGTCTTCTTGCAAATCGGTTCATTACGGATGCGCAATAAGCGCGTATTCTTGATGGCACCTTTACACCACCACTATGAAAAGCAAGGCTGGAAAGAGACGCAAGTGGTTATCCGTTTCTGGATTATTACCATTTTCCTCGTTGTATTGGGTCTAATGACGCTAAAATTACGTTAAACCATGATTCAAGAAAGAAGCTGGTGATGACCAGCTTTTTTTATGTTTGGAGAAAATAGATGAGTTTATTGATGTGTCCTGTTTGTCGCCAAGCCTTGAATTTGGTCGCGAATTCTTGGCAATGCGAAACAGGGCATCATTATGATGTTGCCAAACAAGGCTATGTCAATTTGCATGTGGTGCAACACAAGCATAGCAAGAACCCAGGAGATACAGCTGAGTCGGTATTGGCACGCCGTGAGTTCCTGCAAGCTGGCTTTTATCAGCCGTTACAACAAGCCGTTGTTGCATTATTGCAGCAGCTCCAACCACGCGCTGTTTTAGATATTGGTTGTGGTGAGGGATATTATACCAGTGCCATGCAAGCACATACTCAGCAGTGTATAGGTGTGGATATTGCCAAAACTGCGGTACAACGCGCTGCGAAATTAAATACAAAAGTGACTTGGGTTGTGGGAACAGGGGCAACATTGCCCGTTCAGGATCACTCGATGGATCTCTGTACCAGCTTATTTAGTCCCATTCCACAAGATGAAATCGTTAGAGTCTTAGCTGATGATGGCCACCTAATCGTAGTCACACCTGCACCAAGGCATCTTTTCGATTTACGTGAAGCCCTGTTTGAACAAGTCAATTTACATGAGCCGCAGAAGTTTGTGCAGCAGTTGGAGGCTCAGTTTGAATTAAAACAGGCTCAAATTGTTGAAGCGCCAATGCAATTGGAACAACAGGCTTTAAAGAACTTAATCGCGATGACCCCTTATGCATATAAAGCGAATCCTGAGCGACGTAAAGCACTGGAGCAAGCACAGACCTTTGAGGTGACTGCTGCTTTTCAAATTTATCTGTTTCAGAAAAAAAACAAGCCATCAATTTGATGGCTTGTTTTTTATTTACTGGATCTGATTAATCAAATGCTCAATACCGTCCTTTTCTTTAGGTGGCGGTGGGGTCTGAGTTTTTGAGTTTGACCCCATTGCTGGTGGTTGTTTTTTAGCAGGCTCAATTGGTTGTTCGTCAGGCGTTGCTGGTGTTCCAGGTAAGTCTGAAAAGTCATTTTGTACAGAACGTGTTGGTGCTGGTGGTGCAGGGCGATAAAGTGGACGAGCCAATGGCGGAGAGGCGCGATATTCCTTTTTATCTTCGCTTTGCTGGATTTGCAACTTATCACGAGAGATTGGATCTTTGGCATCTTTATCCAGACGAACCCATGCGGATGGTGTGTCTTTTAAAGACTGACCCATAAAGTTGGTCCAGATTGGAAGTGCAGCAACGCCACCATATTCACGACGGCCCAAGGTACGTGGTTGATCAAAACCGACCCAAGCAATCGCAACTAAGTTACCATTAAAGCCTGCGAACCATGCATCTTTGGCATCATTGGTGGTTCCTGTCTTACCGCCTAAGTCATCACGGCCAATTTTCAATGCTGCCCGACCCGTACCATGCTGGATTACATCACGCAAGATGTTGGCCATGTCATAGGCTGAGCTTGATTTTAAAATGCGTTGTGCTTGACGGTAATCGCTATTGGTTTTGGTTGCCTGTGTTGTATCCGCTGCCACCAGTTGTGCCTCAGAAGCAGCACTGTCTTGATCTAGGCTTTGATTGGTGATGTCTGTGACCTGATCTTTGGATTTATTTTTATCTTTGTCTGTTTCTGCAGTTTGCTGTTCTGTATTGGTATTTGGATTGCTAATACATGGAATACATGCATATTCAGGCTTCGCTTCATAAATCACTTTGCCTGAAGCATCTTCAATACGTTTAATAAAGTGTGGCTGAATACGATAACCACCATTCGCAAAAGTGGCATAGCCTGTTGCCATTTGTACAGGGAGTACCTGAGGTGTTCCCAAAGCAATGGTATAGTTACGCGGGATTTGGTCTTCTTGTAAACCAAAATCCATAAACAATTGACGCGTACGTTCGATGCCGACATTTTGTAATAAACGCACAGACACCGTATTTCGAGATAAATAAAGCGCACGACGCAGAGGAATCATGCCAAGGTAGCGGCCATCCGAGTTTCTTGGAGACCATTTACCAATGGTAATCGGGCTGTCATTGACCATACTATACGGGGTCATGCCACGCTCTAGTGCCAATGCATAAACAAAGGGTTTAATGGTTGAACCAGGCTGTCTCCAGCCCTGTATTGCGCGGTTGAATTTAGATTGATAAAAGTTATATCCACCGACCACTGCTTCAATCGCGCCATCATTTGGGTTGATGGCAATGAGCTGCCCCTGGACTTTAGGAACCTGAACCAGTGACCAAACGGTTTTGCCTTCATTTGGACGTAGGCGAATGATATCTTTGACTTTAACAATCTGAGAGGCATTCGATGGCGCACCGCCGACACTATTTGCATTGCGGTAAGGGCGCACCCATGACATCCCTGACCAGTTCACCGTCACGGTTGAGCCATCTTGCATTAAGGCATCAAAAGAATTGTTATTGACCTTGATCACTTGTGCAGGATAGGTATTGGCATAAGCAATAAATTGCTTCAACGGTTTATCATGAGCCTCAGGACCACGCCAGCCATGACGACGATCGTAGGCTTCCAAACCATCTTGAATTGCTTGCTCAGCATAACGCTGGCGTTTGCTGTCAATGGTAGTGTAAACCTTGTAACCTGAATCGACGGCTTGTTCGCCAAAATGTTCGACCAGTTCTGAACGGACCATTTCACCGACATAGGGGAAGACATTACTGACGGAACGATCAACCATATTTAAATTGATCGGTTCTGCGACTGCTTGCTGGTATTGGTTTTGGTTGATATAGCCCAGCTGTAGCATGCGACCTAAAATCCAGTTTCGGCGTTCTAGCGCTCGCTCTGGATTAACCACAGGATTATATTTTGAAGGTGCTTTAGGAAGGCCCGCGATCATGGCCATTTGTGCGGTGGTCAGTTCATTCAGGTTTTTGTTGTAATAGACCCGTGCAGCTGCCGCAATTCCATAGGCATTTTTACCTAAGAAAATTTTATTGACGTAAGCGGTCAGAATTTCCTGTTTTGTTAAGTTTTGCTCGATTTTACGTGCTAGAAACACTTCGGTTAGTTTGCGTCGAAGGGTTCGGTCTGGACTTAAATAATAGTTTTTCGCCACCTGCATGGTAATGGTCGAGCCCCCAGTTTGGACATCAGACCCAGTAACAGATTCAGTAAGTGCTCGCCCAAGCCCTTTAAAACTAATCCCATTATGTTCAAAAAAAGAAGAATCCTCGGCTGCGAGAAAACCATGAATAAAGGTTGGCGGGATCTGTTCATACTTAACAGGAATGGATAATTTCCCACCATATTCTGCAATCAGCTGGTTATCCGTCGTATAGACTTGCAATGGTTTTAATAACGGCGCCTTTTTGAGTGAACTCATATCTGGCAGCGAAGGTGCAAGATAGAGATACATGCCATAAAATCCCATTGGAAGTGAGACTAAGATAATAATAACGATCAAAAAAAATGGGCGAACAATACCAGAACTGGATAGCTTTTTCATAATAAGTAAGTTTTAATAAGAGCGAATGGCAAACTAATTGTGGTCAGTATATCCTTTAGACATGCGGATTGTTAGATGAGTTATTGTATCCGTATCAATTAAAGACCAAAACTAAATTAGTATGTTGTATTTTTTGGGGATAAAAAAATAATAGGAAAGTACTGTGCTCAGGTTATATCGTAAACCAAATAAGGGGTTAGTGGGTGTCGATATTAGTTCGACAACTGTTAAGTTATTGGAGCTCTCTGTAAAGAACGGTAGATATTGGGTTGAAAGCTATGCAGTGATGCCATTGCCTGAAAGCAGTGTCGTGGAAAAAAGCATATTGAATCCAGAGGCGGTAGGGGATGCGCTTGAGAGAGTAGTTAACCTTGCAAATCCTCACACCACCAATGTCGCTATAGCCGTCCCGACATCTATGGTGATCAACAAGATCATTGAAATGGATGCGGATATGTCTGATGAAGAACGAGAAGTTCAGATTCGGATGGATGCTGAGCAATATATCCCGTTTCCATTAGATGAAGTCAGTCTTGATTTTGAGGTTTTATCTGATCGTCTGGCGAATCAGAATCGGGTCAATGTACTCTTGGTCGCGACTCGTACCGAGAATGTGGATACACGCGTAGAAGTACTTGAACTTGCCGGTTTAACTGCCAAAATTGCTGAAGTTGAAAGCTACGCGATGGAGCGAGCGTTTAGTGTATTTGCAGATACGTTGCCAATGGGGGCGAATACTGTCGGTATTTTAGATATTGGCCATACCATGACCACGTTGTCTGTGATGCAAAAAGGCAAGATTATCTATACCCGTGAGCAAGTGTTTGGTGGTCGTCAGCTGACACAGGATGTTCAGACCCGTTATGGCCTTTCTTTTGAAGAGGCAGGTCGTGCCAAGAAAGAGCGCACTTTGCCTGATGATTATGATACCGAAGTGCTTGAACCGTTCTTGGATGCTGTGGTTCAACAAGCAGCACGTTCACTGCAATTCTTCTTTTCATCGTCTCAATTTAATGAAATTGATCATATCCTGTTGGCGGGTGGAAATGCCAATATTCCAGGTCTAGCCAAGCTATTACAGCAAAAACTCGGTTACCGCGTCACGATTGCCAATCCATTTCTACAAATGGGTTTCTCTCCCCAAATTGATATTAAAAAAATTGAAAACGATGCGTCTTCTTTGATGGTCGCATGTGGTTTGGCATTGAGGAGTTTTGATTAATGGCAAAGATTAACTTACTCCCTTGGCGTGACGAGCTAAGAGAACAAAAAAAGAAACAGTTTATTGTCTTTTGTGTTGGGGTTGCTGCATTGGGGGTCGCATCGGTTTTTTCAGGATGGGTGTATTTTGATCATAAATTGAGTGATCAAGAGCAAGCCAATCAGTTGATTGTGAGTACCAATCAGAATTTGGATACGCAATTGAAAGCATTGGATGGCTTGCAGGAACGCCGTAATGCCATTATTGAAAGGATGAAGTTGATTCAAGGCTTACAAGGTCAACGTCCAGTTACGGTGCGTTTGGTGGATGAGTTGGTACGTGTCACGCCACCCACCATGTATTTGACCAAGTTTAGCCGTACTGGTGATAAGTTTAGCATTGAAGGAAAAGCGGAAAGTCCAAATACCGTGGCGGAACTGTTGCGTAATCTGGAAGCTTCTCCGTGGTACCGAAATGCCTTCATGAACTCATTCCTCGCTGTGGATGAAAACAAGAATAAAGATAAAACAGCCAGTTCTTTGGTGCCTCGGGTTGAGGAGAATTATGGCAGTTTTGTCGTCACTGTAGATTTGGGTGAGCTTGGTACAACGGCTGAGGCTGCACCAACCTCAGAACCAGCGGCATCAGGGGTAGTCGGGGTAGCAAAATGAGCCTAGATAAATCAGAGGATCTGAATCAAGATACCGTTGTTACCAAGAAAAAGAAAATGACGGTAGATCAATTTTTCCAGAAATTCAATACGCTGGATATGAATAATTATGGTAGTTGGCCATTATCCGTCAAAATTACTTGCTGGATTTTTATTTTCTTGGCTGTTGCTGCGCTGGGTTATTTTTTGGTGATTAAGTCTCAGTTGGAGTCGATTGATAATGAACAAGCCAAAGAGCAAAGTTTATTAAATGAGTTTAAAGAAAAAGACTCAAAGCTACGTAACTTGCAGCAATACCAAGTACAGCTTCAGGAAATGGAAGCCAATTTTAATCAACAGTTAGAACAGCTGCCAAAAGAAACGGAAATTCCAAGTCTGGTTGAAGATATTAACTTGACAGGGGTGAACTCTGGACTGAAATTTAAAAATATCCGTTTAGAGAATGAGGTCAAGCAAGAGTTCTTTATTGAGCAGCCAATCAGTATTGATGCGACAGGGGATTATCATGCTTTTGGCTCATTTGTAACGGGTATTGCCGCTTTACCGCGTATTGTAACTTTGCATGACTTTACTGTTGAAGCAAAAGAAGATACACAGAAAAAATCTGATATTCCTGTGGTGAATTATACGGTTAAGGCAAAAACCTATCGTTATGTTGGCACGGATGATCAAGCTAATAATGCTGCGGGGACACCAGCCGCTCAAACAGCAACTACTCCACCTGCACAAGGAGGAAAATAGTAGTGAATAACTATAAATTATTACTTGGCTTTTTAATTGGGGTAAGCCTTGTCGGTTGTGATTCTCGTATTGATGCAGTCAATCAAAAGATGGCAGAAATTCGTAATCAGCCGCCGCTGCCGATTGAGCCTGCACCGGTATTTACGCCTGTGCCTTTATTTAATTATTCAGCCCATCAGTTGAAAAGCCCATTTATGCCGAGCTCGCTGGCTGCTGAATTAAAGATTATGGCCGGTAAACGTGTTTATCCGAACTTTAACCGCCAGCCACAGCCACTCGAAGCTTATGCACTGGAGTCGCTGAATATGAAAGGCAGTATGCGTGGTAAAAGCAATGACACCATTGCGCTGATCCAAACACCAGATGGTCAGATTGAACGTGTACAAGTCGGCAGTTATTTGGGGATGAATCAAGGACGTATTATTAAAATTAGTCCAACCCAAATTGATTTGGTGGAAATTGTACCTGATGGACGAGAAGGTTATGTCGAAAGACCTCGCACACTCGTTCTAATTGGGCCAGCGCCGTAAGATTAAGGGAATAACAATGAAAAAACAGTTTAAAGATTCTTTATTTGGGGAAGCGAAGACCATGAATCATGCATTCCGTCAATTTTCTATGGCTGCTGTTGCGATTGCGGTGATGCAAGTGGCATCAGCACAAGTCAGCATGACCAATATCGTACCAATGAGCTTGGCCGATCAAGGCACAGAAATTCGTGTGATGTTTGATGGTCTACCTCCACAGCCGCAAGCTTATCAACTCGAGCAGCCTGCTCGTTTGATTCTGGATTTTGATAAAGCGCAACAGAGTTTAAAACAAAATTCAATTCCCGTATCAACAGCTGAAGCCAGTTCAGTGGAAGTTGCATCAGATGACCAACGTTCTCGTGTGATTGTGAATTTAAAAGATGCAGGTGCATTTACGACCCGTGTTGAGGGAAATACCTTTGTTCTCAAAATTAATTCTGCAAAGCCTACTGTGAATGCAGCATCGGTTGTTACACGTCAGCTACAACAGGGGGTTTCAAATATTGGTTTCCAGCGAGGAAGCCAAGGTGAAGGTTTGGTCGTCATTGATTTGTTGGGAAATAATACGCCTGTCGATGTACAGCAGCAAGGGAGTAAAATTGTCGTCCGAACCATGGGGAATAAGATCCCAACCCATTTGGCTCGTCGTTTAAATACCAATGATTTTGCCACTCCGGTCGCGAGTGTGGATGCTTATAACGACAAGGGCAATGGTGTGATTACCATTCAATCTGCAGGGAGCTATGAATATATGGCTTATCAGGCAGAGAATAAATTGACTATTAGTTTGAAACGTCCTGTAGACAACTCTCCAACCAAAGCCAAGGCACAAACCTATACGGGGAATAAGATTTCTCTGGATTTCCAAGATATTGAAGTGCGTCGAGTATTGCAGTTATTGGCCGACTTTACCGGCATCAATATGGTGGCAGCCGATACGGTACAGGGTAATATTACCTTACGCCTCAAAGATGTACCTTGGGATCAGGCACTTGATATTGTATTAAAGACCAAAAATCTGGATAAGCGCCGTAATGGTAATGTGATCTGGATTGCGCCTGTTTCTGAACTGATTAAAGCAGAAGAGGAAGAAGCCAAAGCCGTTGCACAGAGTGTAAAATTGGCACCGTTACAAACCGAATATATTAAATTAAATTATGCCAAAGCGACGGATCTTGAAAAACTGATTACACAAGGAAAAAATGTAAATAATAACAGTAGTAGTCCTTCTTCAGGCTCTGTCAGTAACGATACTTTGACAGGTGGATTGCTGAGTCCACGAGGAACCATTTCCGTTGATCCTCGAACCAATACGCTTATTGTGAACGATACTTCTCAAAAAATTGATCAAATCCGCAAAATGGTTGATTTGCTCGATGTGTCGGTTAAACAGGTGATGATTGAGGCACGCATTGTCAGCGCCAGTACAGATTTCACCAAAGAAATGGGAGTGAAGTGGGGGATTCTGTCTCAAGGGATTACCAAAAATAATGACCTGTTGGTGGGTGGTAGTGATACAACTTTATGGAACTTAAGAAAGCCTGAGAAAGATAGCGATACGGGGGGCTGGAAATATGAAATTGAACGTCCGGATAACCTGAATGTCGATTTGGGTGCGGTAACTCCTGGTGCAAGCCGTATTGCTTTCGGTTTAATTAGCTTGTCTGATTTTATGTTGGACCTTGAGTTGTCTGCTGTGCAAGCAGATGGTTATGGGGAAGTGATTTCGACGCCAAAAGTGATGACTGCGGATAAGCAACCAGCAAAAATTGAATCAGGTAAGAAAATTCCTTATACCTCTTCTACGGGCGGCGGTGCCAATGCTGTACCTAAAACCGAATTTATTGATGCAACACTCAGCCTTGATGTCACACCAAGTATTACCCCAGATGGTAAGGTAATGATGAAGCTGAACATTACCAAAGATTCACAAAGTACACCAACACCAACGGGCCAGTTGACAATTAATAAAAACCAGATTGATACCAATGTTCTGGTGGATAATGGAGAAACAGTAGTTCTAGGTGGTATTTTTGAACAGGAAAATGTCAGTTCACAGGTGAAAGTGCCTTTCCTGGGTGATCTGCCATACGTGGGGCGCTTATTCCGTCGTGACCTTAAAACGGATAATAAACGAGAGTTACTTATTTTTGTGACACCGAGAATTGTTAATGACACTTTGACCAGAAATCATTAATATATTTTCAATAATCGCAATGAATATAGGTGGCGCGTTGCCAAGCAAAGCGTTTGAAACCCTGCCAAATATCTATTTGGTAGGGCCAATGGGGGCAGGAAAAACAACAGTAGGTCGGCATTTAGCAGAATTGTTAGGTCGTGATTTTATCGATAGTGATCACGAAATTGAGCGCAAAACCGGTGCGACCATTCCATGGATTTTTGAAAAAGAAGGGGAAGTTGGATTTCGTTTACGTGAAACCAATGTATTAAATGATCTCACCTCCCGTTCTTTGTTGGTATTGGCGACAGGTGGTGGTGCGATTACACAATCCAAAAATCGTGAATTCTTAAAACAGCGTGGTATCGTTGTTTATCTCTATACACCTGTAGAACTGCAATTACAGCGGACCTATCGCGATAAGAATCGCCCATTATTACAAGTCGAAAATCCAGAGCAAAAATTACGTGATTTACTGGCCATACGCGATCCTTTGTATCGTGAAGTTGCGCATCATGTCATTGAAACAAATCAAGGGGCAGCGCGAGATCTGGCACAACGTATTTTGCACGTTATTTTATCGAAACAAGTTAAATAGTCTTTGGTTGGTCTAAGTTTATGCAAACGTTACATGTTGAGTTAGGTGATCGTCGTTATCCGATTTTTATTGGTAGTCATTTAGATCCAAAAACATTACTTGAACCCTATCTGCATGGACGTCAGGTGATGCTGGTTTCGAATACAACGGTAGCGCCTTTATACCTACAGCATTATGCCGATGCTTTGGCTCAGTTGGATAAACAAGTTGCACAGTGCATTTTGCCAGATGGCGAAAAATATAAAGACATTCAGCATCTGAATCTCATTTTTGATGCGTTACTGGAAGCTGGGTTTAATCGCGATTGTACCGTACTCGCATTGGGAGGCGGTGTTATTGGTGATATGGCAGGCTTTGCCTCTGCCTGTTTCCAGCGAGGTGTATATTTTGTACAAGTGCCGACGACTTTATTATCGCAAGTAGATTCGAGTGTCGGGGGGAAGACGGGCATTAATCACCCCTTGGGTAAAAATATGCTGGGTGCTTTTCAGCAACCGCAAGTGGTGCTTGCGGATATGGCTCAACTGGATACTTTGCCAGATCGTGAGCTTTCCGCAGGTTTGGCTGAAGTGATTAAATATGCCTTACTTGGAGATATTGATTTTCTTGAATGGTTAGAGCAAAACATGGATGCTTTAATTGCTCGTAATCCAGATTTGTTGGCGGAAGCGGTTTATCGTTCATGTGCGCACAAAGCACGTATTGTTGCGAATGACGAGAAAGAACAAGGTGAGCGCGCGTTGCTTAATCTTGGACATACTTTTGGGCATGCGATTGAATCTTACCTCGGTTATGGGACATGGTTACATGGAGAGGCTGTTGCCACAGGAATGGTGATGGCTGCAGATTTGTCACAGCGTTTGGGCTGGATTTCAGTTGAAGCATTACAACGTACAAAAAATATCATTCAACGCGCTCATTTACCGATATCATGTCCGCAAATTCCATTAGATGAATTCTTGGCTTATATGTCGCACGATAAAAAAGTTTTAAATGGTCAATTACGTCTGGTTCTGTTGAAGGAGTTGGGGCAAGCGACGATTACCAAAGACTTTGATATTGAGCTGATGAAACAATCTATTCTTGCAAATCAAACTGCATAATTAATCATTTGGGAAAAGCATGGCTGTATCACGATCAATTTGGCAAAATATTCAACAGTATAGCTGGCTCGTTTTTGCGCTAGCGTGTTTAATTGCTGCATTGATATTCTGGGGTGTTACAGATAGTAATGCGCTGGTCAAAGAGGCGCAGCCAGTTGAAACGGATGCACAAATTCAAATTCAGCCAGAAAAAGTAGCGGCAACCACGCATCTTGGTGCACTTTCCGATGAAGTAAAACCATTGGACTTAACCACGCGTGTTGTGGTGTCTAGTGAGCATGCACCTGAATTTCGTGGAACTAAGTTTATCAAAGAAAATCAACGCCAATGGACGATGGAAATTTTCCGTAGTTCGGATGAGGCGATTGTGAAAAACTTTTTGCTCAATCGTGAAGACCGCAGAAAATTTGTATATTTCCGTTTAAGTGGCGAAGATCAGGCTGAACAATACGTTTTAGCTTATGGAGTATTTGCCAGTGCGGAAGACGCTAACCGTCAATTGTCGCAGTTGAATTTAGCACTACCTGAATCAATTCACCCTACAGCACATCAATTATCAAGCTATGCAGCTTTGGTAAATGACTTGGGTTCTGATGAAATGAAGTCGGCGACCAATCAGCTATATGCGGTACAGTTAAGACCTGCAGCATTGCCACGTGTAGATGAAAGTCTGCTGATCGGCAATGGTTCACAATCTACAAGTACGCCGCGGACAACAGACACATCCTCCACAGTAAAAACGACAGTGACTCAGCGTGATGCACAGGGCAATGTGGTGAATGTCAAGCAAAGCCAATCGGCGCCTAAACCCCCTGCAACTACTGAGAAAATAAAAGAAAATTCAGATGCTCCAAAAAGAGAAGTGAGTGATCCATTTAATTAAAAATTGCACCATTATGGTTCAAAGATGTTTCCTTTTATAGCATCATGAGATCTTTTGGTGCATTTTTGTGCGCAAAAATGAGCCCTTAGTGCTAAATACTCTGATGTTATTTTAACTTTTTTAATGATTTAGTAAAAACATGCCTATATGGCATGTTTTTTGCTTTTTTGTGGTGCTAATTTGTCTGCTCATTACTCCTTTTGGTACTAAATGATTCATTAGTTTAGTGAAATGGAAAGTTTTTGTGCTTTACAAACATTTGTGAGGGTGTAATAACTGAAAACACTTTATATGGCGAATTGCGCTGCGTCTGGGACAAGAAAGGCGTATATTGCAAATCCGCCATGAAAAATGTTTTCGCGAAGCATTGAACTTTATATGAGTTGCTCGGCAATATCGCAGAAAATGAATTGATTGTTTGTTGCTCGAAAGAGCCATGTTAAAGAAGGGTACGCTATGCACATGCCATCGCCTAATACTGTAGCTCCCGCTCAAGGTTTATATCAGCCTGACGAGTTTAAGGATAACTGTGGTTTTGGTCTGATTGCCCATATGAAGGGTGAATCAAGCCATCATCTGGTCGAAACTGCGATTCACAGTTTAAGTTGCATGACGCACCGTGGAGGTATTGCCGCGGATGGTAAGACAGGAGATGGTTGCGGATTGTTATTGGCGATGCCGAAACAGTTTTTCCGTGAAGAAGCGCAGAAACTCGGGAGTAACCTGACAGAGATTTTTGCTGCAGGAACTGTATTCCTAAACATCGATCCTGCTTTAGCGCAAAATGCCAAAAACATTTTGAATAAAGAAATTGCTGCCGAAGGCTTAACTGTTGCAGCATGGCGTGTTGTACCGACAAATAATGACGCCTTGGGTGAGATTGCATTACAATCATTGCCTGCATTTGAACAAATTCTAGTGAACTGTCCAATGGGCTTAACTGAGGTTGAGTTTAACCGTAAACTCTTCTTGGCGCGCCGTCGTGCAGAACAACAATTACAAAATGACCCACTTTTCTATGTGACCACATTAGCCACAACAGTGATCAGCTATAAAGGTTTGATGATGCCAGCTGCGATTGCTGACTTCTATACTGACTTGGCTGATGCACGTTTAACCTCACATATTGTGGTATTCCACCAACGTTTTTCGACCAATACCTTACCACGTTGGCCGTTGGCACAGCCGTTCCGTTATTTGGCGCACAATGGTGAAATCAACACTATTACTGCAAACCGTAATTGGGCATTGGCACGTACACCAAAATTTGAAAATCCATTACTTCCAGGTTTAACTGAGTTAAATCCAATTGTGAACCGTACTGGCTCGGATTCTTCAAGCTTGGACAACATGCTTGAAATCTTGGTGGGCGGTGGTATGGACCTGTTCCGTGCGCTACGAATGCTGGTTCCACCTGCATGGCAAAACGTGGAAACTCTAGATGCAGACCTACGTGCTTTTTATGAGTTTAACTCGAAGCATATGGAAGCATGGGACGGCCCAGCAGGTCTGGTGATTCAAGATGGCCGTCATGCCATCTGTATGCTGGACCGTAATGGCTTGCGTCCAGCGCGTTGGGTGATCACCAAGAATGATTACATTACACTGGCATCAGAAATTGGTGTATGGGGCTATGAGCCTGAAGATGTGGTATCTAAAGGCCGTGTTGGTCCAGGGCAAATTCTGGTGGTTGATACCTTGACGGGCAAAGTGCTGGATACCAAAGATGTCAGCAACCATCTTAAAAATATGCGTCCTTATCGTGAATGGTTACGTGACCATGCGATCCGATTACAAGCCAACCCTCAGCTTGAAGAGCAGTTACTTGATCAAGGTTTAACGGGTGATGCCTTAAAAGTAGCGCAAAAAATGTTTATGGTGACATTTGAAGAGCGCGACCAGTTATTGCGTCCAATCGCAGAAAGTGGTCAGGAAGCAGTGGGTTCGATGGGTGACGATACGCCAATGGCAGTATTGTCTCGTCAAGTACGCCACGTGTCTGACTACTTCCGCCAGCAGTTTGCGCAAGTGACTAACCCACCAATTGACCCATTACGTGAATCAATCGTGATGTCGTTGGAAACTTGCTTAGGCCGTGAACAGAACGTGTTTGAGCAAGGCCCGGAACATGCGGATCGGATCATCATTTCAAGCCCTGTCTTATCGAATTCGAAAATGCAGCAGCTTCGTGATGTTGAAAAAGAACGTGAAGGCTATGGCGTTGTTGATATCAATTTGAACTATGCAGAAGCTGAAGGCTTGCAAGCGGCAATTGCACGGATTTGTGAAGAGTCAGCTCAAGCGGTTCGTGACGGTAAAACGTTAATTGTGCTCACGGATAAGAACCTGCGTGAAGGTTATTTACCTGCGAACTCTGCATTGGCAACCGGTGCTGTGCACCATCATTTAATTAAAACCGGTTTGCGTACCGATGCAAATATTTTAGTCGAAACAGGTTTTGCACGTGACCCACATCAATTTGCTGTGTTACTTGGTTTTGGTGCAACCGCGGTTTATCCATACTTGGCTTATGACGTAATCAATGACTTGGTTGCAAAAGGCGAACTTTTGGGTGACCCAATCCATGCACAGGCTAACTTCCGTAAAGGGATTGAGAAAGGCTTACTCAAAGTTCTCTCTAAGATGGGGATTTCGACAGTTGCTTCTTATCGCGGTGGTCAATTGTTTGAAGCGGTGGGATTATCTTCAGAAGTAGTGGATAAATGCTTCCTTGGTGTACCAAGTCGTATCCAAGGTGCGACTTTTGCTGATCTGGAAAGTGATCAGAAGAAATTGGCAAGCACGGCTTGGCAAAATCGTAAACCGATTGATCAAGGTGGCTTGCTTAAATTCGTATTTGGTAAAGAGTATCACGCGTTCAATCCAGACGTGATTAACTCATTGCATAAAGCGGTACGTTCAGGTCAATACCAGGACTTTAAAGAATATGCAGAATTAGTGAATAACCGTCCAGTTGCCACTATTCGTGATTTATTTAAGTTAAAAACCACGAATTCAATTGCAATTGATCAGGTTGAAACGATTGAAGAAATTCTGCCACGCTTTGACTCAGCAGGCATGTCTTTAGGTGCATTGTCACCAGAAGCACATGAAGCCATTGCCATTGCCATGAACACCATTGGTGGTCGTTCGAACTCGGGTGAGGGTGGTGAAGATCCTGCGCGTTATGGCACCATCCGTAACTCGAAGATCAAACAGATTGCATCAGGCCGTTTCGGTGTTACTCCTGCGTATTTAACCTCTGCTGAAGTATTGCAGATTAAAGTGGCGCAAGGTGCAAAACCAGGGGAAGGTGGTCAGTTACCAGGTGGTAAAGTGAATGGCTTAATTGCACGTTTACGTTACTCAGTGCCGGGTGTGACCTTGATTTCCCCACCACCGCACCACGATATTTACTCGATTGAAGATTTATCGCAATTGATTTTTGACTTGAAACAAGTTAATCCTCAAGCGATGGTCTCAGTAAAACTGGTATCTGAGCCGGGCGTTGGTACCATTGCGGCGGGTGTGGCAAAAGCCTATGCCGATTTCATTACCATTTCTGGTTATGACGGTGGTACAGCTGCATCACCACTGTCATCGATTCATCATGCGGGTTCGCCATGGGAGTTGGGTCTCAGCGAAGCGCATCAAGCGTTACGTGTGAATGACTTGCGTGGCAAGGTACGAGTACAAACCGATGGTGGTTTGAAAACCGGTCTAGACGTGATCAAAGCCGCGATTTTAGGTGCTGAAAGCTTTGGTTTCGGTTCAACCCCAATGATTGCGCTCGGTTGTAAATACCTGCGGATCTGTCACTTAAACAACTGTGCAACGGGTGTGGCAACACAACAGGATCACTTGCGCCAAGAACATTATATTGGCGAGCCACAAATGCTGATCAACTTCTTCAAGTTTATTGCAGAAGAAACACGTGAATGGTTAGCTGCATTGGGTGTTGCATCGCTGAAAGATTTGATCGGTCGTGTCGATTTACTTGAAGTTTTACCAGGTGAAACAGAAAAACACGCGCATCTTGATCTCAGTGCGTTATTGACGTCGCATCCTGCTGCTGAAGGTAAGGCACAATATTGCCAAGTTCAAGGCAATGCACCATTTGATAAAGGTATCTTGGCGGAGAAAATGGTGGCAGAGATGTTACCAGCAATTGAAGCAGGTTCAGGCGGCTCATTTAACTTCACCGTAGGGAACTGTGATCGTTCGATTGGTGCACGTATCTCGGGTGAGATTGCGCGTCGCTATGGCAACTTGGGGATGGAAGGCAGCCCAGTGGTGATGAACCTTGTTGGTACTGCAGGCCAATCACTTGGTGTCTGGAATGCGGGTGGTTTGCATATCAAACTGGAAGGTGATGCCAACGACTATGTCGGTAAAGGGATGGCGGGCGGTCGTGTGTCGATTTTCCCACCAAAAGGTTCACCGTTCCAGACCCAAAACACAGCGATCATTGGGAATACCTGTTTATACGGTGCAACGGGCGGTAAAGTCTTTGCTGCAGGGACTGCGGGCGAGCGTTTCGCAGTGCGTAACTCAGGTGCATTTGCGGTGATTGAAGGTGCGGGCGACCACTGTTGTGAATATATGACAGGTGGTGTCGTGACAGTATTGGGTAAAGTGGGTCATAACTTTGGGGCAGGCATGACCGGTGGTTTCGCCTATGTGCTTGACCTTGATAATGACTTTGTCGATTACTACAACCATGAGTTGATTGATTTGAATCGTATTTCTACAGAAGCGATGGAAGATCATAAAGAGAACTTACTACGTATTCTCGATGAGCACATCAAGGAAACAGGTAGCGCTTGGGCCTACAAAATCCGTAATGAGTTCGACTTCTATAGTCGTAAATTCTGGCTGGTAAAACCGAAAGCTGCTAACTTACAATCGCTTTTGAAAACCACTCAAGCTGATCCACAATAATTCCACGACTGCAAAGACATAGGCAGGTGCAGCGGTGAAGGACATCACTGTGCCTACCCACGGAGAGAGACATGGCAGAGCGCCTTAATAATGACTTTCAATTTCTGGATGTAGCACGCCAAGATCCAGAGAAAAAAGATATTACTGTCCGCAAGGCAGAGTTTGTGGAAATTTATAAACCTTTTACTGCGGAAGTGGCGGCGAATCAGACCCACCGTTGTTTAGGCTGTGGTAACCCGTATTGTGAGTGGAAATGTCCAGTACATAATTACATTCCAAACTGGTTAAAGTTGATTGCGGAAGGTCAAATTTTTCAAGCCGCTGAACTTTGCCACCAAACCAATACCTTGCCAGAAGTTTGTGGTCGCGTATGCCCACAAGACCGCCTGTGCGAAGGGGCGTGTACCCTGAATGATGGTTTCGGTGCTGTCACCATCGGTAATGCAGAAAAATACATCAATGACACTGCGTTCGCTTTAGGCTGGCGTCCAGATATGTCTGGCGTTAAATGGACCAATAAAAAAGTTGCCATAATTGGTGCAGGTCCTGCGGGTCTAGGTTGTGCAGATATTTTGGCACGTGGTGGGGTTAAACCTGTTGTATTTGATAAACGTCCTGAAATTGGTGGTCTATTAACCTTCGGTATTCCAGAATTTAAAATGGAAAAAGATGTGATGAAACGCCGCCGTGAAATCTTCACGGGGATGGGCATCGAATTCCGTTTAAATACTGAAATTGGTGTTGATGTCACCATTGAGCAATTACTTGCTGAGTACGATGCCGTGTTCATGGGCATGGGAACATATACCTATATGAAAGGTGGTTTCCCTGGTGAAGATCTTGACGGTGTTTATGATGCCTTGGATTTCTTAATTGCCAACGTGAACCGTTGTCAAGGTTGGGAAAAAGATCCAAGCGAATACATCAGTGTCGATGGTAAAAAGGTGATCGTTCTAGGTGGTGGTGATACGGCGATGGACTGTAACCGTACTTCATTACGTCAAGGTGCGCATGATGTAACTTGTGCTTATCGCCGTGATGAAAGCAACATGCCGGGTTCTGCACGTGAAGTGAAGAATGCCTATGAAGAAGGGGTTAAATTCCTGTTCAACCGCCAGCCAATCGAGATTGTCGGTGAAAATGGTAAAGTAACGGGTGTTAAGGTTGTAACCACACAAATGGGTGAAGCAGACAGCCGTGGTCGTCGCAGCCCTGAACCAATTCCGGGTTCTGAAGAAATTCTACCCGCGGATGCCGTATTATTGGCCTTTGGTTTCCGTCCAAGTCCAGCAGACTGGTTCGGTGGTGCGAATGTGAGTTTAGATGGTTCAGGTCGTGTGGTCGCGGCTGAACAGCAAGAATTTAAATTCCAGACTTCGAATCCAAAAATCTTCGCAGGTGGAGATATGGTTCGTGGTTCTGACTTGGTGGTCACCGCGATCTGGGAAGGTCGTCAAGCTGCTGAAGGTATCTTGGATTATCTTGGCGTATAAACCTATTGTGCATATTTAAGTTGTTAAAAAGCCCAAGCCTCGTGCTTGGGCTTTTTTTATAGGGTTGATGATCTGCAATCTATCTGTTGTGGCCAAAGTAAATAAAAACTTTAACAAGTGTTCAATAACTTGTTATGCTATTAATGATAATAATTCTCATTTTAATTTTTACTGAGTGGATAAAATAATGACATCAAAACTCAATGATCGGCTGTTAATTGCGGCACTGTATACCAGCACCTTTCTCTGCTTGGTGGATTTGAGCAGTGTTAATCTGGCTTTAACGGCAATTCAAGCCCAATTCAATAGCCATCTTGCCGATTTACAATGGGTGATTGATAGTTATGCGTTGAGTATGTCGAGTTTGATGTTAGCAGTGGGTGCTTTAAGCCAATGGTTGGGGCGTAAACGCTTGTGGTTAGTCGGTGTCATCATCTTTATTCTGGGCTCGGTGATTTGTGCTGCTGCACCTGATTTTGGCATATTGATTATTGGGCGGGTGATTCAGGGCATTGCGGGAGCGATGCTGATTCCACTGACTTTGGCCATCATCGTACATCATTTTACCCAAGCCAATCGCAAAGCACGGGAAATTGGTAACTGGAGCTCATTCAGTGCCTTTGCCTTAATTATTGGGCCCTTGATGGGGGGATTGATGGTGCATTATTTGGGCTGGCAGAGTATTTTCTGGCTGAATCTGCCGGTTGGATTATTGGCCTTATTTTTGGGCTGGAAAGGTATTGCTGAAGATGCGAATCAGCAAAAAATCAGTTTCGATTATTTAGGGCTGATTTATAGCGTGATTGCGATTGCCACCTTAACCTATAGCATTATCATGGTTCAGCAAGCGCATTTGGGTTATTTGATTGCTTTTAGTTTCTTGATTTCAATAGTTTTTGCTCTGATTTTTATTCGACATCAAAAACATGCTTTGCATCCATTGATCCCACGGCATTTATTCCATAACCGCATTTTTGTGCGCTTTAATCTGATTTCATTTCTACTGGGATTTGCAGGCTATAGCTCCTTATTTGTGTTTGCCTTGTTTTATCAGGAACAGGTTCATTTAAGTGCGGCCCAAGCAGGTTGGTTGATCGCCCCACAATTCCTGATGCAGGCATTGGTTTCCATCGGGTTTGGTCGCTTACAGCAAAGTTATGGTGCTTTGTCATTACTTCGAATCGGTTTGCTCATTTCGGGGACTGCATTGATCGCAATGATCAGTTTCCAGAGCAATTCTTCCTATCTGCTGTTTATTGGTTTAAGCGGCATGATGGGTGCAGGCATTGGATTGATTGTACCGAGTTCCAGTACTTTGAGCTTACATACGGTATCGCAGGCTGATGCGAGTTTTGCCGCAGCAATCTTGAATATGCTGAGACAGCTTGGGCTGACTTTTGGCATTGCGGTATTTGGCACGCTGACTGCGTTTATGATCAAATGGGCGGTGACAAGCTTGCATTATCCGATGGTACAGGCACAGCTATTGGCATTTCATGTGGTGGTGGCGATCATGGGCGGACTATTCCTTGTAGCGATGTGGAGCTTAAGAAAAATTAAACAACAAGAGTGTGTCGCACCGATCTCATCGACCTAGACCAGTCATCATTTTGGTAGTTTTGGCAAATTTTGTAAGCTTTTTTGCCCTGTGCATGCATTTTTTACAGCGTGATACTCGAACACAGTCTAGAAAATGATGCAGGCAATCGAGATGGCTCTTGCAAATGCGAATGTGGAAAAAACTTATTTAAATCGCCCCAGAGCTTTGGGGATTACGGTACGACGTTTGCAATTTAACCCAAACAAAATCAAACGTCATTATTTTGCCAATTCTCCGGTGATGTCACACTTACTCACGGCACTGTCGTCAACTTTCCCGATTGGAGAGCAGTATTTTGTCAATAGTGTGCGCAATGTCCGAGACAAAGTGCAAGACCCACAATTACAAGCACAGATTGCAGCATTTATTGGGCAGGAGGCGATGCACTCCAAAGCGCATACTGAGTTTAATGATGCTTGGCGACGCGATGATTATAATCTTGATCGTTTTCAGGCGTGGCTGGCAAAACGTGATGATGTGCTGCGAAATATTCATCCGAAACTGCAGTTGGCTTTGACCTGTGCGTTTGAGCATTTTACTGCAATGCTCGGTGCTTATATTCTTAAGCATCCTGAAATTCTCAGTACCTTGGATGAGGATGCCATGAAACTATGGGTCTGGCATGCGATTGAGGAAATTGAGCATCGTTCGGTGGCCTTTGATGTCTATCAGGCGGTGTATGGTGATGACCGTATTCGCCGTTTACTGATGCGCAGTGTGACGACGGGTTTTGCTAGCCTGACGTTGTATGCCACCACACGACTGATCTGGCAGGATAAATGGAAGAGCCTACCGAAATTGGGCGGTAATCTATTTGGCATGTATTTACTCAGTAAAATGTTGCTGCAATTGATTCCTGAATATTTATCTTATTATCAGGCCGATTTTCATCCTGCCAAACATGACTACAGTGCATTGGTGAATTACTGGAAAGCACGTATGGCCGATGAATATGGCATGGCGAGTTTTCAAGAGGAAACTGCATCTAAAATTTATAGTTAATTTCAATTCAAATCATAAAGTTTGTGCTTAGCGCGGCATTACTTCAAGCTTGCTTGAGTGATGCCTTTTTTATTTAAATACCCATAAAGCAACTTTAATAAATGTTACACAGCTGACAAAAAATCTCATTACAATAAATTATCGCAAAAATATAAAGAAAAACTTGAGGATAAATTTTTATGAAAATTATCAAACAGACTGCACTCGCAACCGTATTGGCCAGCAGCTTGCTATTTACTGGTTGTGGCTATAATACCTTGCAGGTCAAAGACGAAGCGGTAAATGCTTCTTGGTCTGAGGTGCAGAACCAATACCAACGCCGTGCAGACCTTGTTCCAAACTTGGTGAATGTGGTGAAAGGCTACGCCAAACATGAAGAACAAGTCTTGGTCGAGGTCACTCAGGCACGTTCGAATGTCGCAGGCTTGAAAGTTGATAAAGAAGTGCTCGAAGATCCGGCACTTTTCGAGAAATACCAACAGGCACAAAGCCAATTGACGGGTGCGCTATCTCGCTTGATCGCGGTTTCAGAAAATTATCCAGATTTAAAAGCCAATGAGCAGTTCCGTGATTTACAGGCACAGCTTGAAGGTACTGAAAACCGTATCGCAGTTGCGCGTAACCGCTATATCACCACGGTTCAGGACTACAATGGCTATGTACGTCAGTTCCCGCAAGCCCTGACCGCAAAAGTGATTGGCATGAAAACCAAAGAAAACTTTAAGGCGGAACAGTCTGCACAGCAAGCACCTACAGTTTCATTTAATTAATTGTTGAAATGATTCTGAACTGTAAGGAGCAACCGTATGTTGAGCGTGCTTAAGCAAAACTTGAAACAGAAAATATTTGCTGTTTTAACCCTCGTCTTTGCCGCACTATTTTTCCAGCATACGGTTTGGGCTGAAGTGGCGACTGCAACAGATCAAAGTGATGTTGTGGTTGCAGCTAAGATTATTCAAGAACAGCAAAAGAATAAGACGACTACATCAACCACTCAAAATACTGAAACGCCTGCCTTGCCGCAAGTGACCAATGATATGGCCGAAGGTGAATCCATCCGTGGTTTACCGACCTTAAATCAACCAGTGATTGATCAGGCCAAAATCTTGAGTGTTGCTGAGATGCAGCAGCTTAATCAGAAAATTCTTAACCTGTATCAACAAGGTAAAGCCCAAATTGGAGTCATTATCGTACCGACTACAGGGCAGGAAGCTATTTTTGATTTTGCTTTGCGTACGGGCGAAAAATGGCAATTGGGTTCAGCCAAACGTGACAATGGTTTGTTGATGGCGATTGCGGTGAATGACCGTAATATCCAGATCTTGACCGGTTATGGTCTAGAGGGTGTTCTGCCCGATGTCGTGCTAAGTCGGATTATCCGCAATCAAATTACCCCGTATTTTAAACAGGGCCAATACGCACAAGGTATTTCCGCTGGCTTGGATGAAATTAGCCGCATTGTCAATCTGGACCCTGAAATTGCGCAGCAAGCCGCGCAAGAGCTGAAAGATCGGCATGAACAAGCGATTCAAGCACAACAGGCCAAAGACAATACCTTGACTATGGCATTATTTATCCTGATTGCCGGTGTAGTGGGATCATTCATTGTTGGTAATCGTTTAAGTGCTGCCACAGCGGGGGTCACCGCTGCTGCGGCAGGATTACTGAATGGTGCAGGTTTAGTGATGAGCCTGTTACTCGGTTTTGGGATTTTCTTTTTATTGATTACCTCACTGGCACAGCTGATTTTTCAGGCTTTCCTTTCTGGTGGAGGTCGTGGTGGCGGAGGCGGTGGTTTTGGCGGCGGCAGCGGCGGTGGTTATAGCGGTGGCGGTGGTAGTTTTGGCGGGGGAGGAGCATCAGGCTCATGGTAACAAAAACGGATACAACGCAGATTATTACGCAACCGAAATTGAATGAGCACGTGCAGCCGAGTCTAAAACGTTGGTTTAAGCATTTTCTTTACGTGTCTTCTGCACATCGTTATTTTAATAAACAAGATCGGCTAGAGATCGCTGAAGCAGTACAACGGGCAGAGAAAGGTCATATCGGGGAAATTCAGGTGGTGATTGAGGGACATATTCCCTGTTCACAAGCTTACCATCAAAATACCCGTTTACGTGCGCAACAATTGTTTGCTGAACTTGGGGTTTGGGATACCGAGCTTAATAGTGGTGTACTCCTGTATTTAAACCTGTGTGAGCGCAAAGTTGAGATCGTGATCGACCGTGGTTTAAAAGATGCCACACCTACTGAAACATGGAATGCGATTTGCCAGAGTATTGTGCTGTTATTGGCGCAAAAACAATATTTACAAGCAGTAAGTAATGGTGTTGCTGAAATTGGACAGGTACTGGACCAGTACTATGTGAAATCGGATTCAAATGATCAAAACGAATTGCCAAACGAACCGATTATTTTGAACTAGCCTTTAAATTTTTCTCAAAATTAGTACTTGTTATTTTAGGAAAAATAAACTAATGTGCAGACGATTCTGTATATCTTGAATTTCTTTATAGCAAGCTTTTAGATAAGCTTCCGATAAACGGTAAAAAAAATTTGAATAAATTACAATAAATTTTCTGTGAAATAGGTCGCTCAATTTAAGTACAATTAGAAAGTAGTCAAATTCAATAGCTGAAAAAATGAATAATAAAGCAGTAAAGTTGACGTTATTTGTCATTTTTTCTCGTTAAATGTCTAATTTGCTCTCATTTTATTCAATATGATTTTTTTTTAAGTCCCTGTTTTTTTAGGGTAAAATTGGCTAAGCTAAGGACTGGCATAAAACATGCTAAATACTAAGTAGCTGAAAAAAGCTTATAAAAAAATATCCATTGGAGAAATGTTATGAAATCAATGCAAAAGGGTTTTACTCTTATCGAATTGATGATCGTTGTCGCGATCATTGGTATCTTGGCTGCAATTGCGATTCCTGCGTATCAGGATTACATCGTTCGTTCTAAAGTAACGGAAGGTTTAAACTTGGCATCTTCTTACAAAACAGTGATTGCTGAAAATGCGGGTAATGCTGCATCTGATTTAACTCTTGGTGTTCCTAACTTTGTTGCAACGAAAAATGTAAAATCTATTGCGGCAGCGGCAACAACTGGTGTTATTACAATTACTTATCAACCTACGGTAAAAGATGTAGTAATTACTTTAACACCAAAAGATGGTGCAGAAAATGGTAACGCAATTGCTAATAACAAAGTTCCTGTAAATCAAATTACTTGGGTTTGTGCAGTAGATAGTGCGGCTAATTCTAAATACGTTCCTGCAAATTGCCGTATCTAATTTATTTTTAGAATGAAAATGCCAGCTTTTATAGCTGGCATTTTTATAAGTAATATTAAGTTCATAAAGTGACGAAAAAGGTCTTTTTGTGCCTTGGAAGTATTTTTTAATATATAAAAATTATAAAAAACATATATTTGTAATTTGGCATGATTCTTGTTTATTAAAGTAATGATAAATGGGAGAATGAACAAATGGAAGCTGCAAAAGGTTTTACACTAATTGAATTAATTATAGTAGTTGCGATTATTGGTATCTTGGCTATTATAGCAATTCCAGCATATCAGGACTATATGATACGTGCTAAAGTAACAGAAGGGCTGAATTTAGCGTTTCCTTATAAAACAATAGTTGTAGAAAATGCGAGCAATGGTGCATCTAATTTAACATTAGGGATTCCTAGTTTCTTTACGGCAACTACAAATGTTACAAGTATTACACCTAATATTAATAATGGAGAAATAGTGATTACTTATACTGCAAAGGTGAAAAATATAAAACTAAAGTTAACACCATATGATGGAGCAGAAAATAGTATACCTATATCAGCTGGAACAGTTGCACAGAATCAAATAACTTGGGTTTGTTCGGTTGATGATCTTACAAATAATGCTAGATACGTACCTGCAAATTGTCGTAATTAATTTTAAATTTTTAGATATAATAAGCATAGATTTAAATATAACTTTTTTATGTTAGTTTTTGAAAAATGGAATTTTAATAGAATGTATATATCATATCGCCCATTGATTGCAAGTTCATTCTTATTTTTTACCTTGTCGATCTTAAATCCTGTACATGCTTTACCTTTGGTGGGCTTTTTTTCAGAATTTTTTTGTTTTATAGGTTGCCTGACTTTGCTTCCATTTTTATTTAAAATAAAAATAGAAGTTCCTAGAATTATTCTTCCATTATTTTTAATTTTACTTATTCCATTAATTCAATTTTCTTTGGGTTATGTTTTTTTCTTTTTTAATGCTTTTTTTTCTTTTGTATACTTATTATTCTTTTTATTAATGATTTTACTAGGATATAATTTAAAAAAAAGTAATGTAGTAGATATTAAATTTTTTTTAGCTATATTTTTCTTAAGTGTCAGCATCGTTTCAAGTTTTTTTGCAATTATACAGTGGTTAGGACTATCTAAGGATTCTGCATTTATTCTGAACTTGGTAGGTTCTAGACCCTATGCAAATATGGCTCAACCTAACCACTTATCAACTTTTTTATGCATGGGGCTTTTTTCTTGTTGGTATTTTTTTGAAAATAAGAAGATCGGTAAGAGTCTATTTTATGTTCTATGTTCTATTTTGTATTTTTCAATTGCATTAACACAGTCAAGAACGGCATGGTTAATTATTTTGTTTTCTTCATTTTTTGTGTTTCTCATAAACAAAAAATATAATATGAGAATTTCGAAAATAAATCTATTGGCAGGAGGTGCCTTTTTTGTTTTATGTGTTTTTATTTTTCCCTTAATAAACGGATTTATGGCCCAATATTTTAATATAATAGATACTGGTTCAATAGTGGAAAGAGTATCCAGTGGTTATGAACGGTTTAAAATTTGGAATCAAATTTTTCATGCAATTTTACAGAAACCTTGGTTTGGATATGGATGGAATCAGACGACAGCTGCACAATTTGAAGTTATTGATCAATTTCCTGGAAAAGAGTGGGCGACAAGCTCGCATAACTTAATATTAGATATATTGGTTTGGTGTGGTATACCATTAGGTTTTTTAATTTCTAGTTATTTTGTCTATTTATATGTTAGGGCTTATTCTAGTATAGAAGGTGTTGGAGATATTTTTTTATTTTTGGTTGTGTCATCAGTGTTGATCCATAGTTTTTTAGAATTCCCTCTGTATTTTTCATATTTTTTAATGCCAATTGGTTTGATTTTTGGTGTTTTATTAAAAAGTGAAAATAAATTTATATTTTTAAATCAAATTTTAATCGTATTTATATTTTTTAGTGGTTTTTTTTTAGGGGCTGTAATTTTTAGGGAATATTTAAAAATAGAAGATAATTTATTTTCAGGCCGTTTACATGCTATGGGTGATTTAAGAGATGAGGTTAAATTACCCTATCATTTATACTTTTTTGATTTTTTTGATGATCGTGCTAAATGGCTAGCATTATACCCTAAAATGAAAGTTTCTCCAGAGAAACTAATGTTAGGAGAAAAGATGGTAAAAACTTACCTCAAACCCTATGATATTCATAAATACGCACAATTACTAGCATTTAATGGCTACAAGGATGAGGCAGATAGACAATTAAAAATTTTAAATATTCTGTATGGGATTGATGTTTCATATAATGACTTACTGGAAAAATAAAAATTATAAGAATGATTTTATTTATTAACTATTACTAAATTTATTAGTGTGGATGCAAAAAGGAATTCTTTTTTATTTGAATATGATTCTTTAGGTTTTGAATGGTTTCTCCATGCGATTTAGCGTGGTTAGTATTTCGTCTAGTGTGTTATCCTAAAGTCATAGCTTTTGTTCTTTGGGAAGCAAATGCTGTTGATATGACCGTTCTCATAAACAAAGAAAAAGGTGAAGTGGTTAAAATTGTAGACCTACGTCCTTGGAAGTAAATTGTAGTTTTTATCTTATATTTGATTGGTAGATCAAAGCTTAGCGATATAATTCCGCTAAGCCTTTTTAACATGTACAAAGTATGCAATTTATATGCTTTTTTCTTGCCAGTGTTCTCATCAGTTTTGCCTGGCTCTCCCCATTTCATACTTATCCATGGGTCACCTTCTCAGGTGAATTGGCGAGTTTTGGTGCCGGACTGACGCTACTGGCGGTGTTCCTTAATAAAAAAATGCTTGTGCCTCGAGCACAACTGTTGATTGCACCCATTATTCTGGTCCCTCTCATTCAGTGGAGTTTTGGACTGGTATATGACTTTAGTACAGCGCTGTTAAGTTCGCTCTATGTCTTTGCCTTTTGGTTGATGATTGTACTTGGCTTTAACCTTTCTGTGCAGGCCAAGAAGCGTGATGCCTTAATGGAAGAGATCTCTAAACTCCTGTTCGGTATTGCGATAGTCTGTAGTGGAATCGCGATTGCGCAATGGTGTGGTTTAGGTGGCGTGATCAATGGTGTCATGCAGTTCAAAGGCGATCGACCTTATGCTAATTTTGGGCAGCCTAATCATTTAGCCACCTTTCTAATTATGGGGCTGATGGGTGCCTTATACCTTTATGAGAAAAGAGCACTGCCATCATGGTGCTTGGTTCCTCCAAGCGTGATTATTTTATTTACAGTTGCCTTAACTCAATCCCGAACATCATGGGTGGTATGTTTATTCATTCTGTTTTATTGGATGTATAAGCAGTACAAGCAGCAACCACGTTTTAACTTTGCCCAGCTTTGGGTCTGGAGTATTGGCTTTTTTGTGATTGCAGTATGGGGACTGCCATTGCTTACTCATCTCATCGATACTTTCTCAAACTCAGCAGTGGTCCAAACCAGTAGTGTGGCTGAGCGTGCCAGCTCAGGATATTTACGTTTTGAAATCTGGACGCAAATGCTATTGGCATTGAAGGAGCAGCCTTGGTTTGGCTATGGATGGAACCAGACCAGTGTTGCGCAAATAACTGTTTTTCATTTGCATCCAAACCATGAGTGGGTTGTGAGTGCTCATAATGTATTGCTGGATATTTTGGTCTGGAATGGATTACCACTTGGTCTGTTCATTATTGTGTATATGGCGTTGTGGTTTTTTTGGCTGGATAAAAATGCTAAAGATACAACCTCGATTATTGCGATTTTGATGGTCTCTGCCATTCTGATTCATGCCTTGTTGGAGTTTCCACAGCGTTATGCTTATTTCTTGCTTCCGATGGGTTTTCTTCTTGGCCTGATTCAAGCACAAACCCCTGAGTTAAAAGGAATTTATTTATATAAGAATGTGATTCGCTGTATTTGGTTGATCGCGATTGTGGTCATGTTGTTAATTTGGCGTGATTATAAGCTTTTTCAAGAAAATAGCCGTTTAATCTTTAAAAAGCAGCAACCGACAGTTGAAATATTGGGCAGCTCGAAAATTCTGTTATTGACTCAATTTCAGCAACGTATGGACTGGATTCGTTTAAAACCACAAACAATCATGGCTGAAGCTGATTTAGAGCAATTTGGAAAGCTGGTTAAGAATAAAGCAACGCCGTATAACTTGAAGAAGTATGCGCAGTTACTTGCTTATAATCAAAAACTTGAACAAGCGGAACAGCAGCTATTTATTTTACAGCAGTTGTATGGGCAACAGCTGAGCCTGCCTGAAGTTGTAGAAATGAATAAGCGAGCAATGTAAAAAAATAAAGCCCTTGATCAGGGCTTTATTTTTGGATGAAACTCAAGCGTTGTTTGAGTTTCTTAAATTTGGCTTTGAATATAGTTTTCAATACCAACATTTTCAACCAAATCAAGTTGCGTATCTAGCCAGTCCCAATATTCTTCTTCTTTCTCTAGAATTTCTTGGACTAAATCTCGGGTGACATAGTCCTGTTCTGACTCGGCAAGCTCAACCGCTTGCTTGAGTGCTGCAATATTCTCTTTAACCTTGCGAATATCGCAGTTCAGGACTTCTTCCGTATGCTGACCAATATAGAGCTTGCCTAAATGTTGTAGGTTGGGTAAGCCTTCTAAAAATAAGATGCGTTCGATGACTTTATCTGCATGTTTCATCTGGCGAATAGATTCTTTGTACTCGGCAGAACCAAGTTGTTCAATTCCCCAGTCATTAAACATGCGAGAGTGTAAAAAATATTGATTAATTGCTGTTAAATGGTGGTAAAGCACCTGATTCAGCTGATTGATAACTTCACGATTGCCTTTCATTGCGTTTACTCCAAAACACCAAGTGATGCCCTAGTGGCTAAGGCAATTTATCTTATCTTAATCAACAAATAATGTTCTGGCGAGTAATTTATAGAACGGCAAATGAAAATCACAATCAAAAACATCCTGATAGGATTATGATTTTTATAAAAAAACCGCTTATATGAGTACTATTTAAAGTTCAGCAAGAAGCGGCGGAGTCGTAAAGCACGAGTTGAATCTGATGAATAGTTTTGAAGCTAGATCAAGCAGCTATAGAAATACGCGCGGCGATTTCTGCAAGTTCGTCACTGATAATGGCACGCGCTTCAGGTGCACAACGACCACAACATGTGCCTAAATCGAGAAGCTCACGGATTTCACGATAGCTTTCAGCGCCGTTTGCAACAGCCTCTTTAATATCCTGATCCGTAATTCCACGACATAAACAAACATACATGGGAGTAAGCCACAAATATAAATGCGATAATTGATATTATTGATAATTATTATCGTTTGTCAATGAATTTCATTCTAACAATGAGTATATTCTTATTGGGAATTTGAATAAAAAAATACCGCCTGATCGGCGATATTTTTTAATGATTTATATCTTTTTGATAAATCTAAATTTAAAAAATTATGGAATGATTACGATTCCATCCATTTCGACTAATGCACCTTTTGGCAGGCTTGCAACACCTAGGGCTGCACGAGCTGGGTAAGGCTGAGCAAAGTATTCGCCCATAATCTGATTCACCAATTGGAAGTGAGAGAGATCAGTCAGAAAAATATTCAATTTCGCGATATCCGCCAGACTACCGCCTGCAGCAGTACAGACCGCTTTTAAGTTATCAAATACGCGACGAATCTGGGCTTCAATGCCTTCCACAAGTTCCATACTGTACGGATCTAAACCAATTTGACCAGAAAGGTAGAGTGTGTTGCCAACTAGGATTGCTTGAGAATATGTTCCGATCGCAGCAGGGGCGTGTTCAGTATGAATAACTTGACGTGACATTAAGCTCTCCTATGTCGTTTTTTCTATCTTAAACCATGCGACTTTAACACAAAACCAGATTGACGAAAGGGCAGAGTACTGAATAGTCGCCTTGAACCAACTGATTATCCAGATTTTTATCTTTGCAGCATGTGCCTACTTTAGGGCAATATATTTTTTAAGCTGAAGGAACACTGGTTGCTTTTGTGACTTCAGGCTGAACAATTGGCATATTTAAGCGTTCAATACGTGGAAAGCCAAAGTGCATACGGAGATCGCGAATAATCTGAGCAATTTGATTCCGGTTGCTGACCACGATATTGACATAAGTTTTCTGGTCTTGTGAATGAACCATTTCTACGCCCGTTTTGGCTTTACGGCATTGATAAATCAGATCGGAAATTTGTTCATCATTCATGGCCATGTGAATACAAAGATAAGCACTGAAGCGAACATCGTCGATTTCTTCAGATTGCCAGTGTAGCGGCATGATGTTTTCTGGATGCAAATGCTGTTCGTGTAATAAGTTCCGACAACGGGAACGGTGTACAATAAGACCGCGTCGAGATAAATGTCCTTGAATTGGATCACCTAATACTGGGTTACAGCAATGCGCATATTTGACATCGACGCCTTCTGTGCCGACGATCAAGCGGTCAGATGCATCTTGATACTGTGAATGATAGTCTTGCGCAAATAGATGATTTGCGACCAATTGTGGTAATAGATCACCCACCGCAATCTGTTCAAATAGCGTGTCTTTACTACCTAAGTGTCGCCATTCAAGTACATTGATCCAGTCGGTTGGAGAGAGATCGTTAATTGAACGCTGGAACAGTTTTAAGGCACGATTTAAGGCTTGTTGTCCGACTAGGCGTTGTTCGTCAATATCTTGTTCTCTCAGAATATTCTGTAATGCGCGACGCGCTTTTTGGGTATTGATGAAACTGAGCCAGTCTGGATTTGGAGTTGCTAATACATCCGTAATAATCTCAACCACTTGCCCACTGTGTAACGGGGTGGACAATGGACGAATTTCGCCATCGACTTTGGCACCTACAGCGTGGTTGCCTAAGAACAAACTGGCTGAATAGGCGAAATCAACCACAGTGGCACCTTGTGGTAATTCATGTAATTGTCCATGTGGGGTGTAGACCCAGATTTTTTCTTGGTGCAAATAGTCGAGTAAATCACTAAAGGTGGTTTTCGCACAGCCGCTGTCAATCAGGGTATTCAAGTTTTGCATAGAAGCCTGAATCGCTGAACGACAGGCTTGTGGTGCATTTTCACCCAGCACCACACCAAAACGAGCTGCTTTACGCATCAGTTCAGTCTGAATGGTCAATGAAAGTGTGGTTTTTTCGCCTTTGAGCTGGATCATGAGCGATTGGTTGCCGCCTGGTAAAGGACGGCGAATATGATCTCGGTATTGTAATACCTGAAAATTATCTTTCAGCGCATCAACTAGACGGTCGCAGTCAGCAATACTTTGTAAAATAATTTCAAAGGCATGGCTGTGGCTGAGTTCATTCAAATCAATTTCATTTTTAATAAAATGACGCAGTAATTCGATATTGTTGTTTTTCTTTTTAATTCGACCCTTGAGGTCATAGGCTTTTAACAGTTCAGAAAGCTTTTGTTCCCAAACGGCTTGGTACTCACAGCGTTTTGGTTTGGTTTCCAGTAAGGCCGTTTGCACATCATTAAACATGTCTAAATCAAGATTTTGATAGCAGAGATGTTCAAGGTTATCCGCCATCTCATTCATACCCACCAGACGTGACATGGGTACAAAAATATCGAGGGTCTCTTGTGCGATACGCGCACGCTTATCCGGACGCAGCGCACCCAAGGTGGTCATGTTGTGATAGCGGTCAGCCAGTTTAATAATAATGACACGAGGATCTTGTAAAGTCGCCTGTAGAATTTTTCGGAATGATGCGGCTTTGTTATATTCTTTGTCGCTGGAATGGCTGAGTTTGGTGACGCCATCGACCAGTTCTGCGACGACGACTCCATATTTCTGCCCAATTTCATCTTTGGTAAATTCAGTATCTTCAATTACATCATGTAAAAGTGCTGCCATTAAGGTTTCTGCATCAAGACGCATATGTGCCAAAATGCAACTTACTGCTATTGGGTGCAGTACATAGGGCTCACCACTTTTACGGGTAATACCGCTATGCGCTAAATCAGCAAAATCGCAGGCAGCAAGCACACGTTGAACATCACTATCTTTGAGATAGGCTTCAATAATTGCTTTGAGCTGCTGCTTCGCTTGGCTGACTTCTTCGCCTGGCATATAACACCTTTAATAACTTGAATTCAGTAATGATCTGTCTGTTGATAATTTAATGATGTATTACATGGATGAATTTTTGACTTAGTGCGGTCTTCATGTGCTCAACCATATTGGATACCATTGAAAACGTACGTTTGATGCAAGTATTCGCAAACATTACGCCTTTCTTCTAATGAAAAGCAAATTGTGAAACTTGTCAATTTGTTCATTAGAAAAACTCGTAAATTTTTTCAATGACGGATATTGCTTTTATCAATATGTATCAAATTTTGCAAGAAAGAAAAAAGCCCAGAGTATTCACAATGGGCTTTTCGCACAACAAATTCGGTTTAGAAAGTGAAACCTTCTAAGTTTAATGAATTTGTAGACAGTACCATATCAAGGTTTGATGTCTGGTAGTCTTGATCGCGTTGTTTTAAAATTTCTTTGGTGACATGACCGACTGCAATTTCGCGTAATGCAACCACTGTTGGTTTGTCATTGTCCCATTCTACAGTAGGTTCCATGCCTTGACGTGCCAATTGACGTGCACGTTTACTCGCTACCAGTACCAACTCGAAGCGGTTATCTACATGGTCTAAACAATCTTCAACGGTTACACGTGCCATAAGTTGTCTCGTTTGAACATTACATTTGGAAAGACTGAGTAGTATAAAAGGCTTTTCTGCCAGACTCAAGTCATTCGCGATTAAGGGTAATCAAGTTTTCGATTAATTGTTGATGACGTGCACTTTGTTGCGAGGTCACTAAGCGGTTTGCGCTGATAATGGCTTCCAAATCATGCACGGCTTTATTGAAATCATCATTGATAATGACATAGTCAAAACTGGCAAAATGACGCATATCTTCAACCGCACAGCTGAGACGATGCTCAATTACGTCGACTGAGTCTGTACCACGGTTCGAGAGACGCTGTCTTAAATCATATTGTGTTGGTGGCAGAATAAAAATTTGTTTAGATTCAGGAAAGAGTCGACGAACTTGTTCTGCACCTTGCCAATCGATTTCAAGCAAAACATCATGACCTTGTTGCAATTGCTCTTTCACTTTGGCTTGGGAGGTGCCATAGTAATTGCCAAATACTTCTGCGTATTCGATAAAGCCACCTTCATTGACTTGTGCTAAAAAGCTTTCTTTGCTGGTAAAATGATAGTGAACGCCATCGAGTTCACCAGGACGTTGACCACGTGTAGTATGTGAGACAGAAACGTGCAGGTTGCTGACTCGATCGAGTAGGGCTTTGACCAAAGATGTTTTGCCTGTTCCTGAAGCTGCAGAAACGACAAACAAGAGACCCGACATGATATTTTTCCTGAATATGATAAAATATCTTGGCTATTGTAGTGTAGCGTGCCATTAAACGAAATAGTTTGGTGTAAAAATTCAGATGATGAGAGAGGATGTTATGGAAATCGTGTTGGCCAATCCACGAGGCTTTTGTGCTGGTGTTGACCGTGCTATAGCAATCGTCAATCGGGCACTGGAATGTTTTAATCCACCAATTTATGTACGCCATGAAGTGGTACATAACAAGTTTGTGGTCGATGATTTACGTCAGCGTGGTGCTGTTTTTGTCGATGAGCTGGATCAGGTGCCTGATGATTCGATTGTGATCTTTAGTGCGCATGGCGTATCTAAAGCGGTACAGCAAGAAGCCGATCGTCGGGGTTTAAAAGTCTTTGATGCAACTTGTCCTCTCGTCACCAAAGTACATATCGAAGTGACTAAATACGCGCGTGAAGGAACAGAAGCAATTTTGATCGGGCATGAAGGCCATCCAGAAGTTGAAGGCACCATGGGGCAATATGATAAGTCTCGAGGTGGTGAGATTTATCTGGTTGAAGATGAGCAAGATGTAGAGGCGCTCATGGTTAAACATCCTGAAAAAGTCGCGTTTGTTACCCAGACTACGCTTTCGATTGATGATACGGCAAAGGTGATTGATGCATTACGTACGAAATTCCCTCTCATTCAAGGCCCGCGTAAAGATGATATCTGCTACGCCACTCAAAATCGTCAAGATGCAGTGCGTGATCTTGCCGAGCAGTGCGATGTGGTCTTGGTTGTTGGTTCACCGAATTCGTCGAACTCCAATCGTTTACGAGAATTGGCTGAACGTATGGGGAAATCTGCCTATCTGGTCGACAATGCGGATCAGCTTGAAAAAGACTGGTTTAAAGCGGACACTAAAATTGGTGTGACAGCAGGTGCTTCTGCGCCTGAAATTTTGATTAAACAGGTGATTCAGCGCTTGCAAGATTGGGGAGCAACCCCACCCAAAGAACTGCAAGGACGAGAAGAAAATATTACTTTTAGTCTACCAAAAGAGTTGCGTATCCAGGTGATACAAGCCTAATTTTATTAGAAAAATGTGAACTGGAAACGGATGGATGACACTCTATCCGTTTTTTTTTGGTGCTTATCTGCTTTGTATTGGTTCTGTAAAAATAAAATTTAATATAGAGTAGTGAATTTTAAAAATTGGGTGCTGGGGAAATGGGGAAAACTCGGGGGTTCACCTTAATTGAGCTGATGGTGACGATTGCAGTTTTGGCAATTATTACGATGATGGCAATGCCATTATTTAAAGACATGATGGTTGCTCAGAACTTCAGTAAAAGCACACAAGAACTTATTCTTACATTGAATCAGGCAAGATCAAAAGCTGTACTTGAACGTAGACAGGTACAGGTTATATTGCAGCCTAATTCGACTCCAGCGCCAAGCACAAATACTGATAATCAGCTTGTTTGGGTACCCAGTGGTCAGTCGATATTAAAGACAAACTTAACAACTTCCATTTATTTTAATTTGACGGGAGGTGTCTGTTTTTTAGATGGAGGCACTCCCCCAAAATGTATCTCTGCTAATAATGATACCAATATTGAAATCTGTAATACGGCTACTAGTAGTAATAAAAAATCAAAAATTGTGAGTATTTCAAGAATGGGCACGATTCAACAGACTACTGAAGGAACATGTTAATGAATACCCTGAATCGTCAACGTGGTGTTGGTCTTATTGAAATCTTGGTTGCACTGTTGGTGCTCGCAATTGGTGTATTGGGTTTCGTTGCGCTGCAATATCGCTCCTTGGAGGCAAGTGCGGAGAGTACCTCTCGTGTACAAGCGATTACATTGGCCCGAGATTTGGCTGAACGAATTAGGGTTAATCGCAACTCTTTTGATACTTATCAAACTGAGCTATCAACTGCTTCAAAGCAACAAACCTCCACAAAAAAATGTATTGGATCAGTTGTTTGTACAGATGCAGAGTTGGCCGATTTTGATGTTGCTCAAGTAACAACGAGAGCAGCCAGTTTTGGTATGACCATGAACATTATGAATTGCCAAAATACCAATAATCGCCAATGTATCTATGTGGCATGGGGGGAATCGAGTGCCACAAATGGAACAGGAACAGGGGATTGTACTAATGGAAATGCCTATAACCCGACGTCGACCTGTGTGATTATGGAGGCCTATTAAATGATAATAAAACAAAAGGGTTTTACATTAATCGAGTTGATGTTATCGCTTACCCTGGGATTGATTATTTCGGCAGCGGCAATACTTTTGTTCTTTGCCGGACAGAAGAGTTTGTCGATGCAGCAAGGCGTATCAGATATACAAGATAATGCTAATTTTGGTTTAAATTACATAACACAAGATATTCGGTTGGCAAATCTAAATAATCCACTCGCAATTATTAATGATCAAACGACTTATGGTGGAATTGTACTAACTTCCTCTGCAAATGCAGCTAAAGATGCATCTGGTACTTTACTCAGCAATATTTTTCAACAGGTTACGGGAAGTAACGTTGCCGTTAATTTTTTATCCCGCAGTAATGTGGGACCTTCCAATGTACAGATTGCTGGGGCGGATGTATCAAGCGATCAGTTAGTGATTCAATTTGTGCCGCAATATTTATTGGACAGTACGGGGACGACTTGGAATGGTGGATATGACTGTGAGGGTAATGCCTTAAACTTTCCTGTAACACAGCCTGCCAAAGGTGGAGAATTTGGTCGCCAAGTGGTTGTGCAGCGCTATTTTTTACGAGCAGATAATAATAAAAATGGTCAGGAACCAAATCAGAGTCTAGCTTTGGCTTGTGATGCTGGGCACTATCCAGTCGATCCTGTAAAAGCAGTACCACCAGCAACGACTCCACCGGCAATGACGATTACAGGATATGGTGATGCAGGTGAGATTATCATGAAACGAGTCGATCATTTTAGAGTGTTGCTGAATATTCAAGACGATAAGATTCAGCCTCCAGCTGCAAGTCGCCGTTATATTTCAATTGATGACTATATGGCTTTGACAGCACCACGACCGAGAATTGTCGCAGTACAAATTGGTGTGTTGGCACGTTCTTCTCAGTCTGTTGGCGCTGAGAGTAGCATTAAAGATGACCAGAGTTTTACCTTGCTGGATCAATCAGTGACAGTGAAGACACCTAAGGCTGGAAGTCCAAAATATATCAGACAAGTGGTATCACAAACGATTGCTTTACGTAATGTGATTGGGGAGCGTGGCGCATGAGGCAGAATCAAACGGGTGCCACTTTAATTGTGGTCTTGATTTTTTTAGTAGCGATTACAGTCATTGGCACAGTTGCAATTCGCCAAAGTCTGGTGGGATTAAACATTGCAACGAATAGCCAAGTCTCGCAATTAGTGATGCAAAACTCTGATGCTGTATTTTTTAATGTTGAAGATCGCGATAATTTAATTCAAAGCCTTAGTGTGAGTGGCATGTTTGGCTATATTAGTGGTCCTAATGACAAAAATAAGGAACTGGTTTTCTGTTTTAGAGGGGATCAAGCTAAATTTTTTGATATCAGCAATGCTAGCCTAATGCAATGGGAGTCAGGAAAGGCTCTGCCAACGAATAATATATTAGGAACAGATGGTTATTGCAGTACTTCGGCTTCTTCTGGAAACTGGTTTACCAGCGGGCGTAAAGCGGTTATGACACAGGTTGCAGTTAAGTTTTCAACAAATCAGAATCAAGACCCTTTTTATGATCGCCAACGCGGTACAGACACAAAACAAGGACAAATTGAAGAAGCAAAAAGGGTCAGGATTTTTGCGGTATCTCTTATGCCAACTTTAACAAATGTCAAAACAGAAGATCTGGATAACTGCTTACAGAAACACATGAGTGAACTCTCGATACCAAGCGATACAGCTGTTCCCAATATACCAAATACAACGTTAGATAAAGATAATCCACTCAAGACAGTCACCGAATGTTTAACAAGTCTCAATGTTCCATTCACTACACAAATTAGTGAATACACGATTACTCAGAACTTTTCATAATTGGGGTGAATGCAATGAAAATGAAAAATACTTTTGCATCATATCGTCAACAGTTGCTTACTGTAAGCGTGACTGCTTTTTGTACAGCAATAATCGCGAATAGTGTGGCCCAAGCCAGCGATATTGATATCTATCAAGAAGCAAAGTCTGGTGAAATTACCCTAATGTTTATGCTGGATATCTCAGGGAGTATGGGAGCACCACAATCTTTGGGAGACAGAGATGCATGTGATGTTCCATCTAATATCACCATTGATAGTTCTGGCTCAGTTGCATCTACAAACGGGTCGCCGACCTATCAAAGATATTATTGTAATGCCATTGAAACCAAAACCTATAAATATAGAAGCTATGTACAAAGTAGACGGACTTATTATCAAAAATGTACGAACGAGGCTGAGAGCAGTTCTGCGTGTACATGGGGTGGAGCATCTACAACCGTACCAAGTGACCTACCTAGTTATACAGATGGATCTGGAACTTATACCTATTATTATGTCGGGATGACACGTCCTTATTATGACCGGATCACACGATTAAAAGATGGAATGTTTGACCTCTTGTATGGTAATACCTCAAAAGGTATTGTCAGATTGAGTGATGACAAAGTGATTGGTCTGAGTACGTTCTCACGACCAACGAGTTTTGATTCAAATGGTCAGCCCTTAAGTGCAGATAACTTAACTGGTCAAGTGCGCATTCCTGCTAGAAAACTCAGTACTCTGGTGAATGGTGTAACCCAGCGGCAAATTCTTTTGAATGAAGTCGCTAAACTCGGTGCACGAGGCGGTACGCCGACTGCAAATGCCTATGCTGAAGCTTCTGCTTATCTATTTGGAACTACCACCGGGGGAACAGAGCCAGGTATCATCGGGCGTGCGCCAACGGGATATACCAATCCCTATCGATTTTATAGTTGTACTGCACCCACTGCGACAGGAGGGTGTGATGCTTATTCAGTAAGTTATACCAATGGTCTGCCTGCATATGATTCATATAGGACATCATCAGGTTATTACTATTTTTATAGAAATAATATGGCAAATTCAACGGCGAGTGGATTTGCATACTCGTATGATGAGACTAAGAATTCGGCTAAAACACTCTATCAAATGCCTAGCTCATTACAGCAGACGGATGATGTGAAAAAATGTAGTGGTCAGGGGATTTATGTATTAACCGATGGTGCGCCGAATAGTAATAGTAATGCTCAAGCGATGATGCAAGCATCCTTGGCGTCAAAGAGTTCAACATTCAGTTGTACCAATACAGATTCAGGCTGGGGCTGTATGCATCAGTTCGTTCAGAATCTTCTGGATCCAGCAAAGAACCCAGCGAATTTGAAATTTAAAACCGCTGTGGTTGGCTTTGGTAATCTTTTTTCCGATATGCCGTCTTATGATAAAAATAAAACCCAACAGCAGAATATTGATGCATTAGGTGCGATTGATTCAGACCAGAAAAACGCAGCATATTGGGGAATTATTGGTGAAGGTGGCTGGTATCGGGGCAATAGTTCACAGGATATTGTTGATAGTGTAAATGCGTTCTTGGGTAATCTAGGAACCACGATTCCAGCCGTGACAACAGGATCACCTACTGTTCCCAAAGACAGTTTGAATCCATCTGTTTTACAGAAAGAGGCGTATTTCCCTCAATTCCAGCCAACTCCTGATAAATCTTATCAGCTTTGGGCTGGTAATCTAAAGAAATATGATGTTGTTGCTGGTGTGCTTAAGGATAAAGGCGGAAATAAAATATTAGATAGTAATGGGCGCATCGTAAATAATTATGATCTATGGTCAACGGCTGTGAGTACTGATGCTGCTATTAAAGCTGCAGATGAAAGTACTTTTGGAAGTAACCTATTTGCTTTAAAGGGTGGAGCTTGGTCACAGCTTAAATTAAAAATGGATGCAGGCGCTACAACGGAGAATAGAAAATTATTGACTAATCGCTTAGGCAGCGGAACGGGAACTTCTGCAGTTTTTGGAAGTAGTTCAACGTTGCGCCGCGTAACTAGCGCAGACTTAAGTGATACGCTGTATCAGAATGATCCTAATCGTGGCTATTTAATGTTACTTTTGGGTTATGGGGTTGATCCAGCTAATCCAAATGCGATTACGACAGCATCATTAAGTGCATCACCAGAGCTTCGTCAAATTGGTGCAGTCATGCATTCGTCACCTTTATTAATTACCAATAAAGGGACAATAAATTATAGTAACGGCACTTTAAGCTCATCCAATCGCGAGGACTATGTCTTATTTGGTACAACTCAGGGTTTATTGCATATCGTGGATGCAAAAACAGGGCAAGAAAAATTTGCATTTGTACCAAATGAGATGATCGATAGGCAGCCTAAAGCTTTCCAGAAGTATGATACGACGACAATGGGAATGTCGAACCTCTATTATGGTATAGATGGTGCATGGGCAACATATACAGAGTATGTGGCTGATAGTTCTGGGAATTTAACGGTAGGTAATGGACGTAATTCACAGAAAGGCAAACAAATTGCGTATGGTGGTTTACGTATGGGGGGGCGTAGCTACTATGCCTTGGATCTTCAAAATATCGATAATCCGAAACTGTTATTTCAAATTTCTCCTGATGATCAAAGTGTCTTTAGTAATGGCAGCAGCAAATCATTTAGTCAGTTGCAGTATATGGGAGAGAGTTGGTCAAAACCTACGATTGCGTGGGTTAAATGGAATGGTTCGCGTAAACGGGTGATGTTTGTTGGTGGTGGTTATGATGCAGGAGGGGCTGACGGTAAAGCAAATAATGGTGGATATGAAAGTGATACATATGAGCAAACCAACAAAAAGGGTGGTGGGGTTTATATGTTTGATGCTGATAATGGCGATCTGCTTTGGTGGGCAAGTGCCAACGCCACAAATACAACTACTGGCGTAATCGGTCTGCAAGCAGATGATCTTAAATACAGTGTGGTGAGCCAGATTCGTGCTGAAGATCGTGATGGTGATGGTTTAACTGATCATTTATATTTCGGGGACTTAGGGGGACAATTATTCCGTATCGATTTAGATAACAATGCATCGTCAACAGCAACATTTGCAAAAGCGCCTCGTCTATTGATGAATTTACACAAGGTTTCTGGCTCTATTGGAACAAGTCCACGTTTTTATGAAATGCCTGCGTTTTCAATTTATGATTATGCTGGAAATACTTTTGCCGTAATTTCGATTGGTAGCGGTAATCGTAGTGTGCCTTTAAAAGATTATACCGTGGGCACTTCAGGCTACGATTATGATGCAGTCTATAATGTTTATGATAAAGATGTTGCTGCCCGAAATCTTTATAACTCTGGCTATAATTATGTTAACACAACAGTAACACCAGCTGACTTGGCGAATGGAAACCTTGGCGAGGTGAATGCAACCAATAGAAATGACAACACCACCTTGGTTGCACCTTATAGTCAAAAGGGATGGTTCTATCGTTTCCAGTCCAATAAGTTACAAAGTGCGAAGGTTTTTGCTACACCAATTGCATTAAATAACCGTTTATTTGTATCAACATTTGATAGTAGTAAACCAGGTTTATCTGGTGACTGTGGTGCTGGTGTAAAAGGAGAAAGCTTCTTAAATCAGTTCTGTATGCCATATGGCCAATGTAATAAGACCATTGCAACGGGTTCCGGGATCCCATGTAGTACAGGAGATGGTTGTTCGTTAGGAGCAGGAATTCAATATACAGCTATTGTAGATGATGAACAAAAATGTGATCCAGCAACGCAAAAATGCAATGGTAGCTCGAACCCACCACCTTCATCTGGAGATGGAACCAATAATAAAAATTATTGCCTGTCTACTGGGAATCGTGGGGCGACGAGTATTGGTGGCATTATTTCCGCAGGTAGTAGTCAAATTTGTTTGGTACCGCAACGCTGGTATGAGCGTTCAAGGTAGGAGTAAGTTATGTTAAGCAGAAGACTTACTCCTTCGCAGGGATTCACCTTGATTGAGCTGCTGATTGTTGTGGTGATTATTGCTATTTTTGCGGCAATAGCGATACCGAGCTATCAGGTCTATGCCCGTCGTGCACAGGCTTCACAGGCTCAGCAAGAAATACAGCGATTGGCAACAGAACTTGAAAAACATAAGAGCCGCAATTTCAATTATGTTGATTTTTCGACCATAGCGAATGCATCACCCAAAAGCGATGTTGTAACTTTACCTACTGGAGCAACAGGTGCAGGAATACAATATACAATCACGGTTAGAGATGGTGATGATCCAACAAAAACGCTCTTTGCTAATGGCGTAAATGGGAAAAGTTGGGTGATAACGGCACAAGCTGCTAATGCAAAAAATTGGAGTTTTGTTCTGAATAGTAATGGTATGCGCTGTAAAAGACAGGATACGACGATTGCATTTGATTGTTCAGGATCTGGAGTCGAGCAAACATGGTAAAACAAGACCGAGGTTTTACGTTAATTGAATTGATGATTGTAGTGGCGATCATTGGAATCCTGGCTGCCATTGCTTATCCTTCATATCAGGAATACGTTCGCAGAACGAAACGTACTGATGCACAAGCTGACATGATTGAGCTTGCTGGACGATTGCAACGCTATAAGATAGCTAATTTTACCTTCTTAAAATCCGATGGCAGTACACCGATCGCGATAGCGGATGTTGGTCATAATGGTATATTGCCACAATCAGGAGGTGCTGCGTTATATACTCTGGCTTTATCGAATGTAACAGCAGGGACTTGGACATTAATAGCAACTCCAACGGGGGCACAAACAGGTGATGGCCATATTGTTTTAAATTATCGAGGAGAGCGTTGTTGGGTGAAAGGCAGTGATAAAAATAGTGGTACGGCATGTACGCCATCTGCAACAACAAACTGGGACGGTCGTTAACGTTTCACAACATTTAAATGTTTTACAAAAGCAAACCTACATCTGGTTTGCTTTTTTATGTGTATTATTTAACATTTTTAATAACAATAATTAATGAATGTGATCTATTTATCATTTATCTGCTGTTATCTACCTTTTATCTCTTAAGGGTGGATTTAAGTGCATTTTCGATAGAAATTGATATGAAACATGAAAACAATCACGAAAAATAACGTTCATTTCATTCATATAACAATTTGATTTTACAGCCTTAAAATTTTTTCACTTATAAAGTCAAGATGAAATAATTTGTAAGGTGAATTGAATAAAAATTAATTGAGATGCTCGTTAAAACAAAAAGATTTGTGCATATGGAGGACTGTATGCAACAAGCATATTCTGACTTACAGCCTCGCTCTGCAGTTTCTGGTCTTGCGATAGGGCCGAGTGTTGCCCAACATCATCCGTTCAACTTCGAGCGTAGCTCTCCGTCTTGCACTCAGACAAAGCAGAGCTTAGTGCATCTTCGCTCAGGATTTACCTTGGTTGAATTGATTGTCACGATCGCTGTTTTAGCCATTATTACTGTGATGGCGGCGCCGTCATTTGCAACGATGTATAGCCGCCAAAAATTAGAATCTTGTGCACGTGAACTGATCATGAAAGTTTCGGAAGCACGGAGTCAAGCCGTTTTACTCCGTCAAACTACAGGGCTCTGCCTGTCTTCTTTGTCTGAAGATGATTGTGCGACTGCAATTGCCATTCCGAAGACAGAGGCACAACGTATTTTTGTCGTCCGTTTAGACAATGGCGTAAGCAGTGCAAGTCTTTCATCAACCAATCTCAGCTTTAGAAAAAATGGCAGTCTTGCAGCGCAAAAGGACTTTATTTTACAGCACCAAAATCTTTCTTATTGTATTCGGGTAGGGGTGATTGGAGATACCACAATCAAAGAAGGAGCTTGCACGTGAATATTCAAAAACAAAAAGGTGTCGGGCTAGTAGAGGTTTTGGTAGCCCTTGTTCTTTTGGCAATTAGTGTGCTGGGCTTTGCTGCTTTGCAAATAAAAGCGATTGATTCCAGTTTCGAAGCCAATAAACAGGTGCTGGCACTTACCATTGCGCGTGATTTGGCAGAACGGATGCGAGCTAATCCACAAGCAACACGTGCAGGGAAATATAGAGTGCAAGCGGTGGAGACTCCTAAAGCAGAAGTCCCGACCATCGCGGATAAACCTGAAAAGGTTGCATTACAAGACTTACAGAAGGCTGCGCTTGAGGCCCAAAACAACGGGATGAATCTGGCGGTCGACCAATGTCCGGCAGGCAATAACCGGCAATGTATTTATGTGGCTTGGGATGGAACCAATTTAGCAGGTGACCAAGGTATCGCCGCATGTATCAAAGATGGTAGTTATGTTTCAGGATCGCACTGTTTGTTTTTGGAGGCATACTGAAATGGAAACAGGCCTCTTCTATTCAAAATCTGGTCAAGCTCAAGCTGGGTTTACCCTGATTGAGCTGATGATTTCCCTGACTTTAGGGTTGCTGATCGTTGCTGCCGCTATCCAGTTATTTATTACAGGAATCACCAGTTATAAGTTGCAAAAAGCCATGGCACATATTCAAGACAATGCCAGTCTCGGCTTGAACTTTATTGTGGACGATATTCGTAAAGCCAATCTCAGCTCGCCCGTCCCGGCAATTAATGATCAGACCAGCTATGCTGGAATTCTACTGAGTTCGAATAATGTCGGAGGGAAAATTGACCTGAATTGTACAGATTGTTTCTCGAATAACCAGATTGCCAGTTTTGGCAATGCCAATGTGGCTGGATTGACCAATGATCAGTTAATGATTCGTTATCAGGCACCACAAGGGGGGCTGGATTGTTCTGGTCAAAATGTAGCAAATGGGACTTTTGTGATCCAGCGTTACTTTGTTGGTTCTACTTCTACGGACTTGCGTCAATCTTTACGTTGTCAAGCTGCCCAATATACACAAGCGATGCTTGATGCAAAGACCACAACAGACCGACTCAAACTGGTTTGGGGGGAGAGTCAGGTCATTTTACCCAATGTCGATCTTTTTCAGATTCGGTTAGGGTATATGGATGGTGAGCTCAATAGTGCGAATAGCATGATCGCCTATACAGATGTTAAAAATTATATGGCTTTAACTGCAGCTAAAAAAAATATTGATGGCATTACACAGACCGTTCGTCCTTATGTACATGCCATTCAAATCGGTGTGTTAGTACGTTCGGATGATAAGACCGGAGACCAGTCGGTCATTAAGCAAAGAAATAAAGAACCATTCCAAGTCCTCGGTACCAAGGTCAATCTCACCCCTGCATCACAAGATACTTATTTAAGACAAGTGGTGGATCAAACGATCTCATTGAGAAATGCAATGGGTTGGGTTTCAGAGGGCTGTGATAGCAGTAAAAGCTCAAGTTGTACAAATGGGGGGGGCTGGAACATGATAAACGCACAACGTGGTTCAACACTGATTATTGTTTTAATGATTGTGCTGATGATTACCATTGTCGGCACACTGGCAATTCGGCAAAGTATCAGTTCGCTTAAATTGGTCAGTAATCATCAGATACAGACGCTACTGGCACAAAATGCGGATACTGCACTGATGTATTTTCAGGATCCCAATACCCAGCAAAACTTAGCTTCTGCCAATGGTGTGGTTGGTTTCTTTAAAAATGAAAATAATAAAAATGCCGAACTGGTCTTCTGCTTTTCAGGAACGGATCCATTTGCCCTAACCAAAGCTGCATATCGCTTAAATAGTGCCAACTTTGAACCGATGGCAAGCAATGCTGGGATGTGTAAAGTTGATTCGAGTAACGCAGCCAATGACACAGCCTCTCAATCCAGTGGTCGTAAACAAGTGGTGACACAGGTTTATATTAAAAGAGAAATCAACCCTACAGCACCCTTTGCAGATTTATCTCGTGGAACGGAGGTATTTGGGGCAAAAACGGAAAACAATATTCGCTTAAGGGTCTATGTGGTGTCCGTGATGCAAGGCTTATTAACTTCGGATGCTTTATTTAAAGCAGATCGTGATATTAACAAAGGTTGTTTAACTAAAAGTATCGACAATAACGGTGCCAATGATGTTGCTACTTGCTTAAAACAAAATATAGAAAAACCGTTATATAACATACAAGTCGCAGAATATCGTTTCTTGTCTGACTTTGAACCTTCGAGTTCATAAGGGAGAAATGTCATGAATAATAATAAGATAAAAAAATTGACGCAGTGTAATCAACAAAAAAACAAAATGAAGTGTTTGTGGTTGGGCTCTAGCGTCCTATCCAGCCTGCTTGTACTTTCTTCTGTTGCATCTGCGAGCGATATTGAAATTTATCAACCTGCGGCAGGGAATAAGAAACGCCTGATGCTGATGGTGGATCAATCTCGGAGTATGGGGGGCGCCGGTCTTTTAGATTTGGTTAAAGATTATCCATTATGTATTGATCAGGGGGTTACTGATGTATTGGGTAAAAATGGCTTGAATTTGGGAATCAAGATCGCGGGTCAAACCGATTTGATTAATGTCACCAAAGAAGCCTCTGATCTGATCAATAAAGCCATTTTAAAAGGCTTACTCGGCAATGGCCAAGGTCAGGGACTACTTGATTCGATTGCCGAAATTAAAACAGAACAGCCGAATGCGGCTTATCCATTTCCGCGTCAATCCTGTACGGTGGTTACTACAGATGCAACGGTACGTTTATTGGATAACTTGCTCAGTGGGTTGTTGGGGGTGAAAACAGGATTATCTGCCGAACAATATATCCGTGAAACCTGTGACCCATTAATTGATATTAGCCTGCTTAAGTCCATTACCAATTCTTCTACGGTCGGGATTTATCGTTGTTATGATAAAAATTCACGCGTTCGTATGGCATTGACCGATGTTTTAAAAGGGAAAAAAGGTAGCGGGGGGCTGCCGGATATTGATCAAATCCCAGATAGTACAATGGTCGGGCTATCCATTTCACCTTATAACCAAACGCTGAATGATCGTGCTGGTGCGATTGTTTTTGAACCTAAGTTGCTCAGTGATGTCTATCTTTATAACGGTAAAACTCAAACCCATCGTCAGCATATGATTGACTATATTGCCAGTGCCAATATGGACTCCAAAGGTGAGTTTAGCCTGCAAAGTTTACTCATGATCGTACCTAAGCTGGTGGGAGGATTACTCAATGATGTGGTTGCAACACTGGGCAAAATTTTAAGTAATCCGCTGGATGCCGTGAGTGAGTTATTGAATCTGGAAAATACCAATAATGCCCTGAATGATGTGCTGACCATGTTAGGTCTGGGCGGCAATAACCCAATGGCCAGTACCTATGCGGAAACAGGTGCATACTTGTTAGGCAACACCACCAAGGGAACGGGTGCCAGACAATATGCCAAGCGGAACGCGTTATTGGGACTTGGTGGCATATCCCTGTTATGGACAGATTATGAATGTAAGGCATGGAAAGCAGATGGCATGACCTGCGATGACTGGAAATATGCCGGGCTATTTGGTGTAAACACTAATGGATATAAAAAAGTCGATGGCAACCTGTTAAATTTACTGGGTATTCTACAGGTCGGAAAACAGGAAATCTTTTATGAATACCGTGCCGATGTTGATGCAAAATATAGTGGTTTTACTGATAGCCAGAAAAATAACAGTACCATTAATCCGCTGATTAAAAGCAATGGCAGCTTCTATCAGGCACCATCGACAGCCCCACAATGTGATGCCAATGGTTTAATGGTGATTGCGGGTGGGGTGCCAACGATAGCACCGACATTAACGGACTCGTTATTGCAACCGCAAGGCAGCCAATCCGATGCGACCAAAGTTGCCATGGAGCGTTTAATGGCCCGCTCATTGGATAACAGTCAAACCCTCAATATTCAATATAAAGATGGGCGCTTGAATGATAATTGGGGATTTAGATGTAATTCTACCGATTTAAAAGCGACCACTTTGGGAAATAATAAAAACTCAAATGATAATACTGATTTTGCAACCTGGCAGTGTATCGGTGCCTATGCCCGAGATATTCGGGCATTAAAAGCCAACCCGATTAAAACCGCTGTCATTGGACTGGATCGGTCGTTTTTACAGCTTCCCAATTATATTGCAGGACAAGAAAGTAGTTCCGATATTAAAGGCTTGACTCAAATTTCAAGTACCAATGTGGCGCAAGATCAATTGCTAACTGGGATTGTGCCGAAGGCTGTTCGCGACTTATTGGGCGTAACAGGTTCACTGCTGGATGGCCTGTTGCCAAATAGCTTGATCGGGAGTGGCTTAACCACAGGAATTACCAGTCTATTGGATCGATTATTACCTCGTAATCCAGAGGACATCAAAAATATGGCACGTTGGGGGGTCATTGGTGGCGGTGGTTGGTATAACGCTGCCAACAGCCAGAATATTGCACAAAGTATTCGGGATTTTCACGATAATTTGGGGGTGACGGATGGTGATCCTATTGGTTTGCAAACATTACCTGAAGACCCGTTAACACCATATCGTATGAGCAACGAAGTGTATAAAAGTATGTTTGAACCAACAGAAAAAGCCAGTTGGTTTGGTAACTTTAAAAAATACTATGTCGAAACCGATAATTCGATTAATAAACTGAAAGATGCCTGGGATGCAACGTCAACAAGCTACGATGTGCAAGATTGGAATAAAGGTGGCGTACTAGCCAAGCTTAAAAATTTAAAAAATAAAACGGATAATTCTGATCCGAACAAACCGGTCATTACAGAACGTCTGGTTCTGACGAATAGGGATTGCCAGCAAATTGCCAATACCTCTACTTATCAATTTACGGAGGTTGGCGCATTAAAAACCGTGAATAATAAATATCTGGATGTGAAATGTGGTTCAGGGACTTCTGCTGTTACAGATGCTAAAGGCTATTTGTTAATGAATTTGTTGGGTTATAACGTCGGAAATGCGGCTAGCACGGCAGATCTGACTGAAACGAATCGAACCAACTGGCAGGTAGGCATGAACTTGCATTCAATTCCAGTCAAACTTACCCAAGAAGCAACTTTTAATGCGGATAATAGTATCAAAGAGCGCAAAGATTATATGCTGTTTGGTACAACGCAAGGTTTATTGCATGTCGTTGATGCTAAAACGGGTGAAGAAAGTTTTGCTTTTGTACCCAATGAAATGTTGGAAAATACTCAACAGAGCAAGGCATTCTTGGATAAAGCGACAGGCGTTAAAGCAAATATGGCTTACGGGATTGATGGCGCATGGACAATCTATAGCGAATACGTCTATGGAATGAAGGCGCTGAGCAGCGGCAGTAGCAGTAGTGCAGTGGTTGCAACCGTTGGCGAAATTAAACAAGGTGATCAGGTCCTCGCCAAAGGAAAGCAAATTGCCTACGGTGGTTTGCGTATGGGGGGGCGTAGTTATTATGCCTTGGATCTGAGTGATCTGACTCGTCCAAAATTGAAGTTCCATATCGATCCGGATAATAATCGCATTATTAGTCTACAAGCAGATGGGAGCTATAAAACCACCACCAATACGGTTTTAGCTAGCATGGGGCAGAGTTGGTCTAAGCCAACCATTACGACGGTAATGTATAAAGGTGCTGCGAAACGCGTGATGCTAGTAGGGGGAGGCTATGATATGGAATATGAAAAAGTCACGCCAAGCATTAGCAATACCACCAGAGGCCGCATGATTTATATGTTTGATGCGGATAATGGAGATTTGCTCTGGTACGCCGGCGGAGATAGTGCAAGCACTTCATGTGATCAGGGAGATAGTAATCTCGGCTTAAGAATGAAAGACTTATATAGCGTGGTGAGTCGCATCAATGCTGTGGACCGTGATGGCGATGGCATCACAGATCATCTATATTTTGGCGATTTAGGGGGGCAGGTTTGGCGCATCGATTTAGGTAAGGATCTTGGCTTAAAAGGTGGAGGATGTGGTCGTTATAGCATGCTATTTAAAGACAGCAATAGCCGTTTTTATGAAGCCCCTAATTTTAGTGTCTATGGCTATGAACAACCATTGGCTGTGCTGAGCATTGCCTCAGGCAATCGTAGCCTGCCTTATAGCGATAAAAATTCAAGCAGTACGATCTATAACCTGTTTGATCAGGAGGTGGTCAGTCCTAATTTTGTCACCACAGGCAATGTCAATAGCAGCACACCAAAACTATTGGTGACAGATCTTAAAGCCATGCTGACTGCGGGCGATGTAAAAGGGAAAAATTTGGTCCAAGCCAAAGCGATGATGCCAAACGGCTGGTATGTGCTGGCAAATACAGTGGTTGGAAAAGAGCTGGATGCACAAGGCAATGAAATTAGCTTGACGAATCAGGTCAGCAGCAAAGTGTTGAACGAAATGGTGGTCATGAATAAGAGTCTTTACGCCAGTGTTTATAATCCAAATACCAGTGCTGGAAATGGATGTAAAATTCAGGCCAATGGGGCAACCACTGTTCAGCGGTTCTGTTTGCCATTTGGTGTCTGTGAGCAAGACGTTAAGGATGTGACCATGAGCTTTGGTGCTGGACATGGTATCGTTGATTCGATGGTCGGTGCGGGCATTGGTCTAGGTGATAAAAATGGTTTGACGCGTCAACTGCTCAATCCAAATGCAAAAGACAAAATTGGCAATAGCAAACTGTCGGTAAATACCATGCGTCGTCAATTAGTTCCACTGACATGGTATGAACGTAATGAATAACAATAAGTTGAGCCGGCAATTTACGCTCAGAATGAATGTTTGTTTTATTGTGCGTAGTTCAGGTTTCACCTTGATTGAGCTGATGATTACGATGGCGATCGTGGCAATTATTGCAGCGATCGCGATTCCCAGTTATGACGTCTATATTCGCCGTGCAGATTTAGCCACAGCACAGCAAGAAATGCTTAAAATTGCGGCGCTATTGGAAAAACATCGGGCTCGCAATTTTAGCTATGATGGTTTTGTGCTTAAAGGCACGGCCGCGAATCAGGGTGCGTATTACACTGTTCCAAATGCAACGAACACCAGCTTGCTTGTACCTTTGAGTGCGAGTCTAGGTGATCAGAAATTTACATTAACCTTAACAGCAAATGCTCAGGCATGGTCTTTAAATGCAATCAGTCAAAGTCCGAGAAATTATTCCTTACTGATGACCAGTACAGGATTCAAATGTAAGACGAAAACGGCAGCCAATATGACAACATCAAGTTGTGGCAATGCTGCTGAAGACTGGTAACTTATCAGATTTTATAGATTAAATTCATAACTGTGGATAACTCGAAAAATAATCTTTATTTCAAAGTCAATTTAACGTAGAATATCGCCCTCTATGAAAGGGGTTTGAAGTGTCGCCGATGGTCGGCGCAGGGATAATCCGTAAAAATTATAAGGTTGTTCTCATGGTTGTTATTCGTTTAGCGCGCGGTGGTGCAAAAAAACGTCCATTCTATCAAATCGTTGTGACTGATAGCCGTAACGCACGTGACGGTCGTTTCATCGAGCGTATTGGTTTCTTTAACCCAACTGCACAAGGTAAAGCTGAAAAAGTTCGTTTAGACGCTGACCGTTTTGCACACTGGGTTGCTCAAGGTGCTCAACCTTCAGAACGTGTTGCTTCTTTAGCTGCTCAAGCTAAGAAAGCTGCAACTGCTGCGTAATAGTAGTAGGTAGCCCATGACATCGACACAGAATGTGCCAGAAGATCGTATTCAGATTGGACAGTTACGTTCAGCTTATGGATTGAATGGGTGGCTCTGGGTTTACTCTAATACAGAACCTATGAGCAATATGTTTGACTACCTTCCTTGGTACATTGAGACCAAGGCAGGTTGGCAAACAATTGATGTGAAACGTTGGAAACCACATGGCAAAGGCTTGGTTGTTGCATTAAAAGGCGTGAATGATCGCACTGGTGCAGAGAACTTGGTTGGCGCAAATATCTGGATTGCCAAATCACAGCTTCCAAAAGCAGATGTAGACGAGTATTACTGGTCTGATCTTAAAGGCTTGACCGTGTTAGGTCTTGGAGAGGATGAGCAGGAAGTCAATCTTGGTCAAATCTACGAGCTGTTTGAAACAGGTGCCAATGATGTCATGGTCGTAAAAGCGACGCCTGACAGTATTGATGCTGAAGAGCGAATGATTCCTTGGCATAAAGATGTGGTACAGCGTGTTGATCTTGAAGCTGGTCGTATTTACGTCAATTGGGGCGTAGACTACTAATCCTTTCGGGGACAGTAGCGCAGCAGGAAAATAGAGGAGTCTGCGGTGTTTTTTGCAGTCATCACATTGTTTCCTGAAATGTTTGAAGCGATTACAGCGTACGGGATTAGCGGACGTGCGGCAAAGCGTGACATCGTGCAAGTGACTTGCATTAACCCACGAGATTTTGCTGAGGGCAATTACAAACGAGTGGATGAACGTCCTTTCGGTGGTGGCCCAGGTATGGTGATGATGGCTGAGCCTTTGGCACAAGCAATTAGCCATGCCAAACAACTTGCAATGCAAGTCGGTTGTGTTCATGCCCCAGTGGTGTATATGTCACCGCAAGGCAAGACCCTCAATGAGCAGGCAGTACAACAATTCGTTGATTATGATGGTTTGATTGTATTGTGTGGGCGTTATGAAGGGGTCGATGAGCGTTTAATCCAGCATTATGTTGATCAAGAATGGTCAATCGGGGATTACGTCTTATCGGGTGGTGAACTTCCTGCCATGGTGTTGCTGGATAGTATTATTCGTCGATTGCCAAATGTCATGTCTGACGAGCAATCTGCGATACAAGATTCTTTTGTAGATGGTTTACTGGACTGTCCACAATATACCAAGCCAGATCATTTTGAAGGGCTGGATGTGCCTGAGGTACTTAAATCAGGACATCATGCCAATATTGAGAAATGGCGTTTTTTGCAGCGTTATCAACGAACTTTAGAGCGTCGACCAGAATTGGTGGAAAAAGTAGAGTTGACCAAACAGCAAATTAAATGGTTAAAAAATTCTAAAGGTTAAACTGCTATCAGTTTTTCTTTTGTATCCAACGAGAAGCTTTGCTTCGAGTTCTACTTAAACCTGGTTTAAGTTAAAAATAGGCTCTTTAAGATCTTTGTCTTAAGGGGAAAGTTAAACGGGAGATATGCGCTTTAGCCTCTATTCCCAGCGGTGTCAGAGACCTCTTCTCTCCCGCACATATTGGAGATTCCACATGAGTGGTAAACATCCTTTAGTTCAAGCTGTTGAAAATGCACAGTTAAAATCAGACATCCCTGCTTTTGCACCGGGCGATACAGTTATCGTTCAAGTTAAAGTAAAAGAGGGTGACCGTGAGCGTCTTCAAGCATTTGAAGGTGTTGTAATCGCGAAGAAAAACCGTGGTTTAAACTCTGCTTTCACAGTTCGTAAAATCTCTAGCGGTGTTGGTGTTGAGCGTGTTTTCCAAACTCACTCTCCAATCGTTGCTAAGATCGAAGTGAAACGTCGTGGTGACGTTCGTCGTGCTAAACTTTACTACCTACGCGAGTTGTCTGGTAAAGCTGCACGTATTCGTGAAAAGTTACCAGCTCGTAAACAAGGTTAATTTTAACTTTGTTTTAAAGCGAAAAAATGCGCCTTTGGCGCATTTTTTTATGCCTGTTTGCGTCGACAAGCACTTTCTTTTTTAATCATCTCAGACCTGATTTTGCTAAAATAGGTCTTTATACGTTGACTTTTCTTTTATGAAAAAAAGTTCTTATCGCCATTTGAGCGGTGTTTTCCTATTAAATAAACCTTTAGGTTTGAGCTCTAATTCTGCACTTCAAAAAGTCCGTCGTCTGTTTAATGCACAAAAAGCAGGGCATACGGGTGCCTTGGATCCGTTGGCAACAGGGTTATTGCCAATCTGTTTGGGCGAAGCCACCAAGTTCTCACATTATTTACTGGATTCAAGCAAACGTTATCAAACTACGGTGAAATTGGGACAAACCACAGCAACCGGTGATGTTGAAGGTGAAATTCTGCAACAGAGAGAAGTGCCTGCATTGACGCAAGAACGGATTGAACAAATACTTGAGCAATTCCGTGGTGATATTCAGCAAGTACCGCCGATGTATTCAGCGTTAAAACGTGATGGTCGTCCACTCTATGAATTGGCGCGTAAAGGCATTGAGATTGAGCGCGAAGCACGTCCAGTCACCATCTATGATTTAAGCTTGGTTGATTTTACAGAAGATAGCTTAACGCTGGATGTGACGTGCTCAAAAGGGACCTATATTCGTGTCTTAGGTGAAGACATTGGTGAGGCTTTGGGCTGTGGTGGGCATCTAACCCAATTGCATCGTACTCAAACAGGTCACTTTGAAATTAATCCAAGCTATACCATTGAATATTTAGAGGATCTTTCACTGGAAGAACGCGATGCGTTATTGCTGCCAGTCTATGCACCTATTGAGCATTTTCCACGTGTGCAATTGCCTGAAGGGCGTGAAAAATATTTCGGCAATGGTCAGGAAAGTAATATCGAGCATGAAGCTGCGGCGGAAGTGCTGGTGTTTGACGGCGAACGTTGTCTAGGACTGGCTGAAATTACTGATAAAAAACGTTTGGTGCCAAAACGCTTGTTAAATTTATAAGAGTATCTTCAATGGAATGGGAACTGATTCTAACACTGGTGTTCTTTGCGTTTTGTGCGGGAACCATTGATGCGGCCGTCGGTGGTGGCGGGTTGATTCAGATTCCTGCATTGATGGGAGCTTTACCACAAACTGCACCTGCGACCTTATTTGGTACCAATAAGTTAGCCTCCATTTGCGGCACAGGTTCGGCTGCATTTTCATTTGTACGTCGGGTCAAATTGCAATGGTCATTACTAGGTGTGATTGCACTATTCGCCTTTATTAGCGCTTTTATTGGGGCGGCCTGTGTATCATTGGTGCCGACGCATATTTTAAGACCGATTGTCTTGATCATGCTGATTGTGATTGCGATTTATACCTTTATGAAAAAGCAATTCGGGCAAGTCCATGTCGATCAACAGGTCACACCTAAGTTACTGCTACTGGCTGCGATGGGTAGCTTAGCGATTGGTTTCTATGATGGTATTTTTGGCCCAGGGACAGGCAGTTTCTTTATTTTCTTTTTTATCCGCTTTTTACAGGTGGATTTTCTACATGCTTCAGCCTTGTCGAAAATTGGCAATTTCATGACCAATCTGGCGGCATTGAGTTTCTTTATTCCGACAGGACATGTGCTATTTGCACTGGGCTTGATGATGGCGGTTGCCAATATTGCGGGCTCATTATTGGGTGTGCGTTTGGCTTTAAAATACGGCAGTGGCTTTATCCGTATTTTATTCCTGATTTTGGTCAGTATCTTGATTTGTCGATTGGCTTATCAAATCATTACTGGTTAGAAGCTTAGACATGGACTAAGCTTTTCCACCGCGTAAAGTAACACCAATTGAAGCCACCATAATACAGGCCAATGCCACCCATTGAATCAAGCTAATGCGCTCATGTAGCAGCACCAAACCTGCTAATGCCGCTAATGCCGGCGCAAGACTGGACAGCGTTCCATAACTCAATTTACTTAAGCGTTTCAGTGCCATTAAATCCAAGGCATAAGGAATCGCAGTTGCGAGTAGGGCAATCACCAGCGCTTTGCCCCAATATTGAGTATCTAGCAGTACAGGCGCATTATTCCATAGACCAAAAGGAAATAAGGTTAGTGCGGATAAACCGATGGCAATGGTCAGTGCATGCATGCCAATATTCTGTTGCACTACGCGATGCCCGTAATAGATATATAAGGCCCAAAAGAACCCTGCACCTAATGCGCATGCTGCACCGATATAGGAAAAATGCTGTGCTTGAGCATCGTGCCACGGCACCATTAAGGCAATGCCCAAAATCGCAAAGGCCACCCAAATATAGTCGCTGCGCTGTTTAATTGAGAGTAGAGCCAAACCCAGTGGGCCAATAAACTCTAAACCCACCGCAATGCCTTGAGGTAACTTGCCTAAAGAGGTGTAAAACAAGATGTTCATACAGCCCAGTGCAGCACTATAGCAAAGTAAATCTCGCCATTTTAGTTCCTTCAATTTGGAAATGATTTTCCATGAGCGGAACATGATTGCGACCAGAAGGGTAGCAAAACACAGTCTTAAAATCGTTACAGTGAGCGGATCCAGTGTCGCAATTAACTGCTTGGCAAAGGACGCACTGATTTGATAAGACAGCATGGATAAAACCATGTACAGTACTGCGACCAACTGAATATTTTTCATGTGTATAGCCACTCCATACATAGAATGACGATAAGGTGTTTAGCCATGAGAATGTATTCCTTGTGAATAAAAACAACACCAGGTCTTTTTGATGGCTTCAGTGATATCGAGTTGAAATTCAAAAGCAATTTGATTTTCTCGAATGACTTTAAAACCTAACCGTTTATGGAATTTTATATATAAGGTATTACTTTTGAATGCGTGGCTGACGATCGTTGTAGCCTGTTTAGCTTCAATAAATTGAATAAATTGCGCAAGTAATGAAGCAAATACCTTCCGTGTTCGGTGCTTTGGGTGAACCACTAAAATTGGAATAAACCATCTCTGCTGTTGCATGTGTTCAACAGTGAAGTAACCCAGTAATTGCTGATGGTTTCGATATTCGAATAGATAGCCTTGAGTTGAGGCCTGCATTAAAGAGGCCAGATAAGCTGATCGGTTGATGGGTTTACCTGCTTGCTCAGACAAGGTGTTTAAGGTCATCAACGTGAGTTCTAAATATTCTTCCATATGCATTTAATGAATACTCTGATTATCCAGCCTCTTTTTGCTGTCGCGCTTGTTGCGTGGTAAAGGTACAACCAATCGAAGCAATGATAATCGTACCTAAGGCAAGCCACTGATTCCAAAGTAACATTTCTCCCAGAAAGATAAAGCCTGAGAGAGCAGCCACTGCGGGTTCTAGACTCATCAAGGTACCAAAACTCAGTGGGGTTAAACTCCGTAGCGCAATCATTTCTAGAGTAAAGGGTAAGGCGCTGGCTAATATCGCAAGACCGATAAAATAATATAAATTAGGTAGTTCAAAGACCCGATCAATCGCCCCTGAAAAGAGTGCGAAAGGCAGCAAGCAGAGCATACCAATTGACATACCTAAGCAAACGGTATGATTGCCAGAGATACCCGAAGGTTTTTGCCCTGCAATAATATACAGCGCCCAACATGCACCTGCACTCACCGCAAACATTACACCGACTAAATCTAGGCCTTGTTGTGCCTGTTGCAAAGGAAACAGCAGGATTAAGCCTAAAATGGCACAGCCGACCCAAATAAAGTCGTATTTCTGCCGAGCATGATATAGCGCGACACTTAAAGGGCCGATAAATTCAAAGGCAACGGCAAGGCCTAGTGGTAAACGCTCAAGTGATAAATAGAACAGAGCATTCATCCCTGCAAGGGCAACCCCATAAGTCAGAATGGCTTTCCAGCGTACCACTTTGAAGTTGATGGTCCAGATTTTAAAAATCACAGCCAGAATCAGTGCACCAAAAAACAGGCGCATAGCGGAAACGGTTAATACAGGAAAGCTTTGAAATAGAATTTTGGCCAAAGAACCACTGCCTTGCACACACAACATGGCAATCATCAACAGCAATAAAGCATGGAGTGGTGTTTTTAGTACAGGGCTAGACATCTTATTTTTTTAACATTCAGTATAATATTCACATAATAAGTCAAACGCCTATAAAAAAGCCACAGCGAATGCTGTGGCTTTTTTAGCATTGTTCTAAATGTTGTTTAGAACAATACGCGAACGCGGATCGTGCCTTCAACGTGGTTCAAGGTATCTAGCGCTTCTTGAGAAGCAGATGCGTCAACATCCATTACCAAGTAACCGATATCACCTTTAGTCATTAACGACTGACCAGAGATATTGATGCCTTGTTCAGCGAACAAGGTGTTGATTTTCGATAATACACCTGGCACGTTTTTGTGGATGTGAAGTAAACGATGCTGACCATCAGAAAGTGGTAATGCGATTTCTGGGAAGTTCACCGCAGAAAGGGTCATCCCTTTGTCTGAATAAGCAACGAATTTTTCAGCCACTTCCAAACCGATGTTCGCTTGCGCTTCCATGGTCGAACCACCCACGTGTGGGGTTAAGATCACGTTGTCTAAACCACGAAGTGGAGACAAGAATTCTTCACCATTGGCTTTTGGTTCTTTCGGGAATACGTCAACTGCGGCACCTGCGATGTGACCAGATTTGATCGCATCAGCTAAATCTTCGATCACCACACAAGTACCACGTGCTGCGTTCAAGAAGATTGAGCCTTTTTTCATTTTCGCGAATTGTTCTTTCTTGAAGAAGTTGCGCGTAGATGGTACGTCTGGAACGTGTAGAGTCACCACATCCGCAGTTTCTAATAGTTCATCTAAAGAGCCCACTTGACGTGCATTACCCAATGGCAATTTAGTCACAGCATCAAAATAGATGACTTTCATACCCAAACTTTCTGCCAATACAGAAAGTTGTGAACCGATCGAGCCGTAACCGACGATACCTAAAGTCTTACCACGAGTTTCAAACGAACCCACCGCAGCTTTATTCCAACCGCCCGCATGAGTATCTTTCGATTTTTCAGGCACACGACGAAGTAACAAAATGGTTTCAGCAAGAACCAATTCTGCAACCGAACGTGTATTTGAATACGGTGCGTTGAAAACAGGGATACCACGAGACATTGCCGCTTTTAAATCGACTTGGTTGGTACCAATACAGAAACAGCCAACCGCGATCAATTTGTTCGCAGCTGCAAAGATTTCTTCAGTCAATTGAGTACGGGAACGAATACCGATGAAGTGCGCGTCTTTAACCGCTTCTTTCAAAGCGTCGCCTTCAAGCGCAGTTTTGTGGTAGTCGATGTTGGTATAACCCGCTGCATTTAAAGTATCGATGGCATTTTGATGCACACCTTCTAACAGAAGGAAACGGATTTTGTCTTTAGGTAGTGATAGATGTTGGCTCATTACGGCTCCGCTACAAAGGCCAAAATTTAGTTGCAGTACTATAGCATAGAGCTTTGAGATATAAATATTTGGTTTAAAATTCCCGCAGCAGAATTGCTGAGAATTTTTCAGTGAGTGCTGAATTTTACTGGTTAAACACATTTTGTTATTACAGTATCTTTATCCTAAGCTTTATCCCATGCCTGCTTCTATGTAAAATGCAGAGATCTGATAGTCAAATCTGAAAACATCAGGTTTGCGCTGTTCTGCCGAGTTTCTATATGTTGAATACAGCATTTTAAGATATTGAAAAATATTATGTTGTTATTCAAATGCTCTATCTTTACTTCTTGCTAGGCCTGTAAACGATGAATGCTTCAGTCGCTTTAACACCTGAGTTATTGACCCAATTAACGGCAATTGTGGGTGAAAACCGAATTAAAACCGATGCCGACAGTTTAGAAAATTGGGGACGAGATCATACTAAACATTTTGATCCGAACCCATCAGTCATCGTTTTCCCTTCAAGCACTGAACAAGTGCAGGCCATTGTTAAACTTGCCAATCAATTTCATGTCGCGATTACCCCATCGGGCGGTCGTACTGGTCTTTCAGCGGGTGCAGTAGCTGCTAATGGCGAGATCGTGATTAGCTTTGACAAGATGAACCAGATTCTTGAGTTCTTCCCCGCAGATCGTATGGTACGTGTGCAAGCAGGCGTGGTGACTGAGCAATTACAGAATTATGCCGAACAACAGGGCATGTACTATCCAGTCGATTTTGCTTCAGCAGGTTCTAGCCAGATTGGCGGCAATATTGGTACCAATGCGGGCGGGATTAAAGTGATCAAGTACGGTATGACCCGTAACTGGGTGCTTGGTTTAACCGTGGTGACGGGCAAAGGTGACGTACTGCGTTTAAACAAAGGCATGATCAAGAATGCGACTGGTTATTCGCTTCAGCACTTGTTTATTGGTGGTGAAGGCACATTGGGTCTCGTGACTGAAGCTGAAATCAAGCTTGAGCGTCAGCCGCAGAACCTACAGGTTCTAGTTCTAGGTGTGCCTGATTTTGATGCGGTGATGCCTGTACTGCATGCGTTCCAGAAAGATATCGATTTAACTGCATTTGAGTTCTTTGGTGAGCTTGCAATGCAAAAAGTACTCGATCGTGGTCATGTACAACGCCCATTCGAAACGCAATGCCCATTCTATGTATTGCTTGAGTTTGAAGCACCGTATGAGCCGATTGTCGACAAGGCAATGCAGATTTTTGAGCATTGTATGGAGCAAGGTTGGGTGCTTGATGGTGTCATGAGCCAGAGCCTTGATCAAGTGGAAAGCTTATGGCGTTTACGCGAAGATATTTCTGAATCAATTGCGCCGTTTATTCCATACAAAAACGATATTTCTGTATTAATTACCCATGTGCCTGCATTTATTCGTGAAATTGATGCGATTGTTCAAGATAACTATCCTGACTTTGAAATCTGCTGGTTTGGTCATATTGGTGACGGTAACTTGCACTTAAATATTCTCAAACCTGAAAATCTGACCAAAGATGAGTTCTTTGCCAAGTGTCAGGTGGTGAATAAATATGTGTTTGAGACCGTGAAAAAATATGATGGTTCGATCTCTGCCGAGCACGGTGTGGGCATGACCAAAAAACCGTATTTAGGCTACTCTCGCTCGCCTGAAGAAATTGAATATATGAAAGCATTGAAGTTGGCATTTGACCCGAATGGGATTATGAACCCAGGTAAATTATTTGATCTTTAATACTTGATTAAATAAAAGAAGTTCTGCTAAAAGCGTATCGTAAGATGCGCTTTTTTATAAAACTAATATGAAAACTCAAGCTTATATCTATCTAGAGAGTGATCAAGTATATGGAGACTATATTGATCATTATTATAATCAGCATAATATAAAGTGTATGTGTATTATGCTTAGAGTAAAAATTTCGGATCTATTTTATTCCTGTTCCTTAGTATTTGCAGACTTCTCCTCCTGGATATTGGGTGAGCTTATTCATTGTGAGGTAAACTTCCTTTGTTATGATGGAGACTTAAATTTATTCAAGAATTATGAGCTCTATAATTTAAAAAGTGAACGAATAGGCCTCATCTATTTTAGTAGTTTTTTATAGGATAATAGGTTTAATCTCTTAAAAATTATTTTTTGGTTGCATAAATTAAGGCTAAAAATCAAATGGATGTGGGTACAGATAATGAAATCCTCATCTTGAGCGAATCTTAGAGAAAAATATGAATATACATCAAGAAATCGAAAAACTGTTCCAACAACGTCAAGACATCCCATTATTTTATATCGAAAGTGGTAGCCGTTTATGGGGCATGGCCAGTCCAGATAGTGACTATGATGTGCGTGGTTTTCACCTCCCGAGTAAAGACCAATATTTTGATTATAAAAAATATCGTGATCTGATTGAGATTATGGATGGGGACTTTGACTTTGTTTCTTATGACTTGGATAAAATGTTTGGGTTATTGGCAAAAAGTAACCCCACCGTTTTGGAGTGGGTCAGAGCACATATTGTGTATTTTAATGCCTTTCCTGAATGGCAGAATTTTCGTGATGGATTGCTGGAGCGAATCGACTATAGCGCCTTGTATCACCACTATTTATCATTGGCAAAAGGCGGGATGAAAGTGATGCAAAGCGCAGATAACTTTACTTATAAGAAAGTGTTTTATTCGATTCGTGGTTTGATGTCGGCTGAGTTGGCAACTCAAGAACAGATGCCTGAATTACTGATTACTGATCTGTTTGCACAAGTTGATGCAAATGACCCATTACGGCATTGGGCAGAAGATTATCTGGAAATTAAAAAGCAGCAGAAAGAGAAGGCGCAATTGCCTGAAGCAGAACAAGCCGCGATTCTTAATTTATTGGAAAATAAGATTGAGCAGTTGGCCACCAAGTCGATGCAGAAGGCAGATCGGCGTGCCAGTTTGGAAGCCTATTTAACCGATTATAGCCGTCATTTAAAACAGCATTACTATCAGTAAAACAATGCGCTTACTTAACACCTGAGTCGACTTAAATATTCAATGGACTCATTCCTGAAAATTATATTTCTTGTCGAACTCAGGTTAATCATTTTATCTGTTAAATCCCGCTTTCTAAAATACGAATTTTTACATCGGCTACATGGTCTTTGGTTGCTTCAAAATGCTGCTGCATATGGGCAGTTTGCATATGGGCGGCTAAATGAGTGGTGCTTTGCCATTTCTCTAACATGATAATCTTATTCTCATCAGTGGTCTGCATCTCAATCGCAGGAAGATGATCAATCAATGGCTCATAGCCATGACAGCCGTCTTCTGCAAGCACGGTTGGAATAATTTTTTGAAAAGCATCTAAAACTGCTTGGCGATGTTCAACACCTGCATGGGTATGAATTTCAGCAATAATGGTTAGCATGATATTTTCTCACTTAATGGCTTGTGGCAAACAACTGATCTAAATGTGCTTTGTACGCTTCGATATAACTTGGCACATTGGGCGCCTTGATCACATCATTGACGATAAAGGTCGGCAGTGAGTCCATGCCCAAGAATTGATTGGCTTTATGGAAAGGTAAATAAACGCCATCTACGCCAACGCCGTGGAAGAACTGATCTGGATCGGTAAAGGCTTCCATCGGTGCATTCCAAGTTAAAGACAACATATATTTTTTACCTTGGATTAGGCCGCCTGAACCATACTTTTTCGATGCATCTGAACGACTACGGCCATCGCTGGCATACAGTGAACCATGACCAATGGTGAAGATATCATCGATGTATTTTTTCATGGTCCACGGTGCGCCCATCCACCAACCTGGCATTTGGTAAATCACCACATCTGCCCACAAGTATTTGCCTATTTCGGCTTGGATGTCATAGTCACTGTCGGTACGTGTCACTTGTACCTGATGACCTAAGGCAGTTAAATGTGCCTGAGAAAACTCGGTCAGGGTGTCATTCAATTCACCATTCGAATGTGCAAACTGTTTGGCACCATTAATAATTAAAATATTGCTCATGCGATTACTCAAAAATAAATCTCTAAAAACTGGAACGCATTTTAGGAAATCTATTCATGAGTAAAAATGCATAAATGAGCAAAAGACTCTTGATCAAAAATCAATAATTGAATTATTCAGTTTTGGATTTTTTAGCTTTATACCAACGACGAATGCCCCATAAAATTGCAATCGCAAGATACAATGGCCATAACATCACGAGCCAAATGAGGGTTTCTCTGAAGCCATATAAACCCACTTTAATCGCTTCCCAAATTCGGCTGAATAACGGATCACTGTCCAAGGTGGCAATGCGATTGATATTCAGATCATGGGATTTACGCACTTGTGACTGTTGGAAGAATTCCAGTCGAATGGTGCTATAAGCCAAACGGTCTTTGACTTCTAAATTGGTCAGTTGCTGTAGCTGATTGTTTACCGCATTGGATCCGCTATTACTTTGATTGGCGGTATTGAGTTTTTCTTCGAGCAATTTTAATTCATAACGCTTGGCTTCATAGCTTTGGGTATTAAAGTTCAGCATGAGTGGCAATAAGTTATTTAAGAATGCTGTTACTTCTGCATTGGGAATACGGACTGTCAGTTGCACAGTAGGGGTGATCTTTTCATAGATGTCGACACTGCCATCAATACGATCACGTTCAGATCGGTCACTGACTTGATAATTAATCTGCTTCTCTTCGATATAACCATTGTATTGCAATAACTGCTGTTCCAGTGCCGATGTGGTTTTTAGCACATCCTTCACTTCAAATTGCAATTGTGCGCTTTTGACCAATTGACGATTCTGTTCCAGAGCACTTTGTTGGTTACTGGCCAGTTGCTCTGGATTTTGAACGGCATTGTCGTGAACAGCTTGACTGTCTGCCGCGGCAGTTTCAGTTGCCATCGCGGCTTCACTAGCAGGGTCTTCAGGTTTTTTCGAGCAACCTAAGGCGGTGCTCCCGAGGATTAAAATAATCGTTAATTTCTTTGCTAAATCTGACATATCGGCATGTCCAAACTAAGGTGATTTTGATGTTATAAACTGTGTTTTTTTAATCATTTGTTATGATCATTATCTTTGATAATGACAACAAATTTAATGCACGCCATATACATTTTGTTGCGTGGCAAGTCTGTTTTGCATAGTAGCATAAATGAGCTAAATGGATTGGATGGGTACAAAATGTATAAAGTTTGCATGGTTTTAGGTTGCAGCTTATTTTTGGCTGCATGTAATCAACCTGCGGTACAGTCCCAGCAACAAGCGGAACTACAAAAAAGTACAGCCATGCATGCCGTGTTATTGGATCAGCCCAATCTGTTTCATCAAGACAGCAATTTAAAAATTGATCAACAGTTTAATCGTGCAGAAAATCCAACCAATGCACAAATTATGATTGAGCAAACACAGCTCGACGATTCTGTTAGAGCAATACGGACTGAATATCAGCTAAAACGCGATCAAGATAGCTGGAAAGTGGTAAATAAGAAGCAGAGTTATCAATGTGCCAGAGGGCAGAATACTCAAACTTTCCAATTTGAGTTATGCCCATAATTTTGTGCATGATTAAACAGTGGATAAAAGTTCAGCAAAATTGTGGATAACTTTTCGGTTATACACATTGCTGAATTGGCGTGATGGGTTGTTTAAATTGCAGTCATTTTGAAAAAGTGCTACAGTTGCGCGTGGCAATTTAGCCAAACGGTAAAATATTTACCAATCTCACGTAAATAAATTGTTTTTCCTTATATACACCCAGTGAATACGGTGTTTTCACATTTATCACATGCTGGCTCACAGCATGGAATCAAAATTTAATTTAAATCTAAACCATAACATCTTGTGGTGATGGGCCTATTTTTCTTGTTGAAACATGGGACGAACCTGAGTTGGTTATTTTTGTGAATAAAACATGATGACGAATAATCAGAACATGACGTTAAACCGTATAACGCTCATGTTTCCTTTAGCTTTGGTGCTATTCGAATTTTCAGTTTATATCGGTAATGACTTGATTCAGCCTGCGATGTTGTCGATTACAGAACAATTTTCTGTAAGTGCAACCTGGGCACCCTCGTCAATGTCATTTTATTTATTAGGTGGTGCCAGCGTGGCATGGCTACTTGGACCGCTTTCAGATCGTCTTGGGCGTAAAAAAGTACTCTTGGCCGGTGTGGCATTTTTTACCCTTTGCTGCCTACTGATTTTACTGACCCATAATATTGAACAGTTCCTGACACTGCGTTTCTTGCAAGGGATGGGGCTGAGCGTTATTTCTGCGGTGGGTTATGCCGCAATTCAAGAAAGCTTTGAAGAACGTGATGCCATTAAGGTTATGGCACTGATGGCAAATATTTCCTTGTTGGCACCTTTACTTGGCCCTGTATTGGGTGCATTTCTGATTGATTATGTGTCATGGCATTGGGGCTTTGTTGCCATTGCTGCCGTATCCTTTATCAGTTGGTTTGGTTTAAAGAAATTTATGCCATCAATGCAGGAAAGCCGAAAGCAACCCAAACAGCCTTTTAGTCATATTTTTGATGACTTTAAAAAGGTATTTAGCAATAGCCGTTTCTTGGGCTTAAGCATTGCCTTACCTTTGGTGGGAATGCCGTTGATGTTATGGATTGCCTTATCACCGATCATTTTGGTCGATGAGCTGAAGCTCAGTAGCGTGCAATATGGCTTGGCGCAGTTCCCTGTGTTCTTTGGCCTGATTGCAGGTAATATCATCCTGATCAAGATCATTGATCGTTTCCCTCTTGGTAAAACCATTCTGCTTGGTTTGCCGATTATGTTATTGGGTACGGTCTTCTTGCTGTTGGGCGTGATTTGGCAGGCTTATCTGGTGCCTTGTCTGTTGATTGGCATGACTTTAGTGAGCTTGGGCGAGGGGATTAGTTTCTCGGTGATGTACCGCTTTGCCTTGATGTCGTCTGAAGTGTCCAAAGGAACAGTCGCAGCGGCAGTCTCGATGTTGATGATGGTCAGTTATTTTGTGGTGATTGAATTGGTTCGGGTACTGTATACCCATTTCCATATCTGGGCGTTTGCTTTAGCCAGTCTGGTTTTGATCGTATTCTGGTTTAGCTCGCCACGCCATGCCTTGAAACAGCATATGCTGGCACGTCAGCAAGACGGGTTGAATTAAGCTTAGGTTTATAGGGCTTATTTAGCTTGAGTTTAATGAAATTCATTTCCAACATTTGCGATGAGAGTAATCCTAACGGTGTCGTCCCGAGCTCTCACCTTAGTTTAGGATAAACCACTGCGTCTTGCTCTTCAGCTGAAATATATTTCAACCTCGTTCAGGTTCGACCTACTTTTCTTTCGGGATGAGGAGCGTAGCTGCGCAAGGGTAACCATCTTGCGCAGCTTTAGCGCTGCTCATCTGCAAAACCTATTCACTTCTTTCATCTGAAGAATAGTATTGCAAAAACAGTATTTTATAGATATTCCGCAGGTTGCAGATGACACTTCCGAGTATCATATTTTTAGCTGATTTTAGTTTTACTTGCACTCATTACGCTCACTTAATTTCTAAGCTGAGCAGTTTATTTTTTAATAGCACGAATTCAGGCAAAGTTTCGAGTAAAAGGCTCATTTGTTTTAACAACAAGGGGTGCTGTTTAGAGATCTGCTCTTGCAGATTCAACACTTCAATTTCTTTCAGCAATTGCTCCACCTGATGCTGTGGAACGGGCGCTTGTTCGATCAAGCTTTGCTTGAGTAGTTCCTCAATTTTATCTAGCAATTGGAGCAGTTTCTGATCTTCGATTTTTTCCCGTTGATGTCCCAAGGCAGAAACATAGCTGAGTTGGCTATGGCTATAGACCAAATAGCGAAATGCATGTTGAATGAGTTCTTGATTGGGCTGAGGTTCGGTACTTAGACTGGAGATCATATTGGAGAGTTCGATTTGCGCATTATGTGCGGCACGCCGCGTGCTTCGGTATTCCAGATCGAGTTGGCGTCCTTGGTGATATTGTTGTACTACCACATGCAGATAATCGAGTGTGGTTTGATTATTTTTCTTGATGTTGCTAGAGATATTGCGGAAATTCCAGTCTGGCCAGATAAAATTAACGGAGAGCCATGCAATGGCGCAGCCAATCAAGGTATCGATAATACGTGGCAGGATAATACTAAAACCAGCCCCTTTTAAATTAAAAATCAATAACACCATCAAGGTGGCCATGACGGTGGCGAGTGCATATTTCTTCTGTCTTAAATAGAAAAAGGAGACCCCACACAGCACGGTCAGGACTAACTGACCTTCAATACTCGGTACAAAATAAAGAATTGGAATCCCCAATAGTACTCCGAGTAAGGTACCGATAGTTCTCAGTTTAAGACGGCTTTTGGTGGCAAAGTAGGTAATCTGGCAGACAAATAAGCTGGTGAGTAAAATCCAGTAGCCATTCTGGGCAAAAGGTAATAAGGAAATGGCATAACCAATTGCAAAGATCACTGCTAAACGGACCGCATGGCGGAACAGGGCGGATTGCGGACTGAGTTGCTGTTTGATTTTTAAAAGCAGATCCTGCGCACCCTGAATATCATCATCAAGTAAATTGAGATGGTCGTGATGTTGCTGTGGAGAGCGTTGTTCCATATTTTGATTAAGTTGTAGCTGGGCAAACTGTTCATGCACACTGTTTAAATTGTTGAAGATCAGTTCCAGATTTTTAACTTCGAGATTGTGGGGATGTTGTTGCACCCAGTCACGCATCGACAATTCTAAATTGCCTAATGCTTTACTGGCAGACTCACGCGGCTGATAGCTCTGATGCTGTAAAATTGCTTGGCTTAAATCGTGGCAGGCCAAGGCTTGCAGCTGCATATTTTTTTGAATGCGAAAAATCAGATCACTGCGGCTAAAGTTCTGGTGAATTTTTTCATAATGCAGATAGCTGGAGGTGACCTGTTCATGCATGTCTTGAGCAAAATAATATAAATTCAGCCAATAAATGCTGGTGCTATTAACCCGAGAGGCCTTTAAACGGGTCAGTAAGGAGGTTTTCGCTTGATTCAGGCTGCTGACCACTTGGCTATTTTTCTGCGAAAGCTCGAACAGCAACGTTTCGACATTATCAAGATTATCAGGGTCGAATAAACGTGCTTTGGTGTGTAGTAATTCAGCAAGCTCCTGAAAAATCGTTGCAATCTTCTCTTGCAGGGGCAAGGTGGGACGAATCAAAAAAAATAAAATGGAGCTGAATCCATACCATAAAGCACCCAAAACAAAATAACTCGGTTGCTGATACCAATGTGGATACTCCCCCAAGCCAAACATGGTATAGATCGACAATAGAATTGTGCCAAAGGAAATCGTGGCATAGCGCTGTCCTAGTGCACCCATCAAAATCAAGGCTGCACTGGAGAGGCTGAGATAGACAATAAACCAGAATTTATACGGGGCGAGAAACTCTAAAATGGTACTGACCGTAAAAAACAGTACGCAGACATAGATCAGGTTACGTAAACGAATGCTGAGACGATCATCAAAATCGGTCAGTGCGGCCGCAATTGCACCTAAGGTCACAGGCACAATTAACGACCCAAATCCGAAATGATGTAAACCGAGTGTTGTACCAGACAGGACTATAAAAATCTGTACGCAATAAAGCAGAATCGAGTTGGAGCGAAAGCGATTGAAGAGGACAGATAAATTTTTCACGATTGTTATTCTTTGAAATGTTCTGGTTTCATCATACGAATAAATTTCCCAAAGGAAAGCATTGTTCCCCCGCAACAGGCACTATTTTTTAGCATCAATATGGAGATGATCTTTCACATAAGAGATAAGATGCAAAATTCATGCTCAGTTATATTTTGTTGTTATGAGATGAGCAAAGAACTAAAACTGGCCAAAAACAGAGCAACTGTGGATAACTCGGAAGATACCCACAGTATTGAAATTACTTAATCACACCGCAGGCAATGCGGTCACCGCCGCCACCTAAAGGTTTGGGCGTATCTGAATAATTATCTCCACCGACATGGATCATAATGGCACGGTTCTGAATATCCGCTAGTTTTAAACGGGGTGCAATCACAGGTGTGGTTGCAAAGCCTTTTTCATTCACGACCAATACAGGTAAATCGCCTAAGTGCCCATTTTCAGGTGTGCCATGATGTGCCACTTTTTCAGGATTTAAGTGGCTGCCTGCTGCCAAGGCGGCTCCCATTTTGCCATCTTTTAACGCGGCTTCACAGGATGGATTTTCATGGATGTGAAAACCGTGTTCGCCTGGTGAAAGTTTCCAAAGTGCAGGGGTGATCAATAAACCTTTCGGTGTTTGTTGAAATGCAACCGTTCCAATTGAAGCACCTACACCATTGGCATCGACTTGATAGACTTGGATTAACTGTTTCTGATCGCTATGCGTTTTGGTCTGAATTTTAGCTGCATTATCATCTAAAGTAACTGACGAGCAGGCTGCGACACTTAAGCTGAGACAGCCCAGTAGAGAAATTTTTTGAAGCATTGAAGTCATGGCGAAGATATCCTTATAAATTATCTTTATCTGACGATTCAAACAAAGTCTAGGATATCCCACAAGCCAAGTTAATCAATTGATGACAAAAGATTAAACAAAATAAACTTACTTGTTGTCTGGTGGTGCTTCCAAGACGGCAACAGCTTCCTCGACATTTTCATGCAGCCATTCCCGCCAGATAGCCAATAAAATGGCTAGAATGACAGGGCCAACGAATAAACCGACCAAGCCAAAACTGGCAATCCCACCCAGTACGCCAAACATAATCAGTAGGAACGGGATTTGAGTTGCGCCAGAAATTACCAATGGGCGAATCACATTATCCGAGGTACTCACAATACAGATGCCCCATACAATAACACCAATGGCTTCTACGGTTTGGCCTTGAGCAAATAGCCATAAGCCCACTCCTAAATAGGATACCGGGGTTCCAAATGGAATCAGCGCTAAGATAAAGGTCACGATGGTCAAGAGCATCGGATTCGGAACACCCGCGACAAAGTAGCTGAGGCCCGCCAAAATTGCTTGGGCAACCGCAGTTAAGCCAACACCATAAACGACGGCACGGGTTGTTTCAGAAATGGTATCTAGATAATGATGTACACGCGGACCAATCACCATTTCCATGGCTCGACTGACCTGCGATAAAATCATTTGCCCGTCACGATAAAAAAAGAACAGCGTCATGATGGCAAAAGTGAGTTTGACCAGATTACGGCTAATTTCACTCAGTACAAAACGGCCATAACTCAAATGGCTTTGTATCCATTCGCCGATATTTTTAGTAATACTATTAGGATCATTACTCAGTTCATTGACTGTACGACTGATGTCTTGACCAATAATCGGCAGGTTTTTGATAAACTCAGGTACTTGAATGTGCCCTGAAAATAATTGTCTTTGTAAATTAAGATATAAGTTACGACCTTCTAGTTGCAGCATGAAAATGGCACAAACAAAAGGAATTCCAATCACTAAAATCACCAGACTGATCATGATGCTGGCATTCAGTGTTGGACGGTTTTCTCCAAAAAAACGACGTTGTACCCATAAGTAAGCGGGCCAGGTCATATAGGCAATAATAGCAGCCCAAAGGACGGGAACAATAAAATATTTGAGAATACTAAATCCCAAAAAGAGCAGGACAAAGAATAGTCCAAACAGCAAAACGCGTTGTAATATGGGAGCGTATTGTTGCACCATAGTATGTCTCTAGTGCTGGAAATTGAATGAAACCATCTTAACTGAAAAAGCAATTGAGGGAAATTTTCATTTCCCGATTTTAAGATTTGTGATCAAAAGATTACGTTTCTTTGCAAAGCCTAAAACCACTCGCTTGGATCATCAACCAACTGGTTTAAAATGGGCTGCCATTGACTCTGAATGCTGACAAAGTTTTTCTGGGTTTTATCAAATATGCTGAGACCTTGCATGGCTAAAGAGCCATAAGCACTGCGTTCGGAAATCCACGCCACAGGATCTTGATCAATTTTGCTAAAGAAGTCTTGAATGTCTTTGGAACTGGCACTATTCGGCTTGACCCGATTGGCAATCAACAGAATTTGTACTTTACCTTTACGAATACGTTTGATGTCTTGTAAATGCTTCAGGAAGCGGCGAGTACTGTCGATATCGAAAAACGAGGGTTGTAGTGGTGTCACAATGGCGTGCGCTTCACTGACCAATTGCTCGGCATGTTCACCTGAGAGTGCACCTGGCGCATCGATAATTAAATAATCTAAATTTTTGGGTGCTTCACCAATGGATTTTTCATGTCGCCAATCCAGGCTCTGAATACCTGTAACTGTTTCAGGACGTTGCTTTAACCATTGCAAAGATGATTTTTGGTTGTCAGCATCTGCCAGCGCAACTTTATATCCTTTTTGGGATAAAGCGGTAGCGAGTGTAATAGCGGTCATAGTCTTGCCACAGCCACCTTTTTGATTTGCGATTAATATTGTCTTCATGTACTTAGATTTATTTAGCAGGCTCTCGTATTCATCTATACCTTAGCATCTTTTTAGAACAAGTGTGTTACACATGACAAAAGTTTAATGTTGCAGTTAAATAGCAGCACGGAAGAACAGGAAGGTCGATATGTCGGTTTGGTTGGCGATGCTGATTGGTGGTTGTATAGGTGTCGTGATCACCACAATTATTTTATCCAGCACCCGTAATGGGCGGATTCAGGCTGAATATGAAAAATATATCGCCGAACTTGAACTTGAGCATAAACAAGCCTTGCTTGATGCCCAGAAGCGCAGCGTCAATACCAGTCGCGCAGTATTAAAAGGTAAAATGGCGGAGCAGTTTGCACCAATCCTGCCTCAATTCCAGTATTTACCCAGTGATGCCAAATTCTTGGGAGATCCCGTCGACTATGTTGTTTTTGATGGTTATACCGACTTCCGCGATGGCGATGGTAGCGCAGAAGACATAGAAGTGATTTTACTGGATATTAAAAGTGGTGGCGCGCGCTTAAGCAAAGGGCAGCAGGCCATTGCCCAAGCCGTTAATGAAGGACGTATTCGATTTGAAACGCTTCGAATTGATTTTGAAGATTAAGCTACAAGTTGTAATTTTTGTACTCGGGCCAGTAACATTTTTTGGGCCAGCACTGGAATTCCTGCAGCATCAAAATATTCTTTTTCGATAAATCTGAATTTGGCCTGTAGGAGATGGCGCTCCATATCCCGATTCAGGTGGCAGCCGTCGGCAATACGTTTTTGAATTGGCGTCAAGAGTGTTTGTAAAGATTGTATTTTGGCTGAGTTTGGATGTTTGACATGCTCAACCAAATGAAAACTGCCAGTCGGCTTTAATACCCGATAAATTTCAGCCAACGCTTGATCCAGTTGTTCAATACTACACAGTGTCCATGTTGAAACGACATGATCGAGCGAGGCATCGGCAAAAGGAAGCTTCTCGGCACTGGCTTGCACATGCTTGACGAAGAATGGGGCATGTTGAACCCGTTCAAGTGCCAGATGATAAATATCAGGATTAGGTTCCACCGCATAAAGCGTATCAACATTACCATAAAAAGCAATATTCAGACCTGTCCCAAAGCCGATCTCGAGTACGTCGCCTTCAATCGGCAGCAGGAGTTCGCGCCGTCGATCCATCAAACTGGCACTTTGCATGACTTGGTTCAGTAAATGCGGAAATACGCGACGTTGATAAAATTGGTAAATCATAGTGATCCATGTGTTGATTCAAATGAGCAATACAAAATTTACACCACAAAAACATGACCAAAGTGGGTTTGATTGTTACCAAAAAAAGCACTTTTTTTCACCATCTAAGCATACTATGAAGAGAAATGATTTTCTAAGTTTTTGGTTATAGTTTGAGGATGATTGAGCCATGAAAAAACGTCTATGGATGAGTTTATGCATGGTTGCTGCAATTGGGCAGACACATGCATCAACGGGTCAGGCAGAATATAATATTGCCAATGGCTTAGCGCCTACGGTGGCCTATCAATCGATTTCAGTCCTCAAACCTTTTGATGGAAATTTCCGTATTCTCGGTTCAAAAGTCTATCAGGATGACGAGCAAGCCAAATTTTCTCCGATTGACTATGCGGTGAGTCTGGGACTTTTTGCTGATCCAGCAATTGCAAGAACCATCGATGTGCGTCAGTATGACCGTTATCTAAACTGGAAAATGACAAAATTACCCGTACCACCAGATCAAGCGATCAAAATGGTGTCTAATATGCATATTATTCCGGCCAATCCAGAGATTGCGAAACAAATCAAACAAGTGAAACGAGGTGACTTGGTGCAGTTAAAGGGCGAGCTGGTCGAGATCCGAGATAAGGACTTGGTGTGGAAATCGTCATTAACTCCAGGTGGTGTCGGCGATGGTGCGTGTGAACTGTTCCGTGTGAGCTCAATTCACTGGATTGAGAAACAGAATATTTAATAATGAATTTGCAATAAAAAAAAGGGGCATTAGTCCCTTTTTTATTTATTTCAGTTACTCAGCTTGCATTTTAGTTTCAGCTGGTTGCGCATTTCTCCAGTAGTGTAACTGGCTTTGGGCATGTAGATATTCATTGAGATGATTGACCTGTTGGCTGGTATCTGTCTTTTGAGGGCTAGTACTGCGATTTGCCTGTTCTAGAACCTTGGCCTGATGATCCCAATAATCATAGAGTAAACCTTGAATATAGCGTCCTTGCTCAGTTTTGAGTTCCAGTTCTTTGAGCATTTTCAACGCGGAGTTCACGTTATCTTTTTGGCGCTGCTGCTCGAATTCTGGGGTTAAGCTATTGGCCTCTTTCATCTTGGCCAGTTCCATTTCCATGCTATCACTCATATCGGTAAAGCGACGGTCATAGTCATCCAAGATGGCAATATCATGCCCATCATCTGCTGTGGCTGGGAAATGTTTAATCGGGGTTTGATTGAGTTGACCAATCGCATCTTTGGCCGAGCTGCTTTGCTGCTCCTTATTTGCCGCTGGTTCTTTGTCCTTATTACAAGCGCTGAGCAGCAGCACTGAACTGAGTAGGCAGGTGATGGCAAAGGTGGTTTTAAGCTTAGACATAGTTCAACTCGTTCAATAATTAATTTGATATTTTCTGAAAATGGTAGGCAAAGGTGGTATAGGGGAAACTAATCTGATCTTGTGCAGTTAAACCTGTAAAATCAAATACAATTTGTTCAAACTTTGCTTTGAGTTGTTGCTGTTCAACGGTCGGCATTGCTGCGATAAAACTGGTGGATAGCAAGCGTTTACTGACCACTTGTTCGACAGTCCCCTGATGTGACTGCTGGAAGGTCTGTAATCCATCTAATTTAAATAGCGTTTGGTTCTCAAAGACCTGTTTCCATAATTCACTATGATAACGAGGGGTGTTACCTTCCAAGGGGGCAATTGCATCGGCCAAGGCTTTGACCCAATCGACACGGATATCACGCTGATTCCAGATCAGCCCCAAGTGTCCAGATGCGGTGAGGACCCGATGGATTTCAGTTAAAGTTTCAATATTGGCAAACCAGTGGAACGATTGAGCACACAGAATGGCATCAATTGACGCATTGACGAATGGTAGCTCGCTACTGAATGCTTGCAGGCAGTCGACAGTTGGATAGGTCTGTTGAAGCTGCTGTAACATTTCCGTGACAGGCTCGACGGCAATCACTTTGGCCTGCGTCTGAATCAGGGAGGGTAAGAATTTGCCAGTCCCAGCACCGAGGTCAACAACCGTGGAGCTTTTACCTATTTGGAGCCGATCTTGCAGCCAAACTACTATTTCTTGCGGGTAACTAGGGCGCACCTGTTGGTATAGTTCGGCCCCTAAACTAAAGCCTTTTTCAGCAGCAGGATGTAAGGATTGTGTCATTTTTTGCGCTTTTTAATCTGTCTTAACTCTATAAAATAAGATACTCCGCAATTATGGTTTGGCAAAGCGATCATTTGGTGACTTTTTGCTACAAGCCTAGGATCAATTTTTCAGTGTGAGCATGGATAAGCAAATAATATTTGAAGATGAGCATATTCGCGTTATTTTTTTAAAAGGTGCAAGTGACACTTTAGTGATTTCGTTTGGTGATTTGATTAGTCGCGCGAAAGGCATGTCAATTAATGCTGAAAAATCCTTAATCAAATATCAGTACAATGTGATCGGTATTATGCCGAAGCAAAAATCATGGTTTCCGAAAACGAGCATGTTGCAGATGCAGCAACAGATCCAGCCGATTTTGCATCAATTCAAGGACATTGTGGGTTATGGCGGCTCAATGGGTGGCTATGCTGCAATCAAGTATTCAAACTTATTGAATATGCAAAAGATCGTGGCTTTTGTACCACAATTTTCGATTGATCCTGATGTGGTACAGGATCGCCGTTATGCTGAGTTCTTTGATACTTCTATCCATCAAGATATGCAGATTCAGGCCGATGAAGTGGATGCATCGCGTGAATACATCATCGTCTATGATCCGTACTTTGCAGAAGATAAAGAGCATTTCTTAAAGATTCAGCCTTTATTGCCTAAAATGCATGTGATTCATCTACCTTTTACAGGTCATGAAGCACTTTCCGTGTTGGCAAGTTCCCAGCTGTTGAATGATTTTGTGGTTAAACCATTTGAAATCACGTATTTCTATCAACGCGTTCGGGAGGTTAAGAAGCAGAGCAAGTTCTATTATCGTCACGTACTCGATGCCTTATTGCCACGCCATCATCATGCCTTATTAAAAATTCTAGAGCAGAATGAAATGGCTTTAGATGAGCGTTATTTTGATGCGATCCTTAAACAAAAACTGGTACAACAGCTGTTTAATTTGAAACAGGGGACAGAACAGAATCTGCATAAGCTAGGAGTTCATCTGCATTTTGTACAACACAGCGAGACATTACCCGCCAATGTGATCAATGCGCAGAATCAGTTTCTGGTGTTTAATCTGGCAAGCTTGAAATTAGAGAGCTACAGCGCTGACATCATTGCAGCCAATCCAGCCTATCTCTTGCCTTTAAACCTGACGGCCAATAGCTTGGTCAAACTGAGATTGAATGATGAATATTATTTCCTCACGATGAATGATCGAGGTATTCATAAATTGGTCAAAGAGGGTGAACCTTTTGCGCTGGATCAATCGCCGTTGGTGTTTAAACACTACGCAGATTTCTATAGTCTGAGCTATAAACAGCTGAGCCTATGTTGTGATGCACACGGTCTAACTCATTTTATTGAAAATAACACGGATGAGCAAAGCAAGCTGCAACTTTGCTGAGTGAAATCATGTGTATAAAAAAGCCCTTTGACGCAGCAAAGGGCTTTTTAGATTAGATTTTAATTAGTTTCTGCCAATTTTGGCATTGGTATTGACGTTCGCATTAACACCAAGCACTTTTACACCGACATTCGCACCGGTTTGTAGGTTCTTCTTATCTGCATTCAAGCCTGTTTGGGCATTTACAGATGAGGTTTTACCATTGACTTGTGCTTGCGCGTTGGTTTGAGCGCCAACATTGAGCGATTTAGATTGAGTTGCATTCTTCTTCTCTGCAATACGTTGTTTTACATTTGCAGTAGTATCTGCGGCCAACTCTTTGCCATCTACAGCTTTATCTACTGCATAGTTTGTCGTGGTTTTTACTGCTTCACCAGTTTTATTGACAACGGTTGAGCCAACATTGCTTGCTGCGCTCACAGTTTTTTGTGTGGCTGAAACACCTGTATTTACCGCAGCATGTCCCACATTATGTGCAGTTTGGCCAACGCCTTGTGCGACTTGACCAACGCCTTGTGCTGTACCTTTGACTGCACCTGTGACGCCTTTAAGCAGTCCACCAGATTGTACATTGACTTGAGCTGAGCCACTGGCATTTGCATCAACATTCTGTGCAAAAACAGAAACAGAGGTGAGGATACTAGTTGTGACGATAGCTGTTTTGATCATTTTTTTCATTGCGATTTCCTTAAGCGATGTACCGTATTGAGGTACTTCATCAACGCCATTGCATCATAGCGAGCAAAAAAACAGAAATGTGTGATTTTCATCAAACGTTACAACCAGATTACAGCTTGAAAACAATCTGGCGAGAAATTGTGGAGATATGTTTTTTTGTTAAGCACGTGAAAAGTAATGTTTTTTAATAAATATAAGTTGCTGTAAAAAATAAATTTTAGATTGTTTTTAAGACAATTATTATTGACTTTCTTTCTTATTTTTTAGCTAAATGAATATGAAAATTAAGAATATCTAAATTGATTTAAACTCATTTCAAATTGATTAAAAAAATGGCATTTTTATTGCTTGGTATATCGATGTGAACTCATGATTTGGCTTTTTTAGCTAATATTTTTTGTCATAAGATCGATCTTTAGGGTGTTAATTGTACTTTTAAACGTATAAAACTAAAGCAGAAGCTTGCGGTATTTTTAGATAACACGACGATTTAAATCGTATTTTATTTGAAGATATAGGTGAAATATAAAGTGAATATTAAAATTTATTCGCATTGTGCATAGAAAAAACTGAAAACCAAGTCATGGCCAATAAAGAGCGCTGGAGAATATAAATGAAACAGATTGCAGCATTCCTACTTGTCTTAATCGGGCTCGGTGTGGTGGTTTTTTATTTTGAACCAGCAGAATCGAACAGTTCAGCAGCTGATGCTGCGATTTATCAAATTCACCCTGAACAAACAGGGGTAAGTGCAACCGTTTTACATCCACAGGAGAACAAAGCCACAGAACATACTACCTCAACCATGTTAAATAAATTGGATAAAACTCAAAAAGATGACCAATTTTATGACACCAAAAGCGATCCTTCGATACAACCGATTGATCCTGAAACTGATCCAGCAAATGAAATTAAAACACTTTAAATGATCTGGATTTCTTTACCCAAGAAAAACAGGTAATAAAACAGTTCTTTATCCAAGAACGATGGAGATGAATAGTGAACAATAAAACTTTATTACTTTTAAGCTTATGTACTTTTATCACCACGACCACTTCCGCCGTGACACTGAATGCGGTGCAACTCAAACAAAGTCTCAGCTCGGCAGCATTAAACAAGGTCGAGAAAGGTAAAATTAATCTTGCTGCCTTGCTCGATAATGATTCAAATGATTTATTGATCGAATATGAGAACAGTGCAACCCGCACTACTTTAGGGCGAGAAAAACGTAGCCTGATTGCAGAGGGTAAAAACCAGTTTAAAAATAAATTTGGCAAAGCAGCCGGCTTTGAAACCTTAAGAGAGTTTAATGGCTTACCTTTGGGTTTATATCGTATTCAGAATCGCGAAACGCTGGCACAGGTTTTAAATGATCCGAATGTCAAAGGTGTTTATCCAAATCGTAAAAATGTGCCAACGACCATGCAAAGTTTGCCCTTAATCAATCAGCCACAAGCGGTGAGTAATGGCTTTACTGGAGAAGGCACCAGTGTGGTGGTGATTGATACAGGGGTAAATTATAAACATGCTGACTTTGGCTGTACCGCAGTCAATACCCCAGCTTCAAGCTGTCGCGTGGTCTATGCTTTTGATAGTGCACCTGACGATAACACCTTAGATGATGATGGACATGGTAGTAACGTTTCAGCTATTGTTGCCAAAGTTGCGACTAAAACCAAAATTATCGGAATTGATGCTTTTAGAAAGGTGAGATCACAGGGACAATTAGTGAGCACGGCTTATGACAGCGATATTCTGGCGGGGATCAATTGGGCTGTGAATAATGCACAAACTTATAATATTAAAGCGATTAATTTAAGTTTAGGGACACCCGGGGTGAAATATACCTCTGAATGCAGTAACAGTAGTTATGGCACTGCATTTGCCAATGCACGTGCAGTAGGGGTCGTGCCTGTAGTGGCTTCGGGTAATGATGCCTTTGCTGATGGGATTTCTTCTCCTGCTTGTGTAGCAGGTGCAGTACGCGTAGGTGCAGTCTATGATAGCAATATTGGCGGTGTATCGTGGGGCAATCCGTTGAAGTGTTCTGATCCAACCACAGCCGCGGATAAAATTACCTGCTTTAGTAATGGCGGCTCATTAGTGACTTTATTGGCACCAGGCGCGATGATTACTGCAGGCGGTGAAACTCAAGGCGGTACTTCACAGGCAGCACCTCATGTGGCAGGGGCAATTGCCTTATTACGCGCCAATGGCGTAACACCATCAGAGACTATCGATCAAACCGTAAATCGTTTAAGAGTGACGGGTAAACCCATTACCGATACACGCACAGGTTTAGTGTTCCCACGTATTGATTTACTTGCTGCAACCAGTGGGCTTAGTTCAAATTAAGGTGATTGTGTAATTAAAAGATTGATCTAAAATAGTTTAAAAGCCATAACGCGTTGCAGCTAGAGATAGATGCAACGCGTTTTTTTAGTTAATGGCACTGTGCTAGGTTACTGGCGCTAAAATTACTTTGTAGTTTTTGAAAATTGGCTTGAGCAGTCGCATCTTGTACATCAAAGGCGGTTGCGATTGCCGGTTGACCAAGCATTTTATCTTTATAGTATTGCGTTGTAGAGTTTGCTGAAATTAACCCATGTTGATTAAAGACCCAACGTTCAACTGCCTGACCACCCTCGAAATAGCCAGTAAACTCAATCAGGCAGTGATGATCATGTTTGATTAATTTTGCAATATTACCTTGCGTTGAGGGTGTCGCACCAATATTTTTCACTTGTTGTAAGGGCTGTGTGATGTTGCTCTGGGTGGAAAGTGTCGAACAAGCAGTAAAACTGATTGCACTGACGCAGCAAAGTAGACTGGTTTTGATAGGGTGTTGGGTCATATGCAAAAATTCCGATCCTATGAATTTATGCGTTTGAGTGTGTCGGCAAAGTCGGTGAAATTCAATGAATGTTTTGAGTAAGCACTGTAAATTTAAGGCTTATTTTTAAAAACCATATTGTGCCGTTTTTATGTAGTGGTATTCGGCAGGGCTCAAGTTTGTTGATGTTGGATTAAATTTGAAGAAATAAAAAAGCCTCTACGTTATCGAGGCCTTGGCATTTAGTTTTTTGAGGACTGACTAAGTTCAGCACGTTCAATCGGGACATTACCCTCATTGGTCCCCACGACAGCATCTTTGGTGTCTTGCCATTTCTTAGCCGTGTATTGTGTCGCTTTCTTGGTTTGCTCTTGCACGATTTCAGCTTGTTCAGTTGAGTATTCTTTGGTGCTTTTCCATTTTTCACTCATCTTTTGCGAGGTGTTATCCGATGCACCTTGGATTGAATCGCCCAAATTCTGCATGCCTTTACCTGTTTTATAGAGCAGGATGCGCCCTAGACTTGGGTTGTCGCCATAGGGCATGGCTTTTTCAGGCACAGCATTAGAAGCAGTGCTTGTGGTGTTGGTTGTGTCTGCTGCCCATAGAGAAGACGATGCCGCCAATGCAGTGGTTAAACATAATAGTTGTACTTTATTCATCATCTTTTCTGTCCTTTCCGCGATAGGGTCGCAATCGAGATTTTATATCTTATCGTTGGAGCGAAGAAAAGAGTGGGGATGATATGAAATTGATACGGTACGTAACCTTTAACTAAAACTTATGCAGAAAAAGAAGAGAAATAAAACGCCAAAAATGCCTAAAAAAATGAAGTAATCTTGTTTACGTATATTTGCAAATCGTATAACGGATAAGTAGATTGAGCCTAAAAAGATAGATGAGAAAGTCAGGATACAAGGGAGTGGCTGATTAAAGAGCAATACTGTATTGCCAAATAAAATAAAAATGATGCTGCTGCTGATCCAGTAGAGCGAGGAAAATAAAAATTTCTTGAGCGCTAATTGACTGACAGATTGATCTAAACGGGGTAAGACAACTGCCAAAATAATCAGTGCAATCATTCCACCCAAAATCGAAATGATCATAAAAAACAGGCCACTCATATCGGGTTTGGTTCGAATGAATGGATAGTGTTGGTAGGCTGCCCAACTGATTAAGAGTAAAGCGGCATGTATAACGGTAAGAATGAGATCGATACGATAGTAATTTTTAGATTGAATCATTTTTATTAATCAAAGTTCATAAAAAACCTGCTATTACTAGCAGGTTTCTTTAAGCATTCAAATAAATACAGGCTTAACCCTGCAATACACTTACATCTGCAATTGCCGTGAATAAATGACGCAACTGAGCCAATAAACGTAAACGGTTGGCTTTTAATTCTGCATCATCTGCCATCACCATTACACCTTCAAAGAAAGCATCGATTGGCGCACGAAGCGCAGCCAGCTTAGACAACGCTTCAGTGTAGTTACGCGCAGCAAGTAAAGGCTGAACCACAGACGTAAGGGCAGACAATTCTGCATAAAGTGCTTTTTCAGCAGCTTCAACCAGATTGGCTTCAACCACAGCACCTTCAGGAGTTGCCTCTTTAGCAAGAATATTGGCAACACGCTTATTTGCCGCAGCCAATGCCGCCGCTTCTGGCAAAGTACGGAAATGGTTGACTGCAGTGACACGCTTGTCAAAATCAAGAGGAGATTTTGGTGCAAGCGCTTGAACCGCTTGAATCACATCAACCGCAACGCCTTGATCTTCATACTTGGCACGGTAACGACCTTCCAGGAATGCCACGGCATCCGCACGGGTTTTATCATGATCTTTAACCACATCGCCATAACCTTGCAAGGCAAAGTTCACTAACTCTTCAATCGTCACATCGAGTTCATTTTCGATGATTAAACGCAAGATACCGATTGCAGAACGACGTAATGCAAATGGATCTTTCGAACCTGTTGGTGCTTGACCGATACCGAAAATACCGACCAATGTATCTAAACGATCCGCAAGGGCAATGGTGGTACCTGTCTTGGTTTGCGGCAATACATCGCCCGCAAATTTCGGTAAATACTGCTCACCTAAAGCTTCGGCGACCTCAACATTTTCACCTTCAAGGCGTGCATAGTAGGTGCCTGCAATCCCTTGAAGTTCTGGGAATTCACCGACAAGTTCAGAGGTTAAGTCACATTTCGCCAGTAATGCTGCTTTCTCAGCATCAGCCACATTAGCGCCGGTAATTGGAGACAATGCCACAGCCAATTTCGCAATACGTTGTGATTTGTCCCACAGCGTACCCAATTGCGCCTGAAAGACCATGTTGGCTAATTTTTCTTTACGAGAGGCAAGCGGTTGCTTTTGATCTTGCAAGAAGAAGAATTCCGCATCAGACAAACGAGGGCGTACAACTTTCTCATTGCCTTCAATGATTTGAGTCGGATCTTTAGACTCAATATTTGAAATGGTAATGAAGTAAGGCTGTAATTTACCTTCGGCGTTGATTAAGCAGAAATACTTTTGGTTATCCTGCATGGTGGTAATCAAGGCTTCTTGTGGAACCGCTAAATAACGTTCTTCGAAAGTTGCACGTAAAGCTACAGGCCATTCAACCAGACTGGTGACTTCATCAAGCAAGTCTGCTGGCACAATAGCAGTCGCATTGACTTCATCTGCCAATGTTTTGACTTGTGCTTGAATCGTCGCTTGACGCTTTTCAAAGTTTGCAACTACATATGCTTGTTCTAAAGTCACCAAGTAGTCATTTGCATGTGCCAAAGTCACGGCTTCAGGTGCATGGAAACGATGACCATAAGTCACATTACCTGCTTTGTGATCTTGAATGGTTGCTTCAACCACTTGATCATCTTTGAGCAATACCACCCATTTTACTGGACGAACGAATTCAGTGCGGCTTGCTGCTGAACGCATACGTTTTGCGATAGGTAAGTTATCCAATGCAGTCTGTAAAATTTGTGGCAGTAAAACATCAAGGCTTTGACCTTTGACATCTTTCAAGAAGCACACTTTTTCAACTTTACCAGCTTGGAACGTCGAAAGTTGGTCAGCCGTGATGCCTTGACCGCGCATAAAGCCTTCAAGTGCTTTGGTCGGTTTGCCTTCAGCATCATAAGCCGCTTGTACCGCAGGGCCATCAAAACGTTTTTGTGTATCTGCCTGAGCTGCATCGATATCAACAATTTTCAATGCTAAACGACGTGGTGCAGCATAGGCTTCGATAGAGGCAAAGTTTAAGCCTGCCTCTTTTAAGCCTTTTTCAGTTTCTGCTTTAAGTGCGTCACGCAAAGTCTTTAAGCTTTTGGGTGGAAGTTCTTCACAACCCAATTCAAATAGTACGGTATGTGTCATTTCCATGTATCCGAAAAAATATGGTGTGGCTGTACAAAGTTGGTTTGGGGTGGAAAATCCGTTTCATCTTTGGGTAGGTATCCCCAAATCCGAATGACATCTTCACGTTGTTCAAACTCTAAACCAATCTTTACCAATAAATTTTTAAATCGAGCCGAGTGGTCAATGATTTTTTTATGTCCCCAAGGCTTTTCAATCTGATGCTCTAATGTACTTAAGTCTAGCCATAACACCCCTGCGAATGGATAGGGTAAATGACCAAACCACTCAACATCCCAATTGCTGATAAATTTATTACTGATCCAGCAATAACGATAACTAGGACTCCAGTCGTCATTTTGCATAAATGTGATCAGCTCAGACCACTTGGTATTGTTGGCAGCACTCACCCATTGACCATTTTTAACGGCATTGGCAATACTTTGCTGCTGATCGTCAATACCATAATGGACAATAGAGTGAGGATTTTGCATCAGAAAAACAACTTTAGTCTTTTGCTTTTAATGAAGCTTCTGCTTCAACTTGTGCTTTAAGTTGAGCCAATACTTCATCGCGCAAATGTGGTTCTGCCATTGGGAAACCAAGTTTCGCGCGGGCCGCCACATAACTTTGAGCAATTGAACGCGCCAAAGTACGGACACGTAAAATATAACGTTGACGTTCAGTTACCGAAATCGCACCACGGGCATCCAACAAGTTAAAGCAATGCGATGCTTTGATCACTTGCTCGTAAGCAGGAAGCGGCAGTTCAGCCTCGATTAAACGAGACGCTTCAGCTTCATAGAAGTCAAACAATTCAAACATTTTATCGACTGGCGCGTATTCGAAGTTATAGGTTGATTGCTCAACTTCGTTTTGATGGAATACATCACCATAAGTTACGGTACCGAATTGACCTTTGGTCCAAACCAGATCGTAAACTGAGTCTACACCTTGCAGGTACATCGCCAGACGTTCTAGGCCGTAAGTGATTTCACCCGTAACTGGGTAACATTCAATACCACCAACTTGCTGGAAGTAAGTGAACTGTGTCACTTCCATACCATTTAACCAAACTTCCCAACCTAAGCCCCATGCGCCAAGGGTTGGAGATTCCCAGTTGTCTTCAACGAAACGAATATCGTGAGTGAGGGTATCAATTCCGATGGCTTTTAATGAATCAAGATAAAGCTGCTGGATATTGTCTGGGTTTGGCTTAAGTACCACTTGGAACTGATAGTAGTGTTGTAAACGGTTCGGGTTCTCGCCATAACGACCGTCTTTCGGACGACGTGATGGTTGAACATAAGCCGCGTTCCAGGTTTCTGGCCCCAATGCACGTAAGAAGGTTGCAGTGTGGAAAGTACCTGCGCCCATTTCCATATCATATGGTTGTAATACGACGCAGCCTTGCTCCGCCCAATAGTTTTGTAGGGCAAGAATTAAGCCCTGAAAGGTATCAATATGCGATATAGCACGACTCATGGTGCATCCACTGGAATCAAACAAAAATTGTGCTTAAGTATAAGGATTTTGTAGAGGAGTGGCAAAGGCTTCTAGCACTTCGCCAGCAAGTTCTGATCAGAAATAAAAAAAGTTATTTTATTCCGCATTCATTTCTACTTTTGGCAGAGAGCAAACCTTTCATATAGGTAATTTCTTGGTTAATTTTCATTTGTTGAATGTATTCTTCTATCTGTTGATCGGCAGTTGAACTTTGAGAGGGGGTTATGGATGGATTTCTCGGTGTATTATCATCGACTAAAAATGCCTTACCCTCCATGAACCCCCAGTTTTTATTGATTTCATTTCCATCTTCAAGAATTGCTGATGTCTGTAAAAAACATGTTCTGTCATATTTAATTAAAGTAAATGCTTTTATAAAATATGGGCTTTGAGTGGATTGAAAAGTCTTTACTTCGATGAATTCGGGCTCATTTTTAGAGCTACAGGCGGCTAGTAGGAAGGTTAAAAATAAGCTCGGCAATAAAGATAAAAAATTGTACATGAGATGGAAGAAATAAAGTTTTCTTCATTTTATTATAGATAGATTATATTCCCTTCAAATCAACAATCTGTACTGAAGAGGAAAATCCTCACGTCAGCTCATGACGTGTAGCATCTCACATGCTCTTAATTTCACAACTTTGAAATGTTAATTTTTAAACGATATCCTCTGTTTTCTTCAGGTCGTTTGAAATGTCTGATCGCATTCGTGAAAAGCTGCAAATTTTAGCGGACGCTGCCAAATATGATGTGTCCTGTTCATCCAGTGGCAGTGACCGTAAAAATAAAGATAAAGGTCTGGGTGACGCCAGTCGGGCAGGGATTTGTCACAGCTATACTGAAGATGGACGCTGTGTTTCTCTGCTAAAAATCCTGTTCAGCAATGTCTGTATTTTTGACTGTGCCTATTGTGTGTCACGCCGTTCCAATGATGTGAAACGTGCGGCCTTTACGGTGCAGGAAGTGGTTGACTTGACCATTAACTTCTATCGACGAAATTATATTGAAGGATTATTTCTCAGTTCAGGCATTTTCAAATCCGCCGACCATACCATGGAACGGATGCTGCAAGTGGTGAAGAAACTACGCCTAGAAGAAAACTTTAATGGCTATATTCATCTTAAAACCATTCCAGGTGCTTCCCCTGAATTGATTCATGAAGCAGGTCTATATGCAGATCGGATGAGTATTAATTTAGAAATGCCTACCGAGGTTGGTTTAAAAGCCTTTGCACCTGAAAAATCACATCAAGAAGTACAAAAAGATTTGGGGCTGGTTCGGGATCGCTTGATTCAGCTTAAAGATGAGCGTCAAATTATCAAGCATGTGCCGAAATATGTCCCAGCAGGGCAAACTACGCAGATGGTGGTAGGTGCACATCAGGAAACCGATCAGGATGTACTGTTTATGGCAGATCGGCACTACAAAGAATTTAAGTTAAAACGGGTCTATTTCTCAGGCTATATCCCGATTAATACCGAGAATAATTATCTACCTGCGGTGGGTTCTGCACCGCCGTTGCTACGAGAAAATCGACTGTATCAGAGTGATTGGTTGATGCGTTTTTATGGTTTTCAGGTCAATGAAATCGTGAATGAGCGCTTCCCGCATCTGGACTTAGATGTTGACCCGAAACTGAGTTGGGCCTTACGTCATCCTGAGCAGTTTCCGGTAGATTTAAATCGTGCTGATTACTTTATGATTTTGCGCGTGCCCGGCATCGGGGTGAAATCCGCTAAGAAAATTGTGCATGCCCGTCGTTTTGGCAAAATCCATATCGACTTGTTAAAGCAATTAGGTGTAGCTTATTCCCGTGCGCAATATTTTATTCGTTGTGAAGACAGTCCACGTTTCCAGAAGGAACTTTCTTCTGGTTTTATCCGTCAGCAAATTTTGACCCAAGGTTCATCTAAATATATCAAGCCACTGTCTCCACAGCTGAGTTTGGGGTTTTAGTAATGTTGACTCAGAAACTCAATTATTGTTTTGATGGCTCAATGCTGGGGTTGCTGAGTTGTGTATTTCGCGCATTTCAGTTCAAAGAGTTTGATGTGCAACTTTGTTTACTGGGTGAGACACAACATGGCTTATTTTCCGAGGTTATTGATGTGTCCAATCATGAGCAACATGCTCAACGGGTGTGGTCTGCCTTACAACAAAAGCTTTCCCCAGCTGCGCTAAAGCAGATTTATTTTGCCTCCTTGTCTGAGTCACTAGAGGCCTATCAGCATCTTTTTAATTATTGCATCTATGTGTTTCAGCAGTCTTATTCGATTGAAAAAGACTATTTACATCCAAGTGTGCTAGCGATTTCACAGTGGACCAAAAAAGTCGGGCGCGAAAAGCATCGGATGGAGGCTTTTATCCGTTTTAAGAAAAGCACAGATGGGTTGTTTCTGAGTTTAGTCCGTCCCGATTTTAATGTGTTGCCTTTGATTCAGCCACATTTTAAACGGCGCTATCAGGATCAGCGCTGGCTGATTTATGATGAACAACGTAACTATGGTCTTTATTACGATCTCAAGCAAATTCATGAGGTCGTTATGGATGCTGATCAGATTGATCGCAATCTGCAAAAAGGCGGTAGCCAAAGTTTTCAGTTAGAGTTGGATGAACAAGAGATCTTATATGATCAGCTTTGGAAGGATTATTTTCAGAGTATCAATATTAAAGAACGGCAGAATATTAAATTGCATGTGCAATATCTGCCGAAACGTTATTGGCGTTATCTGAATGAAAAATATGTTTAGCCTAGTTGGATCCTTGCAAAATAGATTGCTTCACAACCATGACCAGCCGTATGTGGAAGAATAAAAAAATCAGCATCGGCATAATTCTTGATTATGATTTGAAAAGATGACAAAAAACAAAAGAGCCAATCAATGACAAAATTAATGTTTAAAGTCGCATTACTGATCATGACCTGTTTGAGTGGTAATGTATTGGCTAAAGCGCAGGATAAAGTAACAGATCCCTATAGCCAATGTGTTGATAACACCATTCAAGAATTAAAGTTGGGTAACATCAACAATGCAGTGGTGGAAATCTGCAGTACCAGAACTAAAATCTTATATGCCAAACAGATCGTACAGTTATTGGATCAAATTAAGAAACAGAGTCAGGAATACAAGCAGCCTGAACGTTATAACGACATTATGAAATCGCAGCAACTTTGGAAAAATTTTGTGGATCAGGAATGCCGTAATGCGGGTGCTTATATCGGTTCGCCGATGTATGAATTTTGTCCGATGCAAAAATATGCTGAGCGATTGGAGCAACTGAGAGAATATTTAAATTGATCAGCTTTATTATTTAATCGTTTTAGTCATGACTTAAAACTGTAATTTAAATACACCTTAAGCTTGAGTAGGCGTATACTGCTGCATCGAATAAAACAACACGATTCCAGCAAGGTGCATTGTGAGCTTGATCCAATCAGACTGGCTAAATTTTCTCAAACCCAATTATAAGGTTATGCCCTTAAAAGAGAGGGTGCTCTCAGGTGTTGGTGCTTTATGTGGATTGGCAATTTCATCACTGATTAGCTGGTATGTCCTAGGGGGCATGAATGCATGGTATATCGCGCCGATGGGCGCTTCTTCTGTGTTGTTATTTGCACTACCCAACAGTCCTTTGGCGCAGCCTTGGAATGTGATCGTCGGAAATACCCTTGCTGGATTCATCGGTGTTGCCTGTACGCAATATTTACCCGATCTCACCAGTGCCTTTAGTGTGGCTGTGGGCTTGGCGATTTTTGTGATGATGACAACTGATTCTCTGCATCCACCAAGTGGGGCTGTCGCAATTACCGCAGTGCTTGGCGGAGAAGCTGTCCATCGGTTGGGTTTTCACTTCATCTTGTACCCAGTATTGCTGAACTCAATTTTATTATTACTGTTTGCGGTGTTTTTTAATCGTTTGATTGGACGCCATTATCCGATTACGGCACATGTCAATGAACGTTCTAAAGATCCGACACCGACCCAGAAAGTCTCAATTCAACCCAAAGATATTGAATACGCCTTAGAGCGTCATACAGAACTGTTGGATATTAGTCAGTACGATTTGGAAAAAATTATTTTAGAAGCACAATCACATGCCAACGAGCGCTTGATTAACTCATTCGTCTGTCAGGACATCATGAGTCGTGATGTGATTAAACTGCATGAGCAGGATGATATTCATCAGGCGCTAGACAAGTTTAAGGCAGTGAATTTAATGAGTTTGCCTGTGGTCAATGCCGAAGATCACTTGGTTGGGACTTTGGCTTTATACCAAGTGGTGGAATGGTTTAAAAGTGCAACAGATCCACGAAATTCATGGCAGCATTACGTTCGACAAATCATGAACCATAAAGTCGTGACGGTAAGCCCTATGCAGCCGATTCAGGCTCTAGTCCCTTACTTTGTAGAAAAGTCGTTTAACTACATTCCTGTCGTAGACGAACAACGCCTGATTGGAATTGTGAGTCGAGCGGATATGATTGCAGCCTTACAACAGCAGCTTAGTCGTCAAGCCTGAATTTTAGATAAAAAAAAGCTACGGCTGGATTAGGGGTAATTTCAACCGTAGCGACCAAAAAGGGAACAGAGAATTAACGTTTTATGCTTTGGTCTTCATAAATGGTTTTCACTGGTTGTTGATAGCCTTGTACATGATCCACACGCGTTTGCTGCTGTTTTGGAATCACCAACCATAAAATCAAATAGACTAAAATACCTGGAAAAGCTGCGCTCATGAGTGAGATCACAACAAAGATCAGGCGTAATAAATTTGCGTTCCAACCAAATCGTTCCGCAATACCGCCCATTACACCAGCGATCATGCTTTGTTGGTTTGAGCGATATAAACCAGAATTGGCCATCGAGTTCTTCTCCTTAAATTTATGAAACAGCAGCAAAAAATAAATTGTTTCAATATGAGTTGCTGTTAATTAAGAGATAAGGGCGAACAGTTTTTTTTAAAGTTTAAACAGATGGGAGATTAGTTAAGTTGTGTAAATCTGTGATGGAAAAATCAACAGCATCACCTAAAATGCACCGAATTAAAGCATACTGCTTTTTCAATTTGCTATTTCAGTCTTATCGAATTTGTTATTCCCCTTTTGGGGAATAGACGAATATTTGAATGATCCTTATATTTTTCCACAGTCTGGAAGATGTTTGTGAAATGTACGCGATAATGATGTTGATGTTAGAGATTTAGGATATGCAGTTCAGGTTATTCTTACAGCTTGTTAGTGTAGGAGTTTTATTGAGTTTTGGCTTGATTGCGTGTGATAGTCGTCATCCAGATCCAGTAAAGCAACAAGCCCAGACGCAACCAAGTCGTAATGCAAGTGAAGTGCTTGCAGATGAACAGGGACAAAGTGAATCTGATGCGCAGGGCGTGTCACTCACTCAAGTGGCAGGACAAGCGACATTACCGTATTCTGCCGATCGTAAACATAACTTGAGTCAACCTTCTGAAGCAGACCTCATTTATGCGGGGCGTTATCATGCACGTATTCCATGTAGTGATGCTTTTGCGGGTTGTGTGAATAATGAGAAAGAAGCAGAATATATTCTGAATTTAATGGATGATGGCTCTGTATTCTGGACCAATACCAGTTTTAGCCGTCTAGGTTCAGATCCGTCACGCAACACTGCCAAGATCGAGCAGACCTGTAAGCAGGTACAGTGGCATGTGCATAAAGAATTGAATGAAATTATGATTCGTTGTGATGCTGCGGATGTTAATTTGTATTATCAGATTAATCCGAATCAGGATCTGGTTTTAGATCTGGATAAAATCTGGAATGGCGACAACGGGCGTAACCGTAAGTTCTTTAAAGACTACCCATTTCCACAGCAGGCTTATGTTTTTAAGAAAGCGGAATAATATTTCCCCAATAAAAAAGAGCGCATTAAGCGCTCTTTTTTATTGCAGCTGCAATTAGTAATCGAAGCTGAAGTGTTCAGGTGCAAGCGATGTCAAAGTACGAGATGTCGTCACCATTGCTTCTGCATGACCTTGTGCACGTGGCAATAAACGGTCAAAGTAGAAATCGGCGACTTTGATTTTTGCTTTATAGAATTCAGGGGTTTCGCTGCCGTTACCTGCTTCTAATTTCTCAGAAGCAACCACTGCTTGTTGTGCCCAGAAGTAAGCCATCATCACATAGCCTGAGAACATCAAGAAATCAACCGAAGCTGAAGAAACGATGTCACGGTCTTTACGTGCAGCAAGCATGATACGAACGGTTAAAGTATTCCATTGTGCGCAAAGCTTAGTTAAGTCCCAAGCAAAACGGCGAAGGTACTTATTACGTGCGTGCGTTGCACAGAACTTCAAGATTTCAGCAGTGTAGTCACGAACCACTTTACCTTTCGAGCTGAGTAGCACTTTACGGCCAATCAAGTCCAGTGCCTGAATCCCCGTCGTCCCTTCATACAAAGTAGAGATACGTGCATCACGTGCGATTTGTTCCATACCCCATTCACGGATATAGCCATGACCGCCGTATACTTGCATACCGTGGTTGGCTGCTTCTAAGCCAAGCTCAGTCAGGAAACCTTTTAAGATTGGGGTGTAGAAACCGAGTTTGTCATCATAAGCTTCATACGCTGCTTGATCACCACTCACCAGAGCATCTGTCATTTTGTCTGCAAGTTTTGCTGCATGATAGATCATTGAACGACCACCTTCAGCAATCGCTTTTTGCGTCAATAACATACGACGAACGTCAGCATGGTGAATGATTGCATCACCTACACGCTCAGGTTCTTTCTTGCCAGAAAGGGCACGCATAGACATACGGTCTTTCGCATACGGTAAAGCGCCTTGGAATGAAAGTTCAGCGTGCGCAATCCCTTGAACTGCGGTACCGATACGTGCAGTGTTCATAAAGGTAAACATCGCGTGTAAACCTTTGTTGATTTCACCGATCAGATAACCTGTAGCATTGTCAAAGTTCAGCACGGCTGTTGCAGATGCTTTGATCCCCATCTTGTGTTCGATTGATCCACAAGAAACGGTATTGCGTTCACCTACACCGCCATCCGCAGTCGGGATGAATTTAGGTACGATGAATAGAGAAATACCACGTGTACCTGCTGGCGCATCTGGAAGACGAGCTAATACGATGTGGATGATGTTCTCAGTTAAATCATGCTCACCGGCAGAGATGAAGATTTTAGTCCCAGAGATTTTGTATGTACCATCAGCAGCAGGTTCTGCTTTGGTTTTTACTTGGCCTAAGTCTGTACCACATTGCGGTTCAGTTAAGCACATGGTGCCTGACCAAGTCCCTTCAACCAGTTTAGGCATATAGGTATTTTTTTGCTCGTCTGTACCGAACTGCATGATGGTATTCATACAGCCTGTGCTCAAACCTGGATACATGGTGAATGACCAGTTAGCCGTTCCCATCATTTCAGATTTGATCAGGTTTAAAGACATCGGCAAGCCTTGACCACCAAACTCTTCTGGATAAGAAAGACCTTGCCACCCACCCATGACGAATTGGTCATACGCTTCTTTAAAACCTTTTGGTGTTGTCACTTCGCCATTGTTAAAGGTACAGCCTTCTTCATCACCTGATTGATTGAGTGGAGAAAGTACGTTTTCGCAATAATCTGCCGCACCTTCAAGAATCATATCCACTGTTTCAGCATCCGCATTTTGACCACTTGTCAAAGTTTGGTAATGTGCTGGATAATCTAACATTTCGTTCATTAAGAAACGAATATCACGGAGCGGGGCTTTATAAGCTGGCATAATCTTAATCCTGTATTTGAATCATTTTGGATTATCTGTTTCGATACTTTGATTATTCACAATGCTGATAAAAATACATTGATAATCACTAGGGAAAAGAATGTCAGAAAAGCGAATTTCCTTGAAGGCTAGTTCTTAGAAAAACCACATTTCTGTTGCGGTGAAAACTGAAATGAAATGTGAAAATTACTCAATTTTAGAATTGAAAATATAATGATATAAAGGTGTTTGGTAAAGCTATGCGTCTAAAATATTTAACTTTATGTTTAATGGGGCTGAGTCTCTCAGCATGTTCTCAACATGTCATTAAAACCAATACAGCTTCGGCAGGTCTGGAACAAAAGGCCATCAATAGCATCAATGCGATATATGAATATCCGAGTTATGATTATCGTGGAAAATTTAAAATCCAGATAGAGTCTGACCAGACTAAAAGTAAGGCAAAAGAAGACAATTCAGCTTTAGATGCAGCAGTGAAGCAAAAAATAGATCAATACTTAAGAGATCAGAAGGTCAATTTAAACAACCGGCAGAAACAGGCTTTGTATGTGGCGTTGGCACAAGAGCAAAAAGGTTATGGCCGATCTAAAGCTGATAAATTCACCGAAATTATGGCCAATGTGCTGAATGATATGCAGTTTGAATATGATGGTTCAGTACATTATCGTCAGAAAGTTGGATCATTTAATTTAACCGCACGTTATGAGAAGCCAACCCTGTTAGTTCAGGCGAAAGTACCGATGGTGCTTGATTTGAACAATTATAAGTTTTACATCAATTACTTTGCTTTGATGCCATATTTGGTCAATAAAGAAAATCAAAATAATCTTGCCTATTTGGATTTTTCTAAATACCAGCATTTGTTCAAGCAAGTGGATTACAAAAAATTTGCTGAATACGTGAAAGCTTCCAGTGCCGTGTATTATCGCCTTGCAGATCCACATAATATTCAGGCTTTATCGGTTTCTTCTGCTGATCAGGCTGCAGGAGTTGTAGAGAAAATCCGCTTAAAAAGTTCGATTGAAGAACTGATTTTACAAGCGAATTTGTATAGTAAAGTCAATGAAAAATACTTTATGCAAAGTGTTCTCAATATCAAAGAACAGAACCTGGAAAAGTTGATTGCCAGTGAGGTGGATGCTGCGAGCCCATCTAAATCAGCAAAAACAGCTTCATTGTTGGATAAGAAAAATTCAGCGGATGATGCCAGTGTTGTGAGTCAGGAACTGTATCGTCTGGTGAATCAGCATTTTGGTGTGGAGGATACCGAAGAGGATACGGTTGATGGGAGTACAGATGCGGCGGAAGACGCAACACAAGCAGCTCAGGTGACTGATGCTGAGGCTTCAGTTGCAATGGCAGATGATGAGGAAGTGGGTTTAAGCAAAGAGCAATGTACAGCATTGCAAAGCGTAACAAAAGCGACCTATGGCGATGCACAGTATTGCCAAAGTGTGTATGACATTGATGTTTTTGGTGGGCAGAAAGCAGAATCAGGTTTCTTGGATTATATTGCCAAACTGCAAACGGTAGAAAAACAGTTTGCTGCATATGATCAAAATCAATTTATTGATGATCAGGCATTTAAGGCACTTTGGGTTAAGCATCAAGCGGATATTGTCAAAGCCTTACCACCAGTTGAAAAACGAAATCCATTTATTATGGATGTTGGCTTGGATGCTCAAGGCCGCGCGGTTAAATTAGACTATGATTTGAACTATGGCTTATCTGAATTGAAGTCACGTTTTAGTGTCAAAGCTGATATGTTGATTTCAAATTATGGCAAAGCGACACCAATTGATCAGGTGCAATTGAAACGTGCGAAGACTTGGGCTGAAACAAGCAAGGGATCAATGCTGGAACAAGCTGTAAATAGCTTCTCTGAGAAATTAGGTCAGACGGGTGTCCAAGAGCGTTCAGCAGAGCCGTATAGCCTGTCTTTGGAAGATCAACTCAAAGTGATTGCTGAGCAACGTTATGATGCAACGCACGCCTATGAAGCAACTTATAAAGCCGTATTCATTGCGAAATTAACGGAAAGCACACCACAACTTGTACAGCGTTATTCAAGCCAAGAGCTGCAAGAAATTGCCAGCGTGTACACATATTGGTATGCCAGTGAAGACGACTATAATCCAGAAGGTAAGGCCCTGCAAAATATAGAGGCTTTACAGAAGAAGCATCATCTTGAAAATGAAGGCCAGTTCGATGACAAATTAGGTCAAGCGGTGAATCGTATTGTAGTGGATGCGATGCATGGCGATAAAGACCGTCAGGCGTGGAAAAAACTTCAGTCGCAATATAAACAGCCGCAACAGTTATTTGCCAAGCAATATCAAATCCAGTTCGAACAGCAAAATGGTGCTTCAAATGAGGAAAAAGTCTTGCTTGGACAAACGGCTAACATCTTGGGACAAGTGTACGTGGATGCACGTAAGAATAAACTGTCTGAAAAATCAATACAGTCTTTAAAAATCGAACATAACGAATTTATTGATTATGAGATTTTTAAACAGGTATATCAGAAGATGCTGACCGTGAAATAATTTCTTTATCCCCCCAATAAAAAACCTGCAAAGTGCAGGTTTTTTATTTTTGTATTTTGATGATTATAAAAAGTCATTTAACTCTGGTTTTACTCCGTTCCAGATCGAAAATGCTTCAATCGCTTGCCCCACCAGCATCCCAAAACCATCAGTAGAGGGGACTTGGCGTTGTTTGGCCTGATCTAGAAAGCTCGAGGGTTTGCCATAAGCCATTTCATAAGCATGATGAAATACTAAATTTTCAGGGAGTTGAAGCGGATCACCAGTTAAACTTGCAGAGGTTGCATTAATGACAAAATCAAACTCGCCCGTTAACTGATCTAAGCCAATCGCTTTAAGCTGAGTTTGTGGAACAGCATCTTTTAAATCGTCAACCAGTTGTTCAGCACGGGCGAGGGTACGGTTGGCAATCACAATCTGTTTTGCACCTGCCTGCACCAGCGGATAAATGACACCACGGGTTGCACCACCTGCACCTAAAATTAAAATACGACTCTCTTTAAGTTCCCAACTTAAAGCCTGAATCGCTGCAACCAAGCCTTGACCATCAGTATTATCACCATACAGTTTGCCGTCCTGCATCCACAAGGTATTGACGGCTTTGGCAATCTTGGCACGTTCAGTCAGTTGGTCGCAAAGGGAAAAGGCTTGTTCTTTAAAAGGTACGGTGACATTCATGCCGATGCCGTTGTGTGCAAAGAAATCTTTTACAGCACTTTCGAAACCATCTAAGGCTGCAAGAATTTTTTTATAGTGTAGATCGATCCCAGTTTTTGCTGCAAACGCATGATGAAGCTCAGGTGAGCGGGATTGTTCAATCGGATTTCCAATAACAGCAAATTGTTTGGTCATGAGTGATTCACCAATATCATGAGAATGATCAAGGAATATGTTGAGTTGTTTAGCGATCTATAGTGTCGGTAAACCAATTGATTTGCCGTAATCCTTCTATGGCTTGAAAATCTTTGGTATTCCGAGTGACTAGAATTAAGCCCTGAGCCATCGCAATAGCTGCAATCTGTCCATCAACAAAAGGAATATTAATTCCCATTTTCTGAGTTTGTATTCTAATTTCTGCATGGATTTTTGCAGCTTGCGCATCATAATCCAAAATCGGAATCAGACTCACCACATCATGTAAAAATTTTGTGATGAGCTGCTTGCGTTGTCCATCAGGCATTCTCAACCAGCCAAAGCGTAATTCATGCCAGACGATACTTGAAATCGAAATTTCATGTTGCGCGACATAAAATTGTTGTAAAACGGCTGAGTTCGGTTGAGGTTTAGCCAATTCAGAAATGATATTGGTATCAAGTAAATAACTGATTTGGCTTACCATGAAAACTCACGTCCTTGGCTAGTGTCTCGTTCAGTTTGAAAGTCAGTATTCTCAGTATTTAATTCTTGAAGTGCTTGTTGATGCCAGTTTTCCCAAGCCTGCATGAAGTTTTCTGGCTCACCTTGTAATTTTTTATATTCAGAATAAGAAATAAGAACAGCCGAAGTATGCCCATGTTGGGCAATAAAGGTTCTTTGACCCTGTTGGCTTTGCTGAATTAATTTAGCGAGATTCGCTCGGGCATGTGTAAATGAGATATTAGACATTTTTAATCCTTTTTATTGTACATTTTTATTGTACATTTTTAAGGGTGGAAATGTCTATTTCAATAATCAAAAAAATCCCTAATAGAAATATTAGGGATTGCCGCTTTTTACTTCTGCAAACTCAACCAATCTCTTGGTTTTAGATAATAATCGGTAAGACGTTTTTCTGCTGAGTCCGCATCCCACTCAGGGCGATACGACCAACCTGCCAGATTAGGTAAGCTGACCAAAATTGATTCAATACGCCCACCTGTTTGTAAGCCAAACAAGGTACCACGGTCATAAACCAAATTATATTCGACATAACGACCACGACGATACAGCTGGAACTCACGTTGTGCTTCGGTATACGGCTGCTCACGGTGCTTTTCAAAAATTGGCAAGATCGCTGCTAAATAACCATTACCCACGGCTTGAATGTATTTAAAGCAGGTTTCGAAATCCCATTGATTTAAATCATCAAAGAATAGACCACCCACGCCACGCTGTTCATCACGATGCTTTAGATAGAAATAGTCATCACACCATTGCTTATGTTCCGCATAAACCGTGTCGCCAAAGGGCTGACACAGGTCATACGCAGTTTGGTGCCAGTTAAGAACATCTTGCTCGTCAGGATAGAAAGGGGTTAAATCAAAACCACCACCAAACCACCACACTGGATCTTGACCTTCAGGCTCAGCGACAAATAAGCGAACATTGGCATGCGAAGTTGGGATATGTGGATTTTTCGGGTGAATCACCAGCGATACGCCCAACGCTTGTGCCTTTGCGCCCGCAATTTGTGGATGACGTTCAGTCGCAGAAGCGGGCAGTTTACTGATGTTGATGTGGGAAAACATCACCCCACCTTTTTCAATCACTTCACCATTTTGCAAAACACGAGAGCGGCCACCGCCACCTTCGGTTCGTTGCCAATCATCAATGATAAACTCAGCGGCGCCACCGCCTGCACGTTCCTGTTGCTCTAGTCCTGCACAAATCCGTGCCTGTAGATCGAGTAAAAACTCACGAACACGTTGAATATCAGCTGAAGTTGGGTGCTGCATGATGATCCTCGTAAAGTGATCTAGGAATAGGCTATATCAAAACATAAAACCCATAAAAAAAGTAAGGGATTTTTGTTTTTTACAATAAAAATCCCTTAACTGACTTATTTTTAAACGTTCTATAAAGTGAATTAGAAGTCATCTTTTTTATAAAGATGATCCATACGCTCACGCTTGGTCTTTAAATATTGTTCATTGAATGGATTGCGGCCCACGGTTAAAGGAACTCGATCAACTACATTGATGCCTAAATCAGTCAGAGCCTTTAATTTCAAAGGATTATTGGTGATTAATTTCACTTCTTTTACTTGCAGATGATCGAGCATAATGCTGCACATATCATAGCGACGTGCATCAGCAGGCAAGTTCAATAGCAGGTTGGCATCAACGGTGTCATGACCTTGATCTTGCAAGGCATAGGCACGGATTTTATTGGTTAAGCCAATGCCTCGACCTTCCTGACGTAAATATAAAATCACGCCTTGACCTGCGTCATTAATCAAACGTTGAGTCGCCTGTAATTGTGGTCCGCAATCGCATTTAAGCGAAGCAAAGGCATCACCCGTCAAACATTCAGAGTGGATACGCACCAGTACGGGCTTATCTGGAGCAGTTTCTAAACCTTTAGAAAGCGCCACATGTTCTTCACCCGTTTCAGGGTCTTGAAACACGGAAATATTGAAGTCACCAAAAGCGGTTGGTAGCTTTGATGTTGCAATAAATTCAATCGGCACAGAGAACTCACTATGATAATAAAAACAGTCTGAGTATAGCTCAATGTATGAAGATTGCGTGAATTGGAATTTCTGATTTTTCACATAAGTTTTTCTTTTTCATATAAAGCACACAATAATGGTTGATAAACAGTGACATAATTCAGGATAATCTGCGAGCCAGTCATTAAGATTGACATGCAAATGTTCAGCACTGCGTCATTTGCACATGTGGCTGATTGAAGGTAGATCATATTTAATTGTATGATTGCCCCCATTTAACCCAGCTTCGGATTTGCCAGGCTTAAAAAGGCTTTGCCACATTATGTTGTATACCGAAATTCCAACTCAACGTCCTGTTACGCCATTGTTAGATGGAATTGATCATCCACAACAATTACGTCAGCTCGAACAAAGTCAGCTCGAACAGGTGGCGGATGAGTTACGTCAATATATTTTGTATGCAGCAGGACAAAGTGGTGGACACTTTGGTGCTAATTTAGGGGTGATCGAACTGACGGTTGCCTTGCATTATTGTTTTAACACGCCTGATGATCGTTTGGTGTGGGATGTGGGCCATCAAGCTTATCCACATAAAGTACTGACAGGACGCCGTGAACGTATTAGCACCATTCGCAGCAAGAATGGCTTGGCTGCATTCCCTGCACGTGATGAATCTGAGTTTGATACGTTTGGTGTCGGTCACTCATCGACTGCTATCTCAGCAGGTCTGGGCATGGCATTGGCACGTCGTTATCAAAAAGATCCATGTGATGTAGTGGCGATTGTGGGAGATGGTGCAATGACTGCGGGAATGGCCTTTGAAGCCATGAATGATGCAGTTGCCCATAATGCCGATCTCATCGTCGTGCTGAATGACAATGATATGTCGATCTCTTGTAGTACTGGTGGTTTTGCCAAACATCTGGCAGCCATTTGGGAAACAGGGCAACTGGTCAATGTGAATGAACAGGGTGAAGCCTATGTTCAACCTCATCCAAAGTGGACCTATAATTCACGTTTGCATCAATCTGCGACAGATGCCGCTGATAATTTATTTAAAGCAATCGGTTTTGATTATTTCGGCCCATTTGACGGACATGATGTGGAACAACTGTCACAGGTTTTCCATGCACTTAAAAAACGTAAAGGTCCACGCCTAGTTCATATTTATACCAAAAAAGGTAAAGGTTTTGCGCCTGCGGAAGCAGATCCGATTACCTATCATGCCATTACTAAAATTGCACCCGCTTCAGCAGCACCCGTAAAAAAATCACCACCTAAATACTCAGATGTATTTGGGCAATGGCTATGTGATGAGGCTGCTCAAGATGAACGTCTGCTTGCGATTACACCGGCGATGTGCGAAGGCTCAGGCATGGTTAAATTTGCACAGCAATATCCTGAACGTTTCTTTGATGTTGCGATTGCTGAACAACATGCAGTGACTTTAGCGGCGGGTATGGCGTGTGAAGGGTTAAAACCGGTTGTTGCGATTTATTCAACCTTCTTGCAACGTGGTTACGATCAGTTGATTCACGATGTTGCCTTGCAGAATCTTGATGTCACTTTTGGTATTGATCGTGCAGGTTTGGTGGGTGAAGATGGTCCAACCCATGCAGGGGCATATGACTATGCGTATATGCGTACTGTACCAAACATGGTCATTATGGCACCGAAAGATGAAAATGAATGTCGTCAAATGCTACATACCGCGTATCTGTATAAAGGTCCAACGGCGGTACGTTATCCGCGTGGTGCAGGTACAGGTGTTGAAATTCAACAGCAGATGACTGCTTTAGACATTGGTAAAGCTGAAATCGTGGCTGAATTCAATCCAGATGCTGAACAACAGATTAGTGTCCTTGCCTTTGGTAGCCGTGTTGCAGCGTCTATTGATGCTGCTGAACAGTTTGCTCATAAACATGCGATTGGTGTGCGTGTGGTAAATATGCGTTTTGTGAAACCACTAGACGAGCAAATTATTCGTGATCTTGCTGAAAGTACCCAATTGTTTGTGACGGTTGAAGAGCATGCGGTGATGGCTGGTGCGGGCAGTGCGGTGAATGAATTTCTGGCACAAGCACGTATTCTTAAGCCGATTTTGAACCTGGGTTTACCAGATAGCTTCTTACATCAAGCGACGCATCAACAAATGTTGCATGATTGTGGCTTAGATGGACAAGGAATTCTGGCTTCAATTGAACAAGTTTGGTTTTAATGTATAAGTTCATGTAAAAGCGAAAATAATTTTTCGCAACATTTTTCCCCTAAAAGCGCTTATATTTGCTAGAATATACGCGCTTTTATGCATTATTCTTTGTCAAAATCTTCAAATTTGTAGTGGGTGTTCAATGGAACCTATGGTGGTTATGGCTGCGCGTGCGGCTCAAACAGTTGGTCAAGAGCTTTTAAAGGCACATCAGAATCGTCATAAACTCGATTTACAAGTTGAAGAAAAAGGCATTGATGGTCCAGTAACGCGTGTTGATCGTTACCTGGAAGAATTGACAATTGAAACGCTTCGTAAAAGTTATAAAAACCACAGCTTCCTTGGTGAAGAGTTTGGTATGCAAGAAGGTAAAGGTCACGATGCAGATTGGTGCTGGGTGATTGATCCTTTAGATGGTACGCAAAACTTTATCAACGGCTTTCCGCATTTCTGTATTTCGATTGCTGTACAACATAAAGGTGTGACTCAACACGGTGTGATTTATGATCCAGTCCGTGATGAATTATTCTCTGCTAGCCGTGGTCGCGGTGCAGTCATGAATCAACGCCGTATTCGTGTCAATGTAAAAGATAGCTTGGAAAATACTTTCCTTGCTGTCGGTCATCCGTACCGTGCAAAGCGCAATGGTGAAATCGTTTCTTATGCAGAACAGCATTTCGCTTCATTATTGGCTGTAACTAAAGCAGGCGCACAAATCCGTCGCGGTGGTTCTGCTGCATTAGATTTGGCTTATGTTGCTGCTGGTCGTTTTGATGGTTTCTTTGAATTAGGCTTAAAACCGTGGGATATCGCTGCGGGTGAGTTAATTGTGAAAGAAGCAGGTGGTGTTGTGGTTGATGCGCGTGGCGGTAGTGAATCATTTGACAATGGTCAAGTGCTTGCATGTTCGCTTAAAATGTTAAAACCATTGATGCAAGCCGTTGTCCCAGCTTGGGGTGATGCTGCAAAATAATTTGTAGATGTCAAAAAAGCTCTCAATATTTGAGGGCTTTTTATTTTGGAGAAATTTTTGCAGATTCAGAGTGAGCTTTATTGACATGAATTGTGGTTAAAATTCTGAAAATTATTTGAGAACGAAAACAAGATCTAATGGATGGGTCTTTGAGTTTTAACTTACTGATATTTTGAATTAAAGAGTTAAAAACCTATTGAAGAATGTGGGTGTATTTATTGGTGTGATCGAAGTTGGAAGGCCAATAAAAAACTTACCGCATAGAAAAACCAACTAAAAAACGTGACTTTTAAAATTATTCTGCTATAATCCGCCAACGCACTTAAATTCCAGTTCATTACCTGAACATTCAGTTCTATTCATATTAGCGCACGCTGTCCATAGAGAGGACCACATCTTGCGCCCAAATCGCTTAGCGATTCTTCAGGTTGAGGCAGTAATCAAGCGTGCGTTTAGTCCACATCGTCGTTATTCGGATCGCCGCTGAATTTCATCTATTTTCAGCTTGAGTCGCTTTGCCGCTTGTTGCCGATGTCTATTTTTTGTATTTATTAAAATGGAGCACCCTTTAGGGTGAAACTCTCTATGAGCAAAACTTTTGCCGAATTTTCTTTGCACGAAACTTTACAACAAGCCCTAGAAGGTTTGGGTTTTACTACGCCAACTCCTGTGCAAGAACAAGCGATTCCAGCTGCGTTAGAAGGAAAAGATTTATTGGTTTCAAGCCAGACTGGTTCTGGTAAAACAGCAGCATTCTTACTTCCTACATTAAACGCGTTAGCGGGTCAGGAAACTTTCGTGCCATTTAAAGAGCGCATGAAAGCTGTCACCCAGCCGACAATTTTAGTTATCTCTCCTACACGTGAATTGGCTCAACAAGTTAGCCAAGACGCGATTGCATTTGTACGTCACATGAAAGGTGTTCGTATTGCTGCAATTATGGGGGGTATGCCTTTTGGTAAACAAATCCAACAGCTTAAAGGTGCACAAGTAGTTGTTGCGACTCCAGGTCGTTTACTTGACCTTGTAAACCGTCGTCAATTAAAGCTTGATAAAGTTGAATCTTTAATCGTTGACGAAGCTGACCGTATGCTTGATCTTGGCTTTGCTGAAGATTTAGAAGCGATTGGTGAATTAGCTGCTAACCGTAACCAAACGTTGATGTTCTCTGCAACTTTTGCAGATCGTATTATCCGTCTTGCTGAACGCATGATGAATGATCCACAACGTATTGCGATTGAAACGGGTCACAGCACCAACACTGATGTAACGCAAACATTACATTGGACGGATGGTTTTGAACACAAGAAAAAATTATTAACACATTGGTTGTCTGATGAGTCAGTAGACCAAGCTGTTGTGTTTGCAAGTACCCAAGAAGATACTGATATGCTGGCTGAAGAGTTGGCTGAAGCAGGTCACTCTGTTGTTGCGTTGCATGGTGCGATGCCACAAACAGTGCGTAACCGTCGTTTACGCAGCATCCGTGAAGGTCGTGCAAAAATCTTGGTTGCAACTGACGTAGCAGCACGTGGTTTAGACGTACCAACAATTTCACACGTCATTAACTTCGGTTTACCGATGAAAAACGAAGACTATGTACACCGTATTGGTCGTACAGGTCGTGCGGGTCGTACAGGTCAAGCTGTGACTTTAGCAACCTATCGTGAGCGTGGTAAAATCCGTGCTTTAGAAGATTACTTAGATGCACGTTTAAATGTATCTGAAATCGAAGGTTTAGAGCCATCTCCACCTCCTGCACGTTCAGGCCGTGATGGCGGTGGTCGTGGTCGCGGTGGTCGTGATGGCGGCGGTCGTGGTCGAGGCGGTTTCGGCGGTGGTCGTCGTTTTGAAGGTGAAGGTAACTTCAAACGTCGTGAAGGCGGTGATGATCGTCCACGTCGTAGCTTCGATGACAAACCTCGTGGCGAACGTCCATCATTTGGTGGTGAAGATCGTCCACGTCGCGAATTTAATTCAGATCGTCCACGCCGTGAAGGTGGTTTCGAAGACCGTCCACGTCGCGAGTTCAACTCTGATCGTCCACGCCGTGAAGGTGGTTTTGAAGACCGTCCACGCCGTGAGTTCAATTCAGATCGCCCACGTCGTGAAGGTGGTTTTGATGATCGTCCAAAGCGTAGCTTCGGTGGTGAAGACCGTCCACGTCGCGAGTTCAACTCTGACCGTCCACGTCGTGAAGGTGGCTTCAATGATAAACCACGTTTTGATTCGAATGATGACAACCGTGGCAACCGTGTAGACTACAAACCACGTCGTGAAGGTAGCTTCGGTGACCGTCCAAAACGTGATTTTGGTGATCGTCCACAACGTGAAGGTGGCTTCGGCGATCGTCCAAAGCGTAGCTTTGGTGATGACCGTCCAAAACGTAGTTTCGGTGGTGATGATCGTCCAAAACGTAAGTTTGGTAGCGATGACCGCCCAGCACGTGGTTCACGTGAAGAAACTTTCGGTGGCGACCGTCGTCGCAAAAACGATTTTTAATCGTTAAAAACCGATAAAAACAAGAAGCCAGTTGAAAAACTGGCTTTTTTATTTTGTCTTAGTCATGTAAAATCTAAAAAATGTGTACTAATTCAAACTTTATATAAGAAATGAATAAGATTGAGCAAAATAACAGTCTTTTGAGTCAATTGTGGTCTTTCATGTGTAGTGAAGGATTACCATGTCTATTTGTGATCTTGATGCTCTGTAATGGTTTATTTTTCGCTTATGCGCTTTTTGATAGGAATCATTCAGACACGTATAAGGTGAGTTCTCAACATACGATGAAGCAAACTGATTCAAAGAATAACTACATAAATTAAATAATCTTGATACATCGTTTATCAAAATAAAAACAAGCGTTTAATGTTTCAGTGTATAGTATGCGTGCATAAAAAGTGCAGGAAAGAATGCCATTATGAATAACAAATCTCCTCTCGATAGCGAAGCCTTAATTGAAGTTAAAAACTTGAGCTTTAATCGAGGAGAACGCGTCATTTATGACGATATCAGCCTTAAAATTAGACGTGGTCAAATTACTGCCATTATGGGCCCATCAGGTACAGGCAAGACAACTTTATTACGTTTAATTGGTGGGCAGCTCAGTCCTGACCAAGGTGAAATTCTGCTTGATGGTAAAAATATTGCCACCATGTCTCGTCATGAGTTATTTGCTGCCCGTGCGCGTATGGGGATGCTATTTCAGAGTGGGGCATTATTTACCGATATGTCCGCTTACGAAAATGTCGCTTTTCCGATTCGTGCACATACCCAATTGCCTGAACATCTGATAGCTGAGCTGGTTGGCTTAAAACTGGAGTCTGTTGGCTTGCGAGGGGCTGAGCAATTGATGCCATCGGAGCTATCAGGCGGTATGAATCGTCGTGTCGCATTGGCGCGTGCAATCGCACTTGATCCTGAATTGATTATGTATGATGAGCCTTTTGCGGGCCAAGACCCGATTGTAATGGGGGTCTTAACGCGTTTAATTCGTTCTTTACGCGAAGCTCTGGATTTGACGACCATTATTGTTTCACATGATGTCGCAGAGACGCTTTCAATTGCCGATTATATTTATGTGGTTGCAGAAGGGAAAATTCAGGGAGAAGGTTCGCCTGAACAATTAAAAAATCATGCCTCACCTTTTGTTCGGCAATTTTTGACAGGTTCGGCTGAGGGTCCTGTTGAATATCAATTTACTCACCAAGCATATTTAGATAACGAGGTTCGTCCATGAATGCGATTGCCTGGTTAGGTAGACTCGTTATTGAGCGGATAAAGGGGATTGGTGCTGCGGCATTGATGCTCCTGCAAGTTTTATTTTCTATGCCATCGAAAGGTGGTTTTCAGCGTTTTATCTATCAGATGTATCGTGTTGGGGTCATGTCGCTGCTGATTATTGCTGTTTCAGGCTTATTTATCGGCGCTGTTCTTGGCTTACAGATGTATAGCATTCTTGTTACATTTGGTAGTGAGGCAATGCTAGGTACTGCAATTTCATTAACACTTTTGCGTGAATTGGCTTCGGTTGTTGCGGCCTTATTGTTTGCGGGTCGGGCAGGCTCTGCTTTAACAGCTGAAATTGGTTCCATGAAACAGAGTGAACAACTTGCCAGTATGGAAATGATTGGGGTTGATCCACTTCGACAAATCGTATCACCACGATTATGGGCGGGGATCATCAGTTTACCGATGCTCACCGTGATTTTTGCAACCATTGGTATTGTTGGTGGCAAGCTGGTGGGTGTTGATTTTTTAGGTGCGGATGAAGGGTCGTTTTGGAGTGGAATGCAAAACAGTGTGCAATTCTGGCATGACATTTTCAATGGTACCATCATCAAAAGCATTGTCTTTGCTTTAATTTGTACATGGGTAGCGGTCTATCAAGGTTATGCTTGTGACCCGACGCCAGAAGGGATTGCGACTGCGATGACGAGAACGGTGGTCTATTCTTCTCTTTGTGTATTAGGTTTTGATTTCGTGTTGACTGCGGTCATGTTCGGAGGGATTTAATGAAATCACGTACTAGTGAGCTGGCCGTAGGTATTTTTGTCATTATCTTCGGTATCGCTCTTTTTTTTCTTGCGATGAAAGTCAGTGGCTTAGTGGGTACTAATTTACGTGATAGCTATAGCATGACAGCACAGTTTGATAACGTAAATGGTTTAAAACCACGTGCAAAAGTGACGATGAGCGGTGTGACCATTGGTCGCGTTGAATCGATTACATTGGATCCTGTAACACGTTTGGCAACAGTGAAATTTGATCTGGATGGCAAGTTGACCAGCTTTAACCCGGAACAGTTGAAAGAAGTTCAGAAAAATGCACTTGAAGAATTGCATTACAGCTCTGATTATCAACAAGCTGATGCGGCGAAACAAAAAGAAATGGAACAGCAACTTATCAGCAACATGACCTCCATCACCAGTTTGGATGAAGATGCTTATATAATGATTGCAACCAATGGTCTTTTAGGTGAAAAATATTTGAAAGTTGTCCCAGGTGGTGGTGTGCATTACTTGAAACGTGGTGATGTGGTTTCAAATACCCAAGGTACAATGGATTTAGAAGATTTAATCAGTAAATTTATTACTGGTGGCGTTGGTAAAGCCACATCTAGCTCAACAGCTCCCGAAGGTTCAGCTTCACAACCAGCTGCTGTTGGTACAGAACCATCTTTCGTTGAGTAATTCAGGTTAGGAGATTGAAGTGAAAACATTATTGAAACAAACGCTAACAGCAAGCGTATTATCTACTATGCTTGCAAGTGCAGCATTTGCAGCACCAACAGAGACCCCACCTGATTTCGTGAAGCGTGTGGCTGATGGCTTGATTACACGTCTAAAAGCAGATAATGCCAAATTACAGAACAACCCGACGTTGGTAAGATCGATTATCCGTCAAAATCTTGATCCGTATGTAGATTCACAAGCGTTTACACGTATTGTATTGGGTACATATGCGAATAACCAATATACAACTGCGGCACAACGTGCACAGTTTGAGAAGAATTTCCGTGAAGTAATTATCGAAAACTATGGCGGTGCTTTTGCGAAATATACCAATGAAAGCTACACCATGCGTCCGTTTAAATCGACCAACAGTAAGAATCCTGTGGTAACTTTAGACTTCTTGCATAACGGCGAGAAAATTCCTGTATCGTTCCAGTTAACCGACAACGGTAGTCAGTGGAAAGTACGCAATATCAATGTGTCTGGTATTGATTTAGGTTTGCAATTCCGCAACCAGTTTGCTGCAACAGTGCAACGTAGTGGCGGTGATATCAATAAAGCGATTGCAACATTTAAACCAGATGCAGATGCTGCGGTTAGCAAAAAGTAAGGAGGTGACGGGTGATTCAGTATATTGATCAGCAACTTATCGTTTCGAAAACGATTAATTTTGCCAATGCAGAACAGATTTATCAGGCTGGCTTAAAGCATATTCAACAACATAAGAATTTTCCTTTAGTGGTTGATTTGTCTCAGTTAGAACAGGGTAATACTTTATCTTTGGCGGTATTGGTGCAATGGTTGCGTCAAACACCAGACAATAAAGGGCTGCATTTTAAAAATGTGTCTGAGAAAATGCTGAATATCATTCAGGCTTGCCATTTACAAGATGATTTGAAGCTTATTTAATCACAATTTTGTAGATCTAAAAAAAGCACCATTCGGTGCTTTTTTTATTAAATCCACTTTTTCCAACGGAAATAAATGGTGGGCCCAATTAGGAAAGTCAGTACTAAAGTAATAACAATTCCAAAACTGGTAGCTCCATGGGCAAAAGGCAATACTTCAGTGTTCATACCATAGATACTGGCGATCAGCATGGGCGGTGCAAGCATACTGGGTAAGATCGAGAAACGTTTAAAAGTTTCATTCATCTCGGTATTGGCAAAACCAGTGGTAATATCCAGTAAGAATTTGAGTTTTTGAAACAAGAAGGTGTTGTGCTCTAGCAGGGAACGAACATCCTCACTCATTTCTCGGATATCAGCATCGTAAATATGACTGCCTAAAGCACGTGGCCGGGATAAGAAAGATAAGACACGGCGCAGATCGGTAAGGCAGAGCTGTGCTTTCCCTAACATATCTTCTTGATGCGCCAGTCGTGTAATCATATCGTCTAAATCTAGAATTTGTTCACGATGATGATCGTTTAGAACTTCGGCAGAATATTCTTCTAGATATTTATGCGTATCTTCCAGAATATCTGAAAGCTCATCGAGTTTGGACTCAAGTAGGCCTAATAAAATCCAGACTGGTTCTTTATAATCGATACTGTAGTCGTTGCGCCTTGCTCTAGCTCGAAAGGCGCGAAAGGCCACGAGTTTTTCACCACGCAAGGTGATGAGTTGTTTTTTGTCGAGTAAAAAAGCGACGGTGTGCACAGTTGCTGCGAGAGTATTCTCCAGATCATCCTGTTCACGGTCAGATTGTAAATTTTTATTCTTTGTTAAAAAATATGTGCTGATATGCAAAATTCCATCATCATCACGGTAAAATCGTGCGGATGAGGAGATGTCTTCTAGTGACTTTAATGTGGGGAGGTTCCGCTCATAAGCATCAAAGATCCATTGTTGTTCTTCTTGTGATGGAGCAATAAGATCGATCCAAACCAAATCAGGGTGGAGGTCGAAACTTCCGTTGATGGTTGCGTCCTCAAGACTACCGCGCTCTGTGGCATAAAAGGCTTCAAGCATGTCTTTTTTCCTTGCGCAGTCCAGGTAAAGTTTCAGTCTGTTACCGAAAGCATGTATTTTAGACAAGGATGAGATGAAAAACACTTGCCTAAACGTTAATTTCACAAAAATTTTGTTACATAGCCTACTTTATCAGCATGACAGTTATATAAAACGGTTTTAATGGTATGAATTCAATCTGTATTTTCTGTGGTTCTTCTCTTGGTAATGATCCAATTTATCAACACATGGCGCAAGCAACGGGTCAGGCTATTGCAGCACAAGGAAAAACCTTGGTTTATGGTGGTGCTCGTTCTGGTCTGATGGGTGTGGTGGCCGATAGCGCTTTGCAGGCTGGTGGTCGCGTCATTGGTGTAATTCCCGATGCACTGGTTGACCGTGAGCTAGCTCACCAAGGTTTAACCGAGTTGCATATCGTCAATAATATGCATGAGCGTAAAACCAAAATGGCTGAATTGTCTGATGCTTTTGTCGCATTGCCTGGAGGCGCAGGAACATTGGAAGAAATTTTTGAACAATGGACGTGGAGTCAGTTGGGAATTCATCAAAAACCTTGTGCATTTTTAAATGTTGATGGCTTTTACGACGACTTGATCAAAATGATCCAAGGCTCTGTAGCTCGTGGTTTTAGTCAGGCCCGTTTTGTGGATAGCTTGATTTTGGCGGAGCAGATTGAAGCGATTCTTGCTGCATTTTCGAATTACCAGCCTGTGACCCCCAAATGGATGTCAACGACTGAAATTCAGGCCTAAGGAGCAATTTGTGAAAATCATAACTGTGGCAGCAGCCGTTATTTTGAATGAACAAAATCAATTGCTCTTGGTCCGTAAACGAAATACCTATGCTTTTATGCAAGTCGGCGGAAAGCTTGAAGCGGATGAAGCACCGGAGATCACGCTGCAACGTGAGATTCTGGAAGAAATTGGTTGCGAATCTGAGATCCAGCAGTTTATTGGAAAGTTTGAAACCGCTGCGGCTAATGAACCTGATCATGTATTGGTGAGTTATGTATATGCGGTTGAATTAAAACAGACACCAAAAATTGCCGCTGAAATTGCAGAAATGAAATGGATTGAGTTGAGTGACCGATCTACCGTGTTGGCGCCACTGACTAAAGAAGTTGTGATTCCGTGGTGTTTGCAGCAACAAATGAATGTGTATGTTTGATTTGGGCGGCTGCTACGCAGGCACTGTAAATGTGTTGGCAGCCGAGTTGTTTTAAAACATCAGATAACGCACTGATTGAACTACCTGTCGTGACGACGTCATCGACAATCAGGACGCGACGATAACGAATCTGATTCGATGCTGCTGCAAGAAATTGCTGTTCGATGTTTTCCAGTCGCTCTAACCGTGACAAGCCTTTTTGTGAGTGTTGGGCTAAGCGTTGTACGGGTTGCCAGATTGGTACATTCAAGTGTTTGCTTATGGCTTGGGCGAGTAAAAGGGCTTGATTAAAGCCGCGCTCTGCTAAGCGATCGGTTGAAATGGGCATCGGCACAATGGCATGAATCTTGGGCAGTTGCAGTTGCAGCAATAACCCGCTCAATAAGCGTTGATGCTGTAGTTTCTGCTCGTATTTGAATTGTTGAATCATCCTGTCAATTGGATAGCCATAATGACAGGCAACGAAGACCTGTTGCTGATGCCGTTCAATTGATTGTTTTAACCACGGTAGCTGTTGCCAACAGCTTTGACAAACGCCAAAGTGCCGTTTTATTCCAATATCACACAAACTGCATGGGGTGAAATAATCCAACAACTGTTGGGTGGATGTCCTGAGGCGTTTAAACATAAGCATATCTTGGTGCTTCAGGCAGCCAGCGTTTGAGCAGGCCATCGGCATGTTGTGGGTAGTCTTTCAGGACCTGTTCAGCCACATAATGTGCTTGTGTGAGTAAGTGGTCGTCCCGTTCTAAGCGGGCGACCCGAAAGCCCATATCTCCGGTTTGTTTGGTACCGAGTAATTCCCCCGGACCTCGAATCTCCAAATCTTTTTCTGCAATCACAAAGCCATCATTACTTTCACGTAATATTGAAAGCCGTTCCTGACCATTCTGAGATAAGGGGGTTTTATAGAGCAGCGCGCAGAAGCTAGCCGTGGCACCACGTCCTACTCGACCTCTTAATTGATGCAGTTGCGAAAGGCCTAAACGTTCTGCATTCTCAATCACCATAATTGAAGCATTCGGCACATCGACACCCACTTCAATCACTGTGGTGGCAATTAATAGTCGTAATTGGTTTTCCTTAAAGGCTTGCATCACCGTTTGCTTTTCATCGGCTTTCATTTTGCCGTGTACCAGTCCAATATTGATGTCAGGAAAACGTTCTTTAATCTCTTGGTATGTTGCTTCCGCGGCTTGAGCATCGAGCGTTTCGGATTGTTCGACCAAGGTACAGACCCAATAGGCCTGTTTACCTTCACGACAATTTGTCGCGATGCGCTGTAATACCTGTTCACGACGTTCTAATGGAATGGTTAGGGTTTGGATCGGGGTGCGGCCGGGTGGCAGTTCATCAATAATCGAGGTGTCGAGGTCACCATAGGCACTCATGGCCAGTGTCCGAGGGATTGGAGTTGCAGTCATCACCAGTTGATGTGGTGTAAACTGGTCAGCACCTTTATTGCGTAAAGCAAGCCGTTGGTCAACACCAAAACGATGTTGTTCGTCAATAATCACCAAGCCAAGTTTGGAGAATCCAACCGTATCTTGGAACAAGGCATGGGTTCCGACAATCAGTTGGGCGTGACCTTCTTTAATTTGTTGTTCAGCGAGGGTGCGGGCTTTACCTTTTTGTTTGCCTGATAGCCAGGCGACTTGAATACCCAAAGGTTCAAACCAGCGCTTGAAGTTTAAATAATGTTGTTCAGCTAAAATTTCGGTGGGTGCCATTAAAGCCACTTGCCAATCGGCTTCGAGCGCATGACAGGCTGCAACAGCTGCGACCAGTGTTTTACCTGCACCAACATCGCCTTGGACCAGACGCAACATTGGTTGATCCTGTTTTAGGTCCTGCAAGATTTCCTTTGACACTCGCTTTTGCGCATTGGTCATTTGAAAGGGGAGTGCTTCCAATAACTTCTTGGCGAGTATTTTGCTGCTACTAAAGCGTGGCGCTGCAATCTGGCGAATATAGGCACGCCGTGTCAGTAGGCTGATTTGATGGGCAACCAGTTCTTCAAAAATCAGACGCTGCTGTGCCGGATGTGAACCCTGATTGAGTTGCAGCATATTGGCATCAATCGGTGGTTCATGAATATAGTGTAAGGCCTGTTTCAGTTCATAGCCGTTGCTGTATTGACTTGGCAATAATTCTGGCAGGTGATCACTATGATGTTTGAGCGCTTGGCGCACATATTCACGCAGTTTGGGTTGTGTGAGTCCTTCAGTACTAGGATAAATTGCGGTCAGTTGGGTCTTCGGTAAAGCGCTATGCTGCTGGATCACCTGAATTTCAGGATGATATAACTCTAGACCCCGTGCACCAACACGGACTTCACCAAAAATTCGTAACCGTTGTCCCATCTGGATACGATCAGTGAGACCTTTATAAATATGATAAAAGCGTAAGGTGACCTTGCCAAAATCATCCTGTAGCAATGCGGCGAGGGATTTCTTTTTCCCTGGCGGGAAATCGACCGAGCGAACTTCACCTTCAAGCAAATAGCTGCGCCCAACGACCAGCTGATTCATTGGAATAATAGTGCTACGATCTTCATAGTCACGGGGCAGATGAAACAATAGATCATCCGTGCTAAAAATATGAAGCTTTTCTAAGAGGGTCGCTGCGGCAGCACCAACGCCTTGTAATTGCTGAACTGATGTCATCTCTGGTCAAAGGTGTGTATGCATATTTTATTTATTGGTTATGGTAAAACATCTCAGCGTGTTGCTAAACACTTATTTGAGCAAGGTCACCACATTAGCACAATTAGTCGCAGTGAAAAAACAGATTGTTACGCGACGCATTATCTTCAGGATATTCACCAACTTGATTTAACCAGGCTACCGCCTATTGATGTGGTCTATGTACTGCTTGCACCTGCACAAAGTGGGATTGAGGCTTATCAGCAGACTTATGTTGAGACTATCGTACCGATGGTTGAAGCGCTCAAAACCCATCCTGTACAGCGTATTGTGATTGTCTCCTCAACTCGGGTCTATGGCGAAAATGCGGGGGAGCGGATAGATGATGAATCCGAGATTCGACCTGCGGATGCACAAGGGCATGTGCTTCGTAAGATGGAGTTACTGTGGCAAGCGCATTATCCACAGCAAAGCATTATTGTTCGCCCCACTGGAATTTATGGCAGTTCAATTGTCCGATTAAAAAAAATGGCTGAACAGAGCCAGACCTACCCAGCTGTGCATTTTAGTAATCGAATTCATATTGATGATTTGGCCAAGTTCTTAGCTTTATTGATTAATTTGTCTAAAGTTGAAAAGAGCTATATTGTCAGTAACAATCAGCCATTAGCCATGCATGAAATTCTGTTATGGTTTCAGCAACAGTTAAATTTACCTGCTTTAAAACTCTTGTCACAACAACCTACAGGCAAACGGATTTATGCAACCCGATTAGTTGAAACAGGATTCCGATTTGACCATTTGATTTGCTTTAATGACTATGCAGCGGCGTTATTGGCACATAGTAATGAAGAATAATTCGATTAGACTGTAAAGAACATTTAAAGAGTTGCGATGTATTTTGAATATTAAATACTAACACATTCCGTAAAGGAACTGCCTGAATTGAGCACATGGTTTGCGGCGAGGCGTAGAGGTAATACATGAGAAAAATAATTTGCATGATCCTATTTGGATGGATCACAACCAGTAGTTGGGCGACAGAGCAGTCATGGTGTGTCTTTGATCCTTTAAATACACAGGGTGATATTAGTCGTCGCTTACAAGATATTCGTCTGTATGCACTCCAAAATCAAGTTCAACTGAAATTTCAAACCTTTAAGGATGAAAAAGAGGCGATACAGGCCTTTGATCAGGGTAAATGTTCAGGTCTGGTCGCGTCGAACTTTAATACCTATCGCTATAATCAGTTTATGGGGACAACCGGGGGGATTGGACTGATTCCGAATAATCGTGTTGCTCGTGTATTCCTGCAGTTATTAAATAATAAAAATGTTGAAAAGCGTATGGTGGGCACGAACTATGAAGTGCTTGGCATGATCCCGATTGGTACAGCCTATATGATCATGAATACGCAACAGATTAATAAAGTGTCTCAGCTAAAGAATAAAACCATTGGGATTCTGGAGAATAATCCACCACAGCAGGCACTGGTACAGAGTGTTGGCGCCAAACCTGTCTATGTTGATTTTTCTAATGCGGTAGATTCCTTTAAGCAGAAAAAAATTGATATTTTGGCTGCACCTGCGTATGGGATATTGCCGTATAACTTGAAAAAAGAATTCGGTGAATCAACTCAAGTGGTCAATTTCCCAGTCGCTTACTTTGCGATGAATATCGTGATTCGACCACAAGCCTACCCAAAGGGCTTTGGTCGACTGGTACGGTCCTGGTTTGTACGCAATAGCAGTATACTGGCTGCGCAAGCCATTCAATGGGAAAACCATTTACCTGCTTATTATTGGGCTGATATTTCAAGCTATGAAAAGCAGGGCTATGATGCCATGGTGGTCAAGATTAGCAAGCGTTATGTCGATTCGGGCTATTACGATGCCTATTTTGTTGAACTGATTAGACGATTACGTTGTTTGGATGATCCCAAATATCTGGAATGCCGCAATAAATAGTCATTAAAGAAAAAGGCAACCGAAGTTGCCTTTTTTATGTTTAAGATTTTTTGCGTTTTAAACGACGTTTGGCTTGTTGTGACGCCATGGCTTCTAAGGCTTCTGCCAGTTCTTCATCGCTGAAAGTAGTGATGTGTTGCAGCATTTGTAAGGTGGTTTCATCCAACACCAGTTGAGCACCAGCCGCCATCTCACTGAAGTTATCTTCGTACTCAATAAAGCCTTGTTCATTGTTGCGAATATAATTTTGTTGTGTGAGGACTTTAATAAAGCTTTGGAATAAGGCTTTATCGAAGAATTCAGGTGAGTTGAACTCATACAGTACAGATAGACGTTGACCCAATAAATGACTCAGCTCTTCCACTTGCTTGGTGGAAATATTGCCCGAACCACGTTGTGTGATCAGTGCCAAAGTCATGTAGTAACGCTCTAAACTCTGCTTCACTGGCATCGCCAAGGTCACGAGTTTTTGATGTTCTTCACTATTTGGCGTTGGGCTAAATAAATTGTCTTCATGATCTTGGAAAATCAGACCGATTTTAACTAACGCATCGATATAGCTATCAATTTGCTGCTGTAACTCGCTCGCTTGCCATTTCATGAACAATTCAGCTTTTAAGAACGGATATAAGGTACGAATCACGTTACTTAAATCGTTCTTGTGGATTTTACCGTTATGTTCAACCAGAGAAGCCACCAATGACGGCAATACAAAGGCATGTAAAATATTATTACGGAAATAGGTGAGCAGAACTGCCTGATTATCTTCAATCGCAATAATATCGCCGAGCACATGTTGAACACGTTTAATCAGCTTGAGTTTTAGACCATAGGCCACGATTTCTTTGCCCGATAATGAAGTGACTTGAGTCCGTTCATCGTAGGGTTGTTGAGTGGCTAAATCGCGATAGATATCCAGTTGCTTGGCACAAATCTCTTCATCAAGGGTGTGTTTTGGTGTTGCCAATAAAATGAGAGACAACAATGACACCGGATTAATTACCACAGCACGGTTAATATTTTCTAAAATCAGGTTGGCTGAATTTGCTACAACATTGGAAATTTCTGTTGTGCTTGGCGTCTCATTGACAAGATGTTCAGCATTATTCTGCTTTAAGATGTCATTCAGGAAGACGGGCTCACCAAAGTTGACATGGACTTTACCAAAGATACGCTCAATTTTACGTAAGGTTTTCACGATACCAAAAATCGATTCGGCTTCTTTCGGTTTACCTTGCATTTCACCGACATAAGTCGACCCTTCCATGAGACGCTCGTAACCAATATAGGTAGGAACAAATACGATTGGTTTGGCTGGGCCACGTAAATGACCTTGGATGGTCATGGCCAACATGCCTGTTTTGGGTGGCAATAAGCGACCTGTACGTGAACGTCCCCCTTCAATAAAGTACTCAATAGGGGTGTTGCGAGATAAAATGCTGTATAAATATTCTTTGAATACAGAAGTATAAAGTGCATTGCCACGGAAAGAACGGCGAATAAAGAAGGCACCGCCACCACGCAATAACTGACCTACAAAGGGTAGATTCAGGTTATCACCCGCAGCAATGTATGGAATCATCAAACCGCGTTTATAAATAACATAGGACAATAATAAATAGTCGATATGGCTACGATGGCAAGGGGTGTAGACAATTTCGTAGTCTTTGGCTAATTCACGAATGGTACTGAAGTTATGTACTTCAACGCCGTCATAGAGTTGCGTCCATAAACGGGTTAAGGCCATATCGGCAAAACGGACAGCGGACGCAGAGTAGTCCGATACAATTTCATTGACATAACCAATGGCACGGCGTTCAGCTTCAAGCATGCTAATTTTATGCTGAATGCTTTCACGGCGAATGGCATCTTGTACCTCAGGTGACTTCACTACCGATTGCATCACGTTACGGCGGTCTGACAAGTCCGGACCAAGCACGACTTCACGTTGTTGATCTAAATAGGTGTCTAAAGAGCTTGCAATGTAGGTTGCTGGTGAAACATTTGGATGATTGGTCTTGGCATAATCTACCAACTCACGTAAAGATTGTGCTTCATGAAACTCTAAATAAGACTGGCGACCATGCAGGCCGATGTTCATGAGTTGTTTGACTGTGCCTGGTGTTGCCCAAGTATCGGAGAAAAGTAATTTGAACCAAGAATCTTCCTTATCTGGAGAGCGTCCCCACAGTACGGTGACGGGAACCAGTTCAATATCAATCTCAGGGTTTTGCTCAAGTGCTTCAACCAGTTGCAATAAACGGGGAGGAAAGGTTTGGGTATTAAAAAAATTATTTTCGTTATGATGTAAAAAAAGAACTGAGTTTTTTTCCTGATAGCTGCCAAAACTTAAGGGGTCTAGCGCAGGTTTTAAATGCAGCCGACGGGTTTCACCATCCACCACCAAGGCATTACTGCGTGAATAATTTTGTAAAACATAGCAAACGAGTTTATTTGAATCGGTTGTGTTTTGCTCTGTTGAGGTGGATTCTGCAGGAACTTCACCAAGAACATGTGGGGTTACCACAAGGTCAAGTAACTTACTCGAAAGTTGGCGATACATTTGACCAAATCCAGTCTTGGACATTACAAACTCCTAAATAATAATCCTGACAGCAAGTCATGATGAACACGACATTCTGCGATATTCTTACATGAAACGGTATGTTATTTTCTGACAAAATATAGCGTATTTGGTAGATTTTATCGTTAAAAATCGTATTTTTAGCGGTTATAAATAAAGATTGGGATTGTGAATGCATCATTAACGTGACGCATCAATCATTTTATCCTGATCATTGTGCTTTGAATTTGTGGCACAATCAAAATTATCAACCCTGAAAGGAATTGGTTGATCTCTCCTCATTGATGTTGGAAGACTATTACATGAATGCGTTAACTCAAGAATTGGTAGAACTGTTGACTCTGGAAAAGCTGGAAGAGCATATTTTTCGAGGCAATAGCCGCAATTTGGTAGGCAAGCGAGTATTCGGTGGACAGGTGCTTGGACAGGCCTTGAGAGCAGCGTCATATACTACAGATCGTCCTGCACACTCTTTACATGCCTATTTTTTGTATGGCGGCGATGTCAATGCACCGATTATTTATGAAGTTGATCCGCTTCGTGATGGAAAGAGTTTTGCCAGTCGACAAGTTCGTGCGATTCAACATGGCCGAACCATTTTTTCTGCAATGGTATCTTTTGCCAATCAGGAAGAAGGGCTGAACTACCAGCATAAAGAGCCAGAATATCCTGCACCTGAAGCATTGAAGTCTGAAAAAGAGCTGAAAGAAAGTCTGATCAATTTCGTGCCTGAAAATGTGCGTGCCAGTTTTATGCGTGAACGTCATGTAGAAATTAGGCCGACGCAGTTGATTAATCCGTTTCAGCCACAGCCTGAAGCACCGTTTTATGCGCATTACATTCGGACTCATGACGCGATTCCGCAGGATCTGGATGAGATCTCTCTGCATCAAGCTATTGTTGCTTTCTACTCTGATTTTACCTTGATGACCACGGCATTGCGTCCACATGGACTATCTTGGATTTCACCGAATTTACAATGTGCCAGCATTGATCACACCATTTATTTCCATCGTCCACTACGTGCCGATGAATGGATGCTTTACGATATGGAGGCAACCATCAGTGCCAGTTCCCGTGGCTTGAACTTTGGGCGGATGTGGCAAAATGGGCAGTTGGTGTGTAGTACCGTACAAGAAGGTTTGATTCGGCTTAGAGAAATTGAAACCCAGTGAAAAAATGAATCAACACTAAAGCCATCATTCTGATGGCTTTTTTTATCATAAGGATGTGACAAAAAATTGCTCGATTCTTCAACATGAGCATGCCATAGTACGGCTAAGTTACAACGCTTTATCGCATAAAATGAATTTAAATACGCAAATTTTAATTGCAGCTATACTTGGCGTGGCCTTTGGTTTTCTATTGTTGGCCTATCCCCAGACTGCATTTGTTGATCACAGTCTCTATGGCTTGGGTATTTTAAGTAGCATTTTCATTGGCTTGTTGAAAATGCTGCTGGTTCCCCTGATTTTTAGCTCGATTGTGGTTGGCGTTTCCAACTTACAGGCGGGTGGGCAATTCGGCCGAGTCTGGAAGATTACCGCATTAAGTTGTTTTACCACCACGACCTTGGCTTTAATTCTGGGAATTAGTTGTGCGCATCTGTTTGAAGTGGGCAAGGGTGTGGATATTCAATTATTCCAAGCCGCGATGGACAGTCATCAAACCCCTGACACGCTAACACCGTCGAGTTTCTTCACCACCTTTATCCAGAATACCTTAATTAATCCGTTTAAGGCCTTTAGTGATGGCAATGTGCTGGCGGTGGTAGTATTTGCCTTGTTTGTGGGTGTAGCTTTGGTCAAAGGCGGCGAGCGTTTTGTTCTGGTACGTAACATCAGCCAACAATTCTTTGACATCATGATGATGCTGGTCGGCTGGGTGATGAAACTTGCGCCGATTGGTATTTTTGCTTTACTGGCAAAGTTGATTGCCACTGAAGATTTGTCGGTGTTGAGCCGCTTGGTTGAATTTGCTGCGGTGGTGACAGGTACAACCATTTTTCATGGCGTCGTGGTGTTGCCAGCCTTGTTGTGGATTTTTGGGCGCATGAATCCCCTTACTTTTTTTAGAGGGGCGAGAGCCGCCTTGGTCACGGCTTTTGCCACCAGTTCCAGTTCTGCCACCATGCCGTTGAGTATGAAGTGCGCGCAGGAAAATTTGGGCGTGCGTCCACAAACTGCGGGCTTTGTCATTCCCTTAGGCACGCAGCTAAATATGGATGGAACAGCATTGTATGAGGCAGCAGCAGCGTTATTTATTGCCAATTTAATGGGTTTGGACTTAAGCCTGACCCAACAACTGATTGTCTGTTTAACCGCCATGATTGCATCCTTAGGCGCACCGGGGATTCCAAGTGCGGGAATGGTCACCATGATCATGGTGCTACAGTCGGTGGGTCTACCTGCGGAAGCGATTGCAATTTTACTGCCGATTGATCGTGTGCTTGATACGGTACGCACCGTGGTCAATGTACAAGGCGATATGATGATTAGTGTTGTGGTTGATCGTTATGCCAAGAAAGCTGAAGCAGAATCCAGTTGATTGGATGCAATAAAAAAAAGCAGGAAATCACTCCTGCTTTTTTATATTTAAGACTTAAGCGGCTTGCTGTAAAGCGCGTTTTGCAGCAGGTGAATTGTTGAGATAATTCACAGCATCCTGCGTATTGCCTTCTTTGACCGGGTCATACCATGGCATCAGGTAGTCTAACTGTTGTGCCACCAACCATGCCGGGCCGGGTAAAATCTTGGCGTCTTGCAAAGCGATCTTTGACCACTCAATCCAGATCCAAGGCTTAAACACACTTGGTTTTTTCGCTGCAAAGCGTGGATCTTGGCTCATGATATGTGCTGCACCATCGACCCAGAGGCCAAGTACACCAATAATCACAGCAACACTCAGGTAATAACGGGCGATATAACCACCACCTAAATGACGGTAAAGGTCAAATGCAACGGTACGGTGTTCGATCTCTTCAGAACCATGCCACTTGATTAGATCAAGCATTTCAGGGTCAGCCCCCAGTTCTTGCCAGCGTTTGTTGTACAGCGCATATTTACCCAGTACACAGGTCATATGCTCAACGGTTGCAATCACACCCAGACGGAATAAATCCCATTGATGCTCCAGTGCTTTTGGAATCTCTTTATCAAAGGGCTTGTCAGCTAAGACTTTGGTAAACAGAAAATCCATGATGTCGAGATTACGCTGAATATCGATATTACGTTTACTGAGATATTCTTTATTGGCTGAAGTATGTGCAACTGCATGCATCGCTTCCTGACGAATAAAGGCTTGGACATCTTGCTTTAATTTTTCATCAGTAATTTCAGGGAGGACTTTGTTATATAAACGACAAAACCAAAATTCACCAGCAGGTAAGATATTGTTAATTTCATTAATAAAATAGCTGGCAAAAGGCTGGTGAGGAATCCAATCCACTGGTGTGTTTTCCCAGTCAAATTTTACTTTGCGTGGGAGGATTTTATAGTCAATCGAAGAACCAAGAACTTTGTTCTTCACAAATGATAGTAATTTCATTGTTATTTAGTCCTAATCGATAGTGCAATAAACCAACACTAAGCAGTATATGAAAACTACCTAGTGTTTGTGTTTAGCAATTCGGGACAATTAAAAATTATTTTGTGCATCAAGTTGCATAAAATGCATTTTTTACTCTTCTAGATCAGTTTCTGAAGCTTCAGCAATCTGATCAAGGTTAAATTCAGCCGGTTGATCAAGAGTGAAGTTCAAGCGACCAGCCATCACACTTGCCAACTCTTCTAGCCCGATACGATTGAGCGAAGAGAACAGTTGAATAGAGAAATCAAGTTTCATCTTTTTCAACTGCTGTTTCACTTCTAACAAGACTTTATTGGCTGGGCCACGGTTCAGCTTATCCGCTTTGGTGAGCAGGATATGCACAAATAAATGACGTGAATGTGCCCATTCCAGCATCATCAAGTCAAAGTGCTGTAATGGATGACGGATATCCATTAATAACACCAAGCCTTGTAAGCTCTTACGATGAATTAAATAATTTTCCAGCTCTTTCTGCCAAACAATTTTCATGGCCTCAGGAACTGCGGCATAGCCATAACCCGGTAAGTCGACCAAGCGCTGATCAGGATTGCCTAAACTAAAAAAGTTGATCATTTGGGTACGACCAGGTTTTTTAGAGGCACGTGCCAATTGCTTTTGATTGGTTAAAGTATTGATCGCACTTGATTTACCTGCATTGGAACGACCAGCGAAGGCGATTTCATAACCTGTATCTTCTACGCATAAAGCCAGTTTCGGCGCACTCATCAAAAATTCAGCTTGGCGTAACCACGTTAAAGACTGAACTGCATATTCAGTTAACGCAGGATCAGCCTTTTTTTCATAACTGATTTTTTGTTTAGGTGCGAGTTTGGCTTTGGTGTCTTTCGATTTTTCACTGCGACGCATAGAAGCTTACTTTTGAATAGAAATAGCAACGACCATTATAAAGGATGTGGGGCATTCGTGCGAACCCTCATCTGCATAGACGGTTTAAGCTTTTTGAATCAGTTCTAAAAAGTCGATATTTGAGCGGGTTGAAGAGGGTAGAATACCGTGTTGTACCACTTCGCCGAGCGTATATTGATCCAGACTCTGATAAAAACATTCGAGTGCCTGATCTAAAATACCTTTCAGTCCACAGTTGGCTCGAAGGACACAGGGAGGGGTATTGCACTCAACAATTTGATGGTTACCTTGTAAGGTTCGGACAATTTCACCGAGTTTCAAATTCTTGGCTTCTGGATTTAACCTTAAACCACCGCCTTTACCACGGATGGTGACAATCCAGTGTTGTTTCCCCATGAAGTGCACCACTTTCACCAAGTGATTTTGCGACACATGCAAATCTTCAGCAATATCTGCAATCGTGTACGGTACATCACTCGGGCGAGCGACATACATCAGAATTCTGAGTGCATAATCAGTAAATTTATTGAGTTGCATGGGATTTCACTCAATTGATTGCTTAAAATAGAAAGGGCCAGTCTAACATAGACGGGCCCTCTGCAAAACGTCGCGTGAATTAGCTGAGCTTCACACCACCGGTACCAAAGGCTTCACTGTGAATATTGGCCGCAGGAATACCTCGTGCAACCAGTGCCTGATGTTGTGCTGCCATAAATGGCATTGGGCCACATAAATAATAGTCGGCATTGCTTGGTAATAAGGCTGCATCCATCGTGCTTAAATCAAGCCGGCCAGCAGCATCATAATCTTGACCCAATACATCTTCTGCATGTGGGAATTCATAGGCCGTGAAGGTACTTAAACGAGGGTATTTGGCTTTAACCTCTTCAATGTGTTTCTTCATGGCATGCACTTGGCTGCTACGACAGGCGTGAATGAAGTTAACGGGTTGTGGTAGATCCAGAGTCACCAACTGATTCAGCATGGCAATCATTGGAGTAAGGCCCACACCGCCACTGATAAAGACATTGCGTTTAGTACTGTCAATCAGATAGAAGTTACCTGTGGGTGCCGATACTTCAATCTCTGAACCTTCAGCTAAACTGTGTAAAGTGCTAGATACCCAGCCCCCTGCAAGCTCACCTTTTTCATCTTCACGTTTCACCGAGATACGTAAATAATCCGCTTGTGGGCTGGTTGATAGCGTGTACTGACGCGGTTGTCTTAAGTTTAATTCAGGGACAAACACGCGAACTGAAATATATTGGCCTGCTTCGTAGTGCGGTAATGCGCCGCCATCGACAGGTGCTAAATAGAAAGAGGTGATTTCATTGCTTTCTACGACTTTTTTGGCAATCTTGAAATTACGCCAGCCTAACCAACTGCCTTTCGCTTGTTGGTGTTGATCATAAATCGCTTTTTCAGTGCTGATAAATAAATCTGCCAATTGGCCATAAGCGGCAGCCCAAGCTGCGATCAATGGATCTTCCATCGAGATGCTGAGTACCTCACTGATTGAATGCAGCAGGTTTTCACCGACAATACCGTAATCAGGAGCTTGAATATTCAAGCTCACATGTTTATGTGCAATCATTTCAACCACAGGCAATAGTACCGAAGGGTCTTCGATATTTTCAGCATAAGCCAACACAGCGCCAGCCAATGCCTGTGCTTGAGCACCGCTACGCTGATGACCCATATTAAAGGTTTCTTTTAATTCGGGATGATTGCCTAACATACGGTTATAAAAGTATCCAGTCAGCGCAACACCATTTTCACGCAGAACAGGAACAGTGGCTTTTACTAGGTCAATTTGCTGCGGAGTCATGTTTGATCTCTCTTGGCGATTGCTTATAAGATGTATTTAAAATACATCTTATAAGGTGTATTTGCAATGCATATTTAAATAAAAGCCATAAAAAAATTAAGGGATATTAAAATATCCCTTAATTTTTAGAAAGATAAGGTTTTTATTTACCAAATAGTGAACCCAGTAAACCACGTACAATTTTCTGTCCTGTAGTGCCACCTAGGCTGCGTGCAGCGCTTTTGGCAAAAGTTCCGACGATATCTTGAGTGAGCTTGTCCCGATCACGTTGGGATTTTTCAGCAGCTTTTTGTTGCTCGCGCGCAAAACGTTCTTGTTCTTTGGCTTGTTGCTTGGCCAAAGCATCCTGTTCTTTACTTTGCTGTTTGGCTAATGCGTCGGCCTCTTGTTGTTGAGACTGTTGCAGTACTTTCTTTTGCAGCATTTCATAGGCACTGTCTCGATCTACTGCTTGATCATAGACCCCTGCGACAATACTTTGTCCAATAATCACTTGGCGCTCTTCTGGAGTAATTGGCGTAAATGAAGAGTAAGGGGGCATCACCCAGCCGCGTTCCACGATTTGTGGTGTTCCTTGTTCATCAAGGCAGCTAATCAAGGCTTCACCGACTGCGAGTTCGGTAATCGCTTGATCGACTTTAAACTCAGGATTGGCGCGGAAAGTATCGGCTGCAGTTTTGACTGCTTTTTGATCTTTGGGGGTGAAGGCGCGTAAGGCGTGTTGTATGCGATTCCCCAATTGTCCTAAAACGCTTTCTGGCAGATCCAGTGGGTTCTGGGTAATAAAATAAATCCCTACACCTTTAGAACGGATCAGGCGGACCACTTGTTCAATCTTTTGCTGTAAGGCTGGGCTGGCATTATCAAACAATAGGTGGGCTTCATCAAAGAAGAACACTAACTTCGGTTTGTCCATATCGCCGACTTCAGGGAGTTGCTCAAACAGTTCCGACATCATCCACAATAGGAAGGTGGCATACAGCTTCGGGGTGTTCATCAACTTATCAGCAGCGAGAATGTTGATATAGCCATGACCATTGCTATCGGTTTGAATGAAATCGAGGATATTCAGGCTTGGCTCGCCAAAGAACTGTTCACCACCTTGATCGCCTAAAGCCAGTAAATTACGTTGGATTGCACCCAAACTGGCAGGAGAGAGGTTGCCATATTCTGCTTTAAGCTCAGAGGCGTTTTCACTGACGTAGCTCAGCATGGATTTAAGGTCTTTGAAGTCAATCAGCAGTAGACCTTGATCATCGGCAATTCGAAATACAGCTGAAAGCACACCTTCTTGGGTGTCATTCAGATTCAGCATTTGTGCCAAAAGAAGAGGGCCGATTTCTGAAATGGTGGTGCGAATCGGATGACCTTGCTGACCAAATAAATCCCAAAAAATGACAGGCGCAGCGGCAAAAGGAATGGATTCTATCTGCAGGCTTTTTAAGCGCTCATCAAACTTGGGATTGCTGCTACCTGCTTTGGCAAGGCTGGAGACATCGCCTTTGGCGTCAGCAAGAAAAACAGGGACACCGAGACGAGAAAAACTTTCGGCCATGACTTTGAGTGTGACGGTTTTACCCGTTCCTGTGGCACCCGCAATCAGGCCGTGTCGGTTTGCAAATTTAGAATGCAAAACAATATCTTGTGTCGTATCTGTGGTTTTTTTAGCAATAACGATTGGTGTACTCATTCTTCACCTGTTTCTAATTTCATTCGAGCTGTTTTAGTGCGTTTTGGATATCTTGAATTAAATCTTCTGGATGTTCTAGTCCTATACAGAAGCGAACCAATAAACCTTGTTGTAAATGTGTATTCTCTAATGTGCGTATCTGTTTGAGGTCATACAGCATGACTAGACTAACGGGGCCGCCCCAACTAAACCCAAGTTTAAATAGTCTTAAGTTGTCACAGAATTTTCGAATTGCAGCAAGATCATATTCAGCTTTGAAAATGACACTGACCAAACCTGCACTTTTGCCTGTGGTACAAATCTCGCTCCAGAATGAATGGCCTGCTGCATCTGCTGAGCTCGGATGTAAAACCTGACTGAACTGAGGTTGTTGCTTGAGCCAATCAAGCAGGAGCTGCGCATTCTGAGCTTGTTGCTCATAACGTAAAGACATATGTGCCAGACTGCGCTGAATCTGTGCAGCATCATCCCCTGAAATTGCAATGCCTTGAATCGCATGCATGCGAAACAGTCTGTGATGGAGTGCTTGGTCACGGGTCACGACTGAGCCCATCAGGATATCCCCCCCGCCACTTGGGTATTTGGTCAGTGCATGCACGGTGATGTCTACGGACAGATGCTCATCTGAAAAATCAAAGGCATTAAATGCCAGCCCAGCGCCCCAGGTATTGTCCAGTGCGGTGAGTACCTTGGCTTGTTGGGCTTTTTTTACCAAGTTTTTTAAATCGGGAAATTCGAGTGTGACCGATCCTGCTGCTTCGAGCCAGATCAGTTTGGCTTTTTCGGTCGGTTGAAAACTGTCAGCGTCAACAGGGTTGTATATTTTAACCGTGATGCCATAACGGTCTTGCAAGTTGTTTAAATGTTCCAGATTGGGGCCATAGATGTTGTCTGCCACCCAGACCTCATCACCCGAATTTAAAATTGCACTATTCACGAGATTAATCGCGGATAAACCACTCGGTGCAAGCAGGCAATAACGCCCGCCTTCAATTTGGGCAATATTGTCCCCTAAAGTAAAGGTGGTTGGTGTGCCATGGGTACCATAACTATAGTCATAAGCATCAGTCCAATGACGATCAAAAAGGTGCGCTGTGCTTTTAAAAATAATCGTCGATGCACGAAATAGGGGAGGTTGAATGGTTTCAATGTATTGAGGAGCTTGTCTAGGTGCATGAATCAACTGGGTTTGTACTTTATTGTGTGTTGTCATAGGGCAGAATCAAGTCAAGATAATGAGTTAGGTTAAGAGAAAATTGGACAGGCGACTAGTACTTTGCTGCTTTTGTGCTGAATCGTTACAGATTAAAGCAATCGTTAAAAACTGGCTTTATTTTTGCTAAGACTAATCATCATTCTAACGATAATAGGTTTTAGCGAATGAAGTCGCATTTAAGAGTACATTATTTTCAGCACATTGCTGGCGAAGGTTTTGGCAGTTGTTATGACTATTTGAAAGCACATCAAGCAAAAATTACCGCAACTGAATTTTTTGCCTTACCCGTTGATTTGCCATTGGAACTGGAAGCCCTGCCACGTGTAGATGAGGTTGATCTACTGATTATTATGGGGGGAACCATGAGTGTGAATGATGAGGTAAATTATCCTTGGTTGAGATTGGAAAAGAGATGGCTGCGCCGATATTTGGCAGCAGGCAAACCTGCGATTGGCCTGTGTTTGGGTGCGCAGTTGATCGCAAATGCGTTGGGAGCGGCAGTGGGTCGTAACCCTCATCAGGAATTGGGCTGGATGGATGTTGGACGTGCTTCACACGTACCAGACGACTATTTTCAGATTCCGGAACGGTTGAATATTTTACAATGGCATAGTGAGACCTTTGAAATCCCGAAAGGTGGAATTCGTCTGGCGGAGAATAAAGTATGCCGCAATCAAATGTATCAAATTGGACGGAATGTATTGGGATTTCAGTTTCATCCGGAAATGACGCCCCATGCATTGGCCTTGTTAATTGAAAATGAAGAAGAGATGGCTGTTTTTAATGGCGCATATGTGCAGCCGATGTCTGAATTAAAAAGAACTTTGAAAAATAAATTTGAGCAAGGCAATCGTTTGTTGAATCAGGCAATTGATTATGTCGTGAGTGCTTGAACGGAGAAAATGCTTAAAAAATGAAAAGAGGAATTGCATAAGACTTAAACAATCGTTATAATGGGCGACCCTCAAATGGAGGGCGTTCACTACGAAGAAAGTAGTCAACGCATTACAGTCGTGGCATCGATCACGACCATAGTGATTTTCACTGCCCTTGACACTTACCAAAAGGTGAGGTGCGTCATGGGTGATTCTTTATATATTTGGCTTGGAGTTTACTGGTATGTCTAACCAGAGAATTCGTATCCGTTTGAAGTCTTTTGATCATCGTCTGATTGATCAATCTGCTCAAGAGATCGTAGAAACCGCTAAGCGTACTGGCGCACAAGTGTGTGGTCCAATCCCGATGCCTACTCGCATCGAACGCTTCAACGTTCTTACTTCACCACACGTCAACAAAGACGCTCGTGACCAGTATGAAATCCGCACTTATAAACGTTTGATCGACATCGTTCAACCAACAGATAAAACTGTTGATGCATTGATGAAGTTAGATCTTGCTGCTGGTGTAGATGTTCAGATCGCTTTGGGTTAAGGCTTTCGGTTGATTAACTTTTAAGTTAATTAGGCCGCTTTATTAGAGGTTTATGCACATGGCTATTGGTTTAGTCGGTCGCAAATGTGGTATGACTCGCGTCTTTACAGATGCTGGTGTATCTGTACCTGTTACAGTTATCGAAGTCGATCCAAACCGCATTACGCAAATCAAAACACTTGAAACTGATGGTTATCAAGCAATTCAAGTAACTACTGGTGAACGTCGCGAATCGCGCGTAACTAACGCTCAGAAAGGTCACTTCGCGAAAGCGGGTGTTGCTGCTGGTCGTTTAGTTAAAGAGTTCCGTGTTACTGAAGCTGAGCTTGAAGGCCGTGAAGTGGGTGCTTCTATCGGTGTTGATTTGTTCACAGTTGGTCAAATTGTTGACGTAACTGGTCAATCAAAAGGTAAAGGTTTCCAAGGTGGTGTTAAGCGTTGGAATTTCCGTACGCAAGATGCTACTCATGGTAACTCTGTATCTCACCGTGTATTAGGTTCTACAGGTCAAAACCAGACACCTGGTCGCGTGTTCAAAGGCAAGAAAATGGCTGGTCACTTAGGTGACGAACGCGTAACAGTTCAAGGTCTTGAAATCGTATCTATTGACGCTGAACGTTCTGTTTTAGTTGTTAAGGGTGCTATTCCTGGTTCAACTGGCGGTGACGTTATCGTACGTCCTACCATCAAGGCCTGAGGGGAAATACTGTGAATTTAAAAACTGTTTCCGGCTCTGCTGTTGAATTGTCTGAAGTTGCTTTCGGACGTGAATTTAACGAAGCTCTTGTACACCAAGTTGTTACAGCTTACTTAGCTGGTGGTCGTCAAGGTACTCGTGCTCACAAATCACGTGCAGATGTTTCTGGCGGTGGTAAAAAGCCATTCCGTCAAAAAGGTACTGGTCGCGCTCGTGCGGGTTCTATTCGTAGCCCGATCTGGGTAGGTGGTGGTAAAACTTTTGCTGCTCGCCCACAAGATTGGTCTCAAAAAGTAAACCGTAAGATGTATCGCGGTGCAATGCAATGTATCTTAGCTGAACTTGTTCGCCAAGATCGTCTTGTATTAGTTGAAGAGTTTGCTGTTGCAGCTCCAAAAACTAAAGACTTGCTTGCAAAACTTACAGACTTGAATGCAACTCGCGCATTGATCATTACAGATGCTGTAGATGAGAACTTGTATCTCGCAGCTCGCAACCTTCCACACGTTGATGTGGTTGATGCTACTGCTATTGATCCTGTTAGCTTGATCGCATTTGATAAAGTTGTAATGTCTGTAGCTGCTGCTAAGAAAATTGAGGTAGAACTCGGATGAACAACGAACGTATCTATCAAGTCCTATTAGGACCAGTATTCTCAGAAAAAGCACAAGTTTTAGGTGATACTGCTGGTGTTCAGGTGTTCAAAGTTGCATTAAATGCAAACAAACTTGAAATCAAAAAAGCAGTTGAGCAACTCTTCGGTGTTGAAGTTGTAAAAATCAATACAACGATCACTAAAGGTAAAACAAAACGCTTTGGTAAAACATTAGGACGTCGTTCTGATGTGAAAAAAGCATACGTCACCCTGAAAGCTGGCCAAGATGTAGAAATGGCTGACTTGGGCGATACCGCTGAAAACGCAGCGGAATAAGGACGAGAATTATGCCAATTCAAAAATGTAAGCCAACGTCTCCAGGACGTCGCTTTGTAGAGAAAGTGGTTCATGACCATCTTCACAAAGGCGCGCCTTATGCACCGTTGGTAGAAGCTAAAAAACGTACTGGTGGTCGTAATAACAATGGTCACATCACTACACGTCACGTGGGTGGTGGTCATAAGCAAAACTACCGTATTGTTGACTTTAAACGTAACAAAGATGGTATTCCAGCGACTGTAGAGCGCATCGAATACGATCCTAACCGTACAGCTCATATTGCTTTGTTGAAATATGCTGACGGTGAACGTCGTTACATCATTGCACCTAAAGGCTTACGTGCTGGTGATAAAGTTCAATCTGGTAACGATGCTCCAATTCGTCCAGGTAACTGCTTGCCACTTCGCAACATGCCAATCGGTTCTACCCTTCATAACCTTGAACTTAAAATCGGTAAAGGTGCTCAATTAGCACGTTCTGCTGGTACTTCAGTTCAATTGTTGGGTCGTGATGGTTCTTACGCTATCGTTCGTTTACGTTCTGGTGAAATGCGTAAAGTCCATGTTGAATGTCGCGCTGTTATTGGTGAAGTTTCTAACCAAGAAAGCAACCTTCGTTCATTGGGTAAAGCTGGTGCTGCGCGCTGGCGCGGTGTTCGTCCTACCGTTCGTGGTATGGCGATGAACCCAGTAGATCACCCGCATGGTGGTGGTGAAGGGCGTAGCAAAGGTATTCAACCTGTAAGCCCATGGGGTCAAAAAGCTAAAGGGTACAAGACACGTACCAATAAGCGTACGACTAAGATGATTATTCGCGACCGTCGCGTCAAGTAAGGGAATCTGAATAATGCCTCGTTCATTAAAAAAAGGTCCATTCGTCGACGCGCATTTGTTCGCTAAGGTTGAAGCTGCTGTAGCTGCTAACAACCGTAAGCCGATCAAAACTTGGTCACGTCGTTCAATGATCCTTCCAGACTTTGTTGGTTTAACAATTTCTGTTCACAATGGCCGTAACCACGTTCCAGTAATTGTTACTGAACACATGGTTGGTCATAAATTGGGTGAATTCGCGCCAACTCGTACCTATCGTGGTCACGGTGTTGATAAGAAGTCTAAACGTTAATAGGTGCTATGATGGAAGTTACTGCTAAATTACGCGGTGCCGCTATCTCGGCACAAAAAGCACGTTTAGTTGCTGATTTGATCCGTGGTAAGTCGGTTGCGCGAGCGCTAGACATTTTAAACTTCAGCAACAAGAAAGCAGCTGTGCTCGTTAAAAAAGCACTTGAATCTGCAATCGCGAATGCTGAACACAACAACAGCTTAGATGTTGATGACCTTAAAGTAAGTACGATTTACGTTGATGAAGGCATGAGCCTTAAACGTATCATGCCACGCGCTAAAGGCCGTGCAGATCGTATTACTAAGCGTACTTGTCACATCACCGTTAAGGTAGGGGTTTGATATGGGTCAGAAGGTTCATCCAATCGGTATCCGCCTAGGTGTTGTGAAACGCCATAACGCTAACTGGTATGCGAATCCGAAACAATACGCTGAATACTTGCTTAAAGATCTTCAAGTTCGTGAGTTTTTAATCAAAAAACTTAAAAACGCGATGATCAGCAACATTCTTATCGAACGTCCTACTGGCGCTGCTAAAGTAACAATTAGCACTGCTCGTCCTGGTATCGTTATCGGTAAAAAAGGCGAAGATATTGAGAAATTACAGCGCGAACTCACCAACATTATGGGTGTTCCAGCTCAAGTTAGCATCAATGAAATTGATCGCCCAGACTTGGACGCACGTTTAGTTGCTGAAGCGATTGCTTCTCAATTAGAAAAGCGTGTTATGTTCCGTCGTGCTATGAAGCGTGCGGTTCAAAATACGATGCGTGCTGGCGCTAAAGGTATCAAAGTTGAAGTTTCTGGCCGTTTAGGTGGTGCAGAGATTGCTCGTACTGAATGGTATCGTGAAGGTCGTGTACCTTTGCATACACTTCGTGCTGACATCGACTATGCTACTATGCGTGCAGAAACAACATACGGTACGATCGGTGTTAAAGTTTGGATTTTCCGTGGCGAGATCTTAGGTGGCATGAAACAAGTCATGAACCCTGCTCCTGCTGAAGAGCGTCCAGCTAAACGCGGTCGTGGTCGTGGTGAAGGTCAAGAGCGTCGTGGTCGTCGCGGTGACCGTGCTGCTGACAAGGGAGAATAATCCATGTTGCAACCTAAACGTACCAAATTCCGTAAAGTGCACAAAGGCCGTAACACTGGTCTAGCGCATCGTGGTAGTACAGTATCATTTGGTTCGATTGCAATTAAAGCAACTGAACGTGGTCGTATGACTGCGCGTCAGATTGAAGCTGCACGTCGTACCATTAGCCGTCGTATCAAACGTGGTGGTAAAATCTTCATCCGCGTATTCCCAGACAAACCAATTACCGAAAAGCCATTAGAAGTTCGTATGGGTAAAGGTAAGGGTAGCGTGGAATACTGGGTTTGTCAGATCCAGCCAGGTAAGATCCTGTACGAAATTGAAGGTGTTAGCGATGAGTTAGCGCGTGAAGCTTTTGCTTTAGCTGCTGCTAAACTCCCGTTTAAAACCACTATCGTGACTCGGACGGTGATGTAATGAAAACTAAAGATCTACGTGAAAAGTCGGTAGAAGAGTTGAAAGCTTTGCTTGATGAGCAACAGCTTAACCAATTCCGTCTTCGTATGGCGAAAGCAACTGGTCAACTAGGCAAATCGCATGAAGTGCAAATTGCTCGTAAGACAATTGCTCGTATCAAGACACTCCTTACCGAAAAACAGGGGAACGGACAATGAGTGAAAAAACAGTCCGCACGTTAACCGGCAAAGTCGTAAGCGACAAAATGGACAAGTCTATTGTTGTGCTTATTGAACGCCGCGTTCAACACCCGTTGTATGGCAAATCAATCCGCCGTTCAACTAAATTACACGCTCATGATGAGAACAATGTTGCTAAATTAGGCGACTTGGTAACCATCAAAGAAAGCCGCCCAATTTCTAAAACTAAAGCTTGGACTTTAGTGGAAGTAGTTGAAGCTGCTGCTGAGTAATTAGACGTTCTTGTTGCATCATCGGACAATTTCGAGTACTCTTTGAGCCTTTCGAAATTGCGACCGGTGATGCTCGGTTTTGGAGTAGGGCAATGATTCAAACCGAAAGTATGCTCGACGTAGCAGACAACAGTGGTGCACGCCGCGTACAATGTATTAAAGTACTTGGTGGTTCACACCGTCGTTATGCTTCAGTTGGCGATATTATTAAAGTTACTGTAAAAGAAGCAATCCCACGCGCACGTGTTAAAAAAGGTGACGTGATGAATGCTGTAGTTGTTCGTACAAAATTCGGCATCCGTCGTCCAGACGGTTCAGTTATTCGTTTCGACGATAACGCAGCTGTTATTTTGAACAACAACAAAGCTCCGATTGCTACTCGTATCTTCGGACCAGTGACTCGTGAACTTCGTACTGAACAGTTCATGAAAATCATTTCATTGGCTCCTGAAGTTCTATAAGAGGCAATCATGGCTAAGATTAAAAAAGGCGATCAAGTAATTGTGATCGCAGGTAAAGAAAAAGGCAAACAAGGTGTTGTTTTGTCTGTTTCTGAAGATCGAGTTAAGGTCGAAGGTCTTAACTTAGTGAAGAAGCATCAAAAGCCAAACCGTGTAACTGGCGCTGAAGGCGGCATCGTTACTCAAGAGGCTACGCTTCATATTTCAAACGTGGCAATTTTTAATGCTACAACCCAAAAGGCTGACCGTATTGGTTACCAAGTGATTGATGGCGCGAAAACTCGTGTTTATAAATCAAATGGTGAATCAGTGGCGGTAGCGAAGTAATAGGTTGAAAAGGCAATGGCCAGACTTAAAGCACGTTACAACGACGAACTTAAAGCGAAGTTACAAGAAGAACTTAGCGTTAAGAACGTGATGGATATTCCTCGCATCACGAAAATCACCCTTAACATGGGTGTAGGCGCAGCTGCAACTGATAAGAAATTATTAGATGGCGCTGTTGCTGATATGCAACTCATTGCTGGTCAAAAACCAGTTGTGACGCTTGCGCGTAAATCAATCGCTGGTTTCAAAATCCGTGACGGTTGGCCGATCGGTTGTAAAGTTACTTTACGCGGCGACCAAATGTACGAATTCTTGGATCGTTTGATCTCGATCGCAATCCCTCGTATCCGTGACTTCCGTGGTTTCTCTGCGAAATCATTTGATGGTCGTGGTAACTACTCTATGGGTTTAAAAGAGCAAATCGTTTTCCCTGAAATCGATTTTGACAAGATTGATCGTATCCGTGGTTTAGACATCACTATTACGACAACTGCTCGTAGCGATGACGAAGGCCGTGCGCTTATGCGTGCATTCGGCTTCCCGTTCAAATAAGAGGTCGATATGGCTAAGAAAGGTATGATTAATCGCGAATTGAAACGCGAAAAGACAGTTGCTAAATACGCTGCAAAACGTGCTGAATTAAAAGCAACGATTGCAAATGTAAATGCAAGTGACGAAGAACGTTTCGAAGCGACATTAAAGTTACAGGCACTGCCGCGTAACGCATCTCCAGTACGTCTTCGTAACCGTTGTGGTTTAACTGGTCGTCCTCATGGTTACTTCCGTAAGTTCGGTTTAAGCCGTAACAAATTACGTGACACAGTAATGCAGGGTGATGTACCAGGCGTTGTTAAGGCAAGCTGGTAAGGAGCGACTAAATGAGTATGCAAGATACCGTTGCCGACATGCTAACACGTGTTCGTAACGCACAAATGGCAAAGAAACAAACTGTTTCTATGCCTTCTTCTAAGTTGAAAGTTGCAATTGCAAACGTACTTCAACAAGAAGGTTATATTTCAGATGTAGCAGTTGCTCAAGAAGAGACAAAAGCTACGCTGACAATTACTTTAAAATATTTCGAAGGCAAACCAGTTATCGAAACCGTTAAGCGCGTAAGCCGTCCAGGTCTTCGCCAATACCGCGGTAAAGATAAAATTCCTAGCGTTAAGCAAGGTTTAGGTATTGCAATTGTTTCTACAAGCAAAGGCATCATGACTGATCGCGCTGCACGTGCTGCGGGCATCGGTGGTGAAGTTATTGCTTTTGTTTCTTAATAGGTGATTCCTCATGTCTCGTGTGGCTAAAGCCCCAGTAACTGTACCTAATGGTGTAACAGTTACTCAGAACGGCCGGCAGGTCGAAGTGAAAGGCAGCAAAGGTACATTGTCTTTCAACCTGCATGCGCTGGTCGAGCTAAAACAGGAAGAAGGTAAACTTCAACTTGCTCCGGCTAAAGAGTCGAAAGACGCTTGGATGCAAGCTGGTACTGCTCGCGCTGTATTGAACAACCTTGTAAAAGGTGTTAGCGAAGGCTTCGAACGTAAGTTACAGCTTGTTGGTGTTGGTTATAAAGCTGCGGTTAAAGGTACTGTTGTAAACCTTAACCTTGGTTACTCACACCCGATTGACTACGCTTTACCTGAAGGGGTAACAGCGGAAACTCCAACTGCGACTGAAATCATTTTGAAATCAGCAAACAAGCAGATGTTAGGTCAAGTGGCAGCGGAAATCCGTGCATATCGTGCTCCTGAACCATATAAAGGTAAAGGTGTTCGTTATTCGGATGAAGTTATTCTTCGTAAAGAAGCTAAGAAGAAATAAGGCGCGAGGTTCTTATGAACGAAAAGAAACAAACCCGTTTGCGTCGTGCGAAAAGCACACGCTTGCACATTCGTGCATTGGGTGCGACTCGTTTGTGTGTAAACCGCACGCCGCGTCACATCTATGCGCAAGTTATTTCAGCAGATGGTGGAAAAGTTTTAGCGCAAGCTTCAACTTTAGATGCATCTTTGCGTAGCGGTTCTACAGGTAATGTAGATGCAGCTACAAAAGTTGGTGCTTTGATCGCAGAACGTGCTAAAGCAGCTGGTGTTACCAAAGTTGCATTTGACCGTTCTGGTTTTAAATATCATGGTCGTATCAAAGCCTTGGCTGATGCTGCTCGTGAAGGCGGCTTGGAGTTCTAATCATGGCGAAAGTTGAACAAAACGAAGGTCTCGTTGAAAAGCTGGTTGCCGTTGATCGTGTAGCCAAGGTTGTTAAAGGTGGTCGTATCTTCTCTTTCACAGCATTAACTGTTGTGGGCGATGGTAATGGTCGTGTAGGTTTTGGTCGTGGTAAAGCACGTGAAGTTCCAGCTGCTATTTCTAAAGCACTTGAAGCTGCTCGTCGTAACATGATTACTGTAGACCTCGCGGGTACGACTTTACAACACCCTGTGAATGCTCGTCATGGCGCAAGCCGTGTATACATGCAACCTGCTTCAGAAGGTACTGGCGTAATTGCTGGTGGCGCTATGCGTGCTGTTCTTGAAGCTGCAGGTGTACATAACGTACTTGCTAAATGTTATGGTTCTACAAATGCTGCTAACGTAGTAAACGCAACTTTCAAAGGTTTGCGTGATATGACTTCTCCTGAGAAAGTCGCTGCGAAACGTGGTCTTTCAGTAGAACAAATTCAAGGGTAATCAATCATGAAAACGATTAAAGTTACCCAGACTAAATCTTCTTCGCATCGTTTAAAAAATCATAAACTTTGCCTTCAAGGTTTAGGTCTGCGTCGTATTGGTCATACTGTAGAAGTGCAAGATACGCCTTCTAACCGTGGTATGATCAACAAAGTTTACTATATGGTTAGTGTAGAGGAATAAGCCATGACTCTGCGTTTAAATGAACTTGCACCTGCAGAAGGTGCTAAGCGTGATAACCGTCGTTTAGGCCGTGGTATTGGTTCTGGCGTTGGTAAGACTGGTGGCCGTGGTGTCAAAGGTCAAAATTCACGTAAAAGTGGTGGTACTCGTCCAGGCTTTGAAGGCGGTCAAACAGCGTTATATCGTCGTTTACCAAAATTCGGCTTCACTAGCCAAATCGCTTTGAAAACTGCTGAAGTACGTTTGTCTGAGCTGAATAAAGTTGAAGGTGATGTTGTTAGCCTTGAAACTTTAAAAGCTGCGAATGTTGTTCGTCGTGACCAAATTCGTGCTCGCATCGTTCTTTCTGGTGAAATCACTCGCGCATTCACTGTTCAAGGTGTTGTGTTGACTAAAGGCGCTAAAGCTGCTGTTGAAGCTGCTGGCGGTAAAGTCGAGGAGTAATCTCGAGTGTCTATGACTCCTAGTTCTTCAGGTCATGTCAACATGATGAAAGGCCAACCATTTCATGTGAAATACCGTGAAATTATTCGTCGATTAATGTTCTTGATTGGCGCGTTGTTGGTCTTTCGACTAGGAGCGCATATTCCGTTGCCGGGGATTGATAATGTAGCGCTAGCGCATTTCTTTAAAGCTAATGAAGGTACCTTCTTAGGTTTATTTAATATGTTCTCTGGCGGTGCATTAGAACGCATGTCGATTCTAGCGTTGGGAATCATGCCGTATATTTCTGCATCTATTATCGTGCAGTTAATGTCTACGGTAGTCCCTTCGCTGGAAGCTTTGAAAAAAGAAGGCGAGCAAGGCAAACGTAAAATCAATCAATACACACGTTATGGCACCTTATTTCTTGCACTGGTGCAAGGTATAGGGATGTGTGCTGGCTTGATTAGTCAAGGTATTACCTTAACATCAGGTTTGGCATTCTATGTTCCAGCAGTAACTTCGTTAGTTGCGGGAACAATGTTCTTGATGTGGTTGGGCGAGCAAATTACCGAACGTGGTGTTGGTAATGGTATCTCGATGATCATTTTCGCAGGTATTGTGGCAGGTTTGCCGAATCTTGTGATTCAGTCGTTTACGTCTGTTCAAAATGGTCAGGGTAGTTTAATTGGATTAGTGGTATTCGGCTTACTCTCATTAGCCGTTTTAGCTGCGATCGTGTTTATTGAAAAAGCACAACGTCGTATTCCAGTGAATTACGCACAAAAGCAACAAGGTCGTCGTGTATTTACTGCACAGCAGACACATTTGCCATTAAAAATTAATATGGCAGGTGTAATTCCAGCGATTTTTGCAAGCTCATTGTTATTATTTCCAGCGAGCTTGGGGCAATGGTTAGGAAGTGCTGATCCAAATGCAGGGATTGTAAAACGTAGTCTACAAGATCTGGCATTGGTGTTATCGCCTGGACAGCCGTTGTATCTAATGCTCTTTGGCGCATTAATTATCTTCTTCTGTTATTTCTATACTGCGCTAGTATTTAGCCCGAAAGAAGTATCAGAGAATTTAAAGCGTAGCGGGGCATATGTGCCTGGTATCCGCCCAGGTGAGCAAACGGCTCGTTATTTAGATCATATTCTTAACCGTTTGACCTTCATTGGTGCAATCTACATTACCGTAGTGTGTTTAATGCCTATGGTGCTACAAAGCTCGTTCGGTATTCCATTCCATTTGGGTGGGACATCGTTACTGATTGTAGTGGTAGTGGTAATGGACTTTATGGCGCAACTCCAAGCGCACCTTACTTCGCATCAATATGATAATCAAACGTTAATGAGAAAAACGACTGCTCATCCTAAGGGATAAGCGCACTTAGAAGGTTTCATCATGAAAGTACAAGCTTCTGTAAAGAAAATTTGTGGTAGCTGTAAAGTTATCCGTCGTAATGGGGTTATTCGCGTAATTTGTAGCGCAGAACCTCGTCATAAGCAGCGTCAAGGTTAATTTAATTAAGACCTGTTGATTTCAGTAGGCTAATTAGGTTATTATCCGCCCCTCAAGATTTTTGTGGGGCGGTTGATTATCTTGACTGCCTTTTTGGAGAAAATTGAATGGCTCGTATTGCCGGTGTAAACATTCCGGATAACAAGCATGCTGTTATCTCTCTCACGTATATTTTTGGTGTAGGTCGCCACACTGCTAAGAACATCTTGGCTGCTGTAGGTATCACTGAAACTACAAAGATCCGTGAATTAGATGATGCTCAGCTTGATGCGATTCGTGCAGAAGTTGCTAAGGTTCCGACCGAAGGTGATTTACGTCGCGAAATTTCCATGAACATTAAACGTTTAATGGATTTAGGCTGCTACCGCGGTCTTCGTCATCGTCGCAGCTTGCCTGTTCGCGGACAACGCACCAAAACTAACGCACGTACCCGTAAAGGTCCGCGCAAACCTATTAAGAAATAAGATTTCTGGAAGCTAAAAGATGGCTAAAGATACTCGCGCACGCAAGAAGGTCACTCGTACCGTCTCTGAAGGTGTCGCACACATTCACGCTTCTTTTAATAACACCATTGTTACGATTACCGATCGTCAAGGTAATGCATTGGCTTGGGCTACCTCAGGTGGACAAGGCTTCCGTGGATCACGTAAATCAACTCCGTTTGCTGCTCAGGTAGCTGCTGAAGTTGCTGGTAAAGCTGCTTTAGATTACGGTTTGAAAAACTTGGACGTCCTTGTAAAAGGTCCTGGTCCTGGTCGTGAATCTGCGGTTCGTGCATTAGGTGCAGTGGGTTATAAAATTAACAGCATTACCGATGTGACTCCAATTCCGCACAACGGTTGCCGTCCACCTAAAAAACGTCGCGTGTAAGGAGAAACATTCATGGCTCGTTATATTGGTCCAAAATGCAAACTCTCTCGCCGCGAAGGGACAGACCTGCAATTAAAATCTGGCGTTAAACCGTTTGACGTTAAGACTAAAAAACATGCTAAAGCTCCTGGCCAACATGGCGGGGCTCGTGGTAGCAAACAATCAGAGTACTCACTACAATTACGTGAAAAACAAAAAGTACGTCGTATGTACGGTGTGTTAGAGCGTCAATTTAGTAACTACTACAAAGAAGCTGCTCGTGTGAAAGGCGCAACAGGTGAAAACTTGTTGAAATTGCTTGAAAGCCGTCTTGATAACGTTGTTTATCGCATGGGTTTTGGTTCTACACGTGCAGAAGCTCGTCAGTTAGTATCTCACCGTAGCATCACTTTGAATGGTCGTCGTGTTAACATTGCATCTATCCAAGTTAAAGCTGGTGATGTAATTGCAGTACATGAAGGCGCTAAACAACAATTACGTATTAAAAACGCAATTGAATTAGCTGCTCAACGTGGTATCCCTGCTTGGATGGAAGTTGACCATTCTAAGTTAGAAGGTACATTCAAAGCTGCGCCAGATCGTTCTGATTTACCTGCTGAAATCAACGAAAGCTTGATTGTAGAATTGTATTCTAAATAATCCTTGAGGTAGCAATAAATGACGCGTACTGCAAACGAGTTTCTAACTCCGCAAGCGATCAAGGTCGAAGCGGTGAGCGGGACCTCGGCAAAAGTGATTCTGGAACCTTTAGAGCGTGGCTTTGGTCATACTCTAGGTAATGCTTTACGTCGCATTCTATTGTCTTCTTTACCTGGCGCTGCTGTGGTTGAAGTGGAAATAGAAGGTGTCGAGCACGAGTACAGTACTTTAGAAGGCTTGCAGCAGGACATCGTCGAGCTCTTGCTGAACCTAAAAGGATTGTCTATTAAGCTGTTCGATCAAAATGAAGCATATTTAACATTAGAGAAACAAGGGGCAGGTGATGTAACTGCAGCTGACCTTCGTTTACCTCATAATGTTGAAGTGGTTAACCCTGATCATTTAATCGGTACTTTGAGTTCTACAGGTTCATTAAAAATGCGCCTGAAAGTTGCTCAAGGTCGTGGTTATGAAACATCTGACTCACGTTTCCCTGAAGGTGAAACACGTCCAGTAGGTCGTTTACAGTTAGATGCTTCTTATAGCCCAATCAAGCGTGTTTCATACACAGTAGAAAATGCTCGTGTTGAACAACGTACCGATCTTGATAAGTTAGTGATCGATCTTGAGACTAACGGAACTGTTGATCCAGAAGAAGCAATCCGCAAAGCGGCAACAATCTTGCAACAACAAATTGCAATTTTTGTTGATCTTCAGAAAGATCAAACGCCTGTTGCTCAAGAACCTCGCGAAGAAGTTGACCCGATCTTGCTTCGTCCAGTAGATGATCTCGAGCTTACTGTTCGTTCTGCTAACTGTTTGAAGGCAGAAAATATTTACTACATTGGTGATCTTGTTCAACGTACTGAAGTTGAGTTGTTAAAAACTCCTAACCTAGGTAAAAAATCGTTAACAGAGATCAAAGATGTTTTGGCATCGAAAGGTTTACAACTCGGCATGCGTTTAGAGAACTGGCCACCCGCTAGTCTCCGTATGGATGACCGTTTTGCCTATCGTAGCCGTTAATTAAGTAGGACTATCACCATGCGTCATCGTAATAGTGGTGTGAAATTAGGCCGTACAAGCAGCCATCGTAAGGCGTTGTTCCAAAATTTAACAAATGCTTTAGTAGAGCACGAGTTAATTAAAACAACTTTGCCTAAAGCGAAAGAACTTCGCCGCGTTGCTGAGCCTTTAATCACTTTAGCTAAAAACGATACAGTAGCAAACCGTCGTTTAGCGTTTGCTCGTACTCGTTCTGCAGCAACTGTTGGTAAATTATTTACCGTTCTTGGCCCTCGTTACAAAGAACGTAACGGCGGTTATCTTCGTGTTCTTAAAGCGGGCTTCCGTGCAGGTGATGCTGCACCGATGGCTTACGTTGAACTCGTTGACCGTGAAGTAAAATAATACTTCTACGTGTAGAACAGTCAGTTGTTCCAAAAAAGACCGGTGTAATAACCGGTCTTTTTTATTGTCTGGTTTTCATCAGCATTTGAAATAGAAAACTTTTAAATCATAATTTGCTGATCAATTGTCGTTCGTAGATCAGGCCGATGTGCTAAATTAAGCCGTGTCACTATAAAAAATTAAATATAGATAAATATGTTCGATGTTGAAATTAAAATTCTAACTGTGAATGAGCTCAATGATTTTAGGGCGATTAGACTCTCCGCTTTAGTGAACACCCCAGAAATGTTTGGTTCTACTTATGCCGTAGAAGTGCTGAAACCATTGACGTTTTTTGAAAGCTGCTTATCAAATTCAACTATCTTTGGTGTTTATCACCACAATAGTATTATCGGTTTAGCAGCTTTGACACGAGAGCTTGGGGTAAAGCTTTGTCATAAAGCCTATTTATCCAGCGTATTTATTGAACCAGAATTTCAAAGACAAGGGATCGCCAGTCAATTACTGGATGCTGTCATTGAATATAGCAAAGACGATGTCGAACAAATTTTACTGAGTGTTGCCGATGATAATCAGCCAGCCATTGATTTCTATCAGAAACGAGGCTTTCAAGTTTATGGTGTAGAATCAAAGGCATTGAAAAATAAGGCAGAATATACAGATGAACTGTTAATGAAGCTTTTCTTGCGCTAGCATTTATTTGCAGCTGATGAGTTTTTGGATCTATTCTTTCAAATTGCTAACTTGTCCATCGCTACAAATTTCACCCTTTCATTCATCTCTTTGTTTAAAGAGATCCGATCAAAAAACTCAGGATTTTTTACCCATCAATTTCTTTAAAATGTCCCGAAGTGATATGAAAAAACCGATGAATGACCAAACTTGACATTGCGTATTGTCAAATTTGTGCTTTAATAAAGTCATGGTTTATACAGGGTATAAAAAAAATGGAAAAGCAAGTCGATGTATTAATTATTGGTGCAGGTATCTCTGGGATCGGGTTAGCTGTGCATCTGTCTAAGAACTGCCCACAACGTAAATTCGAAATCTTGGAACGTCGTGATAGCTTTGGTGGAACTTGGGATTTATTCCGTTACCCTGGGATTCGCTCTGACTCGGATATGTCAACCTTTGGTTTTAATTTTAAACCATGGGCAAAAGACAAAGTCTTGGCCAGTGGTGCGGAGATCAAGGGTTATTTAAGCGATGTGATCAGCGAAAATCAGTTAAAAGAGAAAATTCATTTTGGCCATCGTGTATTGTCTGCAAACTACGATTCAAGCAAGAAAAAATGGTCGGTTGAAATCGAAGACAGCAATAAGAAAAAGCAAATCTGGTCAGCAAATTTTGTGATGGGCTGTACCGGTTATTATAACTATGATCAAGGCTATGCACCGAAATTCCCGAAACAAGAAGATTTCAAAGGTCAATTGATTCATCCACAACACTGGCCTGAGAATTTAGATTACACAGGTAAGAAAGTGGTGATCATTGGGAGTGGTGCTACTGCAATTACCCTTGTTCCTTCAATGGTGAAAGGTGGGGCAGGACATGTCACCATGTTACAGCGTTCGCCTTCGTATATTGCCACGATTCCTTCAATTGACTTTATTTATGAAAAAACCCGTAAATTTATGTCTGAAGAAACCGCGTATAAATTTACCCGTGCACGTAATATCGGTATGCAACGAGGTATCTATGCCCTGGCACAGAAATATCCGAAAACTGTTCGTCGCTTACTGTTAAAAGGCATTGAATTGCAGTTGAAAGGTAAGGTGGATATGAAACACTTTACCCCGAGCTATAATCCATGGGATCAGCGTCTTTGTGTCGTACCAGATGGTGATTTATTCAAGGCATTACGTGAAGGCCATGCTGATGTTGAAACAGATCAAATTGAAAAATTCACTACCAATGGCATCCAGTTAAAATCGGGGAAACACCTAGAGGCCGATATCATTATTTCTGCAACAGGCTTGGAAATTCAGATTTTGGGTGGGATAAAAGGTACGATTGATGGCAAGCCAATGGACACCTCTCAACACATGCTCTATCAAGGTGTGATGGTCAGTGATATACCCAATATGGCAATGATTATTGGCTATATCAATGCTTCTTGGACATTGAAAGTTGATATTGCAGCGGATTATATCTGTCGCTTGCTGAATCACATGGATAAAAATGGCTATGACGAAGTGATTGCTCATGCTGATCCGGCATTACGTGAACACGATACAATTATGGGCAAAATGTCTTCGGGCTATATCGCACGTGCGGCCAATGTGATGCCGAAGCAAGGGAAAAAGGCACCGTGGAAAATTACCAATAACTATCTAGCCGACCGTAAAGAATTGAAAGATGCATCATTCAGTGATGAAGTCTTACACTTCCATAAACGTGGTGAGCAAGTTGAGCGTAAACCAAAGTTAGTGTCATAACTCATTTATTTCGTTCATAAAAAACCCTATGCGCTTGCATAGGGTTTTTTTATTTGTAATGAGGCTTTAAAGCTAAGTAATATCGCGTATATTGAGCAGATTGAAACATTTAGATTAAGGATAATTCAATGAAGCACATCTTCATCTTGGGGACATTATTACTCAGTACACTCGCCTTTGCAGATGATCTAAAACAAAAGCAAGTGATTGCACAAAAGTTGGTATCTGTAGATGGAACAGAGCAGGGCTTGCAAAATACCGATAAAATGATTGTCGAGCAAATTCGTATGCGTTTGCCAAAGGATCTACCTGAAAGCTTTTATACGGATTTAAGCAAGAACCTGAATAGTGAACAGCGTAAGCAATTTATTGTACAGCGTTATGTCGAGAGTTTTAGCGAAAAGGAATTACAGGCGGCTTTGAATTTCTATCAGTCTGCTGAAGGCAAGACTTGGGCAAAAAAGGCCAGTGATGTCGGTGCTGAAGTTGCACATTTCACCACTCAGAATGCCCGTACCGCATTAAATACCACCATGCAGCAATATATGGATAATCCTTCCATTAAGCAGCTCTCGGCACGCATGAATCCACAGTCAGCACAAGCCACTGAAAAGACTGTGAAAAATAAATAAAAATGGGATCATGCATTCAGCATGATCCCATTGGGTATCCAGTTGATTTGATGGATTAAAGTGTACGAGAAATCAGTTCTTTCATGATTTCATTGGTACCTGCATAGATACGATTGGCACGATTATCGATATAAGCGCGAGCAATTGGATATTCCAGCATATAGCCATAACCACCATGTAGTTGTAAACAATCATCCACGACTTTTGAGAACATATCTGAGATCTTGTATTTGGCTGCGGCAGCGGCATCAACCCCCAAGCTTTCTTCAAGTTGGAGTTCCATACATCGATCCAGATAGGTACGGCAAAAATCAATTTCAGTACGTAATTCTGCCAGCTTAAAGCGGGTATTCTGGAAGGTACTAATCGCTTTGCCAAAGGCTTTACGATCTTTAGTGTATTGCACGGTATGCGCAAAGGCTGCTTCTGCACCTGCTTGGCAGATAATCGCGACCAGCATGCGCTCCCAAGCCAATTCTTTCATTAACATGATAAAGCCCATGCCTTCCATTCCCAACAAGTTTTCTTTCGGGACACGGACATTATCAAAGAACAATTCACAGGTATCTTGGCCTTTCATGCCGATTTTATTCAAAGGTTTGCCTTTGCTAAAGCCCGCACGATCTGCTTCCACAATCAGCAAAGATAAATTAGCTGAACCTTTTTCATTGTTGCCAGTCTTACAGACCACGATTGCCATGTCACAGAGATAACCATTGGTAATAAAGATCTTTGAACCATTGATGACATATTCATCGCCATCCAGTACCGCAGTCGTCCGTACTGCTTGAAGGTCTGAACCTGTTCCAGGCTCAGTCATGGCAATGGCCGTGACTGCTTCACCAGTGGCCATCTTTGGTAACCAGTATTGCTTCTGTGTTTCATTACCAAAGTTGTTGATATAATTGGCAACAATGTCGGAATGCAAAGAGAAACCAGTACTGGAATCCATGGCATAGGCTTGTTCTTCAATCAGAATCATGCTGTAAAGGCGGTCGACTCCTGAACCACCATATTGTTCTGGCATGGTCGTACAAAGCAAGCCAAGTTCACCTGCCTTATTCCATAAGTCACGGTCCACATGTTGTTGCTTCTCATATTTCTCAATATTTGGAACTACTTCTTTTTCATAGAATTTGCGCACGGTCTCGCGGAAGGCTTCATGATCTGAAGTAAACAGTTTGCGTGGAAGCATGTTTGGAACTGGACGAATAGCACCTGATTGCATTTGTTATTTTTCCCTAGTGTGTTGGATTTAAATCATCATGATCACCATACAAGAAATCGAAAATACTGAACAATGTGATCAATGCTCAATTTGATTGATGTATTTGGTCACTTGAGAAAAATCTCTAAGAACTTCATTGGCGAGATCAGGTACACTATGGAAAAATTGTTACATTGCGGAGCCCATCATGTCTGATGAAATGACACTGGAAGAGCGTAAGGTCGTGTATCGTGCACGTCGTGGTTTAAAAGAAATTGATGTGTATTTTGACCCGTATGTTAAAAACTACTATTTAACTGCCGATACGGCTGAAAAAGCCTTATTTGCAGAGCTTGTCGATCAAGAAGACCCTGATTTATTGGACTGGTTTATGGAAGTTGGGGAACCACCTCGTACAGAATTAAAAGACTTTATTCTCAAACTCAAACATTATGTACATGGCTAAGCATGTTTTTGAGTTGCAATACAGCAGGTTTGCGTTTGTGTTGCAACTCTTGCTGTTAATCTTTCTCCTGAGTTTACTCTATGCGTTAGTCAGCATTGGATGGTGGCTACTTAGTCTTCTAGGAATGACGATTTCTTGGTTTGTTTTTTTGAGACAGCCTCAGATCAGACGGTTTGAATACTTGGATCATCAGGACTGTTCATTCGAATTTTCGGATCCGACATTGAAAATTCAGCGTCGACAGATTGTTAAAATATTGGATCATCAACTCTATATTGCGCTCTATTTTTCTCATAAAAAGCATAAACCTTGCATCGTTTGGTGGGATCAATTGTCATACGCACAATGGAAAAAGTTAAAAATACGAGCAAAACTCAGCTGATTGTTTGACAATTATACAACTGTGCATAATTTAAAATAATATAAATTTCAAAGTCTTAAATTGTTTTTTTTGCTATTTTGATTAAATTGTTAGATTAAATACTCTAAAAAATCATAAAAGTAATGATTGTCAGACAATCTGACCATCAAGCCCGATTTATTTTCGTTAAAGTACAAATACCAACGTAAAGGGTGGTGGAGGTTCTAAATGGAAATTCCAACATGGTCGTTTCTGGTGATCGCAATTATTTTTGCGATTGTAGTAGGAAGAGCAGGAACTTTACTCAGGGAATATCTTGAATCACGTCAATCGCAACATGTTGCAGTGATCAAGAGAAAGAGATTGAAAGTGTCGTCAATATATCACTCTCCCGTGAATATCGATGATGAACGCCAATCTAGTATCTATCAAAAATAGATACACAAGTGTAGGAGGTCTCTATGGAGATTTCAATGTGGATGTTTCTAGTAATTGCAATCGTTATGGCGATCGTAGTAGGAAGAGCTGGGACATTACTCAAGGATTATTTTCAAAAAAACTAAAATATAAAGAGTTTCACGATTTTACCAGTTAATAAGTAGCATGTGCTGAACCGTCGCAATGCTACTTTTTTTTGCCTGAAATTTCTGTTGATGTGCCCAATTGTCAATTCTTTCGTCTGTGAATTGTGTCAAAATGTCCAAGTTAAAATTAGAGCAATTACTCTTTAATTCAAGTTTTGCATCTGATAATGTACAGCTAAAAGGAAAAAACAAATTATTAGAGGGACAGGAAGTATGTCTAAACTCCATAAAATTGGACAAGGTGTGGCGGTTACCGTTTTGGCAACATCAATGCTATCAGGATGTTCATATGTGATTAAAACGGGCGCCAATGTGGCACTTGGTTTTGGTGAGAAACATATTGTTCCACCGATTTTGGCAATGGATGATGCTGAAATGGTGTGTAATTCAGGTAATGCCTTAACTCCAGCGGTGATGTCAACCAAAGATATGGGTGCTGATCCAACCCGTATGGCTGTTTTACTTTATACGGCATCGGGTGTTTGTGCGGAAAATCAGGCCCTGGAAGCAGAGTTGCGCTATTTACGTGCATCCAAATCAGGTCAGGTTTCTGAGGCACAAGATGCGCGTATTGAACAAAAACGTTGGGCTGCGATTGCGGCAGAGCGGCAATATGCGGGTTATCAGTTATTTGCCAACCGTTGGGAAACTAAATACAAATATAAACTAGGTGACTCATGTCCAACCATGCGCAATGATCTTGATCAAACCGTGTATTTACTTGGAATGGTGAGTGGCTTACAAGCTATGACCAATGATATTAACTCGGGTGGTGCAGTTAACGTGCCTAAAGATATTGCCGGAATTGTTGAACGTGGTATGACCTGCTTGGACAACGAAAAATTCTGGGGCGCGCCAATGGCGACCCGTGCAGTGATCTGGACTTTATTGCCAGGAGCGGGTGATGGTAAGCCTGAACCTTATGCAACCATGAAACAATCGATGCAAATTGGCGAGAAAAAAGGGGTACGTCTGGCACATGCTTTATATGCTGTTGCAGCCCAGGCGAGCGGTGATGATGCTAAGTTACGCGATGCATTCCGTTCTTATGCGAAGGCGACAAGTGATGATAAGCCTGCTAATCCACAGTTCCGTTTAATTGATAGAATGGCGGGTTTAATGGTGCGTGGTATTGCAGATCGTTACTGGACTGAGCATACCGGTGTTAGAGCGGGTGATGAAGGCTTAACTACTTTCTGGGATGATAAACAAGAAAGTTCGGCAGAATTAGACTCGCTGTTTGATGGTGGTGAGGGGGCTCCTGCGCAAGATCAAGTCGCTCCAGTACAAGATCAAGCCGCACCAGCACAAGAAACACCAGCTGAGTAACCTGAATTAAACGACCTTTTATAGGTGAAGCATCTAAACTTATAGAAGGTCGGTTTTTTCAAAAGGTGAGCGATAAATGAAAGATCAAATATGGATAAGCAAAATCATTTTGATCGCGATATGTATTTCCATATCGGCTTGTCTGCAAGTTTTTTCTGATCATTTTATTTATTGGCGACCCACCTTGCTTGACGAATTTTGGCGCATCTGGACTGCACACTGGGTACATGTCGGTTGGATTCATTTTCTGCTCAATATGATGGCCTTTGCTTGTTTGCCTTTTATTTTTCCGCATGTGCGCAATTGGCATCTAGGTGCATTATTGTTGATTTTGCCACCATTCATTAGTCTGATTTTTTATTTTTATTTACCTTATGTTGATGCTTATGCTGGACTTTCTGGAGTCTTGCATGGTCTCTATACCGCAGTCGGTGTAGTGTATTTGCAATATAAGAATGAACGAAAATTTGCAATCTTGGTGCTGGCATTAATTGCTGCCAAACTCATTTGGGAAAATACCTTTGGACAAACAGGGACAGCACAGTTGATCGGGAGTCCTGTGCTGACCGAAGCACATTTGATTGGCGCAATTGGTGGTCTGCTCTGTGGTATGGCTTATTTATTGATAAAAAATATAAAAATGAGAATGTAATAATCATTTGATAAATAAACTTAATAATATTTCAGTGGGTGTATAGAGGGATTGGTTATAAAGAGAATAAATCTATTCTCTATTGACCATGTACATTGAAAACTCAGCATCTTCGGAGGGATGTTGATCACAATAAACTGGAATAGATATGCAAGATGATGAACAGAAAAAATCTGGGTTAGGTCTATTAAGTAATATTTGGACCGAGTGGATATCAACTTTTATTTTCCTTTTTTTATTGCTTATTCGCTGGATTATTGGTACTGGAGAGATGATCCATGGCCAGTTATTACGGAAGGGGGAGCTTCTATATGGTGATTATTATAGGAGGTGCTTTTACTTTCTTTATGGTTTATCCGATGAGGCAAGCAACCGATCTGGGCCAGTTGGTTGAAATTTGAAGTATTTTCCTGAATCTAACCTTGTTTATCTGGGTGGGGATGTTGTTAAAACAGATGTGGATTGTCGATTTGTTTCTCAATATCTGGCGTCCCTGCAATCTCGTTTCCTAAACCTTGACCTGATTGATCGAATCGCTGCTAAAAATCAAACAAGCGATTTGTTGATCGGTATAGTGGGTGATTAAGGAGCAGAGAGTCATAAGAGCTAGGTTGAAACTTATGACAATTATTATGTGATTAAAGATCGATACAGTTATGTTATAAATAGACGGAAAAGATTGAATAGCTTGCTTTAGGGTTAAACGCTCTGACCGTTTGAACAACGGTAAAAGTTTATTTAGGCTGTTAAATTTGTAATCAAAATAAGGATGAAATGCGAGGGTAGTCGAGAGAGTACATATAAATTGATAAAAACAACCAATAAAAAAGTGATTGCAGTCATTCTTTTTTCTAGAAGTTTGCTGCAAATTTAAGCTGTTAAAAAAGGACTGGTGATTCGATGGGTAAATGCATTTATCCATCAACCATGGACATCGCATGATTCAACATCTTCGGATGGATGTTGATAACAATAAATTGGAATAGACATGCAAAATGATCAAGAGAATAAGTCTGGATTAGCCCGGTTAGGCACTATCTGGAATGATTGGATATCAACCTTCATTATTCTTGCCTTGTTGCTAATGACTTTGCTTATTGGTACAGGCGAAATGATTCACGGTCAGATGCTTCGTATGGGGGAGCGTCTTTATGGTGATCAAACAACGGGGATGCAATATTCGTTTTTACGTGCGGAACCTGAAAAACCATCTTGTGATCGGCATCCAAACATTGATGCACAAGTTCAAGCGCAGATGAAAGCGAATGCTGCTGATGAGTTTGCGAGTATGTTTGGGGCTGCCTCTGAATCTGACGTTCGTGCCTCGCTATTAGCGGCACAACAACAATGTGAAGAAAAATATCAGTTCTATGATAAAGCGATGAAGCACTTGGAAGAGCATCCAAGTATTCGTACTTATCGTAAGGTTGAAACGACTTTCTTCGGTATCTTTAAATACGGTACTGAAAATCAAACAGTTATTTTATTGATTATGGTGTTGTTTGCTTCTATTACGGCATCTTTACGTTATCACCATATTAGTTTACGTGCACCTAAAACCAAGATTGATTTCCGTGTCTATTCTGCGTTGATGGTTGCGGGTAATGCATTGCTCAGTTATTCAGTATTGAGTCAATATCATTCAGTATTAAACTCGGGTGTAGAGGTTGCAGGCAAAACGACGGTATTGTACTGCTTGTGGATCACCTTATTTGTATCTCTCACCATCATTAGTATCTTCCAGTTCATTTTTATTCCCAAGTCTGCCCAACCGAATGGAAACTTTGGTTTGGCAGTATTGAGTGTTCCGCTGTATGCCTTCATGTCTCTGGTAACAGGGATTGTATTTACCTTCTTCATGGATTATCCAATGGGGCAAGGGATCTACTTAGGTATTCTGGTTGAGTTCTCGGGTATTTTCTTAAATCTGGCATTGTTCATCTGGGCTGGTATGTTGCTGACCCAAACCCGTGTCATGGATTTATTCTTAAACATCTTGCGTCCTTGGAACTTGGCACCAGAGACCTTAACTTGGTTGATCTTGATTGCAGCCGCGATTCCGACAGCCTATACAGGGGCTTCAGGGATTTTCGTTATTGCAGCGGGTGCGATCATTTATAAAGAAGTGTGGAACTCGGGTGCACGTCGTCAATATGCCTTAGCGGTCTCCGCAATGTCAGGTTCTTTGGGGGTGGTGATTCGTCCATGTTTATTGGTCATCCTGATTTCAATGCTGGATAGCCGTCATGTCACATCGACTGAATTATTTGATCATGGTATCTATGTCTTCTGGTTAACTGCATTCATCTTCCTCGGAGTTTCTCTGATTCTTGCTGAAGAAAAATTCCGTGTGAACTCGCCTAAAATTGCGGTTCCTGGCATGTTGCGTGCCTGCGTACCCGTGATTCCTTATGTGGTCATTGGTTTTGCGGTGGTGATGTTCTACAAGCTAGCTTTAGATACCTCAATCAATGAATTTACCGCACCAATGATTTTGCCATTGGTGTTGATTGCCATGATCTTGTTTGACAAGTTATTTGCATCGAAACTTGCACCTGCTCCAGTGGTTGATGTTCAGCATGAAGCCTTGGTTCGTGAACACGAGAAAAAATCTGAGTTCCTGAAATCACATGATCCACATGGCAGCAAAAGCCTTGGTTTTGGTGGAGCACTACGTTTTGCAACTTCAGAAACGGTGGGGCATATCGGCGCTTTAATCTTGCTGATGGCTTTGTCTGCGAGCGTGGGTGGTTTAATCGAACGGGCTGAAGTGGTTGAATTATTACCGACACACTTGGGCAATATCTATATTTCACTTGCCTTCATTGCGTTGTTACTTGCGATTATTGGGATGACCACCGATCCATTTGGTGCGGTGATTCTGGTGGCTGCGACGGTTGCGCCGGTAGCCTACGAAAATGGTATCCATCCGATTCACTTCTGGATGATCGTATTGGTGGCATTCGAATTTGGTTATGTAACACCGCCTGTTGCCTTGAACCACTTGCTGACGCGACTTTCCGTCGGGGATGAAGAGGTCTCGGCTGCCGATCGGGAGGCAAAAGAAAAATACACCAGTTTCTACTTCCGTTATGAGCGTTGGTTATTGCCGATTATTGTCTTGTTCTCATCTTTGGTATTGGTGACTTATGCACCATATGTCTTCCAGATGTTTGGTTGGTATAAACATTAAGCGTTGAACCTAAAAAGCACCTTCGGGTGCTTTTTTATTGTTATTTTATTGAATAGGTTAATCTATGAAAGCATTGAGCCAGAAAGAATATCAGGCAACCCTTTTCCCTCCCATGTTAGATGTTACGGAGAGTGCCGAGGAAATTGTAGATTTATGGGGCTATGCTGATCTTGTGATTGAACAGTGGTATCATTCCTGTACGGCTTGGGAATGGTATGTGAAACATATTTATGAAACTCAAGATGGGCAATTCCAGCATATTAATATCCCAGTACCCTTAGATAATACCTATCTTGTGGTCGTTGTTGATAAGCCGAAACGGGAAATTCTAGGTCACTATGTACTGGATTTACACCCTGATCCAAAGTCATGAACTTACAATACTGACTTTTTTGACTTTTGTATTAAAGGGCTACATAACAAAATCGCTGAGAGAATAATGCCAAAACCAATCACGCTATATAAATCAGGCACTTCATTCCACAGTAAAAAGCCCCAAAGTCCTGCAAAGATAATTGCAATATAGTTGACGGGTGCAATCTGCCCAGCAGGGGCCAGACGGTAGGCATGTGACATAAATATCTGGCTGACATTGGCCAGTACACCTGCACCAATCAAAAACAATAATTCTTGTAAATGATAAGGGCGCCATACCCAAAACATCGGAATGACAGACAATAAAGAACCAATCAAGCAGAAATAAAACACAATACGTTCAGGCGGTTCGGTTTGAGTCAGGGCACGTACTGTGACAAAGGCCATCGAGGCCAACAGGCTGGAGCTGATCCCGACAACAGAAATCCAGTTGAATAAGCCTTGATCAGGCTTGGCGACACAGAACACCCCGATAAAGCCGAGTGTTGCAGCAACTAGCATCGCCGTCGTGACTTTTTCTTTGAGAAACAGCCAAGCAATCAGCGGAATAAAAATCGGAGATGAGTAGGTAAACACCATGGCATTGGAAAGTTTTAAATGCGCAATCGCATAGAAAAAGCCATACATGGCAGCAAGCCCGACAATGCTACGCCAAGTATGCATCCACAGTTTTTCTGTTTTTACAAAACTGGTTCCTTGTTTAAATATAAAAGGCAAAAACAGGATCAACCCAACCACATTGCGGAAAAATACAATGGTGTAGTTATCGACGCTATGTGAAGCATAACGAATACAAATGCCCATTACAGAAAAAAGCAGCGCAGAAAGGGTAAGGCAACCAATCGCCATCATTAGGTTGCGATTGGTGTGTTGAGCATCCATAGCGATTCGGGTATTGGAAGATTGCGCTTATTTTATGCTGCTGTAAGGATGAAAGGAATGAGATTCTTCACCCAATCTATGCTCAGGACACTTAACTCAATGTGTCAGAAAATTGTTTCAGATAATCACTGGGTGTCATGCTGGTTTCACGCTTAAACATGGCACTAAAGGCACTTGGACTGTCATAGCCCAAGTCCAAGGCAACATTTAAAACGGGTTTGTTCAGAGACAAATCAATCATGGCTTGCATCAGTTTGGCCTGGCGTACCCAGTGAGAAAAATGCAGACCAGTTTCATTCTGGAAATGCCGTGCCAGAGTTTTACTGCTGATGTGCAGTTGCTGTGCTGTCTCTTCGAGCCCCCAGTCCAAGGCCAAATTGTCTTTAATTCTTTGGCACAGTTGCAAAAGCTTGGGGCTTTGAGGATCTGGCAAATTAAAGGCAAGGGCTGGCAATATCCGAACTTCGTCTAAGATTAACTGTAACAGTCTTTCATCACGACTATTCGGCTGGATGGCTGTTTTGATCTGCATTGCGCTACTCATTAGCTCTCGTAGTAAAGCAGGAATGGCAACCACACGGCATTCTGAATTCAGATGCGTTTGTGCTGAGGTTTCTATAAAAATCCCTCGGGCTTTGACATCACCGCTACTGAGTAGGGCATGTGGTTTATGCGCTGGAATCCAGACCCCACGTCCAGGCGGGGTAATCCAAATCCCCTCATGCGTTTGTACCCGAATCACGCCAGAAAGAGTATGAATCAATTGAATTCGGTCATGACTATGCCAATCCTCGATATGCCCATGCGGATAGTTTTCCGAAAAAGCATAAACGGGATAATCCATAAATCCATGTTGAAAATTTTTTCCCATCTTGGCAGATATCCTGAATAGATTGTCTGTTTTTCGATAGCAGTCGTCTTATTATCGAGGAACAGTGCATTGATTATTTTTTAGCATGACTGGTACTGCAATGTATAGGTGTCTAGATCATGTTTCAGAAAGCGTATTTTTATCCCTTATTGGCCATTTTGTTTTGGGCGGGCAATGTGGTGGTGTCGAAAATGGCCAGCCATGCTATTTCGCCTGTGGCGATTACGTTTTATCGTCTGGTGCTGGCACTCGCCGTGATGAGTACCTTTGTGCTGATTCCAGTCTGGAGAAATCGCAAAACCATTCAGCAGTACTGGAAACAATTGGCATTAGGTGGCTTTCTGTCCGTGTCTCTCTTCCAGTTTTTGTCTTATCAGGCGGCATCGACCACGACGGCGACCAATATGGCGATTGTGACGGCATTGATTCCTTTGCTGACCATGATTTTAAGTAGTGTGATGCTGAAAGATCGGCTGAGTTACGGCATGTTGTTTGGCGGTGCCTTATCTTTTTATGGCATCTTGTATTTGCTGAGTCATGGTTCAATTACAGATATCTGGAAGCAAGGAGTGCATTTGGGTGATGGTTTGATGCTGATTGCTGCGGCTGGTTATGCCTTATATGGGGTGCTATTAAAGCGTTGGAAAATGCCAATTCCTGCATGGCAATCGAATTTTGTACAATCCTGTTTTGCGATTATCTATGTATTGCCTTTCTTTATCTTCTTGCCTGCTTCGCAGATGCAATTGAACCAAAAGACTATTCCCTTAATTGTCTATGCCAGTATTTTTTCGTCAGTATTGTTGTCGTATTTATGGATCGAAGGAGTAAGACATTTAGGGCCAAATCGAAACAGTATTTTCATGAATCTATTGCCTTTATTTACTGCGTTGATTGCGGTGGCCTTGTTGGGTGAACATTTACAGATGTTCCACTACATTGGCGGTGGTTTAACTTTGCTGGGCATTCTAATTGCACAGACGATTCAAAAGCCAATTCAGTTTAAACAGGGTACCAAGCAAATTTTAGATTAAAGGGAGATGATATGAAAAAGCATTAACTGCTGTTAATGCTTTTATTTATCAAGATTTACTTTGTGCCGCAATTTGGGCTTCTAGCAGTTTGATTTGATCTTCTTTCAATTTCAGCAGAGTATCAACATCGTTATGTTGCTGCTTTAATTCATGCTGCTGGTCTTGCAATTGTTGATGAATATCATCCAGTTTGGCAATTTCTTCTTTTGCCAAACTATCATTTACAGGCAAGGGGTCTTTCACAATCGATTCTTCAACCAATTGGATTGGAGCAGCAACATCACCTGTTGCGGTGCTCACCTCATCAGACGTGGCAGCTTCTGCTTGCGCAGGAGCAACGGTTTTTTCTGCAACAGGCTGTGCAGATGTGGACGCGGTTGATTGCTGGTCTTTTTGTGCTAGAAACCATTGGACAGCAAGGAACAGCACCACAACAACACTCATTCCACCAATTATTATCCATAATAATTTGGAATTTTCTGTTTGGTATGCGGACATCACTTTAAACCTTCTAGTCAAAATGACGAGGTTTGAACTGTATCACCCCAATTTCATCTGGCTCAGCGGATTGCGCCGGTTCCACGTGGGTCGGGCGCTTTTCGCTATAAGCACATTCGATACATTCAATCCACTCGTCATCCACAGTGATGATCTTAACCACACGATCTAAGGCTCCACATTTTGGGCATATTGCGCCCGCGATGAACTGTCTTTTCATGTCAGTTAATTACACCCTGTGAACAATAATGACGTAGTTTAAGCGGTTTTATCGGTGTTCGTCCAACCTTGATGGCGTAATAATGCATCTATTTTCGGTTCTCTTTTTCGGAAATTGCGAAACGCATCAAGTGCTGTATCTTTTCCGCCAACTGCTAGAATAAACTTTCTAAACTCTTTTCCAGTCTCGGTATTAAAAATACCTTCGCTTTCGAAACGATCGAAGGCATCACTGGCTAAAACTTCTGCCCATTTATAAGAGTAGTAACCTGCCGCATAACCACCTGCAAAAATATGACTAAAGCTGTGCTGGAAACGGTTATAAGCTACCGCGGGAACCACGGCAAATTGATCACGGATATCGTCCAATGTCGTTTGGATTTGCTGACTGTTTAAGGCTGGTGCTTGGCGGTGAATGCTGAGATCAAACAATGCAAATTCAATCTGACGCAAGGTTTGCATGCCAGACTGGAAGAAACGTGCGTTGAGTAAGGCAGATAGCAATTCTTGCGGTAAAGTCTGTTTGGTTTCAGTGTGTTCGCTGAGTACATCTAAACTTTCATTGTCCCATGCCCAGAATTCCATAAACTGGCTTGGTAATTCCACTGCATCCCACGCCACGCCGTGGGTACCGGCTACCGAGATATTATCTACTTCAGTCAGCATGTGATGTAAGCCATGACCAAACTCATGAAATAAGGTAATCACTTCATCATGGGTGAGGAGCGCAGGTTGATCGCCAATCGGTGGAGTAAAGTTACACACCATGTAGCAAATCGGTTTTTGTAGACCCTTGGCGGTTTGTACACGAGAACGGAAACCGCTCATCCATGCACCACCACGTTTTCCGTTACGGGCATATAAATCGAAGTAGAAACCGCCGACCACTTGGCCTTGATCTTCAATTTCGAAATAACGGACATCATCTTGCCAGACAGGGGCTTGGCGCTCAACGATCTGGATGCCGTAAAGGCGTTGTACGATCTGGAATAAACCTTGTACCACTTTGGGTGCAGGGAAATAGGGTTTCAATGCTTCTTGTGAAAGATTGAACTGTTGTTGTTTCAGCTTCTCAGAATAGTAGGTTGCATCCCACGGTTTTAACTCTGCAATGCCATCTTGTTGTGCAATCGCTTTCAGTTCTGCAATTTCGGCAAGCGCTGGGGTACGCGCATGTTCTGCCAGATCCACCAAGAATTGATTCACCGTTTCCACATCAGGTGCCATTTTGCTGGCAAGGGAATATTCAGCAAAGTTGTTAAAGCCAAGCAGTTGCGCCATTTCTTGACGTAAGCTCAGGATTTCTTCCATCACCGGGGTATTATCAAATTCAGTCTTATCAGATTGTTCTGAGGCACGGGTAACATAGGCCTTATACAGCTCTTCTCTTAATTCACGATCATCAGCATAGGTCATAATCGCAAAATAAGCGGGGAAGTCGAGTGTGGCAACGGCTTGTTCAAGCTCACGTTGTTGTCCGTATTGTTTTAACAATTCAACACTGCTTTGCGGCAGACCTTTGAGTTGTGCTTCGGTCAAAGGCTTGAAGTAGGCTTGGGTTGCATCGAGGACATGATTGGAAAAGTCTGAAGACAGTTGGGATAAACGTGCCGAGATTTCAGCATAACGCTTTTTGGCTTCACCTTGGAGTGCAACACCTGACAGTTTAAAGTCACGTAACGCGAGTTTGATCGCGCTTTGTTGTGCTTCGCTCAGCGTTTGAAATACGGCGCTGTCATGGATCTGTTGATAGGTTTGATACAACGCCGTATGTTGTCCAAGCTGCGTATAGTACTCACTTAAACTCGGTAACAGCGCTTGATACACTTCACGGGTTTCAGCATTGTTCATGACCGCATTCAGATGCGACAAAATGCCCCACGATTCACTCATGTTATTTTCAAGTTGGTCGACTTCTGCCAAGGTTGCCAGTTGGGCTTCAGGGCTTTGCGGAACTTCATTGAGTTGGTTTAAGAAGTTTTGACCGTTTTGAATGGTCTGTTCAATCTGTTGTTTTAAATCGGCAAGTTGAATTTGATTAAATTGAGGAACGGGAAGCGTTGCTTGTTGGAGTGTCATTGTATTTTGCCATATTCATCTTTAAACATAGTTATAGATGTAGGGCTTAGTGGGGAGGAAATCAAGGTTGATTGATTATTTATTCGTTGGGTTTTGCGTTGCGACCTGAATTTTATCAATCGATAGCACATAGGTACCAAAATAACTTTGACGTGTCGATAACTCCAGTTTGAGTTGATGGTTTTTATACACCTGATATTCAGTCGAGGTCATTCTAAAGATCGGTATGTTGGAATAAGCTGTTTTAAAAAAATAGATAGTTCCCTGTCTGGTGTGCTTTTTTTCGACAATCGCTGACGCCTCTATTATTTGCAAATCTCCAGTGATATACGTCCAGATCATTGGAAGCGTACCGGCTAAGTTGAGCCAGAGTACGGGAATAATGAATAAAGGGAAAATAAATAAAGCATAGCGTTTAGGTTGTTTTTGTACTTTCTCCCATTGTCTAGGAATCACCCATTCCTGTTTCTTTTTCAAGTAGAGAAAATAAATGAGGAGTAAAGCATAGAGAAAACAAGAAATGATCAAGGCGACAATTTCTACTGTAGAACGAGGTGAAAAATTACCCCAAAATATAGATATAGCGGCAGAGATTGTGAAAAAGAAAAAGAGTATATAAATGTAATAATGATAATAATATTTGGTGATGCGGTAAGAAGGCATTAGGATTTTATTTATATTCAGAAATAGTCTATCTCTTCATTCTATAACAAAAAATAAGAGAGCCGAAGCTCCCTTGTCTTTTCAAAATTATTCAGCCTTTGTTTTCGCGTTCGACTTTTTCTTTTTCACTTTCTTTTTGGCCTTTTCTTTGATTTCTGGTTTAGCAGACGCTTTTTTAGCTGGCTTTTTGCTATAAGAACTTGGTTTGTTCTTATCCTTTTTCTTACGTACAGGCTTCTCACCATCTTCACTGACTTTAGACTTCGTAGATGCCGGTTTGCCAAATACTTGTTCAGTTGTTGAAGCACGATTTGAGCTAGAAGGATTCGCAGTACGTGGTGCTTTCTGACGAATTACACGGCCTAAATGCGTCAGCTGCTGGACTAGTTGGAAGTCAATTTTACGTTCTTCCAGATTTACACCCGCCACTTGAATCTTGACTTCATCGCCGAGGCTAAACGATTGACCTCGATTCTGACCGATTAAGCTTTGGCTGGCCTGATCATACAGGAAGAAGTCTTCACCCAATTGGCTGACATGAATCATGCCATCGACATATAAATCTTTGAGCGTTACGAATAGACCAAATTCTGTCACCGCACTAATGATACCAACAAACTCATCACCTAAATGCTGTTGCATATAATGGCACTTCAACCAAGTCGTCACGCTGCGTGAAGCTTCATCGGCACGACGTTCAGTTTGTGAGAAATGCTCGCCCGCATCATCTAAAGCAGCACCAGACAATGGGTAAGGTTTCTTAGCGAGATAGGCTTTAATGGCACGGTGTAACAATAAATCTGGGTAACGACGAATTGGTGAAGTGAAATGCGTATAGGCTTCATAAGCAAGACCGTAATGTCCGGCATTGTTTGCACCATAATAGGCTTGCATCATTGAACGTAACAGCACCGCATGGATACTTGGCGCATCTAAACGATCTTTGGTCGCTTCAATCACCGCTTGATAATCGGCTTGAGTAGGTTGTTCTGGGAATGGCAAACCGAGCAATTTGACAAAATCACGTACTTTTTGAATACGTGAGAATTCAGGTGCCTCATGCACACGATATAACATTGGAATATCATGTTCTAACGAGTATTCAGCTGCAGCAACGTTGGCCAACAACATACATTCTTCAATCAGTTTATGCGCATCATTACGGGTACGTGGCAAGATTTCTTTGATTCCACCTAACTCATCAAAGGTCATGTAGGTTTCAACGGTTTCAAATTCCATTGCATGACGTTTGGCCCGTAACTCTTTCAATGTTTGATAGAGCTGGAATAAGGTATTTAGTGATTTATGAATGGTCTTGTCTTCAGGAATTGCATCTGTTGCCCCTTCAAAATATTGACCAACTTGGGTATAGGTCAAACGGGCTTTGGAATGCATTACTGCAGGGTAGAACTCATAACCTGTGACTTTACCTGCACGAGACAGTTTTAAATCGCAGACCATACATAAACGGTCAACATGTGGATTTAAAGAACAGAGGCCATTGGATAATGCTTCTGGCAGCATCGGCAGCACGAAATGTGGGAAATAAACAGAGGTTCCACGTTCTTCAGCTTCTTCATTTAAAGGTGAGTCTAAACGAACATAGTGACTGACATCTGCAATCGCAACCACAACTCGGTAACCACCACCTGCACGTTTTTCTGCAAAAACGGCATCGTCAAAGTCGCGTGCATCTTCGCCATCAATGGTGACCAGTGGTAGATCTCGTAAATCAACACGACCTTTAAGATCTTTTGCCGAAGGTTCTTTAAAACTCTCTGCTTCTTTAATCACCGCTTCCGGGAATTCATAAGGTAGACCAAACTCTAGAATGGTTTGCGGAATAATAATCTCGGTATCGGCTTTATCTGACATCGATTGAACAATGTGACCTGTCGCCAGCTCTTCACGGGTCGGGTAGTCATCAATCGCGACACGCAGCATATCACCCACTTTGGCATTGGCGTGTTGAATCAATTCTTTTTCAAGGGTAATCGGTTGATGCTGATTCGGATTACTTGGTTGAATAAAGTATTCACCTTCATGCTCAGACACTTTACCAATAATTTGTTTGACGCGACGTTGCACCACTTCGGTAATAAAGCCCCATGCTTTACCTTTACGGTCAACTGAGGTCTGACGGACCTTAACTCGATCGCCATTAAAGACCAAACGTAACTCACGTTCAGGCAGCAGTACATCATTCTGTCCCGCAATGTTGGCAGTCCCCAAACCTTTACTATTAATATAGACCGTTGCTTCGTGGCTTGGTAAATCGGTTGCAGGCTGGTATTTAAATCCATCCTTCATCAATTGTCCGTCACGGACCATCGCACTTAAACGATGATTCAAGGCATCGATACTTTTTTGATCGGGGATATTAAAGTGGTCGACAAGCTCTGCATGAGACTGTGCAGTTTTTAGTTGTTCTAATGTAGTTAAAATAAGAGTTCGGCTAGGAATAGGATTATCGTAACGTTGCGCTTCTGCTTTTGCTTCGGGATCGGCCCAATTTTTAGTCATATCGTTTCATTTCACATCTGGCAGATCGGTTTAGCATAAGTCATTCAAACTCTAACTGCACGTCAAAGATTGCAAGATTCTGTTTATTGCCCCGATCCAAATAAAGGAGATAAGCCTATATTAACAAGCACGGCGCTAAAAAATGCTGAAAAAATGCGAAAATTGATTAAAAAGTATTTGATTGAACTGAAAAAGAAGAAAAAAACAGGAACATCCCTTGTGTAATGTGGTTTTAGTTTGTATTATTGCGCTCGTGTTACGGTGAGATGGGTGAGTGGCTGAAACCACATCCCTGCTAAGGATGCATACGGGTAACTGTATCGAGGGTTCGAATCCCTCTCTCACCGCCACTTTACTTAAAGCGCTCATAGCTCAGCTGGATAGAGCACTTGGCTACGAACTAAGGGGTCGGGAGTTCGAATCTCTCTGAGCGCACCAAGTAAAGATTTAAAGTAACACATGCCTCATTGGCAACATAAGTAATGCGCTCATAGCTCAGCTGGATAGAGCACTTGGCTACGAACTAAGGGGTCGGGAGTTCGAATCTCTCTGAGCGCACCAACTTAATAAAAGAAACCGCTTAATTGCGGTTTTTTTGTGCCTGATATTTGTGAACCGCATGTGAGTAATCGCATAAATATAAAAAAGCCGCTGTCATCAGCGGCTTTTTTTATGAATTGATTTAGAAATGATTCACTGAACTTAATAGATGATCTGTAAGTGAATTTAATGGTGATTGAAGTGACACAAGATCTGTTAAAGAACCACCATTTGGATGTGGTTCGCCAACAGCAATGCCTGAAGCCACTGTTCCTGTCAACGCATCTAAAATTCCATCTATGCTTCCATGTGCATTGTAATCGCCATGTCCAACACTAATATTGATTAGATTATTAAGACTATCTAGTGATCCATCGCTGGCTAAGTGGCCTACATGATTTTGAAGCGCATCAATCGCGATATTACCATTACTAATGACGGTTTGGATCGGTTGAGCAATACCTGAAATCACATCTGCGCTATTTACACCATGGTTAAGCGTACCCAGAATATCTGTAATTGAGCCAAGATGATTGCTACCACCACCTGTAATACCGCCAGTGATACCGCCAATGATATCGGTAACTGAGCCTAAATGACCGCCAGCACCACCACTAATGCCACCTGTGATACCACCGATAATAT
>NZ_KB850120.1:442030-442548 GCF_000369645.1 Acinetobacter sp. CIP 64.2
CCACCGATAATATTGCCAATCGAACCAAGTGGACCACCTGTACCGCCACCAATACCACCGATGAGACCACCCACATTGGTAAGATCACCTACCGCATGCTGAACCAGACCCGAGGCAGTAGAGCCATTATGAATCAGTGTACCGACTACACCTGTAAGAGAGCCCACAGCACCACCGACATCGGCACCTGCCAGATGAGATACTGCTTCAAGTGTGCCGTTTACGGTATCGCGTGAGGTATCAAAGGTAAGGGTACCTAGATGAGTCAGGTCAGAGATAGGATGAACGCCAGGGAGTGCACCACTTAGCACGCCACCCACTGTGTTAATCCCTGTATTGATAATATTGGTTTTGAGGCTTTCAACGCCCTGAAGTACATCAATGCCTGTTTGGATAGCGCCAGTGACAGGATTATGACTCAGATCACCACCTGTAATACCGCCAATGATGTGTGTAATTGCACCTAAAGGTCCGCCTGTACCGCCACCGATACTGCCGGTAATACCACCGATAATATT
>NZ_KB850120.1:442558-509095 GCF_000369645.1 Acinetobacter sp. CIP 64.2
TCACCACCTGTAATACCGCCAATGATGTGTGTAATTGCACCTAAAGGTCCGCCTGTACCGCCACCGATACTGCCGGTAATACCACCGATAATATTACCAATTGAACCAAGTGGACCACCTGTACCACCACCAATACCGCCAGTGATTCCACCAATAATTCCTGTAATTGTACCGAGTGGGCCTGTACTTCCAATGTTGGTGATATCACCAACGATGTGTTGTATCGTGTTTGTAGCAGTGGTTCCATTATTCACCAGTGTGCCTACCACACCTGTGAGAGAGTTAACCGCACCACCGACATCGGCACCTGCCAGATGAGACACTGCATCTAATGTACCATTTACGGTATCACGCGAGGTATTAAAAGTGAGTGTGCCAAGATGAGCAAGATCTCCAATTGGATGTTCAGATTGGTGAACTGCGCTAATAACGGTACCCGCAACAGTGTTAATTCCAGTATTGATGATATCGGTTTTTAAGCTTTCTAGCCCTTTAAGCACGCCAATTCCACTTTGGATGACACCTGTGACTGGATTATGGGCTAAATCGCCACCTGTGATACCACCGATGATTCCTGTTACTGTGCCAAGAGCACCGCCATTTGTTCCTCCTGTAATACCACCAATGATTCCTGTCACTGCACCGAGAGGGCCGCCATTTGTACCCCCTGTAACGCCTCCAATAATATGAGTTACAGTATCAAGTGGACCACCATTTGTACTACCAGTAAGGCTGCCAACAAGGTTTGTTACTGTTGAAAGAGGGCTGCTACTGCCCGTTACACCGCCTAGAATTCCTGTAATTGTATGAACAGGGTTACTCGCGACGCTATTTGTAATACTGCTTACAGTATTGGTTACCGTGCTGGGTGAAACTAGATTTGTAATTGTAGATAAGGAAAGAGGGGCAAGAGTTGAACTACCAGCATGTGATGTTGAGCTATTACTATCGACTAAACTCGAAGTAATACTTTTGATCGGTGATAAAAGACTTTTGAAAAGCATAACGATACCTATATTTTTAAAGTAGTGTTGTTTTGGAGTAATTATTTGCTATGGTTTTTGTGATTAAAGTCACATTAATCTCATTTAGTGTTATATGTGATCATTGTTTTGTCAATCTGTAATTTTTTAGATTTTGATTGTTAATTATTGATTTAAAATATTGAACTTTAATGCTTTTTTTAGGGTTGTTTTGAGGGTTAATTTACATCTGTATTGAATTTGCAAGACGGGGAAAGTGAAGGTTCCAGATAATTAAGTCTGTTTTTTCAGTGAATTAAAATGTAAGCAAATGCTGAAGTTCGAATGATTGGGGAGATATCACAAAGAAATTTTTAAAATTTGTTACTGGTTTGCAAAAAAATATTTCCAATCTATATCATGTTTGGTTAATCAATAAATATCAGTGGCTTAAAATTTTAGCTATCATTTTTTTTCAGATAATAATCAATTAAAAGTTATAGAGAGAATGATGTTTTTGACCTGTTCTTTAAATAAACTAACCAATCATGTATATGTTCGAGATGATATTTGAATGGTTTTGCGATTGAATGGTATAGATCCAGATAAATTACTGGATGGCCACGGCGGACACTGGGTAAAATAAGTAGCTGTCCAATTTGCTCAAGAAAGTCGATTTGTCGGTAATCTTTGAGTCTATTTCACTCAAATGATTGAAAAGTGTTGAATCTGTAGCCAGTTGATTACAAGTTTGTGAAAAAAAGGCTTATCATTGAGTGAAAATTACGTATAATGCGCTCCATCAAATATGCGCTCATAGCTCAGCTGGATAGAGCACTTGGCTACGAACTAAGGGGTCGGGAGTTCGAATCTCTCTGAGCGCACCAATTTGAACAAAGAAAACCGCTTAAATGCGGTTTTTTTGCGTCTTATGTTTTTGCTTTGATTTTTTGTACAAATACCACATTGCCACCGACAGCAGGCAATATATCGTGATAGGGCAGGCTGCGCATGGCTCTTAACAAGAATGGCGCTTTGTCATCAATTTTCATCGCGCTGGTCATTTTCAATAATGTCCCTTGATTGAAGGTGTGCAACTGCATTTGCCCCTTAACAAAACGAAGATCTCCACCATTGGCATAAAAATTATTCTCAATTGTCTGTGGATAGTTAAAGCGCAATCGAAATGCAAAGGGAATATTGATGACACCAAGTCCCACATTGACCTGAATATTGGCATCTTGTCCTTGATTTTGAATAGGCGTGGCAATGACCTTTTTAATCTGCCGAGGAAATAGTTGCTGATATGTTAATGGGCTCAGCCATTTTTGTAAGGATTGAACAGGTTGCTGATAAAATTGATAGGTGGTGGTAAAGCGCATGGACTCTCGCCCATGCGTATAGAGCACACTGGTGGGGGCGTGTAGAATACTTACGGGTTGTTGAGCTGCTTGAATCAGTTGGGTAATTTTACTGAGTTGTGCTGCATTCAGTTGCGGAGTTGGAATTTGTCCTGCATCCAGCGGTGTAACATTGGACTGAATAAAACGGCTTCTTAACGACTCTAAAATAAAAGCATTGCTGCTACTCGGAATCCCGAGTTTCACTTCAGGAATGGCATTGAGAATCTTCTTGATGATAAAACCCTTAGGCTGGTTTAAATCGCCCCATTGGGTCAATGTGATTAAGGTACGGTGATCATCTAGTGCAAACCATTCAAATTTACCGACGCCATAGGGAATCGGTGCATCAATCACCAAGCTGGCAATACTGTTCGGTTTAATCTGATGTTGTAATTTGACGTCTTCATTAAAATTGAGTACAGGAATCGGGGTTGGAATCGAGACCCGATATTTCATTTGAACAATGTTGCCAGACTGTTCTAATGTTTTCGCTGATTTGAGGGTTGGAAACAAACCGACATACTGATTAAAATCGGTCAGTGTTTTGGCCACTTGTTGGGCATTGACGGGGACAATGATTGCGGCTGAATTAAAACTGACATTGGGCTGAGGATTACTTTTCAATGTGGGCACGGCTGTTCTGGTGGCAGGGTGACCATACATAAAAATATTGTTTTGGGTATAACTGGCCAACAGTTGTGGATTGTTTTGAAATGGTTGTAGGGCACTCGGAATATTGTCCGTCCAAGGCACGATCTGTGCAAAACAGCTTTGTGTGAGCCCCAATAACAGACAGGGTAAAATTACACCATTCAAATACGCCATCACATTCCTTTGATTTTTATCCGTGATTTTATGCAATGAGTTGATGCGCTTATTCGAGACATCAATCCTGCTTATTAATAGAATTTTTTGTGTGTAAAAAATAGGCATGTTGTGTAAAGCTTACTTCGGGCAGCTTCAATCATTCACAGTGAATGTAACGGTGATTTGAGCCATAAAGAATGCAGTGCTTGAATCTCAGAACAGAGAAAACATCAGCTTTAAATTTTGTATTAAATCACGATAAAGGTGATTGCCCATAAAGTCATTTATGTTCTAATAGGTCAGTTTTTTCAAATGTTAGAAATTAGAAATGTCTGAACAACGTCCAAGTGTATCGGTGCGCTATTATTTGAATTTAGAAGAATCACAAGATGGTTTTGCTTTGGTCACGTTTGGCAAAAAAACCTTTAGCCGTTTTTTAACTCCAGTGATCAGTATTGCGATTATTCTATGGGGAATCTATTTAGGTTTTGCTGGCGTTGGGCGCTATTACGTTGCATTGGGTGCTTTTTTTCTGATCATGCAAGCGGTCATGCGCTATTGGTTATTACCGATGCTGTTTAAGCGTCAATTTGTACGCTATCAATTTGGAAAAAGCGAACAGGGAATTGATCTTTATCAAGATTATTTTGAACTGTATGCAGCAGGCAAAAAACAAAGTGCGCAATATGCCGAAGTCCAGTCATTTGCAATTGGCAAGTTGACTTACATGTTGGAGCTAAAAAGCCATACTGTGGTGATCGTACCCAAGCGTGCGTTTAGTGATACAGCAGATCAAACAAAATTCGAAAATAGTTTTAAAAAGTAAATGTATTGACGGTTGAAAGAACAAGGAGTTTTCATGAGTATACGCCCTTCAAAAATTGTATGTGTTGGCCGAAATTATGCAGAACATGCCAAGGAATTGGGCAATGCCATTCCCGATCGTGCGTTGTTATTTATCAAGCCGCCAAGCAGTATCGGCTCTTTAGCTCAAGGTATCAGCTGGAATCTGGCTTTGGGTGAGTGTCATTATGAATGCGAAATATGTTTGCAAATTGCCCATCCATTATCACAGGAAACCGATCCAGCCAAAGCCCTAGAAGCGATTGGTGCAGTGACTTTGGGTCTGGATTTGACCCTGCGTGATTTACAGGGCGATTTAAAATCTAAGGGTGAGCCGTGGGAACGTGCCAAAGCCTTTGATGGTGCCTGTATTTTGGCTGACTGGATTGAAACGGATGAGATTGGCGACCTGCAAGAGTTAGAGTTGATTCTGAACATCAATGGGGTTGACCGTCAGCATGGCTTCACCAAAGATATGATCTTCGATATTGGCACTTTATTGGTTGAAATTAATCAATCTTTTAGTCTGGAAGCAGGTGATGTGATCATGACGGGTACACCAGCTGGTGTTGGGGCACTACGTGCCAATGATCAATTGACCATGAAATTGATTACCCAGTCAGGCGAATATGACTGGGATACCTTTGTCAAAGCCTAAGTTGAAATAAAAGGAGGGTGCTGTTCCGAAGAGCAGCGCCATTTTTTATATCTAAAAGCATGATTTTTCCACTGAATCAGATATTGGTTAAGGCATGAATAGCAAAATTAACTGCCTTGATACAGCTTACGAAATTGGTCTGGGGTGAAATGCATCCAGCGTTTAAACATATAAATAAAAGCAGATGAACTGGCGTAGCCTAAATCTAGTGCAATGCTTTCAATGGTCTTGCCTTGATTTAACATCGACATCGCTTTCATGACTTTTAGGCGCTGTCGCCATTCGTGTAAAGACATGCCCAATTCTTTCTGACTATAACGGGCAAGAGTGCGTTCGGTCATATTGATCATCTGTGCAAGCTGTTCCAGTGTGCTGTTATCGGCAGGGAACTCATGTAAATGTGTCAATATCTTCGCCAGTGCAGGATGCTCGGTGGTCGGTAGATAACTGCCGACCAACTCGGCATGAGTTAGTGAATCGAGCAAAACGTGCAGCAAGCGTAAATATTCTGGATCGTGTTCAGCAAATGGATGCTGACGAATATGTTCAAGCAGCGCAGAGACCAAGGGCGCAGACAGTAAGATACCTGCCTGTTGCGGCATGTTGTGACAGAGTGATTCATGCACGTACAGGGTGCAATGGGTCACGTCATTGCGATTGATACCACTATGTTGTAAATGCGGTGGCAACCAGATTCCATAAGGTGGTGGGGTTAAATAATGAATTTGCTCAATATTGACTTCTAAAACACCGTCGAAGGCATAGATAAATTCACCCCATGCATGGGCATGTTTGGGATAAAAAGTCTCCGCAGGTGCATTGCGGATTTGTAGCCATAATGGGGCAGGAATCTCGTTGTAGGTCGGGATGGCCTGAAAATCTTGAATCCTTTGAGCTGATTTTTTCATATCATGAGAATTGCCTGAAAACACGCATCTATTGTCGTATTTTCACTATATCATGAAAATCCGACAGCCTTATATTGATGCTCAAGTCATAAAATCAGGAACGCGCAATGGATGAGCGTAAAGCATTAGATGCAACCGCATCGGGTCTGATGATCGTACTGTGTATGATTTGGGGACTGCAACAGGTCATTTTAAAAATGGCAGCGCCTGACATTTCTCCCTTAATGCAGATCGCGTTGCGTTCAGGGCTGGCTGCACTGCTGTTATTACCACTGTTATATTTGGATAAAAGCAGTCAGCTCTTCAATCGCCAGAATTTAAAAGCGGGTTTAGTGGTTGCTTTTCTATTTTCTTTGGAATTCTTTTTATTGGCACAGGCCTTACAGCTGACCTCGGCTTCGCATGCCGTGGTACTGCTGTATACTGCCCCGATTTTTGTGGCCTTGGGCTTACATTGGAGGCTTCCTTCGGAGCGTCTCAGTCTGTTGCAATGGACAGGTATCGGGATTGCATTTTTTGGGATTGCCGTGACTTTTCTACGTGCAAATTCAGGCGTATCGATTGTGGATCAACAGATGTTGTGGGGTGACTTACTGGCTTTGGCTGGAGGGATTGCCTGGGCAGCCACCACCATTACCGTCCGTTTATCTTCACTGGCACAAGCCGCAGTGACACAAACGTTGTTTTATCAATTGGCGGGTAGTTTTGTATTGTTGTTTGGCCTGGCGCTTGTTCTGGGGCAAGCGCCCATTCACTTTAGCCCACTGGTGATAGGCAGTCTGGCCTTCCATACTTTGGTGGTTTCTTTTGCCAGTTTCTTGGCATGGTTCTGGTTATTAAGGAATTACTTAGCATCACGGCTGGGCGTCTTTTCCTTCCTCACACCCCTGTTTGGGATGGCTTTTGGTGTCTGGTTGTTGGGTGAAAAAATTGAGCTGAATTTCATTATCGGCTCAGCTCTGGTCTTGCTCGGCATTGTCGTCGTGAGTTTGCAAGGTTGGTTAAAGAAATAAAAAAAGGCCTCTTAAGAGGCCTTTTTACTTACTTTTGTTCAAACAGCGTGGAAAGTGGAATCGACAGTTTGGCAGCTAAATAATCATTGCTTTCAATCAGAGAAGGGCCGAGTCGCTCCATCCATTCATCATCTTGATGGATATGTTCAACATCGGGACGTAAAGGCAGTGGATAAGGCAGGGCAGTGAAGAAACTCCAGAAATCCACCTGAGCCAGATTACGGACCAGGACATATTCGTCCTTGTCTGTTCGCATAATTAAATTTTGAGCTTCGAGCTGTAGGATATATGAAGGTAAACGGCCTAGCTCACCACGACCAATGATTCCTAAAAGCTCTTTTTCACTGACACTTTTTCCGATTTGTTGTTTCTTATAAAACAATTCCAGAATATCCAGCAGCATTAAAATAGGATGACGTTTTTGTTCTTTGCCCGAATGAAAAGCGGTCAGGGCATAACTGATTTCGACACCCAATAAAATAATGTTCCAAGATAAGTAAATCCACAGCAGGAAAATAGGCACTGCGGCAAAGGCGCCATAGACGATTTCGTAGCTGGTAAAATTACTCATCACCCAACCAAAAAAACGCTTCAAAATTTCGAAGATGGTCGCACTAAAGCAGGCCGCAATCAGGGCTGAAAGTACAGGAACAATACGATTGGGAATGGTCCAATATAAAATGAAGAAACCGATAATGGTTAATAAAAATGAAATCAGCCACAGAATAAAAGAGCCATCGAGTTGATAACCCGCAAAATTATTACTGAGTACATTGATTGAGGCGACCGTGGAGGACAGTACAAAGGCACTGCCTAAAACAATCGGTCCTAATGAAATGATGGTCCAGTAACGCATAAAACCGACCAGACCCGTTCGGGTCTCCTTCACTCGCCAAATCCGGTTAAATACATTCTCAATTGAAGTCAGCATCAGCACGGTGGTGACAAACAGGAACAGCACACCAATAATGGTCAGGTTACTGGATTTTTCGGTAAAGGCATTTAAAGCCTTGTCAAAAGCGATGGTACTTTTCGGTAAGAAATTACTATAAATCAATTGTTGTAGTTGCTGTCTGGCAGGCTCCAAAGCTCTAATCGAGGAGATAATCACTAAAAAAACGGTCAGCATCGGCACGACGGCAAACAGCGTGGTATAGGTCAATCCTCCCGCTTGTTCACGGCAGCGATCTGCCTCAAAACGGCGTAACACAAATACAATAAATTGAAACCATGTTTTTTCTAAAAAAGGCAGTTTTTTTAGATAACGATTTAGGGTCATGGGTTCTATCCTAGTTATTTTTAATAAAAATCCTGTGTTATCACAGGATTTACTACAGCTCAAAAAGTAAAAAATGTCGTATAGTGTCCTTTTTAACAAAATTCTTGAAAGTGATGCAACCTTACGTTCTTGTTCTTTATTACAGTAAATACGGTGCAACCAAGCAAATGGCGCATCTGATTGCCGATGGAATTGAAGCGGCAGGTGTGACTGCACGCATCCGAACTGTGCCGAATTTGGCCACCGTGGTCACAGAGGCCGCAGCGAGTATTCCAGCCGATGGCGATATTTATTGCACTTTAGAAGATCTTAGTCATTGTTCAGGCTTGGCTTTGGGTTCGCCAACACGATTTGGCAATATGGCCAGTGAGATGAAGTATTTTTGGGATCAAACCACCAGCTTATGGTTGAATGGTGCTTTGCATAACAAACCTGCCTGTGTATTTACTTCATCCGGCTCAATGCATGGTGGTCAGGAAAGTACGTTACTTAGTATGTTACCTCCCTTGTTCCATCATGGCATGATGATCATGGGCTTACCAAACTCAATACCTGCTTTGTCGAATACCAAAACAGGTGGTACGCCGTATGGGGCCAGTCATGTCAGTGGGCCGCGTCATGACCAAAGTTTGAGTCAAGATGAGAAGATCTTGTGTGAGGCACAAGGCAAGCGTTTAGGTGATGTCGTGCAAGCATTGGCTGGAAAGTTTTAATGTTGCGAAAGTGGTATCGTTGTCCGATGGAGACCAGTTTCTAGAACAGCAGATGATCAGTTGGATAGGGAATTGGAGCTAAAGCAGGATTCAACAGCTGTATTTCCCCGGTACGTTGCTTTTCCGAGCTTAAGATTGCATAGACATAATCTACGAGATCAACTGCGCTAAATATCTATTTATACGCATCTTGTAATTCGGTGTTTTGCTTGGCGAAACAAACCTGAGATGCTGCTTCTTGATGGATAAAAACCAACCGAGACTTTTTTCTAGGGCAAGGATGATGTCCTGATTCAGCGTTAACGGTGCAAGAGAGAGAATGAGATCAGAACTTTTAACCTAAGATTGGCTTTGATTATGCTCAGGCAGGCGTGCTGATCCTGATAGAGACAAGATCGATATATGCTTCATCTTGGTTTATAAATTTACTGATTGCCATAATAAAAAGGGAGCTATTGCTCCCATTTTTATTATTTCTTTAACTGCCAGTCATAGATATTTTTACGGTAAGCGTACCAGATCATCCACAGACCAATAATAATCATTGGGAAACTGAGAATCTGACCTTTGGTCATCCAGCCAAATAAGATATAGCCTTGGTCTGCATCAGGTTCGCGGAAGAATTCCATAAAGAAGCGTGCGACCCCATAACCGACGAGGAATAAGGCTGAAACGGCCATGCGTGGGCGAGGCTTAGAACTGAACCACCACAGTACAATAAATAGAATCAAGCCTTCACAAAGGGCTTGATAGATTTGTGACGGATGGCGTACCAATGCCAATGGGTCCGTTGGAAAAATCATCCCGAATGGATAGCTTGGATCTTGTACTGGGCGACCATACAGTTCTCCCCCGATAAAGTTACCAAAGCGGCCAAACATCAAGCCTGTTGGTACACAGGGTGCGATAAAGTCCAAGGTTTGGAACCAGGTTTTTTGGTATTTTTTACACCAAAATAACATCGCAATCATGACACCGAGGAAGCCGCCGTGGAAGCTCATGCCACCAGTCCAGACTTGGAATAACCACAGTGGATTTTCTAAGAATTTACCAAATTCGTAGAACAACACATAACCAACACGCCCGCCAAGCACAACGCCCAATGCGCCGTAGAAGACTAGGTCTGACACCATGTCGGCTGTCCAGCCATCACGTTGTTTAGCGCGATACGATGCTAAGCCCCATGCACAGAGAAAAGCCAACAGATACATGAGTCCGTACCAGTGCACTTTGACTGGTCCTAAGCTCAGTGCAACTGGATCAATATTTGGATAGGTCAGCATCGCTGCTCCTCAATTTTATATTTTGAGCAGATTGTAGCGGAATGATGTGAAAAATGTTGTACATTCAATGTGAAAGATCAAGGTTCCAAAAGGCGGGGGAAAAGGATTTATGTGTATTGTCGCTTTTGCATGGCAGGTACTGGATGAGATGCCTCTATGTTTAATTTCAAATCGTGATGAGTTTTACCATCGACCAAGTTCTGCCTTGCATGCATGGGAAAATAGCAGCATTGTCGCAGGACAGGATTTGCAATCAGGGGGGACTTGGATGGGGGTCACGGCCTCTGGTCGCTGGGCGATTGTGACCAATTTTCGCAATGGCCGGGAGCAGAAAGCCTATGCCACTTCTCGCGGGTATTTGATTCAAGCCTTTTTAGAAAGTGACTTGGCGCCGATTCGGTTTGCCCAGCAGCTGGAGCAACAGCAGCAGGACTATGCGGGCTTTAACTTGTTTGTGGGGGATCGAACACAAGCGGTATATATGAGTAACCGTGGTGAAGCGCCGCAACTGCTCGCCAATGGCGTGTATGTGGTATCCAATGGCCTCATGTCTGAAGATTGGGAGAAAACCCGACATTTGCGTCAGCGTTTTACCCAAGAATTTTTACCGATGTTGCAGCAAACACAAATGACTGAATCCGCAATCGATGCCGCCGCTTGGGATATTTTGGAGGATGAACGAAAGGTGATTCCAGATTTGTTACCCGATACGGGAATCAATACAGAAATGGAAGAATTATTGTCCTCGACTTTTATTCAGAGTCCAGTGTATGGAACGCGCTGTTCAAATTTTTTAAGACTTAGCCCAACACAGTGGCATTGGCTGGAAAAATCTCAGCAAGGGCCGTCACGAGGTGCAATTGTTGATCTTCAGTTAAAATTAGCGCCTTAAAGTGATATGTTATAACATAATTTCAATATAAAACAACAAGATGAAATAATACTGTCATCAAGGTGACATAAAAGGGTCACCCAGCATTGTTAAGGTGTAGCCAATCAAGTTACGTCCAAACAAATAGATCTGGGGATATTTTATGTTCTTATCAAAGATGAGCTTTTCCAAAAAGCTCTTGGCGGTCAGTTTAATGGCAGTTCTGTCAGCTGGCATGACTGCGTGTAACGACAGTGATAAAAACGACAAAACGGAAGTACCTACAACACCAAAAGCTAAAAATGTGATTTTCTTTTTGGGTGATGGTATGGGGATTACCACTTTAACGGCATCACGAATTTATTCTGTTGGGGAAGATGGTGATTTGACCATTGATACACTACCAGAAACTGCTTTTGTACGCACTTTTTCGGAAGATGGTCAGGTGACTGATAGCGCGCCGTCTATGGCGGCTTATATGACTGGCGTGAAAATGAAAAATGAAGTCATTTCCATGCAGACCGGAACGATCGCATCTGCACCAAAAGCAGATGGAACCAGTACCTGTGATGATGTTGCAGAGAATAAAGGCAAAAAACCTGTTGAAACCTTACTTGAACTTGCCAAAGCGCAGGGGATGGGCACAGGTGTCGTGACTACCACGCGTATTACCCATGCAACGCCAGCCACAACCTATGCCCATGTTTGCCATCGTGATGCAGAGAATGATATTGCGGCACAGCTTGTTCCCGCAGGTAAAGGGACCGGATGGGGCGCTTATAACAGCAAGCTTAAAGATGGTGTAGATGTAGTGTTAGGTGGTGGTTTACGTCAGTTTAAACCGACGACTGTTGCAGGCGGTAAACGTGCTGACGGCCGAGACCTAGTAAAAGAAATGCAAGATCAAGGTTATAACTTTGTTTCAAGTGGTACTGACCTTGCAAAAATTGATCCAAGCAAAACTAAAAAATTATTGGGTCTCTTTAATGCCAGCCATATGAATTATGACTTGGATCGTACTAATAAGAAGATTGATGAACCTAGCTTAGCGGATATGACTACCAAGGCGATTGATGTCCTACAGGCAAAAAACAAAAGTTTCTTCTTGATGGTTGAGGGTGGCCGTATTGACCATGCACTACATGACACCAATGCGAAACGTGCGTTGCAGGATACGGTTGCTTTTGACAATGCGATTAAGGCAGCGATTGATAAAATTAAACTGACCGATCCAGAGCTAAAAAATACCTTGATCGTGGTGACTGCTGACCATGACCATACCATGGTCTTGAATGGTTATGCGAAACGTACAGGTAAATATGTAAAAGGTGCTGAGACCAGTGTCTTGGGCCTAGTGAAGAACTATAACAAAGCGGGATTCTCAACCGATGTCAACGGCAATCCATATCCGATCATTGGCTTTGGTACAGGTAAAAAACGTTTAGATAATGACCGTATTGAAGCGCGTGGTGTTTTAGCTGATAACGATAGTTGTAATCCAGCAGCAGGCCCAGCAGGTAAATATACCGATAGCCGTGGAACGGATATTGATAAAGAGGGTTGGTGTACGGGTACAGCTTCAGATGATTTCCAGCAAGAAGCAGTGGTGCAGACTGGTTTCGCTGATAGTGAAACGCACGGCGGTACCGATGTATTCCTTGGCGCGATTGGTGTGGGGTCAGACAACTTCCACGGCAGTCTAGAAAATATCGAAGTATTTAATTTAGTTCGCAAAGCCATTGGCCTAGATAAATAACAACAGACTGGAGAATGATGATGTTAAAACAATTTAAATTAGGTCAGTTGGGTATGAAAGCATCTGCTTTAACTGTTGCACTCTTGGCTGCAAGTACAGGTGTACAGGCGGCGGGTGAAGCTAAAAATATCATTTTCTTTTTAGGTGATGGTATGGGGCCAACTACGGTCACGGCAAGCCGTATTTATGGCTATGGTGAATCTGGCAAATTAACCATGGACACCTTGCGCCGTACAGTACGTATCAAGACCTATTCTGAAGATGGTCAAACCACAGATAGTGCGCCGTCAATGGCAGCCTATATGACAGGGAAAAAAACCCGTAATGAAGTGATTGGCATGACACCGGGAACTGTTGCTGTTGAGCCAAGCTCAGGTACGGCACCGGATGGAACGAAAGTGTCGAATGCCGTGAATAACTGCCCAACGCCTGGTTCGAGTGTAGCAGCAGGCAGTCCTGCCGAGACGATTCTTGAATTGGCCAAGGCCAATGGCAAAAAGGTAGGGGCGATTACCACCACAGAATTAACCCATGCAACCCCAGCTGCAACTTTTGCTCATGTGTGTAACCGTAATGCGCAATTTGAGATTGCGCGTCAAGTGATTCCTGGTGGTGCAGGATATAACCCTAAACTGCTCGATGGCGTAGATGTGCTCATGGGCGGGGGACGTAACCACTTTACCCCATATAACGCGACTGACAATAAAAAGGGTCGTATTGACGGGCGTAATTTGCTGGATGAGCTAAAAGCGAAAAATTATACCGTCGGTGCAACCAAAGCAGACATGGATGCTGCTCCACTGAATAAAAAATATATCGGTCTTTATTCGGCAACTTCACATCTGGAATATGATTTGGATCGCCCTAGAACGGCACCGAATCAACCAAGTTTGGCTGAAATGACCGCGAAATCGATTGATTTATTGCAGGCACAAGATACCGCAGGCAAAGGCTTCTTCTTGATGGTTGAAGGTGGACGTATTGACCATGCATTACATGGAACCAACGCCAAACGTGCCTTGCAGGATACTATTGCCTTTGATAATGCGATCAAGACCGCACTGGATAAAATCAAGAAAACTGATCCTGAGTTAAAAAATACCTTAATCGTCGTCACGGCTGACCATGACCATACCATGACGTTTAATGGTTATACCGCACGTACTGGCAAAACCACGGCGACGAATCCAGGTATCTTGGGTTTAAGTTATAGTTATCAAGAGGCAAAAGCATCAGATACGCGTAGCCGCGTGTTAGAGGATGGCAAGAAACATGCCCCTAACTTTGATGCGAAAGGCAAGACCTCAACCACTTTAGTGTTTGGTAATGGTGGTGGGCCACGTCCAACCTCACGCATCGATATTACGGACAATGAGGCAGCAGCCGATGATTATTTACAAGAGGTTGGGGTAAAACTTGGTAGTCCTGGCTCTGAAACACATGGTGGTGGAGATGTCTTATTGTTTGCTGAAGGTGCAGGTTCACAAGTCTTTAAAGGGACGAGAGAAAATGCATGGGTATTTAGCAAATTAAAAGAAGCATTTGGCTTTAAATAAACCTTTTATTGAAGTTTTTCATCATATTGCAAGAAACCTCAGTCACTATGACTGAGGTTTTTTTATGTAGGAAATAACATGCGTCTTGTGATTAGTTCGGTCTTACTCTGTTTGGGAATGACTTGTTTGCATGCGGCACCCTTATTAAGCGCCAGTATTATGCGTGAGACGCAAACCATTGGGAATGATGGTGTGACACGTACCAGTGTGTTTCAGGAGCGTATGTATCGTAATACACAGAATATCTGGATTGAGCGTGTATTGCCTAAACATCATCAACATGGTCAGGAGAAAGGTGGCCATAAACATTTAGATTTGGCTGAAGCAGCGCAACATTATTTTATTGATCATAAAAAACAGCCAAAACTCAATTTAGTGTTAATGGAAGATAAAACAGTTGTGCATTTACAGGATGCCGATGTTGATATGTTAGGCTTAAGTAATTGCTGGTCATGCGTTTATTCATTGATCGACCCTAAAAGTCTAAAAGCAATGACAGTGAAGAAAAAGGATGCAAACACGACATGGTATGAGACTCAGAATAAGAAAAATAAAATGAGTATTGAATGGGATAATCGCAATAACATTGCCAAACGTGTTGAAGTGCGTAGTCTGGATGGTTTGCGTTATGACATCTTAAAAGCCAATATTCAACAGGTGAATATTGCCGAACCTTGGAAAACATATAGTAAGTTTACAACGAAGGACTATTCCGATTTTGGGGATTAACTGAACTAAAATTGCATGTTTGAATTTAGCCCCTTCTTAAAGGGGCTTTATCATAATAAGACGCATCAAAATAGATTTAGCCAAGTAATCAGTATAAATGAGCCAGATCACTCCAATATAATCAGTCGAACATTGCGATATTGCTTATTTGTGTCCGAACGGATCATGATGAATTGATCTAGACATACAAAAGCCGACATGATGTCGGCTTTTGTATTTTCAATGCTTGCTTATTTCGTTGTTGTAGCTTTCTTTTCTACGGAAGGTGCAATTGGATCTGCAGTAATATAACCCACGGCAGCTGCAAAACGGTCTTTGTAGTTTGCACGGACTAAAGGATCAAGCGTTTTTTGTACTTTGTCGTGTAATGGAGATTCCCAGTCACCCGGGTGCTGGAAGTTGCTCATGATATAAGTCCAACCATTCACCGCATCTACAGCATGTAGACCTGTTGATTCAGCACCAGCAGGTGTGGATAAGATACGGCTTAATTGTTTGGTATCGACATGATAAGCCCATAAGAAGTTATTGATGTGCATGCCACTATCTTCACCAATGAAGAGGGTGCGTAAATTTTCAGAGAACTTGATGTTATCTGGGTTGGCAATTTTATCTGCATTGGCAAGGTTACCTAGGGCATCAGCAGTGGCAAGGTCTTCACCAACCAAAGCCGCTGGAGCTTCCATGTGTACCGAAACCCATTCACTATTAATCAACTGGTTTTTTTGATCAACTTGGCTACCTTTTAAGGTGTGAGCATACACGGCACCTGCTTTCGGACCTTGGACTTGGATATCAGTGGTTTTGTCAATCATAGAAGACTGAACATAAGACATTGCAGAATAAGCAATTTTATCCTTAATGTTGACCGTTGTACCTTCCATTTTGGTAAATCCCATACTTGCACCGACTAACGCTGCATAACGATGGGTTTCAAGGAATGCAGCCTCGCGTTCTTTACCTGCAACTAATTTCACCCAGTTATCTTTGCCACTGAAGCGAATCTTGGTATAGCTTGCATCTTTAGGATCAGCAGTTTTGACATCCATAAGATCAGAAATTTTATATTGATCAGCCCAGCCTTTTACTTCATCGCTTGTTGCATGACCAAGATTGATCCAGCTGATATCACCCGCACCTGGGCCTACGCCAGATGTTTGCTTCCATTTAGCAACATAGAGCGTGCCTGCAGATAAATCTTTTTCTTTATCTGCAACGAACATAAACAAGCCGCCATTGGTTGCATCATCACCCATCAACGCCGTGCGGTTATCTGGCATGACTTGTACCAGCTCATGTGAAATACGACCTAAACAGTAATGTTTTTTAATTGAACCCGTACCATCGGTATTAACCGTCACTTCTGGTAAATGACCGTAGTGGTAAGGATTGCCTTTATTGCTGTCGCCAAATAGGTTTTGACTGAATACAGGTAGATAGCTTCCTGCAACGTTATTTGCATCAGGCTCGTATTCTTCACTCGAAAGATGTGTTCCCCATGGCGATAAGCTGGCACCACAAGTAATCCATAAGCCATTGACCTTGGAAGTATCCACATTGTGATATTTCACCAAAGATAAATGACCTGTTTTAGGGTCTTGATCCAGAGTTAAAATGGCGATGGGGGAAGGTAAAAGACCATACATAGATTTTAGATTTTGATCACGAGTAGTGTATTCAAATTGCACCACATGGAAAACAGGATTTCCTGTAACACCTAAGGCTTTCTTATCTGCATCAGTAAAATCTTTACCTGTCGCTTGTTTAAAGCTGATCAACGAACTTCCATCTGGACAGTCTGAAAAGAATTGGCGTTCTTGCCCTGCTTTTGATTTATCGATAATCGGTTGGTTATTGATATCAACATAACCGCCGGCAAGGATTTTGCCGCCTTTGCCATCAGTTACCAAGTCCCCTGTGGTGAAGAACGGCTTATAAGCAAGGGTGTAATCGGTTTTTGAACCATCATCCCAATTGATACTGAGCGTTGAGGCAACGCTGGTGGTTGCCATTGCAGCAGGGTTGCTTAGATTCGGAGCTGCCATAGGGGTAAATGTTGCATTTTTAAATTTGGCAGCAGGAGGTGTAGGGGGGATAGCAGAGTCATTATTGTCATCATTGCAGCCGGTTAAAACGGCGGCGGTACTCATTGCTCCGAGGGGTAAAAAGGGAACGCCTGCGAACCATTTTAAAATATCACGACGACTTGGCTGATGGGTATTGGCTGTCATAGTAAATCCATTTCTTTAATATAGGGCAAATAAATCCTGATCGATTCTATGAAGCAGAGATGACATTTTTTTGACAGTTTTAATGCAATTTTAAGACAGTTAATTTTTATAAATAATTAAAAAATATGAAATTAAATAAAAAAATCCCTGAGGTTTTTCAGGGAGCTGTAGCCAGTTTTCAGTCAGTTACTTTTCTTTTTTCCAGTATTTTTCCGAACAGTAAACCCAGTTCAAACAACATCCACATAGGGACTGCCAGCATAATCATCGACAAGGCATCGGGTGGCGTGACAAACATGGCCAAAAAGAAACAGCCCACAATAATGAAGCGGCGTTTTTCAACCAGACTCTGGGTACTCACCACACCAATTAAAATCAGGACGAGGGTAATAATCGGGATTTCAAAGGTAAAGCCAAACACCAAAAACAGCTTTAAACAGAAGCTTAAATAACTATTGATGTCAGTCATCGGTGCTACAGTTTCAGGGGAAACACTAATAAAGAAATGTAGAATTGCAGGCAGCGTAATAAAATAAGCAAATGCCACGCCTAAATAGAACAGCACAATACTGCCGAATAAGAGCGGAATGGCCAGATGACGTTCTTTTTCATACAGTGCAGGTTTGATGAAAGACCAGATCTGATAAATGATATAGGGCATTGCCAGCATAAATGCGACGAATAGATTCAGCTTAAACGGTGCCATAAATGTTGCAGTGACATCGGTTGCAATCATGGTTGATGTTGCGGGTAACTGCTGTCTTAACGGTTCAGAGAGCCATTGATAAGTGGTATTTCTAAATGGCAATAAGCAGAAAAAAAGAAGAATCGTTACCCCAACAATCTTAAACAGATATTGTCGCAGCACAATTAAATGCTGCATCACCGGCATTTGTTGCAGGGATTCTTCAGTACTGGCTGAGGTTGATGGTAATTGGCTCATACGGCAATCTTTAATTCTGTATCAAACTTTGGTGCCGATAAGGGCAACTCAAGCTTATGAGGTAAATACTTTTGATAGCTAATACTAAACGGTACAATATGTTGCGTTGAACAAGGGCTATAAGTCACGGGTGACTGAGTCTTGGTTTCTGCAACTTCTGTCTCTGATGTTGGTGTACCTTTTAGCGCATCAAGTTGTTGTTGCATCCTGCGTTCGAGCTCAGTAATTTTATCAATTTCTTTTTGCATTTCTTCACGGAACTCAGAAAGGCGGAGTTCTCGATCAATTTCGTTCTGAATGTTGTTGATAAATTTTTTAATTTTTCCATACCATTTTGCTACGAACCGTGCAGCTTCTGGTAATTTATCCGGGCCAAGCACCAGCAATGCAATCACTGCAAAGCAAAAGATCTCGGTCATTCCCAAATTCAGCATAGTCGTGCTCGCTTAGCCTTTTACTGAGTTTTCAGTATTTTTAACTTGAGCATCAATGGTGCGAGGTTCATTTAAAGGAGCAGTTGTTTCTTCTTCTTTCATGGACTTTTTGAAGTCTTTTACTGCACCACCCACATCTTTACCCAAGTTTTTAAGCTTCGATGTACCAAAAAGTAAAATCACGACAATTGCAAAAATCAGTACATGCCAAATTGATAAGCCAGCCATTCTTCTATTCCTATAAAACTTTGCTATATCTCAACAGTTGGGCATGACAAAGATGTGACACTTGTATTGCAGTTTTAAGACAAAGCAGCTGTTTTCCTGTAAATAGTGCTAGCATAAGCAGCGTATAAATAAGTGATCAAAACTAGATTGATATGACTTTTATCCTCCCAATAGGTGCCTTGTTTTTCGGGTTTTTGATCGCTCAATTCAAAGTCTCAGAACAGACCAAAAAAATCTTGTCTGCTTTATTGGCGCGGTTATTTATTCCTGTCGTGATTATTTACAATATGGTGTTCTATCAGGCAGGTAGCTTTGCACTTATTCTATTTAGTTTCATTTCATCGATCTTGCTGTTTTACTTATTTGCGTATTTCTCTAAAGATCGTTTGCAGGCACTTTGTTTGAGTTATAGCAATATTGGTTGGCTTGGTTTTCCATTCGCCATAGCCTTATTTGGCGAGCAAGTCAGTGCAGCGATGATTGCACTGTATATTGGCGGATCTTTATTTGGCAATATTTGGGCGGTGACTGCCGTTTCAAAAGAATCATCAAACGCCTCTATGATTTTCCAGAAAGTTTTAAAATCACCGCCAGTCTTGGCCTTGTTGGCAGCATTGATTTTATGGCTATGTGGTATTCAACGTTTACAGGGGAATCTTGTTCTAGAAGGGCTGTATGATGTTGCCAAATTTGGGATGAGCTTTGCGGGCATGTGTATTTTAGGGATGTGGCTCCGATATACACGGGTACATCGGGCTGACTTATGGCTCAGTACGCGCACACTGATGCTGAAATTATTGTGTGGTCTGGTTATTTGTAGCGTGACTTATTATTGCATTGAGATTCCACAGATTAACTTCTTGATACCTGTGCTGTTCCTTTTATTTTGTCTGCCGCCTGCCGCTAATATTGTTGCTTTGGAAACGCATTACCAAGGTACAGGCATTTCAGCCCGTTATATTGCTGCAGGAACTATCGTAAGCTGTGTGGTGATTGTGATCTATGGTCTGTTGCTGCATATAAAAAGTGCCCTCATATAGGAGAGCACTTTAGGGTTTTAAACCAAACTGGCTTTAAATAGCTGCATCGCTTGACCGCGATGGCTGATCTTATTTTTCTCAGCTTTGCTGAGTTCAGCACTCGAAACATTGAGTTCTGGCAGCCAAAATAAAGGGTCATAACCAAAACCGTTTTCACCACGTGCAGCGGCTAAAATCTCACCCTTCCAAATACCTTGGAAAATTTGTGGCAAAGGGTCTTCTGCATGGGTGACCAATGCCAAAACACAAACAAACATGCCTTCAATGGTTTCACCTTCTTTACGCAAAGGTGCAAGATCAGCCAACAGCTTTTGATTATTGGCAGCATCATTGCCATGTTCGCCTGCATAACGTGCTGAGTAAATCCCAGGTGCACCACCTAAGATCGGGACACATAGTCCAGAATCATCTGCCAGTGCAGGTTTACCTGAAAGTTTAGATGCATGACGTGCTTTGATAATGGCATTTTCAACAAAGCTAAGACCGTCTTCAATCGCATCTTCAATATCCAGCTTGCCTTGCGGAATAATCTCGACAGGAAGATTCAGTTGTTGAAATAGATGTTCAAATTCCACAACTTTACCTTTGTTATTGCTTGCAAGGACAAGGCTGCCTTGGTTGAGCCATGCTTGGGTAGACATGCTGAAAATCTCAATATTTTAAATCAGATGAATTGTACTTGATTTGGTGGTCTAAGTCGTTTGTATATCTTTATGATTAAACACCGATAATAGTAAGCCCATCAACATCTTGTTCTAATAATTTGCTTAAGAAACGTATAAGGTCATGCATCATTTTGATCACTTCCACTTTATATTTTGGATATTTTTTCTTAAAAACTTTTGTTTCTTGTTTAAATAAAAGACGAACATTATCGTTATAGCGTAAATATTTTTTAGCTTCTAAGTAAACTTTATATGTATCAAGTTTTGCAATCACTTGCGCTATTTCTCCTGCATAAAGATATGTATTTCCCCAGTGTGACCAAGGCTTTTTATCCCCTAAAAATAAGTGCTCTACTAAAGAAAATGCGATCTCATCAATGACAATTGAATGATCACAATTCGGATTTCGTTGCAAATCATAGGGAATGATCTGCATGTTAAGACCAGCATAAATTCCATTTGAATAGGATGTAACGGTAAAAGAAAATTTCATGCTAAAGTTTTTTCAAAATCAGTGTGTGGAAATTCCAGAATTTAATTTTTCCGTGAGCATTTGGATGTTCTGTTCTGGTTTCTTGATTCAATAAAATTTCATAATCTTCAATGAACAGTTGTTCAATTTGCTGGCGATTAAATCCTTGCATGGTCTGAGGCCGTTGTAATAACCAAGCATCATCTTGACCTAAAAGTTGTATTAATAAAATCCCGCCTTGCGGCAAGGCATGTTTCATCTTTGCGAGTACATGATCAATTTGGTTAGGGGCGCAAAAGAACAGACTGAATAGGGCAATGATAATACTGGCTGATGGAAACGGATAATTTTCAAAAACATGATTTGAGAGAAAGAATTTAGGATGATTTTTAAATCGATACTGACATACCCGTTGTGCTGCTTCAGAGGGATCAAAGGCATAAACCCGATAGTCATGTTTCAGTAAGAAGGCTGCTTCATTGCCTGCGCCACATCCACAATCAATGGCAACACGAGGGAGGGTCGCATCAACATACTGGAGTGCATATTCCAAGATCGGACGATGTGATTGATCTTGGGTGAGTTCCGCAAATATCTGAGACATGAGTACTAAAAAATGAACAATTTAAAATAAATAACAGCTTAAGATCTCTTTGTAAAAGTAGAAATTGAACTACATTTAAATCAATTTGGAATAAAGCCAATAAAAAACCGACTCTCACAAGTCGGTTTTTATATCATCCAATAGATCTAAATCAGATTATTGCGCTTGAATCCATTTATCAGCACGGTCACGTGCAGTACGGATCTGATCTTGAGTCAAGTTTGCAGCCAATGCGGTTTTCTTCCCTTCAGATAGGCTGATGACTTTAGTATCCAGCATGCCATCACGGGTAGATAACTCATACCATTGATAAGCGCCAACAAAGTTTTTCTTTTGCTCTTCCATCATTGCAAGATTGAAGCTGGCACGGTTATCGCCGTTGCTTGCTGCTTTCTCGAAATATTTACGCGCTAAAGCTTCGTCTTTTTTGGTACCAATACCATCGGCATACATACGACCGACATTCAACTGCGCTGCAGATAAGCCTTGATCTGCTGCTGCCTTGAATAAAGAGAATGCTTGTTTCTCATCTTTAGCAACGTCTTTACCAAATTGGTAGCGGGTTGCTAAATAAAACTGTGCCCCAGCTTGACCAGATCTTGCTGCGCTTTGTAATTCACCGATACTCATGACTGAATATCGCGCTGCCTGTGTTGCCACAGATTGTGGTTGAGCAACATAGTCAGCGTGCGCTTGTATACTGATCAGACCAAATAAAAATGTGCTGATTAATGTCTTTTTCATAGAGCGCTCACTCGATAAATTGCGACTTCACCAAATAGGTTCGGCATATGCTTACTGAGCACACTACCTTGTTGGTCACCATTAACGGCAAGTCGATTAATAATTTTAATCCGATTCTCAGCACATAAGGCTTCAAAGTCACGGAAAGTACATAAATGAATATTCGGGGTGTTATACCACATATATGGCAAAGCTTCCGAAACAGGCATTTTCCCTTTCAAGGCAAGAAAAGAACGTGTCTTCCAATGCGCAAAGTTTGGAAAAGTAATAATGGCCTGTTTGCCGACACGCACCATATCACGAAGTAATACATCGGGGGCATCTACAGCTTGCAAAGCTTGTGCCATGACCACAGAGTCAAAAGACTGGTCGGCAAAACGGCTTAAACCGAGGTTTAAGTCCTGTTGGATAATATTTAACCCCCGACTGATGGCAATTGCAATCTTTTCTTGATCAATTTCTAGCCCATAGGCACGAATATTGTGCTGTTTACTCATATGAGCCAGCAATTCACCATCACCACAGCCTAAGTCTAACACGCTAGAGTTCGGGTTGATCCATTTTTCAGCGAGTCGTTGATCTATACGCATTAGTGCTGCTCCTGCGATGTCGATTGCAACTGTTGTTCTCCACCTAAAAATGCGCGTAGGGTTTTCACATACAGTGGAATAGGGAAGAGGAAGGAGTCATGACCTTGTTCAGCATCAATATCTAAGTAGCTGACAGGCTTATGATTATCAATCAAAGCATCCACCAGTTCCTGTGAGCGACTCGGACTAAAACGCCAGTCTGTGGTAAATGAAATCACCAAAAATTGGCACTTCGGTTGACTCATGGCTTTCGTCAAAGAATGTTCATATTCACGTGAAGGGTCAAAATAATCCAAGGCCTTGGTCATAATCAAGTAAGTATTTGCATCGAAATTGCGACTAAATTGTTCACCTTGGTAACGCAAATAGCTTTCCACTTGGAATTCGACATCAAAGCCATACATAAATTTGCCCGATTTTAAATCGCGACCAAATTTCTGTTTCATGGCTTCTTCAGACAGGTAGGTGATATGACCGACCATCCGTGCCAGAATCAAACCGCGTTTGGGATAGCTGTCATTTTCAAGATAACGGCCATGATGGAAATCAGGATCGGAAAGAATTGATTGGCGCGCAACTTCGTTGAAGGCAATATTCTGTGCGGAAAGCTTGGGTGCACTGGCGATAATGGCACATTTTTTTAAGCGGTCTGGATAATCCAGTGACCATTGTAGTGCCTGCATTCCCCCCAAAGAGCCGCCAATCACTGAATACCAAACTTTAATCCCTAAACGATCTGACAGCATGGCTTGGGTTTTGACCCAATCGCGAACTGTGACCAATGGAAAGTCTGGGCCATAAGGACGATTTTCATTTTCAGGATTGGGTGAGGTTGGTCCCGTTGAACCGCTGCAACCCCCGATATTATTTAAGGAAACGACAAAGAAGTGATTGGTATCAATCGCTTTTCCCGGTCCAATACAGCTGTCCCACCAACCTGCTTTTTTGTCATCATCATGATGGTAGCCTGCCGCATGGTGATGTCCTGACAATGCATGGCAAATCAGAATGGCATTGGATTGATCTGCATTGAGTGTTCCATAGGTTTCAACCATTAAATCGAAACGCGGCAATACTCGGCCACATTCAAGTTCTAAAGGTTGTTCAAACTGAAACTTTTGTGGTGTGACTAAACCCACTGAATCCGATGGAAAAGACACTGGAATGATTCGCCCTATAATAAATCATTAATAATAAAAGGATACCAATTCAGGTATCCTTTCCAAAGTCATTTTTTCTGATATTACAACTCAGCTTTACTGACGATTATATGATATTTCACTGATCTAAACCGCAGCAGCAACCACTTGATCTGTGGTCAAGACGCCTTGTTCAATCAAACGGTTGGTACAGGCAATAATGGCCTCGATTGATGACGTCACGATGTTGTCATGCACACCGGCACCGAATGCACTCTTACCTGTGCCTTTGACTTGAAGCTCAATCAAGGCAAGGGCTTTGGCATTGGCACCAGAACTGATGCTGCGCTCTTCATAGTTCACCACATCAATTGGTAACTGCAAGGCATTGAGCATGGCTGAAATTGGGCCATTACCTTCACCACGGAGGCGTTGAATTTCGCCGTCGATTTCAACGTCTAATTCAATGATTTGTGTACCATTAATATCCGACAATTGATAATGTTTGGTGTGATAATGACTGTTTTTCACATCCACATAAGTCTTTTCAAATAATGACCAGATTTCATGTGCACTAATTTCAGTCCCGTTTTCATCAGTATGTTGTTGTACGATCTGACTGAATTCGATTTGGACACGGCGTGGCAAGGCAACGTTGTAGTTCGATTCCAATAAGTAAGCGATACCACCTTTGCCTGACTGGCTATTGACACGGATGACCGCATCATAGTCACGACCCAAGTCTTTCGGATCGATTGGCAAGTAAGGCATATCCCAGATCTCTTCGTTTTTCTGGAATTCAAAGCCTTTTTTAATTGCATCCTGGTGCGAACCAGAGAATGCAGTAAAGACCAAGTCACCTGCATATGGATGACGAGGGTGTACTGGTAAACCTGTACATTCTTCGACGGTGGCAATCACTTCGTTGATATTTGAGAAGTCTAAGTTTGGTGCAACACCTTGGGTATACATGTTCAAGGCAATTGCAGCAACGTCGACATTACCTGTACGCTCACCATTCCCAAACACACAACCTTCAACACGGTCAGCACCCGCCATGATCGCCAATTCAGAGGCTGCAATACCACAGCCACGGTCATTGTGGCAGTGAACTGAGATAATCACGCCATCACGACGCGCCAAGTTACGGTGCATCCATTCGATTTGATCGGCATAGACATTTGGTGTAGACACTTCGACCGTTGCAGGCAAGTTCAAAATGACTTTATTGGTCGGTGACGCTTCCCAGATTTCCGTGACAGCATCGCAGACCTCTTTGGCAACCTCTAATTCAGTTGCAGAGAAACATTCTGGACTGTATTGGAAAATCCAGTCGGTTGCCGGGTATTGTGCTGCATATTCTTTGACTTTTGTTGCGGCATTAATCGCAAGTTGTTTTGAGCCATTGGCATCGACATTCAAGACTTTCTTACGGAAAGTAGGCGAGTTTGAGTTGTAGATATGCACAATGGCACGTTCTGCACCAACTAATGCTTCAAAAGTACGTTCGATCAAGTGATCACGTGCTTGAACCAAAACCTCGATGTAAACATCTTTAGGGATCAAATTTTCTTCAATCAACTTACGGGTAAAATCAAAGTCGATTTGTGAGGCAGAAGGGAAGCCAATTTCAATATGTTTAAAGCCGATTTTAACCAACATGTGGAACATTTTTAATTTTTGATCCATATTCATCGGTTCAAAAATCGCTTGGTTACCATCACGAAGGTCGGTACTCATCCAGATCGGTGCTTGATTGATTTCATTATTCGGCCACTGGCGATCGGGTAAATCCACGCGCTGGTACATACGGCGGTATTTTTTGCTTGGGTCAGCCAACATCATGAGAGAACTCCTTGTCGTAGCCATGGTTGCTGATTCAAATTTAAGGCAACATGCTACAGATATATATGGTGTCTAAAAGAAATAATTTAAAGAGAAGGTGCAGATTGGGCGCCTAAAAGTAGAGGCGAAAAAATTATATGCGCGCGAGGCGCAGCATCAGGAGAAGTGCAGCGAGATGTGTTGTATGAGACGGGTGGGTAAAGCCGCAATTTGTTTTCATCATCTACCATCATTCATATTTGTCATTTAATTTTGCAGTTATCTTAATCATCTAACTAGACTCAGTCTAGGTGAAAATACAGACGACTGCAAAGGGCTGTAAAATATTTTAATTTGAATGAATGGAAAATATTTCCCTGTTTTTTGCACTATTTTGTGGAACAGGGGAAATATTTTTCGTTAATTTTATTAATATTGGAAAATAATGTGAGGATCGACTCTAAATGTGACGAGAACTGTTAAATTATAACTCAGCCCATTTACGCATGAGATTATGATAAAGATTGGTGAGTTTAATCACTTCTGCATGAGTGTCACCGAGTTGCATACGTAGATTTTGAATCGTTTGATCTAAGGTGAACAGCATATTCCGATCAGCGTCATCACGCACCATACTTTGCACCCAAAAGAAGGAAGCAGTTCGGCAGCCGCTACGAATCGCAGTGACTTCATGCAGACTTGATGACGGATAAAGTACCATATCACCCGCAGGTAATTTGGCTTCATGGTAGCCATAAGTATCTTCAATGACTAACTCACCCCCTTCATACTCATCCGGTTCAGATAAAAATAGAGTACAGGAGAGGTCTGTACGTAAACGCTCTTTAGTACCACGAATGCGACGGATTGAATTATCGACATGGAAACCAAAAGATTCCTGATTTTCATAACGATTGAAAAGAGGAGGGATAATATCTAGGGGGAGAGCTGCTGAAAGGAAGAGAGGGTGTTTCCCCAATTCCTCTAAAATAATATTACTCAGATGGTGGGTTAAAGGGTGATCTTCAGGCAGTTGCTGATTATTTTTTACTGTGGCAGACAGGGTGCCTGCGGTAACTTTGCCATTGGCCCATTCGATTTTATCCATTTCTTCGCGAAAGTACTGAATTTGTTCTTTGCTTAATACATTTGGAATATGATGGATCACAATGATTACCTTTATAAAAACAATGAATGATAAAAAATAGCCTCATTATTATGAGGCTATTTTTGCAATAAAATCCATAATTAAATTATGGGTTTTATTGGTGAGATTAGTACTTAAAGTTTACAGAGAGTACCGCACTGCGGCCTTCAGCCTCTGATGCATAGTGTGATGCATAAGCTTTGGTGAAGTAGCGTTTATCAGATAAGTTGTTGATGTTTAATTGTAGGTCAACATTTTTATCTACATTATAACGAGCCATTGCATCGTAGCGAACATAGCCTGGAACCCATTTGGTATTCGCTGCATCACCATACACTCTATCCATAGCCACTGCACCAGCGCCTAAAGTAAGCTGTGGCAAGACTTTATAGGTTGTCCAAAGTGTTGCTGAGTTTTTTGCAACGTTTTGAACTCGGTTACCATTGGTTGGGCTTGGTTGATAATCTGGTGCAGTTGCAGTTCCCTTATTAACAAAGCCAGCATCTACGATTTCACTGTCTAGATAGGTATAACCAGCTGATACAGCCCATTTATCTGTGAGGTTACCATTCGCACCAAGCTCAATACCATCCACACGCGTTTTACCAATGTTTCTTGTGAAACCATCCGTATCTAAGGCACGTGTATTATCTTTCTGTGTACGGAAAATAGCAGCGGTTAAATTTAATTTATTATTTAATAAATCCCATTTAGTACCAATTTCGTATGTTTTCACTTCTTCAGGTTTTAAGTTGTTGATTGCACGTGACTGTTCATCCGTAGTGCTTCGCCCTGGAACGCTAATACCCTCTGAACCATCACCAGCATCCACACCGACAGGGTTGGCAGAAGTTGCATAGCTGATATAAATCGCGCCGTTTTCAGCAGGTTTGAAAGTAAGGCCAGCCTGGTAGTTGAAGAAATCATTGCTTGAACTATATTTTGTCCCAGCTTTGACAAGTGTCGCACCTGAACCCGAATCTTGATTGTATTTCATATCAGTTTCGAATTTGTCCCAACGAACACCCAGATCAAGTAACCATTGTGGGGTGATCGTGATGTTGTCCAGCACATAAACTGATTGAGTTTTTGAGGTAATATTGGTGACATTCGGATTTGCTTTGATATTGCCTAACCATGCATCACCCGAATTAGTGTTGTTTAGGCTAGTACACCAGCCATTCGAGTTGGATAATGAACAAGCATTATTTGCATTATTATTGCTTGAACTCCCTCCAATTTTTGAAGTATTTGGATCGGTAACAATATTGGTTCCACGATCTGAATCTTGCTTAGAATATTCAACGCCAGTATTGAAACTATGTTTAAGTGAACCCGTATCAAACTTACCAGTTAATGCAAGTTGATCCGTAAAGGTATCCGTATTGGTTAAATTGGTATTGACTCGACGCCAAACTTGACCATTTACAATATTGCCTTGGCTGTCATCTGGTTGAGTCCATAAATAATCGTTTTTAGATTTGCTATAGACGGCTGTGTTACGAAGCGTCAAATTTTCGCTTAAATCATGTTCTAACTTGATGGTACCAATCTGATTTTCTTGTTTTTGGAAATCACGATCTTTCCAACCATAATAAGTACCCTGTTTAACATCTACAGGTTTTCCCGCAGTTGTTTTCTTAGTCGTATCATATTGATATGGGATACCAGAATCTGGCTCATCATTTGTTTTTAAGTAGTAATAGCTCAAAGTCCCACGAGTGGCAGAATCTAAACCGAAGCTAATACTTGGTGCGATACCTGCACGTTTATATTCAGCCCCATCATGTTGGCCCGCTTTTTCATTTTGGTGACCCATCACAACGACACGAGCTGCAACACCATTACCAAAATCTTTATTACCATCTAAAGTAATACGAGCGTAATTGTCTGTACCCCCAGAAATAGAGCCTTCTAAAGCATCACCTTTTTTAGCGACTTTAGAAATCATGTTGATGCTACCGCCAGATGTACCTGCACCACCTAAAGCAGATGCTGAACCTTTGGTCACTTCTACTTGTTCGATGGCGAACATTTCGCGGTTTTGAGAGGTTGAGCTACGAATGCCATCTACATACATTGAACTTTCAGAGTTATAACCGCGAATGAATGGACGGTCACCATTTGGGTTACCACCTTCACCCGCACCGAGGGTAATGCCTGGAACAGTACGTAAAGCATCACTTAAGGTTGTAACTTGCGTGTCTTCAATCAATTGTTTTGAAATCACAGAAACTGATTTTGGTGTATCCAGAAGCGGGGCAACAAATTTGCTGTTTGCAGATTTATCTACTTTGAGACTTTGTTCTTGTTCAGCTTGAGCATGAATTGTTGGGAGTTGCACTGCTTGGTCTTGTGCAATAGCAGGTACTGCAATCACAGAAAGTGAAGATGCAATTGCAGAAGAAACGAGTTTCTTCCGTGATTTAATAAAAGACATTTGGATAAATCCTGTTACAGACCTTAATGGTTTTGTAAACAATAATGATTTCTATTTTTATTGCAGCGATTCTTAATTTGTTTTTGCTATTAAAAAATAGATTATAATTTGTAAAAAGAATGGTGAAGATGATTAAGTTATACGTAAATATTTGATTTTATTTTTATATTAGAAAAAATTCTTATTTTTTAAATTTTTATGGTTATTTTGGATGGATCGTGAATTGATTGTAAAACTATATCTTTTGATTGTTGTGTTTGGGTGAATTTTCTTCATTTAGAAATATAAAAAAGGGCTTTCACGAATGAAAGCCCTAGAGCCGATTGATTAGAAACGATAGGTTCCTTTAATTGCAAAAGAGCGACCTGGTGCAACGGTTGAGAAAACACCAACATGAGACGCATCATAAATGCGTTCATTGCTTAGATTGTTGATATTCATTTGTAGGCCAAGCTCAGGCATAACTTGATAACTTGCAAAAGCATCAAAACGAGTGTGTTCTGGTAAGTAATAAGTATTGCTGTCATCTACATAGCGTTTACCAACATAGGTCGCGCCACCGCCTAAACGCAACTTATCGGTCACCGCATAGGTTGTCCATAAGTTTGCATTATGTTTTGCAATAAATTTCATCTGATTGCCATTATCAGGGTTGCTGACATAGTCAGAGCCTTGTTTAACAAAACCGCCATCCAGTAATTCGCTATCTAAATAGCTATAGCCAGCTGAAATATCCCAAAGTGGCGTGATTTGGCCAATCGTGCTGAGCTCGACACCACGTACACGGTTTTCGCCATCAATGGTTACAAAGCCATGAGGGTCTGTGGTTCTTGCATTGGTTTTACGCGTTTCAAACAAGGCAGCATTGACGGCTAAACGTTGGTTTAAAAGCTCCCATTTTGTACCCAGTTCAATACTACGACTTTTTTCAGGATCAATATTGTCAGCTAAACGGTTACCACTCGATACGCCATCCGCACCACCAGCTTGACCTAGATTATCACCACTTGGGTTTAGTGAGGTGGCAAAGTTTGCATAGACGCGACCATTGGGTGCAACTTTGTAAACACTACCAACTTGATAACTAAACATGTTTTCTGAAACAGTATCTTTAAAGTTGGTCGACTCATAGTCATCGAAACGTAAGCCAAGATTCAAGTCCAGTTTATCGTTTAGACTCACTGTATCAGTAACATAGATCCCCGTATTTTCGATTTCACCATCTTTCTTTTTAGCTGCATAGGTGATGTGGAAATTTGGGTGGGTGTTACGGCTTGGATTGTAAAAATCAATAATTTCTTTGCCAGCACCGGTAACGGTCATGGCTTTACTGCCAATGCGCTCTTTACTGTAATCGACGCCCGTTACAAGATTATGTTGAATTCCCCAAGTATTGAATTTCGCTTGTAGGTTTAACTGTCCACTATTGACATGGCTGGTCCGATAAGAGGTACGATCATTTTGCTCATAGGTCAGACCAGAACCTTCCGTTTTACAGGCAGCACCGCTGATTGCACTATCACAGCCAAAACTTAAGCGAGTAAAGAAATAGTCTTGAATGGTTTCTAAATCACGGGCAAGAAAGTTCAACTTTAAGTTTTCATTAAAGTCATGTTCTAAGCGTAAGTCGAAGCTTTCAGAGGTGTAATTTCTAAAATCAATGTCTGGGCGACCAAAATTGGTCTCAAATGGCATGCTTTCAATTGGGGTTTTACGATTAGGGTTTTTGGCATTGCTGAAGGGTAATCCCATATCAGGCGTGTCGTTAAACTCTAAACGGCTATAGCCTGCAGTGAAGCGGGTAGGGGTATTGAGGCCAATGGTAATTGATGGTGCAACACCCCAACGATCAACTTCAACATTATCACGGCGGGCAACTTCACCTTGATCCAGCATGGCATTAAGGCGCACTGCAATATTGTCATTTATTGCAACATTATTATCTGTGGTAAAGCGATATTTGGTGTGACCTTTACCTGAGTTCTGGTATTCAGAGGTAACTGTCGATTCAGTTTTATCTTTTGGTTTCTTGGTGATCAGGTTAATTGTGCCGCCCGTAGAGCCACGACCCGTATAAACTGAACCTGGTCCTTTAGTCACTTCAACGCTTTCTAGGTTAAAGACCTCATGTGAACCACGTGCATAATCTCGCATACCGTCAATCAGAATATCTGTACTGGCTTCATAACCACGAATAAATGGGCGATCTCCCATCGGTGTGCCACCCTCACCTGAACCCAAGGTAATTCCTGGTGTGGTACGTAATACATCTTGTAGCGAGCTTGCACCACGCTCATCAATTTCTTCTTTTGAAATAATATTAATGGTACGGGCTGTATCTAAAAGCGGGGTGGTAATTTTGGAATTACTGGATTCCTTAACGTAGTAAGACGTGTGTTCAGCTTTTGTTTTAATGGTTTCGAGTGTGTGTACGACTTCTTCGTTGGCCATTGCAAAAGGCGTTGCTGTCATGCCAATGAGTGATGCAACTGCTAATTTGTTCTGTTTTTTCCTACTCTTAATATAACCCATACCCATTTACGCCCTATTTTAACCAGAATCAAAAAAAAGGAAAATAATAATGATAAAGTTTATCATTTACAATAAAAATAATTATTTTTTAAGGTTGTTTTAAGAAAACTATGATTTTGGCTAAAATGAGAAATATATGTGCTTTTTTAGCATCCGATTTTGTATATCCAGAAAGTTGTCATATAATGTGGCACTTTAAAAATTGTTATTACTAACTAATATCGAGGAAGCCATGCAAGTAACGACTGAAGCGGTTTCGGGCGTTGCCCGTCGTTTAAATGTTTCTGTACCGACGAGCCGTGTTAACGAGCAGTTTGAAGCTCGCTTACAACGCACTGCCAAAACTGTGAAGATCAACGGCTTCCGTCCAGGTAAAGTGCCTTTGAATGTTGTTCGCCGTGAATATGGTGCGAGCATTTATCAAGAAGTTGTGAATGACATCATTCGTGACACTGTATTTGAAGCAATTCAACAAGAAAAAATCAATGCGGTCGGTATGCCGAACATTGAGAAAGTTGAAAACAAAGATGATGCTTTAGTTTTTGAAGCGACTGTTGAAGTTTATCCAGAAGTAGAAGTGAAAGCTTTTGCTGATCTAGAAGTTGAACGTAAATCATCAGAAATCAACGACAAAGACGTTGATGTAATGATCGAAAACTTGCAAAAACAACGTCAAACTTGGGCTGTAACTAAAGGTATGGCGAAGAAAGACATGCAAGTAACTTTCGACTTCGAAGGGACTGTTGATGGTGAGAAGTTTGAAGGCGGCGCTGCTGAAGACTTTAAACTGGTACTTGGTTCAGGTCGTATGATCCCAGGTTTTGAAGACGGTATCGTTGGTATGAAAGCTGGCGAAGAGAAAGTGATTGATGTCACTTTCCCTGAAGATTACCAAGCTGAAAACTTAGCGGGTAAAGCGGCTCAATTCAAAATCACTGTGAAGCAAGTTGAAAAAGCAAAACTTCCTGAGATTGATGCTGAATTCTTAAAAATCTTCGGTTTGACTGAAGAGGAAGGCCTAGACAAGTTAAAAGCTGACGTTCGTAAGAATATGGAACGTGAAGTTCGCAACGGTCTTCGTAACCAAGTTAAACAAGCTGCATTTGATGCGCTTGTTGCTGCAAACGAAATTGAAGTGCCAGCTTCAATGGTTGCTCAAGAAGTTGACCGTCAACGTCAACAAATGATCCAGCAGTTCACGCAACAGTTTGGTGCTCAAGGTGCAGGTGCATTTGACAGCAGCATGCTTCCAGATGAATTGTTCAAAGAACAAGCTGAAAAATCAGTTAAGCTTGGTGTATTGGTCAGCAAAGTATTGGCTGACGCTAAACTTGAAGTGGATCAAGCACGTGTTGATGCTTATATCGATGACATGGCTTCTTCTTATGAAGACCCAACAGAAGTTGTTGAATACTTCAAAAATGACAAACAACAACGTGCTCAAATCGAAGCAGTTGTGTTAGAAGATCAAGTGGTTGATCACATCTTAGCTTCGGCTAAAGTAAAAGATGTTGCGATCAGCTATGAAGACTTATTAAAAGAGCAACAAGCTCGTCGTGGCTAAGCTTTTAAAAGTTGATTAAAGAAAAAGGCGCTTAATGCGCCTTTTTCTTTAGAAGAAGATCGCGTGCCTTCATATCTTTTGTGAGATGCAAAAGCATTCATGTCAGCTCTTTAAACCCTCTGTTATGAAAGTGTTAATTTAATTCGAAATTGCCAGATTTTAGTCTAAATAATCGAATATTTCAGATTGAACCTTTTGCAATTTCATTGATTATCCCTCATATTGTTGGCATAGATCGAGTCACAATAATTTAGGAATAAGTAAACGTATGTATGTTCCAACAATTGAAAATGCTTTAGTTCCTGTTGTCGTTGAACAATCCTCTCGTGGTGAGCGTTCATTTGATATTTATTCACGTCTATTACGTGAGCGTGTTATTTTTCTAACGGGTGAAGTTGAAGATAACATGGCGAACTTAATCGTTGCGCAGATGTTATTCTTAGAAGCAGAAAATCCAGAAAAAGATATCCATCTCTATATTAACTCACCGGGTGGTTCTGTGACTGCGGGTATGGCGATTTATGACACCATGCAGTTTATCAAACCTGATGTTGTAACTTATTGCATGGGACAAGCAGCATCAATGGGTGCATTCTTATTGAATGCAGGTGCAAAAGGCAAACGTTACTGTCTGGAAAATGCACGTGTCATGATTCACCAGCCACTTGGTGGTTTCCGTGGTCAGGCGTCTGATATTGAAATTCACGCACGTGAAATTCTGTTTATCAAAGAGCGTTTAAATCGTTTGATGGCTGAACACAGTGGCCAAGATTATGAAACGGTTGCACGTGACACAGATCGTGACAATTTTATGACTGCTCAAGCAGCCAAAGAATATGGTTTAGTTGACCAGGTACTAAGCAAACGTCCGTAATTTTTAGGGCCTAAGTTTAAGATTTAAGTTGTGGAGTAAATATGTCCGAACATCCTCAAGGACAAAAACATTGTTCATTTTGTGGTAAAACGCAATCTGAAGTTGGAAAGCTGATTGCAGGTGAGGACGCATATATTTGTAATGAGTGTGTAGATGTCTGCTTGGACTTGGTTCAAACCAGTCAACAAGTGGAAGCAGGGGATTGGGCAACCAAAGCCTTGCCGAAACCACATGAAATACGTGCTGCCTTAGACCAATATGTGATTGGGCAAGATGTTGCGAAGAAAACCTTATCGGTTGCAGTATATAACCATTATAAACGTTTGAAAGTGGGTCAGTCGACTCATGGGCATCAAGAGATTGAAATTGCGAAAAGTAATATTTTGCTGATCGGGCCTACGGGTTCAGGTAAAACATTATTGGCGCAAACATTGGCTCGTTTGCTCGATGTTCCCTTTGCGATGGCAGATGCCACCACTTTAACCGAAGCAGGTTATGTCGGTGAAGATGTTGAAAACATCGTGCAAAAGTTATTGCAAAAAGCGGATTACGATGTAGAGAAAGCACAAAAAGGCATTATCTACATTGATGAGATTGATAAGATTACCCGTAAATCTGAAAATCCATCGATTACCCGTGATGTGTCAGGTGAAGGCGTACAACAAGCCTTATTGAAAATGATTGAAGGTACGGTTGCGTCTATTCCACCACAAGGTGGTCGTAAGCACCCACAGCAAGAATTTATCCAAATCGATACGGCCAATATCCTGTTTATTTGTGGTGGTGCGTTCTCTGGTCTGGAAAAAATTGTCCAACAGCGTCAAGAGAAAGGTGGGATTGGTTTTACTGCAGATGTGAAAAATAAAGATGACAGCAAAAAAGTCTCTGAATTATTCCGTCAGGTTGAAGCAACAGACTTGGTTAAATTCGGTTTGATTCCAGAATTTATTGGTCGTTTGCCTGTGATTGCGACATTAGAGGAACTGGATGAAGAAGCCTTGATGCAGATTTTGACAGAACCGAAAAATGCATTAACACGTCAGTATCAATATCTGTTTACCATGGAAAATGTAGATCTGGTCTTTGATGAGTCTGCGTTACGTGCCGTGGCCAAAAAAGCACTTGACCGTAATACAGGGGCACGTGGTTTACGTTCAATTCTGGAAAATGTATTGCTGGAAACCATGTATGACTTACCAAGTCGTACCGATGTTGGAACTGTGATTGTGGATGCAGCTGTGATTAACGGAACAGCGAAACCAACATTTAAAGCAGAGCGGTTACCGCAGGTTGGGACGCCAGAAGTGATTGAAAAGAAGGATTTGAAGGTAGTTGATTCTAAATCGGCTTAATTCACATTCATCTAAAAAAGCATGAAAGGCTTAGCTTTTCATGCTTTTTTTATTTGCAATTGAACGTTGAGGTGTTAATCTTAAAAAATTGAAAAAATCCGCATAGTTTTGCGCAGTTAAAAATAAATCCAAGAAAACGCCTTGAGGGATGTCATGCGTTATTTAATATTGTCATTATGTTGTGCAGGGGTGTTGGCTGGCTGTCAAAGTCATAAAACAGTTGAAGAAAAACCAACCGCACTGACTGCAACACTACCATCTGTTGATACAGCAAAAGAACCAGGCCTATTGGATCAATATCATGTTGGTGGTTTCAGCGCTGGTGGTTGGGTCAATCAAAAGTTAGGCCAATATTACGCACCAGTCAAACCACAAAATGAACAAGCAGCGATCGTTTATCTGTATCGTCCCGATACCCGTTGGAATCGTCAGGAAATTGCCGCAGCAAATTTATTTGTTAATGGCTATCGTATCCCCAGTCTGTTACATAACCACTATTATTGGCTGGAACTTCCTGCAGGTACCTATCGTCTGAGTGTAAGTCGTCCACTGGTGGGACTGCATTTTCAAAAGCCAAAATATTTAGACTTTACTGTGGATGCTGCACAAACCTATTTCATTAAATATGATGAAGAAAATAAGATTTCACGCAGTGAGCACACGGGCCCTTTTATGATTACACCAGAAAAAGTGGCCCATCAGGAAATTGCATTTACCCGTTTAAAATCATCGAGCTATAACTTCGTGGCACAAGATGCATCAGGTAAGGTGCGTTCCAAACCACAAGAATTAAAGCCAGCCAGATATGATGAGAAATCAGAAGTACATTTGGTGAAACCGTTTAAACTCTGGAATCCTTTGACTTGGTAATCACCATCAAGAAAACAGCAGTTTATTCCGCTTGAATTAAGGGTTGAAGGATAGTGAGGAACTGCGCTTTCAATTGTGAGCTTTGCTCTGGATCGCTTAAGGTTTTTTGACTGATGTTGCTCATATATTGAAAAATATTGGTGCTAATCAGCAACGTTTTTTGATTGATGGATTGGCCTTCGGGTGTTTTTAAAAACTTTAAATACGCCTGTACTTCTTCTTCGCTCAAGGCATCGGCATAAATTTTCTCAATTGCCTGTAGGGTTTCCGGACGAGCAAATACTTTGGAGCTGGTCTCTTTGAGAAGTTGGCTCAGTTCTAAAACCGCGAGATGCTCTTGAGTTGTGGTGAGTTTTTCTTTTCCCAATACCCGCAATAAAATAGTTTCAGCTTCAAGGTCAAGCGTTGGTTGCATTTCATCAAGTGACGTATTTAGCACATGTTCAAGGTCACTGAGTTGAACCAGTTCTTTGACCGATTTGCTTTGAGCGGGGGATGCAAATGTATTTTGTATGCCTGCGAGAAGGCAAAGTCCAATCACTAAGCTGAACATCGATTTATTCATCTCTATATCGCCTTATTCTTCTCATCTTTTTTATAATCTAGCAGAAGCTTTAGGCAAAAAAATAGCCGAATACGATGATTCGGCTATTTGAATTGTATGAATATTATGACGCAGCAGCATCAACCACTGGAATCTTGCCAATCTTGGCTTGCCAGATTTTTGGTGCAGTGGCATGGATTGAAGTACCATTTACATCCACCGCAACGGAAACAGGCATATCTTCAACCACGAATTTGTAGATGGCTTCCATACCTAAATCAGCAAAGGCCACGACTTCCGCTTCACGAACTGCTTTAGACACGAGGTAAGCCGCACCACCAACAGCCATCAAGTACGTTGCCTGATTGTCTTTGATTGCTTCAATTGCCGCAGGACCACGATCCGCTTTACCAATCATACCGAACAAGCCAGTTGCTTCTAACACTTGGCGAGTGAACTTATCCATACGGGTTGCAGTGGTTGGGCCAGCAGGACCAACGACTTCATCACCCACAGGATCAACGGGGCCAACGTAGTAAATAAATTTACCTTTTAAGTCGACTGGAAGTTCTTCGCCATTGTTTAACATGTCAACCATACGCTTATGCGCAGCATCACGACCTGTATAAATGGTACCGTTCAATAATAAGGTATCGCCTGGTTTCCAAGCATTCATTTCTTCTTGAGTAATGGTATCGAGGTTGACACGCTTCGATTGTGAAGAATCCCAAGTCACGGCAGGGTAGTCTTCAAGTTTTGGTGCTTGAATATGTGCAACACCTGAACCGTCTAACTGGAAGTGTGCGTGACGAGTCGCGGCACAGTTCGGAATCATACCGACGGGTTTACCTGCTGCGTGGCATGGGTAATCCTTGATTTTAATATCAAGGACTGTAGTTAAACCACCAAGACCTTGTGCACCAATACCCAATGCATTGACTTTCTCGAAGATCTCGATACGGAGTTCTTCCATCTTGCTTTGTGGGCCACGACGAAGTAATTCGTCCATGTTGATTTCTTCCATAAGTGCTTCTTTTGCAAGCATCATGGCTTTTTCAGCAGTACCACCAATCCCGATACCGAGCATACCCGGTGGACACCAGCCTGCACCCATAGTTGGAACAGTTTTCAGTACCCAGTCCACAATTGAATCAGATGGGTTGAGCATTGCAAGTTTAGATTTATTTTCTGAACCGCCACCCTTCGCTGCAACGGTAATATCAACTTTATTACCAGGAACGAGTTTGTAATGAATCACGGCAGGCGTATTGTCTTTGGTATTCTTACGACCAAAAGCTGGATCTGCTAAAACTGAGGCACGCAGTACGTTTGAGTTTTCTAGGTAACCTTGGCGTACACCTTCGTTGACTGCATCATCCAGACTCATGCTTAAATCAAATTTAACATCTAAGCCGACTTCAAGGAAAACGTTAACGATCCCTGTATCCTGACAGATTGGTCGGTGACCTTCAGCACACATACGTGAGTTGATAAGGATCTGGGCAATAGCGTCTTTTGCAGCTTTATTTTCTTCACGATCGTAAGCACGGCTCATCGCTTGGATGAAGTCTTGTGGGTGATAGTAAGAAATAAACTGCAGGGCATCCTTGATTGATGTAATCAAGTCATCTTGTTTGATGATCGTTGTCATATCAAATTTCTCTTGAGCGGGCGATTAGCTGGCGGGCTAAATTATATGACAAAAAGCAATGAATGTGGGAGTTTTAGCTTAGATTTGGCGAAAGGTCTAAAGCGAATTTGAGCTTAAGAAATATTCGAAAAACAACACGGTCTGGATTTTAGTTTTTCCTGATGTGTGAAGGTGAATAGCCAAACTGCTTTTTAAAGCGATGGCTGAAATGACTGCTGGAGCTAAAGCCAAATTGTACGGCAATCTCAGTCAAATTGGCTGTACTTAGTTCAAGTGCTTGATGGGCTCGCTTAAGACGGCGCTGCATCACGTATTGGTGTGGTGGCATCTGCATCGATTGTTTAAACATATGCGCAAAATGATATTCGCTGAGTTGCGCTTGTTGCGCCAGATCAGACAAGGTCAAACTCAAATGGAGATGTTGATCAATCCATTCCAAGAGCTGTTTCAGTACATATGGGGACAATCCACCTTTAACCTCAGGTGCTTGCCATTGTGCATGACTATAATTCTTGATCAGATGATTGAGTAATAGCGTGGTCGCCGTACTCATCTGTAAATGATTTTCACGATGTTGCCAAGCACCATTCAGTAAGAAGTGCCGGTAGATCATGGAAATGTGCGGGTCAGCCACAAAAATTTGCGGATTTAATATGATCTGGCTGGGCTCGCGATCCCAGACTTGTTCTGCGACGCGGTGTAGATGTTGTTCGGTATAGTAAAGATGCACAAAGGTCAGTGGATCACGCAAATCCCAAGTGGATTCAAAATCTTGTGGCATCAGGCACATACGATCTGGCCCACCACCATTGTGCCAGCCTTGAGCCGTCTTTTGGTAGCTTTCATAGCCTCCTTGAATATACATGCTCAAGGTATGATGATTACTACAGACGCTGACACGGTCTTGGTTATTTTGCCACATGGCGAGCTGCATACCCGAACCCAGTTCTACCGAGTCGAGCAATTGTGCTTTATATTGCTGTAATTGATCTAGAATCTGATATTTCATCTTCTATATGCAGTGCCGAATATTCTCCAGTTTAGTGTAGAACTTTCAGCCAGCTTTGTCATCTGCTCAACAAATTCATCTAAAAAACGCAAGGTGATGACAATCACCGCAAGATCATGCAAGCAGAGAGAGGGCTCAAACTCGCAAAATAGCCGCTATAGAGATTGAGTTTGGTTTTAAGAATATGAATGCGCTGTTATATGCGTTGGTTGTGGTGATCTGGGGAACCACATGGATTGCAATTACCCTGCAACAGCAAAGTGGAATTTCGGCCAGTGTGGCGGTGTTTTGGCGCTTTTTTATTTCTGCCATGGTGTTGTTTGCTTTTATTGTATTGAGTCGGAAGTTACAAAAACTGACAGGCAAAGATCATCTGTTTTGTATGTTGCAGGCTTGCTGTATTTTTGGCTTTAACTTCGTCTGTTTTTATTATGCGGTGCAATATATCAGTAGTGGCTTGGAAGCGGTGATTTTCTCCATGGCGGTGATTTTCAATACCATCAACGCCAGATTATTCTTTGCCCAGCAGGTGTCGACGCGTTTTTATCCTGCGGCTTTACTTGGTGTACTTGGGATTATTGCCTTGTTCTGGCATGACGTGGTGGGAACGACTTTAAATAGTCATACTCTGCTCGGTATCGGGCTGTGTATTCTAGGGACTTATGGTTTCTCTTTGGGCAATATGATCAGTACTCGCCATCAAAAGTATGGGTTGGATATTTTTACCACCAATGCTTATGCCATGTTGTATGGCTCATTGCTGATGGCTGTGATTTCAGGGTTGAGACAGGATAACTTTTTCCCAAGTATGCCATTCAGTGCAATCAGTGCTTTATTGTATCTCGCCATTTTTGGTTCTGTGATCGGTTTTACTGCGTATTTCTATTTGGTCGGACGGATTGGTGCAGGCAAAGCGGCCTATAGTACCTTGTTATTTCCTTTGGTCGCTTTAGTGATTTCAACAGTATGGGAAGGCTATCACTGGCAAATGAATGCGGTGATCGGTGTGATTTTGATTTTATGTGGTAATGCGATTTTCTTTGTAAAAGGGCCGCAAACCAAGAAAATTCAAACATTAAATAAGCCAGAATCTTGTTAAAATTTTGTTGCATGGCTTTAAAAATTAATGACTTATAATAGGCAATCAAATGGTACAGGAACATCTAGCGCAGCATATTATTGCACTTTATCAGAAGCATGCTTGTGAATGGATTGAACGACGGGGCAAGGTTCTTTCTGAGAAAGTCTGGCTCGATCGTTTTCTTGGCCTGCTACCAAACTCGGCGCATATTTTGGATTTAGGCTGTGGTTCAGCGCAGCCGATCGCTGCGTATTTTATTGCACAAGGCTATCAGGTAACAGGTGTAGATGCTTCCGAACATATGATTGAAACAGCACGGCAATCTTTCCCAAAGCATGTTTGGCTGCAGCAAGATTTTCGGGAGTATCTTCCTGAACAAAAATTTCAGGGCATTGTTGCGTGGGATAGTTTCTTCCACTTAACCCAAGACGATCAACGCAACATGTTTAAGCGTTTTGCTGAATATGCACAATCAGGTACGGTTTTAATGTTTAGCAGTGGCCCTGCACAGGGGGAGGCGATTGGTGAACTCGGTGGAGAACCGCTATACCATGCCAGTCTCTCAGCAGAGGAATATCAAACCTTGCTGCAAGACAATGGGTTTAAGTTAATTAAAATGATGGCTGACGATATTGAGTGTACAGGACATACCATTTGGTTAGCTCAATACCTCGAATAAAAAAGCCCTTTCAATGAAAAGGGCTTTTTTAACTTTAATCAAAGCGCAGGTTTAATATCATTGTGCCTGAATCGCAGTCAGGGCAATGGTAAATACAATATCATCGACCAAAGCACCGCGAGACAAATCATTCACCGGTTTATTTAAACCTTGTAGCATCGGACCGACACTGACCACATTGGCAGCACGCTGCACCGCTTTATAGGTGGTGTTACCTGTATTTAAATCCGGGAAGATAAATACATTGGCACGCCCAGCCACTTGAGAATCAGGGGCTTTTTGGCGACCAACACTTTCAACTGAAGCGGCATCGTATTGTAATGGGCCATCAATCAGTAAATCAGGGCGGCGTTGCTGTGCAATTTTAGTCGCTTCAGCAACCTTCTCAACATCAGCACCAGCACCTGAGGTTCCAGTCGAATAACTGATCATGGCGATACGCGGATCTAGACCAAAGGCTTTAGCTGAATCCGCAGACTGAATCGCAATCTCGGCAAGCTGTTCAGCATTTGGATCAGGATTGATCGCACAGTCACCATAAACATAGACTTCATCAGGCAGTAGCATAAAGAAGATGGATGACACCAGTGAGTAATTCGGTGCAGTTTTAATTAACTGAAAGGCAGGGCGTACGGTATTGGCAGTGGTATGAATGGCACCTGAAACCAGACCATCGACCTGATCCAGAGCCAACATCATGGTGCCGAGCACCACGGTATCTTGCAGTTGCGCTTTGGCTTGTAGTGCATCCAGTTTACCTTTACGTAACTCGACCATGGGTTCGATATATTGATCACGAATGGTATCTGGATCAATGATCTGTAAATCATCTGGTAACTGAATACCCCGTGCTTTTGCCACCTCAGCGACTGATTCCGGTTTTGCCAATAAAATACATTGTGCAATGCCACGAGTTTGACAAATCACAGCCGCTTGTACCGTACGCGGCTCATCCCCTTCAGGCAAGACGATACGTTTTTTGACTGAAATGGATTTTTGTACCAATTCATAGCGGAATGCTGAAGGCGAGAGACGTGGATGTAGATTATTTTGGGTATGTTGATCAAGCCAGTTATTGTCAATATGGCTGGAAACAAAACGCGTCACTTGCTCCGCGCGTTCAGTATCATCAATAGGAATTTCATTTCCAAAGCGCTGTAATAGCTGTGCGGTTTCCAAGGTGTCGAAAGGGGTATGTAAGATCGGCAAACCTTGCTTAATCGCACTTTGGCAAAATTCCAGTACATTATTTGGGGGCGCTGTTTGCTCGGTTAAAACCAAACCCGCCAAGGGCGTACCATTGCTACTGGCAAGACTGGCTGCCAGAATCGCATCCGTTCTTTGTGAGGCACTAATAATCAGTTCACCGGCAACGAATTTATGCAGTTCGGATTCAATATTTGATGCAATCAAACTGGTGTGCAAAATACGACGTTGTTTGGCTTCACCTTGATGTAACCACGTGCCATTGATGATCGAAGCAATGTCCAGACTACGTGGCACGCTCAGAATATTACTAAACGGAACCAGGCCGATAATTGGCAGTTCATCGGTTCCCATATAGCGGTTATAGCGTTGTAATTCTAGCGCAAAGGTTTCAATATGCTGGTCTAAACGTAGACTTGGATCAAGTGTCACTGGAATTTCAGCTGTTCCCTCAGGTAGACCTTTTGTCCGCATGAATAATACGCCTGTGGTGCGGGCTGAAGCGGCACCGCCGAATTGACGTAAATGTGCATCGACTTTTTCTGCTGTTTTACGTGGGTCTGCTAAATCTGCAGTGCTGACCAAGACCACTTGTGCATCCAGTGCTTGTGCAAGTGCGGCATTGATTTCACTGACAAAATGATCTTGCCCATTGGGTACCAGACCTTCAACGATAATGACATCATGATCGGCAGCGATTTGACGATGTAGGGCCACGGCCTCTTCAAGCAACTCATCGGTTTCACCTAGGGCAATCAGTTGTGTGAGTCGTTCATAGCTGATCGGTTCAACAGAAGGATGTTGAAATAAATGACGATACAGTGTGGTGGTGCGGTCTACTTTGGTATCTGCAATCTGAGAACATGGTTTTAAGAAACCCGCATTAATCCCTTTACAATCCAGCGCGTAGATCATACCTAAACAAGCTGAGGTTAAACCAACGCCTTCACCTGTGGGGATGAGTAAAATTGTATTCATAATGACCTTAAATATATCTAATCGGTTGATTAAGCAATTTTTTCAACTACTTGGCGGGTTTCTTTGGCAATACGGCCTTCTTCGTCGGTTGGAATCACCCAGATTTGTGGACCTGTACCATCGTCGATACGACCTTCACTACCGCGAGCCAAAGCATTATTTTTTTCTTTGCTAAATTGCAAACCAAAGTGCACTAAATAAGCCAAAGTCTTTTCACGGACATAAGCCGAGTTTTCACCAATACCACCTGTAAAGACTAAACCATCTAAACGTGGTAGACCGCAACTTAAAGCCGATAAAGATTTGGCCAAACGATAACAGAATACTTCAATGGCAAGGGTTGCACCTTCATGACCCTTTCTAGAAGCTTCAACCAAGGTGCGCATATCATTGGATAGACCTGACAAGCCCAGTAAACCACTTTCTTTATTGAGCATGCTGTCAATTTTCTGGATATCCCAACCGAGATTGCTGGCAATGAATAAATGCAAACTCGGATCGACGTCACCGCTACGCGTGCCCATCACCACACCTTCAAGCGGGGTCATCCCCATCGAGGTATCGACACTATGACCATTCCAGACAGCACAGGTCGAACTACCATTACCTAAATGGGCACTGAGCCAGCCACCTTCATTTTTATGGCCTGCCAGTTCGCTGGCGCGTTCAGTCACATAAGCATGGCTGGTGCCGTGGAAACCATAGCGACGCACTTGATAATCGGTATATAAGTATTGTGGCAGCGCATAACGATAGGCACGTTCAGGCATGGTTTGGTGGAATGCGGTATCGAATACAGCCACTTGTGGTAACTGGGGGAACAAGCGCAAGGTGGCTTCAATCCCAATCAAATGTGCTGGGTTATGCAAAGGCGCAAGTGGTGTTGCGGCCTCAATACGCTCAACCAGTTCGGGGGTCAGGAGTTCTGCTTTGGTGATGTCACCGCCGTGAACCACACGGTGACCAATGGCTTGTGGATTGTAATTGGCTAAGCGTGCCAATAGGGTCTCAAGGGCTTTGGCATGATCTGCATAGGGAATTGACAGTTCCAGTGGTTCGCCACCAATGGTTACCCCTTTAATACGGGCATCTGCGGCGCCCAGATTTTCTGCTAAACCATAAATACGGTCTTCACGGCGTTCCGAAATGAGCGCGTATTTGATGGATGATGAACCACAGTTAATTACTAATACCGATATAGCCACGTTTGAACACCTAACAGATTTTAAATTTTATGATGAACACTTTGATCTTGCTGCAATGCATCAGGCAATGGGATCAAGCGCAATGTTTTAACATGGGATGTCATCTTGGCGAAGATAGACTTTAGCCTATACAACCCGTCTATAAATCAATCTATTCAGTATAGTTTGGAAATCATCTGTTCTTTTGATTGATCTGTTGGTTTTATCATTATTTTTGTATGCAAATATATAAAAAAACGAGAAAGATCAAGTAAATGAACTTCCTCGTGTTTCTGTGAGCAAATGCCCGATTCTGCTATTGGCGGATTTGCCCGTCACCAAAAACGATCCATTTTTGTGAGGTTAAGCCCTCTAGACCGACTGGCCCACGTGCATGGATTTTATCGGTTGAAATCCCGATTTCAGCACCTAAACCATATTCAAAACCATCGGCAAAGCGGGTTGAGGCATTGATCATGACTGAGCTGGAATCCACACGTGCCAAGAACTCACGAGCTAGACTAAAGTTTTCAGTAATAATCGCATCGGTATGGTGTGAACCATACTTATTGATATGCTCAATTGCTTCATCCATCCCAGTCACCACTTTGACTGCAAGAATTGGACCGAGATATTCGGTATACCAATCTTCTTCTGTCGCTGTTTTTACAGAGATGCCTAAAATACGTTGGGTTTCGGCACAGCCACGTAGCTCAACTTGTTTTTCTGCATAGAGTTCAGCAATACGTGGTAAGAACTCTTCCGCAATCGCTTCATCGACCAATAAGGTCTCCATGGCATTACACACGCCATAGCGATGCGTTTTGGCATTGAGTGCGATGGGTAAGGCTTTTTGCAGGTCTGCTTGTGCTTCAACAAATACATGGCAGTTACCATCTAAGTGTTTAATCACAGGAATACGTGCTTCATTGCTGATACGTTCAATCAGGCTTTTACCGCCACGTGGCACAATCACGTCCACAAATTCGGTCATGGTAATCAGATGACCGACTGCAGCACGATCTGGTGTATCAATCACTTGAACCGCATGTTCAGGCAGACCTGAAATTTGCAGACCGTGTTGAATCGCCGTTGCAATCGCTTTATTCGACTCGAGTGCTTCTGAACCACCACGTAAAATAATAGCGTTACCTGATTTTAACGCCAATGAAGCAGCTTCAAGTGTCACATTCGGCCTAGATTCATAAATCATGCCGATCACACCCAAAGGCACACGCATTTTTCCGAGTTGGATACCTGATGGGCGATAAGCCAAATCGGTAATTTCACCAATTGGATCAATCAAGGCAATTACATCTTTTAAGCCTTGTAACATGCCCTTAAAGCGAGCAGGGGTCAGTTCTAAACGGTCAAGTAGGGCACTGTCGAGTTGACGTTGACGACCACTGTCCATGTCAATTTGATTGGCTGCCAAAATTTGGGTTTGATTATTTTCCAAAGCCGTATAGATTGCAGATAGGGCATGATTTTTTAAATGCGTCGATGCACTCGTTAAAATACGAGAGGCCTGACGTGCCTGAGCGCCGACTTGTTGCATATAATTTTGTATAGAGTCTTGCATAGCAGTTTGGTATTTGCATGTATTTATAAAGATAGTAACAGTCAACGGCTGAACAATGAATAGGCTGAACTGACAATTCAAAAAATTATCAAGCGTTAATTGGCACAAATTTTTTTATTTTAGTGCGATGAAGATATTGAATCTAAAGTCGAGATTACATATTTTGCAAAAGATTATGGAGCGAAACAAGATAAGTGGTTAAGGAAATGATTGCGTATAAAACGTGCATATGTATAGAATGAAAAAGTATAGGATAAATGTAATACAAATTTTATAAATTTGTTAACTTGCAAGTAGAAGTCATAGAAAATGAGATGCTTGCAACACAAAAATAAACAAGGATGGAGGAAGGGCATGAATTCCATTATCCAAATGGACTCGGATATCAATCATACCTACACAGGCTTTGGTTTTTTCGACATTTACAATAAAAACAGTTTTAAACAACCAGCGCGTACCACGTGGATTGATGGTTGGAAAATTGAATATATGGCAATTGCAGATCCGAAAACGATCTACAACACGCCGATTGTAATTGTCGGGGGCGCATTTCAAAATTTTAACTCTTATAAGTATTGTGTTGAGCAACTTTTCGAGAGTGGGCCCGTTATTTTAATTGATTTACCTTCGATGGGTGCGAATCAGCAAATTCGTAATGTTGATACAGGTGAATCTGCAGGTATTTTAGAACTGCCAGATTTATCTAAAATGCTAGGTCAATGGCTGGATATTGTTGGGATTGATAAAGTTTCAATGATGGGCATGTCATTGGGTTCCGTGGTGGCTTCGTCTTTTGCAGACCAACGGCCTGAGTTGATTGACCGTATGGTTTTGATGGGAGTGATGCAGAAAACCCGTAAAAGCTGGCGGATGTTGCTCGAAGAATCACTGCACTTAATGCGCGAAGACCGGATGGAAGAATTTGGTCAGGCCGTGATTCTTTATCTGGTCAATCATGCCAAACTTGATAAAACACGGATGTCACCTACTGCAAAACGTTTGTTCTTTAAACAGATGGCTGAGTTCAGTGCAACTGAACGCGAACGTTATGAAATCAACTGCAATCGCTTGTTGCGCTTAAGTGATGTACCTGTACCACAGTGTAAAACCTTGGTGGCAGCAGGGCAGTATGACAGTTTTACTTTACCGCATGAGAATGCAGATTTTGCATTGCAGTGTCAGGATATGCAGTTTGCATTGATTGCCAATGCTGATCATGTGCCACAATTGCAGCGCCGTAAAGAAACCATGAATTTGTTTACCACCTTTTTAAAAGGTGAATCCATAGACAATCTGGATGGCATTATCTCAATGACACGGGAACAAATGCAGCAGATCGAGCGGCGTGGTGAAGAACGTATTACGGTCTTACAGCCCGAAAGCAAATTATCGCATCGCCATCTTGCGACAGAAGCTGATGTGAAGATCGTTGATATCACTTTCTTTGGCGTGTATTTAAAGCTTCACAATATTGAGCAACTTGATTTTATCAATCAACATCCACGTGATTTAGCCTTACATTTAGCTGATGAAGAGGGTGAGTTTAAAATTGAATGTTTAATCTTTGATGCAACTGAGCAAGGACTGCGCATCTTATTTAAACACGGCAGTTTTGATATCGCAGAGCGTTTGACTCGTTTTATTCAACGCCAACAGCCAACTGAATAACGAGTATTTCAAGATTAAAAAGTGGCAATTTGCCACTTTTTTTGTGCGCTTATTTATTGGTGGCTTGAATCATCCAGACTAGGTCGCCTAAGTGTTGCTGCGTACTTTCTAAAGTGACTTGTTGAAAAAATTGCTTGGGTTGTAGCACCTCAACGTGATTAAAGCCAGCTTCATGAAAAAACTGTTCAACTTCGGCAGGGGTTTGAAAATGAAAGCTAAACGCACTGCGCGACATCCATTTTAATAAACGGCTACTGTTCCAGATAATGGTGGCGAGTTTGTTTTGGGTCGGTTCTGGATAGATGTCTGTTAAATAATGCAGCGTTTTAAAGCCTTGGCCGTAATTGGCAATGGCTTGAATCAGTTGCTGTAACATTGGTTTTTCAAAGTAATTGATCAGTCCCTCGCTGATAATCACCAAAGGCCGTTGAGGATCGAACACCTCAAATGCGGCAGCAAAAGCATCGGTAAATAAGTCGACAGACAGTACAGCATCGGTATTGCTTTCAATTTGTTGCAGTGCCGCTTGTTTGGTGGCAGCCATGTCTGGCAAATCCAGTTCACGGTAAGTGATCGTTGCATAATGTTGTCTAAACCACCAACCACGTGGGGATAAGCCACATGCAATTTCTAGCACTTGCAGGTCTGGATGTTGCTCAATCAGTGCTTTTAACTGGTTGTCGAGCATGCTGTGACGTTGTTTCAGTGTAGTGCGCATGCTGCCACCGACATATTTTTCTGCCCAGCTCTCAATTGGATGAACGAGAGCCGCTAAAGTTTTTCCTTTGGCGGTTGCCAGTGCTGGATGTGAAATCCCCATTTGATACCAGATATAGCCGGTGTAGTGTGCGGTAAATGAAATGTGGCGGTGTTTTGAAAGTTGTTGTGTCATCTGTCCTAGACTCTTTTTCCCTAATTCTTATTTTTAACGATATCTATAACGGTGTCTTGCTAAGTCCTCATCTGATATCAGGATAAGCTTTCAGCTGGAGTTACTTTGGTTTCGCCCAAAGTAACCAAAGGCATTGTCATCCGCAAAACCTGTTCATTCCTTGCATGTGATTAATTACAGCATATAGACAGACTATATCTATCTTTTGGAAATCACGCAGGTTGCGGATGACATTACCGGGTATCGTATATCGGCAAAAATATTTTTTAATATGAAGTAAGTTAGAACGAATTCTTAAACTCTTCAATGACTTTTCTGACGTTGTGCCAGTTTTCATCATCTAAAGTCAACGTCGTGCCGACTTGGATATTTGGAATTTTACCGCGCATACGTTCTAAGCGTTGTTGATTTGGCAAAGCCAAGGTTTGGATGCCATCCAAAGCGGTACATGCTGCGGCACGGTCATTACAGACCAGCCCCATATCACAACCTGCTTTTAAAGCGGCTTGGATACGTGCATCGGCACCACCTGCGACACAGGCAGCCTGCATGCTCAAGTCATCTGAGAATAATACGCCGTCAAATTTAAGCTGTTGACGTAAGATTTGCTGTAACCAGAACGGTGAGAAACCTGCTGGGTTTGGATCAACTTGATCATAGATCACATGGGCTGGCATCAAGGCATCCAGTTGCGGCATCAGCTTGATAAAGCTTTGCATGTCTTTGTCGTAAATTTCTTGGTATGAGCGGTTATCAATTGCAGCGGCCACATGTGAGTCAGCCTTGACTGAACCATGTCCTGGGAAATGTTTACCTGTGGTGGCCATGCCTGCTTTTTTCATACCACGCATAAAGGCATCTGCCAGAGGCACGATGTCTTGCATGTTTTTGGCGAAACCGCGATCACCAATTACATCGCTGACATCATTCAGGTCAAGAACTGGAGCAAAACTAAAATCAATCCCTACGGCCAGTACCTCAGTCGCCATTAACCAGCCGCATTGCTCAGCCAGTTCAATCGCTTGTTGTGGCTTGCTGAGGTAGCGCTCACCCAATCGGCCCATGGCTGGAAGTAAGGTAAAGCCTTGTCTTAAGCGTTGGACGCGGCCCCCTTCCTGATCAACGGCGATCAGAATCTCTGGGCGGATTTGGCGCATATGGTCGGTTAAGGCTCGAACTTGTTGAGGGGATTCAATATTTCGTGCAAATAAAATCATGCCGCCGACTTGCGGAGCTTGTAAGAGTTCAATATCTTCTTGGGTAAGTTCTGTGCCAGCAATATCCAGCATCAATGCGCCGATCATAAGGATTCCGTTTGAATTTTGATAAAAAATTGATGAAAAAAACGATAGCTAAATTGTGCAATGATTTGCTACATTTTGTCAGTACAGAATATGATAAAACTAGATGATATTGATGATAAGTGCTTGTTGGTCATTTATTTATAATGACTTATGAGTTTTACATGTTGTGATGGAGGTGAATGAAAGGTGTTCATATTGATCAGATCAGCGTGTAATAATTGCCATATCCAAGGAAGTACCAAAATTTTATGAAACTTCAAATGATAGCGTGTGCAGTTGCAATTGCGACTGGTGGTTTATTTTTCTCTCATACCATAAATGAGGCATTTGCAGCGACTGAGACACCTCTTGTTTCAACAGTCATCAAGCCATCTCAGGAACAGGCCTTGGTTGCGCGTCAGTTAGCTACATTGGTTGATCGTCAGCATTATTTAAATATGCGTCTGGATGCAACCACTTCAAACCGTATTTTGAATATGTATTTGGATAGTCTTGATCCAGATCATTCATTATTTTTAAGTGGTGAAGTGGAAGACTATCAAAAGAAATATGGCGCTACGTTTGGCAGTTCATTAAAAGCGGGTAACCTGACGGGACCGTTTGCGATTCATGCACAATATCGTGATCGTTTGAAACAATTCTATGAGTTTATGTTGGCTGAATTGAAGAAGCCGCAAAACCTGAATCAAAAAGATGTCTACCTTGATACGGATCGTGAAAAGGCAGCATATTTCAAAACCACGGCTGAACAACAGGCTCACTGGCAAAAAATGCTGGTTTCACAGCTCATTAATTTAACCATTAGCAAAGAAGAAGAGCAGGCTAAACAAAAAGCATTAAAAGCAGATCCATCGCTTGCCAATGGTCAGGATTTAACTGGACCCGAAGATTTAACACCAGTTCAAACCTTGACGAAACGTTATACCCGTCAGTTAGAACGTATTGGACGTGTGAAAAGCGATGATGTGTTGGAAAAGACCTTGAATGCCATGTTGGCCACCTATGATCCACACAGTAATTACTATCCGCCGATTGATGCGATGGAGTTAAACCGCCAAACGACTTTGCAGTTAGAAGGGATAGGGGTTTCGATTCGTCCTGAGCGTGGCAATGAAGACTACACCAAGATTGAAACCATCGTTGAAGGTGGCCCGGCAAGTAAATCGGGGCAGGTGAAATCAGGTGATCGCATCATTGGGGTGGCTCAAGACGGCGAGAAAATGGTTGATGTGATTGGCTGGCCAAGTTCGGAAATCGTGGGACTGATTCGAGGTAAACGGGGGACCAAAGTTGTGGTACGGTTATTGGGTGCTGGTGCATCGATGAGCCAAGCACGTAATGTGACCTTAACCCGTGACATTATCCAAGAAGAAGATGCTGGTGTTCGTTCCCGTACCGTTGAAATTACCCGTGACGGTAAAAAACATCTGTTTGGTGTACTGGAAATCCCATCCTTCTATTTTGACTATCGTTCACGTCGTGCTGGGACCGAATATCGCTCCGTATCGGAAGATACAGCCAAAGCATTAGAGTCGCTGAAAGCACAAAAAGTAGAAGGGATCTTGGTCGACTTGCGTAATGACCCAGGTGGCTCACTGGAAGAGGTGGCACGTATGCTTGGTCAGGTGATCAAGTCTGGTCCTGTGGTGCAGATCCGTGATGGTAATGGTAATGTCAATGTCTTTGAAGATACCGATGGCGGTGAACAGCTTTATGCTGGTCCAATGGCGGTACTGGTCAACTTGGCTTCTGCTTCTGCAAGTGAGATTTACTCTGCCGCGATTCAGGACTATGAGCGCGGTATTATCATTGGTAGTACCACTACAGGTAAGGGCACCGCACAGGTTCAGCTAGATTCACTGGCTTATGGTCAGGCGACGTTAACACAGCGTAAGTTCTACCGTATTACTGGCGGCAGTACACAAAACAAAGGTGTGATTCCAGACATCAAATTGGTCGATATTTACAATGAGGAGTTTGGTGAGCGCAAAGCGAAAAATGCCCTGAAGTGGGATACCATTCCAACAGCACCATTTAAGCGCGAAGGCTCTGTACAACCTTATATTGCTAAATTGACAGAGTTTTCTCAACAACGTGTTGCAGCAGATTCTCAGTTTAAATATCTAGAAGCACGAACCGCAATTGCCAAGAAAACTTCGGATCAAAAGAAAGTATCGCTGGATATTGGTCAGCGTCGTGCTGAGTTAATTGATCTTGAAAAGCAAACCTTGAACGCGGAGAACCAACGCCGTAGTGCAACAGGCTTAGCACCTTATGCAAACTGGGAAAGTTATCAAGCTTCTATCGACGCTCTGGTTGAGTCGCGTGCCAAAATGAAAGCACACTTGCGTCCACCATTGCCAGAAGAAGAAACCTTCATTACTGAAGCTGCAAACGTCCTTTTAGATTATTCTAAGTTGCAGTCTCGTTAAGCCTTATCACGTCCAAGCCATAAAAAAGCCCTGCATCTGACAGGGCTTTTTTATGGCTTGGACTCGGTAAATTTAATTGACTCGGATCCAGATTTGGCTTCGTCCTAATGCAGAGACACCAACATAACCGCGTAAATGTAAGCGCTGCCCATTAGAACTTAGTTTGGCAGTCAGGCTATAAACACGAGCTCCATTGGGATCAAGGATCTTGCCACCTGTATAGGTCAGGTCATTTTTATGCTTGAGTTGAGTGATAACATTTAGGCCTAAAATTGGCTTGTTGGTATAAGGCGCAGGGCAGCCTGTGCAAAATTCTTTGGGGGTATAACCTGTACGCGGGGTAATTTTAATGATTTTACCTGTATAAGAACCATCGGCTTCTTTTATGATTTCAACCTGTCCTTTGGGGGCACCTGTCACATCATCAACACTTTGCCAAATCCCGGTAATATCTTGAGCAAAAGCAAAATGACTGAAGGTCAATAGAAAGAAAAAAGAAATCAGTTTTTGGAACAAGTTCATGTTTAAGCCTCCTTGCTGCCATGGTTGTACCCTATTATTTCTGATTTCTAATTAGAGATTCAATTGTTATTTTACATTTGTAAATTATTAATCGTTGACGTTTCAATCAAATTTTTGAACGGAAAATAAAAAAAGCTTCTTCATTATAATACAAGATGAAGAAGCTTTTTTTGACGACAACCGAGATCTGTATGATCAGTGCAATGTGCGCATCGTGGCGCTAAATTTTATTTAACTTACTCGGCGCGAATCCAGATCTGATTACGGCCTAAAGCAGAAACCCCCAGATAACCGCGCAAATGCAAGCGTTTACCATTGGCACTGAGTTTGGCTTTCATACTATAAACTTTACCTGAGTTTGGGTCGAGAATACGGCCGTTGGTATAATTCAGACCTTCACTATGTTTTAAGCCTGTCACCACATCCAAACCAACAATCGGTTTGTTGGTATAAGGTGCTGGACAATCTACGCAGGTTTCTTTTGGTGTATAGCCCGTACGTGGCGTAATTTTAACTACTTTGCCTGCATAAGTTCCATTGGCTTCTTGGCGGATTTCAACCAATGCTTTAGGCGCCCCCGTTTTGTCATCAATACTTTGCCAGAGCCCCGTAATATCCTCTGCAAAAGTAAAACTGCTCACCGCAGATAAAAATAACGCACCTAATAATTGTTTGCTCATCATTAAAAATCCTTTTAACGTTTAAGCTTACATTATGGAGGATATCTGACAACTAGTTCAATCTTTATGTGATATTTGTGGCAAATTTTAAGATAAAGAGAGAATGAATGTAGGGAGCCAAATGGCTGTAAATACACCATTTACTGCCATGCCAAAGGCCGCATAACGTCCTGTAACAGGGCCACGTTGCCATGCTTGCGCCGTACCGATCGCATGTGCAGCTAAACCTAAGGCTAGACCAGAAGCACGCTCATCGTGAATATGTTTTAAGATCCATGGCGAGAATGCAGCGCCAATCACTCCCGATAGAATCACAATCAGGGTGACCATCATTAAAGGAGCATGCAGGAGCGTTGCGATGTTCAATGCAATCGGGGTGGTCACGGCACGGGTGGCAAAAGCCATAATGGTTGGTTCAGACATATGCAGCAAATAGGCCAAGCTCATCGGTAAGGCAACCGCACTGATGCTGGCAAAACCAAGGATGCCAATCATTGATTTGAGCGGCAAATCATCATAACGCATGGCAGCCAATGGAATGGCCAAAGCAACCGTGACATAGCCAAGCAGGTGACTAAAAACGTTGTTCACATTATCCATATACTGTTGATATGGAATACCAAAAATGGCTAAGAATGCGATGACAATAAACATGCCAAACACAATTAGCGGAATCTGTGGAAATTTCTGATTCAGTGGTTTAGCAATCAGATAACTAATGAGGGTAATAATGAAGCCATAGATAACCATTAACATAGATCAGCTCCTTATAACCAGCGTTTCGCCATTTTGGCATAGACCCATAATGGCAATAATGTACTAAAGGTTAGGATAAATAAGAATGCAGGAATTTCTTTGCCCATATGTACCAGCATAATTAATGAGCCTGCACAAATCGGCAAAAAGGCGAAGCCGCTTTCTTTCAAGATTTTATTATTGGTGTCTGTCAGGCGATTGGAAATTTTTCTAAACCGCCTCCAGATCAGTAATGTGATTAATAAACTGATCAGACCAACCAGATTGCCCAGTTCTGGGTGACCAAAAACTTTTGTGATCGCAACAGCCCCTTCACGATAGACAATGATTAAGAGAAGTGTGCCAAACCAAGCTGTCCAATCTATATTTTTCATTTTTTTACTCTTGTCTATCCAGATGATGGCTGACCACAATTAAGGTGTTGGGTGATCAATCTCAAATTCTTCCAAAGGTCGTTGGAATAGGGAAGCTTTTTTCCCAAGAATTTCGTCTAATGGTAAATGTGCTTGTTTAATGAGTTGTTCCAATTTGTGTGGCGCGATACAGACGGATAAATGTAGATCACCTTGATCATCATAATGCTCCGATTGAATCACATTCAAGCTGTAGAGTTGGGTACGTAATTTACCGTAAGCCGCTTTGAGTACCAGATCAAATTGTTGTAGCTGTCCCATTAAGCATTGTTGCACTGCTTCGCTGAGTTGTTCAAGCCCTTGTCCTGAATGTGCTGAGACATAGACGCGATCAGGCAGACCCGGCGCTTTATAAATGATTTTGGCTGCATCGCCACTTAAGTCAATTTTATTGTAGACCTGCAAAACTGGGGCATCAGCACCGATTTCCTTGAGTACCGACTCTACGGCTTCGATCTGTTCAGGCATATTCGGGCTGCTGCTATCAATTACATGTAAGAGCAGTGTTGCCTCTAGCGTTTCTTCTAATGTGGCTTTGAAAGATTCAACCAGATCATGTTGTAAATTTCGGACAAATCCAACGGTATCAGCCAGTACAACCGTACCGACACCATCCCAGTCTAAACGACGTAAGGTTGGATCGAGGGTTGCAAACAGTTGATCAGCTGCATAAACATCGCTTTTAGCAAGGATATTGAATAATGTCGATTTTCCAGCATTGGTATAGCCCACTAGTGAAATGGTCGGAATGGCGGCTTTTTGACGAGCAGCACGACCTTGTAAGCGGGTTTGCTGAACTTTGGTCAGTTTATCTTTGAGTTGGGTAATACGGACACGGATTAAGCGTCGATCCGTCTCTAGTTGCGACTCACCTGGCCCACGCAGACCGATACCGCCTTTTTGTTGTTCTAAATTGCCGGTAAAACCACGAATCAAACGGGTAGAGAGGTGTTTTAGCTGAGCCAACTCCACCTGTAATTTACCTTCATGGGTACGTGCACGTAAGGCGAAAATATCAAGAATCAAACCAGTGCGGTCAATCACGCGGCACTTAAGAATACGTTCCAAATTGCGTTCTTGCGCAGGCGAGAGTGAATGGTCAAAAATCACCAACTCTGCTTCGTGGCTTTTCACTAACTCTGCAATCTCATCAACTTTGCCAGAACCAATAAAAAACTTTGGATCGGGTTTATTGCGCTGCACAATGAGATGTTCAAGGATTTCAGCGCCAGCAGATTGGGCGAGCAATCGGAACTCTTCAGCATCCAGATCATCGAGCAGGTGAACCGATACACTGACTAAAATTGCCCGTTCACCACTTTGACGCTGCTCAAAATTTTCCACGCTGTTCTGAAATCCTTATTTTTAAAGTCTTATTCTAGAATAAACCTCAAGCAAAGGGCAAAGACTTCGTGGATTTATATGATATTACGACGTAATAGCTCAATGAATCCAACCAATGTACCCATGTATAAAATTGACCATCCCAGAAACATTCTTAAAGCATAGCCATAAGGAATGGTGGTTTGTGGTTCGGATGTTGTGCTTTGCTGATTCATCACATCACCTTTTGATCAGTAAATTCGATCTATTTATAATATTTGATCTGATAAATCTTTTAAAATTGGAAAAATTTATGCTCACATTCGTTTTTTGTTATGGTGAAAACTTCTATAAATTGATATCGGCATGATATAACAAGTTTAATTCAATGCACACGTGCATCTATGCGTACGGTTTTAAGAATTTATGACTCAACAAGCAACAGCAGTAAATCATCCTCCTTTAAGTTTGTTTTCAAAATTTAGTTTATACAGCAAAAAATTAGCTGCAGGTCTCGAAACCATTGGTGAGGGTTTTTATCTTATTTACCGACATGGCTTATATAAAGACCCGAATAATCCTGTAAATACCCGTTATGTACAGTATTTCTGCCGTCGATTATGTGAAGTATTCAATATTGAAGTGCAAGTGCACGGCAGCATTCCGCGTGAACCAGCACTATGGGTCAGTAATCACGTCTCTTGGCTGGATGTTGCGGTGTTGGGTTCTGGGGCACGTATCTTTTTCTTGGCCAAAGCCGAAGTGGAAAAATGGCCGATCGTTGGTAATTTAGCAAAAGGTGGCGGGACTTTATTTATTAAGCGGGGTTCTGGAGATTCGGTTCGGATCCGTGAACAAATTGCTGAGTTCTTAAAGCAAGATATTCCGGTTCTGTTTTTTCCTGAAGCCACGACGACCGATGGCAGTAAAGTTAAAAAAGTCCACGGACGTTTACTAGGTGCTGCTATTGAAGCACAACGACCAGTGCAGATTTGTGTGATCTGTTATGTGAACCAACAGGGGCAACTGGATTTGGTTGCGCCCTTTATTGGTGAAATGAGTTTTGCAGAACATGTACAACGTGTTTTGGAAATGCCCAAAGTTACTGCACATTTGCTCACTTTACCCGCGATTCCTGTGGCAGGTCATACTGTAGAAACGTTGACCAAAGAAGTAGATCATCAAATGAGAGCGGGTTTGGAGCGTTTGCAGAGAAAGGTACTTACTGTATTACCAGAAGAAGCCTTAGAAACTACATGAAGCCTTCGATCGGCAGCCATGAAATCAGTTTCATACCTGCTCTTTGCCACCATTTCATTTTCGGTTCTTTGGTATAAATCAGAGGGCCGTGAGGTGTTTCACGCTGCCAAGTAATTTTATTGTTGGCATCTAAAACTAAACGATAGGCATAGGTCTTCAGGTTTTGATCCATGGTGGCATGCACTGCTTGTGCCAATGGTGGGCTATTCAGTAACACGCCAATCTCAGTATTCAGGTAGGCTGAGCGCGGATCAAAGTTAAATGAGCCGATAAATACCTGTTTTTCATCAAGTGCCATTAATTTGGCATGTAAACTGGAACGGCTTAAACCTTTAATATTGACCTTGGCTTTTTTTGCTAGCTCTTCGGTATGTTTGTCTAAATCACTTTTATCGAGTGCGGGCAAAAATTCATAGAGTTGTACACCATTTTCAAGTAATTCCTGTCGATATTTACCATAGAAAGCATGCACGACAGCAACGTCATTGGCTTTAAATGAATTTGTCAGGATTCTGACTTTAACTCCATCTTGTGCCAAATCACTTAAAATTTTTGCCCCCTTTTTTTCTGGAACAAAATAGGCAGAAATTAAATCAATATTTTTTTCGGGCTGTTCAAGATGATTGATCAGCTGAAAGTTGAGATGTTCTTCTTTTTTAGCTTTTGATTTAATTTTGTCGGGGGAGTCTTTCACGACTTCAGCTTTGACCCAATCGAGTGAAATATCACGATTCATTAAGGCATTAATGGCGACCGACTGGCTGGTTAAATCCAAATAGTTTTGAACAGTAATACGTTTGTAGTGTTCATCGAGTTGTTGTTTAAGGCTTTCATAGCTTAAACGATGAGAGCGCTGTTTGACGACTTCCCGAACATCATAGGCATATTCATGATTCCAATAATCATCAAATGATTTGGAGATATCTTCTACAGCTGTACCAAACAACATCACATCCACATCGGAAAATTGGTAATTATCACTGACGTTGTAATATTGATTAGTCATATTGCGTCCACCGATCAAGGCAACCTGATGATCAGCAATAAAACTCTTATTGTGCATGCGACGATTGATACGTTTTAAGTCTAGCACCATATCTAGCGCACGATATTTACGAAAACGATAGGGATTAAAGAGCTTAACTTCTATATTGGGATGTTGTGCGAGTGCAAGAAAAATGCCTTCGGTATGCTTGGCATTATTATCATCAATCAAGAGGCGAACCCGAACACCTCGATCTGCAGCGCGAATCAAGGCATGTAAAGCCAAGGCGCCAACTTTGTCGTTATCCCAAATATAATATTGTAAATCAAGAGTCTTTTCAGCCTTGTCAATCAGGCGAAGTCGTGCTGAAAGAGCTTCTAATGGTTCATATAAAACATGATAGCCAGTTAGATCGGGATGCTGTTCTTGCAAAGGCTGAATGACCTGTGCGAGTGAAGTATGAGAGGTATCAATCTGGGCAGATGTTTGGATGATCGGTTCAATTTTATGCTTGGGTAAGGTGCTACAACCTGTAACGGTCAGTGCAATTGAGCAATAAATCGCAATCATACTTTTATTGTAAGCACTTGTACTTATCTTTGTATGTTTGTTATTTAAATGAGAAAATTGCGTCATAATCGTCACTGATTAAAAGTTGGGCTTGAGTATACCACTTCATCGAAAAAGATAAATATAAGATGAGATGGATGGCCCTAAAGTGAAGTTAATGAGGGCTTTAATGTCGAATTCGGATACTATTATTCTTGGTTTTTATCTTATTTTCGCTGTTTTGGCGCTCTGGGCTTTGATTCAGGCCTGGGTACACCAATCCCGTACAGAAACCATTCATCCATTTAAAGCTTTTATACATTTATTGGCGTTTTATCTGTCTTATTTATTGATTCCACTGTGGTTTTTTAGTGTTTATGCGGGATGGGTCGAATATTACAGCCTGCATCAGGCTGGCTTCATCTTTTTACTCAGCAGTATCTTGATCTATGCGCGTTTTATCGAGCCGCATCAAATTCATGTAAAACATCATCAATATCGACTGAATTCAGAGCGTGAGTTTCGCCATCCAATCAAAGTTGCTTTGGTTGCAGATATGCATGTCGGATTATTTTCTGGACACGAACGTCAACTGAAAAGTATGGTCAAGAAATTGAACCAAGCGCAACCGGATTTGGTGGTGGTTGCAGGGGATTGGACCTATGAACCTGAAAATCGACTGGTGCAGGAATTGGCTGTTTTAAAACAAATTCAGGCTCCCGTTTACTCAGTCCCAGGTAATCACGATGAACAATATCCAGGTCCACCGATTCAAGAGCTGCTAAAAAAGGCTTTAGAGCTAAACAATGTTATTGATATTGAAGGCAAGATTGTCGAATTTGATGAATTTCGCCTGATTGGAATTGGTGATTTGTGGGCAGGCAAGGCAAATATGCGATTTATGCCCGATTTACCTCAAGATAAACCTTGGCTGATTTTGTCGCACAATCCAGATACGGTAGATATGGTTCCAGAGCTGCCAACGCGACCACTCATGTTATCTGGTCATACACATGGCGGGCAAATTGAGTTGCCATGGATTACCAGTTACATCATGAAACGTGTCTCTATTTTAGGTCATAAAAAGGGCTTTTATACACATGAACATGCAGAAGTTTTTGTGACCGTTGGTACGGGGATGGTCGGTGTACCATTTCGGTTTCGGGTTCCACCAACGATTGATATTATTGAACTGATCTAAAAAAAGCCGACTGCATTGCGTCGGCTTTTTTATGCTATGGAGCAGTAATTATTAAGGAATAATGATGACATTCACACGACGATTGCTGGCACGATTTTCATCAGAGGTATTTGGAACAAAAGGCTGACTCGCACCACGACCGACTACAGTTAAGTTATTCGGCTTGAACCCTTGTGTGATAAAGATTGTTGAAACACTCTGAGCACGTTCTTCTGAAAGCTTCTGGTTATACTCAGGATTGCCGATATCATCAGTATGTCCTACAATTTTTAACTTTTGTAAGTCATATTTGTTCAGCTGGTTTGCTAAACGGACAATTTCCTTTTGATGTTCAGGTTTGATTTCTGCTTTATTAAAGTCAAACAGCAAACGTTCTGGTAGACCTAGGGTCCAGCCCTCATCGGTCAAAACGAAGCCTTCTTTCTTTAGCATTTTGACCTGACGATACTTTAATGGACCAAAACTCAAGCAGCCAGCCAATGTTAGGCAGAGTAACGCAATAAATGAAATTTTAATGGTGTGAGCGCGCATAACATGTCCTAAATTTCTGGTTTATAAAGAAACCAATGTGGGTTTAAATGTTTAGCTCTATACATAGCTTGATCGGCCTGCATGATCAAATCCTCTGGATTCTCTGCAAACTGAGAAAAAGCAACCCCTAAGCTAAAACTGAAATGAATCATTTGACCATTAAACTCTAAAGGTTCTCCACAACTTGCAAGAACGCCTTCAGCAATTGTTGTTAAATGATCGGTATGATGAATTGAATGTAAGATGATGGCAAATTCATCACCTCCTAAACGAGCAATAAAATCCTCATGACGAACTGAAAGCCTTAAGCGTGTAGCCATTTCTTTTAAAACTGCATCTCCAGCTAAATGTCCAAACTCGTCATTGATGTATTTAAACTTATTATTGTCGATAAACAATAAAGCAGAGTTGTGACGATACTGCGGGTTTTCAAAGATATTAAATAGCTCTTGGTAAAAATAATGGCGATTTGGCAAACTGGTGAGTTGGTCGTGATGCGCCTGAAATGAAAGTTGACGATTTTCTTTTTGCAGATGTGTGTGCCAGATCTGGATTTCTTCTAACAGTTCATTGAAAACCGTGTTTAAGTTCTGAAACTCATGAATGTGGTTATTCGGGAAACGTAAATTATAAGCTTTTTGATCACTGACCAGTTGTGCAATATGCGTTAATGGTTTGATCGCTTGCATAATTTGGCGGTAAGTAATGTTCACAGACCAAAGCAGGGCAATCACAATGAAGAACATTGAAATGGCGAGACCAATGATAATGGTCTTTAAAAAATGTAAAATATTTTCAGAACTGCCATACAGTACCAACTCGCCTACTTTTTTCTTATGATGCACAATCATGAGTTTAACAGGATCATGAAGAAACCAGCGATCCATTAAATCTTGCATGACGGAGGTATGAGCAACTTTCTTGCTACTTTCAGCTAACAACTGTTGTTGAGGATCATAGACATGAATACTGCGAATGGCATGTTCACTGGTATAGTCATCAAGAATTTGATCAATGGCACCTTTATCCCTAAATACTACGGCAGGCTGAACACGCTCCAAAACGGTTTGGCTCAATAACTGTAAATTTTGCTTTGCATAAGTTTCCATGGTGAACATGGAGATGGTGGCGAATGTAAAAGAACAGATCACAAAGGTAATTGCAAAGATTGCAAATTGTGATTTACGAAATAAAGCATGTAAGGATGTTGATTGGTATAAGTTTGGAATCACAGTGCTTACCCCGCATTCTTTGCTAAAAGTAAAACACGTGGGTCGATATGCACTTTGGAATAGCTTAAAGCCTCCAAATTCACCTTGAAGGTAGAAAAGGTCTTTTTATTATATAAGCAGAAAATACTTCCTACTTCGCATGCCGGGTTATTGGTGCTTAAAGAAAGCAAAGATCGAGAAGGGTAGGCCTGAATTAAATTCTGCTGTTGCTGTGGAGAGGTTGTGGTGAAATAGGCAACATGACACTCCGTTTTTGGAAAGTCTTTAGCACTAACCGCTTGTACCTGATATTCATAAGCCAACTGACGGATATTAGATTGAAACTGATTTGCAGCATCCTGATTGTCAATCACACAAATGGTTGGACGATTGGTATTGGACCATTTGCTATAACTTAAAATAGATAAAGCCAACTCATAGAAATTATGTGTTGAGATGGCATAGCAAAGCGGGCTTGCAGCAAAGGATGCAGCAAGCAATAAATATCGAGCCTTTTTACTAGCAAACCGTATTTTCAATCAAAAGTGCCAAAAAATGTGAAGCAAGAGACATATTCTACTGGACTTAATTGTTTAAAAAAAGTTCTTGAACACAAAGAAAAAGCATTAAAAGTAACTGAAGCGTTCAAAAAATGTTCACTTGAATAAAAAAGTTTATTTAGGGGGTTGTATTGGGTTGGGAATGCTGTAGAATGCACATCCATCGGCGGTGATGCAGATAAAAACTTGTTGAGAAACAAGGATTTGGCTGAAAAGGTTGGATTCTTGAGTTGATTGATAAGTTTACTAAATATCTAAATTACCTGTTGACTTTTAAGAAATTGAGAGTAATATAGCCGACCTAGCTTGATGATGACGAATCATCGAGAAGATCATTAAGAGAATAGAAGAACAACTTGTGTGGATTTTTACTAGTTGATCAATCGAAAATATTTCATTGATTGAAGAGTAGAAATTTCTCGAAGTTTATTTGAGCGAATTTTTAGTCAGAAAATTGATGAGCCAAGATTTGTAGCCATAAGCTACTAATGATTTTAAACTGAAGAGTTTGATCATGGCTCAGATTGAACGCTGGCGGCAGGCTTAACACATGCAAGTCGAGCGGGGAAGGGTAGCTTGCTACCTAACCTAGCGGCGGACGGGTGAGTAATGCTTAGGAATCTGCCATTTAGTGGGGGACAACATTCCGAAAGGAATGCTAATACCGCATACGTCCTACGGGAGAAAGCAGGGGATCTTCGGACCTTGCGCTAAATGATGAGCCTAAGTCGGATTAGCTAGTTGGTGGGGTAAAGGCCTACCAAGGCGACGATCTGTAGCGGGTCTGAGAGGATGATCCGCCACACTGGGACTGAGACACGGCCCAGACTCCTACGGGAGGCAGCAGTGGGGAATATTGGACAATGGGCGGAAGCCTGATCCAGCCATGCCGCGTGTGTGAAGAAGGCCTTATGGTTGTAAAGCACTTTAAGCGAGGAGGAGGCTACCTAGATTAATACTCTAGGATAGTGGACGTTACTCGCAGAATAAGCACCGGCTAACTCTGTGCCAGCAGCCGCGGTAATACAGAGGGTGCGAGCGTTAATCGGATTTACTGGGCGTAAAGCGTGCGTAGGCGGCTTTTTAAGTCGGATGTGAAATCCCCGAGCTTAACTTGGGAATTGCATTCGATACTGGGAAGCTAGAGTATGGGAGAGGATGGTAGAATTCCAGGTGTAGCGGTGAAATGCGTAGAGATCTGGAGGAATACCGATGGCGAAGGCAGCCATCTGGCCTAATACTGACGCTGAGGTACGAAAGCATGGGGAGCAAACAGGATTAGATACCCTGGTAGTCCATGCCGTAAACGATGTCTACTAGCCGTTGGGGCCTTTGAGGCTTTAGTGGCGCAGCTAACGCGATAAGTAGACCGCCTGGGGAGTACGGTCGCAAGACTAAAACTCAAATGAATTGACGGGGGCCCGCACAAGCGGTGGAGCATGTGGTTTAATTCGATGCAACGCGAAGAACCTTACCTGGCCTTGACATACTAGAAACTTTCCAGAGATGGATTGGTGCCTTCGGGAATCTAGATACAGGTGCTGCATGGCTGTCGTCAGCTCGTGTCGTGAGATGTTGGGTTAAGTCCCGCAACGAGCGCAACCCTTTTCCTTATTTGCCAGCGAGTAATGTCGGGAACTTTAAGGATACTGCCAGTGACAAACTGGAGGAAGGCGGGGACGACGTCAAGTCATCATGGCCCTTACGGCCAGGGCTACACACGTGCTACAATGGTCGGTACAAAGGGTTGCTACCTAGCGATAGGATGCTAATCTCAAAAAGCCGATCGTAGTCCGGATTGGAGTCTGCAACTCGACTCCATGAAGTCGGAATCGCTAGTAATCGCGGATCAGAATGCCGCGGTGAATACGTTCCCGGGCCTTGTACACACCGCCCGTCACACCATGGGAGTTTGTTGCACCAGAAGTAGGTAGTCTAACCGCAAGGAGGACGCTTACCACGGTGTGGCCGATGACTGGGGTGAAGTCGTAACAAGGTAGCCGTAGGGGAACCTGCGGCTGGATCACCTCCTTAACGAAAGATTGGTGACTGGTAAGAATCCACAACAAGTTGTTCTTCGAAGATGTATCTGAGGGTCTGTAGCTCAGTTGGTTAGAGCACACGCTTGATAAGCGTGGGGTCACAAGTTCAAGTCTTGTCAGACCCACCAAATCTGATTGCAGAAGCTTAGATTGAAAGATATGTCGTTCATTAAGTGATAAGCTGGGGACTTAGCTTAGTTGGTAGAGCGCCTGCTTTGCACGCAGGAGGTCAGGAGTTCGACTCTCCTAGTCTCCACCATGAATTAAAAGAGTTTGTAAGAACGAAATTAATTCAAAGCTAAGAAGATTATAGAGTTTAGTGAATACAGTCCAAGTTGACTGGTTTATTAATCTCTGTGATTTATCACAGTTTACTACGCACCGACGAGGTGGTAGTTAATCATTAACAGATTAGTAGAATTGAGTCTGAAATAAATTGTTCAAACTCGATTAATTTGACACTAACGGTAATACGTAAGTATTTCAGTTAGATGAAGAGTTAATCTGAGAACTAGCAAAAACACTGAATCAAGCGTTTTGGTATATGAATTTAGATTGAAGCTGTACAGTGCTTAAATGCACAGACAACGAATCAGTAGCAATTAAGTTTGCAACGATAACACTCACTTGTATGTGTTAGCGACTGTTTGGGGTTGTATAGTCAAGTAATTAAGTGCATGTGGTGGATGCCTTGGCAGTCAGAGGCGATGAAAGACGTGATAGCCTGCGAAAAGCTCCGGGGAGGCGGCAAATATCCTTTGATCCGGAGATTTCTGAATGGGGGAACCCACCCGCTATAAGGCGGGTATCATAAGCTGAATACATAGGCTTATGAAGCGAACGAGGGGAAGTGAAACATCTCAGTACCCTTAGGAAAAGAAATCAATTGAGATTCCCTTAGTAGCGGCGAGCGAACGGGGAGCAGCCCATTAAGTTGTGTGTGTTCTAGTGGAACGCTCTGGGAAGTGCGAACGTAGAGGGTGATATTCCCGTACACGAAAGGGCACACACAATGATGACGAGTAGGGCGAGGCACGTGAAACCTTGTCTGAATATGGGGGGACCATCCTCCAAGGCTAAATACTCCTGACTGACCGATAGTGAACCAGTACCGTGAGGGAAAGGCGAAAAGAACCCCTGTGAGGGGAGTGAAATAGATCCTGAAACCGCATGCATACAAGCAGTGGGAGCCGACTAGTTCGGTGACTGCGTACCTTTTGTATAATGGGTCAGCGACTTATATTCAGTAGCAAGGTTAACCGCATAGGGGAGCCGTAGAGAAATCGAGTCTTAATAGGGCGTTTAGTTGCTGGGTATAGACCCGAAACCAGGCGATCTATCCATGAGCAGGTTGAAGGTTGGGTAACACTAACTGGAGGACCGAACCCACTGTCGTTGAAAAGCCAGGGGATGACTTGTGGATAGGGGTGAAAGGCTAATCAAGCCTGGTGATAGCTGGTTCTCCCCGAAAGCTATTTAGGTAGCGCCTCGGACGAATACCATTGGGGGTAGAGCACTGTTTCGGCTAGGGGGTCATCCCGACTTACCAAACCGATGCAAACTCCGAATACCAATGAGTACTATCCGGGAGACAGACTGCGGGTGCTAACGTCCGTAGTCAAGAGGAAAACAATCCAGACCGCCAGCTAAGGCCCCAAAATCATAGTTAAGTGGGAAACGATGTGGGAAGGCATAGACAGCTAGGAGGTTGGCTTAGAAGCAGCCACCCTTTAAAGAAAGCGTAATAGCTCACTAGTCGAGTCGGCCTGCGCGGAAGATGTAACGGGGCTAAAACTATGTGCCGAAGCTGCGGATTTGAC
>NZ_KB850121.1:0-77544 GCF_000369645.1 Acinetobacter sp. CIP 64.2
TGTGCCATGACCAGTGCTTGCTGGTATAAATCGGCATAACTGATCTGTTGCTCTGCTTCGATCAGGGCAGTCTTTTGAGGGAGGCGTTGCGCAGTTTGGACAAAAATATCGGTTAAAACTTCTTCCTGCAAAAACTCTGGGTGGTGCTTACCACGAATAATATTTTTTGCACTCATCACACATTGATTCATTGTTATACTCTCTTTAATGCTCTGATTTAGCTAAAAGCGAATAGACTATTCGTATGAGCTGTAACTTAAAGAGAACAACTTAAAACAATATTAAAGCACTAGATGGATATAAAGATTAAAACGTTAAGTGAACATCTATGCTCCATTTCCACCATATTTCATCTAGATTATGAACAAATCACCCCATTGATGTTGGTTTGAGTTTTCGAATCCGAGGCCATAATTGACAGTGCAATGGCATCAACAACTCTGCTCAATGATCCACTAGCTGCACTCACAATATTCTGCATTGAATCATTATGATCCTGTATCGGTTGACTAAAGCTCATCCGACACGCCAACTGCTGATTTTGATTTGAATTTTGATCCAAAGTGATATTGGGATCATTACGTTTAATAATCCAAGCCACAGCGACCTCTACATTTTTCTTGGTAGCATCAGCAGTGACAACATCAAAATGGGAAAAATCAGTCGCAACCCGATAAGACACTTTACCGCCTGCCATACCGCTATTATAACGATCGACCGCGCCAAGCTTTTGCTGCAAACCGGCTGACAAATTGTCTCTTAACTCCGCACCCAACGTTGAGGTCCAGCGCTCGTTCTCTAAAATTCGTGATTTACCCGCAGCATCCTGCACTACGATCGGCGCACGATTGATACGATCAGGCAAACCAACAGGCAGAACCTCGATCACACGCACCTTCGAATTTGCCAAAGGTGAGACTTTGCTTGCCAAGGTATAATAATTTGGCGTAGGCGTACTTGAACATGCAGCCAACAATAAAGCCATGGACAAGAGACTGATTTTCGATGAAACCATCAATAGTGGTTTGACTGTGCTGTTGATCATTTCTTGTCTGCCTCTGTTTTTTTACCACGAATCAATGATTCAGGATGCTGTTCAATATAATCCGCCATTAATTGCAAGGATGCGGCTGCTCTGGTCATTTGTTGTAAAGCTTTACGCACATCCTGTTGCATCGGCGCGTCACTAGATAAAATCGACTCACTAGATTGCATGGTTTTACGCACATCATTCAGTGTCGCTTGCAAGCCCGGTGCAACTTTGCCATCCAACTGTTTCACCAACTTGTCGGTTGACTCAATGGTGGTATTCATATTCTTAAGTGTCTTACGAACATCCTGCCCAATCTCTTCGAGTGGGAACTTACTGACTTTATCGGCAATTTGTGAAACTTGCGCCTGTAAACCGCTCAACTCTGTTGCAGTAGTTGGCACTTCGGCACGTCCATCTGCATGCATAATTAAAGATGCAGCTTTAGCTTTTGGAAACTTATCAAAAGCAATATAGTTCTGGCCTGTTAATAAATTACCCGTCCGCATCTGCGCGCGCCAGCCTTTTTCAATGAAGTATTTAAAAATTTCACCATCTGGATCCAGCTCTTTACCGTGGGCCAAACGCGATGGATAAATCACTGCATCCACGCGCATTCTTAAATGCGTATAAGACTGATCAAACTCAACATTGATTGATTTGACATTACCAATCTCAATCCCCATAAAGTCAATCGGTGCGCCAGCCGTTAAGCCGCGTAGCGAATGATCAAAGTACATAATAATTGGACGTGGTTTACCATCTGGTTCTTTCATTGCCTCTTTGCGGGAATCAGACAAAGTAAAATAGCTGTTGTCAGGTGCGATAGCTCCTGCCGAATTTTCTGGATAACCAAATGCAATCCCACCAGCCACAATACTGGCAAGCGATTGGGTATCTAAATTAAATCCAGATGCATTTAAAGTCACATCGACACCGCTGGCCTGCCAGAAACGGGCATCCGTTGTCACAAATTTATCGTAGGGCGATTGAATAAAAGTTTGCAATTCCACACTTTTACCATCTGCCGCTAATTTATAAGCCGTAATCTGCCCGACATTAATTCGACGATAATAAATCGGTGCACCAATATCCAATGAACCTAAATCTTGTGCTTTGAGGAAAAAAACTTTACCAGGGATATCCGAAGACACCACAGGTGGTACTTCCAGCCCTGTAAAATTCTCTTGTTTTTGCTCTGCTTTTCCACCATCGACTTCAATATAGGCCCCAGACAATAAAGTATCGATACCCGAAATCCCACCAGTTCCTACTCTGGGTCTCACCACCCAGAAGCGTGAATCTTTGGCTGCAAAATTACTGGCATCTTTGCGTAGTTCAATTTTGGCAATAACATGTGAACGATCATCTGAAAGATCAATCTGGCGAACCAAACCAATATCGACCTGTTTATAACGCACAGTGGTTTTACCCGCAACTAGGCCCTCTGCGGTACGGAAAGACACTTCAATGGTTGGACCTGTATCGAGGACAGCTTTGGCCGCCAGTGAAATCCCAATTAAAAGCGCAACAAAGGGAACCAGCCAAATCAATGCAGGTCGCCAACGCCCTTTCTTTTTTTCTGGCTCGGCAAATACTGCATCGTTCTGAGTTAACTCGATTGAGTTCTCTTCAGTATTTTGGCTATTGTGTGTATTTTCTGACATAGTGATCATTCTTTTATTGGTCAAAAATAGGACAATTCATCTTAACTTTTCAATGGATGAACAACGCTTGCTTTTAACTGCTTGGGTATCTGGCTGTCCATCTGCTGCGCCTTGAAATAATTGTCCCAAATAATTCTGGGGTCGAAACTGAGAGAAGCAAGCATGGTTAATACTACAACGGCACCAAAGGCGACTGCACCGGGTCCTGCCAAAATAGTGGCCAGTGACTGAATTTGAATCAATGCAGTCAGCAATGCAACCACAAAAACATCGATCATAGACCACCGTCCAATAAACTCAACAATACGGTACATCAGTGCACATTGTTCAGGGGTAAAATGCCATTTGGAGGAGGATTGCATATATACCGAAACCAATAAAAAAATCAGAATCAGTAATTTTAAAATCGGAATAAAGATACTGGCCATAAAAATCACCGCAGCGACCAAATAATCACTATTTTGCCAAAAATAAATCACGCCACTGATAATAGTATCTTGCTGACGGCCCAATAAAGAATCGGTAACGGTCATCGGAAGAACATTGGCAGGGATATATAAAATCGCAGCAGCAACCACCAAGGCAAAGGTACGGTTTAAACTTTCTGGCTTGCGTGAATGCAACACACTTTTACATCGGGTGCAGTGTGCATGCCCATGTTGATTAGCATGAGCATCAACTTGGTTAAGTAATCCACAACAATGGCATTGAACTAGCCCGATATCTTTTGCCCGAATATAGTTTTTAACCTGCAAATCAACATCTGAAAGCTGTTCTACAATTGAAAAGGTTTCGGAGTTCTGATCTTGGTCCTTCTTCATCCCAAACTCCTATCCACTTCATTCCAGAGATCTTTAATCTTAAGTGAGGCAATATAGACCAAAAGTACGCTGAGCAAGGTAAAGGCCCAGAGTGCAATGCCTGGAATAACTGTCACCATTCCTACCAGTTTAACCAATGTTACCAGTACACCGATTAAAAACACTTCCACCATTCCCCATGTCCGAAACAGGAATAATATACGCAGTGCAGGAATTAAATATGCAGGTCTACGTTTCCAGAAACTAATACAAGCAAGAACATAGCTGAGTAATAACAATTCAATCAAAGGCACAATAAAGGTGGTAATTAGAATCAGCACACCGACCAAGGCACGATCAATATGAAACATGGTCCATGCTGCACCCATTAAGGTGGTTTGTGAGGTATTGCCTTGCAACTCAACAATCACAATGGGAAAGCTGTTCGCAATCACAAAAACAATCAATGCAGTTAATACCAAGGCCAGCAAAGACGAAAATGAACGGCTTCTTCGATACAACTCTGCCCCACAACAGGTGCAGTAAGCTCGCTCATTGGGTAAAAGATCAATCTTACGGTAAATTGCATCGCATTCTTCACAAGCTGCTAATTCACTTAAGATGACTTTTTGGCCTATTGCTAAAGGCTGATTATTTTTATTCGCCATGCAGTCATGCCCATTTCAAAGACTCGCTATGATTAAAAAAACCGACTTAAGTTCTGTTATACCGCTTATTTTTGTAATCACAACGCATCATGGTCATTCTTACACAATATATAAACAAATTATCTAAATCAATTCAGTCATCTAATCACACAAGTTTACTGATGAATACGGTATTGTGCATCCCTACGTACAATAAAAAAAACGAATAAAATTGCACAACTACCGCAATCTTACTCGTCTAGTCTTTTTTAAATAATATTATGATTTAACTAATTTTTTCTTTATAAAACATATAGTAGCTTGCATAGCACGCGATAATGAACAAAATACAACAGATAAAGCCAACCTGCATCGATGGGTCTGTGACCATACTAATACAGGTAATCACACAAAATAGGCCACCTAAAATCGGTGTTAATGGAAATAATGGCGCAGCAAACTTAAGATCTTTCACCGTTTTGCCTGATTTAATCCATTGTCTGCGAAAATTAAACTGGCATACACAAATCGAAATCCACACCACTACCATCGTAAAGGCAGCAACCCCCAATAAATTCTTGAAAATTGTTTCAGGTGCAAAATGTTCCGATAACAGACCTGGAATTGCCCCAAACATGGTCACAATAATCGCAACAATTGGTGTTCCGGAGCGGGTTAATTTGGAGAAAACTTTCGGTAACTGATTCTTTGCCGAGAGTGACCACATCATACGTGATGCAGCAAATAAACCCGAGTTCGCTGCGGATAAAAGTGCGGTAATAATAACAAAGCGGATGATATCTTCTGCATATGCGATGCCAATATAATTAAATACCGTAACGAATGGACTATTACTCACGCTATTTGAATTAAGGCCCGCCATTTCAAAAGGAAGGAGTGCGCAGATCACCACAATGGTACCGACAAAGAAAATCAATAAGCGCCAAATTGCAGCATTGATTGCCTTGGGTACCGTTTTTGCTGGCTCTTCTGCCTCACCTGCTGCAACCCCAATCAATTCAGTTCCCGAAAAGGCAAAATTTACAATCAACATTGTTGCAAAAATTGGAAAAATACCATGGGGAAACCAGCCGTGTTCAGTGAGCTTACTAAATAATGGTGCAGACTCATGCCCATGATAAGAAATAAAGCCAAAGATCGCAGCTAAGCCTAAACCAATAAAACAGATAATGGTCAGCACTTTAACCAAGGATAACCAGAATTCAGACTCAGCAAATAATCGAGTAGAACTGACATTCAAACTAAAGACCAACCCAGCAAACAGCAAAGTCCATGTCCACATCGAAACGGAAGGAAACCACTCCTGCATCAGCAATGCCGCAGCGGTAAATTCAGTCCCTAAAGTTGCCGTCCAAGTCAACCATTATAACCAAGTAATCATATAGCCTGTGCCTGGTCCAATATATGTTCTGGCATACTCACCAAATGAACCAGAAACAGGCATATGTACGGCCAACTCACCCAAACATAACATGACCATATAGGCGATTACGCCACCCAGAAAATAGGAAATAATTGCACCAACGGGACCCGCCTGAGAAATGACATCACCAGAACCTAGAAACAATCCGGTTCCGATTGCTCCACCCAATGAAATCATGACCAAATGACGTTTGGTCATGGCACGTTTTAAGGGTTTTCCAGCCTCGATCTCGGCACTAGAAATGCCCGATGCGCTGGTTACCTCTTGCTGCGGTACATATGACCCACTCAGGATTTCTCCTGATGAAAATGTCTTTTCATTATTGTTACTCATACACGGTCACTCCAAGTGTATATATGACAACCTATCCTTGCTATTTCACTTTCATAAAAAAAATGAATATCTAAACGATCTTATTTGACGCGTTTTGTTTTACTGAACATCCATATTCAAACTCCATTTATGTCGATTTCCTGTTGACATCTACGCAGTGACCCTGCCGAGATTTATACCATTTCTGTTAAAATTAAGCCTGCCCGAAGCCCTACCTTTACCTTCGGATTAGGAAATAAGATCCAGACTTGCTGATCGTGTACCACATAATCACCTGCCTGTTGAGTTGCAATTACCTGATCTTTCTGAAAAGACGAGAAGTTTGGTGCATCGGCACCGAGTTGCAACTGAAAATCGTCACTTTGCTTTAAAATTGAATCCACGACTTTAAATTGGTGAATCGCGTCTTTTTGCCGAACAGGTAATGCTTGATCTGACAATACTGCACGCAACATCTGATCAGTACTGGAAAATTCAGATAGATCATTGGCACCAAAGGGTTTCGCTTTACCTAATTCCAAAGTACTACTCGCAGCCTGAAAACGTTCAGCAGTAAAATGAGTAAAAGTTTTACCCGCCGCATTGTGATAGACCAATGCATCCAAATCAGCGGCATTCAGACTTTGAATCAAGAAATCATCATAAGGATATGTTTGGTAAGGAAATAAGGCAAATACTGGCAATAACGATGTACGAATCGCGGTATGCAAATCATAATGATAGCGCTGACTCGCTGGACTGCTCTGCTGAAAAAACTCTGCTGTGACTTGCTCTAAATGTGCTGCTCGTTCAGTTTCCTGATCCTGAATTAAATGCTGATATGCGCCACAGAACATGCGGTTCATATCATTCTCTAAATAACGTACCCCATGACGGATCGCCTCAGGATTACCCAAAACGAAAAGTACCTGTACTGCAAGTGCTAAACGCTCAGCAAATAAGTCATGAATGATCTGATCCAATAGCTCGATGGGTGCAGTTTCATTGCCATGAATGCCTGCCGAAAGTACGATGGTTTTTCCATAGCCAGTCTTGGGTGTACATTGCAATAGCCCTTCACCTAGCCACTGCCATGTAAATCCTGCTGTTTCACCTTGCATCTGCACAGGCATTTTCTGCGCGAGTGTCAACGCCAATAGATCAACCATGTACTTTCATCCTTAAAAGCTGTTATTGAAGGTTTTATCTCTGGAAGTGATAAACCGAACCTAATGCCAAAATTTTTGTGAGCTCATCCAGTGCCGTACGGCTCTCAATCAATAAACTTGGATCAGCCAGATCATCCTGCGTTAATTCATCACGATAATGCTGATCCACCCACTGATTTAAGGTTTTGAACAAAGCATCATTCATAAACAAGTTCGGATTTACGGCATTCAGTTCAGCTTCATTCACAGCAACCCGCAATCTCAAACATGCTGGTCCACCGCCATTACGCATACTTTCACGCAAATCAAACACCTTGATGTCATCAATTGGCGTTCCCATTTGAATCATGTCAGTCAAATAGCTCCATACAGCTTGGTTTTGACGTGATTCTTCTGGTACCACAATGCTCATGCCACCATCAGCACGCGTTAAAATCTGGCTATTAAATAGATACGTTGAAACCGCATCTTCTACCGTCACACGATTGTCTGGTACTTCAATCGAAATAAACTCTTGCTCGATCCCCGCCATTTTTCTACGGATGTCATCCAAGGCCAGCGCTTGATTTAAAAAAGCCTGTTGATGATGGAATAACACCTGCTGATTACTCACGGCGATCACATCATTATGAAATACACCTTGATCAATCACATCTGGATTCTGCTGTATGAACACTGTGCGTTTCGCATCTAAACGATGTAAACGTGCAATTGCTTCACTTGCCTCACGGGTTTGACGCGCAGGAAATTTCTGCGGTGCAACCGTTCCACCCAGTTGCTGTTGTCCATAGACAAAAACCTGTACACCTGCCTGATCGTATGCGCCACCAAGACGGTTATGATTGGCTGCACCTTCATCCCCAAATAAAGCTGCTTCTGGCAAGGCTTCATGGTGCGCGAAATATACATCATTATTGAACATGGCTTGAAGAATACGGGTGGTCGTATGATGCTCAATTGATCGATGAAACTTATTATTTAAGTTTGCCGCAGTAAAATGCATACGCCCATCAGCACTATCTGCCGATGGAGACACCGTACATGAGTTGGCGGTCCACATCGATGATGCTGAACTCAGTGATGACAATAAGGCTGGCGCAGTACGCATGGCTTGGGTAATGACATCAATATCACTGCCGATAAAGCCCAAACGGCGCAGCGTTGGCACATGTGGGCGTTCTTGTGGTGCAAATACCCCTTGCTTGAGACCTAAATCCGCAAGCGCCTTCATTTTTTTCAAGCCTTGTTTTGCGGCTAATTTCGGATTTGATGCATTATTACGGTTTTTAGTCGATGCAACATTACCGAATGATAAGCCTGCATAATGGTGCGTCGGCCCAACCAAACCATCAAAATTGATTTCATAACCTGACATGTTCTTCTCCCTGTGTCCCGATACCCGCTGACTTACAGCACAATGCCCGGTGATAATTTTGAAGGTAAGCTAACGCCCTCACTTTCCAGTGATGCCATTGGCCACGCGCTATAATCTGCGGCATAGAAGGCACTGGCACGGTGGTTACCCGAAGCACCGACCCCACCAAAAGGTGCTGCACTTGAAGCACCTGTCAATGGCTTATTCCAGTTCACAATCCCCGCACGTGCCTCAATCAGTACACGCTCAAACAAATCACGGTCAGATGAAACCAAACCTACGGCCAAACCAAAGCGGGTGTTATTGGCAATGTTTAAAGCTTCATCAAAATTGTGATAACGATAAATTGTAGTAAGTGGTCCAAAGTATTCATCATCTGGAATATCATTAGCTTGGGTTACATCTAAAATGCCAGCAGTGAGTAATGAGCTGTCTGCTTGTGGACGTGTCATTTCTAAAAGTGGTTTGGCTCCCAGAGCAATCAATTTGCTTTGTGCCGCTAGCATTTGTTCAGCCGCACGTGCAGAAATGACCCCACCCATGAACGGTTGTGGTTCAGCATTCCACGCCCCCACCACCAGATTTTTAGCCACATCCACAAAACGTTGAATGAAGACATCTCCATTGGCACCTTGCTTGACAATAATACGGCGCGCACAAGTACAACGTTGCCCCGCAGAAACAAAAGCAGACTGGATTGCTAAGTTCACTACGGCATCAATATCACTGGCTTCATCAATAATCAGGGCATTATTACCGCCCATTTCCAAAGCAAGAATTTTTTCAGGCGCACCAGCCATTTGCTTATGCAAGTGATAACCCGTATTGGCACTACCGGTAAACAGTAAACCATCAATCTGTTCAGCGGCAGCCAATGCCTCTCCAGTACTACGTCCACCTTGTACAATATTCAGCACACCTTTTGGCAGACCTGCCTGTTGCCATAATTTTGCAGTTTCTTCAGCCGTCCAAGGTGTGAGTTCACTTGGCTTAAATACCACCGTATTACCTGCAATCAATGCAGGAACAATATGACCATTGGGCAAATGACCCGGAAAGTTATAAGGACCAAATACCGCAAGTACACCGTGTGGACGATGACGTAAAGAAGCCACCCCATCTGGCATTTCAGTTTCACTAAAACCCGTACGTTGATGATAGGCGCGAATCGAAATCGCCACTTTACCAACCATCGATTGTACTTCAGTCAAAGTTTCCCAAAGCGGTTTACTGGTTTCCTGACTAATCACTTCAGCCAATTGGGTTTTATTCTGTTCAACTAAAGCAGCAAAACGTTCAATAATCGCAATACGATCTTCCAGTGCTAAGCGTGCCCATGCCGGGAAAGCCTGTCTTGCTGCATCACACGCCTGATTCACATCAGCTTGGCTTGCTTCATGTCCCACCCAAATTTGCTGATTGTTAACGGGGTTGGTTTTTTGAAATGCGGCTCCTTGTCCTTGGACCCAAGCACCATCAATCAATAATGTACCTTGTGACATTAGTTGTTCTCCATTTTTTCTAATGCTAAAACGCGCACTTCATCCTGTTCATTGACATTCAGAGCTTGAGCTTGTGCAACTGTTAATTGCAACGTATCGCTCTCGCTGACTTTGTTCATCATCAGCAACACGCAGTAATCTTTATATTGGTCGTTGGCAACCAAGTAATGTGTTTCTGTGGTTTCAACTTGCTCAACAATGCTGACTTTGAGCAAACGGCTTTCATTCACTGCCCGTAAATCGGCAGTATTGGCTTCCAAGGTTGGACCTGCATCAAAAATATCGACATAGCCTTGATATTTAAGACCTTCTGACATCAACACCTTTGCTGCTGGCAGGGTATGTGGATGTACTTCTGCAATCACCCGACGAGCCTCTAAGCTCAGCAAGTCTACGTAGACGGGAAATCTTGGCATCAGTTCCGCAATAAAGACTTTCTGTCCAGTTCCACTTAAATAATCCGCAGCCGCAAAATCCATATTAAAAAATAGGTTGCCTAACGAATCCCAAAATGGTGAATGCCCATTTTGATCAGAAAAGCCCCGCATTTCAGCAATCAGTCTTTCTTCAAAAAAACTACGGAATGCTGCAATAAACAGAAAACGAATTTTAGATAAAAACTTACCGTTCTGATTTTTGCGATATTCAGGGTCAAGGAACAAAGTACACAGTTCACTACAGCCCGTATGGTCATTACTTAAAAACAAGGTGTCAAAAGCCTTATATACATTTAAAGCTTTAGATGCATGCACCTGCTTTGCCACACGAAAGTTGTAAAAGGGCTCATTCAATCCAACAGCGACTTCAATTGCACTGACACCCACAATTTTGTGAATGCTGGTGTCTTCCAATACAAACAGATAACTTGCCTCACACTTTTCGGCTAAGCCATCCAAAGTGCGAGTGGTACGTGTAATACGTTCAGCCAAGATGTCTTTATTTGGGGGTAAGGAAGTCAGACCAATGCCAGACTCCCCCGCTCGTTGCGCTAAACGATAAATATCATCTAAGTCCCGATGCGCTGCATGTCGAACAATCATCATGGGCAGATGCTCACGGCAGACTTAGAGACGTGCTAATGCACGGGTAAAACGGTTTAGACCTTCATCAATATCCTGTTGTGGAATGATCAGTGAAGGAGTAAAACGAACCACATCGGCGCCCGCAACCAAAGCCAGTAATCCTTCTTCACCCGCCAGTGTAACGATATTTTTGGCTTTGCCTGCATGCTCATCTTTCAGCACACAGCCAATCAATAGACCTTGCCCACGAATTTCTTTGAACAATCCATATTCCGCATTGATTTTATTTAGGGCATCAATGAAATATTGATGACGTTGTTTAACGCCGTCTAAGACTTCAGGCGTATTGATCAATTCAAATACCGCACCTGCCACCGCACAAGCCAATGGGTTACCACCATAGGTGGTCCCGTGATCGCCTACTGCATACATGTTGGCATAGTGGTCTGTGGTGATCATTGCACCAATTGGAAAACCACCACCCAATGCTTTTGCCGTGGTTAAAATATCAGGCGTAACACCCGTGTTCATGTAGGCATATAAGGAACCTGTACGACCAACACCAGTTTGTACCTCATCAAAAATCAGTACCGCACCTTTTTCATCACAGAGTGCACGTAAACCTTTTAAGAACTCAATATTTGCAGGAAGAACACCGCCTTCACCTTGAATCGGTTCTACAATCACCGCACAGGTGTTGTCAGTAATTACGGCTTTCGCAGCTTCAAGATCATTAAAAGCAGTATGTTCAATGCCACCTGGTAAAGGTGCAAAATCTTGAGAATATTTTGGCTGACCGCCCGCTGTTACGGTAAATAAGGTACGACCATGAAAGGCATTTTTAAAGGCTACGATCCGGTTCTTATTTGCATTGCCACTGAGTAAACCCACTTTACGCGCCAGTTTTAATGCGGCTTCATTGGCTTCGGCACCAGAGTTACAGAAAAAGACCTTATCGGCAAAAGTGCTGTCGACCAATTGTTTCGCGAGGCGTAATACTGGTTCATTGGTATAACCATTGCCGATATGCCACAATTTTTGCGCTTGCTCAGTCAAGGCTTTTACTGCAACAGGATGTGCATGGCCTAAAGCATTTACCGCGATCCCACCTGCAAAATCAATATATTCTTTATCGTTTTGATCCCACAGACGTGAACCTTCGCCACGCACTAAAATGAAATTTGCCGGGGCAAAAACGGGAACCATCCACTCATTAAAGTTGCTACGTGTAATTGCGACTTCGCTCATTTTATTTACTCACTTCCTGTTTAATCTTCAGGCTTATTGAATGCTCAACAAGCCCTTTACTTTCATTTTTTGAATTGCTTAACCCGGGAAAATACCGCGTTCTTTGCGCGCTTTCAGAATACGCTCACAGGCCAAGATATATGCTGCCGTCCGCAAGCTACATTCTTTCTGTGCTGCAGTATTCCAGACATCAGCAATGGCTTGGATCATCAGTTTGTCTAGACGTTCATTGATCTCGTCTTCGCTCCAGAAGTAACTCGCCATATCTTGAACCCATTCAAAATAACTGACGGTTACACCACCTGCGTTACAGATCACATCAGGTACAACGGTAATGTCACGACTGACAAACACGTCATCGGCTTCTGGATAAGTTGGGCCGTTGGCGCCTTCAAGTACGATTTTGGCTTTTAGTTTTTGTGCGCGTTCAACGGTAATCTGACTTTCTAATGCTGCTGGAATCAGGATGTCCATCTCGACCGTCCAGAATTCCTCATCTGAAATCACGGTTGAATCTGCAAAGCCCTTCACTCCACCAGTTTCCACCACATGTTTTTGTAGTGCTTTTACATCCAGGCCTTCTGCATTAAAAATCGTGCCTGTGTGGTCTTGTACCGCAACAATTTTTGCACCTGCATGGCTAAACAAATAGGCTGCTTCATTGCCCACGTTACCAAAGCCTTGTACAGCGACTTTGCTGCCTTCAACAGGTAATTTAATACGTTCTGCAACTTGCATACCCGTTACAAATACACCGCGGCCTGTGGCACGAACGCGGCCAAGTGAACCACCTAAATGTACAGGTTTGCCTGTTACCACACCCGTGACGGTATGACCTTTAATACTTGAATAGGTATCCATCATCCAGCCCATGATGTTGGCATTGGTACCAACATCTGGCGCAGGAATATCAATTTGTGGACCAATAATTGGGCTGATTTCACTGGTAAAACGGCGGGTTAACCGTTCTAATTCACGTGGTGAAAGCTCTTTGGGATTCACGCGAATCCCCCCTTTAGCCCCACCGAATGGTAAATTAAGTACCGCGGTTTTAATGGTCATCCATGCAGACAATGCCATGACTTCGTTCAATTCAACATCTTGATGATAACGAATACCGCCTTTACCTGGACCACGTGATAAATTGTGTTGTACGCGATAACCTTCAAAATGACGGATTGAGCCATCATCCATTACGATTGGTACATCGACAATTAGGGTACGTTTTGGCGTTTTCAGTGTATTGACAAAGTTGCTGAGGTCGGCATCCAAATAAGGTGCCACTCGATCGACCTGAGTGAGAAAAGTTTGCCAAGCACTGCCATTTTGAGCCGCATATGATAAAGACATCATCTATTCCTTAATTAATCCATTGTCCCTGTTGTTCACAGATTCCCTTTGTTTCAGGGCATCCTACCCCATCCTCCCTGGTGTGCATTTTTGTGCTTTTCTGCAAAAGTAAAAATGCTTGGGGTGCTGTATAGTCATTATTATTAAGAATCAAATTGATTCACAAAATTTGTTATAATGATTAAAATGAATTATTTTTTATCAATTTGCTAATAGTAAATATCAAAATGAACAATATCGATCATATTATATTAGGATTACTCAAAGACAATGCACGGATGTCAATTACCGACTTAGCAGCAAAAACACGTGTGTCACGCGCCACAGTACAAAAGCGAATTGAATACATGGAGTCCACGGGTGTCATCACAGGTTATACAGTACGGTTCCGTCCAAATGCAGAGAAGAATATTATCCGGGCCTGGATGAATATTATGGTGGAAGGTACACGGGCTCAGGCTGTTATTCGGGAGTTGCGCCTAGAGTCCGCTGTGGAACGTCTACATACCACCAATGGCAAGTGGGATCTGCTGGTGGAACTCCAATCCGACAGCTTAGAGAATTTCGATAAAGCATTGGAACGAATCCGAAATATTTCAGGCATTTATAATAGCGAAACCAGCATTTTACTCTCCACCTACAAAACCTAAAAAAAGGGACTCTATTCAGAGTCCCTTTTTTGTATCAGCTCATGGCTTAATAACTGACACGGCGATAACTACGATATTCAGGTGTCCAGAAATTATCTTCAATCGCTTGTTTCAAGACATCATTGCTCAACGGTACTGCCAAGCCATCAGCCATGGCCGCTTTTGCTACTTTAAAAGCAATAAATTTTGACACTTGTTGAATATCATTGATATTCGGCAATAAGTCTGCTGCTGCATTTTTCAAACGTGGTGAACAATCGGCCAAGGCGGTACTTGCAGCCATCAACATCGAATCGCTGATATGAGTTGCGCCACATGCAATCACGCCTAAACCAATCCCTGGGAAAATATAGGAGTTATTGCATTGTGCAATGCTATATATCTTACCTTGGTAATAGACGGGTGCAAATGGACTGCCTGTTGCCACAATTGCAGCACCTTGGGTCCACTCGATAATATCTTTTGGCTGTGCTTCAACCTGTGAGGTCGGGTTCGACAAAGGCAACACAATCGGATGTTTATAGTATTTGGCTAAGGTTTTGATCACTTCTTCACTAAACAGGCCAGCCTGACCAGAAACACCAATCAAGATACTCGGTTTGGCATTTTTCACCACATCCAATAAAGCGACATTGTCACCGCTATATTCCCAAGTCGCAATTGCATCGACAGGTGTTGCCAGTTTTTGCTGGAAGTTGAGTAAATTCGGTTGCTGATCGGTCATCAATCCAAAACGATCCACCATAAAGATACGTGAACGTGCTTCGTGATCACTCAGACCTTCATCCATCATTTGTCTGACGATCTGTTCTGCAATCCCGCAACCTGCTGAACCTGCTCCGACAAAAGTAACGGTTTGGTCTTTCAATTGTTTGCCTTGCGCGCGCGATGCGGCAATCAAGGTCGCAACCGTCACTGCGGCAGTGCCCTGAATGTCATCATTGAAACAACAAATTTTATCGCGGTATTGAGTCAATAAAGGCATAGCATTGGTTTGTGCAAAATCTTCGAACTGAATCAACACATCTGGCCAGCGTTGACGCACTGCCGTAATAATTTGCTCAACAAATTCATAATATTGCTCGCCACGAATACGTGGCTGTTTCCAGCCCATATAGATTGGGTCATCCAGCAATTCTTGGTTATTGGTTCCGACATCAATAGTAATCGGCAAAGTATAGGCAGGACTAATCCCTCCACATGCGGTATAGAGCGACAATTTACCAATTGGAATGCCCATGCCACCAATACCCTGATCGCCTAGACCTAAAATACGCTCACCATCGGTAATCACAATCACCTTAACGTTTTTCTTGTTGACGTTATGGATAATTTGATCGATGTATTGACGTTCTGGATAGGAAATAAAAATACCACGATGGCGACGGTAGATATCCGAAAAGCGCTGACAAGCCTCACCAACGGTAGGCGTATAAATGATCGGCAGCATTTCATCTAAATGCTGACTCAATAAATTATAGAACAGCGTTTCATTGGTATCTTGAATATTTCGCAAATAAATATGCTTATTCAAGTCGCTATCGAATGAAAGGTACTGTTGATACGAACGCTGGGTCTGCTCTTCAATATTCTCAATATTGTATGGAACGAGGCCATGTAAGTTAAAATTCTCGCGTTCTTCTTCAGAAAATGCAGAGCCTTTATTTAGCAGAGGGAGTTCTAAAAGAGCATTTCCAGCATAGTGAATATATAAAGGTTTTTTGGTTTTACTCGGGTTCACAGACATACCTGACTCTTTAGACTCTCTCTCAAATGTACGAAAAATGGATTGGCTGAAGCACTTTAAAAAAGGCTTTGGCATGCGCAATAATTTACACCAATCCGAGCCCGAAGCCGAATAATCTGACAGTATGTAAAGTGATTCAACATTTAGTAAATAAATAGTAGTGCCTATTTTGGATCATTTTTTAACCTTCCATGCAACATTTTGAATTATTTTTGCAACATTGAGACTTAAATTGTAGTGAAATCGTTTGATACACGGTTTAACACAAATGAAAGCCTGACCCTCAGCCAGCATAGGCCATTTATCCAACTTACTGTTTTTGCTCTATCCTGCTTTGTTATTTGCCCGATTGTGTAATGAACAAAATGATAGATCGATCAATAAAACAAGATTCACAGCCATTAAACCCTCTAAAACACTACAAAATAGGACAATCTTTCTCAATTTCTTGCAAATAAGCCTCAATTTTATATGATTTTGAGTGAAAGCATTGCTCTCCCAATAACCTCCTTGTTTAACAGTGAGCAATGCCTTCACCCATAAAAATCAAACAAATGAAAGATGAAATGATGTATCCAAATCACAACGGAAAATATTATCAATATATAAGCATTGATTAGAGGATTCTTCAGTTTTGATCCTTATTGTCATTTGCTTGATAATTATAAAAATTATCACTATTTTGATACATACCCCATCATCATTTGAATTTGAAGTATGTTCAATCAAGTAAACACCTAGTTATTTTCTTGTTCAAATTCCTGAATCGCTTCTTTTGCAATCCGGAAACTGTCTACCGCAGCTGGCACACCACAGTAAATTGCAACCTGTAACAGTACTTCACGGATCTTTTCTTTCGGCACGCCATTTCGTAGCGCACCTTTGACATGAAGTTTAAGTTCATGCGGACGGTTGAGCGCAGAGATCATGGCAAGATTGATCATGCTACGTTCTGGTTTGCTGAGCTCCTCACGTCCCCAAACAGCACCCCAACAATACTCGGTTACCAATTCCTGTAAAGGTAGATTAAAGTCATCTGCATTGTTGATTGAATTATTGACGTAACTTTCTCCAAGCACCTGTTTACGGATCGCTAAACCTTTTTCAAACTTTTCATTGCTCATGGATTCAATCCTCCAAATAAGGTGTATTTGATTTCAAGATAATCTTCGATGCCGTATTTTGAGCCTTCTCGGCCTAAACCTGAATGTTTAATCCCCCCAAAAGGAGCAACTTCATTGGAAATCAGGCCTTTATTAATTCCTACCATACCATATTCAAGTTGCTCGCTCATGCGCCATGCTCGTCCTAAATCCTTGGTATAACAATAAGCAGCTAGACCAAACTCCGTCGCATTCGCCATATCTAACGCCTGCTGTTCCGTTTCAAATTTAAAAACTGCGGCTAAAGGCCCAAAGGTTTCCTGAGTTGCAACATCCATTTTAGTTGTTGCATCGGCAATAATCGTCGGTTCATAAAAAAGCTCTCCCGCCTGATGACGCTTGCCTCCCGTAATTAAACGTCCTGCTTTGGCTAAAGCATCTGCAACATGTGCTTCAACTTTCTTCACGGCATTGGTATTAATTAAAGGGCCAATTTCATTTCCAGCTTCGAGTCCATTACCAATTGCAAAAGCATTCACTTTGGCACTTAATGCGGTAATGAAGCGTTCATAAATGCCATCCTGAACCAGAAAACGATTTACACAAACACAGGTTTGCCCAGCATTGCGATATTTAGCAATCAATGCCCCTTCAATCGCGGCATCCAGATCGGCATCATCAAACACAATAAACGGCGCATTGCCACCCAACTCGAGAGAGACTTTCTTCAAGGTCTGAGCTGAACGCTGGTAAAGTAATTTCCCCACAGGCGTGGAGCCAGTGAACGTGAACTTGCGTACATCATCACTTTCAAAAATCGCATCACCAATGGTCACGGCATCACCCGTGATGACACTAAAAATTTCTGCTGGAATACCGGCCTGAATAGCAAGATCAACCAAAGCCAAAGCCGTAAAAGGTGTTTCTGGAGCAGGTTTTACAATACAAGGACATCCTGCTGCCAAAGCAGGTGCAACTTTACGGGTAATCATAGCTGCTGGAAAATTCCACGGGGTAATCGCGGCAATGACACCTATCGGCTGCTTGCTCACAATAATACGTGCATCAGGATATGGGCTTGGAATAGTATCCCCATAGACTCGCTTTGCTTCCTCTGCAAACCATTCTACAAAGCTGGCCGCGTATAGGATTTCTCCTCTTGCCTCTGCTAAAGGTTTGCCCTGTTCACTGGTTAAAATAAATGCCAGCTCATCAGCATGTGCGACCATGAGATCAAACCATTTCTTTAAAATAATGGAACGATCTTTGGCTGTCTTATTTTTCCATGTTGCCCAATGCTTCACAGCAGCCTGAATTGCACGATCCGCTTCAGCTTTCCCCATATTCGGCACAGTACCAATCATTTCTTGTGTCGCAGGATTATAAATCTCTGAAGTTTGCTGGTTGTCAGCATCACACCACTGTCCAGCAATAAGCGCTTGTTGGTGGAATAATTGCATTTGTTGAAGTTGCATACACGTTATCCTGTATCGGCGTTGGAATAGGTCAACAGATGATGAAAAATCTGGAAACTATTCCATTTTGTATTATGGCATACCAAATAAATCTTGAAAAAAATTTTCGGTCGCCCGAATTTGATGACTCATCCTAAAAATAATAGAACAATGTCAGGTTTAATAATTTGTTCCACTTCCCATCATCCCCCCGCGCCAGTGAGCCTTGAGTACCACCAATAAAGGGATCATTTTTACTCATGATATATTCAGCAACCAAAGAAAGCTGTTTATGGTCGATTGCGACACCCAGAATATTACGGGTTGAATCTTGTGCACCAGCCTGATCTTTGTTGTAACGGCTATGCATGAAATAAGGCGTAATATTGCCAATCTGTTTGACATCTTTAAAGGCATAGCCAATATCAGCCGTATAATACGTTGCTTTGTTGGCAACATAATATTCGCTGTCGTATGAACCCATTAATGAAGCTGCAGAGTCAAATGAGTCTTTATTCGTGACATCATTTTTCCCACCCGTTAATGTGAGTCCCAGATTGCCATAATTAAATTTGCTAAATAATGCCCAGGCGTTACGTCTTCCTGTTTTAGAAATGGTTTTATTTTCAATTTCCGAAGTCCAGTAAGAGCCGCCAACTTGGGTGCTTAAGCCAGTTAACCCTAAAGAGATATCTTGCGTTATACGCCCCACCCACATATTTTTTTCCTGTAGATCGCTTTTACTACTGTCATTTGAGCTCACATAATTGGCCGTATAGCGTCCAGAGTCTCGCGTACTTCCTTCGTAATGACCTGCATCTGTAGCAAAATAACCTACATCAAATTGAGTCGCGCTCGGTAATTCAAAGTGATAATTTAAACCAAGGTTATGCACATCTTCTAAACCTGCTGTGGTATTGATACTGCCATATAAGCTATTTCCCCAGAACCGTGCAGGCCCAAAAGGAATGGATTGCATACCCACCACCACTTGATCAGTCTGATTCAGATGATAGCCAACATAAGCATCAATCAAACTCGAAAAATCACATAAGGTATCGTACTGATAGCAACGATATTCAGCATGTCCAAATAACTGCCCACGTTCATAGTCCAGTTTTAACTGTGCTGCATCAAAACGTATTTTATGTTCAGATGCTGCTTCACCAAAATCCTTATCTTGATAATTGGCACGGACATAGCCCGATATTGTCAACTTGCCCGCATCGGCTGTCGCATCTCCAAAACTAATCCCAGCATAACTTGATGAGATCATGCCCAGCAAAACCGTGGTTAGGGCGAACTGCAAATCAATTTTTTTCATCTTCCAGATTCCTTTCTTATCCAGTTCCGCTTATGCATTTGCATTAAATGCAGGACGATTACACTTAATCTTTCCGAGATTAAAGGCGTAATACACCACGAAGCTCACCACCAAACCAATCACCCATGAAATATCGACATCAGGAACAATATTGGCAAATGGCCCGGTAAAGAAAGCATTGGTGAGGAAAGGAATCTGAATCACAATACCTAAGAAATAGGCGATTAAGGCTTTGGCATTGAACTTACCGTAGATGCCACCGTCCTGAGCGAAAATAGAAGGAATATCATAAGATTTCTTATTGACGACATAGAAATCCAGCAAGTTAATCGATACCCAAGGAACCAAAATAAATAACAAGGCAAAAATGACATTGAGGAAGAAACTAATAAAGTTGCTCGAAGCCCAAAGTGCGGTAAAGGTCGCCAGAATTAAAACAATAATGGACAAACTGATACGAACGTTTTTACTCGGCATCCACTGCCCCGCAAAAGTCTGAATCGAAGTAATACAAGACAGCACTGCACCATATAAATTCATGGCATTGTGTCCGATAATATTACACAGGAATAAAATCATCAGCACATAGCCAAACAGTCCTGTTCCAGATTTAACGGCTTCCATGGCATCAGTGGTTGAGCCAATACTGACTGCCACTGTTCCAAAGCTCATCGCAAAGATGGTGCCAAGCGCTGCACCTAAGTAGGTATAGATAAAGGGTTTATAAATCCCGATACTTTTAGGCAAATATCTTGAATAATCTGAGGTATAAGGTGAGAAACTGATTTGCCAGACCGCACATAAGCCAAACATGGCGAACCAGCCTTTCAGATTAAACGATCCTTTTGCCAAGACCTCTGCATTAATATGCGGAATCATGATCATGAGGCCGATTAACAATGAACCACCCATAAACCAAGTACCAATCTTGTTGAACTTATGAATCAGGTGATAGCCAACAATACCGATTGTGGTTGCAGCAATCGCACCAATTACCGTCGCAGTTGAAACATGGATCGCTGGCACAACGGTATGCAGTGTCTTGCCAGAAAGAATAATATTGGAAATAAAAAAACCGAGATAAATTAATGTGGTAAATAATACAACCAGTAACGCACCGTAGCGTCCAAACTGTGCACGGCTCTGGATCATTTGTGGAATACCCACCTGTGGTCCCTGCGCTGAAGTCAGTGCCAGAATAGCTGCACCAAAAAAATGACCACAACAAATGGCGACCAACGCACTGATCAGACTTAACTTAAAGGTTAACATGGACATTGCACCTGTAATCACAGCCAAAGGTGCTATATTGGTACAAAACCACAAGGTGAATAGATCCCGAACTTTTCCATGACGTTCCGAAGGATCCACATAATCAATTGAATGACTTTCTATCGCGAAAGCATTTTTCTCATTTTGGCTCATATCCTTAATCTCTCTTTGAGGAACTCATTTCCTCAATATCAATTCGTGAGAGTAAACGTAGGTTTCACAACCTGCCTTGCCAGTGCCATATCCAGACGGCCTGACATTTATTTCTATTGTTTGTAGCCCTTGGTTAGGCGATATGCATGAAAGCTAGGAAAAAAAGATAAAACAGGTACAGTCGATGCATAATAGATGCTCAACAAAATCTAACTTTTCTCACCCAGCCTGAGATTTATGGAATTTCAGCGTTCTGCATTTTCATGTTTTTCATCCTTGAAATAGAAATCCTGAACTCGACCTTTTGCAGCGTTAACGCATTACAAAAGGATCATCAATCGGTTGATCCGAGGTACGTAACCAAACCGTTTTTGTGGTGGTGTAATCCAGCACAGCATCTGAACCACCTTCACGACCATGACCCGATAAACCATGACCACCAAACGGCGCCAATGGAGAAACAGCACGATAAGTATTCAACCAGACAATGCCTGAACGAATAGCTTTGGTCATACGATGCGCGCGGTTTAAGTTGTTGGTAAACACTCCTGCTGCCAGTCCATAAGGGGTATTGTTGGCGTTTTGAATCGCTTCTGACTCAGTACTAAAACTCACTACAGATAAAACAGGACCAAATAACTCAGTCATGACGCAATCTGCTTGTGGGACATCACTACAATCCAGAATCGTTGGAGGATAGTAATATCCCTCTCTTGCCAATGATTTTCCGCCGGTTAATAATTTCGCACCTTGCTGAATTGAGCTGGCCACCACCTGCTCAATCTTTTCACGTTGACGTAATGTGCATAACGGCCCGTATTCGGTTGCCATGTCTTCAGGTAAACCAATTTTAATGGTCTGCACTCGCTCAACTAAACGCTGTAAAAACTCATCTTTTATACTGTCTTCAACTAATAATCGTGATCCAGCAACACAACTCTGTCCTGTTGCCGCAAAAATTGCCGCAACTTGAGCATTGACCGCACTTTGCAGATCCGCATCAGCGAATACAATAAACGGGGATTTGCCACCAAGCTCGAGTGATACTTTCGCCAGATTCTCAGCTGAATTACGCACAATATGCCGTGCTGTTTCAGGGCCTCCCGTAAATGCCACATGTGCAATATCTGGATGACTGCTTAACACCGCCCCACATTCAGGACCAAAACCTGTAATGACGTTGACCACACCCGCGGGAAAACCTGCTTCATGTACTAAGCGTGCAAAAGCCAATAACGGTGCTGGACCCTCTTCTGATGCTTTTAGTACAACAGTACATCCAGCGGCCAAAGCGGGCCCCAACTTGACTGCCGAGAGAAATAACTGACTATTCCACGGTACAATCGCTGCAATCACACCGACAGGTTCGCGGATTGTCCAAGCCTGCATATCCTGCTTATCAATTGGTAAATAACTGCCTTCAAGCTTGTCGGCAATTCCTGCGTAATAGCGATAATACTCAGCGACATAGGCAATCTGACTTGAAGTTTCGCGAATGATTTTTCCTGTATCGCTGGTTTCATATTGAGCCAGTTGTGGTGCCGCTTGTTCAATCAGCTCTGCCAGTTTATAAAGCAGTTTACCTCGTTGAGAAGCTGTTAAACCTGCCCAGGCACTATCCTGTAAAGCATGGGTGGCGGCTGCCACAGCACGGTTCACTTCATCACGGCGTGCTTCCGGCATTTTCGCCCAGACTTGTCCTGTTGCTGGATTAATACTATCAAACTGGGCAGCACCGTCTTCAAATTGACCATTAATATATAACTGGAATTGAGAAGTCATGCTCTTCTCTCCTATGCAAATGCAGGCATCACGTCATTGATCATACGCAGTAACGAAGCTTTTTTACGTTCAAAGCTCATTCCAGTATCAATCCAGAATGAATACTCGTTATATCCCATCGCCTCATAGGCTTTTAAACGGTCAATCACTTCTTGCGCTTCACCAATCACGTTATTTTGACGCATTGCTTCTGGGGTGTAGAAAGGATGTTGGGCCATTTCTTCTTTACTGATGGGTGCGATGAGACCTTGATTAATTTCACGCTCATTTTTAAACCATGCACCAAAATAATTATAGAAGGCATTAATTTCTTCTGCTGCAACTTGTGCATCTGCCTCACTCTCTGCCACATAAGTATGGCGGAGTAACATAATTTCAGGACGTGGTACATCTGCAAACTTTTCACAAGCTGCATTAAAATGTCCCATCAATTTTTCGACTTCATCATCGCCAAAGTGCAATGGAGTCACTTGCACATTACACCCATTTTCAACTGCAAACTCATGGCTATTCGGATCACGCGCCGCCACCCAAATTGGTGGATGGGGTTGTTGCAATGGTTGAGGTGCAGAGGTAGTTTTTGGGAACTGCCAAAACTCACCATTATGCTCATAATCGCCTTTCCATAGGTTCTTCACTGCAGGAATCATTTCACGCATACGCTGACCTGCACCCCATGCATCCATACCTGGCATCATTCGTTCATATTCAAATGAATAAGCCCCACGTGCGATACCGATATCTAAACGACCATTACTAATAATGTCCGTCATAGCTGCTTCACCTGCAAGTTTAATCGGATGCCAGAATGGGGCTACGACCGTTCCTGTACCCAAACGAACATTCTTGGTTTTATTCGCAATATCAGCCAGATTAATAAAGGGATTCGGTGCAATGGTAAAATTCATCGCATGATGTTCACCTGTCCAGATCGCATGCATGCCTCCCTGATCCGCAATCTGGCAAAGTTCAATCATTTCATCATAAAGCTGCTTCTGCGTTTGTTGATCAGAAACACGTTCCATGTGTACAAATAATGAAAAACGCATAGTTAAACTTCCTCTTTAACAATTTGACGAACCGTACCGCTGGTTTGATTGCCGTAATAAACTCCATAGGTTTTGAGATAATTTTCTTTACGGTAGCGCATCAACATACTTTGCAAAGCACTATCTACAAAACTAAGCTGATCTAAATCATTCAAATCAACAAATTGACCCTTGGTTGCATTGGCGATGGGGGTATTACATAAAAATGAGATGTATTGTTGCTGATTCTCTATATTTTCATAAACTGAATAGATAAAGCTGGCAGAAGCATCTGGTTGATAAGTAGCAAAAATTTTTTCAAGTGCTTTATCTGCACCATCCTTATCAACCAAGAGATGAGGAATCGTCCATTTTTGATCGGCCATTTGTTCCAATAAAATTTTATTTTCATGTCCAATAATGGAACTAATTACAACTTTTGGCCCTGAAATAACTTCTGCCGAAAGTTTCGCTGGTGTGAAATAACCACCACGGTAATAACCCAAACCCGCAAAACCTGCTGAAGCAAAGTTTTCCACTTTACCAATCAAAATGGCATGATCACCAGCATCAACAATTTGAGATGTGGTGCAATCAAACCAAGCACTGACATGATCAATCAAAGGATTTTGAAAAGCACTTTTGCTCCATGCCAAATTGGCAAAACGGTCATCACTCGGACGTGCAAATGTATTTGAAATATCCTTTTGTTCTTCTGCCAAAATATTGATCGCGAAGTGCGAAGCATTTGCAAAGTTATGATAATTGCTTGATGTCTTGGCAATGCTAACGAGCAGCAAAGCTGGGTCCAAAGACACCGAAGCAAAAGAATTTGCTGTAAAGCCCAATGGGGTTCCATCTGCTTTACAAGTGGTCACCACTGTTACGCCTGTCATAAATGACCCAAAAGCATCACGTAGTTCACGTATTTTATTTATCGTATCCATTTCACTCATTGCCTTATTCCTTTATCAAGCAACTCAGATGCTGGTTTCCAACCATGCTTGCATTGCATTATTTACTTTATCTGGGGCGGTCAAATTCACCATATGTCGTTCATTTTCAATTACGATGGCCTTGCCATTTAGTGCTTGGCTTGCCATTTGTACTGCCATTTCAGCAGTCGAATTTGGGTCATCTGTTCCAGTTAAAACCAGCGCTGGACATTTAATTTTGGCCCAAGCATCTGCATAGGTTTCATCGCCATGTGCAAATGCAGAATAAGCCGTGGTATAACCTGATAAATCCACATTTTCCAACCATGATTTAACTCTCGCAGCAGCGATTTGCTCTGCTTCACTTTGGCCAAACCAACGCTGTAACGGGGTTTCAATATCAATATGACCCGTTTTTAACTCTTCTGCACGATGGACAACAGCATCTCGGGCAGTCGTTGTACGTCGATATACACCATTTAATACAGCCATTCGCTTAATCAAATCAGGGCGTGTTGCACTCACTCCTGCTGTAATCAATGAACCCATCGAATGTCCTGCTAAATTCACTGCACCGAGCTTCAATGCTGTAATAAATTCAATTGCCCAATCGACAAATGCTTTTAAAGGTGCACCATCTGCAAGTTTTGTACTTTGTCCATGTCCAGGCATATCCACCGAGATCACTCGATAATGTTTCGAAAAAAAATCAATTTGTGGATACCATGCTGCTGCTTGCATTCCAACTCCATGAATCAGAACCAGAGGTTCTCCTTCACCTTGTTCAAAATAATGAGCAATACGATTATTTGATAGCGGCAGGGTTTTTGAGATCATGACCTAACTCTTCCAAATCTTGATAACGGTCACCAATACGGTGATGAGGACGACCACCTGTTGCTGCACCAATCACCACCACCAACTCATCGGCAGCAGGCGCATCTGGGATTGCAAACTGTAAAGTCAAATAATGAGAACGGCGCCCCTCATCATTTTTGTCCATCATTGGAATTAGAATCGGTGCATTTGCGGGGCCACGAGTATTGTTAAATGCTAAATAAGATTTTGCGCCGACTGCACCGCGGTAAGTATTACCAAAATGTAAGGTATGGATCAGCGCAGAAGCATGTTCAAGCTCACCCTCCAAGCCAACGACAGCACTTTTACCAAACGCTTGTACAGCTTCGCCAGAACCAACTTCATCAAGAATCAGTTTGGTTAAATGTTCACTTAGAATCGGAGCAATACGACGAATTTCAGGGTTTAGGTTTTCTACATAGCCCTGTCCTGCCCATGGATTTTTAATCACTGCAGCGGCTGCAACCATTTTTAAAGGTGTCGATGCCTCTTTACCACCATCTATATAAGTCGTTTCCACATGAAGCACAGTTTTACGGATTAAATTCATTGTTCTTCCTTGCTTGAGAATACATCTTGCTATTCGTATTATGGTATACCATAATACATAATGAAAAAAAAGCAAGAGTTTGTTATGCTCATTTTTAGCAAGGAACATGTAACAAAATTCTGCATTACTGAAATATGGAAAGATTAATTCCTATGAATCTTAAAATTGAAAACCCGCCTGTGACTTTACGCGAGCTTTGTCTAGATAAACTACGTAATGCCATTATTACAGGCTATTTCCCTTCAGGAAAAAGGCTAGTTGAACGGACATTGTGTGAAGAACTGGGCGTAAGCCGTTCTGTGGTCCGCGAGGTGATTCGCTATCTGGAAGCAGAGGGTCTGGTTGAAATCTTGCCCAATAAAGGACCGATTGTTTCATTGCTGGATTGGGAAATTGCGTCACAGATCTATGAAATTCGTCTTTTACTCGAACAAAGTGCTGTTGCGGATTGCACCCAAAACCTGACCGATCAAACCACTCAGCAATTGAAACAGCTATTGGCAGAACTTGAACAAGCTTTCGTTGCGGATGATATTAATTTGATTATTGCAACCTCAGCAAAGCTCTATGAAACAATTTTTACCACAGCGAAACATTACATCGCGTGGGAAGTGGTGCAACGTTTAAATGGTCGTATTAGTCGTCTGCGAGCCATGACCATGAAATCAACCAAACGTGAAGTCTCAGGTTATCAACGTATAAAAAATATGTGTGAAGCCATTTACTTGCATCAAGATGCTGAGAAGGCCAAACAGGCTGTTGCTGAACATATTGCCGAAGCTGCCTCAGTAGCAAAAAACATTTTGGAAAGTTCATGATTCAAATGGAACTATAAATGCCGTTAAAGCCTTAAAGAGAACAAAAGGATATAAGAATGTCAGCTTACTGGATTGCACACGTTACGATTCATGATCTGGAGCAATATAAACAATATATGGCTTTAGCACCGCAGGCTTTTGAAAAATATGGCGCAACGTTTCTTGCCAGAGGCGGCAACTCGACTTGCTTAGAAGGCACAGAATATCAACGTCATGTTATTATTGAGTTTTATGATTTAAAAACAGCTGAAGCTTGTTATCATTCAGAAGAATATTCAAAAGCACGTCTTGCCCGTCAAGGTTGCGCTGATGTAATGATCAGTATTGTAGAAAGTCTAGATTAATCGAAATATGCATAAAAGAAAGTTGAGCTCAACCTTCTTTTATGCACCTTAAAGCCATGAAGTTGCCTTGTTAAAATTGAATACAACCTCAATGATTGAGAGAGCAGTTCAAGCATTTTAAGCTTTCTTTTTTTTACTTTTCTTGCTAAAAAAACTCAAGGCATATGAATAATGGGTCGGGCTAATACGCTGAATCAAATCCAGAGCTTTGGCATCATTACCAATCAAGATCCGCGCTTTATCCGCTTTCACCGCATCTAGAATGATTTTAGCTGCCTGCTCTGGTGGGGTTTTTAAGACTTTATTAAATGCCTGACTGGCCTTGGCTGGATTCATACCCAAGCTGCGAATACTGTCACTCATGCGGGCACTGTTGGCAATATTGGTGCGGATACCGCCTGGATGCACACAGGTTGCACTGAGGCCCTCATTTTGAAGTTTCAGCTCTTGTCTTAAAGATTCGGTAAAACCACGAACAGCAAATTTGGTCGCATTGTAAGCACTTTGCGTTGGCTGTGCGGTTAAACCAAAAAGACTGGAAATGTTAATAATATGCCCTTCACCACTTTGCTTGAGATAAGGCAAGAACTCTTTAGTGCCATAAACGACACCCCAAAAATTAATCTTGAAAATCCATTCCAGTTCTTCATAGCTCATGCCTTCCACCGTGCTGGCTAAGGCTACACCTGCGTTATTGAAAATCAGGTTGATTTTGCCATGCGTCTTGAAGCTGTCTTCAGCCCAATGACGAACGGCCTGCTGATCTGATACATCCAACTGAGTCAAGCTAACTTTGACTGGATATTGCTGTACTAAAGCCTGTGTTTCTGCCAAGCCTTTTTCATTGACATCACTCAGCGCTAAATCAGCACCCTGCTGTGCCAATAAAATTGCCAGCTGTTGCCCAATTCCTGACCCTGCACCCGTAATCGCAGCGACTTTTTGATTAAAACTTTTCATGTGATGACTCTATTTTAAGTTGATAAAAATTGGCAGCGTTTTGTCTAAACATGGCATGTAAAGCCTGCTCACCATAAGGACTTAACATTTGGATATAAGCTTGAATTAAGTCAACCAAAGCAACGTTGGGTTTATCCATCGGAAAATTAGAAGCAAACATAATGCGATTGATTCCAAAAACCTGAATCGCATGTTGCAGCATTGGATTTAGTAAATTGACAATTTCAGAGATTGTTGCTGTTCGCTGTTGCTGATAAAAGCGATGTCCAAGTACAGGCATCATCAAGCCTGATATTTTGGCATAGACATTTTTCTGCTCGGCGAGGCGTGCCAAATCCTGTTGCCATTGCTGAAAAATCGCCATCCGTTGTGCTGGGGTTTTTCCTGTACGTTTACCCACCGTGCCAAATAGTCCCGCAGGTGTGGCCAAATGGTCGACTACAATCCTTGTTTGAGGGAATTGCCGAGCCAAGGCGGTTATCTCGGATAATTGTGTTGAGTAGCCCCATGCATCAAAGAACAAATCCAGTCGTGCCAGTTGCTCAAAGCCTTTGAGAAATTTTTTGTGCTGATATAAATGTGGCCGATCACACCATCGATAAATACCAGTGTCCTCATGCCACGCTGCCATTTTTCGAATACCACGAAATAGCGGACTTGCCTCTTGATGTGCGTTAAGAATGTCTTTGAATTTCCGGTCTCGGGGATCAGCTGTTGCAACAATGGCACCGAGTTTTAAGCCTTGCGCTTTAAAGTCTAATTGCTGAATCCACTGGGTTTCTTCCACCACGCCAAAGCCTTTGTGATGATGCCAATTGGCTTCAACATGCACCACACTTTCCACTGAGAATGACACGCTGTCGGCTTGATAATTTTCAGGCAAATAAGGACTTAAAGCATATTGCGTGATTCCTAAACTTTCCAACAAGGGTTTAGGTTTGACCCAGCGAATGACTCGATCCATCGCGGCAGGATATTTCCCTAAAACTTTGATCAGGAACGCTGCTGAATGAGGGGTGTGATAAGGATCCCACTGATGAATATGAGGATCAATTATTGCAAAATCTAATCTTTTCATTTTTAGACTCTATGTCATTCTAAATATTGTGTTTTGAGTGTTATACATCCATGCCTCATGTTACTTATGTTCTAACTCATCCTGATCATTTAAGCCTACTGAACAAGTTATTATGCATAAAATGATTTATTTAAATATTGAACTATGAATGACATTCATTGCCATGTTCTGACAAAGCATAAATAATGAAATAATTATGATAAATTTTATAAGCTTACAAATATGTTCTTTTCAATAACGCCCCTCTTTTTTTCTTGAGTAAAAATAAAATCATTTTTTAAAAATAATGAACGTATTATCAATTGTTTAATTTTTTTCACTGCATTACTGCGGCTTAAGTTCTTGTAAATGATTCTTATTTAAATATACTTAAGCACTTTCTATGGCCTTGCATATGTCGCCGTCTGCTTAAATGGCCATGCCTCTCCTGCCTCAACTTCATGTTCTGTATCGCTCAGGTATGCTTATGTCTGCATTCTCCCCACGTAAAAATCTCATTACTGTTGAAATTTTAAAACATAGCAGTCCTTTGCTGTTATCTCTCCTTCCAGTTGCGTCATGGGCAGAAACGGCGGTGGTTCAACCCACGCAACTACAGACCATTAGCGTGCAGGCTGAATCCAGCACTGGTTATATTGGATCACAATCGGCATCGACCTTGAGAGGCAATCAAAAAAATCTGGAAAGTCCACAAACAGTCAATGTAGTGTCTAAGCAGTATGTGAAGGATTATATGCCTGCAAACTTAGACAATGCACTGACTCAAGTGAGTGGTATTACCCAAGGCAATACATTAGGGGGCACTCAAGATACCGTGATGAAACGCGGCTTTGGTGAAAATCGTGACGGTTCAATTACCGTCAATGGTATGCCGATTGTACAAGGTCGCACCATGAATGCCGCCGTTGAACAAGTTGAAGTGTTAAAAGGCCCAGCTTCTTTACTTTATGGCATCATGGACCCAGGGGGGGTGGTCAATGTTATTACTAAAAAACCTGAACGCACACAAAAAACCGAGCTTTCAGTTTATGGGTCAAGTTTTGCTGCTGGTAAAAATGGTTTAGGTGCCAGTCTGGATAGCACGGGTGCAATTAATGACAGTAACTTTGCCTACCGTTTTATTGCAGATCATTCCGATGCGGACTACTGGCGTAATTTTGGCAATCTAAAGCAGACCTTGATCGCCCCATCCTTTGCTTGGGATAATGGCCAAACCAAAGTCAATCTCAGCTATCAGTATCGTGACTTTGATGTGCCTTTTGATCGTTCCACTATTTTTGATCCTAACACCAAGAAAGCCTTGCCGATTTCAAAATATCAACGCCTAGATGAGGCCTTTAACCAAATGAAAGGCGAAGCTCATTTGGCACAATTGCTGATTGACCATCAAATTAATGATACTTGGTCAGCACATTTAGGCTATAGCTATAACTATGAAACCTATGATGCCAACCAGTTACGTGTAACCAAGTTAAATACAGCCAATCATACAGTGACACGTCGTACCGATGCGACCTTAAATGCAGAAAGTGTCGACAGTAATGCCCAAGCCTATCTCAATGGCTCAGTCAATTTACTTGGCTTAAAGCATGATCTTCAAATTGGTTCAGATATCGAATACCGTAAATATTTCCGTCCAGATATGGTCCGTGGTGATACTTCAACTTTAGATTATTTAAATCCAGAGTTTGGTGCTGTTGAAGCCTCTCGGAATATCGTGGCATCCGATAGCGACCAAACCGATAAACTGCATACCTACGGCGTTTATGTTCAAGATGCAATTCACTTAAATGATCAATGGATTGCAGTACTGGGTGGCCGTTACCTCAATTATCAACAAACTGCTGGACGTGGCAGACCGTTTAAGGAAAACACCAACAGTAAAGATGATGCTTGGCTGCCCCATGCAGGTTTAGTTTACCAATGGAATGATCAGCTTTCCTTCTATGGCAGTTATACCGAATCACTTAAGCCATCGTCTTCTATCGCGCCTTTAGGTGGCAATGCAGTCATTGATGCAAACGTGAGTCCTGAACAAGCAAAATCCTATGAAATCGGTGCAAAATACCAACTCAATAATCGTATCAAAGCCAATTTTGCACTCTATGATATAAAAAAACGTAATGTGCTCGCCAAAATAACCAACGCCGCAAAAGAAGTCGAACTGCATACCACAGGCGCCGTACGTTCTAAAGGTGCTGAACTAGATCTTACCGGCCGTCTGACCGATCAGCTTGATGCAACCCTGACCTATGCCTATACCGATGCCAAAGTCACTGAAGATGAAATTGGTCTACAAGGCAATCGTTTGAGTAATGTCGCACGAGATACCGCGTCGCTTGCGCTGGCCTATAATTATGGTGAACTTTATCATGGCAACTTACGTTTAGGTCTCAGTGGCAATTATGTGGGTAAACGCGCAGGTGATTCAGAAAATACCTTTGATTTGCCTGAGTATACACTGGCCAATGCCTTTATCAGCTATGACACCACTATTGCCAAACAAGCAGTCAACTTCCAATTTAATTTAAATAATCTCTTTAACAAAACCTATTACACCGCCAGTGTCAATAATCTGGCTGTATCTCAAGGTGATTCTCGCCAAGCCGTATTGCGTGCAACCTTTAAATTCTAAAACATGATATCGGCGCAGCAAGTTCATGACTGCGCTTTTGGGATTAATATGAAAAAGCTTATTTCTATCATGGCGGTGATCATTGCATTCTGCGTATGGACATCTTCTGTTTATGCCCAAGCCCGAATTGCACTGGTCTCTCAGATCCATGGTGCATCCTCAGCCATAGATGTTGCGATTCAAAAACACTTACAGCATCAAGGCTATCAAGTTGAAATATTCGATCAATCGATTTCCCCTGACCATTTAAAAAACACCGATCTCGTGATTATTTCTTCAACGGTGGCTTCCAAAAATCTGCAATCAGGTTGGCGACAACTGCCGATTCCACTAATGACATGGGAAAATGATTATCTGGATGATCTAGCCATGACTGGCAAACGAATCCATACCGATTTTGGCGAGGTTGAAAAAGAGCGTTACTTATGGCTGGTCAATGCGCCACACCCCTTGTCTGCACAACTCTCGGCAGGGACGCATAATGTATATAAGGCACAAGCGCCAATGAGTTGGGGGAAACCGGGATTAGGTGCCACCATTATCGCGACTATTTATGGGCAACCTGAAAAAGTGGCAAGCTGGGGCTATGAAAAAGGTGCAACCATGGACTATGAATCACTTGCCCCAGCAAAACGGCTGATGTTTTTTCTCAACAATGATACCTTTACCAATCTATCAGCAGAGGGTTTAAAACTGTTTGATGCCGCGATCCAATGGTCACTGAGGAAGTAAAAGCCCTGCTTAGATTTCAGTTTGCCAGAACTGGTGCATTTAAACAGGCATCAGTTCAATCCGCTCCAAGCCATAGATTTCACCAAAGATACCAATCCATCGGTCACTATCAAAAAAAGATATCGGTTAATACCCATTTATTATGTTTCGTCCTCCACCCAACAACATTTACCCGTTGCTGTACTAGATTTAGCAGCTGATAGCGATGCTTATCTCTGGTAAAAATAGATAAGTTTCACGAAAGTTGCTGTCAGGATTTAACCCAAGATGCAGGCGTCGCAATAAGGGGGACTCAAAAGCCTCTTTAGCCACTAGCTTTGGCGATAACCTGAGCAACCCTGAAAATCAAGCCGTCATGTCTGATCGATTGAATGCAAAAAAGTCATTTCGCTCAATGCCAGTCACGCTCCATTAACTTCACAACCGAAAGAGATCTCCGCCTTGATTACAGAAGCTGTGGCATTTCTAAGCAAATCAATGATCTGTGACAGAGGAAAATAGCAATTCCCGCTGTCATCTCTTCATTCAATTCAGTTTCAATAAGGCAGCACAGTCACGGTTTACAGTAAATATTCCCAGATCATGTAGCCTAATCCGAATCCAATGAATGCATACAGTGTGATAATGAAGAACACAAAACTGGCATTATTCTTTTTTTTCAAAAAACTCATATCGGCACCTTTGGCTTTGCTCAACTCATATTGTTATAGTGCAATAAGATACAGAACAAGGAAAGACACAGAATTTTCTAAAAAAAATATAACAGATCAGCATAAAAATTTAGAATTGTTATGAAAAACAGCCCAGAATATGATTAAAGTATGAGTGATCTCACCTCTAATATATTAAGGACTGTTCTCAGTTGATCTCAACAGCCTAACAAATCAGCTATTAAGGTGCGGATTTTCAAGTGGTAAATCATGTTCTAAATGTGCATCAAAAATATCGGTCAGCATACTGTCATAACGTTTGGCATTGTATTGTAAAAGCCATTCTGCCTCTGCCTCGCTAATAAATCCGATTTCAACCGCATTGGCGATTCTTTCCTCAAAAGTCAGTCCACTAAACTGATCTTTTGACTCGGCTTTCTTGAATTTATTCCACAACGGTTGTCGCTGTAATAACATCTGAAAGGTCGATTCCATACGTCCCATCACATCATTGGCATCGGTACTATAGTAAACGTGTTGTTTCAATTGCTCACGGAATGCATGTTCTTGCATAATCAACTGAGCAACCTCCTGCTTTAACTGATCCGATGGCGCTGCAATCGGGCGACCAAATGGAAAACAGATCAATCTCACCATGCAGGCAGCAAGTTTCATCGGGAAATTAGCATAGAAACCAAAGAAGGCTTCTTGCACTTGATATAACGCTTTATTTAACGCCAATTCGGCATGCTTCTGTTCAGCCTCAGTTCGTTGTCCATGCTCATAGTATTTCAAGATTGCCGTTGCGATAAATAAATGTGCATGGATATCCGCCAAACGCCCAGACAGCATTTCTTTACGTTTTAAATCACCCGCTAGTATGCCCAGCGCCATGTCTGCCGTTAAGGCAAAATTAGCGCTGAAACGGTTGATCTTGCTGTAATAAGGTTTAGAAAAATCATCGGCCTGTTGAGAGCCTGCATTGGAACCACCGCTGATACCATACGCCAATGCTTTGGCAGCGCGATTAAAGGTATAAGCCAGGTGTTTAAACAATAGCGGCGAAAATTGCTTGAACGCAGCGGCTTTCTCTTCGGATTGCAATAACTGTAATTCTTCAAACAAATAAGGATGGCAACGCATCGAGCCTTGACCAAAAATCATCAAAGAACGGGTCAGAATATTTGCCCCTTCCACTGTAATTGCAACCGGAATAGATTGATAAGTCAGTGCGAGGAAATTACGGGGGCCTAACTGAATTGCGCGGCCACCAACCACATCCATACCATGATTGACCACTTTTCGCATGGTTTCAGTCGCATAGTATTTGGCCATTGCCGTCATCACGGCTGGCGTTCCGCCTTGATTTAAACCACAAGTAACAAGATAGCGGAAGGACTCCAACATATAGGCATCACTGGCGATATCACTGGTTGCCTCTTGCACCCCTTCAAAATGCCCGACTGAGATTTTGAATTGTTGACGCACACTGGCAAATGCACCGATCAGTAAATAACTCATTTCCGCTCCTGCCGTTGCCAGAGCAGGCAATGAAATCCCCCGACCCACACCGAGGCATTCCATTAGCATCCGCCAGCCTTTACCCGCATTTTGCTGTCCACCAATAATCCAGTCCAGTGGAATAAAAATGTCACTGCCCTCAACCGTACCATTCATAAACGGCGCACCCGGATTATGGCGAGGCCCAATCTTGATTCCATCATGATCCGCCGGAATCAGGGCGCAGGTAATACCATATTCCACTTTCGCCTTATCACCTAACAAACCTTCTGGATCATACAGTTTAAACGCCAAGCCAATGACCGTAGCAATCGGTGCAAGGGTAATCCAGCGCTTGGAGAAGTTCATTTTTAAACCCAGCACCTCTTGGCCTTGGTACTGTCCATAACAGACCACGCCAGTATCAGGAATTGCACCTGCATCCGAACCCGCTTCAGGGCTGGTCAAGCCAAAACAAGGCACTTCTGTCCCATTTGCCAGCCCTGGTAAATAGCGTTGTTTTTGTTCCTCGGTGCCATAGTGCAGCAGTAATTCACCCGGACCAAGTGAATTCGGTACCATACAGCTGACTGCTGCAGTGAGCGAGCGAGAAGCAATTTTGCTCATAATCCGACTTTGAGCAAAAGGCGTAAACTGTTTACCGCCGAATGATTTTGGAATAATCAGGCCTAAGAAACCTTTGTCTTTGATAAATTGCCAGACCTCAGGCGGCAGGTCTTTTTCTTGATGATGAATCTGCCATTCATCCAACATTGAACAGAGTTGTTGGACTTCATTGTCCAAAAAGGCTTGTTCTTCTGTCGATAAAGTCGGATACGGATATTGATCAAACTTTTCCCAATCCGGCGCCCCCATAAACAGTTCTTTTTCCCACCAACTGGTCCCCGCTTCTAAAGCTTCTCTTTCCGTAGTACTCATACTCGGCATGGCTTTTGAAAGAATATTAAAGGCAGGCCGACTCACCAAAGCATCACGTAACGGTGCAATCAGTACAATCACACTAGCAAGAATAATCGGCAGCCCCAATAACAGACTCCACGGTGTGATCAACACACTACAGAAAATGGCGGTGACAATGGAAATAAGACAGCCAACCATTCGATTGGCTTCAAAATAAAAAACAGCCCATACCACAACGAGCTGAATCAATAGGCCAAGCAATATCAATAATACAATCATATTTGCTCCGTTATCTCAGATTGGGATGAAGATGAAATGAGAAAGATCTAAATTAATTTATAAGGAAAGTCATTCTTCAATAAACAAAATGGCTATTTTTTATTCTACATATCAAAGCGCTATTTGCTTGATTAACTACTAAAATTTACACAAAGTCATTCAGATGACACCGAAACTGAGTTTCTTGCTTACGCAAGCTTACTGAACCAACAAATTGTGATTATTCACACGATAAATCTAAAAATAAAATAACAAATACTTTTTTCTATCTTTAAAAATTTTGATTAAAAAAAACCATCTTATTCGCAGAATTAAATAAGATGGACTAATCGCTTTTGTATTGAATCGACAATTAAAACTGATGTGTATACGTCGTCATGATTCGATTTTCGACAAAATCTGTGCCGGGGTTATTGCCTGCGCCGTATTGAATATCAGCTCGGATATGTCGCCATTCAAAGCCCAAACCTTTCAGTTTACCTTCTGGTACGGTGTAATTGACGATCACATTCGTCTCAGTTTCTTTATTATCCTTAAAGCCTTCCCGATAGATTTCACTGCCATTTAAATAGCGTAAAGTCAGTTTTAATCCGGGTATGCCCTGCTCTTTAAAGTCATAACTATATAAAACATGCCAGGTCAATTCTTTGGCTTTGTAAAAGGCCAGCGCAGACCAGCTCTGTAAATAACTTTGCGGGACATAACCATTTAACAGTGGAATATTGTCCTCTCCCATATGTTTTTGCAGACCGGTCAAAATAGTATGTGGCCCATTCTGAACACTGGCTTGCAGCCCAATCGATTGCGTATCGATATCGCCGAAATAGGCGTCACCATCTTCTTTATAGTTAAAATAGCGAGCATCCACTTTTAACTTGCTGTTTTTAATCTGCTCTGTATAGGCCGCATTGATATAGTGTTGTTGATAAATATCTTCCAGTTGTCCAAACCAGTAAGCCCCGGATAAATTCGGCGTGAAATTATAGTCCAGACCTAGAAAATTGAGTCCATCACTTCTTTTTGCCGGATCAGTCGAGTTGCCTAATGTGAATTTTCGATACTCGTCATCATCACGGGCATTCACATGGGTAAAACGGCCCGCAGATACTTTTAAATTCGTAATCTCTTTGCTTTCCAGCATTGCACCAGCATAAGTCGTAACCAGTTGCCGTGAGTCATCAATAAACAGTACCGGTGTTTTAGGAAAAAGTTCCCCCACTTTCAGTTCGGTATTGTGATATTTCAATTTTAAGGTCGCACCTAATTTTAAGTAATCACGTTCCTGACGGCGTTCATGCTGATCATATTTAAACACGGTATCCAGCCGTTCATCATTATGGTCATTCAAACGCAATGCATATTGAAACCCTAAATCCAGACCGAGCTGAACCGGTGTATCGGTATAGCCAGATTCAAAGCGTCCTGTCATCGCCTGAGACCAACTGCCCAGATCTTTATTGGTTCCTTCAAAATCGCGTTCTAAGTAGAAATTACGTAGATAAATGCTTTTTTCACTGTCTTCAAAAAAATCGGCATAAGCCGCATTGATGTTTAGACAACCAAAGAGTGTATATAAGGCTACGCGCTGTGCTTTATACAGCGTATCTGGTTTTAACATGGGAAATCCTTTCCTGAGTATTTGAAATTCTTATTCATTCACGCCATGGGTACATCTGCACTCAACACGTCGACCACGCTTCCCGATACCTTTTAAAAACCTGCATAAATTCAGAAAGATATATTTGAGCAAATATTGGTCATGCTTTTATTATTTGAATTATTAATGTAATTTTCCATAGATAATGAAGTATATAGTTATACCTTTTAAGTCTGGTTTTAAGCCTTTCACAAACATTAAAAAGCGATCATGATGACCGCTGATAAGTAAACTGAGTACTTCGAGTGGCTTAGTCACCCTCTAGTTGGATCGGAATGCCTTCTTCTTCAAATACTTGCTTAACGCATTCTAAAATCTGCGGTAGATACGGACTCTGATCCATATTACGCACCGCCAATGAAATTGGGGTATAGGCCTCCAAATCCAGAATGGGGATATACACCAGATTCTTCATACCAATGTCACTGGCACTTTCTGGAATCAAGCAAATCCCCTCACCTGATGACACCAAACCAAGCGCCATATGAATTTCCCGTACCTCGACCATGTCTTTAGGCACCAGCCCCAAATCGGTGAAAATCGATTGAATCAAAGTTGAAAAATTTGGTTTTTGGGTCGCGGGATAAGAAAAAATAGGCTCATCAATAATCTGCGACAGGTAAATCCCCTGTTCGATAAACCGGGTTAAATGATGATTTTTATGGATGGCTAATTTGAGCTTTTCTTTACGCAATAAAATCCGTTTTATCGCAGGATCACTAATTCTAAGCCGTCCAAAACCCAAATCAATTTTACCCAGTTTTAACGCTTCAATCTGGTCTTTGGTGCCATGTTCAATCAGTTCGACCTGAATCTCGGGATGATTTTGGCGAAATAAATAAATTACCTGCGGTAATAGCGCATACAGTAAGGAGCTGACATAGCCAATACGGACGATCTTATTGACTGTGCTAATGCGTTTTGCCATGGAAGCAGCTTGGGCGGTATGGGTTAAAATCTGCACCGCATGCTGATAAAAAAACTGCCCCGCTTCTGTGGTTTTCACAGGCCGAGAACCACGTTCAAATAACAGGATACCGAGTTCCTCTTCCAGCTTTTGGATCTGACGGCTTAATGGTGGTTGTGCAATACATAACTTTTCTGCCGCTTTGGTAATGCTCTGTTCCTCGACTACCGTCACGAAATAACGAAGATGTCTTAATTCCATTTAATATACCTTTTAAGTATCTAAAAATACCAAATTCAGCCTAGTTCTAAATATTACATTAATTTAGGGTATGTAAATAGCTCAGGATCAAAGAAATACCCAAGATGTATAAATCCATAGAAACCCTACTTGTCGAGATTCCAACCATCCGCCCACATAAGATGGCGGTTGCAACTATGCAAACCCAAACCTTAGTCCTCATCAAAGTGACAACAGAGGATGGTTTGATTGGTTGGGGCGAAGCAACGACCATTGGAGGGTTAGGTTATGGGGAAGAAAGTCCTGAAAGTGTCAAAACCAATATTGAGCAATACTTTTCGCCATTGTTAAAAACACTGGACGGTTTTAATGTGGCTCAAACCCTAAAAACCATCCAGCAAAATATTAATGGGAACCGTTTTGCCAAATGCGCCATCCAGACCGCCTTGCTGGATATTCAGGCACAACGTCTGGGCTTGCCGCTCAGTGAAGTTTTGGGTGGACGCTTACGTGATAGCGTGCCTGTGCTGTGGGTACTGGCTTCGGGCAATACCGAAAAAGATATTGCCGAAGCAGAAAAAATGGTGGCACTCAAACGCCATAATATTTTCAAGTTAAAAATCGGTTCACGTCCAGTGGAGCAAGATGTTGAACATGTGCTGGCCATTAAAAAAGCCTTAGGCAAGGACGTTTCAATCCGTGTCGATGTCAATCGTGCCTGGTCTGAACTTAATGCGATTAAAGGGATTCAAATGCTTCAGGATGGCGGTGTTGATCTCATTGAGCAACCGTGTGCGATTCACAATATTGATGCCATGCAGCGTCTCACCCGTAAGTTTGATATTGCCATTATGGCGGATGAATCGTTAACCGGTCCGCAAAGTGCTTATCAACTGGCAAAAACCAATGCAGCCTCAGTGTTTGCAGTCAAAATTGCCCAATCTGGCGGTCTGATTGAAGCTTGTGATGTTGCCAAAGTCGCCAATCTGGCAGGGATCGACCTGTATGGTGGCACCATGCTGGAAGGGCCTGTAGGGACGATTGCTTCTGCACATGCATTTTCTACTTTTAGTAATCTTGCAGCAGGAACTGAACTGTTTGGCCCACTGTTACTCACCGAAGAAATTTTAAAAGCACCGCTTCAATATGGCAATTTTGAGCTCAAGCTTCCAACAGGGCCTGGCCTCGGCATTGAGTTGGATCAAGACAAAATCGACAACCTGCGTCGTCAATAATTCAAGGAGTTGACATGCTTTTTCATGTACGAATGGATGTAAACATCCCGCTGGATATGCCAGTTGAACAAGCCAATCAAATTAAAGCCGTAGAAAAGGCTTATTCTCAAGATTTACAACGTCAGGGCAAATGGCGTCATATCTGGCGCATCACGGGACAATACTCAAACATCAGTATTTTTGATGTGGATAGCAATGAAGAATTACACAATATTTTGCAGGGACTGCCTTTATATCCCTACATGAATATCGAAGTGATGGCTTTGAACCGTCATCCCTCTGCCATTCGTGAAGATGACAGCTAAACGCGTATAGCAGGCAAAAGTGAAAAACCGAATTTGAACAAGGAATGTGGCAAGCCAAGCAAGCAGCAAAAATAGCAAGTCCGCGAGCCACCAAAAATTATCATACTTCAGGAGAATATGTATGAACCGTCAAGAAATCGATGCACTGGTTAAAAAAATGAATGTGGATACCGCGACAGGTGACGTCAATCCACGTGTACAACAAATCGTGGTTCGTCTGCTCGGTGATCTTTTTCAGGCGATTGAAGATCTAGATATTTCACAAAGCGAACTATGGAAAGGTCTGGAATACTTTACTGATGCAGGTCAGGCCAATGAGCTGGGTTTATTGGCAGCAGGTCTAGGGCTTGAACATTATCTGGATTTACGTGCCGATGAAGCCGATGCCAAGGCAGGTATTACCGGTGGTACACCACGCACCATTGAAGGTCCGCTCTATGTTGCAGGTGCGCCTGAATCTGTCGGTTTTGCCCGTATGGATGATGGTTCTGAATCGGATAAAGTCGATACCTTATTCATCGAAGGAACCGTGACTGATCCTGAAGGTAATATTATCGAAGGTGCTAAAGTTGAAGTGTGGCATGCCAACAGCTTAGGCAATTATTCGTTCTTTGATAAATCACAATCAGACTTTAACTTACGCCGTACCATTTTGTCTGATGCCAATGGTCGCTACGTGGCACAAACCACCATGCCTGTCGGTTATGGCTGCCCACCAGAAGGGACCACGCAAGCTGTGCTGAACTTACTCGGCCGTCATGGTAACCGCCCTTCTCATGTGCACTATTTTGTGTCTGCACCGGGTTATCGCAAATTAACCACACAGTTCAATATCGAAGGTGATCAATACCTGTGGGATGACTTCGCATTTGCAACACGTGAAGGCCTCATTGCAACTGCTGTTGATGTAACCGATGAAGCTGAGATCGCTCGTCGTGGCCTCAATAAACCATTTAAACACATTACCTTTAATGTGGAGCTGGTGAAGGAAAAAACAGGCGCGCCAAGTACCGAAGTTGACCGCCGTCGCGTTGGTGCTTAACTTCCCTCAAATTACTGTGAGTTATGAATTAGCTCACAGTTTTTAAATTTCTATACATATCCGTTTATACCGAAACCAGTATGTATAGAAATTTGAAAACATGGATAAAAGGTTGGCCTTATGATTGATAAAAGTACGCTCACATTGACTGAGGCACTGTCACAGATCAAGGATGGCGCAACCATCATGATCGGTGGCTTTGGCACCGCAGGACAACCCGCTGAACTGATTGATGGACTGATCGAACTCGGCATCAAGGATCTGGTCATCGTCAATAACAATGCAGGCAATGGCGATTACGGTTTGGCCAAACTGCTTAAAACAGGCGCAGTTCGTAAAATCATCTGTTCCTTCCCACGTCAGTCCGATTCCTGGGTCTTCGATGAGCTGTATCGTGCCGGCAAGATTGAACTGGAACTGGTACCACAAGGCAACCTGGCCTGTCGCATTCAAGCTGCGGGGATGGGCTTAGGTGCTGTGTTTACCCCAACAGGTTTTGGTACGCTTTTGGCTGAAGGCAAGGAAACCCGTCATATTGATGGTAAAGACTATGTACTTGAATATCCCATCAAAGCCGACTTTGCCTTGATCAAAGCCCATCAGGGCGACCGCTGGGGCAATCTGGTCTATAACAAATCCGCACGTAACTTTGGCCCAATCATGGCCATGGCGGCGGATGTCACTATTGCTCAAGTGTCTGAATTGGTCGAACTGGGGCAGCTTGATCCTGAACACATTATTACCCCGGGGATTTTTGTACAGCATGTGGTCGCTGTCGATGCAGCCAATGGCACAGGAGCAGAACAATGAGCTATCAAAAACTAAGCCGTGACCAGATTGCTGAACGTGTCGCACAAGATATTCCCGATGGTGCTTATGTCAATCTCGGTATTGGTCTGCCCACCAAGATTTCCAATTATCTTCCTGCCGATAAAGATGTATTTCTGCATTCTGAAAATGGCTTGCTGGCATTTGGGCCACCGCCTGTCAAAGGTAAAGAAGACCCTGAGTTAATCAATGCGGGTAAGGAATATGTCACCATGCTAACCGGTGGCAGTTTTTTCCATCATGGTGATTCCTTTGCCATGATGCGCGGTGGTCATTTGGATATTGCAGTACTCGGTGCTTTCCAAGTGGCAGCCAATGGTGATCTCGCCAACTGGCATACTGGTACAGCAGATGCGATTCCTGCGGTGGGTGGTGCGATGGATCTCGCGGTCGGTGCCAAGAAAGTATTTATCACCACCGATCACAATACCAAGCAAGGTGAACCCAAGATTGTTGAAACTCTTTCATATCCTGCAACAGGCTTGAAATGTGTCGATCGTATTTATACCGACCTATGTGTGATTGATGTGACTACAGACGGTTTAAAAGTGATTGAGAAAGTGGATGGTTTGAGCTTTGAAGCATTGCAAGCTTTGACGGGTGCTCAGTTGATTGATGCGACTGATCCATAAACCTGCACTGCTGCAAAACGTTTCCCGTAATTGACTATCGTGACAGGCGACATGGATGTCGCCCGTTGAACAGGGAGGCAAGGAAGCCTCCTCTGTTCAACAAAGATTTTTGGTTACTTTTTTAAAAAAGTGACGAAAACGAGCTGTTGGTATGGAATTAAATGCATTAAGACTCCGTCATAGCTAGTTCTTATTAATTAATGGCGAGTGCTACTACCGCCATTGCCCGTATATGAAAGTGGTTTTCGAAACCCGTTTGTATAGGCAATACCTTACTTTTGAAAGGTCAAAAGTAACAAAAACCTTTGTTACTCAGACACAACCTCCCTGTTGTGCTGAGTAACGAGGCGACATCCATGTCGCCACCGCGAAATACCTAAGGAGAATGGCTGAAAGGCCCGAAGTAAAGGACAAGATTCAAAATGAAAAACGCTTATATCATCGATGCCATCCGTACCCCATTCGGTCGTTATGCGGGCGGATTAGCTCCAGTACGTGCTGATGACCTCGGAGCCATTCCAATTCAGGCTTTGATGCAACGTAATCCAAGCGTCGATTGGCAGCAAGTCGATGATGTGATCTATGGCTGTGCCAATCAGGCAGGTGAAGACAACCGTAATGTCGGACGTATGTCAGCGTTATTAGCAGGCTTGCCTTATCAAGTACCCGCCACCACAGTGAACCGTTTATGCGGTTCATCACTGGATGCGATTGCGATGGCTGCCCGTGCCATTAAAGCCAATGAAGCAGACCTGATTATTGCGGGTGGTGTGGAAAGTATGAGCCGTGCGCCCTATGTGATGGGTAAATCCGACAGCGCCTTTGGCCGTAGTCAAAAGATTGAAGATACCACCATGGGCTGGCGTTTTATCAATCCAAAACTCAAAGAAATGTATGGTGTCGACAGCATGCCGCAAACCGCGGAAAATGTGGCGGAACAGTTCAATATCGATCGTGCCGATCAAGACCAATTTGCCCTCAACAGCCAACAACGTACTGCAACCGCACAAGCCAAAGGTTTCTTCAGCAATGAAATCGTGCCTGTCAGTATTCCACAGCGTAAAGGTGATGCAGTTGTGGTGGATCGCGATGAGCATCCACGTGTATCAACCACGTTAGAAGCCTTAACCAAACTCAAGGGTGTGGTTAAAGCTGAAGGTACCGTCACGGCGGGTAATGCCTCTGGGATTAATGATGGTGCAGTCGCTGTATTGATTGCTTCGGACGAAGCGGTGGAAAAATACCAGCTCAAAGCACGTGCCAAAATCATTGCTGCGACTACAGTTGGTGTTGAACCACGGATTATGGGTTTTGCGCCTGCACCTGCCATCAAGAAATTACTGAAACAGGCCAATTTGACTTTAGATCAGATGGACGTGATTGAGTTGAATGAAGCTTTTGCGGCACAGGCTTTAGCAGTGACCCGTGATTTAGGCTTGAGTGATGATGATGCACGAATTAATCCGAATGGTGGTGCGATTGCTTTGGGTCATCCTTTAGGTGCCTCTGGTGCACGTCTAGTGACCACTGCCTTAAACCAACTTGAACAGATCAAAGGTCAGTACGCCCTGTGTTCGATGTGCATCGGTGTTGGTCAGGGCATTGCGCTGATTATTGAACGTATCGAACAGAATTAAGGAATAGTGAATGTCAGTTTTTCAATCCGCCGATGCACAGATCAACTATCAAAGCTTTGGCGATCCCAGCTCCCCTGCACTAGTGTTTTCCAACTCTTTAGGCACCAACTATGGCATGTGGCAAAAGCAGTTCAATTATTTTAAAGAGCACTTTTATGTGATTTGTTATGACACACGCGGTCATGGATCTTCATCGACACCGCAAGGTTCTTATACCTTGCAACAATTAGGTGAAGATGTCATTCGCCTGCTCGATCATTTAAAGATTGCAAAAGCCAATTTCTGTGGTATTTCTATGGGGGGAATAACGGGTCAATGGCTAGCGATCCATTATCCAGAACGTTTTCTGCGTGTGGTTGTGAGTAATACCGCTGCAAAAATTGGACAGGAACAAGCATGGCTGGATCGTGCCCAACTGGTTCGAAAGCAGGGTTTGGTTCCAATCGCCACCACAGCGGCTTCACGCTGGTTTACAGATCCCTTTATCCAAAGCCACCCTGCAATTGTCAATAACCTGTGTAACGACTTAAGTGCTGGCAGCGCAGAGGGTTATGCCAGTTGTTGTGAGGCTTTGGCTAAAGCGGATGTCCGTGAGCAACTCAAAGACATCCACATTCCTGTTTTGGTGATTGCAGGAAAGCAAGACCCTGTCACTACAGTGGCGGATGGTCAATTTATGCAACAACAGATACCACAATCGCAACTGGTCGAAATAGATGCTTCGCATATTTCAAATATTGAGCAGGCTGAAACCTTCAATCATATTTTAAAAGACTTTCTGACTGATTAGCAGATAAATTGAAGCATTAAAAAATGGCCATTTCAGGCCATTTTTTAGATCTGAGATAAAGTTAGTATCGAATCATCACTGATTTAAGCTCAGTATAATCTTCAATAAATGCATCAGAAAATTCACGCCCCAGACCCGATGCTTTCACTCCACCAAAAGGCACCGATGGATCAAGAAAGGTATGCATATTGACCCAGACCGAACCCGCTTCAATTTGCGGGATTAGACGCAAGGCTTTAGCCAAATCATTGCTCCAAATACTGGCTGTTAAACCAAAACGGGAGTGATTCATCATCCGAATGAGTTCTTCATCATTTTCAAATGGAATAACGTCCACCACAGGGCCAAAGGTTTCTTCAATAAATAAGGGATCATCCACACCGAGTACCTTTAATAAAGTCGGCTCCACAAAATAACCCGTTCCTTGCAAAGCCTTACCGCCACAAATCACTTGCTTATTTTGATTGGCAAGGTCGAGATAATGTTTGACCTTGTCAAAATGTGGCTTATTGGAAAGTGGGCCAAACATGCTCGATTCATCCAGCGGTGAACCAATTTTTATCTGTTGAATTGCTCCTGTCAGCTTTTCTACAAATTCATCATATTTAGACTGATGTATAAAGAAACGCTCTGGCGCTGCACAGACTTGTCCTTGATGAACAAAAGTCGCTTGCAGTAAAGTCGGTAGGATTTCATCCAGATTGGCATCCGCTAAAATGGCTGCGGCATTTTTTCCACCGAGCTCCAGACTGACCCGAGTAAGATCATTCTTCATCGCTTGTTGCCCAATCGCAATACCTGTAGGAACTGAACCCGTAAACGAGACTTTTTTTACTAAAGGCGAATTTATTAAGTGTTGTCCAGTCTCCCCCTTACCTGTGACTATATTAATCACTCCTGCTGGAATTCCTGCTTCAATTGCAAGTTCAGCCAAACGCAATAATGACAAGGTGGTAAATTCACTTGGTTTTAATACAATCGTACAACCCGTGGTTAATGCTGAACCAATTTTCCAGCATCCAATCATCAGAGAAAAATTCCATGGCACAATTCCAGCCACCACACCAACAGGTTGGCGCATACTATAAGCGGTATATTTTTCACCCTGCATGGAGGGAATTGACGGTTGCATAGTCTGACCATTGATCTTGGTCGCCCAGCCTGCAAAATACCTTAAAAATACAACCGTTTGTGCCACTTCCAAATGTCGAGCCAGATGAATCAACTTGCCCGTAGTTAAGGTTTCCAGTTGCGCTAATTGTTCAGCATGTAATTCCACTAAATCGGCTAATCTATTCAGCCGCAGACCACGTTCATAGGGTGATGTATTGGCCCACGCATTGCGAAAAGCATCATCGGCACTCTGAACAGCCTTGGCAACTTCATTTTGAGTCGCCATTGCAATGCTTGATACAATTTGTTCAGTGGCTGGATTGACCAGCTCAATCCGTTCAGCTGTTTCTGCGACAGTCATTTTACCGCCAATAAAATGGCCATGTTGACGTGCCATAAATTGCTGTACGCTGGCTAGAATTTGTACTTCGCTCATTTTATCTTCCACTTTTAATACCTATAGACAGCAATTAAGCAACTTGATTTAAAATAAAATCGGCACCACGTTCGCCAATCATGATGGCAATGGCGTTGGTATTTCCACTTGGTACCTGCGGACAGATTGAACAGTCGATGACGCGTAAATTTTGGAAGCCATGTACTTTAAGGGTCTGGTCTGTGACTGAATCTTTTGGTGTATTGCCCATTTTGCAACTGCCTGCCGGGTGGTAAACGGTTTTAATGTTCTGGCGCATCCAAGCATCAATCGCTTCAATATTGTCAGGATCGGTATTTGCAGGTTCAATCACCGCTTGAACAATGGTTTTTAATGCAGGTTGCTGTAATAGACGTAATCCTGCCTGCACCGCACGAATATTGGCATCAACATCCTCTGAATGACCTAAATAGTTAGGATCAATAATTGGTAAGGCATTCGGATCTTTGCTACTCAAGCGGACGCTACCACGTGCTTTGGGTTGTACATGTCCCACCTTAATCGTTAGGCCATGCGCTTGTGCCGCTGCCTTCTCCCCAGGGGTATTATCAAAATTATCCAGTACAGGCAGAAAATGGAACTGTACATCTGGTCGACCATTGTCATGGGTATCGATAAAACCACCACCCTCTAGAATATTTGAAGTCAACACACCTGAGCGAGTGAATTGCCATTGCAAAAAGTTCCGCACCGCTTTTAAGCCCTGATCTTCTCCAAGCAAACTATTCTGGGTAGTGACTGTTGCATTCACGGACATATGCAAATGATCATGGAAATTTTCCCCTACAGGGAGGTCTTGAATACATGCAATCCCGAGTTCATCTAAATGTTGTTTTGGACCGATGCCAGAAAGTAATAAAACCTTAGGACTGCCAATCGCCCCCGCACTGACAATCACTTCTTTACGTGCTTTTACAGTCACTGGGGCTTTGCCTGCAATGCTAAAAGTCACACCCGTGACTTGATCCGCTTGAGTTTCGATTTTATGCACCAGTGCATTGGTCATAACCCTAAGATCTGGATGATGCTCAACGGATTTTAAATAGGTTTTTGAGGTACTGGCTCTTTCGCCATTCTGTGTGGTGGTCTGATAAAATCCAACACCTGCTTGGTTCCAACCATTGAAATCGTTGACATAGTGCAGGCCCATTTGCTGCCCTGCCTGAATACAGGCAAGGGTTAAAGGATGGCGGTAACGGTTTTCACTGACCGCTAAGATGCCATTTTGTCCATGATATTCATCCGCCAGACTTTCATTTTTTTCAGCTTTTCTAAAAAATGGCAGTACATCTTGATAAGACCATTGCTCACAGCCCCATTCAGAGGCCCATAAATCATAGTCCTGACGCTGTCCACGGCAATACACCATGCCATTGACTGAACTGCCACCCCCCATAACTTTGCCTTGTGCAAGAATCATTTCTCGCTGGTTGCAGTGTTGTTGTGGCACAGTCATATACGGCCAGGATTTTTGTTGAAAGACTTTGATCACTGTTGCAGGAATAGTATGGAACAGGCTGCTATCCTTGCTCCCTGCTTCAAGCACCAATACTCGGCCTGCATTGGCTTGTAATAAACGTGCTGCAACCACACAGCCCGCTGAACCCGCCCCAATAATGATATAGTCATATTCTGTGTTCATCATGCTTCCCTATGCTTCAAACTCCATGCCTAGGATTTGATCATCACTTACTGGTCTTGTTCTTGTTTAAACGTGACAGATATGATGCACAATTGTGACATGTGCAGCGTATTTAAAATAAATACCGTATTTAAATTTTCAGACGATATTGTTTAGGCGTCAGTCCAATCATCTTACGGAACAGTTTGGAAAAATGTGCACTGTCACCAAAACCCCATTTCAAAGCAATTTCGGTAATCGACAGACTTTTATTTTTGTTATCTTTTAATTCATACTGAATTTTTTTGATGCGATGTGTTTGAATAAATTGATGTACAGACTGCTGCTGATGCTCAAATAAGCGATGTAACTGCCGCAGCGAAATGCCTAAATGATCCGCAATCATGGCGGCATTTAAGCTTTGTTTGCTTAGGTGTTCAAAGATAAATCGTTCTGCTTTTATCTTGAGATGATCGGCAATTTCAACATTTTTATAATTAATGGTCGGCTTAATCAAGGCAATCAAAGCATCTTCAAAAGCATTCTCATCCTCTTTTGCATACCAGAGTTCAATCTTTTCAGGGGACAGATTCTGCAGCATGCACTTCAATAAATGTCCACTCATATTCGAAGTAATCAATTTGCCAAAATGATCGACCGTAATGCCTTGTCTGAACAATTTCTCCCGTGACAAATGAACCGATACATGGCTAAACAAGCCTTGTGGATACATATCAATCGTTTCGTCCGGATCAAGTAATGCAACATCCCCTTCATTTAACTGAATGCTTTGGTCTTTATATGCAATGCGCATCTTGCCTGTGTATTGGATCAGTAAGAAACATAAACGGCCTTGGACTCGATCAGGCATTCCGCTTTTTCTAGAAATATGGCTGGCATTACTTTTGATAAATGCCACCTCAGTCTCGCCCAGTAAAAAAGACTTTACCTCGCCAATAAATAAATTACCGTGTTTATCAAAAGTCGTCTCAAAATCACCACAAACCTTTTGAATGCATTCGGTCCACTGCAACATTTCATTTTTTTGATCTTGATTCATATCCATTTCCCTCGGATAGATCGATTTAATCTTTTGCGTAATTACACTGATCTCACTTTTGGTTCAGTTAAAATATGAGGGAAAAATCCCCAACAGTGACCGACAAATTCATGTACAAATTTGCCGGTAACTGGAAACTTAGATAATCCCTGCAATATCCTTCAAAATTTTAATGAAAATCTCTTTTTCTTGTTCAGTATATTTTTCAAACACCTCATTTTGATGGCTATCGGCGATATCAAACAGATAATGTGCGGTTTTCTTACCCTTTTCAGTGAGTTTGAAAAAGCCATCAGTTTCAATCAGCAAACCATCTTTTTTCAGGATCGATGCTGCCTGCTCCACTTCGCGCATCGGCATGGCAATATCACGCGGCAAATCTGCTTTATTGGATGCCGTACCACTCCCCAGTACCAGTAATAAACGCGCTTCACTGGTACGGAATCCTGTCACTAGCTGTTTTGGAATATAATCAGTTTGATAGAATTTGAATGCACGGCTCATCAAATAACAGACATTGCTATATAAATGCCCTTGATGCATTTCACCAACATCTTCAGCTTCAACGGTGTCTTTTAACTGCAATAACGGATGTGGAATCACCCCCGAATAGCCCCCTTGGTGATACACCAACGGACTGCGTCCTTCATCACGAAAACGTACCACTTTACCAATAATAATCCAGTGATCACCGCCTTCAATCACCTCATGGCGTTCACATTCAAACACCGCAGAACAGTGATCTAAAATCGGGGCCTGACCTGAACCGATTTGATAACCAGTGCCTTCATATTTATCAATATTACGGCGTGAAAATTTATTGGACAGCTCAATTTGTGAGCCTGATAAGATGTTGACTGCAAAATGCGTGGCTTGCTCAAACACAGGGAAACTGGACGAGTTTTTGTCAATACTCCATAAGATCAACGGTGGATCTAGCGACACTGAATTAAAACTATTGGCGGTCACCCCGACCTTTTCACCCTGTGCATTTTGTGCAGTGACAATGGTGACGCCTGTGGCAAAATTGCCCAAAGCACGTCTGAACTGCATTGGATCTATTGTGATTTCATCCATTGATTTTAGTGAATTCATTCTTCTCTCCTGAATCTTTTGTCCTACTTGGGCCGTTCGCTGTACCTAAATCCCTTAAATATCCAGTACCAATCGTGCCGATTTGGAACGTGAACAGCACACCAGAATTTGCTCATTACTGGCCTTTTCTTCATCGGTAAAATACACATCGCGATGGTCTGGCTCACCTTCGATTACATCGCACATACAGGTACCACACACACCTTGCTCACAGGACATTTCAATCTCAATACCTTCACGTGCCAAGGCCTGTAAAATGGTTTCTTCAGCATCAACCAGAATGATCTTGCCACTTTGCTGAGCAACCACCTCAAAGGCATCACCGCCAGTTTCCACCTCAACCTGAAAATATTCCTTATGAATCTGCTGTTCAGGGAAATGTTGAGTGAGGGCTAGATTAATCACCCAATCCATAAAACCATTGGGACCACAGGTATAAATATGGCTGTCTGGATCAATATCCAGAATGGCAGATTGGAAAAACTCGCGGTGACTCGCCCCTTCTGATTTAAAATGGAAAGTGGTGAAAGGTGCCAAGATGCCATGTTTAATTTCATCGACAAAAGCACAACGTTCTGGGCTCGCACCGCAGTAATGCAGTTCAAAAGAAGCCCCTTCCTGTGCCAATTGATAGGCCATGCTAATCAGAGGCGTAATCCCGATCCCCCCACCCACTAATACCGCATGTTTGGATTTGACCAGTGGAAACAGATTTTTCGGTTCGCTAACCTGAATCTGCATGCCATCTTTTAAATCATCAAATGCCGACACTGAACCACCACGTGATTCAGGATCGCGTAAAATCCCAAGTCGGAACGTCCCGACATCATTTGGGTTCTGACATAATGAGTACTGACGCACCATGCCATTGGGCAGGTGCACGTCGATATGCGCACCTGCTTCAATTTTGGGTAATACGGTCGAATTTGCAGATTCAAACTCCATGACTGCAACATTTCCACCTTCGACATGACGGTTTTTTACCACCACGTTATACAGTATTGTCATGATTTCTCTCCCTGATATGCATCTCGCCGAAGGCTTAACGCATAAATAATCCACCGTTAATATCCCATGTTGCCCCAGTCACAAAAGCTGCACTTGGACTGGCCAATAAAGCACAGGTTTCCGCAATAAACTCCATGCTACCTAAAGCTTTGACGGGGATATTTTGAATAAACTGCGCCATTTTCTCGTCTGAGACCACGCTATGCACAATCGGTGATTCCATCGGTCCAGGGGCAATTGCATTCACGGTCACCCCTTTGGCAGCAAACTCTTTGGCAAAGATTTTGGTCAGGGTAATGATTGCGCCTTTAGTAGAGGCATAATGTGCACCCGTGGCAGTCCCACCATTTTGTCCAGCCAAAGACGCCATATTGACGATACGACCATAACCTTGCGCTGCCATATATTTGCCAATGATCTGGCAAGACTGGAACGTGCCACGCTGATTCACTTGCGTGATCATGTCAAAATCCGCCGCGCTAATGTCTAAAACAGGCGTTGCCTTGGTCATGGTGGCATTGTTAATCAATACATCCAGTTTCGAAAATTTCTGCTGAATCCACTGCACGGCAGCATGAAAATCGGCTTCAACCGAGATATCCAGTTTCAGCGGGTACAGATTCTCTGCATGCGGACTACGCGCTTTGGCTTGCTCTGCTTTCTCTAAAGTACTGGCAGACAGGATTACCTGATGCCCCTGCGCTGCAAAATACTCAGCAATGACATTCCCTAAACCCGAAGCGGCACCTGTGACTAATACAACCTGTTTCATTTTTTGCTCCTAGAGAATGTAGCTGATACCCGCCAAGGTATCGGTTGAGTTGACTAAATTGATAATTTTACGATTGATCTTAAACCCTTGTTCCGCATCACGAACCAAATGGAAAGTTACATCAGCGGTATAGTGTTTTAGATTTTCTTTACGGAATTCACGCAAGTTCTGTGCACAACGTAGAATGATTTCACCATCTTGATCTTTGACAATACGGATACGGGAAACACTGCGCACCGTATTGGCTTTGGGAGCAGTTGAAATCGCTTCGCCATTTTCCAAACGCTGTACCCGCAACTTACGCATATGATGATCGTCATAGGCATAGTTCAAATTATTTTCATAATCGGTCAGTTTGGGATCAATCGGAATGATATACACGCCTTTTTCATTCCACAGATCCAGCCAAGTATCATGCTCAGAATGATCCAGCATATCGGCTTCAGCCCAGATAAAAGCGGTCACTTCATTCAGTAAGTTTAAATCGATTTTCATGGCGCTCTCCTTAAGCCGTCATCATCTTTTTCCACTGCTGATAGGCAGCGCGCATCCCTGTTTCAGCACTGACATCACTCTTTAAGCCATCTTCAGTTTTGACTTCACCGGGCAAGCCACGATTGAGCATAATCCACAGGTCATTGCCCGCATTGGCACCGTGTTGCACACGCTCCCACGCTTCCGAATCATCTGGGGTACCAAAACCAAATGGGCCTTGGAAATGTTCATGCAGACGCAAGCGATATTGGTTGGCAATTTGTGGACCGCCATCCATGGTAATCACGGAGTGGTGAATCTCAGTTTCATTGACAGAAATCGGTTGCATCACACGGAAAAACGCCATTGAACAGGCAATGTTCGGGAACAGATTCAGGTTGAAACCAGAACCACCCACAGCACGGACGATACGACGTACTTCCAGTTCTTCATGCCCTTCATCACGTAAGGCTTGAGCAAGGTCTTCAAAACGTTCCTGAATCGGACGTTCCATCAATTCTTCATCCAGATCAACCAGTTCAGGAATCATCACCATCACACTGTGACCATTGCCGAGGTCTTCAACATAGCCGGGCTGATTTTCAAAGTTAAACAGTTCTTCGGTTTTTTCATCGACTGAACTGAGGAATGACTTGTGCACCAATGGGAAGTGGTAAGCATCGGTGGTATTTTCCAGCTGGATTTTCCAGTTCCCCGGGAAACGGAAACGATGCTCACCCAACACCTTAATTGGATAACCTGCGCCTTGTTTCATGAATAAGTCGATCCATTTTTTCGCAGCGCCGAGGAAATCTTCTAAAGGTTCAATATCCTGTTTAAAGGTGGCGAAAATCATACCGTTGTATTCTTCAACCCGTAGGCTGATCAATGGAAACTCTGATTTATCCAGACATTCACCATAGCTTTCAGGTGACGGTACGCCACGTAATGAACCATCCAGTGCATAGCTCCAGCCATGATAGGGACAGACAAAACTATTGGTTTTACCTTTTTTATGTTCGCATACAGTGGCAGCACGATGGCGACAGCGGTTTAGCAAGACATGCACTTTCTTCTTGCGATCACGTACCACCACCACAGGTTGCTTACCAATATTGATGGTTTTATAGCTGCCTGCATCTGGGATTTCACTGGCATGCGCCACCCAGACCCATGTGCTGTAATAAATTTTTTCCATCTCATCTTCAAAGATACGTTCATCTTTATATAAAGAGGTATGCGCACGATCACTTTGCACTAAGCTACTGTAATCCATCTCAATATTCTGCATTGGAATAATACTGCTGTTCATATCCATGATCCTTTTCGATTATCAGTTATTGCTGAGACGGCACTGGCAATATGGCTGTGCTGTCCCAGTGAGATACAGGGCGACTAAAAATATTTTCAGTCTGAAAATGTTTGATCTTCCAACGTCCATCCTGTTGCTGTTTAAACTGCACCGTGAGTTTGGCGGCATTTAAATGGCTACGACCATCACGGAAAGTTGAGGTCTGCAACATCATCCAACTGGCATTGGCTTGATCGGCTTCGATATACATTTGTTCTGAACTGACAAAATGCGCATTCATGACAAAATGTGATTGCTGTTGGGTATAACTTTTGAACATGCCATAAATGGCTTGCCAAGACGCATAACGGCCAAAAGACTGGGCATATTTCTCACCAATGCCTTCCCAAATGCTGTCTTGATCAAATAAATCCATCAATTCATTCAGGTCGGTATCAGCATTCAAGGCATCACAAATTTCCATATAACGATTGATACAGTTACGGATCGCATTTTGAGCTTCAAGCTGTTGCAAGCGTTGTAACAGTTCCGTTATATCCATTGGCGCATTCATGTCATTCATCCTTGTTGCCGCACGAGTTGATAAAATCTGGCTTATAAATAACCGGGTGCCGGCTTCATACCGAAGCTGACCAGCCCAGCATTTTGCAAAGTGGCATCGCCCATAAAGGCATGTTGGGTCACTACATTGGTATCATTCACAAAACGGCTAAACGGGTTATGGGTATAAATCGCGGTCATCCCTGCCAACATCTGGATTTTGCGGGTCACACGTGCACAAACCCGTGCCACATGGGTACAAGACAAACGCATATCACTGATCTGTTCCGCGCTTGGGTTACGTCCTGCCAGTACTTCATTCCAAACAATCTGCATGGTGTCGTAGAACCAGACGCGTGCCGCCTTAAACTCTGCTTCGACTTGGGCAAATTCATATTGCGTCACTGGACGACTGGCAATTTCAGCGCCACCCGTAATTGAAGACTTGCCCGGTGCCAATTTTTGAAATTCTTCGATCGCTGCGGCTGCGACACCAATTCCCACCACGGTTAGGACTTGAGTGGCTAAAGATAAAGATGGATATTTAAAAAATGGCTCAGGCAGTTTTGAAGGTTCACCGCGGACAAAGGTCCATTCCTTCGCTACCAGCACCTCTTTCACCACCAGATCATGACTGCCTGTACCCTTCAGACCAACCGTATCCCACGTCATATCAATCTGTGCTTTATTGGCTGGCATCACCGCCATACGTGGTAAACCTTGGGCTTCATTGTCCTTTTGTGGTGAAATCCCGACACCGACAATATCTGCACCCATACAGCCACTGGAAAACTTCCAACGTCCGCTCACCACCACGCCATCATCGGTAATTTCGGCAGGTTGTGGCGGGAAAATGCCACCAGCAAATACGATGTCTGGACTGTCTTTATACAATTGCGCAAGCGTTGTTTCAGGCAAACTGCCCAAATAGGCTGGACTCATACCAAAACTTGCGACCCAACCCACGGAACCATCAGCTTTGGACAGTTGCTCGATCAATTCACAAAACTGTTTCGGTGACCATTCATTGCCACCAAAACGCTTCGGTACCAAAGCTCGATAGACGCCAACCTGTTTCAGCTTTTCAATTATGTCCTGACTGACATAGGCCTGATTATCGAACTCTCCTGTACAGGCACGTTCACGAATTTCCTGACATAAGCTCTCTAAGTCGATTGTGTTGCTGTCCATGACACATTCCTTTATCGCTAAATGATTCATTCCCTAATTCCTTGTCATTTATTTATTGCGCTGCACTCACGATATATGTCGCAACAGCACACAGATATTCATCGGCATTGTGTTTTGCCACGATTTGTAACCCCACAGGTAAACCTTCATTGGTTTGCAGTGGGATTGAAATCGCAGGGTGTCCAGAAAGATTAAAAGGTCGAACCAGACCGGTGAGATTTAAAAAAGCCACCGTATTTTCAGCCTCTGCGACCTTAGGCGGTAACTGCGGTAAAGTCGGTAAAATCAAAGCGTCGTATTGATCGAGCAAGGCATCAATCTCAGCAGTGAAACTTGCTTTTACCTGCTCAGCCTGCTCGACTTGCGCCAAAGTGGTAGCAGCGGCCTTGAGTAAACGGGCATTAACATCTGTGCCAAGTAAGCCTGTTTGGGTTAACTCGCCATAGGCCTGCCAGTTTTCGTAATTGATGATTTGCATGCCTGCATCAAACGCAGCGTCAAAACTTTTCACCGTCACATGGATGGGGTGTAAATCAGCCTGAGCAAGATAGTGTTGGATGCACTCAGCCACAGTAGAATCCGCTTGTACATCCAGCCAAGCCAGTTTCGGTGCCTGAGTTAATTCGGTAGATTGATGGAAAGTTGGATCAATAATCTGCATTGCGGTTTCAATCATGTCGATTGAATTTGCAAAGGGGCCAACGCAATCCAATGAACTGGTTGCTGGATGTACACCTGCACGGCTGACACGCCCAAAAGTCGGCTTTAAACCGTAAACACCACAACAGGCTGCTGGCATACGAATAGAACCACCCGTATCGGTGCCTAAGGTGAAATCCGCCAGACCTGCTGCAACTGCCGCTGCCGAACCACTCGAAGAACCACCCGGAATCAGTTCAGGATATTTTGGATTCACTGCCGTACCAAACACATGGTTAATGCCTGTAATGCCAAAAGCCAGTTCGTGCAGATTGGTCTTGGCGGTAATTTGGCAATCCGCAGCGAGAATACGATCTACCACTGCTGCATTGCGAGTTGCAGCTTGGCTTTGCATTAAGGCTTTGCTGCCTGCCATGGTCTGCATGCCTTGAATATCGATGGAATCCTTGACCATGACTTTCAAAGCACCTGCGCCTTTTTGTACCTCTTGTATAATAATATTCATTCACTTTTCCATGTATTTTTATACTTAATACAAATATCGGAAAAAGTAATGTAATTGTCAAGTATTTTTAGATACGAAGAATCAAGAAAATGTTTCCAATTTTTGTATAATGCTGAATGTCCATTTTTATAAAAGTAATGACTTGGCTATGCTTACTCATTTAGAACAATTTCTACCCAACAATGAACCGAGCAGCTTACAAAGCTATCCTTTTTTCTGGATCTCGCAAGTGAATGGGAAATACACGCAGCTTATTGAAAAATCAATTAAAAAACTAGGCATCGACAATACTCGTCGTAAAATTATTTTAAGTACCAATGCGCTGCAACAAGCCAGTATTACCGAGATTGCCAACCTTTCAACCCTTAAGCTGACCACGGCGACCAAAGCCATTTATCGTCTGGTTGAAGATGATATTGTGCAGGTGTTCTCCTCAGAGTCAGATGAACGCATCTCAATGGTGAAACTCACTGACAAAGGTAAAGAGATGGTTGAGCAAATTAATCAGATCAGTCAGGTGACCTTATCTGGGATTCTGAATGCCTTTGACGATGCTGAATTGCACCAGCTCAACGGTCAATTGAAAAAGCTATTTGATTTAATGCCCTCAAGTTAAGACAACAACAAAAGCCCATGTCTATACAGAGATGGGCAAAGCTTCGAATCGAGCCGGTTACTGATTTAAAATATTAAACGGCGGCTTCAGCTGATTTGCGGCAATCCGATCTGAAAAAGTATGCAAAACCTGTTGCTTATAGGCAGGAATATCGACCTGCTGATAGTCATAAAAGCCCTGCTGCTCTCGTAAACCATTGCGTTGCTGTCGCATATTCTCGGCAATAATTTCAGGCGTTCGATAACGTTCGCCTAACTCTTTTTGTAAATATTGCGAGGCATAGTACAGGATATCGCCGCCACCCCAATCAATAAATTCCAGTAAGCCCAATACCGAAAAGCGTAAACCAAAACCTGTCCGAATCGCGATATCAATATCCTCCGCCGAGGCTACACCTTCTTCCACCATCCGCGCCGCTTCATTCATTGCCAAGGCCTGAATCCGTGGCACGATATAGCCAGCTTTGGCATGACACACCACAGGGACTTTCCCAATCAACTGTAAAAAGCTTTTCAGTTGCGCAACCACGCGCTCAGAAGTTTGCTCTGAACGACTTAATTCCACCAAAGGAATCAGATAGGCAGGATTCAGCCAATGGGCATTGAGCACCCGTTCAGGCTGTGAAATCATCTCTGCAATATCAGTGACCAGAAAAGTAGAAGTGGTCGACGCCACAATACAATGAGGCGAAATGTATTGGTCTAACCAAGCAAAAATTTCCTGTTTGACTTGTTTCACTTCTGGCACGGCTTCCATTACAAGATCACAGCCTGCTAAGCGCTGTACAGAGCCAGCCCGACTCAGAATCGTAATCTGATCCAGAATAAAAAGTTGTTGTTCAGGCTGAATAAATTGAATCTGTTCAAGTAACCCTAACTCCTGCTGCAAATCAGCTTGAATCTGGCTCTGATATTGCCCGAACTCAACTTCACTGCGCGCTCTGGCATCAATCAAATCAACTTTCAGTCCTGCATAGGCAAAGGCTATCGCAATCGCTTTGCCCATTCGCCCAGCACCCAATACCGCAACCTGTTGAATTGTGCTCATCCTAGCCCCCCTTGCTGCAAAATCACGTGCAACTCGGCTTTGCTTTTCTCTGCCAATCCTAGTCTCTCAAAAGTCCGCCCGTCCTGATACAAATCCTTGCCAGTCACCGCAGAAGCAATATTCAGTAGCCCTTCTGCCACAGGTGTCGCGACACCCGCCCAACGTCCGACCGAAACCAGAAAGGATAATCCTAAACGCGTATCTTCCAGCATATAGCGATGTGACTGCAGGTCGATGTGTTCACGCCAGTCACCACTATCGGTTAATTTGCCATGTGCACCGCGTCCATACATCCATTCCTCACCATCACCCTCTTTGTTGTAATGATCGGCTAAAGGGAAATGCGGTGCAGCATAGCCAAGTGCTTCCCGAACTTGCATACGTTCTGCATCCAACTGATTGGTGACACGGCGGATTGAGGGCTGTGTACCCTCATGGTGAATATCCCAAGCTTCAAAATGTTCCAGCGGTCCAGCATTCATTAGAATCAACGGTGGATGAATAATTGGCCCTGCATTCATCAAAGCACCACTGAGGCTGTCTTCAATCGGTTCAACACTTGGATAAGCCTGTTTGAGAACCTGAAATGCCTGTTCAGACAAGGCACTTGGAAAAACCCCTGTCGGTAAACGGGTCGCATAAGCACTGACCACAATCTGATTGACCCCATGCTTACGCACCAAATACGGTAAGGTTCCAGTTTCCGCAAATGCGACTTGGGTATTGTTACCAGCCTCTCGCATGGCTTTAGCAAAGATAAAGCTACCAAAGGTCGCTGGTGGTAAGTACACCACTTGTCCTGCTTGAAAAAACGGCGCCGCCTGCTTGGCCAAGTCCTGATGCGTGGTGGCAGGTAAAGGAATAATGATCAGTTCGGCATGCTGAATAGCTTTTTCTAAATGATCTGATAGCTTGATCTGGCCGTTTTCAAAGCCAACACTCACTGCGCGCTCACCCTGATAATCTTTGATTTTAAGCTCGTCCGTTGCGGCCAACTGCTGTAAAGCTTCACGATCACGACGCCATAACACCACCTCGTGGCCTTTTTCTGCCATTTCGACTGCTGCGGCATAACATCCGTGCCCACCACCGAGTACTGTAATTTTCATGTGCGTTCCTGCTGATTGATTTTCAATTCAGCATAAAAGAGACCACAGCTTGTATCTTATCCAAATGCGCAGTGAATATTCCATTTACGCACGCATTTGACTGACTGGCACAGCATCCTTTTTTAAAGTATGCGAAGGTAAGCAGCCGTAGCGTTTTTTATATAGGCTGGAGAAATGTCCAAAACTTTGGATGCCATGCTCCAGTAAAATATCGGTGACGGTTTCATCTGTCTGTGCGTGCTGTAAAGCCAAATGCACCCGTTCCAAGCGTTGCTCACGGATATATTCCACTGGGCTTTGCTGTAGATACTGACTAAAGCCTTTTTGCAAGGTTCGTATCGACACCTCGCAATACTGACCGAGATCAGACAATGAAATGGCCTGTTGTACATGTTCCCGAATATATTGCTGTGCTCTTTTAATATAGCTTGGCAGCAGCTGTTGCCGTTGGGCATTCAAGCGTTCAGTATAATTATTCGGAATTTTCAACAAAATGAGTTCAATCAAATACTGGCTAAAACTGGCTGAAATAAAGCTCCAGTTCTGAATATGGTAATAGGCATGACAGAGATAATTCAGTGTTTCAATGATCGCATCCATACCTTCAGCACTACATGATAAAGAAGGATCAAAATGCAGAGGTTGCTGGCTGCGATATCCCAACATGTTAAATAATTGGGTTTCGATATCCTGTTGCGCCAGTTTTAAAATAATATTACGGCAATGCTGATTGGTCACAATCTGCTGTCGCGTATGCGGATGGGTCACTGACATAATCCCCACAGATTGTACGATTTGTTGCTGGTCGATTCCCACCTGACATTGCCCTTCCAGTGTGATTCGAAATAAATAAAAGTCGGCGCTATCTTCAATGTTGATCATGACTGGCGCACTATATTTCAAGTCATACAATGCACCACGACCAAAACTAAAACCGTTTAATCGAGTATTTAATCGCTCATGTGTCTCAACATCAAAGCGATGCGGGCAGAGATAGTAACTGATTCGATCTTTAATCGTTTGATAATCATCAGATTTAAATAATAACAACTCATCCAGATAATGCAGATGATCCAATTTCAAAGTTGTTTGCATCATTTCACTCCCTTGTGATGAATCAACCAAAGCAAGCACAAAGCCCATTACCATGAATGGGCCTGTGACCTACTCAGTGCAGCATCAAATCAAGATGCATGTTCCTGCTGCATACTGTCACTAAATGCCTGACAGCCTTTTTTCAATAGGATAAAGGCCAACACACAAGAAATCGTGCCCACAATCGACAGTGACATGCCGACCATGAGCGGATTTTCAAACACCTTATCGGTAATGAGTGCTACTAATGTGGTGCCAATCCCAACGGCAACCAGATTACTGATCAATAGGAATACCGCTGAGATTTGTGCGCGTAACTGGTTCGGCGCCAACATTTGCATGGCCGTGGTTGAAATCGGCATCGGGAATGAAGCAAAGAACATCGCAGGTACGAGGAAAACCACTGATAGCCATAGTTCATTGACTTGAGTAAAGATCATGATTGGTAAAATTAACCCGATAATACCAATCACACCTGTAATCATCGGGGCATCCTTACGGCCTTTTTGAATAAACCAGTCATTCAGCCAGCCTGCACAAAACACACCCAGAATATTAGCCACCAATAACACGCTACCCAGCATATAGCCCGCTTCGGTCGGTGTTAAACCAAACTTACGCATATAGAACGCAGGTGACCAACTGATCAGGCAATACAACGCCATCGCATAGAAAGTAAAACCTAAGTAGTGACATTTGAAGGTGCGACCATGCTTTTTAATAAACTTGAAAGCATCCTTCATACTGGTCTTTTCGACTTGTCCGACTGCATTGAGACGCTGACCTTTACGTTGTGGCTCTCTCACGGTGAGTAAAACCAATAGACCAATAAAGACACCCGGTAGACCCACAATAATAAAGGCCGCTTGCCATGCTTTAAGCGCACCAAAAACTGGAACCATGATGCTATCCATATTTTTCAGTAAGCCAATCACATAGCCGCCAACCAGAAAAGCGATCCCGCCACCAACAAAAGAACCAATCGAATACACTGCAACAGCACGCCCCAGCTTATCCTTACTAAACATATCGCTAAACATTGAATAGGCTGCTGGAGATAAAGCAGCTTCACCTACTCCGACGCCCATGCGACTCAAAAATAGTTGCAGAAAGTTTTTACTCAGCCCACAGAATGCCGTTGCAATACTCCAAAAGACCACCCCGATGGCAATGATTTTTGGTCGTGAAAAACGGTCTGCCAGATAGGCCAAAGGTAAGCCCATAAAGGCATAAAACAGTGAAAAAGCCAAACCGTGTAATAAACTAAACTGCGTATCTGAAAGTCCGAGATCTGCTTTAATCGGCTCGATCATCAGCGCCAGTATTTGCCGATCAATAAATGAAAAGATATAAGCCAGCATGCAGAGCAAAACCACATACCATGCATAGAGATTTGATTGAGCTGGTTTCAGCTCAGTTGAATGCGTATCCATTGTTCTTCCTTGTCCATGCCATTTTTCTAATCCATTTGCCTATTGAAAGTTCAGAAGACCAGTACTCATCCCCTGTTCTGGTCAATTTTCAACAAGCATTTACCTTCTCTTATGATTATTATTTTTACATGTAATTTTCCATAATATTTAAGGTATATAGTCATACCTTTTTTGAGCTATGGTTTTTGGCTATTATTTTCTAGCACTCAAAATACAATTTAAGCCTATGATAAAACAAATATTTCTTATATTATCTCGCTAAACTCCACTTTAGTTCTAACCATTCAGCAGACTTCCGTCATAAATCAAAAAACGTACAATTTATTTGATCTTAAATTAATCAGCAAAATTATTTAATTCAAGAGATAATCCTTGGATGAAATTCAAAGATATTCAAAAATTATCAAACGTTAAGTTTCGTAGGCTTACCGGTGTTAGTTGGGCTACATTTAACCTCATGTTGGCCGAGCTAAATAAGCATTTACCTCGTCATATTGGTAAAGGACGACCGCATAAATTACCGTTGGAAGATCGTTTGCTCTTATGTATAGAATATTGGAGAGAATATCGAACATTTTTCCATCTTGGTATGAGTTACGGTGTATCTGAAACGAGTGCAATTCGTATCACACGTGTTATTGAAGATACCTTAATCCGTTCTGGAAAATTCAACTTGCCAAAACAACTTCCTAATCGAGATGAAGTGGATTGGGAAGTTGTTGTGATTGATGCCACTGAAATATTAGTTCAACGTCCAAAAAAAACAGAAGAAATGGTATAGCGGTAAAAAAAAGCGACATACCTTTAAATTTCAGCTATCTATGCACTATATAACAGGTGAAATACTGAGTGTATGTGGAAGTCATGGAAGCATGCATGATTTTAAAATATTTAAAAAAAGCATGAGGAAATTAAAATTTAAGCCCTTTTTTATCGTTGATAAGGGTTATTTAGGGATAAAGAAATTGGGTTTTGGATGCCTCATGCCATCTAAAGCAAAGAAAACTGAAAAACTAGATTCTGAATTAAAAAAGTTAAATAAAGAGATTGGTCGTAGACGAATTCAAGTAGAGCATGTATTTGGAAGGATGAAATGTTTTAAGATTTTATCTTGTGTATATAGAAATCGTCGTAAAAGATTAAACCTGCGGTTTAATTTACTTGCTGGCATATACAATTTAGATTGGGTGAAAGATAAACAATTAAATTGATTGAAAAATGATTTATGAAGGAAGTCTAGCGAATAATTTAATTTAAAATTATATTGAATTTTACATTTATTTTTGGTTTAAAATAAACTCAGTATATTCTCAATGGAAATGAATATGGCCCTTGTAAAAGAACAAGCAATCGAAAGCATTCATAGCATGCACGTGCTGATTGAAAACATTTTTAGTGGCAAACATGCTGAACAGGACCTTCCCCGACTGATCGCCTATTTTGCTGATCATTTTGAAATGGTCGGTGCGGCAGGCAAGCGTATTTCACTCGAACAGGTAAAAGGCTTATTTGCCAATAATCAGGGCAAAATACCCGATATCCAGATTGAAATCTATGACGAACAGGTCTTGATGCAAAAGCCCGATGCAATTGTGCTGACCTATACGGAAAAGCATAGCAAAGCCTCTGGTGTTCTGATTCGACGCTCATGCGCACTCATTGAAGAGATTGATGGCAAAATGCTGTGGAGTTATCTGCAAGAAACCTTCTTGCCATAAAACCACGCCCTGCTTGTCGCAGCTGACTCAGTATGGCATCCAAACGCCGTACTGAAGCAGCTCGATTATTGATTTAACTTTTGCGTGAGCCATGCAATAAAATCATTCATTTTTTGATGGTGAATATTTTCTTTATTTGGAATGTAATAGCAGAGATCAGATTGAATTGACTGGGTCTGACATTGCTGGATCTGTTGCTGTTTCAGTAATCGGTTCATCAAGGTACTAGAAGCAAATACCCAGCCATTTCCTGCCAATGCCTCCTGAATGCCAAATAGCTCTTGATCAAAGCTTTTCACCACAATCTTCGATAAGGCGATACCATTTTGCCTACACCATTGTTCTAAGGGTGGTGCGGCCAAAGCTTTATTTTTCCAAGCCGTGGTAAAAACAACAAGTGGCGCATCATTCGCGTTTAACAGATCGATCTGCTGTCTGCCGTATAGATTAAATGTTTCGTAGCGAATAATTTCAGACGCTGGAACAGCCGCGATATTGCCCAACCGAATCGATAAATGATAGAGCTGATTGTCTAATGCTTCCCCTGTGGAAACTTCAACCGAAAGCTCTGGACGGTGTTCTGAAAATTCATGCAATGCCGGAATTAAAACCAGTGCTGCCAATGAAGAGGTAGTACTTATGCGAATCGCATGGCTGACCCGCCCCAGCTCATCTACAGCATCCTCAATTGTCCTGAATCCTGCAGAAATTTGCTTTGCTAATCTCTCTCCGACTTCTGTGAGTACAATTTTTCTGACTTCTCTGTGGAATAAATCCACATTGAACCGCGCTTCAAGATTCGCAATATGATGCGAAATTGCTGTCGGTGTCAGTGCAAGCTCTTCAGCCGCCAATTTAAAACTGCCTAAACGGGCAGCTGATTCAAATGCTTTTAATGCTGGTAATGAAACTTGCATTGTTCACTCCCCAAAACATATAGATGAAATAAAATCATCTATAACTGTAATTTACTCGTTTGTCGAGGGAGATTTTTAATTTCAAAATGAGTGCTTGTTTAACGCCTAAAGGTCATTTTAAATGAGCACAATATTACATATCGATGCCAGTATTCGTAACATAACCAATCCAAACCCAAGTCATAATTCTATTTCAAAGAATATTGCCCATCGCTTTATCCAGACTTGGGAAAAACATTCCCTTATAGATGAATATATCTATCGTGATATCGGTATTAATCCACCACCTTTTATTACTCAAGCATGGATGGGAGCAGCATTTACACCAGAAGAAAAAAGAACCACTGAACAAAAGGAACTCTTAACGCTTTCAGATCAACTGATTGCTGAAATTGTCGTGGCTGACCTGATTGTCATTTCCTCACCGATGTACAACTATGGCATGCCTGCTCAGTTAAAAGCATGGTTTGATCAAATCGCCCGAGTGAATAAGACCTTTGATTTTGATCTTTCGCGGGGCGATTTCCCATTACAACCGCTTTTATCAGGAAAAACACTGGTCATTATTAGCTCTAGTGGGGAATTTGGTTTTGAAAAAGGTGGGATTAGAGAACAAATGAGTCATCTGGTTCCACACCTATATACAGTCAGCAAATATTTAGGTGTAGAAAAAATCTATGAAATTGCAGCTGAATATCAGGAATTTGCTGATGATCGGCATCTAAAGTCTCTAGCAAATGCTTATCTACAGGCTGAAGAGCTGGCTTTTCAACTCAGCCATTTTTCACATAAAACAGTCGAATTGAAGAAAGCCATTCATACTTAATCTGCTTAGTGCTCCCTCATAAGGATTTGATTTTGAAGAATAAGAAATCCCATTCCACCTTATTCTTCTTAACTCAATTAAGCTCAACTACAGCAGACGCTAATGATAGAAAAATTCATCATCTGGATGGCACAGCAAAGCCAAAAGCATTTACATGAACTATAAATACTTATGTCATTGTTCCGCTAGAATCAAAACTGTAAAGTGATGTTGTCAATTGCCTTCAGCACAAACATATTTTCTCCTAAAGTATAATGTAGACTCACTGCTCTGACTAAGCAAAATCAACTTAGTCACCCAATCAAGAAAGACAGGATAGATCGTTTTATGGAAAAACCAATCGTATGCCCTAAATGTGGTTCGACTGAAATTGAAACACGTAATCATGACAAATTACTAAGAACAACAGGTGGCGTGTTACTGATGGCCGCAGGAACAACGGCTGGGACTGTTGGTGGTGCAGCAAGTGGTGCTTCTGTTGGCGCAGCGATTGGCACCGTTGCTGGTCCTTTAGGTGTAATTGTTGGTGGAACGGTTGGAACCTTTGTCGGTGCGATCAGCGCAGGCATTACTGGTGGTGTTGTGGGTAATATTTTTGGGAAAAAGGCAGGCGTCATGGTCGACAAGAATATTTTTCAGGATTATCGCTGTCTGAAATGTAACTATCGTTTTAAACAAAAGAAATAATCTGCCCACTTCAATTCAGGTCTGGAAAATACGTTTTTCAGACCTTTTCCAAAACCTAAGCAATCCCTATTCCCTGTATCGACACTACTCAGATCAGCTAAAATGGATCGTTCAAGCATTTCTACGATAAAAAAAATCCCAAACTCTTGGGGAAGAGTATGGGACTACGATATTAACTATCGTGAATAGTGTTATTTATATCACACATTTAATTGAAAAATACAGAATAAGTCACAAAAACAATACATAACTGTCTACCCAACAGTTGAAGATGAGTGAGCCAGACTACATCTAATGCGAGAATTTGCATCTTTAATGTTATTTTAAAGCATTGGTTTTGTGTTCCTGCATCGGGCTTTCATAAGTCGTTTGAGCAATCGGTGATACACGCCAAACCGTATTCCCAACATCATCAGCCACTAAAAGCGCACCCGAAAAATCGATTGCAACACCAACTGGTCGTCCATAGGCTTGTCCTTTGTCACTTAAAAAACCTGTCAACACATCTTGCGGTTCACCATCAGGTTGACCACTTCTAAACGGCACAAAAATCACCTTATAACCACTATGGGGTTTACGGTTCCATGAACCATGTTGACCAATGAATGCCCCACCTCGATACTGTGGCATCAATTCAGTCGCATAAAATGCTAAACCTAAAGATGCGGTATGATTGCCCAAGGCATAATCTGGTTTAAGTGCATGGGCTACCCTCTCAGGATTTTGTGGTTTTACCCGTGTATCGATATGCTGCCCATAATAACTATAGGGCCAACCATAGAATCCACCATCTTTGACTGAGGTCATATAGTCTGGTACTAAATCATTGCCCAATTCATCACGCTCATTCACAACCGTCCAAAGCTGGCCGCCTTGAGGTTGCCAGCCCATACCATTCGGGTTACGCAAGCCTGTGGCAAAAGGTCGTGCTTTAGCCGTTGCAATATCAAACTCCAGAATCTGTGCCCGACCAACCTCTTTGTCTAATCCGTTCTCGGCCACATTGCTATTTGAACCCACCGAAATATATAGCTTTGTCCCTGCTGGATTTGCAATTACATTTTTGGTCCAATGATGATTGAGTTTGCCCGCAGGAAGATCCAAGACTTTTGTGCCCTGCGCCGTAATCTTAGTTACACCATCCTGATAAGGAAAACGCAGGAGTGCATCAGTATTCGCCACGTAAAGTGCATTGCCAACCAAAGCCATCCCAAAAGGAGAATTCAAATTCTCCAGAAAGATGCTATTGGTATCTGCAATCCCATCACCATTGGTATCACGCAGTAAACGAATACGATTGGCGCTTGGCAAGGATGCCCCTGCGCGTTGCATCACCTTTTTCGCAATTTTGCCACGAATCCCTTTGCTATCATCCGGCTTAGGCGGTGCGTCAGTTTCAGCCACCAACACATCACCATTCGGTAATACATAGAGCCAACGTGGATGATCAAGTCCTTGAGCAAAAGGCTGAACTTTTAAACCTTCTGCTGGCGTCGGCATCACACCCTTCGGCCAACCTTTAGCTGGGGCAATATTGACGGTCGGCACTAAACTCGATTGAGGTTCTGGTAATACCGGTTGAGGGCCATAACTGGCGGTAATGGGAGACTGAGATGATGGGGTACACCCTGAAAAAGTCAGCACAAGACTTGAAGCTAAAATAGAATAGATACATCGAATCAACATTATCAATTGTCCTTTTTTTTTATCACATACACCAGATTAATTCGATGTAAGATAGAGAAACAGTAGATTTGCTTAACAGATTGTTTCTTAGGTAAATCAACGATATTCTTTACCTTCATACATGTATTCCTTCCAATTTACCATCATCCAACGTTAGAGGAAAAAATATCAATATTATTTTAAGACCACTGCAATATTCAGAAATTGACCTGATCTGGCAACAGATTAGTCGACGCGAATTGATTACCCAAAACTACGTAAAACAGTCTCTGCAATTAGAAGACTGCTTTTATGACGTACAACAATGGGATGATTACCATCTCCAATACGATCCGCCTAAATTAAAACAGCTCTATCAGCAAAAAGCCGAATTGATGGGCGCTTTTGATCTAAATGGACAAATGCTGGGGATCTCTGCGGTCTCGAATCAAATCATTCATGACTATCCAGATGCCAAACTATTGCATTACTTTTATGTCGATGCCGATCATCAAGGTCAAGGGATCGGTACACAGCTAATGCAAGCTGCAAAAACATCTGCAAATTGCCTCGGGGCTAAGCAGCTATATATTTCAGCAACACCCAGCAAGAGAACCGTTGATTTTTATATGAAATACGGCGCTAAACTGTTAGACCATCCAGATCAGCAGTTATGGCAATTGGAGCCTGAAGATATTCATTTGCTTTGTGAAATCTAGGTCAAATAAAACTCAATGAATAGCCCTTACTCATTGAGTTTTCATATTTTATTAAGTCTTTAAGGCACGTGCTTCTGCAATATTATGCTGCTCTACCAACGTCCGAATGGTATATTCATGATTGGTTTTCTGGTCACAGGCAAACTCACATTTTTGATCCAACGGCAATGCGCTACCACCAAGTAGTGGACAGCCTGCAAACAGCTCCGCGACCCAATCAACAAAGACTCTGACTTTTTGAGATAAATGACGACTCTGTAAATACACCACAGAAATCGGCATTGGCGCAGGCGTCCATTTTGGTAATACTTCCTTTAAAGTTCCCGCCTCAAAATGATTGGTCAGCATATAGCGTGGACCCTGAATTAAGCCAAAGCCTTGTAAGGCCAAGTCGATATAAGCATCGCCATCATTGACAGACACCTGTCCGTTAACACTGACACTCTGGATCAGGTCGTCGACCACAAAATCCCAGTCAAAATTACGTCCTGTACGACTGGAGAAGAAATGAATGGCTTGGTGATTTTTTTGTAAATCTTCAAGGGTCTTCGGTTCACCATATTTTTCTAAATAACATGCCGATGCGGCTGTTGCACACTGAAACGTGCCAATACGGCGGGCAATCAAACTCGAGTCCTGTAACTCGCCCACCCGAATCGCGCAATCCACTGCCTCACCAACCAAGTCTACAGGCCGATCATTCATACCTATGACTAAATCAATATCAGGATAACGTTGATGAAACTCTCTTAACCTTGGAATTAAAATCAAACGACCAATCGAGACAGGCACATCAATCCTTAGACGCCCTCTTGGGCCTCGCTCCTCATCATGAAAGGACGCCTCAATATCTTCAACATCCGCCAGAATTCTCAGACTACGGTCATAATAGACTGCACCATCGGGGGTTAAACTGAGCTTGCGGGTGGTTCGATTCAGTAAGCGAACCTGCAAATGTTTTTCCAAGCCCTGAATGGTCGTAGTCACTGAAGCACGTGGTAGCCCCAGACTGTCGGCAGCCAGACTAAAGCTGTTGGTTTCGACCACTTTATTGAAAACTCTCATTGCATGAAATAGATCCACAGGCCCACTCCTGAATTGATGTGTTTTTTCAGTTCCACACAACAATTGTTATAAAAATACGAATAGTGTTATCAAATTTAGTATATTTATTCACAATTGACAAACTTTTATGCTCCTTTCATTCCATAAACCTGTTTCTCCCATACAGACCACAACAAAAAGTCTGAAAACAGGGATTCAAATAACCAGGAGCATCCCATGTCAATTTCTCGCAAACAGCTGACGCTGTCTGCCGTCATTCTTGCTATTTTTGCAACGGGTGGCAGTTTTATTCTCTTCCAAGAAAATGCAGATGCCAAAGCCACCCCAACAGCAGCTGCACCTCCTGCTGCAACCGTTGATGTCGCCCGTGTTATCAGTCAGACCATCACCGACTGGCAAGAATATTCAGGGCGGCTTGAAGCCATTGATCAGGTCGACGTTCGTCCCCAAGTTTCAGGCAAACTCATTGCCGTTCACTTCAAAGATGGTAGCTTGGTTAACAAAGGAGATTTATTATTCACCATTGACCCGCGTCCTTTTGAAGCCGAGCTAAATCTCGCCAAAGCGCAACTGGCTTCTGCTGAAGCACAAGTGACTTATACTTCTGCAAACCTAGACCGAAACCAGCGCTTAATTCAAAGTAACGCGATTGCCCATCAAGAGCTTGATCAGGCGCAAAATGAAGCACGCTCAGCCAATGCCAACTTGCAAGCTGCCAAAGCCGCTGTCGAAACTGCCCGTTTAAATCTGGAATATACTCGTATTACCGCACCTGTTAGTGGGCGTATTTCCCGTGCCGAAGTCACGGTGGGTAATGTGGTTTCAGCAGGCAATGGCGCACAGGTACTGACCAGTTTGGTTTCGGTGTCACGTCTGTATGCTTCTTTCGATGTCGATGAACAGACTTATTTAAGATACATCAGCAATCAACGCAATTCAGCCCAAGTTCCTGTCTATTTAGGTCTTGCCAATGAGTCTGGTTTTAGCCGTGAAGGTTATATCAGTTCGATCGACAATAATTTAAATACCACCTCAGGCACCATCCGTGTCCGCGCCACCTTTGATAATCCTAAAGGGGTGATGCTTCCTGGACTGTATGCCCGCATTCGTCTGGGTGGTGGGCAACCTCGCGCAGCAATTCTGATTAGCCCGACTGCGATTGGTGTCGATCAGGATAAACGTTTTGTGGTAGTGGTTGATACGAAAAACCAAACCGCATATCGTGAAGTAAAACTCGGCGCGCAACAAGACGGCCTACAAATCATCAATAGCGGTCTGCAAGTGGGTGACCGCATTGTGGTGAATGGTTTACAACGTATTCGTCCGGGTGATCCAGTCAGTGCACATCTCGTGCCTATGCCGAATCCTCAAATCATCACCGATAACACAGCACAACAACCTCAGCCTACAGATAAAACCCCAACTTCGGCAAAAGGTTAATCCGCATGAATATTTCTAAATTTTTTATTGATCGCCCGATCTTTGCTGGGGTGCTGTCCGTCCTGATTCTATTGGCGGGCTTACTCTCTGTTTTCCAATTGCCGATTTCTGAATACCCCGAAGTGGTACCACCTTCGGTGGTGGTACGTGCCCAATATCCGGGTGCCAATCCCAAAGTGATTGCTGAAACGGTTGCTTCGCCTTTGGAGGAATCCATCAACGGCGTTGAGAACATGCTGTATATGCAGTCTCAGGCCAACAGCGATGGCAACCTGACCATTACTGTCAATTTCAAGCTTGGCATTGATCCCGACAAAGCACAGCAACTGGTTCAAAACCGAGTTTCTCAAGCTTTGCCGCGCTTGCCCGAAGATGTACAACGTCTTGGTGTGACCACGCTAAAAAGCTCGCCAACCTTAACCATGGTGGTGCATCTGACCTCACCCGATAATCGCTATGACATGACCTACTTGCGTAACTATGCCGTACTCAATGTCAAAGACCGTCTGGCACGCCTGCAAGGTGTCGGTGAAGTGGGCCTGTTTGGTTCGGGTGACTATGCCATGCGCGTATGGTTAGATCCACAAAAGGTGGCACAACGCAATCTCACTGCCACTGAAATCGTCAATGCGATTCGTGAACAGAATATTCAGGTTGCCGCAGGAACCATTGGTGCAGCGCCGAACAATTCACCTTTACAGCTCTCGGTGAATGCGCAAGGTCGTTTAAGTACTGAACAGGAATTTGCCGATATTATTTTAAAAACGGCAGCAGATGGTGCAGTGACGCGTTTGGGTGATGTCGCGCGTGTTGAACTTGCCGCTTCACAATATGGCTTGCGTTCATTACTGGACAATAAACAGGCGGTGGCGATTCCAATTTTCCAAGCACCGGGGGCCAATGCCTTACAGGTCTCTGACCAAGTGCGTAGCACCATGGCGGAACTGTCCAAAGATTTTCCAACCTCAATTAAATACGACATCGTTTACGACCCGACCCAATTCGTACGCTCAAGTATCAAAGCGGTGATTCATACCCTGCTTGAAGCGATTGCACTGGTGGTTGTGGTGGTGATCCTGTTCTTACAAACATGGCGTGCCTCAATCATTCCTTTACTGGCCGTGCCTGTTTCCATCATTGGTACTTTCGCCTTGATGCTGGCCTTTGGTTATTCCATCAATGCCCTGTCACTGTTCGGGATGGTACTCGCCATCGGGATTGTGGTCGATGACGCCATCGTGGTGGTCGAGAACGTCGAAAGGAATATTGAAGCAGGACTCAGTCCAAGAGATGCCACCTACCGTGCCATGCGTGAAGTCAGTGGACCGATTATTGCCATTGCTTTAACACTGGTTGCCGTGTTCGTCCCTCTCGCTTTTATGACAGGGTTAACAGGGCAATTCTATAAGCAATTCGCCATGACCATTGCCATCTCCACCGTGATTTCGGCCTTCAACTCACTCACCTTGTCTCCTGCTTTGGCCGCCATGTTGCTGAAAGGCCATGATGCCAAACCAGACTTCCTGACTCGCGTGATGAACCGTGTTTTCGGACGCTTCTTTGCCTTGTTTAACCGCGTATTCTCACGTGCATCGGATCAATATGGTCGTGGCGTTAGTCGGGTGATTTCCCATAAAGCCTCAGCGATGGGTGTTTATGCAGCTTTACTTGGGCTAACGATTGGTATTTCTTATATCGTTCCGGGTGGCTTTGTACCCGCACAAGATAAGCAATACCTGATCAGCTTTGCCCAGTTACCCAATGGTGCCTCACTGGATCGAACCGAAACCGTAATTCGTAAAATGAGTGATGCAGCACTGAAACAGCCCGGTGTCGAAAGTGCGGTGGCTTTCCCTGGCCTATCCATTAATGGTTTTACCAACAGTTCCAGTGCAGGGATTGTATTTGTGACTTTAAAACCATTTGCGCAACGTAAAGCAGCCGATCTATCTGCCAATGCCATTGCTGGTGCTTTGAATCAGAAATACGCCGCGATTCAAGATGCTTATATTGCGGTATTCCCGCCACCACCGGTGATGGGTCTCGGCACCATGGGAGGCTTTAAACTGCAGCTCGAAGATCGCGGTGCTTTAGGCTATGCCGAGTTAAATAACGCAGCCCAATCCTTTATGAAGGCAGCACAATCTGCACCTGAATTGGGACCGATGTTCTCCAGTTATCAAATCAATGTACCGCAACTGAATGTTGATCTGGATCGGGTCAAAGCCAAGCAGCAAGGCGTTGCGGTGACCGATGTATTTAGCACCATGCAGATTTACCTCGGTTCACAATATGTGAATGACTTTAACCGCTTTGGTCGTGTCTATCAGGTTCGTGCCCAAGCCGATGCACCATTCCGTGCCAATCCTGAAGATATTTTACAGCTTAAAACCCGTAACAATGCAGGACAAATGGTACCGCTGTCTTCTCTGGTCAATGTCACTCAAACCTATGGTCCAGAAATGGTGGTGCGCTATAACGGCTATACCGCAGCGGATATTAATGGTGGCCCTGCACCGGGTTATTCATCCAGTCAAGCCGAAGCTGCAGTTGAGCGGATTGCCGCTGAAACCTTGCCACGTGGGGTGAAATTTGAATGGACTGACCTGACCTATCAAAAGATCTTGGCCGGTAATGCCGGATTGTGGGTGTTCCCGATCAGTGTATTGCTAGTGTTCTTGGTTTTGGCAGCGCAATATGAAAGCCTGACCTTACCATTGGCTGTGATTTTAATTGTACCAATGGGTATCTTGGCGGCACTGACCGGGGTTTGGCTCACAGGCGGTGATAACAACATCTTTACCCAGATTGGCTTGATGGTACTGGTCGGACTGGCCTGTAAGAATGCCATCTTGATCGTGGAATTTGCCCGAGAACTGGAAATGCAGGGCGCGACTGCATTCAATGCTGCAGTTGAAGCCAGCCGTTTACGTCTGCGTCCGATCTTGATGACTTCAATCGCCTTCATTATGGGTGTGGTTCCACTGGTCACATCAACAGGCGCAGGTGCTGAAATGCGCCATGCCATGGGCGTTGCGGTGTTCTTTGGCATGATTGGGGTGACCTTCTTTGGTTTATTCCTGACCCCTGCCTTCTATGTGTTGATTCGTACTCTGAACAGCAAACATAAACTGCATTCGGCAGCGGTGCATGAAGCACCACTGCACAGTTCACACGATCACTGAGGAGCAGGATATGACAGGATTCAAACCACACTGGATACTCTCCTCACTAATGGGAAGCCTGCTGCTTGCAGGCTGCTCATTGGCACCTGAATATCAGCCGGCCAAGGTGATTATTCCACTGCAATTTAAAGAAGCGGATGCCCAATTGAATGATTCCAACTGGAGCGTCGCACAACCTTCCGATGCGCAGTCTCGCGGTGAATGGTGGCGGATTTTTAATGATCCGCAATTGAATGATCTGGAACAACAGGCCATTGCCGGTAACCAGAATTTAAAGGTCGCAGTAGCCAATATTCAGGCATCACGCGCCCTGAGGTCTGCTGCACAAGCTGAACACCTACCCAGTATTGGCGCAGGTTTTGGCCCGACCCGTCAGAAGCCCTCACCTGCGTCTTTAGGACTTGATTCGGATGCATCCACATCTGCACGTACCTTATGGCGGGCACAAGCCAATGTCTCCTATGAACTGGATCTATTTGGACGGATTGCCAGTAGTGTCAATGCAGCAACGGCTGATGTACAGCAACAGGAAGCCTTGTATCATTCTGCACTGTTAGCATTGCAAGCCGATGTTGCTCAAGCTTATTTTCTGATTCGTCAATTCGATGCCGAACAAGCCATCTATACACAAAATATCAAGCTGCTCACGGAAACACGCAATTTGATTCAAGCACGCTATCGCAATGGCTTAGTTAGTGATCTAGACGTTTCACGTGCGCAAACGGAACTCTCGACCGCGCAAAGCAATGCACTCAGCATTGCACGAAGTCGAGCCAATACCGAACATGCATTGGCGGTATTACTTGGTAAACCCCCTGCTGATTTCAGCTTAGCGATTCAACCATTGTCTGCTACTGCGATTCGCCTGCCTGCGGGTTTACCGTCGACGCTGCTTGAACGTCGTCCTGACATTGCTGCCGCAGAACGCGCGATGGCAGCCAATAATGCACGCATCGGTATTGCCCGTGCTGCCTTTTTCCCCAAACTGGATCTCACTGGTGCGCTGGGTTATGAATCAGCAAGTTTAGGAGATTTGGGTAAATGGTCGAGTCGAACTTTTTTACTCGGCCCTGTTGCGGGCACAATTTTGTCTTTACCACTCTTTGACGGCGGACAACGTAAGGCAGGGGTTGCTCAGGCACGTGCAGGCTATGAACAAAGTGTCGCCAATTATCGACAGACCGTGCTGAATGCTTTCCGTGAGGTTGAAAATGGTTTGTCTGATCAGCGTATTCTGGATCAGCAAATACAGGCTCAGGGTCAAGCACTTGCCTCATCCCAACATGCCAATCAGCTCTCACATTTGCGTTATCGTGAAGGGAGTATCAGCTATCTGGATGTGATTGATTCTGATCGGTGAACCGTACCGGGTTTGTCGGAGACTCAATATTCTGAGAGACTATTCCGATGAAAAAACCAAACTATACCCCCGAAATTAGAGAAAGAGCGGTTCAATTACTAATTGAATCTGAAAAAGATTATCCATCGAATTGGGCAGCAGTTTCCGCAATTGCTCCTAAAATTGGCTGTACTCCTGAAACACTTCGTGTTTGGTATCAAAAATACTTAGATCAACAAAATCCCGCCAAAGTACAACAGGTATCTGACCAAGAAAAAATGAAGCAAATGGAACGTGAAATTAAAGAATTAAAACGTGCCAATGAAATTCTACGTAAAGCAGCCGCTTTTTTCGCCCAGGCGGAGCTCGACCGCCCACACAAATAATGGTGGATTTTATCCATAACAATAAGGCGTTATATGGTGTTGAAGCGATTTGTAGAATTTTACCGATTGCAGCTTCGACCTATTATCGGGCTTTAGATTTCGTTGATAACCCAGAACATCGAGCGAAACGTGCTCTGCATGATTTACATCATGCAGAGCAAATCAAACGTATTTGGAAAGAAAGTTCAGGTCGATATGGTGTACGTAAAGTTTGGCAAAAATTGAAACGTGAGGGTTATGTTATTGCACGTTGTACAGTTGCTCGATTGATGCAAAAGCTAGGTATACAAGGTGTTTGGCGTGGTAAGAATAAACAAACCACCCGTAGCCGAGATGATCAAAAACGAGCAGATGATTTAGTGAAACGGAATTTTAGTGCTGATCGACCTGACCAATTATGGGTCAGTGACTTTACGTATATTCAAACACATTCAGGCTGGGTCTATACCGCCTTTATTATTGATGTGTTCTCACGAGCAATTGTTGGATGGAAAGTATCTACACGGATGAATACAGATATGGTGCTCGATGCATTGGAGCAAGCATTGCACGATCGAGGCATGCCAAAGAATGTGATTCATCATTCCGATAGAGGTGTTCAATATCTTTCTATTCGCTATACCAATCGTTTAGATGCTGCAAATTTACGAGCATCAGTCGGTACGACAGGTGATTCATACGATAATGCTCTGGCTGAAACGGTGAATGGCTTATACAAAACAGAGGTGATTGAATATTTAAAAGCAGATTGGCAAGGTTTAGCAGATGTACAACTTGCGACACTAAACTGGGTAGATTGGTTCAATAAAAAGCGTGTACACAGTGCACTGGGTTATGTATCGCCTTTTGAGTTTGAAGCAATGTACTATGATAAGATTAACCCGTTAGGTCAGGTGGC
>NZ_KB850121.1:79844-460090 GCF_000369645.1 Acinetobacter sp. CIP 64.2
GGAGTTCCACGATCTGCAACAAAAGGAGCAACTAAACGTTCAATTAATCCATCTTTTTCCTGTCCTTCAGGTGTTGCTTCTACATAGTCAATGATGGGCATAATCCGATCCATCTGATCTGCATTGCCAGTCAACAGTCCAAAACAAATCAGACGTAAAGCAATATACCAATAGTCTTCTGTTCCCAAACTGATATGCCAAACAAATCGTCCATCAGCATCAGGACTTAAATTATATAAATGGCTTGCTTCTGCGTACTCTTCTGTCCAATGAAGTAGATATGGATATATTTCTTTTAAAGACTCAAGACTTCCGCCTGCCGAATACTGTAAAGACATTAAATTTAAGACATCGTTTAAACGCTGATGACCTGCCACAATATAGCCACCATATTTTTTTTCATTTTTATAATTACTAAAACCATCCGTTACGGAATATATCCCATTCACAAATGTATCAAATCTTTTGCTATACATTTTTTGTTCAAGCAAATTATCTCTAAATAAAGCTGGGTCTTTTATTTCTAAACTTAACCACTTTTGCCAATCTATTGTCTGCTCATTTACTTGTATGGACATTTATTAACGCTCCAGCATGTCATTCGGTAAAAGTAAAAAAACCATCCAAAAGAGGATGGCTTTTCTCAAATGATTAAATTATTTTTCACCATCCCAATACCAATATACCTCCCCCCAATCTAGCTCGATAAGTGCGGGAACAATCTCACCTTGTTTAAAGTATTGTCGTGAATCTGGTTGTGCTGGTGTTCTCCAATAACCTGTTTTAATACAGGCTTCTCCGCCCTTAACCTTCATTCGTTCTAGTTGTTGATCATCTAGAACTACTTTTGACTGTGTTCGAGCAAAATCAACCAAATCTTTTGGATAGAACTGATGTTCATAATATGACGTATCATCTATATCCAGCAACCACGTTACCGCTGCTGCTTCCCATGACCAATAGCCATAATAGCTTCTTCCAGATCTTATGTCTGGTTGAGGATGTTGATCATAATAAGGCTCTCGGCTGCTCGCCTCATACCAATCTTCTAGGTATTGCAGCATTAAAGCTGGACGCTTTTCAGGTGAAGCATTAAACACTTTAATGAGCTTACGATAAGGCAAATGTCGTCTTGCTTCATCTGGTGGAGTTCCACGATCTGCAACAAAAGGAGCAACTAAACGTTCAATTAATCCATCTTTTTCCTGTCCTTCAGGTGTTGCTTCTACATAGTCAATGATTGGCATAATCCGATCCATCTGATCGGCATAGCCAGTCAACAGTCCAAAACAAATAAGACGCAAAGCAATATACCAATAGTCTTCTGTTCCTAAACTGATATGCCAAACATACCGTCCATCTGCCTCAGGGCTTTGATGATATTGACTATGAATTTCGGCATATTCTTCTGTCCAGTTTAAAAGATATGGGTAAAGTTCCTGAATAAACGCAATATCACCACCAGCAGAGTACTGTAATGACATTAAATTTAAAACATCTTTTAATCTTTGATGCCCAGCAGCCATCATCTTACTGGATTTAGCATTTGCCTTATATTTTTGAAAACCGTCAGTTACTGAATAAACACCATTAAGAAAAGCATCAAACCGCCTTTGATACATATCTTCTTGTAAGAAACTATCTCTATATTTTCCATAATTTAGTATTTGTTGATTAAACCACTGTTCCCAATCAATAGACTTCCGTCATAAATCAAAAAACGTACAATTTATTTGATCTTAAATTAATCAGCAAAATTATTTAATTCAAGAGATAATCCTTGGATGAAATTCAAAGATATTCAAAAATTATCAAACGTTAAGTTTCGTAGGCTTACCGGTGTTAGTTGGGCTACATTTAACCTCATGTTGGCCGAGCTAAATAAGCATTTACCTCGTCATATTGGTAAAGGACGACCGCATAAATTACCGTTGGAAGATCGTTTGCTCTTATGTATAGAATATTGGAGAGAATATCGAACATTTTTCCATCTTGGTATGAGTTACGGTGTATCTGAAACGAGTGCAATTCGTATCACACGTGTTATTGAAGATACCTTAATCCGTTCTGGAAAATTCAACTTGCCAAAACAACTTCCTAATCGAGATGAAGTGGATTGGGAAGTTGTTGTGATTGATGCCACTGAAATATTAGTTCAACGTCCAAAAAAAACAGAAGAAATGGTATAGCGGTAAAAAAAAGCGACATACCTTTAAATTTCAGCTATCTATGCACTATATAACAGGTGAAATACTGAGTGTATGTGGAAGTCATGGAAGCATGCATGATTTTAAAATATTTAAAAAAAGCATGAGGAAATTAAAATTTAAGCCCTTTTTTATCGTTGATAAGGGTTATTTAGGGATAAAGAAATTGGGTTTTGGATGCCTCATGCCATCTAAAGCAAAGAAAACTGAAAAACTAGATTCTGAATTAAAAAAGTTAAATAAAGAGATTGGTCGTAGACGAATTCAAGTAGAGCATGTATTTGGAAGGATGAAATGTTTTAAGATTTTATCTTGTGTATATAGAAATCGTCGTAAAAGATTAAACCTGCGGTTTAATTTACTTGCTGGCATATACAATTTAGATTGGGTGAAAGATAAACAATTAAATTGATTGAAAAATGATTTATGAAGGAAGTCTAATATTTAAATCATTTATTTGGTTATTCAACTTTCTTACTCCGGCAACATATCATTTGGTAAAACAAATTCCAATTTAATACCATGTGCTGTCACTGTACGTGTACACTTCGGTTTATCAAGTCCTTTACATTTTTGATGATGATCAAACTTGTCCCCAGTAATAGTTACTAAACTACGATCATAAGGACAACGGACAGCCATTGTTTGTCTTTTACCATTTTTAAATACTCTTTCTGTTGATGGCTTAAAATCTACTCGTCTCCAAGCTTCAATAGCTTCAATTAAACTATCATGTGCAGGAATAATTCTTGCTGATTCGATTTTACTAGAAACCCAGAGATGTGACATTTGCACGCCATCTCCCACAGTCGTACCCACGGAACGCTTTACTTTATCGTCTTCGTCTGAAGCCATATAAACATCTAAGCCCATTCTCAAAGCCATCATTGCAGCTTTTGGGGTCATCAATGATCTGTGACTTAAAGCATTGGTCGCCTTGCTGTCGGTTACTCGGTATTTATGTCCTAATCTTGCACTATGCCATACATGATCAATCCCGTTGTGACCTTTATCATGATATTCATAAAGCACACCATTAAAATTGATTTTAGTTCGACTTTTCATGCGCTTAACATAGTAGTAATCCGTTATATGTTCACCACCAGAGCCTAACTCTTGATTTGAACGTCGTCTTCTCTTTCTTTGCTTTCTTTTGGTTGAATTATTTTGTGTGCCAGCATTCGCCGCATTTCCACCAGTATTTTTAGGTACACTACCATTTGGCGGTGTGTGAGGCGCAGGTTGTTGATTCGGTTGTCTAGGAGTCTTTGCCGCTGGTGTTGAGGGTGCTCTCGTCGTCACGACTGGAGCTCGTGCTGTTGTATTAGGATAAGGTGTGCCTAACGCTTTTTGGTGTGCAGCCTGTAATTCTTTCATTACCATATCAATTTTTTGATTGGCAACTTTTTTCATTTGCTTCAACTGAGTAACCAAGGTTTTTAGTCTAGCTTGCCCTAATACAGCTCTAGTTAACCAGCTATCAAAAACATCAGTTAAACCATCAATAATCTTATTACAAGTCGTTTGCAGCTCTTTGGTATAAGTATTCCAGTTTACATTTCTAAACCACTTATCAACATTGCCTCGCATGGTTTTACTTGGAATCGCATCTAAAATAGCCCCCATCGCTTTACCTGAGCGTAATTGCTTAAAGACAATTTTTAACCCATCTCCAGCTACAGGAATAAATGCCACAAGATTAAAAACCAAATCAAACCAGTTATCTTTCTCTTCTGGTTTTTCAGCTATCTTCACTACAGAAACAATGACATTCCCAACGTCTACCCCTTGCCCTACAAAAGGAATACAACCAATCACAACAGCAACAATAATCTGTGCTGGGCTTGATCCACTCCCATCAAGTACCCCTTTAATCCATTGAGCTGCCGACTCCTCACCTTTCTGAGTGACTCTCATTGTTTGAGATGTTGTTCTTGCTACAGCTGTATTCATTGTTTATCTCCTAGCCCTAACCCAGAAGTTGAATCCTCGCTGCTTAATAGAATTTCTTCTGCATCATCCTCCAGTACATCTTCTGCATTATTTTCTGATGCAATCAAATGTTCTTCATAATCGCTAATGTGATCATCATATTCGATATCATCTCCTTTGATCATATCTTCAATCTCATCAGGAAAATATTCATCTAATAAGGTTGCTAATTCTTGTTGATTATATTGTTCGATTAGCTGTTCTGCTTCTGCGACACTCATAACTTTCCTATCTTTAAAAGGATTAGCTACTTTCTCTTTATCAGGCTTTGCCTCTAAGAGACTAAATCCATAATAAACTTTGGATTGTGTTTTATCTCCAGGAATAGATACCTTAGCATAGCCATTTGCATCAAGAATTCCTTCCTGAGAGGTACCATCTGAAAATATTAGTTTATAAGGTGCTTGAATTACAGGCTTTAAATCATCGTAGACATACTTTAACTCAAGTTCTTTCGGCAATAGATTTAGAGCTGGCAATGCTGGCAAATTAGGTGAAACACTCGCCCCACCCATAAACAAATGCTGCCCCGCTTTCACCTCAAACTTGCCACCTGTGGTCGGAAAAATTCCTGAACCATTCAGCTTCAATTGAGAGTCTTTACCAGTTATCACAATCTCTTTCGCACTGATAATTTCAATCCGGTCTTCAGTCGAAATAATTTGAATCCCTTGCTTGGCAAGCAAGTCTATCCCATCTGATTGGGCATGCAATTCAAACTTGCCTTTGGCAGCCACTTGCTTGATGCCATTCTGAGCAGCAAAAAGACTGATTCTGTTTTGAGCATGGCCAATCAGATTCTTCTGAGTACTTAAATTAATACTATCGCCTGCAATCTGATTGATTTGCCCATCTGCGGAAATATGAATGTCTTCATTGCTACTTAAACCAATGCCTGCAGGCGAATGAAGTAACAACAACGCTTTATTAAATTTGGCAATCTTTGCCTCAATCTGTTCCGCAAATTGTTTTAATTGCTCAACTGATTCAATTTCATCGGTCTGTTGATTCTTGGCGACTTCACTTAAAGCCTTGGCATTGTTCTGATTGCCTTCTAGCTGTTGCTTGGCAGGTTCTGCATCGAGATGTTCACCTTGCGCCTGATCCTGCTTTTGAGTACTGAGCAATAAACCTTGCCCTGCACGCACGGCCCCCCATTGATCAGTCCTAAGTTCAAAACCTTCTCCACGGTCTTCACTTTCAGCTTTATCTTTTGGATGGCTGAGTTTACCGAGATTGAGTTGGCTAGCAGCATGACTGCTTTGTAGTTGAGCGCTGATCTGCCCCGTAGTGTCATCAAAGCGTAACTGGTTAAAGCCTTCCCCTTGATATTCTTTGGATTTGATCCCTGCCAGTTTCTTGGTATCAGGCAACTTACCTGCATGGTCAAACTTAGTCGGACTACGCTGTGCTTCATGAATCCGCCCAACCACATAAGGACGGTCAATATCGCCATCAAAGAAATCAATCACCACGATTTCACCAATCCTAGGCAAGAATCGTGCTCCGTAGCCCTCACCTGCCCACGGCGTTAATACATCGACCCAAGCGGAGTCAGTATCATTGTCATTAGCACCTGCACCACCATCATGACTGTGGTCATCTGCTCGGGTAAACAGGAAGCGAACTTTAATCCGCCCCCATTCATCCACATAAATTTCGTCACCGCTTGGCCCCACCACTTTGGCACGTTGTGGATGTGTCGCAGGTCGATGTTGTAACGGGTTATATTCAGGCACCAGACCAATATTGCGTCGTTGCAATATCAATTGATTAGCTTGGCGTTCATCCGAAGCCACATGCTGAAAACGGCTGCTTTGCCAATTGCTTTGTTGAAGTAACGCTGCGACTTGATCCGTTAAATCTTTAGGCAGGTTGTTTTGGTTATAGAACGTTTTTGAGCTGATCAGAAACTCTTTGTCTGCACCCTGATGCTGATCAATTTCAGGATGTTCATTCAGTTCAAACCAATAACCCACTGGGGCATCGCGAACGGTTGATGTCGCAACAAACTGCTTGGCCTGTGAGTCATAATATTGGCTCAGGTTCTGATTCAGTTTTTCAATTTGAGCATTACCCGCTTTGGTCGCGCCATCTTCGCCTTTTAAATCCTGAATCCAGGCAGGTGAAAAATGCCACGCCTGTTCTAAAGCAAGCTGTTGGTTATCGTGTTGATCGCTCTGATAATGTTTACTCAGAACACTGCCAGCCCCTTCTTCTTGCTCTAAAGCATCCGCTTGCCAACGCTGTACATGTACTGCACTTGGTTGCAGGGAACGCTGTGCCACAAATGCCGTGATGCTATCTTGTGTTTCAGTCGCACTACTGCGATGAAAGCGGATATTACGGCGCTCTAGGGCCTGATATTGATTATTGTCATCAATGAGTCTGAGTTTCTGCGGCTGAATCTGTTCACTTGAACTGGATACTTTCAGCTGTGCTTCATCAATTAAAGTGCTAATGCCTTCCGAAGCCAAAAGCCTTTGAATAAAGTCAAAATCCCGTTCATTATGTTGCATGATGAACGGCCTGACATCGTAGTCCCGAGTAAGTCCACTTTTATCGAGAGTCAGACTGGAAGCAAATAAGGGACTCCGTTGCTGCCATTCAGAAAAAATGGTCTGCACAACGTCCACAACAGATTTCGCCATAAAAACACGGCTGTTACGACGGTGCTTCCATAATGCAGTTGGATCTTGTACGCCTAAACGATAAATGGTCAGCGAACCATCACTGGCGCCAATATCGGCTTGGGTAATAATCCCAGAGATACGCGTCAGTTCTGCCTTATCGGTCACGATATCAATGGCCACCTGACTGCCAACAAAGCTTTTTAAAGGAATGACCGCATTGGTCGAAAGACAGAGTAATTGTAGATCAATCCCATGATTGAGCTGATGCAGACCATCAATACGTTGTAAGAAAACTTGGTTATTTAAAGATGTGTTGGAAAACTGGGCGTGAATCGCACGTTTTTGTGCTGTCAGGCCCAAACTTTCTAGAGCTTGAAAGATATTATTCGCCATCTTTTTATAGATTATCTACTTAAATTTAGCGCATTTTACTCAGAATATCGTGTTACTGTCCATACAGAACCGTCTTTTTATGACAATTTACGTCACATTTCTTATCGGATTTATTTCATCTAATCCTATTAAATCCAGTGATGTATTTAAGTGCTATCCAATTTAGACCAATAATCAATCTCGTTCCCGCTCTAAAATGCGAGGACCCGAACCCTCTTCTGCCAGAATATCTTCGGGATTACGTAAACGGCATTGCTCCAGAGACAAACAACCACAGCCAATACACCAGTCCATTTCATCTCTTAAACGAGTCAGCTTTTGGATTCGCTCATCCAAGTCCTTACGCCAACAGGTCGATAATTCGGCCCACTGCTCAGCGGTTAACTTGCTGCCTATCGGGTAGACACTCAACGCTTTTTTAATCTCCTCCAATGAAATGCCAACTTTTTGCGCGACTTTAATAATTCCGATATAGCGCAGCACAGTCAAAGGAAAACGACGTTGATTGCCATTGGTGCGAATACTTTTAATCAGTCCTTTGGACTCATAAAAATGTAAGGTGGAAACGGCGACACCACTTCGTTTTGCCACTTCTCCGACGGTCAGCATTCGATTGATATCAATTTTTCGTTCGAGTGTCATGATTGAATATGTCAAGATTACTTTAGATTTTATAGTTCAGGGCAAACTGAGTTGTCAATTTTATCCCGAATATCATGCTGTAAAAATAAGGCATGATCTTCATATTTCAAATAAAAACAAAAAAATAAATTTTGTTCAAGCTGGTTTTGGGCATGTCTTATTGCGCGCTTTAATTTTTCAATACACTCTATTAGCCCCATTATTATTTGGGTTTTATGCGGTTTGGCACTGCATTACCAAATGCAATTAAACAATTCATTCTTAATGTTGTTCAGCAGTCCATCTGAATCTACTCAGCAAATACGCCTATGCCATACTTCATTAAATCAAGTTTCGAAAGCCAATGGTTATGCGCATGAGTCGGTATTGTATGGCACTGTTATTTTATCGCTTATGGCTTAGCAAAATGCTTGATAACGATGCAGGATTTCAGACAATACAGGCAAAGATCACGCTGTATTTTGCACTTGAACATATTTTGGTGATTGGTGGTTTAATCGGTATTACGATTAGCAGCCATTTTCCTCAAAACCGAATTGAGAGCAACAAGTGAAGTCAGGTCGATAAAGCTCAACCTGACTGAATGACTAGTTTAGCGCAGCATGTATCAAGCCTTTTAATTGCTCAATTTCAGCCCCTGTTGCACTTTGCAAGGGCAATCTTGGCGAACCAACCGAGAAGCCCAATAGATTGAGTCCTGATTTCACTGTTTTCGGTAAGCCCCCTTTGACAATAAAGCTCAGCACAGGTAATTGCTGATAAAATATCGCTTGCGCTTTGGACAGATCACCTTGTTGAATCGCTTGATATAATTGCTTTGGCAAGTCACCGAGCAAATTGGGTGCTGCCGTACACCATCCTGTCGCCCCAGCACAAAAGGCTTCTAGCGCCAATGGATTAGAACCATTATAAAATGGCAACTTTCCTTGGCTCAAGGCATGAAATTTATGCATGCGCTGAATATCACCAGTGCTGTCTTTGACCATGCAAATATTGTCGATCTGGTTAAACATTTTTACGATCAACTCAGGTGACATATCAATCCCACTGGTGGCTGGATTGTTATAGACCATAATCGGCAACTTTACAGATGCTGCAATCTGCTGATAATAATCATAAATTTCCTGATCAGTGAGTTTCCAGTAAGACACTGGGATCACCATAATCACATCTGCACCCAATTCTTCCGCTTTCTTGGCTTTTTGAATCGCCATCGCGGTGGTCAGTTCAGAAATTCCAACAATCACCGGAACACGTTGATTCACCACCTCAATGGTGGTTTGTGCCACCTGCTGCCATTCCTGCCAAGACAAATAAGCACTTTCTCCTGCACTACCTAAAGGTGCAATCGCATCACAGTGTGATTCAAGCAATGCATTTAGACTGATCGTTAAGGCCTCAAGATCAAGTTGTTGCCCGTCCGCTTTAAATGGCGTGATGGGATAAGCAATAATGCCTTCAATTTTCATGTGCTTTACTCCTTGATACAATCTTGATGGTTTTTCAACGCCTTACGTGCGTAGTAGGCAAAATTGACTTTGTTGCGCTTATCGGTAGACAACCAGTCATGGGCTTCTTTTGCCAGTTCATGTGGAATCGGCTGGATTTGACCTGCTGACATCGCTAATAGTTGCAAACGTGCAGCACGTTCAATCAGCAGGGCTAAATTACAGGCTTCTTCAATGCTCTTGCCGGCCACCAATTGACCATGATGAGACAACAATACTGCTCGATTTTTTCCCAAAGCCTCAGAAATAAAAATGCCTTCTTCATTGCCGACAGGCACCCCCGGCCATTCATCGACAAAAGAGCAATCTTCATACAGAGCACAGGTATCCATTTGCGAAATGGTCAGTGGCACACGTAGCATCGATAAGGCTGCAATATGAGTAGGATGAGTATGGATAATGCAATTCACTTCTGGATGCTGCTGATAAATCCAAGTATGAAAACGGTTGGCTGGGTTGGCCATGCCGTGCTGATCTAAAGGTTTGAGGTCTTGATCGACCACCAATAAATTGGCTGCGGTAATTTCGTCAAAGCCCAGACCAAAACGTTGTGTAATAAAGGTATTTTCTTGTTCGGCACGACAGGTAATTTGCCCCGCCAAGCCTGCATCATGGCCATGATCAAATAAAATACGACAAGTTAAAGCCAACTTCTGTCGGTCACTATAATTGATCTCTTGGATCATATTCATATTCTGCTGTGCAGTTTGCATCAATTGCTGTTTGCTGAGTAATGCGGTTTGCATAACACCACCTCGCTACGGTTGATTTGTGGATGGGACAGATGCAGAATACGAAGTCAGTGGATGGGTTAAAATATCCAGTTTTTAAAACTTATATGGTCCAGATCAGCATGCAGCAGCCATGGAAGATTCGTCTTCATCTTGAAGATCGAGAAGAAAAAACCATCTTTCTCAAGTTGGCCAATCAGATTATTGAAGAGATTCTGTCTGGACGGCTCAGCTCAGGTTCACGTCTGTCTGTCTCACGCTCGCTGGCGGATGAATTAAAGATTAATCGTAAAACCGTACAGTCGGTTTATGAAGATTTAGAAGCACAAGGTTGGCTGATCTCCAAGCCAAGACAAGGCACCTTTGTGGCAGAGAATTTGCCTGAGTTAAAACATAAAAAGAGCAATGCTGCACTAGCACTCAATCCGTCACCGAGTACAACTCGCCCAACAGCAGTTAAAAATGATGGCATTCCAGATACGCGTCTGATTCCTTATGAATTATTTTCACGAGCCTATCGACATGCCTTGATTCAAGTGACCCGTTCTCAAATCATGGGCTATGGCGACCCACAAGGCAGTATTGAGTTACGTCAGGCATTGCAGCAAATGCTGTCGATGGAACGCTTTATTAAAACCACAATCGACAATATTGGTGTGGTTCGCGGCAGCCAAATGGGGATTTTTTTAGCGGCTCGTGTCTTGGCCAAATACCCCTCACCACGCAAGGTGATTGTGGTGGAACAATGGTCTTATCCACCGGCGATTGAAACTTTTTTATCGCATCATTATCACATCGTTCGGGGTCGACTGGATCAATACGGTCTTGATATTGAACATCTTGAACAACTACTAGAAAAACATGCTGTGGCTGCAATCTATACCACCCCGCATCATCAATATCCTACCACTGTGACCATGGCGATGGATCGGCGCTTAAAATTATTAGAACTCTCCAAAAGCTTTGATTTTTATATTATTGAAGATGACTACGATCACGAATTTCATTATGACAGCCGTCCGATTCCACCACTGATCAGTTTGCCACATTCAGAAAAAGTCATTCATATTGGTTCACTGTCCAAAGTGTTTGCGCCGAGTTTAAGGATTGGCTATGTGGTCGCTAATCGAGACATCATCCACGCCATGAATCAGGAGATTCTGTTGATTGATAAACAAGGCAATATCATCACTGAATTGGCGATGGCAGAACTAATGCAACAGGGAGAAATTAAGCGCCATATCCGCAAGATGCGCAAGATTTATCAACAACGGCGTGATTTTGCAGTGAATCGCTTCCAAGCGGTATTTAACAATCAGGTAGAGATTAACCCACCGTTGGGTGGGATGGCGCTATGGGTCAAATTCAAATTCCCCTATCGCGCTGAATATAATGAGCTTCTGAATCAGTTGCATATTGATGCTGAAGCACATTTTGCAGCTGAAAGCCAAGCATCAAATCAGCATTTTCATATCCGTTTTGGCTATGCCGCCATCAATGAAACTGAAATTTCAAACATCATCAACCTGCTCTATACTGCATTTCAGCCCAAAGCTTGAATAAACGTGATTTTATAATCCTAAGCGTAACTCCTGACTCCATGTCGATTTGGGTTGTTGATACAGATGCCAACAGGTCTGTTGTAGCGATTGCATCAATGCATAGTTAGTACTTTGCCAATGTGCCAGCGCACAATAGACCACGTGAATTCCCTTAGGATGGAACTCTCGTGCCAAGGATTGTGCTAAAGCACGAATACTGGCAGAGAGGCTTTGGCTGAATAAATCCTGCTCCGATTCGACGGGCTGCTGAGTCCCTAAAAAAATCAAGCTGCCTTGCTGTTTGGACAGCATGTGTCGAATCACAGCTTGGGCAATACTCACCGCGGTTAAGCCTGTATTTTGCCAATAGTTCTCAAGCTGTTCAGCAGACAAAGGATGACTATTTTCAGACAGCACAAAGTCAGGCTGAAAAATGCATAAATCGATAAAATGCCCAGCTTTCTGAATCTGCTGTATAACACTTTTTAGCGCAGCAGCATCAAGCAGATTTAGTCGAACACTGATCAACCCCTCCGCTTGAGCCTCAAGCTGTGGCTGGGTTTGTATCAGATCGTGCTGGAGTTGATATACAGGCATGGCATCGTACTGAATTTGCTCAGCAAAAAGTTGACTCAATTGCTGAACATGATTGCCCACGATCACAATACAGCCTTGTGTTTTTGGTTTGGATTTAAACCATTGTAGTAACAACTTACTCATCTTAGAATTTCTCCTGATAAGGACGTAGATCCAACTCATGCGTCCATAAATCAACATTTTGTTGATAGAGCATCCAATAATTTTCAGCAATTGCCTCAATATTTAAACCACCTGTACCGCGGGTTAATCGCGCCAGCCGCCCCAAGCCCCATAAGGCTTTATTGACACGATCTCCATCGACCATACCATCGACCACCACATGTGCCACATGGATATTTTGCGGGCGATACAACGCTGCCAAATTTAAGGCATAGCTTCTCAGCGCAGACTTACCCATGGTAAATGCTGCAAAAAACGGTTTCCCACGCAATGAGGCACTGGCACCGGTAAAAATCAATGTGCCCTGCTGCTGTTTTTGAAAAATGGGAAGACTACGCTGCGCCACCAACACTGCGGATAAAAAGGTGGAACGCCACATTTGGCTAAAAAACTTCAGACTGCTTTGCAAAAAGATCGAAGGAATATTACCGCCCACATTATGTATCACCGCGGCCAATGCTTCCGGCTGACTGTTCAAATGATCAAATAAGGTCCGCACCTGCTGCTCATTTTCAGCATCCAGTGCATAAGCAATAGCCTGCCCACCTTGCCGATTGATTGTTGCGGCGACCTTTTCAACTTTATTGAGCGTTCGCCCCACCACATAGACTTTGAATTTTTCTTGAGCAAAACGGCGACAGACTGCTGCACCAATGCCTTGCTCGGTCCCTACGCCAACCACCGCAACAATCGAGGTTGGCTGCGTTATCTCTTGCTTCGAGCGATTCATAATTGTTGTATCCAATGCTGAATATGCGGATAACTGTTAATTTTTGGTCCCCAGATTTTACTGGTGCGTATCACTTCTAACAGCTGAGAACCGACTGCAATATCGGCAATGGTTTTGCTCTCACCGACGAGCCAGCCGGTTTGGCCCAATACCAACTCGATCCGCTCTAAATGCCGAGTAAATTCTGCCTCGATATCGGCCTTCGCCATTCGTCCTGTGCCTTGCATCTTCACTTGCAGATTCAACGCAGCTTTGAGCAACGGTTTCATCAGTACAACCTCATGCTTGGGACGACCTTCCGCACTTATCGCGACCGCATGATTCAGGGCATCGGCATCGCTGACCCGAAAATACACTTCATAGAAATATAACAATTCGTCCGACCAGTCTTCCCACAATTCAACATAAGCTTTTTGTAGTGGCTCCACAGGATATAACCGTGGCAAATCTGGATATGCTTCATCCAGATAACGGGCAATGCGGGTACTGTCCTGAATCCGTTGTCCGTTGATATCCAGCACAGGGACTTTACCGACTTTGCTGAGTCCTGGGACTTTGGCCCCCAATACGCCGTTATAATTCACGGTTTCAAATGCAATGCCTTTAAACTGTAACATCCGCGCAACTTTCTTGCAGAACGGTGAAATTTCCCATTGATGTAAGACCACTTTACTCATTGTTATTTATCCATTTTTTATTGAATTCTCTCGGTGATAAGCGAGCAGCTTAATATTCACTCAACTTATCTTACAGATATTTGTGACTTTAGCGATGCATTCATGCAGATGATTTTCTCTACAATTTATTAATGCATAAAAGTCGACTGCTCAGCAGACAGACCAATTTTGATTTTGGTTTTTGCCACGATGTCAGATTCATCGGTATCATTGGGATGGAAGTCACGACGATAATAAGAGAAAAATTGTGGTACTAGTTTTCGATAAGTCTGCACGGTGAAACCTGCAAATTTAGCCCAAGATTTTAAATTCAGTAATTGCGTGTCTCTGGACATCAACACCACTTGGTAGGCATTCGAGAAGCTTGTGATGAGTAGCAAGCTCAAACTAAAAATCGCTATGCGTGGGATATAAGCATCCAAACCTTTGCCATAAAGATATTCATACATGTCATAGGCAACCGCTTTGTGTTCGGTTTCTTCTACGCTGTGCCACAACCATAAATTGCGAATGGTGGTATCGGTCATTAATTCATTAACGTTCTTCATCATCTCCACCACCAGTACTGCGGTGTAATGCTCCAATCCCACTGTGACCAATAAATTCCACTTTTTCGAAAAAGTACGTTCAATGGCTTTGAGGATGATACCTGTTACTTTTTCCAGTGACTCAGGGTCTAGCCCATATTGTTGTGCACTGATATGAAAAGCATGGTGTTCTTTGGAATGCATGGCTTCCTGACCAATAAATGCGCCAATATCACGATCCAGTTGTGGGTTGCTTTTGACTTGGTTCCGTAAAGCTCTGACTGAACGAACAAAGTAAGACTCTCCTTCTGGAAATAAGGTGGAAAGACCTGTGAAATAATGGGTAAAGCTTGGTTCATTATTACACCAGTATTTGGGTATACTCTGAAATTCATAATTCATTCGGCGGACTGGAAATGATGCAGATATCTTTTGCTTTGATTTTTCTTTTAACGCTGACGCAGACATAACTCACCTCAAGAATAGATCTCAAAATAATAAGTTCCAAAAAAGAACTAATTTGAAAAATATAGCTGGCATGGTAAGTTGTCAATAAAGCGGATATCTTAATGATTCAAGTTGTCCTAAAATGACAGCCTGCTTCCTGTAAAGACATATAGATGGTATTGCGATGAAATGGCATGAACTCGGTGAAATGAATTGTCCAATTGCACGGACTTTGTCAATTTTTGGCGACCGTTGGACTCTGCTGATTATTCGTAATGCTTTTATGAAAACCCGTCGTTTTGATGATTTTCAAAAGCAACTCGGGATCACCCGTCATCTGCTGACCGAGCGAATTAACCGTTTGGTGCAACACAAGATTTTTGAAAAGGTGCTGTATCATGAAGCACCAAAACGTTATGAATATAAGCTGACGGAAAAAGGTTTAGCGCTGTACCCGATTATTGTCACCATGAGTACATGGGGCAATATCTGGCAGAATGAAAATAAGCAATTTCCTGAGTTACGTTATCTGCATAAAAACTGTGGGCATTTGACCAGCCCAAGCCTGACCTGTGATTGCTGCAAGCAGCCTCTTGATGCGAGACAGATGTCACCTGTTTATGTATCGGGTGAGGATGGGGAATAACGTCCCCTTGCCTTATATGGAAACTCAGCTCAAATAAGCGTTCAATTCAATATATAATTTTTTCATAACCCTTGATTAGCGATTGTCAAAAAGACACCAATCTAAAAAGTTCTAAATTGTTTATCCATTAAATTTTCTCGTAAATTACGATATTGTTTTGGAGTCTGATTGGCCCAGCGCTTGAATGCACGGGTAAAATGTGTGACATCGGAATAACCTAATTTTTCTGAAATATAAGAAATACTATATTCATGATGATTCAGCAGCTTTTTTGCATAACGCTCTCTGACTTGATCCATGAGAAACTGAAAAGTAGCTCCCTCTTTTGCCAATTGGCGTTGTAAAGTTCGTTCAGTCAAATGTAACTTATCTGCAACCTCTTTCATTTTGAAAAAACCTTCAACCTCGTCAAAAAGCAGTTCACGCACCAAAGCTGTTAACGGACGTTTCTCTCCACGTTTTGCCGCCAACTTATTTAAATCATGTTTGCATTGTTCTCGGGCCAATCTGGCTGCGAGTGGATCAGCCATAATCAATGGAAGTGCCAAATAACTTTCAGGAAAAATGAGGCGGTTGTTCTGCTGGTTAAAACTGATTTCGCAAGGTAATAATTCTTGGACTTGTGCTAAAAATACGGGTTCGGAATAATTCAGTTCAGCCTTAATTTCTAGTTTATTTCCTGTGATGGCATTCGACATTTGAGCAAAGCCAACCATCAGGAATGTCATTCCGACCATCCCCATCTTAAAGTTGGTCATCGGCTGGTCTAAATAAAGTGAGGCAAAACCATCTTCAATTTCTAGACGTGGTTTTAATGCGGGACAACGTAGGCCAATAAATTGTTCCATGACATTCAGTGCTTCCCCCAGATTGTGTGAAACCATTGCGGCCAGACCAACTGAACCATGACATGACACCGTCATTTGTAAGCCAAGATAGACCCCCAATGCAGGTTCATGCGTCAGTTCAACCGCTCGATTCAGCAATTGATTGAAAATATCAAAGTCTAAATACCAAAACGGCTGTGAAAGCTGTTCAACGCCAATGCCACTTCCTTCCAGTAATTTCTCGGCAGGAATATTTAATTTTTGTACCACATCAGCCATCAGGCTGACATAAGTTCCGGGTAAAGACGGATTCACTGTCGCTATCTCATCCATGTTTTATACAGAATGTCGTGAAATGGTCAAAACTGTCATTTCATGAACTATGACATATAGATGCGATTCGGCATAGTAGCAACAACAAAATTGTCGCATTTTTATCCAGCTTAATACCGGATAAACATTGAAGGAAGTTGATGAGATATGAAAGCTCTGGTTACAGGTGGTGCGGGTTTTATTGGTTCACATATCGTACGTACGCTACTGAATGAAAATTATGAAGTTCGGGTCTTACATTTGCCTCAGGAAAAACTCACCAATCTTGAAGGTTTAGATGTTGAACTGCTTGCAGGGGATATTACTGATCCTACAAAAATGGATCAGGCCGTTGCAGGTTGCGATTTGGTTTTCCACACTGCTGCCATCTACGCCTTATGGCTTCCTCAACCTGAACTGATGCGCAAGGTCAATGTTGATGGCACGCGTATTGTTCTCAATGCTGCAAAAAAAGCTGGGATTAAACGGGTGGTCTATACCAGCACAGGTGCATGCTTTGCAGGACAGCCCAAAGGTATTCAGGCCACAGAACAAAGTCCTTTTGCTTTAGGCGCAACAGGTGACGCTTATGTGCTGACCAAATTTGAAGCACACCAAATTGCTTTACAGTTTGCAGCAGGCGGTCTAGATGTGGTGATCGTTTGTCCAACAGGCCCTATTGGTCCCCAGGATATCGCACCAATCCCGACAGGAAAATTGCTGCTGACGATTGCCCAGATGCCTGCCCTTGCTGTTCCAGCTGCGATCAACAATATGATTGATGTCCGAGATGTTGCCAAAGGCCATGTGCTGGCTGCACAAAAAGGCATAGCCGGTGAAACCTATATTCTGGGAAATAAAGATCTTGATGGTCTAAGCCTGGCAAAAACTGTTCATCATTTATTAGGCATCTGGCGACCTGTAATGACCATTCCCAATCTGGTTGAAGGTATTTCTTCCCAACTGGCAGGACATGCTGCGTTATGGATAACTGAACATATTACTCACCAAGCACCTCTAGTCACTCCAGCAGCCGCAAAAATTGGGCAATTAGGTACTTCTTTTAATTGTACCAAAGCGATAAAGGAATTGGGTTTACCACAAACTCCGGTCGAGATTGCGGTCCGAGATTCACTGCAATGGTTTGCAGCACATGGTTATATCCAGTCCCGCAGTCTGATCAAAAAAATTGAAGCAATTTCAATCTGAGTCAAATAGATAGGAGTCGAATGATGACTAAGTTTATGGATCACCAGATTATTGCCCGTAAAGTCCATTTTGATTTTTCCCAAACTCCTCGGCATTGGGTTCCCAATGATGTATTGGCGACTCATGTACTGAACAGTATGCATGTGTTGTTACCTGCTGTTGAACATTGGTTTTGTCGCCTTGCCAATAAAACCTTACCTTATGTGCATGACAAAAATCTGAAAGCCGATATCCGTGGATTTATTGCTCAGGAAGCAGCCCATGCCAATGCACATAAGGGGGCTGAAATCTATTTCCAGACCCACGGTATAGATCCCACCCCTTTCAGACATTTTTTAGACTGGATGTTTAAAGATGGTTTTATGGGGGATACCCCGTTTGGAATTTATGGACCTTTTAAACGCTATTCCAAACAATGGCTGGCCTTTCGTATGGGCATCATTGCAAGCCTAGAGCATTATTTCTGTTTCTTTGGTACTTGGGTGCTCGATGCCGAAGGTCTGGAACGTGCGGACCCAGCGATGCTGGATATCGTCCGCTGGCACGGTGCTGAAGAGGTTGAACATCGTACCGTGGGTTACGATGCTTATCGTGCACTGGCTGGTGATAATGTTAAAGGCTATTTAGGTCGTCAGCTCAGTATGGGCTTCGCCTTTATTGCCATGGTCGGATTCTGGTTAGGTGCATCTGTTTATCTGTGTAAGTTGGACAACACCCCTGAAGCAAAACGAATCTCCCGCAAGAATCCATTGGCTTTGATTTGGGAATTTCAGCAAACCGCCAAGCAGAAAAAAAGCCTCCCCGATCTGGTGATGATTCTGACTGCACTTAAAGGTTGGAGTAAATTTAACTATCATCCTGAACATGATGGTGATGTGAAAAAAGCGCTGGCTTATATCGCGCATTCTCCTGCTGCCCAGCAAGTTGCCGAAGCCTATGCTCAAGCGCTTGCAGCCAAAATGAATCGCTGAGGCCGTGATGAAAAGTGATCAACTCATCCTGCAACGTGACGGATTAAGCTTGCATGCCAATCTGTATGGTCATCCTGATCATCCTGTAGTGGTGTTGCTACATGGCTTTCCAGATACACCGCATTGCTGGGACAAGGTTTACCCTATTCTGGTCAATGCAGGCTATCAAGTTTTCATCCCTTGGTTGCGGGGGTATACACTCGATTCGGTAAGCAGCGATGCTCATTATGGTTTGGCATCCGCGACAGCTGACTTGAAAGCTTGGTTGAAAATGCTCGATATTCAACAGTTTCATCTGGTTGGACACGATTGGGGCGCAGCCATCGCCATGAGTTATAGCAGCCAATATACAGCATCGCTGTACAGTATAAGTTTACTGGCCGTTCCTCCGATTCCAGCCCTAAAGAATATTTTGAGCAATTTAAAATATTTTCCAAAGCAGCTGTATTTATCTTCTTATATGCTGCTAATGCAGTCACTGTTTGCCCAAACATTGCTATCGCAAAATCAAGCTGAATTTGTTGCGAGAATCTGGAAAAAATGGTCACCCACATGGCAATTTACACAAGCCGATTTTGCAGCCACACGGGAGGCTTTTAGCCATCCACAAATCGCATGGGCAGCCACACGCTACTACCGTAACTTATTTGCAATTCATCATTCCACCAACTTGAAAGCCAACCAACATTTACTCAATCCAGTCCAAATTCCAACATTGGCTTTGGCTGGTCTGGATGATGGCTGCATGCGTATTCCTCTGCATCAAGCTTTGGCTCAATCCAAATATTTCCCTAAGGGGCTGAATCACTTTTATTTACCCAACTGTGGGCACTTCTTACAGGCCGAGCAACCGCAGCGCGTTGCAGAGTTGCTGATTGAGCATTTTCAACAGTCCCACGTCTAGGCACTAACTCGAACCATTTTTTAACTCCCTCTATATCATTTCAGGATTTTTCTATGAATAAAATCGTGCAATCATCCAAACCCACTCAAGCAGTTGATGTTTTGATTATTGGTGCAGGCCCCTCTGGACTGAGTACCTGTATCAAATTAAAGCAACAAGGTATAAACAATGTCGTGATTCTGGATTTGGCCAGCCGTATTGGTGGTACATGGGCACTGAATGATTATCCTGGCCTGTTTTGTGATGTGCCCAGTGAAATGTACTCTCTGAGCTTTGCACCCAATCCGAACTGGTCACGTACTTATGCCCCTCAAGCTGAGATTCGCCAATATTTAGAAGATGTTGCATATAAGTTTGATATTGTTCCGCAAATTCAGCTTGGCACAGAAGTGGTCGAAGCACGATGGGACAAAGCACTGAACCGCTGGATGATCAACACAGCTGATGGTCAAAGTTATAGTGCAAAATTTTTTGTTCCAGCTACAGGCTTTATTGGCGAAGCCAAAATGCCAAGCTTTCCGGGACAAGAGCAATTCAAAGGCACCATGTTCCATTCAGGCAAATGGAACCATGAATATGATTTAACAGGTAAACGTGTTGCCGTTATTGGGAGTGGTGCTTCAGCAATCCAATTCTTGCCTGCTATCCAACCCCAAGTCGGTCATTTATATAGTTTCCAGCGGACTCCATCTTGGGTACTGCCAAAACCGGATTTTGCTGTTCCCAATATTGTGAAAAAGGTTTTTAAAAAAGCACCTTTGCTCGAAAAAATGATTCGTGAAGGCGCCTTGTGGAGTCTAGAACCGTCACTGCCAGTATTCATGAATATCAAGATTATGGAAAAGCTGCATGCACTAGGTAAACTGAATATCAATCTGAGCATTAAAGATCCTGAAATGCGTCGGGCCATTACACCGACACATACGCTGGGCTGTAAACGTCCGATGTTCTCCAACAACTGGTATGATGCGCTGGTGAAACCCAATGTATCTGTACTTTTTCAAGGTCTATCGCATATCACTAAAAATGGTGTCGTCGGTGAAGATGGTAAAGAAATTGCAGTAGATACCATTATCTTTGGAACCGGCTATGCTGTTGCTTAACCTGCGATTTATAAGATTATTAAAGGAACCGATGGTCGCAGTTTAAGTGACATATGGCAACGTCAACCACGTGCCTATATGGGCATGTCAATTTATGGTTTCCCAAATATGTTCATGATGTTAGGACCAAATTCGCAGAATACTGTTGGTTCCGTTATGTGGACAGCGGAGCAACAATCTATCTATATATCCAAAACTATTAGGCTCATGCAGGATCGACGACTTGATCGTATTGAAGTGAAAGAAGCGGTACAAAAACAATTTAATGCAAACATTGATAAACGATTAGCTAAGATGCCCGTCAGAGCAGATATATGTAAAAGCTACTATCTCGATGATGCAGGACGTAACCATATCATTTGGCCAGAGTTTGGCTTTGTGATTAAACATAAATTACATCATGTCAATCTCAAAGATTACAACACTGAAGCAAACATAATCAAAGTCATCGCTTAAACCTGACATCTGAGTCTGCTCTTAGCGGGCAGACTTTTTATTCTCTGCAATGATCCTAAGATCTTGAAACCGTTTGCATCGAGGCTGATTTATCATGATTAATGCAACCACAAGATCGCATGGGTTTGCACCATCATCTGGAAACTTTCTTATAGGGCAACGAATGTTTCTCTAGGTTTGAATCTGCTGTATAAAACCATTCAACCATATCGATGTCCCATGACACAGCCAGTATTACCACAGACCTCTGTTGCCATATGATCGATTGAATTCTGCTGATCAAACCGCAGCTATTTTGTTCTTTTCATCATTTAATTTAGGGAAGATAGCTTTAGCTAAAACCACCTATATTGCATTTCACATCATATTCACGCTGCCCCTTTTAAGCTAACTTTAAAATAGTGTGAGTTTAACAATATGACATTTCTAAGAACTGTGACTCTCTCTGCACTGACCTTATTTTCATTGGTTTCTTGTAAAAGTATACCAAGCTATAGCGCGGACTATGATAGGGCAAATAAGCAAATCTCAGGAATTATATTGAATGATGAACAAGCTCAGCTTGTCGGTCAGCACTTTGTAGCTGCATTTAATACAATGGGAACCGCTGATTTTGTCAAAAATGCGGGGCAACTTTATGCAGATCATTTATACATCAATGATACCCTTTCTCAATTTTCTACTAAAAAAGAGCTGGTTAAACATTTTGAAGGAATGAATGAACATGTCAGCAATGTCTCAGTAAAATTAATCAGTGCAACACATACACACGATTCGGCCTATATTCATTGGCATATGGTATATGACTTCAAAATGTTGGGCCGTATGAAAACCATGTCCTCATATGGAATTAGCCAAATCAAAATAAATGACGAGGGCTTGATCATTTTTCAGCAAGATTACTGGGACCCTGCTAATGGTTTATATCGTTCACTGCCCTATGTCGGCAATGCTTATTCTTTGATCTTACCATTGAAAAAAAATAGTTAAAGTTCAGTCAAACAAATAGCCATGATGAACAACTGTAGATTGTTAAATTTATTGAATAAAATATATAAAATAAAAGGTAGAGGTGGCAAATGCTTCATTATTTAGCAAAAATTGAACTCAGCAGCTTATGTCTTATGGCACCTTTAAGCTTAGCCCATGCAAATACGCAACTATGTACCACAGCCCCCTTAATTGTCACAACAAAAAATGTGGGATCAGTCAGCTATTATGCCAATAATTGCAGTCAGAACTGGGAAAATCAAAATATTCGATTAGATTTTTCTTATAACCAAAATATTCCAGAATGGGCATTTAAAAAGGCGGCCACTTACTACCTCAAAAAGAACATTGCTCATTTTTCGAATGAATCAGTTTTAAATAGAATTACAGAATTATATCACCCCGTTAAAAAGGGCGATCTCTACACTTTAAATTATGACCAGATGAACAAACAATTAAGCTTGTCTCTGAATCAAAAACGATTAGGTTCAATTACTGATTCCCAAGCGAATCAATACTTTAAAATATGGTTTGGAGACTCACCATTTAATGCTAAATTAAAGCAACAATTATTAAATCGATAACTTGATCAAATTATTATGAACAATCAATTTATTCTTATGGTTGAAGATCACTTCGAGCTGGCCGCCACCGTATGTGAATTTCTAGAACAACATGGCTTTGTCATTGATCATGCCCGTAATTTAGATGCTGCACGCAATTTTTTAAAAACAAACCCCTATCATTTACTTTTACTCGATATTAATTTACCCGATGGTTCAGGCTATGATTTGTGTGAATGGCTTAGAACTGATCAAGGTAGGGATATTCCAATTCTCATGTTAACGGCCAGAGACACTTTAGATGATAAACTAAAAGGTTTTACCGCAGGTACCGATGATTATTTAATCAAACCTTTCGATTTTAATGAGTTAGTGATGCGTATTCGAGCTCTCATCAAACGTTCTCTTGGAGAAGTATCAACAAATAAAATTCAAATTCATGATCTAATCTTAGACAGTTCCACCCAAACTGTAACACGTGCAGGTCAATCGATTGAACTCCCACGCATTCAATTCAAATTACTTAAAATTTTGATGAGAAATTCTCCCAAGGTTATTACTAAACAAGAAATTATTATCGAACTATGGGGCGATGAAGAACCTGAAAGTGATGCATTACGCAGTCATATCTACAACTTAAGAAAAATGATAGATAAACCTTTTCAAGAAAAGTTGATCCATACCATTTCAGGTGTTGGTTTAAAAGTGGCATTTGATTTGAATTCACATTAATTCATATACACCACAACAATTAAACCAGTTGTATTTTCTAATTGTAGATGAGGATGAGTGCTTAAATAATATTGGCGATCAAATAGCTCAACTCTCCATCCCAATTGAGTGCATAGCTTTCTAACCAGTTGTAAACCAATCCCATGACCTTTGACTGTAAGTTGAAATTGTGAACTTAGCTCCTGAACTTTACAATCATTTGGCATTACAATTCCAATTCCATTGTCAGCTATGACAATACTGTTTTGGCGTTGAATGATATGGATATTAGAGCCTTGAGAATAATTTAATGCATTACGCAGAATGTTACTCAAGACCATCTTTGTCATTGAGGGATAAATCTGTCGAGGTAACTCTTGTGGATCATAGTGAACAAAAATTTGAACACCTTTGCTTTGACTAACAGGCTCTAAATCCTTTAGCAAATCACTAATGACAGCGGATAATCGTGTTTGTTCAGCAGTTAAGGTATTGGTGGTATTGCGTGCGATCGCCAATAAGGTTTCGACAAGCAGTTGCATATCCTCAATGGTGTTAGAAATGCGGTGCAATGCTTTATCGTCCCCGTATTTAACCTGACAAAGCTGTACATTGCCTTTTAGAATCGTCAGTGGTGTGCGTAATTCATGACTTACATCACCTGTAAATTCACGCTCTCGATTGATAAAATCACTTAAAACCTGATGATACTTTTCTAATGCTTGCTTTAAATATTCAGCTTCCATATTGCCATTGGTGCTGATTCCCTGAAAGGGAGAAGCCTCTTTATTTTGATGGGCCCAATCAATATGATCCAAAGCATTTGCCAGCCGTGTAATTGGTGAAAAATAGCGTTTAGCTCTCCGGTTTGAAAACCATAAAATGCTATACAGTACAATCAAGCTGAACATCAGGGGGGCTAAGCCAAACATCCACACAATTTTGTTGACATTACTTTCACCAAAAACAAGCAGGACATGTTGTCCATTTCTTTCGCCATAAACAGACATTCGATCTTTGCCATCGACGAAGACGCGATGAACGCCTTGTTTTAAAGTCTGATTTTTAAATGCCAAAGGTGGATCCTGACTCTGCCAACGATAACCATATAAGTTTTTTGTATCTGGCAAATCAGCATTCGGATTACGATCAACTCGCATCCAATAATGTTCCATTTCTTGCTCAAGTGCTGTTTTGAGCAGTGAGCCTTTAATGACCCAGGCACTACATGCAATGCCGATGATAATTGACAGCGCGATCAACCCGATTTGCAACCAATAATGACGGTTAAACATCTCACTCAATGGATGAATATTTTCACCGCTCTTATTGGACCTAAACATACGCCTATCTACTGCTCGATTCTCATTTTAATTATACGGTTTTCTGTTTGAACAGGAAGTGACCAACGACCCATTCTTGTCCTTGTTCAAATCCAAACAATTCCGCGCAAGCCATAAAAAAGATACGCCAACGTTGCCACCAAGCATCGGCATCCTGTGTATATACCTGCTCGAAAAGTGGTTTGAGTTGTTCAGCGTTACGATCCATGTTTTCAAGCCAGGCATTTGCTGTTTTTTCGTAGTGTGTGCCTGACCACTGCCAATGCTGTGATAACTCCAGATGTGTTTGAAAGTGCAAAAAAGTTGATGTTGCAGGCATCAATCCACCCGTAAAGAAGTAGCGTGACATCCAATCATATTCACTTTTTATTTCAAATGGATAATGTAAGAAGCGATGACAAAAAATATGACACCATAACAATCCATTGGGTTTGAGCCATAATTGAATTTTCTGAAATAATTTTTCATAGTTTCTAACATGCTCAAACATTTCTACAGAAACAACACGATCAAACGAGTTTTCTTTTAATTCGAGAATATTGACATCACAAGTAATCACCTTAATATTTTCCAGACCACGTTTTTCCGCTTCAGCTAAAATATGTTGGCGTTGCGTTGCGGAGTTAGAAACAGCAGTAATCTTGGCGTTCGGATAATGCTCTGCCATCCATAAGGTAAAAGATCCCCAACCACAGCCCAGTTCCAAAATATTCTGACCATCATGTAGTTGCGCCCGCTCACAGTATATTTGCAGTGTTAGTTCTTCTGCCTCATTTAATTGGGTTATATCGTCAGCAAAAAAGCAGGCACTGTATTTTAATCGTTTGCCTAAAACGGCCTGAAAGAAAGCGGTTGGCAATTCATAATGCTGCTCATTGGCTTTGTCAGTTTCAATCGCAATTTCACTCTGCTTCAACATATTGAGTACATCCATATAGCGTTGAGCACCCTGTTCGGGATCATAGCGACCTTCCTGAATCAAACACTTTTTACTTAACGCTCGAATCGCCGCCCGAATTGCTTGATCGGGTACTAAACCGCTCTCAACGAGTTTCAAAGATTGCTGAATAATAAAGTCCATACGCGCACCTACTGTTTGGGTTTCCATGGAATAAACATCGAAGTTCGTTTTTGATAATCGAGATAATTTTGACCTCGATTTTTTAATGCCTGTTGTTCACTAAACGGAATTCCCGTGATGTAATACAAAAAGAACCACATCAAAACAGGATAAATCCAGAGGCTATATAGTCCTGCTGCCAACCCGATTACTGGATAGGCAAACCAATGGATCCATTCAAAAAAATAGTTTGGATGACGTGAATATTTCCATAGTCCCCGATCCATGGTCTTTCCATGATTCTGTGGATTTTGCTTAAAGCGGTATAATTGCTGATCCGCAACTACTTCACCCATAAATGCAATTACCATAATCATGCCTGCAATCATGAGAAGACCATTACTTTGGTTATTCCAAACCGTACTTGGCACATTTAACAGGCTCCACATGGGAATACTGAATAAAATTGCTAAACCAGCCTGAAACATAAAAAAAACTAAAAAACCAAGATGTTGATATTTTCCCATCGCTAAACGCATGTTGGCATAGCGACGATCTTCTTCGTGCTCGGCCACATAACGGCGAAATAAATGCACACTCAATCGTAAAAACCAGATAGAACTCAGAATGGCTATAAACCATCTGACATTATCCGGCGCGACATCTACACACCAAGCAGTAATGACAATATTCAGAAAAATACAAAAACTCCATGCCACATCAACAATGCCTGCACGGCGGTTATATGTTGTCCATAACCAGCAAACTGTCATCACGACAACATCAAGTACAAACAATTGCCACAACATGACTGTCTCCTTGATGTATCAAATAACTTTATGGTGAATAAGGGCTTGCTTCGAATAAAAGCTGTACATTACTAATCACACCTTCTTTAAAGCCACCTTCGCAGTAGCAAAGATAGAAATCCCACATTCGAATAAATTGTTCATCAAAACCCAATGCCAATACTTCTGCCTTGGCATTTAAAAAACGTTCACGCCATTGATGAAGCGTTTCGGCATAGCTAAGCCCAATATCTTCAAGATGTTTTAAACGCAGCTTCTGTTCAGATGCGGCTTGAGTCAGCACACTAATACATGGAATAAAGCTACCCGGAAAAATATAGCGCTTGATATAATCCACTGTACTTAATGCTTTTTTATAGCGTGCATCTTCAATCGTAATGGCCTGAATCAATCCCAAACCAGTTGGCTTGAGTAAGGATCTACATTGATTAAAGTAAGTTGATAAATATTGTTCTCCCACAGCTTCGATCATTTCGATGGAAACCAGTTTGTCGAATTTCCCTTCCAATAAACGGTAATCTTTGAGTTCAACCTGTACACGATGGCTTAGGCCTGCCGCCGCAATACGTTTATTTGCTTCATCATATTGAGCTTGTGAAATCGTAATTGTGGTCACTTTACAGCCATAATGCTGGGCTGCATAAATCGCAAAACCACCCCAGCCGCTTCCGATTTCAACGACATGGTCCATGGGTTTCAACTGTAATTTTTCACAGATCAATTCTTTTTTATAATCAGATGCTTGCTCTAATGTCATGTGTGTTTTCTTATAAACTGCACTAGAATACATCATGGAAGAGTCAAGAAAGAGTTTGAAAAAATCATTGCTAAGATCATAATGCTCTGCAATGTTTTTACGGCTGCCTGATAATGAATTTTTACGTGTTTTATACCACGCTTTTAAAATCAGTTGGCTTGCTTGGGAAAGTATATTTTGATTGATTTGATCGAGAACATGGCGATTTCTAGCCAAAATTTGGATCAATTCAACCAGATTGTTACTACTCCAATATCCGTGAATATAACCTTCTGCAGCCCCAAGCACACCATTTTTAAAAATCAGGTTCATCAGGGCTTTATCATATACGTCTATCGTTACTTCTAAATCAGAAATTTCACCGACCGTACCATTCCATTCACCACGGAAATGGATTTGACCATGACGAAGTTTGAGCAAGCTCCGTAAAACCAATGGCAGTGAATCATTTTCACCGAAAATAAGCGTTTTTATCATCTTGTTTTAAATCCTTATCTTTTTTAGGGTGCCGATAAAATGGAACTTTCTTTCGCCATAAATAAAACGCTTGTACATATATCGAAGCGAGCATTTTGAAAGGTTCAAAAACATAATGAACAGCATAACGATCAAGCTGTGAAGGAACTGTGATATTTTCCAATTCAAAAAGCATCGTTGCATCAAAAATTAATTTTTGTGTTTGATAAAGCTGCATATGAATCACGTTTTGAATATCAGAAAAGTTAAAGCGCCATTTGTACTGAATATCCATCGGCATAAATGGAGAAACATGAAAACTTTTTTGAAATTCGAACTCTGCACCATGATAGCCAGAATGCGCTTCTAACCTCTCACGACAATCATGCACATAAACTTTACGTTCTTTCCAAGGGGTGTTGGTGATCTCTGTCAAGATAAAAACAAGCTGTTGCTGAGCATTAAAAATGAAATAAAACACCACAGAATTAAAACTGAAACCAAGCATTCTTGGTAAAGCCAAGACACGAATTGCTGATTGTATCGGTAAGACCACATCTACTTGTTGCAATAAGATTTTTTTTATTCTTTGCCTTAAATTCCCAGTATAGCCCTTCAAAAAATCATTTTCGTCTAGCTTTAAAATATTCCAGTGTGCTGTTGAACACAACCATGAATGACGGAGTTTCTTTGTGATCTGATCTGGATCAAAATATAAATAGCTTAAGGTTGCTTCAAATTGATGAGCCTTGGGGATAAATCGACGATGTCTAATTTTAGCTTTTGCGATAGCAAGTGGAGTTTGCAACATATTCAACGCCCCTATTCATCAGCCATAGTCATTAAATGTTCTACTACACGTTCGGCACTCCTTGCCCCATCTTCGTGAAATCCCCACCCCCAATACGCACCACAAAATGAACTGCAATGTTTACCATTTAATTCATGCCAACGGGATTGGGCCTCAAGCGCATTTTTATTAAATACGGGATGTCGATAATGTCTTTCAATATAAATCTTATCTTTGGCTATCGGTGTATTGGGATTAAGTGTAGAAAAAACCTGTGTTTTACAGTTCAAGTTTTGCAAGCTGTTCATCCAGTAAGTAAAGCCAAAATGAACATTTTCAGCCAAGGTCTGTTGTTCAGTTTGAGGCTGAGGAGTCACATGAACATGCCAGCTCGCCCACTGTGATCGGGATTTCGGCATAATTGCTGTATCACTATGTACCACCATACGATTATCTTGATAATCAAAACAACCTAAGACTTCACGCTCTGTCTCGGAAGGCTCACTCAAAAGTTTTAATGTATCATCGGCATGACTTGCAAAAATGACCCAATCAAATCGCTCTTCTGCCTGTGCTGTTACAATGGAAATATGATCATGACTTCTGATCACTTGCTTTACTTGGTTTTTTTTCCAGACAATTGTTGGACAGTGGCGCTGAATTGCGTAGATGTAGGATATTGAACCACCTTTAACTGTTTGCCACTGCGGTCGATCTTTTAATTGCAACATACGATGGTGCTGAAAAAAACTGATCACAAACTTGTAGGGAATATTCCCCACTTGATCAACAGGGCTTGACCAAAGCGCACCACACATTGGATAGAGGTGCTCGTCTCTAAATACTTGTGAATACCCATGAAGATTTAAATACTGGTCAATGGTTAATTCAGGATTACTTTCTTCGACAGAAATATCTTTATTTTCTTTATAAAAACGAAGTAAATCTGACAGCATCAATCGAAATTTCTTATTTAAAAAATTTTGTGGTCTAACCAATAAGGACCATTTTTTTGAAGGATTATATTGAAGTCCTGTCACTTGGTTATTCACGGAAAAACTCATGTCACTGCTTTGCGCCTGCACCCCTAACTCGGCAATCATGGCACTAAAGAGAGGATAGTTATACGCATTGAAAACAATAAAACCGCTGTCTATGCTTAGGTTCTTTTGATCAATCCTAAACTCATGGGTATCTGTATGCCCACCAAAATAATTTTCTTTTTCAAAAATAGTAACATTATGCTTTTTTGAGAGTTTCCAAGCTGCATACATTCCAGAGATACCAGAGCCAACGATTGCAATGTTCATGAAGACTCCTTCGTTTGAATTTTGATTACGTTGATTTTAAGATTTTGTTTTTGGTTTTTATAAGCAGCATAAATACGTTGTGGCACAGGTTTTATTGCCCAAATCAAGCCCAACCAAGACATTGCTTTTAACACATAATAGGTGATATCGATTTGCCACCAGAAAAATCCTTGTCGAGTACTACCTGCATAATAATGATGATTGTTATGCCATCCCTCACCTAGCGTTATAATTGATAGAAGAAGATTGTTACGACTACTATCTGGAGTATCAAAATCTCTGCTGCCATATAAATGGGCAAGTGAGTTAATACATAAAGTCGCATGAATCAATAACACAGTTGAAATAACAAATCCCCAGACCAATAATTGCAGTCCAGAAGTGCCTAAATTCGGATGAGCAACAGCGAGCCACTCGCCCAATAGATAGATAGCAAAAGCGGTCATTAAAACAATGGGTAAGCTAAAGCGATCTAACCAAATGATTTCAGGAAACTTTAACCAGTCCTTGATGAGATTTTTGCGCGTCGAAAAATTCTGTGCATTTAAAAACCATCCAATATGGCTGTACCAAAAACCATGTATAGATGAATGAGGATCTTGCTCAGTGTCGGTAAAGCGATGATGATTTCTATGATGTGCTGCCCACCAAAGTGGACCGCGTTGTGCACTCATTGTTCCTAAAAGCAGGAATATAAATTGTATAGGACGTGAGGTTTGAAATGTTTTATGGGATAAATAACGATGAAAAAAAGCAGTAATTGCAAACATTCTGATCACATAAAATATGACCATAAAAATAATCGCAAACCATGAAACTCCTACCCAAAAAACAGCCAAACAAGCAAGGTGCAATAAGATAAATGGAATAATTCTCAACCATTGGATTTGAGTATCTTTGGTACTTTCAGGGCCATCAACTGGATTTGATCCAAGCCTATCTGTATTTGACCAACTATCTATCCATCCCAGAAAAAATTTAAGCATTGATTCTTCCCGACCTACCTATTTTTATAATTTTCATTTTAGAGAGCTGGATATGAAATTTATGTGAACCCCATAACACGAACTTAAATTTTAATTCAAAACTATTAAAAAACAAAAATTTATAGTTAATTTTAATTAATATTTAGTATAGTTCAGTCGTCCCCCTTAAAGATTTCACCTGAATAGTTTTATGGATAAAATTTTGCATCAATAGGCGTTTTGAGATAGACATACAATCTTAGAGAAGGATGATATATCTTTTAGTGATCCAACTAAAAATTTAAGTACTTGAATGAACCATGTTTTAAACACGATCGTATCAAAAACGCCTCAATCAATGCTAGATGTTAATTACCCGATTCTACACACACAATCTATAGATTTCGCACGTCTAATATGTAAATGTTATTGCAAATTTAGTTGAACTAAAAAATTAAACCTGCCCAACGATTTCCATTTATTTTTTCTGTGGCGTGCGAACCAGCTTAGACACATCATATCCATAATCCCGTGCAGTTTGCACATACGATTGATACGTTGCCGCATCCAAATTCGGATCTCTTGATAATATCCACAGGTACTTATGAGATGGGCCTCCGACCAATGCGACACGGTAATTAGAATCAACTCTTAGAACCCAGTAATCTCCTTTGGTGAACGGAATCCATCGTAATCCAGAAGGCAAGAAGCTAACTTTTAGCATACTATTCCCTGCATTTTGTGGATAAGCAACACCTTCAGAACGGATCGTTTCACCTGCTTTGGTACGGCAACTGTTAATGACCGCAATAGTTTGATCAGCGTTGATTGAATAGTTGGCTGTAGTATTACTCACACATTTTCGCTGAAAATACATTGGGAAATGTGCTATTTCATACCACTTACCGACATACTTATTTACTTCAATCTTATCTACTGCTCTAAGAGTCTGGGGTTCTGCATGCGATGCAAAAGAACCAAGAAAACCGAAAGAAGCGATCAAAGCAGGAAAAATCACTGTTGGCTTGCCAAGCTGCATAAATAACCTCTTTACGTTTATCATTTTTTTTAGCTTAATAGATACCGATGTGAATAAAATGTGAAAATTAAATTTTTTATACATCACAGACCAAAATATAGATACTTTCTACTTTATTGAATTCATGAAAATTATATAGACAGGGGTGGTTTTGCTTTTTTGGATTCTATTTTCGCCCCACGAGCACAATCAAAATCACACTTCAAACCCATTCTTTTTCTCTGACCTAAAAGCTGACAATGTCTTAACTACACTCGGCAGCTGATCTAAAACTTTCTGATATCTCAATACAGCTTTTCTCTTTTCATTTATACATAGGGATTTCACAAGGGCTATGATTATGAACATGACATTCAGGTGAGATCAGTTCGACCAGGTCAAGAGTATCCTGTTTTGTTAAATTTGATTGTTACAGGCGTTGCAATTTACTCGATATTCACCCACACTATTTTATATATTTTTCAATAGCTTAAATTTTAACTCAATAACATAAGAGGATATATGTATCCTCTTGTCTTGTTTCAATTACACTATATAAAATTTAATACGCTATACGGCTACAGTCGTTTTATGGTGTAGTCTTGCTTCCGCAACTTCTAAATCAGGCACCTCAATAGAGGGTAATATAGAATCTTGTTCAACTTGTTTATTGATACTCAAGTCTCGATTGGCCTGTTCTGATTTAGCTTTGACCTTTTGCTCACGTAATCCTTTCGCTGGTGCCCATTGCAAAATTGGTAACGCTCGAGCAACGGCAAGCAAAATACGGTCATTCAAGGCTTCACTCTTGACTGTATATTCAGGCGTAAAGTCTCGGTCTGTTGCATAAACACCGATAGGCAAAGTCTGTGCCTGAAAAAAGCTGAACAAAGGACGAAGTTGGTGCTCAAGTACCAAAGCATGTCGGTCACTCCCACCTGATGCTGCCAGTAATACGGGGACATCCACTAAAGCGGTCTGCTCAACAAAATCAAATAAATGTTTAAACAACCCCGTAAAAGAAGCACGATATACTGGTGTGCCCACAATTAAGGCATCAGCGGCTTCAATAGCAGCCAAATCATCCTGTACTTGCTTGGGTAATTGACTCCGATAAATTGCACCACCCAATAAAGGACCAATCTCACTGAGTTTTACAAATCTCACATTTATTTCTATTGCTTGCGCTAATTCATCCAAGATCGTTTGAATCAAACTTTCAGTTTTTGAGGGGCTGTTAAGCCCACCTGAAACCGCGACAATGTTAAGTGGTTTATCCTTTGAATATGACATGACTTGGCCTTTAGAAAAATTAATATTTTGACTTATATAGAACAAACCAAGACTTCTAGTTAAAGTCTTGGTTGAATAGGATTGAGAATGATTCTAGGCAATACGATACTTTGATTCTTCTGGTATACGCTGTAATGCCTGACGTTGGTTTTTAAAATGTGGCAGAACATGTTCACCCAAGCGATAAGCTTCTTCTAAATGCGGATAACCGGCAAGGAAGAACAAGTCGATTCCAATACTGTTATATTCCTTGATGCGTTCAACTATCTGTTGATAGCTACCCACCAAAGCAACACCTGGAGGGATACCAATGTAGCCAAAGCCAGACCAAACATTGGGATGAATGAAGAAATCATTCACATTTTTGCTGCCATCTTTATCCGCATATTCTTTTTCAAAACTGAGTACCCGTGCTGATCTGAGTCCTGCATGAGCAGCTGAAGCATGCAAGCGTTGCTTCTCTGCTGCTTCATCTAAATAACGTTGCGCCTCTGCCAAAGCTTCCTGTTCTGTACGGCGAGCAATTGTATCAATGGATAGACCAAACTTGATGTTGTCTCGACCATACTTCGCAGCACGTTGACGTACATCCGCAATCAATGCAGCAATCTCACTTGGTTTTTCAGCACGCATTAAATAATAATCTGCGTGCTTTGCGCCAAACTCACGTGCGGCTTCAGAAGAACCTGCAGTACAAATAATCGGTAACTCAGCCTTGTTGAGCGGATATTTCAGTCCGCCACCCTCAGCAGAATAATATTTGCCTTGGTAATGGAATGATTCATTGTGCCAATATCCTTTCACCACATCTAAAAATTCTGCGGCACGAATATAACGGTCATCATGAGGCGTAACGTCGCCAACTTGACGCTGAATGAATTCAGAACCTCCATTAATGATATTCCACACCAGACGGTTACCTGTTGCACGTTGGTAGGTTGCTGCACTTTGTACGGCGTTATATGGACTAAAGTGATAAGGCTGGAATGCAGTCACAAAATTCAGTCGCTTGGTTTCTCTCGCCAATAGCGAACACACCGTCCAAGGCTCCTCTCCTGTTGGTGCATTGACCATCAAAGCACCTGCGAAACCATTGATTTCTGCTGCGCGCGCCACCTGTGCTAAATAGTCAATATAAGTAAAGTCATCCCCGACTTGATAGTTAGATGTCGCTCCCGTATTTTCCACGCCAGATACCCTTGCCCAATCCCCACGATTTCGAGGATCTCCAGCCAGAAATTCAGCTTCACCATGTAAAGGTAGGCGAGTAAAAAATTCAATTCCCATCATATTTATCCTTATCATTTAAAATCTTGCAGTTAGAGAAACACCAACCTGACGTGGGTTTCCGTAAGTTAAAACATATTGTCCTGCTGGACCATTTGGACGACCATGTACCTGATATTCTTCATTCAGTAAATTCTTCACATAGGTATTAACTTGGTATTTATTATTTGCGCTGTGATAACCAATATTGGCATTCCATAAGGTATAGGCTTTTTGGCTGAGGATTGGATCAACCGAATCGTCTTGGCGATTCACCAAGAAGTATTCACGGTCGCGATAGCTTGCGTCAGTACCCACAACGATACGAGCACCATCATTTAAGTTGAAAGTATATTCACCGCCAATACCGACGGTATATTTAGGTGAACGGACCAGACGATTACCGGTATTGTCAGCATTGACCACATTAGTTACCGGGTTCTTGTCAACAAAGTCAGTGTATTCACTATCTAAATAAGCACCGGCAAAACGTAAACGTAGATTTTCAGTGGCTAAATAATCCAGCTCTAACTCTGCACCTTTCACTTCTGCTTTTGGCCCATTGGCTAAAACTGAAGTAACACCGCCCCCTTGCCCCTCTGTTGCAACTAATAAATTGGTTTGAATATCTTTATAGTCATAATAGAAAATATTGGCATTTGCGACTAAATCCCCATCCAATAAGTTCGATTTCAAACCGAGCTCGTAACTGTTTAAATATTCAGGGTTAACATCTGCAAGTTGGGTTAAGCTACTGGATAAACCTGTATTAAAACCACCAGAACGAAAACCACGTGCAAATCTGAAATAGCTATTTAAATCAGGCGTGATTTCATATTCTGGGGTAATATCATAGGTCAATTCATTCCATGTTTTCTTTCGGCTGGTTGAACCATTGGCATTTGCAGTTGGGTTATAGACCGCATTGCTATACCCATCTTTTTTCCACCAACTACCTTGGGTATAGTCACCTGTGGTGATTTGAGTCAGATCCAGATCAATATCTTTTTCTTCACTGGTCCAACGTAATCCACCCGTCACCTTAAATTTATCTGTAAATTTATAGGTACTATTTCCAAATACAGCAAAACTTTGTGTGGCTTGGTTATAAGTAATGTCTCTAAATGCAGGAGTTGATGCCGTCTGTGCTGCAGCACCATTTGGCAAAGTTTTCTTGACCCGTGCACTCACACCCGTAGAATCTAAATCTTCGTTAAAATAATGTAATCCTGCAATCCAGCTTAAACGTTTGTCCGCATCGGATGAAACTCGAAACTCTTGGCTATATTGACGCCATTCATTATCGCTATAACTTCTCGCAACATCATAAGGTGTGTAATCACCATCTGAAATCGACTTTTGTGTGGTCTTGTCAAAAGCAGTGATGGAGGTAAAGCTATGGCCTCCTCCCAAATCTCCATTTAAAGTGAATGAAGCACCGTCATGCTGAATTTTATTACTTTCATCTAAGTCTAAATTGGTATTACGTCCCTCTGGTCTTTCATAAACGCCCCAGTATTTCCCAACGCTGAGCGCACCATTATTTCCTAAACCATTGTAGGTTTGGCTATGTAAATTAACTAATGCATTCCATTGCTCATTCACTTTACCTAAAATCTGGAAACGGAAAGATTTCTTATCAACATCACCATAATCTTCGCCATTCGCTAAATTTTTTGCATAACCATCACGATCTTCAGAATAAAAAGCACCTCGAACCGCAATATTGTCTGAGACTTTGCCATTCGCTGCACCTTCAAAGGTACGTAGATTATGATCACCTACACCTATCGTTGCGTAGCCATTTGGTTTTTCTGAGAAAGTTGGTCTTTTGGAAATATAATTAACCGCACCTGCTGTGGTATTTTTACCGTAGAGCGTGCCCTGTGGCCCACGTAAAACCTCGATACGCTCTAGATCGAATAAGTCTCCTGCACCTGCAACGGGTGCATTCAAATACACACCATCAGCATAGATTCCAACAGGAAATACCGTCGATGCAGCAACATCCCCTGTACCTAAACCACGGATATACCAACGTGGTCGGCTATCACCATCTGGATTTTCCGCTGCTGCATTCGGTGTATACGTTAAAACATCACCAATAAAGGTTGAGCCCTTGGCAGCCAAATCTTTACCAGAAACAGCCGTAATCGCGGTTGGAACTTTTTGAATATTTTGTGCTCGATATTGTGCTGTTACAATTACGTCACTTAACTTTTTGACATCTTTTGCATTGACCACCTGTGCTTGTTGCTCAGCTGTAATACCTGTATCGATCTCTTCATTTGCCAAAGCCAGTGTTGAAACACTCGCTGTTACCCCCCACATCGCAGTTAAAATACTCTGCCTAATTTTTGTGACCTTAAACATGCTGACTCCATTTAAATAAATCTATTGTTATAGTCGCAACTTCCATGCCACTTAATTTATTTTATAAATTTCAATATCTTAGAAAACAAAAGTAAAACTTATGATTCAATTTTGCTGATAGATAAACATTTTCTCCTGTGCTGTTGTTGTTATTCCAACATTGTTTATTTTGGAAAAATGAAACAAAAAAAATAGCCATACAACTGTATGGCTATTAAGAATTAAAAATATTTCATGTATTTAAAATTTATAACTAAATTGTCCCTGCACCGTGAGTGGACGCATTGGCTGTAAGAATTCACTGTTTGCACCAGCTAAACCATTCACAAAATTACGTTCATTGGTTAGATTCAAAATATTTAAGCCCACAGTCCATTGGGGTTGTCGATAATATAATCCCAGATCTAAATTATAGTTATTTGGAACTTTAACCGTCTGGCTTAAATTGGTATACCAGTTACTGGTCCACCAGCCTGAAAGATTTACACCAAAGCCTGATTGATGTTGATAATCCACATAAGCACTGGCAGAGTATTTCGGAATGCCCGCCGCATCATAACGACCTGCTTTACGCTGGTTTAACCCATTACTGTCCCCCCAGACAGTTGCATTGTCTGCATGGAAGCCAAAGGGAGAAAAACCTGCTGGAATAATTGAGCTATATTCAGCATTCAAATAGGTTAAGTTACCGCCTATCGCAATATTTTTTTGGAGCTGCCAGCGTAATGAAGATTCAATCCCTTTCACTTCAAAGCGTGCCATATTGCCATTAGTATCCGGTGATAAATCTCGCTTCTGCTCAAATCCGCTTAATGTGAGGAAGAGTTGATCGATGATCGGCTCATATTTAATTCCTAATTCTTTTAATTCACTTTGACTGTCAAAAGCCAAAGGATTCAGTTGATTGCCTGCCCCCCAAATTAGAAATGGGCCAAAAACACCGGTGTTGAGTGCAGTGCTCTTATCATAGGTAAAATACAGGGTACTTTTTGCTGTTGGCTTGATAAATGTACTGGCTTGATAACTGAGCAAACTATATGTATTGCGATCTGAACGGACATCTGTCGGCACTAACACCAACGGGTTTTCCAGTTTGGCTTTGATTGAACTATGATTAATCCCAAGATTAATGCCAAACACATCATTAAACGTAAAGTTCTGCTGAGTAAACACACTCCACGTATCCCAAGACCCCGTTCCTGTATAAACAGCACCACCACCATTGGGAGGGAACCCCCCTTTTTCAGCATATAAACCATGGCCGACTGGATACATTCTTGGCAAATTTAAATAACCAAAGTATTGAGAATATTGAGGAACACCGGCCTGTCCAATCCAGCCTCCTGTTGAACTGCCATTATTGACCAACCCCAGTAAATCACCTGGATTTTTTTGAGAAGGATCATTGGTCAGATCATAAGGATTAATATTAAAACTATTATTTGCCGCTAAAGAAGTAAACTCCTCACGGCGATAAGCGCCTCCTGTACTGCTTTTATTATTCACTTTCAGGCCAAACAACTCGAAATCATAATCTGCGAGGAATTCTAGGCGATTATCAAATAACTCATGTTCCAGATCAGTAAAGAAACTTCCAACCGAATCACCTAAATCCTTACTGTTTTGATAAAGCGTACTATTAGAAACAGACCAATGTGTATTCAAATCTTTAACTAATTTTAATTGGGTGCTGAATCGTGTGGCACTATTTTTATCTTCGCTTCGACCAGAAATATTATCGTCTAGTTTGACCAATCCATTCCCGGGTATAGATGGATCATAGACCCAACCTCGAATCGTTCCAGCCTGATCTGCTGTTGCATTCGGTAATGGTGTTGTTTGAACTGGACCTACAGCAATATATTGGTTCTTATCATTCTTTTGTCGATTCTGCCAACCAATTACTTTCGAATTCGCTACTCCAGATTCAAATACAGGTGACCAGAAAGCTGAACCATTTTGAATAATTGGCGTCGCTCTGCCTTTGTAATACTGGCGGCTATCAACAGATTGTTGTGTTGCCCTATTCCAACCATGCGTCACGTTAAAATCATAATAATCGTCATAACTTATATTCCAGTCAACACGTAAACTATCATCTGGACGCCAAGCCAATGCACCATAGAATGCATTAAAATTATTTTTCACATTGTCATAATAATCATCGGTTTTTTGGGCTGTTGCACTGACACGAAATGCAAGTTCTTTAGAGATCGGGGCGGTATGATCAATACTGACAGAAAAATTAGGTTCTGTACCTTTTCCTGCATAAATTGAACCAACTGAACCAGAAATCGTTGTTTCTGCTTTATTAAAATTAGGTTTTTTAGTGAGATAATTAATATATCCACCTGAACCCGAAGTAGGCGCAAAAATCACTCCCGTCGGCCCTGCCACAATATCTGCCGCTTCATAGGCATTGAGATTAGTCGGATGACGGGTACTATAAATTCGTTGGCTATCTTGAAAGACCTCTGAATTTTGCCCCCGTATCTGCGGTGCGAAATTGGCATTTTGTCCCCCGCCTCGGGTAATACTTGGCGCATATTTAACCAGATCATCTGCACTACGGATCACATCTTCACGAAATTGTTGTTCCGATACTTGGGACACCACACGAGGTGTGTCTAATACTGAGCTATCCGTTCCATAGATTGAAGTCACTTTACGTTTGGGAACAACAGTTTGTTTTTTATTTGCACCAGTCACCACGACATCTGCCAAAGTAATCACATCACTTTCAGTATCTGCCGATGTTTTTTGGGTTTCTTCGGCAAACACATGTATGGGTAAAGATGCCCCCAAAAAGGCTAAGGCAATCACTAAAGGTTTTAATTGAAAAGGCTGCTTCATATCATACTCAGTAAAGTAAATTTACAGTACATTACGCAAGGCCTATGCCAATCATTAAACTGCCTCCAAACAACACCCAAGATATTGATTTAATAGTTTTTAATTTTTATATATTTAGATATCAGCTTTATAAATGTTTATTTTTTCAACAGATTTGTTGAAATAAAGACAGTAAAAAAAAACCACAATAAATTAAGATGCTGATAAATATAAATAAATTATTGGCATTTATTCTGCAAGTCCATAAAGATGACTATCCAATATGAGTATTTATAATGACAAACCGATCAATTCTATTGTCACGTCGAAAATTTTTAGCACAAAGTCTTAGCGCAGTAGGTGGCGTTTCTTTAATAGGGAGCTTGTCTGGCTGCGATCAATCACCACAAACGGGTACTGACGTACAAAGCCCATCTTCTCTCACTCCCAAACATGGTGGAACGATTCGATTGGGTCTAATTGGTGGACAACAATCTGGCAGTTTAGATCCACATCTGTCTACTTCAAGCGCAGGAATTACCCGAGGTTTTGCCATATATAACAAGCTATGGGAATGGGATGAAAATATGCTGCCACGTCTTGCCTTGGCTGAATTTGCTGAACCCAATCATAATGCGAGTGAATGGACCATTCGTCTACGTAAAGGTCTAGAATTCCATCACGGTAAAACGATGACTGCTGATGATGTGATTTTCTCAGTAAAACGTTTAACTGACCCAAAGCTTGCTTCGCCGTTTCGAAATCTGGTGCAATGGATTGATCGGGATCACATTCAAAAATTAGATGAATATACCGTTCGTATTCCTTTTATCAATTCAATTGCTGGTTTCGTTGCACTACCTGAAACTTGGGTGAATTTTGGTGGAATCGTCCCTACCGACTTTGATCCAATCCACAATCCAGTCGGTGCAGGCCCTTATAAAGTCAAACAGTTTATCCCTGGTCAACGTTCTGTGTTTACCCGTTTTGAAAACTATTTTAAAGCGGATCAACCTTATGCAGACAGTTTTGAGGTGATTGATTTTAAAGATCAAGTCTCGCGTTTAAATGCCTTATTGGCAGGGCAAATTGATGTCGCCAATGCCATTTCACCTGAATACATTAAAATTCTGGAGCAGGCGAAACACATCCAAACCATTCGTTCTGAAACCAATACCCATAATGGTTTTGACTTTAATACGCAACAAGCCCCTTTTAATGATCCTAAAGTCCGTCAGGCATTTCGTTTAATTGCCAATCGTGAGGAGCTTGTACAACGTGGGTTAAATGGTCAGGGACGTATTGCCAATGATCTCTACTCACCACAGGACCCTGCTTTTCTTAACCTACCCCAACGTCAACAAAATATCGAGGAAGCAAAAAAATTATTGGCACAAGCTGGTTTTAAAGATGGTTTAAGTGTTGAACTTGTTGCACCTGCTGGGAGCGCTCAGCCTGCACTGATCTTTGCAGAACAAGCAAAACATGCCAATGTAAATATACGGGTCAAACAAGTTGATGCTGCAACATTTAATGGACCAGACCGCAATAAATGGCAATTGTCGAGTAACGCCACCAATGTCGGTACACCCTATTTATCTACTGCTGTTGTCAATGATGCACCGATTTCAACCACCCATAAAATCAATTTTAAAGATCCTGAATATAGTGAGTTGTTTTATAAGGCGCTTGCCGAACCAGATTTAGCAAAGCGAAAAGTGTATTTGACCCAAGCACAGAAAATTCAACATGAACGTGGTGGAATGCTGATCTGGGGATTTAGCCATACCATTGATGCAGCCACAAAAAATATTGGAGGCTTAGCCCCAGAACATACTATTTTTCCAACGTGGCGTTTTGAGAAATTATGGAAGGCTTAAGTACATTCGTTTAACTTTGTTTCTCCCCTCTTTATGAGGGGATTTTTATTCTGCCAGAATAAATTAAAAAAGCTGCCGAAGCAGCTATTTAAGATGTGGCTGGGATTATTGAGGAACAGTGATCACCGATAATTTATCTACGCCAACTCGTTCAATACTTGCCAATAATTTTGCCACTGTCCCATAAGGAACAGTTTCATCCGCATTCAGGTTCAAAGCCAGCTTCGGGTTGCTATTCTTGCGTGACTGGATTTCTTGTTCAAAACTTGCAAGTGACACTTTGTCCTTATCCAAAAATATCTCACCCTGTGGATTAACACTAATCACGACAGCTTTATTCTGATCAGTGGATTGAGTCGGTGCGGCCTTAGGTAAATTGACTTTCACCGTATTGGTCAGCAAAGGTGCTGTGACGATAAAGACAATCAGCAAAACCAACATCACATCCACCAACGGTGTAATGTTGATTTCACTCACCACGTCATCATCTTGAGAAGTAGAAATTGCCATTATGCGAATACTCCTTTCTCTTTCACTTCTTTTGTTGAAGCATCATTCAGAATCGTACTCTCTGCGGTATTTTTGGTTTTGGCAGTCGGTAATTGAAAACCAGCCTTTTGATTTAAACTGACAAAATCTGTTGCAAAATCATCTAAGTCTGCACCAATCGCTTTAACTTTACGTACAAAGTAGTTATAGGCTAACACTGCAGGTACAGCAACAGCGATACCAATTCCTGTTGCAATCAATGCCTCACCAATCGGTCCAGCAACGACATCCATACTTGCATTACCAGAATGGGCAATCGCCTGTAATGCATGAATGATTCCGAATACGGTGCCAAACAAACCAATAAAGGGTGCATTGTTACCAATAGATGCCAATAGTGCTGAACCTTTCTCCAATTGACGACGTTCAGCTAGAATTTGTTTGCGTAAATGACGTTCCAATAAGTCCTGACGGCTCCAACTGTTTTGCAAGTCATGGTGTGTTTTTTCATCTGCTTCTATCAGTGTTTTAAAACCCGCATTTGCAACACGTGCTGCTGGTCCTTGACCCGATTCAGATTGAGTTACGGCGTCAGATAAATTTTTTGCTTTCCAAAACGCCTCTACGAAACGTTTATCTTGTTTTGATGCTCTTTGGGTCTGAACGATTTTGATGACAACCAGTGCCCAAGTCACAATTGAGAAAGCAACCAATAACCAGATAGTGCCGTCATGGATCAATGAATTAATGTCAGTCATGTAAATATCCTCTTAATCTATAAAATTAAATTTATTTCGGTAATTGATAATGAATTGGAACATCGACCCAACCTTCTACAGGGGTTTTACCTTTTAAAGCGGGTGAAAATTTCCATTGCTTTACTGTTCTTACAGCAGCGCTATCTAAAAGTTTTTTGCCACTACTTTGCTTGACACTGACCGTATCAGGGCTACCATTTGCTAATACTTTGACCCTTAAAATCACGGAACCCTCCCAACCACGTTCGAGTGCCTGTTCTGGATATTCGGGTGCAGGATTGCTCAGATAACCAGCATATCCTTTCGCTTCTGTCACAGGTAAGTTGTCATCGACCGACTTCACAGGTTCAACCACTTTCTGAACAGGTGCAGGAGCCACCTCTTTGGTCACAACAGCCTCTTCCACTTGTTGTGGCGTAGGTTGAGTGACTGCTTTTGCGACTGGTTTAGGTTGCTCTACCGCTTTCTGTACAGGTTTGGGTTGTTCAACCTGTTTAACGATTGGTTTTGGCTTTTCCACAACCGGTGGAATTTTAGGTTTCTCTGTGACAGGAGGAATTTTGGGTTCAATTACTTTGGGGGGTTGTTCAGGTTTTACAATTTCAATCACCACCGGTTCTGGCTTATGAATGTCCAAAGTAGGTGTAGGCAAGTGTTTTGCGATATACCAAATTCCTAAATGCGCAGAAGTAACTGCAATAATCGCAATCAACACCTTATTCAAGCGAGGTAGTGATGGTTGGCTCAGCGCCAAGGTATGCCGTGTAAACGGATCTGCTATGTTGTTTGAACTAGCTTCAGGTGCATATTGTTCAAATAGCAACGCCCGTTTATGCGAGTTAAATATTAGTTCACTCATAGGGTTTTAAACGAAAAATAAAATATTGAATAAAAAATTGCACAAGTCATGCCAAAATAACAAGTATTTGATTTTTATATTCTTAATCAGTATTTTTTAATTATTCTATATTCAATATGTTGGTTTTCAGACAGTGTTATGCTGTTCAAACAACAAGATCCCTTTGATATCTCAAAGGGATCTAAATTTATTATTTTAATTTATATCCAACCAGTGGTAAGACCTCTTCTGCTACCCGATAGGCTTCTTCCAAATGAGGGTTACTGGCTAAAATGAAATGACCAACACCAATATCAATATATTCTTGCAAACGCTCTGCAACCTGTTCATAGCTACCCACTAAAATACAGTTTGGTCCGCCACGTACATTGGACATCCCCGCCCAAACGTTCGGACTTACAAATAAGTCTTCGAAACGATTGCCCTGCACCAAAGCCTGCTGACGTTTTGCACCAACCGACTCAGTATCTTTTCGTTCAAAGGCATGACCATCAACAGCAATGGTTTCATACATCTGTTTAAGCTCCTGAAAAGCTTGCTCTTGTGTAGGCCGTGCCAGTATATCAATACGCATACCAAATTTAACTTTCCGATCAGGCGAGTTTTGTTCAAAAAACGCTTGCGCCTGTTCAATGACTTTTTTCTGCTGCTGAACAGGTTCACCCCAAGTTAAGTGAATATCAGCATGACGTCCTGCGACGTGTAAGGCGGCATCACTCGCACCAGCCAACCATAAACGAGGGACATCATATTGATTCATTGGGGATCTCAACCCACCCTGCTCAACATGAAAAAACTTGCCATCATAGTCAAATGGCGCATGATGTGAATAACCTTTTACAAACTCCAAAAACTCGTTGGTCCGTGCATAGCGCTGGTCATGTTCAATAAAATCACCGTAAGCACGTTGCTGCGCACCGCCTCCACCTGAAATGACATTCCACTCGACTCGCCCCTGACTTAAACGCTGTAAACTGGCAGCCATTTGACTGGCATAGGCTGGATGAATAAACCACGGCTGAATCGCAATCAACAGTCGAAGTCGTTTGGTTTCCCTTGCTAATGCTGAAGCCAATACCCAAGGCTCTTCCGTATGAGGAAAAGCGGGAATCAATGCGCCATGAAAGCCAACAATATCAGCCGCTTTTGCCACTTGTTGTACATAATCATAGTAGGCAAACAACTGATCTTCATGTTGTGGTGCTACGCGTTGTGGAGATTGAATTGCTGGATTTAACTGATTCCATTCACCACGGGTATGTAACTGATGTGCTCGACGACCATCCCCATGAACAGGAATTCTCCATAAAAACTCAACTGACATAATAGTTCTCAATAATTAAACATTTCACGACATCGTGTTCGTTAGCTATGTCATGAGCAGAAATCATGCCGTTTTTTATTCGATAAATTTTTGACATATATTATTGTTTTATTTAAACTTTATAAAAACATACCAAAACGTAGTGTTGAAATTTCAACACTTCTCCACATTTAAATGTCTGTTTCACAGCATACATGGCTGATTCAACAACAATAATCCGAATAAAAAATAATAAACAATTGATTTTTATATATTAATTATTTTGGCTTGGTTCTTGCTCTATTCCTCTATATTTTTTAATTCCTATGACGATATGCGTATTCTTCCTAGCTTATTTTTAAGTTTGAGTCTTTTAGGACTCGTCGCTTGCGATGCAAAACAAAACCAACAAGCATCTGAGAATAAACCCACTCAGCAACAGTTGCGTATTGCTGTCGTAGCAAATGGAACATCAGGTAGTCTGGACTTTATTGGCGTACCACAACTCATCTCTCAAGACCCTATTTTTCTCAAGGCCTTAAAGCAACAACATATTGAATTGAAATGGGAGCCAGTGACCACTGCAGCTGTAGCGACTTTAGTGAATGAAAGTTTCCTGAACAATAAAATTGATTTTGCTTTTTATGGCAACCTACCGGCTGTGGTACTGAATGCAACTGGGGTAAGAACACAAATTGTAGTGCCTGGGGGGATTGGTAATAATGTCTATCTGATTGTGCCACCTGATTCACAGGTAAAAAGTATTGAGGACTTAAAAGGTAAAAAAATTGCTTTACATCGTGGCCGTCCTTGGGAAATCAATTTTGGTCAACTGATACAAAGCAAAGGTTTAAACCTCAAAGACTTTCAAATTATTAACCTAAACCCTCAGGCAGGTGCAGCAGCTTTATCTGCCAAAAGTGTGGATGCATTTTTTACTTTAAGTGATGCGCTGACTTTACAAGACCGCCATCTCGGTAAAATTATCTGGTCATCTCAATCTTTGCCTGCTGACTGGAAAATGCGTGCAGAATTATGGGGACGTAAAAACTATCTTGAACAACACCCAGAGACCACTCAGTTACTTGCTGACGCAACAGTGAGAGCAATGAACTGGATATCCCAACACCAAGATGAATTTCAGCAAAGTCAAACCAAGTTTGGTCAACCTTTAACTGTGATTCAACGTGAAAGCCAGAATAGTGCAAGTACATGGCAACAGGATTGGTCTCCTGAATACAACGTTGATTTCCTTAAACAACACTATGCCAAAGTCATTGATCATGCTGTGAAAAACCAGTTGATTCAAACGCCTATCAAAGCAGATGAACTGTTAAATCCAAAATTTGCCGATCAAGCAATTCAAAATTTACATACAAACGATCAGCAGAATAAACAGGGAGACTAAGCGATGAAAACGCTTGTAAATCCTTCTCTTGAAAAGAATATCGTTGTGAATAGATCGCCATTATGGAGGAGGATTTCTGCTGAGCAGTGGTATGGGCTGCTCTCGCTGATTTCCCCCTTATTGGCTGTACTTACTTGGCAATTTATTTGCTCGCTGCAAATTTTCCCAACTCAAATTTTGGTGCCACCCACAACGGTCTGGAATACATTTATTGGTTTATTGCAGAGTGGTGAGTTACAGCTGCACTTAAAGGATAGTCTTTCCCGATTGTTTTTTGGATTTTCTATTGCAGCACTCAGTGCCATTGCTTTTGGAATTGCCTATGGTTCAATCACCACATTCCGTAATTACACTTATATCTTATTCAACCTCCTTTACCAGATTCCGATCTTTGTCCTTATTCCTATTTTTATTCTCGTTTTTGGGATTGGCGAACTGTTTAAAATTTTACTCATTATCAAAGCCTGTTTTTTCCCAATTGCTTTGGCAACAGCAGATGCAGTGAAAAATATTCCTAAACACTATATTGAACTCAGTCAAATCTACAAACTTAAAACACGAGCGTGGCTGAGGTACATCGTCATTCCCTCAACATTACCACCCTTGATCAGTGGACTGCGAATCGCATTAGGCCGAGCATGGTTGATTTTAGTAGCCGTTGAATTACTTGCAGCAGGTACTGGTATTGGTCAGATGATGGAACTAGGACGGCAAATGCTTCGTCTGGATGTGGTGATGGTCGGGGTATTTATCACAGGTATGATTGGTTTTAGCCTCGATAAACTTTTACGGTTGGTCGAACAACGCTTTATATCACCTGCGCTCAGTTCAAGGGGGAAATAATGTCGTCACTATCACTGACTTTGAAAGGTGCATTACAACAGCCTGTGGTCCTATTACAAGGTCTCGTACTTCCTGTGCTATTACTGGTTTTATGGCAGTACAACTCAGAACTAGGCTCTAGTCATGCCTATGCCTTTGTCCCTTTACAGAATATTTATTCTGCTTCTCTTCAACTACTAGAAACAGGGGAATTGTGGGTGAATACATGGGGTAGTCTGAAGAAAGCGGGATTAGGCTTTTTATTTGGTTCAACAGCTGGACTAATTTTAGGCGTCTTACTCGCCTATTCAAAAGTTTTTAATGCGCTGGTTTCTCCACTGTTTAACAGTATCCGACAAGTTCCACTCCTCGGTTTAACGCCATTAATTGCTTTATGGTTTGGCAATGGTGAAGAAGCCAAGATCTTTATTATTGCACTGGCTTCTTTTTTCCCCTTGGTTATTAATACCTTTCAAGGACTTAGCCACTATGATGAAAAATACAGTGAAGTCGCACGAATGTATCAGTTTTCATTTTGGCGTGAATTTAAAAGAATCCGTTTGCCACAAGCCTTGCCACATATTTTAACGGGGTTAAATTTAGCGGTCCCTTTTACCTGGATCACCACCACCGCAAGTGAGTTGCTATTCAATGCAGGCGCTGGCTTGGGCAATCTCATGATGAAAGCTGAAATTAATGCCGAAATGGACATCCTACTGGTGTGCGCAATGACCGTCACGATCAGTGGTATTGTGATGACCACATCTATCCACTTCATTTCAAAACGTGTGCTGCAATGGCGAGCTTAGTAGCCTCTAATTTAAAAATACAATCAGGATTTCAACATGTCTTTTCCTTTACTCTCGATTAAAAAACTCAATAAATCATTTCAACGTGATCAGAACACCTTAACGGTTTTAGACGGTATTCATCTCGACATTGAGCAAGGCGAATTTATCTCGATTGTCGGCAGCAGTGGTTGTGGAAAATCGACGTTACTTCGTCTGATTGCAGGACTAGACCCAGACTATCAAGGTGAAATTTTACTCAATAAAATTCCGATCCAAGGAACAGATTTAAAACGAGGCTTAATTTTTCAGGAGCATCGCTTACTGCCTTGGCTCACCGTTTCCGAAAACATCCATTTAGCGCTGGAAGAAACGGGGTTAAGCCGTTCAGAAAAAAATGCACGTGTGAAAGAGCATATCGAAATTGTTGGACTTACTGGATTCGAGAATGCCTACCCTCACGAATTGTCTGGCGGTATGGCGCAGCGGGTTGCCATTGCACGTGGCTTGGTCAATAAACCTGATATTTTACTTCTAGATGAGCCATTTGGTGCATTGGATGCCATGACGCGGAGTCATTTACAGGCTGAACTGCAACGTATCTGGCAACATGAAAAAATCACCATGATTCTTGTGACGCACGATATTGAAGAAGCAGTCTATCTTGGAGATCGTGTGATTGTGATGTCAGCTCGACCAGGGAAAATCAAGGAAATTATACCTATTCCTTTAGCCCATCCAAGACATAAAGACAGTGAAAGCTTATTCAATTTTCGTAATCAAGCACTTCATCTACTGGATCATACCGCATAATTAAATCGAATATTGATCGATATTAATATGATTTAGAAAACAGACGATGTCGTGATATTAATAGTCTTTATTATATATTATTCAGGAGTTTTAGCATGGGTTTATCAATTTGGCATATTCTATTATTTGCCGTTATCGTTATTTTATTATTTGGCACTTCAAAGCTAAAAAACCTAGGAAAAGATTTGGGTGGTGCAATTAAAGATTTTAAAGATTCTGTTCATCCTGATGATCCAAAACTAATACAGAATCAGCAATACAAAGATATTAATTCGTTAGAATCAAATAACGAAAAGCAGACCAAATTATAAGTGATATATTGTCATGTTTAATATCAGTTTTGGGGAACTATTTGCTTTTGGAGTTATTGCCCTCATCATTTTAGGGCCTGAAAAGCTTCCTCAAACATTAAGAACGGTACTAGTCAAATATAGAGCAATTAAAAACCAGCTTCATAAAATCCAGAATGATCTAGAGAATGAACTGGAATTGATTGAACTCAAAAGAATCATGCAAGAAGAGCTGCAAAAAATAAAACAAAATGAAGAACAGCTCAAACAACAACTCGCGCTCATGCAACAAGAAATTGAAAATGTACAATCCACTGTTGCTATGGAACAAAGAACTACAGCAACGTACACCACGGATTATGTCTATATCCAATCATATGACAAGTTAAGGACGCCATTTTTAACTCATTTTAAAACAGTCAATAAATTCAATGAGGATCAAGCCGCATGACTGAACATCTCGTCAGTGAAAACCTCACTGAAATGAAATATAGCGAACACCTAAAAGAGTTAAGAAAGCGTTTGATCTATAGCATTGGTGCGGTTGTTGCTATTTTTTTAGTGCTTCTGCCGCTTGCCCAACAAAACTACCATGTTCTTGCTCGACCTTTAATCTCATTGTTACCTGTTAACTCAACCATGATTGCAACGGATGTCATGGGTACATTCTTAGCGCCGTTCAAGCTCAACATTTATCTGGCAATTCTAGTGAGTATTCCCTTTATCCTGTATCAGTTTTGGCAATTTGTTGCACCTGCACTCTACCAAAACGAGAAAAGATTTGGTGTCGCGCTAGCTCTTTCCAGTATTTTTTTATTTTATCTCGGTCTTTTGTTTGCTTATGGCCTAATCTTACCCTTAGCCTTGAAATTCTTTGTATTGGCTTCTCCTGAAAATGTATTACCGATGACGGATATCAATAGCTATCTGGATTTCTGTTTAAAGCTTTTTCTTGCTTTTGGTCTGGCATTTCAAATTCCAGTTTTGACTTACATTCTTATTTTTATTGGAATTCTCTCTATTCAACAATTAGAACAACATCGCAAACACATCATTGTATTCTTCTTTTTTATTGCAATGTTCATTACCCCTCCAGATGTGTTCAGTATGCTGGCTCTTGCTGTCCCTATGTGGCTGTTATTTGAATTAGGTTTATGGATCACTAAATTAACAACCATAAAAAAAGAACATCCATAGCTCAAAGATGGATGTTCTTAAAATAGACTATTTTTTCTATGCAATTTCATTTTCATTCTTATTGGGCAATAAATTATAGCGAGACAAAAGGTTGCGCAAAACATTGCGCGAAAGGCCTAACATTTTTGCAGTCTTGACCTGATTATTCCAGCAACTTGAAAATGCGGTATTCACAATCTTATCTTCAATAATATGCCAAGCTTCCCCATCATATTCCTGAAATAAACGCTTCAGGATATCTTCAAACTCCTGAATTAAATCACTATCAGGTAATGCTGCTGATCCACCATTTTCAGAAAATCGCAGATGTTCAATATCAATCGTTTTACCACTACTCATCAGCAACGCATAATGAATATTGTTTTCCAACTCTCGAATATTCCCTGGCCAACTATAATTCAGCAGTGCATTTCTTGCTCGATCACTAATATTTGGCTTGGTGGTAATCAGCTTCTGAGAATATGAATTTAAGAAAAAATCGACTAAAGGTAAAATATCGCCCTTACGTTCCCGTAATGGCAAAATATTCAGTACCACGACATTCAAACGGTAGTATAAATCGAGTCTAAACTTGTTTTCAGCCACAGCCTTACGCAAATCGACATGCGTACCAGACAGAATACGTACGTCGATTGGAATCGGTTTACGGCCACCTACGCGCATCACTTCTTTTTCTTGCAGTACACGTAATAGCTTGACTTGTAGAGACAGCGGCAACTCTCCCACCTCGTCCAAGAACAAAGTACCACCATCTGCTGTTTCAAAAATACCAGCACGTGTTTTATGTGCTCCGGTAAAGGCACCGGCCTCATAGCCAAATAACTCAGACTCAGCTAATGTTTCAACCAGCGCACCACAGTTCACCGCAAGAAAAGGTTTGTTTTTACGGTCACTTTTTAAATGAATTTCACGTGCAATCAACTCTTTACCCGTGCCCGATTCACCTTGAATAATAACACTGGCAGAGCTTGGAGCAATGGTTTCAACTTGATTTAACAATTTACGGGAGTTTTGATCTGAGAAAATAATTGCTTTTGCTCGAATTGGTTTTACAGGTACCCCGTTATCTGGCAAAGTAATTACTTTATAATCATTATCCAAATAGGATTTCATAATTAATCCTTTAAATAGATGAGGATGATATTAAAATAGAATAGTACAGTTCAATTACAAAACTGATAAATAACAATTACAGATATTTAATCCATGAATTAAATATTTATTCACCTAAAAAATCACTCTTATAACTTTATTAACAATATAATTCTCATTTTATGAAATGTTGATTTTCAAGCAGAATCCAGATGCTTCTGATCAAATTTAGACAGATAATTAAAATCCTATTTCCTAATCACCTATTTTATATCAGTTTAAACTTGGCATTTATTTTGCTCATTGGTTAAAAATCCATAAAATAGGTTTAATAATGAGCATCGAATTTGTTGGTATGGTTTTTCCCAATCAATGGTCAGAAACCAAAGGGAAACGTATTGGTCATAAAATAGACCTCGACTATCTACGTTATCATGCACGGGCACATGAATATGCGGGTTTTGATAAAGTCTTAATTGCGAGCGGACCAAGCAGCCCTGATAGTACACAAATCGCAGCTTATCTAGCACAGCATACTGAGCAACTCGGGTTTATGATTGCCCATCGTCCCGCGCTTGTATCACCAAATCTGGCTGCGCGTTCTTTTGCGACACTTGACCATACGACAGGTGGCGGAAGAATCCGTTTACATACAATTACGGGAATTACAGCTGAACCTCAAGAAGGTGATTATCTTGTCGATAAAGTTCAACGTTATGAACGGACGGGAGAATATCTGGATATCATCCAGAAACTATGGAAGAGCGATCAGCCCATTAGCTATCAAGGTACGTACTTTAAGTTAGATAATGCTTTCTGTCCGTTAAAGCCAGTTAACGGAACAATCCCGATTTCATTCGGTGGCTCATCCGATATTGCCTATGATATTGCAGTTCGCCATGCAGACCTGTATTCACTATGGGGGGAACCACTAGCTGGTGTAAAAGAGCAAATTACTAAATTAAAGCTCGCAGCAGAACACGCCAATAAACCGCAGCCTCCTGTTAGCTTATCCGTACGCCTTATTATTGGCCCAACTGAAGAACTTGCGTGGCAGCGCGCAGAACAGATTCTTGCCGATATTCAGAACAATCCAACTTTTCAGAATAACGGCACATTGTCAGGGCATAAAATCAAAGGAATTGGTTCACAACGCTTATTGGCAGCAGCGCAACAAGGTGATCGACATGATCGTGCCTTATGGATGCCCACAGCCACTGCTGTAGGCGCTTATGGTGATACCACTGCCTTGGTGGGTACACCAGATACCATTATTGCGGCATTACTCGATTATGTAGATTTAGGCGTTACCACCTTTTTAAATCGTGGCTACGATCCGATCTATGACACGGTCGATTATGGCCGCTATATCATCCCTGCTGTACGTGAAGAGGCTGCAAAAAGATTAAAGCGCATCGCTTAAACATTTAAAGCATAAAGCCGCTCTTCAACATCTTTGAAGAGCGGCTTTTTACAATAAAGATTCTCTTTAGTGAGAAAATCTTTATGTCATCTTTTATTGTAAGTCAGGCTTACAAATAGCCTGAACTTTCTCTCCCGCAATCACCTTTTTAGCAAATGGAATCGAATCTTGTAATGAAGCATTAACGGTCTCGCTATGCCCTAAGCCATGATACAAATGGCCTTCGACCACGGTACCCGCTTTACACGCATCGGCCACCAGCTTCATTTGAGATCGGGCATCAGGGGTGCGGTCGTTTGCCCCTGTTCCGATAAAGAGTGGGTGACTGATTTTTAATGTCGGATAATAACCATAATCATTCGATTGTTGCTCTTGCAGCTTTTTATAGTTTGCAGGTGGATGAGGTTTATACGCTTGTGCTGGCGAAAGACCCGCAGATTGAATATCCCCCATAAAGCTGGTTAAGCACGCATTTCTTGCTTGTTCAACTAAAGGCACTGCTTCAGGCGTAAAAATATCTTCTGTTTTTATTTCTGGATATAAACTTTGCGTCACTAAAAAACTATAGATGCCATAAGCAAGCGACGGACTGACTTCATAAGGATTTAACTTTAGCTGATTCTTTTCAGGGGTCGCCTCAGGATCTTGATAAATCACGCCTGTACCAATTGAACCTTTAATATTTAAGTCAGGTGCATACGTAGCCGAATAGGAAGAAGCCGCAACAGCGCCAGCACCTCCTTGAGATTGGCCAACAATCACAAACTTATTTGCAAGGGGTAACTTTGCTTTTAGAGCAGCTCGACCACTATCTAAAATACTATAGGCCAGCATGGGGTTATTGATTAACAAATGCGGCCCAGCAACCCCCAGACCTTCATAATCTGTAGCCACCACGGCGAATCCTTCTTTCAGCCAACGATTTAAATACTGTACATCACGGTATGATCGACCACTCCAAGACGGCGCACAGGCATCGGCCAAGCCTACAGTCCCATGTGCCCATAACACCACTGGCCAACCTTCTTTCGGTGGCGTTCCTTTCGGTAAATGAATACTGCCGGAAACCACAATCGGTGTTTTGCTATCTTTGCCACTGGTCGAACTATAAAGAATTCGAATGGCCTGACTGTCATTTGCCAAGCGAATATACGGGTTATGGATAGGCTCTGTTCTTAATAATTTTCCTGCCTGTGCTGGAATCGCCGATTTCCATGTATAAAACTCGGAAACCCGGCCATCTCCATATTGATCTTGAAGCGTAGGAGCTGGTTGAGCAAAGGTCAAACCACTCGAAGTTAACATCGTGGTGACTAAAGAAAATTTGCATAACGTTGATAAAAAAGTAGGTTGCATTGTCATTTACCTTAAAATTTGTTTCATCATTTTTGATTTAAAATTCGTAACTTACGCGACCATACAAATACGTTCCAAATGCTCCTTCAGGCGCATTAAAACTATATTTGACAATGTTGCCGACCGAAGAATCTTTGGCTTTATCCGGATGGCTATTCAATAAATTGATCGCCCCTAAATTGAACTTCAGACCTTTCACAAATGCATCCGCTTTGTAGCCGATATCCAAATCTGCAATCCACTGCGGATCAAAAGTCTGATCTAATGCAGTGTTGGTATTATTTAAAGTGGTCCATTGATCATAGCGACGGACTGCGGTATTGACACTCCACGCTTGATTTGACCAAAGTGCGCCAAGCGTCAGCTTGGTTTTCGGTGCAGCAGACTCAATCAGGCTTTGTGTATTTCGTCCTGCAATGCTTGAAACCGGAATTCGCTCACCTTTTGCGGTGATAGAATCTCTGGTTTCTGTGATTTCATTTTTGTTATAGCCCAGACCGAGGTTCAGATTTAACTTGCCATATTGGTCAAGGTTTAAATCATGCTTAAGCGCGAGCTCTAAGCCTTGGGTACGTGTGTCGAGTAAATTATTAAAGAACGCCACATTGGCAATGTTTGCATATGCTGTATTGGCAAAAGCATTGGTGATTACACTTCCAGTAATATTGTCTGAAAGCAAAATACGATTTTTAATATCGATTTGATAAAGGTCCAAAGTTGCTGAGGTATTCGCAAGTGGCTTCCACACAAAACCTAAAGAATAATTCGTCGATTTCTCAGGTTTAAGTGAGTTTCCGCCAATAAGTAAAGCCGCCTCACTGCCTGCAACTAAAGTACGTTGTTGCACATCTTGCCAACCTGAAGCGGTTTGTACTGTTTGTACGCTATAAGCAGAATATCCTTGTTGTGCCAATGACGGCGCTCGATAGCCTGTATTGATTGAACCCCGTACCGCAAATTGAGGTGATACATCATATTTAGCAAACAATTTTCCGTTTGTGGTCGACCCAAAGTCTGAATATTTTTCACTTCGAACAGCTGCGCCCACATTCAAGTCTTTAATAATATCTGCTTCTAAATCTAGATAGACACCATAAACATCACGACTAATTTTTCGTTGATCTTGGTCTGTGATTCCGGCATATATCCCTGGAACACCAACGCCTAAAGTTGTGCTTGGATTAAAATATGGACCGCGGGTATAGGCTATCGGATCACCAGCATTTTGCTTATATTGCTCCCAACGATATAAACCCCCTGTAGACAACGTCAGCGGACTTGCCAACCCATCAATTGCAATATCACGGCTATAATCGAGCCCTGTATTTAATTGCGAAAAAATATTTTCGCCCAAGTCATAGTTTGAAGGAGCGTTTGAGCCATAACTTGGGTTAATACCATTGCCTTGTTCTGTGCTGACTTTATTTTGCCCATAGGTCGCATAAAGATCATATTTACCTGACTTCAACTCCCCTTTTTTCACTCCAACTGTGGTGGCAAAATCATCTACAGTGACTAAGCTCAATGGCGAGCGTCCATCTGGATAACGTTCTTTAAAATAGCTGGATTGATTCAGTACTGTTTTGGTCGTTGGTGGTTCATAAAAGTTTTCACCTATTGTTTTGCGATGGCCATAGCTACTAAAACCATAAAGTGCAAGGTCATCTGTCAAAGGTAAATCTAGATTGGCAGTCACATTGACTTGATCTTTTTGTTCGGGTGAACCAAATTTCCACGTTCGATAGGGTGTATTTTGTTCTGTATATTGAGCTTTGGTTGAACCATCATAAAAAGTTCGCGTATCAGGTGCCGTGTTACTTGCAGCTTCGCGTTTGCCTAAATCTAATGCAACCGTCAAAGCACCATCATTAGGGAGCGCAAAACCTTTCCAAAGATTAACTTTGTGCTGTTCACCATCTCCTTGGGTATAGCCACCCGTTTGATAACTTACCCCACCCCCATGATCACGTGATTTCAAGATAATATTCACAACACCAGCGATTGCATCCGAGCCATATTGGGCCGCAGCGCCATCCCGCAAGATTTCTATGCGTTCAATCGCACTCACTGGAATTAAACTTAAATCAGTTACTGCTGCTCCCCTTCCACCAGCATATGCTTGGCGGGTGAAATAAGCGGATGTATGTCGACGTTTTCCATTAATTAAAATTAGAGTTTGATCCGCAGATAATCCTCTGAGCGCAATACTGGGTGGAACTGATGCACCAAAACCACCTGCAGGAGAACTCGGTAAACTCACAGAAGGAGACAACCGTGTTAACGCCGCAGCAAGATCAGTTGCTCCAGTCTGTTGTAAGTCTTTAGCAGTTAAAATATCAACAGGCGCAGGCGCATCGAGCGAACTATGAATTGCGCGTCTAGAGCCTGTGACAACCACAGATTGTAATGTGATGGCATCCTCTTTCTCTGACAAATTCTTTTGATCATTTGCCATCGCAATTGAGGCAGTAAGTGTACTCAGTGCAAAAAGTGTGGAGTGAAGGATGAATTGAGAAAAATATGTACGCATATAAGCTTCCTTAACGATCTAAACCGATATAGCAAAGCCAATGCCAAATATTTTATTTATAATTATCAACATATTGAGTGAAAAAACAAAAGAATCATTGTTTAAATTTAAACAATGATTCAAAAAAATGTTTATAAAACTACAGTTTTTAAATTTGCAGACCGCTAGACAAGCTGATTTTGTAGATAGGACTGATACAATTGAAAATAAGCTGCCTGTTGCTGCATTAACTGCTCATGCGAACCTTGCTCTACGACATGACCATTTTCAATAACAACAATTTTATCCGCCTCACGAATGGTACTGAGCCGATGTGCAATGACTATACAGGTTCTATTTTGGCATAAGCGTCTAAGCGCATATTGTATTTTTTGCTCAGTATAAATATCAATTGCAGAAGTCGCTTCATCTAGAATTAATATTTTAGGGTTTGCCAAATAAGCACGAACCAGACAAACAAGTTGCCTTTGTCCATGACTAAGATTTTTACCAAGCGCTCCTACTTCGGTGAAATAGCCTTGCGATAGCTGCTGTAATATCTCATCGGCCTCTAACTCTTCAATTACCTGAATCAGTTGCTGATCTGAAGCCTGAGGTTGAACTAGACGCAAGTTATCTAAAATTGTTCCACTAAATAAAACATTATCTTGTAAAACAATACTGACATGCTGTCTTAAACTGGCAAGCTGAATACTCTCTATTGGATAACGGTCTAGAAAAATTCCACCCTGCTGGGGTTCATAAAACCGTGTTAGCAACTGTGCCATGGTACTTTTGCCATGTCCTGTTGGCCCGACAATCGCAACGATTTTTCCAGCTTCAATCTCCAAATTAAAATTTTGTAAAACAGGTTTGTGGGTATAAGCAAAATCGACCGACTGAAATCGAATATGACCATTCAACTGTACAAGCTTCACCGCATTCGGTTGTTCTTGAATCGTAGATTGGGTATCTAAAAGTAAAAATATACGTTGTGCACATGCTGCCCCATTGGCATAACGTTCAAATAGATCAGTCAGTTCCTGTAAGGGTGCTAAAAATAAAAATACATAGAAAATACTTTCTGCAAACTGGCCAATACTAATGATGCCGTCACTATAAGCATAACTACCAATCACAATAAATCCAGCAGTGGCTAGCGTTGAAAGTAAGCCTGTAAAAGGTGCAAACCAACTGGTCCGCTTACTGCCATAAATAATAGAATGATTAAAGTCTTTCAATAATTCTTGATAACGAGATTGATTGGTTGCGGTGTAATTTAACTGCTGAATGATTTTTGCTCCATTTACTGTTTCAACCAAATGAGCAGTAAATCGACTGCGTTCCTCTGCAACTCGCCCCCAATGTTTTTGCGATGATTTCTTAAAAATTGCAGTCATCCCAAATAAAATGGGGAGCGTCGCAAATAAGCACCAAAAGAAAGGTGGATAGATATGCCAAAGCAGTACTGAAGCTAATCCACAACGCAAAATTGCGGAAAGTAGCTCTGGTGGCCCTTGTATTAAAACAGGCTCTAGCGTTTCGACATCACGATCGGCCCGTGAAATAATCCTGCCAGCCTTGGTACGATCAAAATAGCCGATATTTAAACTTTGGATATGCTGAAATAGAGAACGTCTTAAACCATTAATCACTTTCAAAGCTGCCCGGCCTGAAAGGTATTTTGATACACCTGCTAAAGCAAAACGACACATCCAACTCAAGGTTAAAATGCTCATCGCAATCAATAAAACAGGCTGATGCAATACTGCTTTTCCAGCAATCTGTTGAAAGCCCGAATCTAAAATATATTTCACCACCCAAGGTCGAACAAAAACACTCATCACTTGTAAAATCTCTACCACAATTAACGCGAGCAGCAAGTAGCGAATGGGATAAACCAAAGGAATAAGTTTTTTTAGCATTGCTCTATGAATTGAGGTATTTGCCAAATTTTCTTCGATTTGTAGATCAGCTGATTTTGCGAATGGGCGGAAATTTTTAACACTGCTATTCATGCATTCATCTCCTGCTGTTGTAACTGAAAGCCCATCAACTCACGATAAAATAAACAATCTCGAACTAATTCAAGATGCGTGCCTTGGGCAATAATGTGGCCCTGATCAAGCACAATCACTCGATCAGACAATGCAATCGTGGTTTGTTTATTCGAATTAATAATGATTGTTTTATTCAAAGGGTTGCCACTGCCAGAAAGTGCTGAAAGCCGCTGTAAAACCTGTTTTTCTGTGGTCGCATCCAAGGCACTGCTTGAATCATCTAAAGCTAAAATGGGTGAATTCTTTAGAATAGAACGGGCCAAAGCAAGACGTTGTTTTTGCCCTCCTGACAAGGTAACTCCTTTGTCCCCAATCAACGTATCTAATCCTCCATCAAGTCGTTGTAATAGTTCTGATGCAGAGGCTAAATGTAGAGCATCCCTCATCTCTTGCTCAGTTGCATCTTGCTTAGCAACTCTTAAGTTGTCTGCCAATGTACCGCTAAAAAAGAAATTTTCCTGAGGAATGATCTGAACCAAATGGCGTAATTCAACTAGGCTTAAATCTTTGATATTCGTCCAGCCCGTTTGCTCAGAGCCAATCGAAACTTGCCCTTCTGTTGGGTCAATAAACCGATTGAGTAAATTCATCAAAGTCGTTTTACCTGAGCCAGTTTTACCGACTACAGTGACGATTTCACCTGCTCTAAATTCAACATGACAGTGTTTTAGAATATACTTTTGCGTTGTCTTATCTTGAAAGCTGACATTTTCTAATCGAATGTTTAACTCATCATTTCCTTGCCAAGACAGCGGATATTGTGGATCTTCAATTGCGGACTTCTGATCTAACATTTGCCAGATTCTTGTCGCAGACGAACGTGCATCAGCAAAAATATGTAAGACCTGACCAATGCTTTCAATACGAAACACCAATAAATTTGCCATCAGAATGGCAGCGACAAATTGCCCCACTTGCAACTGATTTTGTCCAATTAAATAAGCACCAAAAGCGATGACCCACAAATAAGAGCATGCAATAATCACTTGGGGGATAGGTAAGCGTTTCGCACTTGTGCTGATGGTCTGAATGGAATGATGAATAAATAGATCTACGGCATGATTAAAGCGCTGTAAAAGTTTCTGTTCGAGTTGAAACGCTTTGACCACCCGAATCCCATTCACGCTTTCCGCTAAGCTATCACTGACTTTTTCGTAGGTAGATGCAACTTGATGATCCAATACCACCAATTGATTGGTCAGTTTAAATAGAACCCCAAGCCCTAAAAAAATAAAGAATAAAGGAACTAATCCGAGCCAAGGATGGTACCAGCACAACAGTCCGACGGTCACAGCAACAACCAGACTTGACTCAAATACTTGTCGCCAGAAATTGATCAATGCTTCTTTTAATTTATCTGAATCACGGGTAGTTCGGGATAACACTTCTCCCAGCCCATGCTTCCAGTGCCATGAAACATCTAAATGCTGTACTTGGGAAAAGATTCTTTCTCTTAAAATACTCAGTAATTGCTGACCAATAGTTAAAGCACTCAGCCCTGCCAGATACTGAACAACTGCCCTCATGCCAGCGATACTGCTAAGTAGAATAAACCAGAACCAAGGATTTAAAGGATCAGAAAGCGCATGCTGAAATAAAGTTTCTCTTTCACTATGTTTTAAGCTATCAATCGCATGTCCGATTGAATATTGTTGCAGTGCCAAGCCGATATTCGCAATAACAAATAAAGTCGCCGTTAATAAGAAACGAAATGGCATAAAGCGATACAAAGCCAAACTTCGTAATAATGGATAATTTTTAAACATAAAAGATAGTAAAAATTTGAGATTTTGTATGAGTGCGAGATTCATGCCAAATTAATGATCTGAAAAAATATTTTAATTCTTTGTTTTATATTACTTTTATAGATGGCTATTTATGGGGGTGTTGATTTTAAAACACTATAGAAATTGATTTGCTGTAATCGCAACAAAATTTGATATATCAACATCATAAAAAACGATATTAAAAATAATTAATAAATATCAACAATTTAATAAATGGCATCAATTTTGCTTTAAAGCATAAAAATCACAAAAGGATGTCATGATGACAACACTTCAAACTCAACCCTTAAATACGCTTTGGTACACGCGCTGCCCTGTACCAACAGGCCTAGGCATTTCAATTCAAAAAGGCTGGCTCAAAGAAAAGTTTAATGAGCAGCAGATTGAAATAAAATCAATTCGAGAATCAAATTCCAAAGATATTCGTAACTCTCATTTTAATCATACGCTTGCCAATTCAGTTCGACACGGTGGCAGTATTCCTGCAATCTGGGCATATGCATCTGGTCAAAAAACTAAAGTGATTGGATTATCTTGGGCTGATGAAGTCCAATTATTGTTAACACGCTACGACTCAAACATCAAAACGGTTGCAGACCTAAAAGATAAACGTTTTGGAATTCCATTCAATCAGGATGCAATTATTGATTTCTCGCGTGCACAGGCGATTCGTGGTTTAGAGAATGCCTTAAAGACAGTAAATTTGGAGGTAAGCGATCTTGAATTAGTCGATTGTTTACGAGCAGATATTTTAACAGCACAACAACAACAGCCAGAAGAAAATGATTCTAGCTTTTATGGTAATCGCAACAAAATCAGCGCAAATGCAGAGATCGTGGCATTAATTAAAGGTGATGTGGATGCCATTTTTCTAAAAGGTGCACATGCTGCGCAGATTGCCCATGATTTCGCCCTGCATACCATTATTGATATTGGCTCACATCCAGATCCTATTCTACGCTCCAATAATGGAACACCGAGAACGCTCACTGTTGATGAAGATTTTCTAACGCAATATCCAGAACAAGCCCAATCGATTGTTGATGCTGTTTTACAAGCAGAACAATGGGCACATGCACATGCAGATGAAACCCATCGTTATTTAGCAAAAGAATGTAATAGCAGTGAGCAATGGGTTCATGCAGCATATGGTGCAGATGCACATCTGAAACTGAACACTAACTTTGATGAAATCTCTATTATTGCTTTACAAGACTTGAGTGATTTTCTCTATCGCTGGAACTTTATTCCTGCACAAATTAATGTTCGTGAATGGCTTGCACAGGATATTTCTATTCAAACTCAAGTGGCTTAATACTTTAAAATTAAAAAGGTTGTCATGATGACAACCTTTTTTTATTGACTTCATTTTACTTAGAAAATTTAGTCACATTTTCCGCCTGCTTCTTTAGAAGTACGGAGTTGTATTCTCCTGGTGGAATATTATTTAAATAATAATTTCCAACATGATAGAGCCTCCAGCGAATTGGATCATGCGTGGTGTGAGTTCGTGCATTTCGCCAGAAGCGGTCTAGGTTCCATTTCGATAAAGTTGAACTTGCCCCAAGTAATCCAAAAATTTCACTCGAAATTTTTAAAGATGCATGATCAGACTGACTACGGGTAGCAGCAACCGATAAAATCAGTTCAGTTTGTAAATCTTCATCCTCTACATTTGCCAAATGCTGTTCAAAAATCTGTGCTGAACGATCCAATAATGCCTCAGCTGAACGAACTAAAACAGCGAATTCACCAATCTGTTTGATGATATGAGGTTCATGTGTAGGCGAATCGACGCCACTTTCTACCCAAGGTCGAGCATGATGTTGTAAATAATCAATCCCACCTTGTAGGGCTCCTTTGGCAATTCCTGTGTCCATTGCAGCATGTAGAATTTGAGGCCAAGTGAGTCCTGTACGTAAAACCGTGCCCAAACCACCGGTATTCCGCTTGGCAACATAACGTTCATCAACAATCACATCTTTAAAATTAACAGTGCCACTGACACTATTATTTTGTCCCATTGCATCCCAGTCATCGAGCAACTCGACTCCCTGCGTATCACGATGAATTAAAATCGAGACTGGTCCATCATCACTCCCAGCAAATAAGGAAATCCATTCTGCGAGTAAAGAGCCGGTAGAATAGAATTTACTACCATTTAATATTAATTGCCCTTCTGAATTTCGCTCTACACGCGTCTTATGCTGAAATTTATCTTTGCCACCCACTTCTGCAAGTGCATTGCCCAAACGCTTTCCGCTTAAGATATCACCCAGTAACTGATCACGAATTTCATCATCATAGCCCGTTAAAACGCCTCGGAACATGGTGAAGTGAATCTGTAATAACTGTCCGACACCACCATCTGCGGATGAAATAATTTTCACCACATTGACCAAGGTTGAAATACTGGCGCCTAAGCCCCCAAATTGCTTGGGTACAATAATCGCAGTTAAACCCGCTTCTGAAATTAAGCGAGCTTGTTCATAAGGCACGGTCTTGTTATAACTGGGGTCTCGAGCAAATTGATTCAGTTGATCCGCCACCTCTTTTGCAATATCAAGTGCTTCTTGCTCACTTTGAATATGCCTGATACTACCTAATTCTAAAAAATTACGTTGGTTAATGTCGTTCATTGTTAACTCCGGAAAATCTGTTCTTTTTTATGCGCAAACTTCAAGTACCTTGTTTTTAAACAAGCTTGGCGCATGAGTAAGCAAAGTTTTGGTATATGTATGTTGAGGGTGACTCAGCACTTGATCTGTTTCGCCATATTCAACAATATGTCCATTTTTTAATACGGCGACTCGATCTGCGATTGCACGAACAACCCCTAGGTTATGGGTCACAAATAGTAAGGTCACCCCTTGCTGTTGGAGGTCTTGTAGCAGTTTTAAGATGGAAGCCTGAACTGAAACATCCAAAGCAGATGTAATCTCATCACAAATCAAAACATCAGGTTGGCATAGCAAAGCGCGTGCGATAGCCACGCGTTGTCGCTCCCCACCCGATAAATCTCTTGGATAGAGTTCTTGAACTTGTATAGGCAGAGAGACTTGTTGAAGTACCTGTGTGACTTTTGCTATGGCGTCTTGTCGAGATGCTCCAAAGAAATGCTGTACAACTTTAATTAATGTCTGACCAATCGTATGCGCTGGATTCAAAGCCTTATAAGGGTTTTGAAAGATATATTGCAGTTTATGCCGCTGCTGCAAATGACGCTGTTGCCCACGCAACGACAAGACTTCATCTGCTAATGTAATTTTTCCATCTGCATTTTCATTCAGTCCAGCAATGACACGCGATAACGTGGTCTTACCCGAGCCCGACTCACCTACCAATGCTAAACACTCGCCTTTTTTAAGTTGAAATGAGATATCAAAAAGTGCCTGTTGCTGCCCATACCATGCATGAATATGTTCAACTTTTAATAAAGCTTCTCTGTCTGTTTCTCTTTCAATCACTTGATGATCAATCTCTTTAAAATGAATCACACCGACATGATCCGAATGGTGACAAGCAACAAAATGCGAATCAAACTGATCTTTTAATTGAGTTAATTCAGGTTGTTTTTGACGACATATATCTGTAGCGAAAGCACAACGTGCCGCAAAAGCACATCCTACTGGGCGCTCATTGGGCGAAGGAGCATGTCCTTCAATTGGAGATAAATATTTACGAATGGCCACATCGGGAATGGCGTTCAGTAAACCTTGCGTATAAGGGTGCTTAGGAGTTTCAAATAGTTGGGTTAATACCGCATCTTCTGCAATTCGACCCGAATACAGAACAATCACCCGATCTGCAATATCTTTGACCACCGTTAAGTCATGCGATACGTAAATAGCCGCAACATGATATTCCCGACATAATTTACGAATGATGTTCAACACCAAGGTCTGGGTCGTCACATCTAATGCGGTGGTTGGCTCATCCAGAACGATCAAACGTGGCTGTAGCAAGAATGCCAAGGCCAATAAAATTCGTTGTTGTTGCCCACCCGAAAGCTGATGAGGATAGCGTTTGAGAAATAGCTCATCCTGCGGTAATCCCACTTCATTTAAAATTTTGGCAACCTTTTGGTATTTTTCAGCGCTCGATAACTGTGTCTGATGGACATCTAATAATTCAAATAAATGTTGTCCAATACTTAATGCTGGGTTGAGTGCTGTTCCAGGATCTTGGGCGACATGACTGATTTTATAACCACGAACCTGACGCAAAGCATGATCATCTAAACTGAGAATATCTTGATTCTCTAGCTCAATTGAGCCTTGAATAATCTTGGCTCCATAGCGTGCATAGCCTAATAAAGCACTTGATAATGTGGTTTTACCTGAGCCACTTTCTCCAACTAGCCCTAGAACTTCTCCTTCTCGTAGGCTAAATGAAATATCAGAAACGATGTGATTGCCGGTGTTGACCAATGCCACGGTTAAGTCTTTTACCGTTAATACGGTATTTTTAAATAGATATGCCATGCTTATTTTTCCTCAATCCGAGCCGCTGCACGTCCAACGCCCTCAGCCAATACATTGGTTCCGAGTGCAAACAAGGCAATTAAGATGACAGGAGCAAATACCGCCCATGGCTGTACCAATAAACCAGCGCGATTTTCATTAATCATGAGTCCCCAATCTGCTGCTGGAGGTGCCACACCATAACCAAGAAAAGCCAAACCAGATAACATACCCACAGCCCATGTCAGCATCACACCCAAATGGATGAGTAAAGGCGTCAACATGTTGGGTAAAATTTCACGAAATAAAATATAGGTTTTTGAGTACCCAAGCATTCTAGCTGCTTCGATATATTCTTGTTCCACCAGATTCAGTGCAACGCTTCGCGCAAGACGCACGACCCCAGGAATAAAAGCAATTGAAACCGTTAAAACAATGAGCCAAGGTTCCCGACCTAACATTGAAACGATAAGCAAGACCAATATAAGATCCGGAAAGGCCATAAAAACATCAGTCAGCCAAGTCACGAACTGATCAATCTTATTTCGGGCAAAAGCAGCGAATATGCCTAAACTAGAACCAATAATTAATGCAACCAAACTGGCAGCCAGTGTCATCCAGATAATAGAAGCCCCACCAGCAAGGACACGTGACCAGACATCATGACCAATATAGTCATAACCTAAAAATGATTTTCCTTCAGGCGGGCCATACGTCATGCCGACTAATGCAGTGGGTTCAAATGGAACCAGTAGCGGGCCAACCAGTGCAAAAATTAAAACTAGAGCTGTGACAACAAATCCAAACCGTACTTGTCTTTCACGAATTAAGGTTTGAAAAAAATTTCTTTGGTACCAATGAAGTGAGCTCATTTCCCACCTCCTTGCTGAAGGTTCTTTAACGCATTGCGGCGGTCAAAAGGTTTTACCGTAATGGGCCGACCCGACTTCCATAACCGTAGCGCCTGACGACGACCTGGCGAACGTGCTTTATGCCTTTTGGCTGTTCGTATCTTGGGGGTGAGTAAGGTTGTGATTAAATCTGCAATTAAATTGACCACCACTACACAAATGGTGAGCAATAAAACAATGGCTTGAATGGTTGGGATATCTCTTAATTCAATTGCGGCATTGAGTGCATTACCAATACCGGGATAACTGAACACCACCTCAATGATGAGTGCACCGCTCAGCAGAACTCGTATGGTGAGGGCTGTTCCCTGCACCACTGGCACCAGTGCATTGGGTAAAACATGTTTCCATATGATCCGTCGCTCAGGAATACCACGTAATCGTGCAGAGGTCACATAGTCCGACTCAAGTGCGTCAATCATGGAACCGCGCACCAACCGCATCAGATATGGAATAAGCGATAAAGCCAAAGTTAAAATCGGTAAAACTAAAAACTCGATTTGGCTAAAAGCTGACTGCTCTGGAATCAACAAAGATGCTGCTGGCAATATGTGCAGGATTGAGGTTGAGAAAAACATCATGAGCCAGATTGCTATTACAAATCCAGGAACAGCCTTGAATAGAATAGAGCTAGAAACAATAATACGATCGAGTTTGCTATCTCGACGGAGTGACAGCCATACACCCAGTACCACAGAAATTGGTACAGTAATGACAATCACCAAGATCGTTAATGCAACGGTATTACCAAAATAATTCTGAACAATCTGCACAACAGGGACATTGGAATCAATCGAACGGCCAAAATTACCTTGCAATAATTGACTCAACCAATGCCAGTATTGAAGCAGTATTGGATCATTCAGGCCCAATTGTTCACGAAGAATTTGAACTGTCGCTTCCGGTGCTTCTGGGCCCAAAATGACGCGAGCCGGATCAGATGGGAGTGCTTGTGTGGCAATAAATACAATAAGACTAATCACCAATACAACCAATACACCTGACAACAACCGTGTGAAAAACCAAGGTAACCATGCTGGTATTTCAAATGATCTCGTCATTGTTTGATGTGGAATGGCTGTCTCTATTTTGCTGGATTGCGTTGTCATAGCGGTCACCCCCTACGCCAAAATTCATCTGTACGCCACGCAGCAAAGCCTGTGCGATCGGGTGTTACGCCACCAATTTGGTTCGAATGTGCATCGAGTACATGGTTAAAACCCCAAATGAGCAAACCACCTTGCTCATGTTGAATATGCTGTGCTTCATGAATGAGAACTTTGCGTTTTTCCAAATCAGGCTGTTGTAATGCGGTATGAACCAATTCAGTAAAACGTTCATTGTTAAATCGGGTTTTATTATTTGCCGCACCTGGCCCATCAATTTGCAAGACGGTTAATAAAAAAGGTCGTGAAACGTTTGAACCTGTACTAAATGCCCAATCCTGTTTTACAGCATCAGCAAAGGTGGCAGCTTCAACCTGTTTAACATTAACGATAACACCCGCCTGAGCTGCATGCTGAGCAAAAACCAATGCAGCATTGCTATCTGGACCTGTATATAAATCAATCGCCAAGCTATTGCTAAAACCAGCTTCTTTCAACAACGCCTTCGCTTTATTTAAATCTTGCTTACGTTGCGCAATACTGTGGTCATATACAGGATCACTAAAGGAATAGAGATCATTTGCAACTCGTCCTTGTCCAGCCAAAGCCCGTTTAACCAAATCATCTCTATTGGCAATCAATCTAAAAGCTTGTCGTACCCGAGAATCATTAAAAGGTGCTTTTAAGGTATTCATATCAAAAGATTGCCAAGCATCAGTTTCTGAGGAAACCAGATTCAGTCGTTTATTGGCTTGAATTAAAGAAATATGCTCGGCACTTACCCCTGAAGCAATGTCAATTTGACCCGATTGCAAAGCAGCAAGACGTCCTGTCTGATCTTTAAAATCAATGATTTCGATTGCATCAGCATAAGGCTTATTTTCTTTCCAATAGTTTTCAAAACGAACAAAGCGTGAACGTTGACCTGGTGTAAAACTGTCAAGCTTAAAGGGCCCAGCCCCGACCACATTTTTAACTGGGTCATAATCTGTAGGAACAATCCCTCCCCAACTCATCCATGCCTCAGGTAAAGCAACTAAGCCTTTTCCTTGAGCAAAAGGGATCTCAACGGTGTATTCATCGACCTTCTTAACTCCATCTCGTTGCAATGAATAAAGATAGGCAGCAAATGGAGAAGCGAGTTTAGGGTCCGTCAAACGGCGTAAGGAGAAAATAACATCATCAGCAGTAATCGTCTTACCATGATGAAATTCGAGTCCTTTTTTTAAGCGAATGGTCCATTTCGTCCCATCATTATTCGGCTCCGCAAATTCAGCAAGTGCGAGTTTAGGCTGGATATCTCTACCCCATTCCCATAATTTTGCATATAAAGGCCAACCTCTAAATGCACTGGACATACCAATAGGCTTGTGCGCATCTAAATTACCTGCTTGATTGCCGTTGATTACTCCAATTTTGATCACACCGCCTTTTTTGGGCGTATCATTTTCAGCTGTACTCGCACGAGTATTCTCGGAAGATGCAGAGTCAGTTTTAGAGCATCCTATCAGACTGATTGCAGCAACAGCGCCAACCCCCAATCCAGTCTGCTTAATCAGTTCTCGACGTGTAATTTTGTTCATGTTTTCTCCCTTAAACGACGACTTCTTGATTCAAGAGAGAATCAATGGATGAATTTTTATTGAGCTTAGGTAACTCAAAACCATGATCGAGCGCTAATAACGGGAACAATAAATCAGCTACACGATAAGCTTCTCCAATTAAAGGGAAACCAGATAAGATAAAGGCAGATACACCATAGCTCTCGTATTCTTTAATCCGTTCAGCAATATTTTCAGCACTGCCGACCAAGGCAGTACCTGCTGCCGGGTTTAAAATATCAAAACCAAATAAAGATGGCCCAGTCCAAACATTAGGATAAATTTCAAAATCTTTAGCACGAGGTAATACTCCATGGCGGAGCAATGTCAGATTTCTTTGAACGATCGGATTTGGGCTTTGATAACTCTCAAAAGTTTCATGAGGAGGAAGCTGTCGTTTAACCGCTTCGATTGCATAATTGACATCTAGCTTATCGAGTAGCGACTGAGCATACTGCCAAGCCTCTTCTTCTGTTTCCCGAACAATAATTTGTAATCGAGTACCAAACTCTAAACTGCGCCCAATTTTTGCAGCCTCAGCCGCAACTTTGCCAAACTTTTCTCCTAGCAACGGTGGGGTATTTGCAAAACTTAAGTACACGTCGAGTAACTCGACAGAATGCTGAACACCTTTGGCAGAAGTTCCAGCTCCCCACAATGGAACACCCTGCTTTTGAGTTGGACCACGCCATTTGGACATAGGAGATCCACCTTCTAGACGTGGGGCAATTTGAATAAATTCGCCCTCAAATCCAGACCGATCACCTAAATAGTTTTGCTGAAATGCTGTCCAGTATTCTTTACTAAAGTCATAACGCTTATCATGCGTATAGTGAATACCTAAAGCGGCTAAACCCTGATCATTTCCATTGACGACATTAAATAACAAACGCCCTTTAGAAAATGCATCAAACGTTTGCGCATATTTTGCCAATACTGCTGGCTGGACTTCTCCAGGATGTTGGGCAACCAGAAACTTTAACCGTTCAGTAAATGGAATTAAACTTGCAGCAACAGCAAGTGTTTCATACTCGCTGTTACCCATAAGTGAACCGTAAAAACCAAGTCGATCCGCAGTAATCGCAATCTGTTGCAAGTGTTCATAATCGGTATCCCACCGCCCAGATTCCAACCAAGGATATGGCCCATCGGGAGCAGTGAGATACCATAAAAGTTTTACAGCCATAGTATTCTCTATATTTATATTTGAATCAGATTTCTAATGAAGTGGAAGTAATCCAAGCGACTTCGCTTTATCGGTTAAACCACTCATTCGCCACTGCTGCTGTAAAACACCCTGTCCGTATTCACGGCTTCCCCCAGCTAATTCAGCCAGTAGCTGAATCTGTGCACCTTCCTCAAGCAACAAGATAAATTCAGCCGTTTCTTGTAATCCCTGACGTCCCCATACAGTTGCACCACCGTTGGCTTCTAAAATTGCTCGATGTTCGATATCAACTTTGAGTTGATCTAAAATGAAATCGACTTCTGCCTGACGGCGATCAATATAAATTGGTAGTTCTTTAAATAAATGAAAGCGCTGAACAGGCACATAACGAATCGGTAAGGTACGATGGGTTTGCGCCCAAGCCCCTAAATTCGGCGCGTGTACATGAGATATTGTGGTGACATCTGCATGCTCGCGAAAAAGTTTGTTATAGCGCCCGCCTGCATTTTTTCTTCCCAATAAAACTTCACCATCAATGGTCTCCACAAGTACTTTGCTTTTTTGATCTTTAGACCACGGTCCTGCATAGTTAAAAGTGACTAAGGTATTATTAGGTCCACGTTCAACAAAATTAACCGTTCCATTTGCCGTGATTGTTCTTGTTTCACGGAACACTTCAAAAGCAAATTCAGCTTTTTCACGGTTCGATTCGATAAAATCATTAAGTTCAGGAGACAGTGGGGTTTGAATAAGTGTTGTCATGATTAATACCCTATTAAAATTGTTTATTTTGGCGACGTTTTAAAACTTCGAGCAAAGGACGGTGATCAACCCAAGTATCAAGATCGATATCGCGCTCGAGAAAACCGTGTAACCAAAGGAAATCTTTTTGTTGTCTTAGAAGCTCTAAGCGCTCTTCACTTAATGATGGATGTAACGATTTATGAAAGTTATTACGGTAGGCCGTTGCGACACTCTCTGCACCTGCAATCGTTTCGTCTTCAAGAATAACCAGCACTTCATCTAAATGATCTTGCGCCCAATCTGCGGTATCAAACAGCTCTTCCAGAAAATCAACCACGACATCAAAGTGATCTTTTAACAAATCTTCATGTACGGTAATTGGACGAGGCGTACCATTGTTTACACGAGAGCTCACATCTTCAAATTGATCCAAATCGATCCCAACTTTTAAACCGCGTTTCGTCGCAGCTTCGACAGCCGATGCGCCTTTTACATAAACAGCATCAACTTCACCAGTGATTAATGCATCTAATCCAGACCAATAGGTACTTGCATCACGTTGTTGTGTATTCGATTCCGCTCGTTCAGGGACTTCAATAAAATCCACATCACGGAAGGTTAAATTCGCAAGTTGCAAAGCACCTCGAATACCCTGTAAAGACATCGCTCTAAAAATGCTACCTGCCCGTTTGTCTGCATATTCAGGTAAAGCAACTTTTACATTTTTTAAATGCTCTGGTTTGCTAATTTCAGAATCAGGGCGAACAATGATCACTTGCCATTCATCAATCCATGTCAAGCCAATGAGCCGACTTGGCGCACCTTCAGAACGAGCAGCTAGTGCTGGAACATTTCCACCTTCACGAAACAATGCGGGTAGTTGATGATCAAAATGATGAACAGATAAGCCTTTTCGGGCATCTTGTAAAACAGCAACATCAATACCATGCTGTTCAAACTTTTCGATCAGTGTCCCACGTTTTAGTGAGATGCCTGTTGCCGTTGGGACTGGACATCGAGTGACCCAGATTTCAGATAAAGTGCTTTTTACAAATTCTTTAGAATTTTCTTTTTTATCGATAACAAGTGACATAGGTATTCCTTAGGATATTTCCAATTTCATATCACTTGTATTGAGCAGCTTTTGTGCCAACATTAATTATTTATAATTTTCAATATCTTATTAAAAATCAAAATCAAGTTATTGTTTATATTTCATCATTTTTTTAAATCAGTGTTGTTTTCACAACACCTAATAAAGAACTGACTTGGCTTAATCATTTTTTAAAATTAGAAATCTATTCTTTGTATATATACCTTAATTTATTATGTGTAATATATTAAACAAAATAAGTTGAGTATATTACATGAAAATATCCTTACTCATATCCTCACTACCTACACAGAATACAACCACTCGTATGAGAGTCTGGCGATCTGTCAAAGCAAGCGGCGCAGCGATTCTAAGAGATGGTGTCTATTTACTTCCTGTTTCCCATAGTATAAAGCTCGACCCTATTGCTAATGATGTTATTTCAGAACAAGGAACGGCTTATATCTTTCATGCAGAGCAACCTACCAATCTTGAATTAGCTGCTTTGTTCAGCCGAAAAGAAGAATACGACGCTCTCTATAAACAACTCTCTGAGTTAAGGGATAGACAGACCAAAGATGAAAAGAAAGAGCTGCTCAAGCAAATCCGTAAATTAAGAAAAAGTATCGATGCACTTATAGAAATTGACTATTACCCTGATGAAACTCAAGCACAGGTTTTAAAGGAGCTTTCCTGTTTAGAACTTTCAATTGCTCGTCTTGGTGAAGTAAATGAGCCTCAAGCAATACAAGCTCATATCCAACTGCTCGATAAAAATTGTTATCAAAACAGAACTTGGGCAACTCGTAAAAAACCTTGGATTGATCGTCTAGCCTCTGCATGGCTAATCAAGACTTTTATAGATACCTCAGCAACATTTATTTGGTTAGAAACCCCAAGTGACTGCCCAAAAGCAGCATTAGGATTCGATTTTGATGGTGCAACTTTTAGCCACGTCAATCACTGGGTAACCTTCGAAGTTCTTTTACACAGTTTTAATTTAGAAACACCTGCATTAAAGAGACTCGCTGAAATTGTTCATTACCTAGATGTAGGGGGAATTGAGCCTCCTGAAGCGATCGGTATTGAAAAAGTTATTCAAGGTATTCGAAGTCAGATAAATGATGATGATCAGCTATTTGCATTATCGAATCAGATTTTCGATGGTTTATATGCCACCCTAGCAAGAGAATAATCATGAAACAAGAACTTGTTATACAACCAGAACAAGAGATACAGTCAGTTTCATTTTGGCAAGCATTCTTATTCTGGCTTAAATTGGGATTCATTAGTTTTGGTGGGCCAGCAGGACAAATTGCTGTCATGCATCAAGAACTGGTTGAACAAAAACGTTGGATCTCTGAAAAACGTTTTTTACATGCGCTCAACTACTGTATGTTATTACCAGGACCTGAAGCACAACAATTAGCAACCTATATCGGTTGGTTAATGCACAGGACTATAGGGGGTATTGTGGCAGGGGTCTTATTCGTTTTACCCTCATTATTTATCCTAATCGCACTCTCATGGGTCTATGTAAAGTTTGGTGATGTGCCGATCATTGCTGGACTCTTTTATGGAATCAAACCTGCTGTTGTTGCAATTGTCTTTCATGCAACATATCGAATTGGTAGCCGATCATTAAAGAATAAGTTTTTATGGACCATCGCTGCTCTTGCATTTGCTGCTATCTTTTTCTTTAACCTCCCTTTCCCCTTAATTGTTCTAAGTGCTGCAATCATTGGATACTTAGCAAGTAAAAAGTATCCAAACTTTTTTACGGGTGGAGGTTCTCATCAGCAAGGTAAAAAGGATTATGGTCCTGCATTCATTGATGATGATACCCCAACCCCAGAACATGCCATGTTTAGTTGGAAGCACTTAGGAAAAATCTTATTTATCGGTGCAACTTTATGGTTTACACCAATTGTAGGTCTAACTCTGACCTTGGGATGGGATCATGCCTATACACAAATGGCTTGGTTCTTTACCAAAGCAGCGCTGTTAACCTTCGGTGGGGCTTATGCGGTACTGCCTTATGTGTATCAAGGTGCTGTAGATTTTTATGGCTGGTTGAGCCCAACACAAATGATCGACGGCCTAGCACTTGGTGAAAGTACCCCTGGCCCACTGATTATGGTGGTTGCCTTTGTAGGATTCCTAGGTGGTTTTAATCATACATTATTGGGAAGTGATCATGCATTTTTAGCTGGTGCTTTAGGTGCCATCATTGTGACTTGGTTTACATTCCTTTTTTCTTTCATATTTATTCTAGCTGGCGCCCCAGTGATTGAAACAACGCATAACGAGTTAAAATTTACTGCACCATTAACAGCAATTACTGCTGCGGTAGTGGGTGTAATTTTAAATCTCGCACTTTTCTTCAGTTATCACGTTTTATGGCCTAGTGGATTCAACCATCCCTTCAACTATGAAGTAGCATCGATTGCCATTGCAGCATTCATCGCCTTATTCCATTTTGAAGTTAAAGTCATGTATGTAATTTTTGCTTCTGCCTTCTGTGGCTTGATCTTGTATATAAGTCCGATAAGCTCAATGTTTTCATCTTGAATAGAAAAGAAAGTGTTTCTATTTATGGTACTCACAATGCCCCGTATCAGTATTTGTCACACATCCTGATGGATCTGTAAAGTCTAATCTAAAAGCCTTTAATTATTGAAATTAAAGGCTTTTAATACCAATTCAAATGATTTCGAATAATATTTTGGTGCAGATGAAGGGAATTTTTGCTCTTAGTCTGAATTGCAATGACAGGAACCAAAGCTGGTCTTCGGTGCAACATGAGAGTGGCGTAACATTGCAGCCAGAATTCGGATATGGTCGACGCCTGTAATACTAAAATAAATGAATCTAATTCACCCAGATTTACCTAAAGATCAACTCACATCTATATAAGAACTCAAACACCTTGTTTAAATTTTAATTGATATGTGTAAACTAAAATTAGAAAAAATATCTACAAGCATCTGGAATCTTTTTAAAAAATCATTTAGGTTTATGAGCAATAATTAATCGCAAGAATAAATTAAATTTATTTTTAACTTTGTTCAAGGCAATTCAAATCAACACTCACAAGTACCAAACATATTATAAATAAAATGCATGGGAGCACATTCAAGATAGACATCAACATTTAGTACTTTAAATATCTCTCCACCACTTAAAACCGTAATAAGATTTCCACGCTTACTTAAAACGACACCTCTCACAATATTCATTTCAACTTTTTCAAAATAACGATTAATATAATTTTTATTTTTATAAAAATAAACCTTCTGTCCAGCCTTAATCACTTTAGGGTTTACTTTTTGATATAAACCACATTCTTTACAAACCCACTTTTCCATTATTGCATCTCGAAATTTAGACTATGAATTTCTGAACGGCGCTAATGTGTGTGACCCAAAGTAATAGACCCAATTTTAGATTAGGTCTATTCCACATTGCTTTGAGTTATATTATAGACTTCCGTCATAAATCAAAAAACGTACAATTTATTTGATCTTAAATTAATCAGCAAAATTATTTAATTCAAGAGATAATCCTTGGATGAAATTCAAAGATATTCAAAAATTATCAAACGTTAAGTTTCGTAGGCTTACCGGTGTTAGTTGGGCTACATTTAACCTCATGTTGGCCGAGCTAAATAAGCATTTACCTCGTCATATTGGTAAAGGACGACCGCATAAATTACCGTTGGAAGATCGTTTGCTCTTATGTATAGAATATTGGAGAGAATATCGAACATTTTTCCATCTTGGTATGAGTTACGGTGTATCTGAAACGAGTGCAATTCGTATCACACGTGTTATTGAAGATACCTTAATCCGTTCTGGAAAATTCAACTTGCCAAAACAACTTCCTAATCGAGATGAAGTGGATTGGGAAGTTGTTGTGATTGATGCCACTGAAATATTAGTTCAACGTCCAAAAAAAACAGAAGAAATGGTATAGCGGTAAAAAAAAGCGACATACCTTTAAATTTCAGCTATCTATGCACTATATAACAGGTGAAATACTGAGTGTATGTGGAAGTCATGGAAGCATGCATGATTTTAAAATATTTAAAAAAAGCATGAGGAAATTAAAATTTAAGCCCTTTTTTATCGTTGATAAGGGTTATTTAGGGATAAAGAAATTGGGTTTTGGATGCCTCATGCCATCTAAAGCAAAGAAAACTGAAAAACTAGATTCTGAATTAAAAAAGTTAAATAAAGAGATTGGTCGTAGACGAATTCAAGTAGAGCATGTATTTGGAAGGATGAAATGTTTTAAGATTTTATCTTGTGTATATAGAAATCGTCGTAAAAGATTAAACCTGCGGTTTAATTTACTTGCTGGCATATACAATTTAGATTGGGTGAAAGATAAACAATTAAATTGATTGAAAAATGATTTATGAAGGAAGTCTTATGTATAAGTCAAATAAATGGATATCGTCGAGAGATATGAAAGATGTAGTACAACAACGATTTCAATGTAGGGGAATAACTACAAGCCTGCAATATTGATTAATAATTAAATTATTATTTTTATAATTTTATTTGTCATCCATCCCCTACAAACATTTACAGCTTGGATTCAAAATAAAAGCTTGAATCTGACAAATTAATTATCTACTTCCGATAAATAAAATATAACATTTCTAATACTATTCACTCCAAAATTAAAAGCCATAACCAAGTGAGTTATTGACTCATTGTTTATATTTATTTGGAAGTCTGATCATGCCCAGAATAGCACTCGCTCTTAGCTTAATATTATATTTTTTAATGACTTCATATATCTTTGCTAGCTCTACAGGAGAAATTTATTTTCATGGTGCAATTATCGAGGAATCTCAATGTCAGGTTTTACAAATAAATCATAAAATACTGTTAGATTGTTCAAGAACAGACCATACTGTATCTGAGTCTAAGGTTTTATCCGATTCACAACTAAAATATCTTGACGAAGAGAACAATCTAGCCGTTATGTTGCTCACCTATCATTAAATAGGATTTCTATTGGCTTCTCATACACGCATCGGGTGAATCGATTCAGGCACACAGCTGAACCAACATTTAAATCAGTTATTAATCTATTTTTTCATTAGTAAGAAAACCATCTATTGCATGATTAAGCTGCATAACAAGCTCTAACACTTGATTAGATCTTTGACCAAGCAATTCAAAATCTGCCGTATTTTCAGCATAACTTTCCAGTTCACGACAATCTCGTTCAATATCTGCTGCACCTAAAATTTGTGCTGCCCCTGCCATACGATGCAAACATCGGGCTAGGCCCACATTATCTTGCTTCTCAATGAGTAAACGAGCTTGTTGTATATCTTTCATATTTTCATTGCGTGTTGTCAGCAATAACTGCCGCAACAGCTCGTTATTATCATTCACTAAATGACGTAAAGCATCTAAATCAACCAGATCCGCTAATTGCTTCTGTACGGATTTATTTGCAACCACACGTCGAAATACTTTATTTAAAAGTGTTTCTAATTGTGCCAGTTGCAAGGGTTTAAACAGACAATCATCCATACCTGCAGCCAAATAGCGTGCTCGCTCTTCAGCTTGCGCATTTGCGGTGAGTCCAAAGATGGTCACAGGTCTGGTTACTTCCTGACGCAATAACTGTGTTAAGGTAATTCCATCCATAACTGGCATATTACAATCAGTAATCACCAAATCAAAATCGTGTTTACGCCAAAGCTTTAAGGCTTGCTCTCCATTCTCAGCTTCCATCACAAAATGCCCTAAGCGTGTAAGTTGAGATTTGAGCAATAATCGATTAGCAGGATGATCATCTACAGCAAGAATACTCAATGGTTGCATACGCTCTGCAACCGTCGTAACACTCTCAACCGATACAGGCTGAAATTGGCGATGTTCAACAGGAAGATGCACTGTAATATGGGTTCCTTTACCTTGCTCACTACGTAAGGTAATTACGCCCCCCATCATTTTGACCAGTTGCATACATATCGCCAATCCCAGCCCTGTACCAACTTGCATTTTCCCAGCATCAGATTGTTTGTAAGGCGTGAATATTTGTCCTTGATCTTCTTCTGCAATCCCTATACCAGTATCAGAGACGACCAGCTCCAAAATCATATGTTGATTTTTCTTACGCAAGCATTTCAGTCCGATTTCAATCGAGCCTTGCTCTGTAAATTTGATCGCATTGCTAATTAAATTAGAAAGCACCTGATGCAAACGCATCGGATCAATAAATATTTCGTCTGGATGCCGAGCATCAATATGACTGTATAAGGTGAGATTCTTTTGCCGTGCTAATCCTTCAAATACGCGAACTATAGGCTGTACTAATTCATCAAAATCAGTCCATTTTGGCGCTAATTCAAGTTCTCCAGACTCAATTTTAGCCATATCCAAAATTTCACCGATTAAATCCATAAGTGATTTTGCCGACTCATAGGCAACCTGTACTGCTTCCATGTCGTTTTTAGTAAATGTTTTATTTGTCACCGTGAGTTCAAGTAAACCAATAATGGCACTAATTGGCGTACGGATCTCATGACTCATGGTGGCCAAAAAAGTACTTTTTGCCCGGCTTGCTTGTTCTGCCCTTTCTCGTGCAGAGGACAGTTCCAGTAACAGTGCTTCATGTTCGGTAATATCCTGCCAACTACAAATAAACCCAACAATTTCTCCATTTATCCCGATGTATGGAACTGCCTGATGGATGATTACACACATCTCATCACCATTCTTAATAATATAACGATGTCTTAATAGCGGTGATCCATGTGGATCATTGAGCATCTCTTTTAAAGTTGAATATACGATGGAAAGCGGGTGTAAAGATGAAGTCAGTGCCAATTTGTCTAAATACTTCTTGTCTAACTTAAAAAAATCCTCCCAAGCCTGATTATTGCTTAGAATATTTCCCTCCCGATCAACCACATAAACTGGTACTAACATACTATTAAATAATGTTTCTCTAAACTCCATCTGTTCCTTTAACTTCAATTGTGCTTTTTTACGCTTACTCATTTTTTGTCGTAAGTAGTAATTCCAACTCAACGAAATCAGAACCAAAGCAATAAAGATGCCCGCAAGCCAGTAAAACTCCCGACGATATACGGTCCAAGTATTCAATTTAACCGCAGATGTCCCTTGCCATTTATATGCAATCATCGAAATATCTCGAGGGGAAATATCCGCTAAGGCCTTGTTGAGAATACTATAAAGTTCTGGTTCATCTCGTTGTACAGCAAAAGCTATATGTGAAAGGTTATCCCCTATTCGAGTAGCAATCTTGAGTTCATGACGAAAATAACTATCAATCATATAATTGGCGCCAATCAAATTATGTACGGCACCATCTACTTTTTTTTCTTTAACCCACTGCATTGCTAAACTAGCATTCTCTGCTTTTACCAATTTAATATGCGGATATTCTGTTTTTATCCATTCCCACAAAGAATTGCCTGGCGTGATTGCCAAACTCTTAACTTCCGATAATCCCTTGGGCGCTGTCGTACTATTTTTGACAATCAGGACAAAAGGAGGCTGAATGTAAGGGCGAGTAAAGATAAGGTATTTATCTCGCTCATCACTGTAACTCATCGCAGCAATCAGATCGGCTTCATTTTGGCGTACTTTCTGAAACATCTCTGCGACATTATCGGCTTCAACCGCCTTAAAATGTAATCCTGTGCGTAAGTGAATCAAACGTAGCACATCCGCACTGATTCCATAAAACTGTCCATTTGAATCCAGCATGGTAAACGGTGCATAGAGTGGATTAATAACGACGCGTACTTCCCGATTCTGATCTAACCAGCGTTGTTCCCGTTCGGTGAATGTCAAGCGTGATTGGAACTGCCATAAATCGGAGCCTGAACTCCATTGATGTGAAATCGCTTTTCGCTGTGCTGGCGGAATAGCCGCCAATACTGTATTTACGGTATGTGGTAAAACCTTCTCATCAGTTCGAAATAAAAAATGTGGCCCGATTTCTTCCGTGGATAAAATTTTAGCAACCGATAACAAATTATCGTAATTGCGTTCGACCAAATAACTCACTGTTGCAAAGCTACCAATAAAATAGTCGTTATTTCCAAATGCCACAGAAGATAATGCTGTTGCAGGTGAGTTATAGCGGACTATCTTTGCTTGAGGATAATATTTTGCGACCCATTCATCAGACAGAGAATCATCCAGCAAAGCAATGCGTATATTCTGAGGTTTTTTTAAATTCTGTGTTAGAACTTCCTCTCGGCCAACCAGTGCAATCGCATCAGGTGTAAAAGGAATACTCGCCTTAAAATCAGTTTCATCCGTAATATCATTGGCATAGTCAATCAACATATCGACCTGCCCCTGATTCAATCCATTAATCGCAGCATCTCGATCTTGATAGCGTAAAACCTGAACACGCACACCTAAAGAATGCGCAATTAATAACGTATAATCAGCAGCAATTCCTTCAAAAATATCGGGTTCTAATAACAGCGCGAAAGGGGGGTTTTTAGGATCATAGACAGCTACTTTTATCTCTTGTTTTTTCCCAAGCCAACGCCAGTCCTTATCCGCCAATTCAAACTCAAGTTGGATCGGTGCTTCACGACTGAAAACTTTCATCAATTGAGGAGACTCTGCGTGTACAACACTCAATAAAAGGCAGAAGACTAAATTAAAGAGTATCCCCAGTTTTCGCATACAATCGCTTACTCCAAATGATGCCGTTGAGCAAAGTCATACAGCTCCATCATATTTTTCAGCTCAAGCTTTTGCATCATTCGGCTCTTATAGGTACTCACTGTTTTATCACTGATATGCATGAGTACTCCGATATCAACCACTTTTTCGCCTTTGGCTAAATAAAGGAGTACTTGTAACTCCTTGGTTGAGAGTTCAGCAATTTTTTTCTTTTCAATATCGGCCTCACTCATCGTATCAGCGACTTGCAGACGTGCCAGCGTACGGGGAAAATAACCGTACCCTCCTCGTAGGGCACGAATTGCGTCGTGAAGTTCAATAAGTTGGTTTTTCTTGCTAATAAATCCATCAGCTCCAGCACTGGCACAGCGTTTGATGTAATGCTCTTCATCTTTGCCACTCAGCATTAGCATGCCGCCTTGATAACCATTTTTACGTAATCGCTGAACAACCTCAATCCCATTCAAAGAAGGCATATCTATATCGATTACAACTAAATCAGGCTTAAACTGCTTAATTAAAGAAACTGCATCCAAACCATCACCAGTTTCTGCAAGCACGGTTATCCCTTCTTTTTCCAAAAGCATTCGGACAGCCAAGCGTGCGACAGGATGATCATCTACAATCAATGCGTTCTGCATATCTTTCCTTTAATATTTATATGATAAATTTTTTCAAAGTATAAATTTATATAAAAAAACCAGTGGATTACGATGCTAATTTTACTACACCGTTCATTTCATAATTGTATTTCTTTTACTACTTCAGTATCAGCTAAAAGCCATACACCAACACACTTTGCTTGACCTTCTGACAGGCATTGTCGGATAAGAAAATAGAATTAAAAGTGAATATAAATCAAATGTTTTTATAATTTTTCAGGCTTCATCTCTGAGTTGCTAAACATCGGAATAGCATCATTTTATAAATAAAAATTTTGAGTCATTTCTATAACAATATGTATAATTCAAGTATGTCATTTAATTTTTTTATTTAATTAGACTAATTTAGCACCAAAAAATTAACATTGTTTAAATCATCTTGGTACCAGACAACAAGCAATCGACTTAATTATTTAGACAGATTGATTTAGAAGTTCCACTTTAACTGCTGTACCATAAGCATAGAAAAGGTTATGAACATCACCAACAATAATGCACCCGAATAACTCAATACTCCTAATACAGCAAAAGTCATTGATATTGCAGCTATTATTAAAGTCGTTAACCATAAACCCAAATTGCTCATTGGAGAAACCTCATACCAAAATTAAATATATAAAAGAGTCTGCTTCGCTTCGCTTTTCTCTTTTTTGCCTCATGATCCATTTACAGTATCTAGATACACGAAGTATGATTTAATGAGACTTCAATTGATGCCCAATATATTGGATTTTTTTGTAAGATTGAAATTTTAATACTGTAGTTAAAGCCCTACATCTAGAGCAAAACGAGATAAATCCATCAATAAATATATAACAACTAAACACATAATCAAATTTCCTGACTATAGCATTACTTGTGACCTCTCTCATAATAGCTAGGCTAGCTTAGCTGTAAATGATTTAAACCTAGTACCCCCCCATTGCTTGTTTAAATCTAAAAACCTCTGGACTGAGTAGAAATCGAACATCTTAGTCCAGTCACCTAAAAGTCGTTTCAGCCTTGAAATTCAACTATTGACAGAGCCAAAATATACAAAAACTGGCTTCACTACTTTTAGAAATATTAGCTTCAATCTGATCGCAGCTGAGCAAAATACTATCTTCTTAGATATCGTCATCTAAAGCGTTCTACAATCTATCTTGTACTCGTGAACATAAATCAGATAGTAAGCATAGGCGTTGTTCATCTAAACGGGGCTTGTCCATCCTTTCCTTGAATTTAACTGCTAATGCCAAATTAATCCTGCTTTTCAGGCAGTCATTTTCCGTTCTTTTCTACAATTTTTCCAATGCGGATACAACCCAATATAAGGGGATGAGGTCTATGATTGTTGAACTTTACTTACCGACTGTTTTTACACTTTAATACGTGAACTTCGCCATTACCGACCACGTCATAGTCCAGATTGGCAAGTATAAAGTGTTTGTCGTTATCAGAATGTTGCAATAATAAATAGATTCAATGCACCTTAGTGATTCTGACTTAGGCTCACCAACAACAATAAAGCATATGTTCCTATATTTTGCCCTGATGTTGCCACAAGAAGTGATAGCTTCTTCTCATCCGACAGGTGATATCGTTTTTCTTTTGGCTGTACTTTTCTGCATTCTGTATCGCCAAGCTTCATTTGTATTTACACTTTATCTAGACTAAAAAAATTGGGGAAATTTTCCCAATAATTATCCGCAGAAGGCAAAAATAAGCTGAGATCAAGTCGGATGATATCGGACAAACAGGCAAATAAAAAAGCCCTTAAGTATTGAACTTAAAGGCTTTTTCATATCGAATCAAACAATCCCGAATAATATTTTGGTGGAGATGGCGTCAGTTGAATCAAACCAGCAACATACGGTTTTATCTATATTTTATTTTAATACAACTTAAATTTACCCAAACTTGCCCCCCTGCGTTTTTGTATTTTTAGGAAGTGGCTAAACTCAACCACTCCTTCTCTTACTTCTAGAATCGGTAACCAATTTTTAAACCATAAGCGATAGCATGATTATTTTTAAATTCAGCCTGTTCTGCCATTTCTTTAATCCCTTCGACAGGTAAGTAGTAAGCGCTATCTTCAGACTTGGCATCTCCTAACCAGTAGTATTTAACACCAGCGGCGATAAAATAATTCTGAGCAGGATTGAATTGCGCACCGAGTCCAATGGACCATGATCCCTTCATTGGCCCCAGCGTTGAAGCAGGATTACCCGTCCCTGAATCCCAACCAACATCGGTGGTAAAACTCCATTTCTCTGTAAATTGATGACCAATTCCTACCGTTGCATTATATTGATCTTTTTGATAAGAATCTAAATCAACACCTTCCGTGTATGCGCCTCCCGTAAGTTCATCCAGATAACTTGCTGTAAGCGCATTATATTGCGTTGGGCGGATATTAAAATCTTTCCAATTCACCCATCTTAAATTCATATAAGCAATTGTGTTTTCGGCAACCCCGGTTTGAAAATCGATATTCACGGATTGAGGGGTTTCGATTGTCGTTTTTGCTGCTTCGACATAGTGCAAAGGTTCACCAAATATACTTTCCTCGACCTGAAATTTATATTTGATTTTAGAGCGATAAGTAACAGCCGCTTTCAACGCAATCTCTGGAATTTGATAGCTCGCCCCAGCAAGCCAGCCCAACTCTCCCTTTTCTTTAAAATTCGCCTCGTAACCATTAAAAGCCTCTGTATACGCCATGCCTCGAAAAGAAGCTTTTCCTTTAACCTCTTGATAAACAGGCCCGCCATAAATCTGAAAGTTCTTAAAAGGTGAATATCCAAATATAAAACTCAAATCCTGACTTTCCACATTTACAGATGTGCCTTCATGACTAAAATCATTATCTGAATAGCTATTGTTGGAGCGAAGTGGATATGCGGTTTTTGCAGCAAATGGTTGGTCGTAAAGCAGGCCGAAACTAAACTGATCGGTTAATTGTAGCTTCAATGCAGCCGTATAAAATTGCACATTTTGCCCAATATCACCTGTTTCACGGCTTTGATTTGCACGCACAAGATCTGGACGATCATGCACGACACCAGAAACTGAAGCGTCAACAGCAAAGGCATTGACTTCAAAATAATGACCATTCTCTAAAAATGGCAGTATAGACTGACCAGACTGATCAAGTGCGGAGGCTTGGGTATAATTACTGATCAACACACCTATTATGCCAAACATAATAGGAGCGAAGTGGAACCGATGGATATTAGAAAATGAGCTATTCAAGCCCTTATGTCTATTCACCTCTCTGGTTTTCGATAATAACCAAGGTAAGCCCACACTTTCCTTGCATATAGATTTTTCCATTATTAAATTCATCCTGAAATTATAATTTTTTGTTTCACCACACGAATGATGAGATATCTCCTTATCCATTTATTCACAAGAAAACAGGATTAAATGGACAAATAACATACTGATAAATAAATTACACAGTGTCAATGACTGTGTGTAATTTATGCAAAAAACTGTTGCATGGAATAATTACATTCAATGCAATTAACTGACAAATAAAATATTTTTAAATATAAAAGCAATAAAATGTATAAATGAATTTTTTATTTATTCACATAAAGTGTTGAAGTCCAAATATTTCGAAGTACCCTGATAACGACCTCGGGTTCTACATGAGATGAACGCCCAAATGCTTCCGAAAGATAACGTTCTTCTAACCAAATCAGCGCTTTTGCTGTTTCGTCGATATCCAAATTTTTTTTAATATTTCCTGCCAGTTGTTCTGCTCTTATGTGTTGAGCAGCCGCCTTGATAAAGTCTTGAATTATAGTTCGATAGACACTATCAACACGTTCATCTCCACTTGCTGCTTCGACAAAGGCCCTTAATAAACGACCATGTTGTACATAGACATTTATAGAGTCGACCAAGGCTCGCTCTAAATCGTCCTGAAGATTATTGCCTGCCAACCACCGTTCCGTGATATTAAACAATTCTCTGGCAATGTTCTCAACAAGACGAAGCGTAAGATCGTGTTTATCACGGAAATGAACATAAAAAGCTGGTCGTTTTAAACCCGTGCGTCGCATGACTTCATCAATATTTAGGTCACGAAAATGGTGTTCATTTAAAAACTGTTCGGCAGCTTTTAATATTTCTCGCTCAGATTCTTTTGGATCATGTTTAGGTCTACGGCGAGAAGTTGTCATATGGTCCTATTCCTATTGGTATGAAGTCATTGTAGGTATTAATAAATCTTTCGACAAGTCTTTGTGCCATTACTCGCCCTCTCTGCCCACTCAAAACCAGAAAAACATGACTCAATAAAAAGCAAAATATAAATTATAAAATTCAGTAATTTAATTCAACCCAACCCTAACCCATTTTCTTTTCCCCCGAACCAGATAGACAATATTGCAATAATTACACAGAGTCATTGACAGTGTGTAATTATTAGCTTAATAATATTCACATGCCTAAACTTCATTCGATACAAATCGAAGTGAAAGTGGACTGGATCAAGGACTTTGTTCATCAGAGAAAATGAAGATTATAAAAATCATCATCTTAGAAATCTAACTGATGCTCAATTTATTAAAATCGTGTGAAGAGGAAAAAGATATGAGTACATCAGATCAAATTACTATTACTGATGTTTTAATTATCGGCGCAGGGATCTCAGGTATTAGCGCAGCCTACCATTTAAAAAAATATAGACCAAATACAACATTCACACTGCTAGAAGGTCGTGACGAAATTGGAGGCACATGGAGCCTGTTCCGTTACCCAGGCATTCGTTCAGATTCAGACATGCAGTCATTTGCATTTGGCTTTAAGCCGTGGACCAATAAAAGGGTTTTTGGCAGTGCTCAAATGATCTGTAATTATTTAAAAGAAACGATCACTGAGAACGACATCGAATCTCATATTCGCTTTGGCCATTATATGAGCAGCGCCGAATTCTCATCTTCTGAAGGTCTATGGACAGTAAAAGTGAAGCGTCAAGATCAGAAAGTTTTAACCACTTTCCGCTCCCGCTTCTTACTGATGAGTACAGGTTATTATGACTATGATAACGGCTATACACCTGAGTTTAAAGGAGCTGAGGAATTTCAAGGACTCATTATTCACCCCCAACACTGGCCAGAAAATCTCGATTATTCTGGTAAAAAGGTGGTGGTGATTGGTAGTGGCGCAACAGCCGTGACCTTAATTCCTGCCATGGCTGAAAAGGTTGGGCATATTACCATGCTCCAGAGATCACCAAGCTATGTCATGGCAGCGCCAAGTACAGATGCAATCGCGAATACTCTCAATCGTGTTTTCTCACCACAACGTGCTTTCGATCTGATCCGCCATAAAAATATTGCCTTAACTCGGGGCGTCTACAATTTAAGTCGTCGCTTTCCGAAGCTGATGCGTCGCTTTCTAATCTCGGATGTACAACGAAATCTACCAAAAGACTTTGATGTAGCGACTCATTTTTCACCGAAATACAATCCGTGGGATGAACGTTTGTGTGTTGTACCCGATGGCGATATGTTCAAAGCAATTTCTGCGGGTAAAGCGTCTGTGGTCACCGATCATATTGAGTGTTTTAGCAAAGAAGGGATTTTACTTAAATCAGGAAAAACGCTGGAAGCCGATATCATTGTGACCGCTACAGGCCTCAATGCTGTCGCATTTAGCAAGACACAATTGATTGTGGATGGAAAAAAAATAGTTTATCCAGAGACCACGATTTTCAAATCAATGATGTTATCCGATATTCCCAACTTTGCTTTCGCATTCGGCTACACCAATCTGGCATGGACCTTAAAAGTTGATCTAGTCTGGAAACACTTCTGTAGATTACTGGATTACATGGATGAAAATAAGTACGCAACATTCACACCAGTCATCAGTGATAAAAGCATGAAACGCATTCCATTTGTAGACCTGAATTCAGGCTACATTCAACGAAGCATCGCACAATTTCCAATGGCAGGTACACAAGGTCCATGGATTGTAAAACAAGATTATAAATTCGATGTTGAACGACTCCGTAAAGGTTCCGTTTTTGATAAAGAACTATGTTTTACAGATGTTGGGCTTAAGAAAAAGCCAAGTGTTGTTCCGGCAGAAACAATGCCAGAACAGATCAAAATTCAGGCTTAACATAACGATTTACATTGATATCTCTTATTGCCAATAGCAATCAAGGATAGAAATCGATCAAGGATAATATAATGGAAAATATTAAATTTACAAGTAAAGGAATTACCTGTTCTGCGTGGTATCTCCCTGCAACCTCAGAAGAGTTTATGACAGCTCAAGGACGGCCTTGCATTGTGATGGCCACAGGTTTTGGCGGTACCAAAGATACAGGATTACTCGATTTTGCCGAGCCGTTCAGCCAAGCAGGTTTTGATACATTGGTATTTGACTATCGCGGATTTGGCGAGTCAGCAGGCTCTCCTAGACAAAATGTCTCTTACATTCAACAGCGTGAGGATTATCATGCTGCGATTGAAACTGCACGGAGTTTGCCCTATGTAGATGGAAGTCGTATTGCGCTGTGGGGCACGTCTTATTCGGGTGGTCATGTGGTGGTGGTTGCTGCCCAAGATTCAAAAATATCGGCTGTCGTCTCCATGAATCCAGCAACTGATGGTTTAGCCGCTCTAAAACAAGTATTCCAGTATGGTGGAATAAAGCAGATAACAACTGCGATCGGTCATGGCATTAAAGATTTAATGCATGCCATCACTCAACGCCCTCCTCATCTCATTCCAATTGTTGGACAACCCGGTACGGCTGCCATGATCAGTACACCTGGCGCTGAAGAAAGCTATACCGCAATGGCGGGTCCAACCTGGCGGAATGAGGTCTGTGCTCGCGCAGCTCTGGAAGTTTCATACAACCGGCCCGTTACTTTTGCAAAAAAAGTGAAGTGCCCTGCTTTGATCCAAGTGGGTTCCAATGACCAGATCGCACCACCAAATCCAGCCCGAAAAACGGCACGTCTGATTCAAGGCCCTACTGAACTGCTGGAATATCCGATTGATCATTTTGATTTTTATACCGAATCATGGCATGGCGCGGTACTCAATGATCAGATCGGTTTCTTGAAAAAGGCACTTGCTCCACAACCCCAGAGAAATGAAAGTTTATAAATTTTCACTGTAGAAAATAATTTAATTCAAATACATACATAAGCTCATAGCATTCTGCGACAGCCTCAAAAATTTAATCAGCTATCGCGATGAAGACTAAAAACTGAAGTGTTATGTATGCAAACCAATCGCACAACAAAGCAGTTCATTGAAATGCTTTGAAATATCATCAATCAGGATGAATAAGGAATTCTTATGTCACTCGTCAAATTAAGCAAAGATACACAAGTCGATGAAATTGTTTCGATTATTAAAAGAGATGGTGGTGTCATCATTGAAAATTTTTTAAATGATGAAATGACCCACGATATTTATCAAATATTATCTGAGCAATTAGAGTTGATTCCAGATGGAGAAGATGAATATTTTGCGGGTACGAAAACCCGCCGAATGAGCCGTTTATTTGCGCGCTTGCCACAAATGCCATTGGTCGCAATGAATCCAGTATTTTTAGATACCGCAAAAGCGATTCTCCAAACTCCACTACAGGCATGGAGCGGTGAAAATAGAATTGAACTCTATCCAGACATTCAGGTTGGTGTGACTCAAGCGATTCAGATCTGGCCAGGTCAAAAAGCACAACCCCTACATCGTGACGATACGGTATGGATGTGGCAACATCCGGGTTATGGTCGTGAAGCCAGAGTACAAATCATGTTTGCTGTGACTGATTTTACAGAAGAAAATGGTGCGACTCGCGTCATTCCAGCCAGCCATTTGTGGGATGATCAAAGAGTACCTAAAGAAGATGAAACCGTCGCGGCCGAAATGAAAGCAGGAGATGCTTTAATCTGGATTGGCTCAACCTATCATGGTGGAGGTGCCAATGTCAGCCAAGCACCTCGTATTGGATTGACTATGTCTTATGATCTGGGCTTTCTCAGACAGGAAGAAAATCATTATTTGAACCGTACCGGGTTTGTCGGAGACTTTTTTATTTAAGTTAGGCCACCTGACCTAACGGGTTAATCTTATCATAGTACATTGCTTCAAACTCAAAAGGCGATACATAACCCAGTGCACTGTGTACACGCTTTTTATTGAACCAATCTACCCAGTTTAGTGTCGCAAGTTGTACATCTGCTAAACCTTGCCAATCTGCTTTTAAATATTCAATCACCTCTGTTTTGTATAAGCCATTCACCGTTTCAGCCAGAGCATTATCGTATGAATCACCTGTCGTACCGACTGATGCTCGTAAATTTGCAGCATCTAAACGATTGGTATAGCGAATAGAAAGATATTGAACACCTCTATCGGAATGATGAATCACATTCTTTGGCATGCCTCGATCGTGCAATGCTTGCTCCAATGCATCGAGCACCATATCTGTATTCATCCGTGTAGATACTTTCCATCCAACAATTGCTCGTGAGAACACATCAATAATAAAGGCGGTATAGACCCAGCCTGAATGTGTTTGAATATACGTAAAGTCACTGACCCATAATTGGTCAGGTCGATCAGCACTAAAATTCCGTTTCACTAAATCATCTGCTCGTTTTTGATCATCTCGGCTACGGGTGGTTTGTTTATTCTTACCACGCCAAACACCTTGTATACCTAGCTTTTGCATCAATCGAGCAACTGTACAACGTGCAATAACATAACCCTCACGTTTCAATTTTTGCCAAACTTTACGTACACCATATCGACCTGAACTTTCTTTCCAAATACGTTTGATTTGCTCTGCATGATGTAAATCATGCAGAGCACGTTTCGCTCGATGTTCTGGGTTATCAACGAAATCTAAAGCCCGATAATAGGTCGAAGCTGCAATCGGTAAAATTCTACAAATCGCTTCAACACCATATAACGCCTTATTGTTATGGATAAAATCCACCATTATTTGTGTGGGCGGTCGAGCTCCGCCTGGGCGAAAAAAGCGGCTGCTTTACGTAGAATTTCATTGGCACGTTTTAATTCTTTAATTTCACGTTCCATTTGCTTCATTTTTTCTTGGTCAGATACCTGTTGTACTTTGGCGGGATTTTGTTGATCTAAGTATTTTTGATACCAAACACGAAGTGTTTCAGGAGTACAGCCAATTTTAGGAGCAATTGCGGAAACTGCTGCCCAATTCGATGGATAATCTTTTTCAGATTCAATTAGTAATTGAACCGCTCTTTCTCTAATTTCGGGGGTATAGTTTGGTTTTTTCATCGGAATAGTCTCTCAGAATATTGAGTCTCCGACAAACCCGGTACGGTTCAATTTATCTCTCTCCACCGAAACAATTAAAAGCTTCCCTGATGAGTTAAGAGGATTACTTGGTTGGAATATGAGCACGACTTTTGTTGGATTTGTCGAACATGAAGGTAAGATGATGAGTCCAATCGATATGTTAAATGTTCAGGAATTTAAAACCACTGGTATTATCTGAGCCTTGGTATCTGGAAATTGGAAAGTAAGAAAACGTCGATCAAGTCGACGTTTTCTTACGCTTTTTATCGCAAATCACTACCTGAATATTTAAAAATTTCTGGATGCTTTAAATATTATCATCACATTCTTATCAGTTCATTTAGACCATCAAATCAATCACTGGTATGCAAGAACTTATATGCACTGTGCCCTGCATATTTTAAATCACCTTCAGTACTGTCCTTACTTCAACACGAGTCAGTGGTTTGGCTAACACAGCTAAAATACTCAATCTAAGCTGATTAACTCTCTGGTCTCCACACTGTTTCCACACTTTTCTAATCGTCACTACACAAATATTCAAAATAATAGCAGCATCAAAAACTCCCCTCATCTGAACAGAATGCTTAAGAGTCAATTTATGCCAAGACTTACATTTCCTCTATTTCAGCCGCTATGTATTCTGACTGTATTTAGCATTCTAATAATAAGTGGCTGTCAGGTGGTTAGCCTAAAAAAACAGACGTTGCATACTACGATTGCCAATGAACGTAACAGTATTCTCACTCAAGGAAAGTTGAGTGGCGCCAGCCTGAATCTGCTCTATATGTCCGATATGGACATGAAATTGTGCATGAAAAACCCAGATGCATGTATTGTCGATCTGGAAAAAATTCCTCAGGTACAAACAGAACAATTATTATCAGCCGCTAGCGAGTTGTATCTATCCAGAGCTCTGACGCTTGCAGACTCGCATGATTGTAAAATAAATAAAAAACCTAAAACCAGCGCTAAACCCGCCCCACAGGTGAATGAATGTTTAGACCAACAACTGCAAGCTTTAGATAAAAGTATTCGTTACAGCTATGCCTATCTGTTTAAGACTTCTCGTCAGCCTCAAGAGCGTATTTTTGATAACCGTCAGGTGCAAATTCGGGACTTTTATAATCAGGCACTCAACCAATTAGTAAATGTGTACAGCGCCAAGAATACTTCTGCAACGATTCCAGAAAACATTAAAATTGGTGAAAGTACCTATACGATTGATATTGATTCATATCCCAAACTACAAGGTAAAAAGCTTGAGAAATTTACTTCAAGCTACAATATGAACTTTTCTGGATTAAGAACCATTAACCGTCGTGATGGTTTCGGTGCAGATTTTGTCGCGGTTTTACACACTAAAGAGAATGATCCCAAGAATGGAAATCCCTATATTCTTGACCCACTCACCTATCCTTATCCAAACGGCGTTAATCCCAATATCCATGAAGCCCATTATCTTGCTTCAACTTTGATTGCCCAGCCAGTCGATGAGCAAGCCACACTCAGCGAGATATTAAGTCGCCCAGATTTCAAAATAAAAATCTATGATCCCTACAATGTAGAAAAGATCAAAATTGAAGATAAAGAATACTCTCTGGCAGCGAACTTCTCTGCGCCCTATGGTTTATGGTTAGCAGAGAATAACTTAGGCTCTGCTGCATATCTAACCTTGATTGACCGTAATCAACGTTTGACTATGCCTCATCTATATATGCTTGAACCCTATAATCCGAATAAAAAAGTGATTGTTTTGATTCATGGACTGGCCAGCAGCCCAGAAGCATGGATTGCTGTAACGAATGAAATTATGGGGGATAAGACACTACGTGAGCATTATCAGGTTTGGCAAGTATTTTACTCGACCAATATGCCCATTCTGGAAAGTCGCTTTCAGATTTCTGCTTTACTCAAACAAACATTTGCCTCTCTCAACCCACAAGACCCTGCATCTCAAAATGCTGTTTTGATTGGTCATAGCATGGGAGGAATTATTAGCCGCCTTTTAGTCAGTCATGCAGATATTTCAAAAGAAGCCTTACCGATGATGAGTAACCACGTTCAAGCTCGGATGAGAAAACATCCAGTTATAGGCGAACGCTTAAAGATGGAACCGATTCCAAACTTTGATCGCGTCATTTTCCTTGCTGCTCCTCATCGTGGAACAAGCTATGCCGACCGCTGGTTCACCGTAACTGCACGAAACATTATTGGACTGCCCTCAGCATTTTTAAAAACATTAACCAATACACTCACGAGCTATGACGATGATCTTAAAGATTTTGTCAGAACCATCAATAACAGGCTACAAAATGGCCCTAGCGATCTGAGTAATAAGTCAGAGTTTATGGAACTCACCTCGGATATACAGCCTAAAGAAGGTTTGGTTTTTCATTCCATCATGGGCAATATCACCAAAAGTAATGATACTAATACCATTACGGATGGCATTGTTCCTTATAAAAGTGCCCATTTAGAAGGTGCGATTTCAGAGAAAATCATTAAAGGCGGGCATTCTATTCAAATAAAGCCTGAAACGGTATTGGAACTTCGCCGTATCTTGAGCCAACATTTAACCGAGCATGGTTTATACAAAGTAAAAAACTAAACATCCAGAGCTAAAGTGAACGCACTTTAGCTTTTTTCGTTATATCACTCGTTTTCTCGTATTCTATTCCGGATCTCTTCTTGCCCTTTTAGCGCATTGTCTAATAGTTTACTGAACAAGATACCCACTCGGTATATAAGCTAAATAAAGCATCTTGAGTGCTGGTTTAATTCGGAGCATCTTTTCCTAAGCGATCTTTCGCAATTTTTTCTGCTGACCAAATTACATCAAGCGATTCAACAGCATTAATACTGTTTGTTCCATTTGCTTTTGTTTTTGTGTATCCGAAACACCTTGAACACTGAATCCCCAATATGCTTCAAATAAACAAGCAAGAACATATGCTGTCGAACTAATCGCATCTTGAGTTGCCTTGGGATACTCCTGTGCCAACTGACTTTCAAAATCAGGTAGCCAATGCTGTGTCCAAAGATCATGCAACATTTGCTTGATCAAGGGATTTCTGGCACTTTGCGCAACCAGTTCTAGCCAAACAATCAAATCATCCTGAGTCCGATAAACTTCGGGCGTGAATAACATGATAATTCTATCACTCAATGGTTTTCCACTGAAACGATGAATAATTTCAGTCCCCATTTCGCCAATGTAATGCTCTATGAAAGCATTGATTAAATCTGCACGTGAAGAAAAATAATGATGAACTAGCGTACGTTGCATGCCTGAAGCTTCCGCTACTTTGGCAAAGGTAATACCTTCTAATCCTTCCTTTGCAACTACTGAGACAGCAGCTTGAAGAATTTCATATGACCTTTCATGCGCCTTACTCGGTCTTCCTACCTTGTTTTCCATCATCGCCATAAATAAAAAAATGTTTACTAATTAATCATACCATATTACTTTACTGACATGACAGTCAATTAATTAAGGGAAGTCATATCATGAAAATTCTTGGGCTTGCTGCCGGTAGCGAAATGGACGCTACAACAGCAAAAATCTTAACTGATAGTGAAATGCTGCATGCCGCTATTCTAGAAATTATCAATATATGTGGGCTGGTTGCCTGTATTGTATTGGCGCTTTCGGGCTGGATTTACGGCGCAAAATTTCTCAAGAAAAACAATTATCTGCTTGGACTAGAATGGTGGATTGTGGCTTTTTCTGCGACAAACTTTGTTTTGTATATGCTAACGGGTGAGCATGTTCATTATTCAATTACAATGTTTCTAGATTCATTCTCACGCAGCTTTGGTATGCCCGTCATTGCCGTACTAGGCTTAATGGCATTGACCCATAATTATAAACCCACAGCGTTGAATGAAGTGCTGCTGTTCGCCGCTGCATTCGCGGGCACTTTTGTTATCTTCTTGGCCGATTTCTTTGACGGTATACGCCCGTATTTTTACGTCGTCATGTGGCTGATTCTTGCGATCTATCTCTGCTACTTCATTCTTTGCTTGGCACGTGCTGGGGAAACTCTGCATGCCGTGGCGACAACATTCACTTTAATCGTCAGCCTCGCCGTCGCAATCGTCTATGACTTCTTCCCGATCCCTGGCGATGATACGCATATGATTTTTATGACCTGGGCATTCATCACTTGGGCTTATGCTGTTATCCAGTTGTATTACGCCTATAACGCACTAGCACGTTCCCAGACACTTTCCAGAGAATCTCTGATTCCAGCCCACTAACCAACAAACCACCAAATAATTACTTTTAAAATCAAACCCTGTACGCAAGTACAGTAAAGATAAAAGGATAGCAAATGAATCATTTCAATGAAGAAATGGCGAACTACAATCCAAGCACATTGCCATTTCGACCTCTTGGTGGCTGGGTAGAAGAACCAAGTGATCTTCAGCCTGAGCTGGAAGGCTCTGTCAACGCTGATGTCATTGTGGTTGGGGCTGGATTTGCGGGGCTCTCCACTGCCCTTGAGCTGAATGCCCGTGGTGCAAAAGTGATTGTGCTTGAACAGGAGTTCGGTGGCTTTGGTGCCAGTGGCCGTAATGCTGGTTATCTGCTTGGCAGTATGGGCATTGAGTTTGAAATGTTCGCAAAACGCGTCGGTGTTGAGCACGCACGAAAATTTGTGAATTTTTATGACGAGGCCGTGTGCTACGTCGAAAAGCGTCTAGCCGAGTTGGAAATTCAATGTGATTACAATCCTTCTGGCATCATACGTGCTGCGATTGATCCTTCTCAGGAAAAATGGCTAAGTCGCAGTATGGAGGTTGGTCGTGAACTGGGTTCAATCACTCGCTTTGTAGATCAAGCAGAGATGCGCGCTCGCGGTATTCCACCAGCGTTTCTATTTGGTAGTGAGCAACGTGGCGGCACGCTCAATCCTGGTAAATATGTCGGCGGTTTACGTCGTGCGGCAATTCAGGCAGGCGTTAAGCTCTATGAAAAAACGCCCTTGCTGTCTTACAGTGAAGGCGCGGAGATAACCTGCAAGACTCCACGAGGTCGTGCAACTGCCTCAATCGTAGTATTGGCGACAAATGCGTTCACACCTCAGTTAGGGTTACTACGTGATAAGGTTGCGCCGATACGCGTATCAGCAATTGAAACCCAACAGTTGTCTCCAAAGCAATTGGCATCTTTGGGTTGGCAGAATAGAGAAGGAATTATTACACCGCATTTGATGATGGAGAGCCATCGTCTCACAGCACACAATACGATGGTGTTGACGGTGAAGAAGTTAAATTATGTTTATGGTTCAAAGACTCCTAATGTGCCAGATCAAGATGCCTATGCTGCACTGGCACAGACCTTGCGTGAACGTCATCCTACCTTGCAAGGTCTTGGTATTAAGCACTGCTGGAGTGGTTACGTTAGCGTGGCATATGATTTTCTGCCTGTGGTAGGTACTACAGGAACGCATCAAAATATAATCTATGTTGCTGGCTGTACTGGGCATGGGCTTGCTACTCAGTCCTTTATGGGGCAGTTACTTGCCGAGAAAATCAAAGGCATTGAGAATCCTATTTTAACAGCCCTGTATCATAAAACGCCTTCGACCCTCCCTGAACCATTGCAGTGGTGTGCTTTTAAAACCGCTTTCTCCGCAGCTGGTTTTTATGATCGTCTAACTGACCGTAAAGCACGTTCTATGAGTACAAATTCGGAGATATAAAAGCTTTAAATAAACAAGCCCTTGAAAGATCAAGGGCTTGTTTAAATGTTTATGAAAACGGTGACAGTTTTTCATTTATTATTTCTGCGGAGTTCGAACCAACTTAGACACATCATATCCATAATCCCGTGCAGTTTGCACATACGATTGATACGTTGCCGCATCCAGATTCGGATCTCTTGATAATATCCACAGGTACTTATGAGATGGGCCTCCGACCAATGCGACACGGTAATTAGAATCAACTCCTAGAACCCAGTAATCTCCTTTGGTGAACGGAATCCATCGTAATCCAGAAGGCAAGAAGCTAACTTTTAGCATACTATTCCCTTCATAAAGGCAAAAAATAAGGTCAAATCAAGTCGGATGATATCGGACAAACAGGCAAATAAAAAAGCCTTCAAGTATTGAACTTAAAGGCTTTTTTATATCGGATCGAACAATCCCTAATAATATTTTGGTGGAGATGGCGGGAGTTGAACCCGCGTCCGCCAGCACTACACTCGAGAATACTACATGCTTAGATATCGTCTATTGTTTTAACACTAAGCGACCCGACGAACAGGGTACAAAGTGCGATCCTCTAGATTTGGTATAGTGTCCCGAGGCTCAACACTATACGGACTTGTGTGCGTGCGCTTCAGTCGGGTTCACTGACCACAAGTATTCAGTGAAGCGGACAAGCTGCCCTTAGGCAGCTAGAGCGTATGATTCGTCGTTTGCGACTATTAAAATGCAAATTTTATTTACGAGAGGAAATGCGCTCTCGGCATGCATCTATGAGTTTCATCACCAGCGTCGAAGCCAATAACATCCCCAAAGTACAGCGCAATGATAACATAGATGGCTAGAATTTAAATGTTAATTTCTAAGCATCGAACAAAATATGCGCTTATAAGTCTATATTGTTGCTGAACTTGGTTTTTCAAGACCTGAATTAAAACAAGCTGCCACAAAGACAGCATTCTCGATATAAACTTATAATGCACCATTACCTAACACAATGCCCTCACGGCGTGGGTCTACACCACCAGCATATTTGCTTTGATTATCAATTTTGACTTTCATAATCGTGGCAATACCGCTGGTTTGTGCCGTATTGGAAATACCATGCCCTTTTGCTTTTAAACCATCAATCAGTTCCAGCAAAGACAACTGGTCGTTTGAGCTATCAATATTAGTATTAGGGCTATTGGTAGCACCGAAGTTCACCAGCGAAGTTGCCTGCTGGGCATTCAGGTTCCAGTCCAATGCCCCAACCAAGGTTTTAACCACATATTGAATAATGGTGCCACCGCCCGGTGAACCTGTTGCCATATAAAATTCATCAGCTGTGGTGCCTTTGAATACCAAAGTGGGTGCCATGGTACTGCGTGGACGTTTGCCCTCTTCCACCCGATTGGCCAACAAGGCCCCTGTTTGATCGACAGGGTAGGCACTAAAGTCGGTTAGCTGATTGGATAACAAGAAACCATCGACCATATGAAATGACCCCATACTGGATTCGACTGTCGATGTCATGGATACCACATTGCCATAAGCATCGACGATGGTGAACTGTGTAGTACCATGCTCAACTGTCTTATCGATGCCCGCATTTGAGTCGAATTGACCTGCTTGCGCCACCCCCATACTTTGATCTGGACTGATCAATGCGGCCCGTTGTTTTAAATAGTTTTTATCAAGCAAACTGGCAATGCCTTTCGCGGGTAATGAAATGAAGTCAGTGTCTGCCACATATTTATCACGGTCTGCATAGGCCAAGCGCTCTGTCTCAGAAACTAAATGTACGCCCATGACATCGGGTATCCCGCCTTCATTTTCTGGCTGTTTCGGCGGATATTTGCTCATATCGAAGTTCTCTAGAATACCCAGTGTTTGTGCAACTGCAATTCCTCCTGAGGATGGCGGTGGCATGGTACACACATAATAACGGTCACGGTAAGTCGTACAGATTGGCGTGCGTTTTTTAACTTGATAATTCGATAAATCCTGTAAAGTCATCAAGCTTGGAGTAATCGGTGTACGGGCAGCATCGTCCCCGATTGTTTGTCCAGCTTTTGCCACGATATTCTGCGCCATTGGCCCACTGTACATGGCTTTTGCACCTTGGCTTGCCAGTGCTTCCAGCGTTTTGGCATAAGCTTTATTGGTCATGGTTTCACCGACTTTTCTCGGTGTACCATCTGGGTAGAAATAGGTCGATACCGCATTGGCATCCAGTGCCAAATGGTCGGCATTACTTGCAATGGCATCGGCCAGACGCCCCGGAATGCGAAAACCATGATCGGCCAGATCAATGGCTTGATTAAAAAGCTGATCCCATTTCAGTTTGCCATGCTCCTGCTGAGCCTGTTCCAGTAATCGCATCACCCCAGGAACCCCGATCGAACGTCCGCTACGGCGGGTACTTGGTACAGGGGCTGCAGATTCTGGATCATGTATATCCTGTCGAATCAGATAGTATTCATTGGCTGCGGCAGGCGCAGTTTCTCGCCCGTCATAAGCTGTGACCATTTTGCTTTTGGCATCGTAATACATCATAAAGCCACTGCCTGCGATAGTACTGGATTGTGGCTCAACCAATCCCAATACCGCCTGTACCGCAACGGCCGCATCAACGGCACTGCCACCCGCTTTTAAAATCTCGCATCCCGCCTTTACTGCCAATGGCGTGTTCGCGACCACCATATATTGATCAGCATATTTAACCGTATTGTTTAATCGATAGCCTGACGCACCTTCGGGGGCCGCTGGATCACCATTCTGGTCTGAACCCACCACCACACTGGAACCATCCTGTACCAGTTTGCTACAGCTCGTTGAATCTTGGTCAATAATTAAATTGGAATTTGATGGGTGATTGCTATTGGAGTCATTGCCCGATTGATCTGATGAGGAATTATTTCCACATCCTTGTAATATGCCAACAGCCAATAGACTACTGAACAAAAATGAATATCTATGATTCACGTGATAACTCCACTATATTGATCGACCTATCCATGCAATTGTCATGCAAGCGTCTTTATTTTTAGGTACAAATGTTTTTAATCTTTGATAAAAAATAACTTTTAGTCATCTCTAATAATTTTAGGCCTTCAATCCTGAGCCCACCAATGTCTCTCCTTGTTTGATCATGTCGTCCTTTTGAACTTTCAGCCCGATTCTGGCACGTATTTCTGGCATAAAAACAGGCAAAATCTAACAATTCCTAGCCAAGACACTATTTTTATACATAAAAAAAAGCATCTCCTAAGAGATGCTTTTTTTCTTCAAAATATCTAGTGTGTTGGCATGCCACCCGTATTGCCTTTCGGCTTTGGACTCATCCAGATCAAGGCACTGGCAAATACAAACACAATCGCCAACAGCATAAACACATGATTGGCAGACATGGTAATGGCCTCTTTATCGACCAGATTCGAAATCATAGCGAGTGTCGCATCAGAAGAGAATCCATTCTGCAACAGGGTATTTTGTACTTCTTGCGGATGTAAATTATTCACCATTTCACTACGCGCCACTTTGGCATGATCATCCCAAATCGTGACTGCAATCGACGCACCAATCGCCCCTGCCATAGTTCTCAAGAAGTTCATCAAACCCGCAGCCGAGGCCATTTCCTGTGGCAACACCGAACCCATTGCAATATTCGACAGCGGTATAAAGAAGAATGGCACGGCAAAGCCCTGCAAGATTTGCGGCCAAGCCAAAGACATAAAGTCAGCATCCGTCACCCAAAAAGCGCGCATTAAAGTCACCACACCCAGCAAGGCTAAACCAAAACTGGCCAATGCACGCGGGTCATATTTGGTTGACAGCTTGGCTACAATCGGGGACATGGTCAGACTGCCAAACCCCATGGTTGCAGTTAGATAACCCGCCCATGTGGCGGTATAGCCTAAATTAATCTGTAGCCACTGTGGAATCAGCACAATACTGCCAAAGAAGGAACCGAAGCCAAAAGCCAACGCCAATACGGACACGGCGAAGCCCCGATGTCGGAACACATGCAAATTCACCACGGGATGCTTTTCGGTCAGCTCCCAGATCATAAACACAATAAAACCAACCACGGCAATTAAAGCCAACATGATTATACTGCTGCTGTTAAACCAGTCTCGTTCATGCCCCAAATCGAGCATCAATTGCAGTGCGCCAATCCAGAGCACCAACAACCCCAAACCAATCGCATCAATTCGTAGTTTTTCTGTTTTGGTTTCAGCTACAGATAACAACCGTATCGCAGCTAAAGCACAGAAAATCCCGACAGGAATATTGATAAAGAAAATCCAGTGCCAAGAAAGATTGTCACTGATTAATCCACCAAGGATTGGACCTAAAATTGGTCCGATTACCGTGGTCATCGCCCAGAGACCCATCGCCTGTGCATGCTTTTCAGGTGGGAAAATCCGCATCAATAAGGTTTGGCTGAGTGGCATGAGTGGACCACCACACAGACCCTGTCCGATACGGAAAAACACCAGCATTTCCAAGGAAGTGGCAAGACCACATAGAAAGGAAAAGATAGTAAAACCAATCAGACCAAAAACAAACACGCGCACTGTACCAAAGCGTCCTGCAAGCCATCCTGTTAATGGCACACAAATCGCTTCTGCAACGGCGTAGGAGGTAATGACCCAAGTGCCTTGTGAACTGGAAACTGCGAGGTTACCTGTAATATGAGGCACAGATACGTTGGCAATGGTGGTATCTAGGACCACCATAAAATTGGAAAGGGCGATGACAAATGCTGCAAGCAGTAGACGCCCACCACTAAGTTCTGCAAAAGGATTTTGCGTTTTCATGGCTAATTACTTCGATGCGAGATCAATATCCGCTTGCATCGACAGCCCCACACGCAATGGATGTTGTGCAAGTTCTTTCGGATCAAGACTGATACGTACAGGTAAACGCTGTACCACTTTAATCCAGTTACCCGTAGCATTTTGTGCAGGAATCAAGGCGAAAGCAGCCCCCGTACCACCAGAAAAACCTTGTACTACGCCATGATAGACCACATCATCACCATACAAGTCAGAACGTAAAGTGACTTTCTGTCCGGCTTTGACTTTCGCCAATTGGCTTTCTTTATAGTTGGCATCGACATACAGTGCAGACACTGGGACTACCGACATCATTACCGTACCCGGTGCAACGCGTTGTCCAATCTGGATATTACGGCGTGCGATCACGCCATCGATAGGTGCTCGAATTACCGTACGTTCTAGATCCAATGTAGCTTGTTCCACATGTGCTTTCGCCACCAATACATCAGGAGTCGATGCTTCATTCAAACCTTGGATCAAGGCATCGTTGGCAGCCAATGTACTTTCCGCAGCTTTACGGCTCGAAGAGGCTTGCGCCAAACCAGCCTGAGCTAATTCCAGACTGGCTTTTGCCGTAGAAACCGCACTTTGTGCCTTACTCAATTCTTCTTTAGAAATCGCGCCAGATGCAGCCAGCTCATTACGACGATTCAATTCCAGTGCAGCACGATCGTAGTCTGCTTGCGCCTTGCTCACTTGTGCTTGTGCACTGGTGATTTCATCATTACGCACCACCACTTGAGAGTTCAAAGAACTGCTATTGGCCTGACTTTGTTTATATTGACGCTGCGCCTTGGCAAGTTCCGCCTGCGCCTGTGCCAATTGAATCTTGGCATCACGCTCATCAATACGCACCAACACATCACCCTGTTTAACCTGTTGCGTCTCTTTCACCAATACATCGGTCACCTGCCCACTGACCATCGAGGTAATCTGTGCGGTTTCTGCGCCGACATAGGCGTTGTCGGTACTAACTGAATGGTTAAAGAACAGTGCCCAAATACCGTACAGGATTGCAGCAAGAATAAGAATGAGTGCGAAAAATCCGAGAAACTTTTTACGTTTTGCTTTCATTGCATCATCTGATGCCGAGTCTGAAGCAACATCCTGAGGCTTGGCTTGGGCGTCGGTCATAGGTTATTCCTGAAAATTAAAGAGACTTTTTAACTTTTGGTTTAATCAGCCGATCAGTTTATTTAAAAAAACTTAACTGAATGTTAAAACCCAAAGTGCAAAACGGCAGCAAAATATTATTGGGCATTTTAACGATAAAAAATCATAATACGAGAATAAAAAAAATAACTGATGCGTTCAATTATTAATTAATGATATTTTTTAAGTAGACTCACGATACAAGTCTTTCCAAATCCCCCCAATCAGCTCTTGGTTTAAAGTTTAATCGCGCGTGTTGCCAAAAACGTTGGCATAAATCGATCTACTCAAAAACGTGGCTACAATTGATCATCTTCATAAAAGCTCTGAAGCAGAAAGCCTGCAGCCAGTTGCCGCTGAATTAAATCAGTGAAGCTATGCCCAAATACCACTACTTCCCCTCTTTGTAACTTGGCATTGAGCGCGTCCGCACTTAGATCCTGAAGATCTGAATAAGGCAAGGTATACATCGGATGAATCAGTCCCTGCTTGGCATATTCAGGATTACGATCTGAAATAAAAACCACAGGATTATAAAACTGGCGATCAGAATCCCTTGAGGTTTTTTAAGACTCGAGAACACATCTTCCAGACCGCTTGAATATCCGCAACCTAGAGGTTTGAAATGGGTTGGATGATCAGGTCAAATTCAGCATTGTGAAAGGCATGCAAATCACACATATTTCCCTGTACAGTCTTGAGATGCAGTCCTTCCCGCTCAGCCACCATGCGATCTTGCTGTAGTTGCTGATCGGAAAGATCAAACACCGTGACATTCGCACCCGCAGCCGCCAACACAGGTGCTTGTTGACCACCTGCAGAGGCTAAACACAAAATATTTTTCCCGACAATCTCACCGAGCCATGCTTTGGCTAATGGTCTTGGGATAATATGCACTTCCCAATCGCCCTGAAGGACTACAGTGATGAGTTCATGGCTAACAGAACGTGACCATGACTGCTGCTCTTGCGCCTGCTTATCCATGCTGCACGATTATGTTTAAGCAAATCAAAATGATGCTTCAGATGAGGTACAACAGCTCCTTTTTCTTGCTGAATCACGTATTCCTTAGGATAGAAATACGTTATCAATGCGGAAAAAGGAAGTTGAATGAAAGACAGAAGTCCATGCTAAAAAACAGCTTAAGTGTTCAACACTTTTTAGTAAGCATAAGAGGCAATTGCTGTCGCAATAGGCTTATCTTCATCATTGACCATGGTCATGCGCATGGTACAACCTTTACGCCCTAAACGTAGCGTTTCAGCACGGGCAATGAAGTATTTTCCACGCCCAGGTGCCAGATAATCGACACGCATGTCTACAGTGGCCAAACGGGATACTTTCTTGATGGTATCAGGCAGATCTTCTGGCGTGGCACGGAGATAGAGTTGCTCCATTGCCGCAACCCCCCCAATACTGTCCAGAATCGTGGCAGCGACGCCCCCATGTAAAATCTGAAATGCCACATTTCCCACCAGTTCTGGTTGCATCTCCACATAGGCTTCAATCTGGCCATCGACCACCCGCATCACCATGCCGCAATATTTAAAAAACGGACAGGCATTGAATGCCTTACATAATTGCTTCGAGACCACTTGGTGGTCTGCCTTGGCACCTAACTGAATATTCCCAGTCCAGTTTCTCTTTACATCATTCATACGCGGCCTACACTCAACGGAAAGAATAACTTTCCATTCTTTTGCACAAATCTAAAAATATGGGGCTACAATAGCGGGGTTTGTAATTGAGTGATGTCGCTGAACTCTCCCCTAGCATGGCTGAATCACTCAATTATTCCTATAGTGTAATACTGAACATCGAGATTGTTATGACTTATACGTTCAATCGTCCAGCTTTTCCTGCGACTCGCATGCGCCGTATCCGTAAAAATGACCAACTTCGTGCCATGGTCAGCGAAACTCATTTAACGGCAGATCACTTGATTTATCCAGTGTTTGTATTACCAGGACAACAACAAACCCAAGACATTCCGAGTATGCCCAATGTGCAACGTTTGTCCGCTGATTTATTATTAAAAAAAGCAGAAAACCTGCTTGAACTCGGGGTTTCAAAACTGGCTTTATTCCCAGTCACCCCTCAACAAGATAAGAGCTTAACTGCAGAAGCCGCTTGGCATGAAGATGGCTTGGTACAAACCACTTGCCGCCTCCTTAAAAAAGAATTACCAGAGATGGTCTTGATTACCGATGGTGCACTTGATCCTTATACCACTCATGGTCAAGACGGTATTATTGATGACACGGGTTATGTACTCAATGACGAAACCGTTGAATGCTTAGTAAAACAGGCGCTGAGCCATGCTGCGGCAGGTGCCGATGTGATTGCACCAAGTGACATGATGGATGGCCGTATCGGTGCGATTCGCCAAGCACTTGAACAAAATGATTTTATCTACACCAACATCATGGCCTATTCAGCCAAATATGCCTCAAGCTTCTATGGTCCTTTCAGAGATGCAGTCGGTTCTGCCAGCAACTTGAAAGGCGGTAATAAATATAATTACCAAATGGATGTGGGGAACCGTGCTGAAGCCTTGCATGAGATTGCACTGGATCTACAAGAAGGTGCGGATATGGTGATTGTTAAACCAGGTATGCCTTATTTGGATGTAGTGCGTGAAGTCAAAGATACTTTTGGCGTACCTACCTTTATCTATCAGGTCAGCGGCGAATATGCCATGCTTGCCGGTGCAATTCAAAATGGCTGGTTATCTGACAGCGTGATCTTAGAATCATTATTGTGTTGCCGTCGTGCAGGTGCAGATGGGATCTGGACCTATTTTGCTGAAGATGCAGCCCGTAAATTAAAAGAGATGAAATAGAAGTTATGTTTCATCTATCCGAAAATGATAGTATCTACTCCAGAGTCTTGTTGAGCTCTCATCCTTTTTCTGGATTAGCCTTCGGCTCGACCTACTTTTCTTTCGGGAAAAGTAGGCAAAACCATTGTCATTCGCAAAACCTGTTCACTTCTTACATTTTTCTAATATTGAGGATGTATAACAGGGCTTCTCTTAGCGTATATCACGCAGGTTGCGAATGACGTCTTCCGTGTAGCAAATTTCAAGATACGTTTTTATCTTAGAAACCACTTAAATTAAAGTTATGCATATTGCCATCATTGGTGCGGGTATTAGTGGCTTAATGTCAGCATTGGAACTTGCTGAACAAGGCTGCTCTGTCGATATTTTTGACCAACAACAAGCAGGTCAAGCCGCCTCATGGGCAGGTGGAGGTATCCTCTCGCCGATGTATCCTTGGCGTTATGCGCCCGAAGTCAATCAACTGGCGCAATATGGCAAGCCCCTCTACCAAGCATGGAATGAAAAACTGCTGCCTGTTACGGATATTGATTTTCAAATCCACGATACAGGCATGCTAATTTTCGATCAGGACGATTTTGAAATTGGCTTGAATTACGCCACTCGATATCAAGAACCGATGCAACACAGTGAACTGCTCAATCGTTCTCAACTACAGCGCGTCAACCCATATATTTCAGCACAATTCCAACACGCAATGTATTTCCCATACCTGTCCAATGTCCGTAATCCACGTTTATTACAATCGTTAATTTGCTATTTAAAACAACACGCTGCGGTACGTTTCTTTGAGCATTGCCCTGTTGAAAAACTGATGATTCAAAATAAAAAAGTTCAATGGATTGAAACCGAAGATAGTCGGAAATTTACTGCAGATCATATGGTGATTACGTCTGGGGCATGGAGTCAGCAATGGCAACAGCAGCTTCAACGCAATATCCCGGTATATCCCGTGCAAGGGCAAATGCTGTTATTTAAAACCCCTGAAAACTGGCTGCCAACCATGTGCATGAATCGGGTGATGTATCTGATTCCACGTCAAGATGGTCACATTGTCTGTGGTTCAAGCATGGCAGAGACTGGCTTTAGTACTGCGGTGGATGAACATACCCAGCAAGATATCCTCACTGCCTGCTTAGAGATGGTGCCTGAGTTAGCGCAATTCCCGATTGTAAAACGCTGGGCGGGTTTACGTCCAAGTTCCCCACAGGGTATTCCCTATATCGGCCTCATGCCAGACTTGGAAAATCTTTGGGCTAACTTTGGGCATTTCCGCAATGGCCTGTGTATGGGCTCGGGCTCAGCGCGTCTACTACGTCAGCTCATTTTGAAGCAAGACCCACTGGTTGATCCCCTAGCCTATTCACCTCTGCGCTTAAAGCGACAGGATTTAATTTCCTGCTAAAATTTCAGTTAATGCCACATTCAAATCTGGATATTGAAATTGGAAGCCCTGTTCTAACAACGCCGTAGGTGCCACATACTGACCATTCAAAATAAGCTGCGATTGTTCACCAAGCACCGATTTAAACACACACTTAGGCATTGGTATAAAAGGTTTACGTCTTAACATCTGAGCAGCCATTTGAACGAACCGCTTTTGATTGATTTGTTCTGGGGCGACAAGATTATACGCCTTTTGACTGTGATTAGATTGCAACAGAAAAACCATGGCATTCAGTACATCTTGGATATGAATCCACACGACTGGTTGCTGTCCTGAACCAATTTGTGCAATAGTATTCAGTCGAATCGGTAACAGCATTTGTGGCAAAATCCCGCCCCGTCCAAAAACTACACCTAAACGAATGATCTTGGTATTTTGTTGACTAAATTTTAAAGCGGTCTGTTCCCATTTTTGGCAAAGTTCGGACATAAAAATCGCTTGTGGTGGCGTATTTTCATCACAAACAAGTTTCCATTGCTCTTGTGGATCAATACCGTAATAACCAATCGCAGAGCCAGAAATAATGCATTTGGGAACAATTTGCCGATGTTCCAGCCATTGATATAGTTGTTCTGTCACCGTAACACGGCTGTGTATTAATTGCTGTTTACGCTGTTCCGTCCAGCGTTTTGCACCAATATTTTCACCAGCCAGATTAATCACATAATCAATCTGTTGCGTTGCAATTTGATCAAGATCATTCACCCAACGTAGCGCTGAATGCTGAGAAACCCGATTTGGCTGTCGGGTCAGTGCAATGATTTGATAGTGTTGTTCTAATAAAAAAGGCAACAAATGTGAGCCAATAAAACCACTTGCACCTGTGATTAAAACCGTCTGTTTTTGCATCGCACTCTCATCCCGCATGATATTGATCAGATCAATGTCTAACTCTTAGCAGAATAAAAGTGAATTACAAGTGAACTTTGTTCAACTAATTGAACATTTTATTGGCCATTCGCTGTGCTTGCGGTCCGTAAAACCAATAGGTAATTAAGAAGAGCGGCACGGCAATCACAAACCACATCGCTAAAATACTAAGCAAAAATGCAGGTTGTTTCAGATATAACAAGAAGTTTTGCCAGACCTCAGGGTCTTTACGTGCAAAAATAAACAGCCCTAACAATAAGCCACAAACGTTATAGCCCCAAAAGATCAAACTAAATCCGATGCTTAAACGTTTCCTTTCCTGTGGCGTCGGTGCACGGCGCTGTTTCTTCAAAAATTTGAATAAAATAACAATGATGGCAATTAAATAGGGAATAGCAGTCAATACGCCGCCAATACTATTAGGCAAAATGGCTGCTAGCACACCAACCAACAAAGTCGCAGTAAAACAAATTATGAAAAACCAGAAATAATACAAACGCAATGAAATCATATAGATAAACCTAATTAAACTGGTCTTAAGTAATAATTATAAATTTTTTTCACTTTTTTTTCATTTTAATGTCAACCAATCCTCAAGCAACAGCGTTATATAGGGTACAAGGTCGCAGCAACCGATTGGACATTGCACGGCATCCGCAGTGTTTTCGGTGACCTTTCATTATGACTCTCCATCTTTCGCAATGGTTGTGTTAGCAGCCAGAACCATTGAAAAAGATTTTGACCGACGATTTATCATCACTCGAATCGTCGGTTTTTATTTGCCTGAAATTTGTATGCTAAAACGTATCAGCAACATACATTTTCATCAATTCCCCCTCATCATCTTGAACCCTTGTTAAAAATACCCAACCGCATTTTTCATAAAAATCATCTAGGTCTGTGACCAGATACAGTTTCTCAAACCCTAAAGTTTTCATTTCCGCACGTATGAAGTCCAACAGTTCCCTTGCAATATTCTGCTTCCGATAAGCCTCTTCAACAAATAGCGCACATAGATTGGGACTAAGGTCGTTACGGTCATGAAAATCATTCTCGATCACTCCAGCCCCTGCAATGATTTGCTGATGTTTATTCAGAATCAGATACCATTGTGGAATTTCTCCTGGCTGTTCAATTGAGATTTGTATGCTGTCTCGATAGGCCTCAATAGGGATTTCCCATTTATCTGAAAACCACATTGCGGCCTGCGCTAAAAGCTCTGGTGTATTAATCAGTTTAATGATATTCATCAATTTCAACTTCATCTCTTTAATCAAGACTAAATTACATTCTTTCAATCAAGTACGCGGCGCGAGGAATCTACTTACATAAATCGTTATCTGTAATTTCCCCGATCTATTTAGAATAATTTCTAGACAATAACTACAAAAGGATAGCTGCCATGAACAGTATTATTTATTTTGAAATACAGTCGTCAGATCCACAACGTGACATTCATTTTTATCAATCAGTATTTGGCTGGAAATTTGAAAAAGTGCACGACTTACCGATCGAGTACTATCGAATTGCCACAGAGGGGATTTACGGCGGTTTACTGCAACGTCCCGTTGCAACACCACCAACAGGATGTGGCAGCAATGCTTTTACCTGTAGCATCGAAGTAGAAAGTTTCGATGCTACAGCAGCTAAAATTCTTAGCTTAGGCGGCATTGTAGCGATGGATAAATTCGCCATCCCGAATCGTTGTTGGCAAGGTTATTTCCTGGATCTTGATCACAATACCTTTGGGATTTGCCAGATTGATGAAAAAGCAGTATAAAAAAAATTATTAATTTTTTTATTGAAAAATCACAATGCCTTTTCCGATTGAAGAAGAATATATCATGGCGGCTGAACTGGAATTACAGCTGAGATTTCCTCAATCATTTAGAAATAAAATGATTGAGGAAAATGGTGGTGAATTGTTCATCGTCGATCATAATTGGCAAATTTTTCCTTTTTTTGATCAATCCAATCCCAAAAGAAAAATGCGGACATGTAATCATATTGTTCGAGAAACTAAACTCGCACAGGCATGGGATGGATTTCCTGAATCTGCAATCGCATTTGCTCAAAATGGCTGTGGCGATTATTTAATTTTTCTTCCTGATCCGCTCAAGCCAAATGTTTTAGCAGAATCCATATTTGTTTGGTTTCATGAAACTCATCAAGTAGAGCAACTCATTCATCCTGTATTTTAAAAAATATTAGGGTCTGTTGACATTTACTGTTCATAATTAAACCTATAAAGGTAGCCATAAAAATATACAGGCTAAGGCAACAGCACTTTGATAATTTCTTTTGAGCTTGTCATATCGAGTAGCTATCCCTCTAAATTGTTTTAATCTACAAAACATATTTTCAACTAAATGCCTGATTTTATATAAATACCAGTCCATATGATCATTGTTCGATTGGCTATTTATTTTCTTTGGTATATTCGCTTTTGTTCCTGTTTTTCTGATCTGCTCACGCAGTGGTTCTGAATCATAGCCTTTATCTGCGCATACCACTTCTGTCTCTTTTAAATCTAATGTTGCTATTAAATCAGGTGCAACTTTGATGTCATGTGTAGTGCCATCGGTAATCATGAAATCAATAGGATTGCCATGTGAATCAACAATCAAATGTATTTTTGAGGAGTTTCCTCCTACACTTTTAGAAATGGATTGATTCGCTATACCGGCAGAATGTTGATGAGCACGTACGTGAGAGCCATCAATAAAAATCCACTCCATATCGGGGCATGATGCTAATAATTTGAATAATCTAAGCAACTTACCGCTGCTTGACCAACGATTAAAACGTTTGAAAATAGAGTTTGATTGACCGAAATAGGAAGGAATATCTCGCCACGGACAGCCTGTTCTAATTCTATAGAGAATAGCTTCAATAAAATTACGTAAATTTGAGTTGTGATGAATAGATAAATTACGCAAAATAGTTTTCAACTTTTGCCAGTGTTGATCTGTCAGCATGGTACGAGGCATAGCGAATAGTAAAATTGGGTTTGGCGATTTGATTTTACTACTTCGCTATTTTTTTAAGCTAAAAGTGTCAACACACCCTAATTACCGCCCCTTAAACTGCGGTGGGCGTTTTTCTAACATCGCGCGAATCCCTTCTTGAGCATCTTCAGATACAAACAGTGGCATTAAATAATTGTTCATTTTTTCAAATGCCACGCTTTGCCCCTGTGTTACTGCATCTGTTGCAGAAGCCAATAACGCCTGTACAGCCAATGGTGCAGAAACACAGATTTCTTTAGCAATTTCCAAGGCACGCTCAAGTTGCTGCCCTGACGCCACCACCTCCGAGACAAGGTTCAATTCATAGGCCGTTTTGCTATCAAAAGTTTTGCCCGTTAATAAATAAGGCATTGCTTTTTGCCAACCTGCAGCCTGCACGAAACGAACAGTTGCACCACCAAATGGCATGATGCCGCGTAATACCTCCAACTGACCAAAGATGGTATTTTCACCGGCAATCACCACATCGGCATTCAGCATTAACTCCACCCCAGCGGTATAGCAGATCCCTTGTACTGCCACAATGACTGGTTTAGTCCGATGCCGACCACCTGTTCCCCACGGATTCACCTGATCCGCTGCAAAATTAAAAATGCCTTGTGAAATTTTAGACTGTAATTCCACCAGATCTAGGCCCGCGGTAAAATGATCACCATGCGCAAAAATCACGGCGCAACGCAATTCAGCATTGTTTTCATATTCTGTTAAAGCAAGGGATAAATCCTGAATCATATGGCTATCGAAAGCATTACGCTTTGCCACCCGATCCAAGCCAATCAACATGATGTGATCAATAATTTCGCGGCTTACTTGACCTAAGCTCATTCTATATTCCTCATTGTTAAAATAATGCTATGGAGCTCAAACTAGAGCATCGCTTAAAAATGATCAAGCGGCATCTTGTAGTGCTTTTTCTGCTGAGCAAGACGCTCCCTTCGCCCTAAATACGTGCTACCTTATTCGGGTTTATTTTATTTTTAGATTCATTTATGACCGTGCGTTTTTTTCATACGTCTGATTGGCATTTGGGGCAGTTTTTTTATAATCATTCCCGCCACTACGAACATGAACAATTTCTGGCATGGTTACTTGAGCAGATCAAAGCCAAACAACCGCATGCCTTATTGATTGCGGGCGATATTTTTGATGTGATTAATCCCAGCTCACAGGCACAAAAACAACTGTATCAGTTCCTTGCCGATGCTCATGAGCTTGCCCCACACATGCAAACCTTAATGATTGCAGGCAATCACGACTCGGGTTATCGCATTGAACAGGTTGAGCCTCTTTTAGAAAAATACAATGCCAAAACCGTTGGAGTGATTCGCTGGAATCAAGATAAAAGCCTCGATCTAGAACGTTTAATTTTGCCAATTTATGACGAGCAAAAACAGATTGTGGCGTGGTGTATTGCCCTGCCATTTCTACGATCAGCTGAAATCACAGGCTTTAATGAACACACCACCAACAGTCAAAATGCGATTGCTTATTTGCATCAACAATTGATCGAAGAAGCCAAACGCCGTAAAACTGATGATCAAGCCCTGATTCTAATGTCGCATGCGCATATGCAAGGCGGAGAAACCTCCGATTCAGAACGACCAATTATTATTGGTAATGAAGAAGCCCTATCTACGGCTCTGTTCGATGACAGCATTGATTATGTAGCACTGGGGCATTTGCATAAACCGCAAAAAGTACAGCATCCACATATTCGTTATAGCGGTTCACCTATTCCTCTGTCATTTAGTGAAATCAACTATAAACATCAAGTGGTTGAAGTGACCGTTGATCCTAAAAAAAATGAAGACGCGTTTAGCTTTGAAGCTCTGCCAATACCTCGAAGTATTCAACTGCATAAAATTAAAGATGAACTCAGTGCAGTCATGCAACGCCTGCGCAATCTGCCAAATGAACCGATCGAAAATCTCGAGCATCGTGAATATGTCGATATCGAATATCACACCACGACCCCACCACAGCCTAACCTACGACAACAATTTGAAGATGCCTTACCCAAAGATCGTTATCGGTTGGTGCGGATTTCCAGACAATACCTCTCCAATGAAAGTACTGCCGAGAGCAAGCAAACGATTAGCCTAGAGCCACCAACACCCGAAAAACTATTTCAGCAAATTTGGGAGAAAAAAGGCTATCACGCCGATGATGAAGTCACCAAAGACTTTATGAGTTTAGTCGCAGAAGCGCAAAAGCAACTTGAAGATGATCAGACTGTTTAGGGACCTGCCATGAAAATTTTATCAATTCGGCTGAAAAATTTGGCATCTTTAGCAGATGAGCATTTTATTGATTTTGAGACTGAGCCTTTGGCCAGTGCGGGACTGATCGCCATTGTCGGAAAAACTGGCGCAGGAAAATCCACGATTTTAGATGCCATGTGTCTGGCATTATTTAATAAAATTCCGCGCCTCAAAGAAAGTGATGGCAAACTGTTAGATGTCGATGGTTCGGAACTACTGACCAACTCTCCTTTGACGGTTCTACGTCGTGGTACAGGACATGGTTTTGCCGAACTGTGTTTTGTGGCACAAGATCAAAAGCATTACCTTGCACGTTGGGAAATTAAACGCGCCCGTGAAAATGCCAGTGGCAAACTGCAAAGTGTACAACGCTCACTCAAATGCCTGACCGATGGTGTGGTCGTTGCAGACAAAAGCAAAGCAGTTGAAGCCCATATTCAACAGATTACTCAACTCAGTTTTGAGCAATTCACCCGTGCGGTACTGTTGGCACAGTCTGAAGTCACCGCTTTTTTAAAGGCACGCGATAATGAGCGTGGTGAGTTACTCGAATATCTGACCAATTCCAGTATTTTTGCCAAAATTGGACAACTGGCTTTTGAAAAGACCCGTGAAATCAGCAACCAGCGCAAGCAATTGGAAAATGTGCTCGGTCATATTGAAATCAGTTCAGATGAAGAAATTGCCGAATTAAAAGCTCAATTCCAGCAGGTACAGCAACAGGTTCAACAGTTGGAAGCTAACAAAGTTCAGCTCAATCAACAGCAACAATGGTTTGAACAGCAACAGAAACTTCAAACTGAAATCACACTAAAACAGCAACAGCATGACATTCAGATTCAAGCATATGAGGCATTAGCAGCAGATCGCAGTCGACTCAGTCAACTCGAAATCTTTTCAGGCATTCGTCCTGTTGTATTCCAACAACAACAGCTGGAAAAAGCACTGCAACAGCTTGAGCCACAGATTCAACACAAGCAGCAGCACTTTTCGACATTAAGCACGCACTTTGAGCAAGAAAAAACAGCTTATACCCAAGCTGAAACAGCCTTACAGCAATTTCAAAGCTTTGAACAAAAACATCAGCATGAACTCTCCCAAGTGCGTAAATATGTACAAGAACGTGAATATATTGCCGATGAATATAAGAAAACTAAAGTACGCTTAAGCCAAAACGAAGCGCAACAACAACCATTGCTTGAGCAACAACAGCAGTTTGAACAAAGCCACCATAACCTATCCATACAACAGCAGCGCTGTTTTGAACAACTGCAACAAAGCGTACAATTCTCCGCTTTAGATAAAGGGTTGAATGCTCATATTCAGCAGCTCAATCAATTTATTCAGCAATACCAAAAAGTCGAACAAAATTTAGGTTCGATTCAACAGGCACAGTCCAAGCTTGAGCAAGATAAAATCCTATTGCATGAACTCATGCAAAAATTTGGTCCACCACAACAGATTGAAAATCAGATTGAGCAGAAACAAAAACTCAGAGAACAGCAACAGGCTCGACTGAATCAACTGGATCTGACTCAACAAAAATTACAGTATTATTTTGAACTTAAAAAAGAATACGAGGCACTGACTCATCAGCTTAGTACCACACAGCAACAATATCAGCAGCTGGAACAACAACTGCAAACAAGTGAAGTCGACTTTCAATCTGCCAAAACTGAACGGGAAAAATTACAGCAAGTATTGCAACAACAACGTTTATTGCATGCTGAAAATATCGAACATCTGCGGGCTGAACTCAAACACGGCGAAGCTTGTCTGGTCTGTGGCAGTACCGAACATCCCTACCGTGATGATGCAAGTCAGCTCTCCAAAGCCTTGTATAAACTACAACAACAGCAAGAACAACAGGCTCTTCAACACGAACAACACTATTTTCAGCTTTGGCAAAATATACAGCAGCAATTTACCCAAATTCGTACCGAACAGACCCAATTACAGTCGGCCGTGCAACAAGCGGATGACAAATTCAAGCTGCAACATCAGGAATTAGTCAAACATGCAGCACAGTTCGACGTCCAGTTAGATTTAACTCAGCCGCATGCGGAAATAGCTAGAGCGCAACAGCAATGGGGCAATGAGACAAGCCAATTCAAACAACAGATCGAACTTGAGTTACAGCAACTGCATCAGGCCAATAAAGACCACTACAACCTGACCCAGATCATTCAAAATATTCACTATCAAATCGAAAGCGTACAGCAGTTACAACAACAGATTCAGCATATTATAGATTGCCTAACGCATGATGAACAAAGCCTATGGCAGCAACAAACCTTAGGCTACGCGCCACAGCTCGTGCAACGTTTGCAGCAGCGCACCCAACAACTTGAACAAGCTGAGACCCTAAGCAAACAACAAGACCAACTCAAACAGCAACTGAATTTATTAAAGTCCAATCTAGTCGGTTTACTGACTCAACATACCGAGTTTAACCAGCAACTCAAAGACATCGAAGTTAAAGGCAAACAAAATACAGAATCTGCGCATCAACTCATTGTAGCGATGACCGGTTTAACCGAACTTAAAGCCAATGAATGGCTAAATCAACATGATCAACAACGCCAACAATTACAACAGCAATATCATCAAAACAAGCAAAGTTTTGAACAAGCTCGTCAAAGTTTTGAACAGCAGAAAAATGAATTGGAACTGCTTAAAGCCCACCAGCAGCAGCAACAAGCGACCCATGCTCAAGCCAAAAATGAAATTCATGCATGGCTGAGCCAACATCCCGAGTTTGCAGAAAAGCAGTTGGCTGACTTACTTAGCATTGGTACAGAACAAGAACAGCAGATTCGAACGGCATTACACAATGCAGAGCGCTTGCTCAATGAAGCCGCCTCTGCACTCAAAACACTACAACAGCAATTAGATGTTCATCAGCAACAACAACCGCACATTGAACAAACACAGTTGCTTGAGCACATCCGTCTCAATCATGAACAGTTGCAACAACACGCTGAACAACGTGATCAGTTCAAACTGAAATTGGAAGTCCATCAACAAAATGTCGCCAAACAAAAGCAGTTTGCCGATCAAATCCAGCAGATTCAGCAGCAGGAACACCGCTGGAATAAAATTTCCAGTTTGATTGGTGATTCTAAAGGCAAGGATTTCCGTGATTTAGCCCAGCAATATAATCTGGATATTCTGCTCGAATATGCCAACCAGCAACTCAACATGTTGTCACAGCGTTATACCTTAAAACGTTTGGATAACTCCCTCAGCCTAGCCATCATTGACCATGATATGGATGGAGAAACCCGTTCCGTGGCTTCATTGTCTGGCGGTGAGTCTTTCCTGACCGCCCTTGCGATTTCTTTGGCGATTGCCAATATGGCGTCTGGCTCAATGAAAATCGAGTCGCTGTTTATTGATGAAGGTTTTGGCACGCTGGATGCCTCTTCGCTACATATGGTAATGAATGCCTTGGATCAACTGCAAAGCCAAGGACGCAAAGTCATCCTCATTTCACATATTCAGGAGATGCACGAACGGATTCCTGTACAAATTCAGGTACAGCCGATTGGGTCAGGTTCGAGTCGGATTGAGGTGGTCGGGTAAATAAAACCGAATGCATAGAATAAACAACTTCGGTTTATCCGCGATTGAAATGTTGAGCATATTTAATAATATATTTTCATAGGGAGTACTCTATCTTCCCTATGAAAATATAAGCAGTCATGCGTTGTTAGTGAATACACAACACCACAACAGCAAAACCTAAACAATATAGACCAAACAAATGCCAACGGCCATGCTCTAACCAAGAAGAGAGCCATTTCAATGCAAGTAGACCAGCACCAAAGCTAAAACACATGCCAAGCAAACTTGGGGTTATGACATGTGATAATTGCCCATGCGCAACAACTTGCCCCCCTTGAGCGTGAACTAAACGATACAGCTCTTTTAAAATAACAGCTGGGGTTAATACCACCGCCAGTGCAAAACTAAATTCTTCTGCTCTCTGACGCGATACTCCCAAGAATAAACCCGTCGAAATCGTCGCACCTGAGCGGGAAAAACCGCGAAAAGGCAAACAAAGTGCCTGTACGGCGCCAATAATCGAAGCACTCCGTAAATTGATATTGCCTTGCTGTCCTCGATCTAAGCGCGATGATAAAATAATCAGTATCCCTGCTGCTGCAAGTGCCGCTGCCATTAATTTTGAATTACTAAACAGATGTTCAATCTCAAAACTACTCGCCCCACCAAAAAATACATGTTTAATTAAAGCTTGCAATGCTAGACCCAATACACCCGTAATCAGTGTTGCCAGCACAACATAGAATGCCTGACGTTTAAAACTTTCCCATGAAGAAAAATAGGTGTCTTTCCATGATTTCCAAAAATAGACAATAACCGCAAACATTGTACCTGTATGCAACATGACCAGCAGGAAGGTCATATCTGGTGCAGAAGGATCATACCCCATGAGCTTTTCAGCTAAAATTACATGTGCTGAGCTAGAAACAGGTAATAATTCTGCGAAGCCCTGAATGATCGCTAGAATAAAAACGTGTAATAAATCCATACATTACAAACTCAAACATTAAAATATTTGCGTTATAAATGAGAAAAATTAAGCTTAAATTAATTGATTACAGATTCACCACAAAATACCCGACCCAAAGCGGAAATTATTCTTTCTTTAGCGCTTCCCTCGCTCCAAACAAGGCTGTTCCAATTCTGACCATGGTTGAACCTGCTGCAATTGCAGCATCTAAGTCAGCCGACATGCCCATACTCAGGGTATCCCAGTCTTGCGGCTGTACATGTTGAGCTTTTACTTGTTCAAACAAAGCTTTAGCATCAGCAAATGCAGCATGATTCTCGGGTGCAGGAATCACCATCAAACCACGTAAACGTAGCTTGGGCAGTTGGCTAATTCGCTGAACCAGCTCCGCCACCTCTTCTGGCTGGCAGCCATCTTTAGAATCCTGTCCATCAATATTCACCTGTAAACAAAGATTCAATGCTTTTTGCTGATCTGACCGTTGGCTGGATAAACGTTCGGCAATAATCAAACGATCAACCCCATGCACCCAATCAAATTTTTCCGCCAGATGTTTGGTTTTATTGCGTTGCACATGACCAATAAAATGCCATTCGATCTCTAAATCTTGCAGTTCCTCAATTTTTTCTAGTGCCTCTTGCAAATAATTTTCCCCAAAACAACGCTGCCCAACTGCATACATCGTTCTAAGACGAGTACTTGGGTGTGTCTTTGAAACAGCCAACAATTGCACTGTTGCAGGATCTCGTTGTACATGCTGACAGGCCTGTTCTATTTGATTTAAAACAGATTGACGGGATTGTTGCGATTGATTCATTGACACAGTTCTCATTTACGGAATCTTTTTTTGCTCAGACATTCTTTCAGGTGTTGGTATGCCTGCATGAAAGCCTTATATTATTCTACAAAATAATGAGACATTTTAGTTTGTTTCGGGGAAATTATGGATATTACAGAATTACTCGCCTTTTCAGTTAAAAACGGTGCTTCAGATTTGCACCTTTCAGCGGGTATGCCTCCTATGATTCGAGTGGATGGTGAAGTCCGCCGTATCAACTTGCCAGCACTTGAACATAAAGATGTACACCGCTTGGTGTATGACATTATGAATGATAAACAACGTCGTGATTTTGAAGAAGATCTAGAAACTGACTTTTCATTTGAAGTTCCCAATATCGCCCGTTTCCGTGTCAATGCATTTAACCAGAACCGTGGTGCTGGTGCAGTATTTCGTACCATTCCATCGAAAGTTTTAACCATGGAAGATTTGGGTCTGGGTAGCATTTTTAAAGAAATTTGTGACTATCCACGTGGCATTGTACTGGTGACTGGCCCAACAGGTTCGGGTAAATCAACCACCCTTGCAGCGATGATCGACTATATCAATGAAAACCGTTATGACCATATTCTAACCGTCGAAGACCCGATCGAATTTGTTCATCAATCAAAGAAGTGTCTGATCAACCAGCGTGAAGTTCATCGTGATACACATGGCTTTAATGCAGCACTGCGTTCAGCGCTGCGTGAAGACCCTGATATTATTCTGGTCGGTGAGATGCGTGACTTGGAAACCATCCGCTTGGCGCTCACGGCCGCGGAAACAGGTCACTTGGTTTTTGGGACACTACATACTACCTCTGCGGCAAAAACCATTGACCGTGTCATCGACGTATTCCCTGCAGAAGAAAAAGACATGGTTCGTGCCATGCTGTCTGAATCATTGCAAGCCGTGATTTCTCAAACGCTGTTGAAAAAGAATGGCGGTGGTCGTGTGGCTGCTCATGAAATCATGATCGGAATTCCTGCGATTCGTAACCTTGTACGTGAAAACAAAGTCGCACAAATGTATTCTGCGATCCAAACAGGTGCCAACTACGGTATGACCACTTTGGATCAAAGCCTGAAAACACTGGTGTCTAAAGGCTTAATTAGCCCACAAACTGCTCGTACAGTAGCAAAACAACCCGAATCATTCCTATAAAAATAAATGGATTAGAGAAATATCATGGATTTTAATGATTTACTCAACTTGATGATTCAACAAAATGCATCGGACTTGTTTGTCACCGCAGATGTTGAACCATCAATGAAAATTAACGGACAAATTGTGCCTGTTTCAAAAAGCAAACTTTCAGGGGAAATTGTGGGTCAATTGGTGCAATCCATTATGACCGATAAACAGCGTAAAGAATTTGCCGAGACACGTGAATGTAACTTCGCGATTATGAATCGTGAAAAGACGGCACGTTTCCGTGTCAGTGCCTTTCAGCAGCGTGATATGCCAGGTATGGTACTGCGTAAGATCGAAACCCATATTCCAAGCATGGACGATTTGAAACTGCCTGAAGTGCTGAAAGAACTGGCCATGACCAAACGTGGCATTATCATCTTTGTCGGCGCAACAGGTACTGGTAAGTCGACCTCTTTGGCTTCCATGATTGGTTACCGCAATCAAAACTCGAAGGGTCATATCATCACCATTGAAGACCCAATCGAATTTGTGCATCAACATGCAGGTTGTATTGTCACGCAACGTGAGGTCGGCATTGATACCGATTCATTTGAAATTGCGCTGAAAAATACACTGCGTCAGGCACCGGATGTGATCTTGATTGGTGAGATCCGTTCTCGTGAAACCATGGACTATGCCATCGCCTTCGCAGAAACAGGCCACTTGGTCCTCGCCACCCTGCATGCCAACAATGCCAACCAGGCGCTGGATCGTATTATTCACTTCTTTGAAGCCGATCGTCATAGCCAGCTCTATATGGACCTGTCGCTGAACTTAAAAGCATTGGTTGCACAGCAACTGATTCCAACCCCAGATGGTAATTCACGTCGCGCTGCAATTGAGATCTTGATTAATACACCACTTTTGGCTGACTATATCCGTAAGGGCGAAATTCATGAGATTAAAGATCTAATGAAACGTTCTCGTGAGTTAGGCATGCAAACTTTTGACCAAGCCTTATTCGATCTATATAAGGCAGGTCAGATCACCTATAAAGATGCCTTAAAGCATGCAGACTCTCCAAATGATCTACGTCTTACCATCAAACTGTCAGAAGAAGGTGCTGACCAGTTATTAAGTGCAAGCCGTAATATCACTTTCGATGGTCAATAATTCAAATTAACCCATTAAAAAAGGGAAGGTTTTTGTAACCTTCCCTTTTTTATTTGTTCACTTTTGGTGAACTTTTCGATTTTAATACAATCGTGCTTATTTTTTACGATAAGCCTCTTGGCATTCGGCATCACTACAGTAACCGTACAGGTTTAAAGAATGTCCAGTTAGGGCAAAGCCATGCTGGTCTGCAACTGAATGTTGCTCTTTCTCAATAATATCATTTGTAAATTCAACAACTTTATTACAGTTCAAGCATACAAGATGATCATGGTGATCTTCCTGCATGATTTCAAAAACCGAGTGATTGTTTTCAAAATGGTGACGCTGAATAATACCTGCAGCTTCGAATTGTGTTAACACTCGGTAAACCGTTGCTAAGCCAACATCTTCGCCTTGTTCAAGCAAAGTTTTATAAATATCTTCAGCACTTAAATGATGTTGTTTTGAATTTTCTAATAATTCCAAAATCTTAATACGAGGAAGGGTAACTTTAAGTCCAGCTTTGCGTAAGTCTTGATTGGAAATCGGCATAAAAAAAGGTCTCTCAACAAATCTTAAGTTGGAATAGGCAATAGAGTTTAGATGCAGTATGATCTATCCTTGAACCAAATGCATCATCATTTATCAGGATAGTGTAGCAAAATGCAAAAAATCATGCTGGCGTTGTTCGTCACTTCAGTACTTAGCGGTTGTTCAGTCTTTGGTGTTTATAAAGTCGATATTCCACAAGGAACACCATTAACCAAAGCACAAGCTTCTCAAGTACAAGTGGGCATGAGCTTTCAGCAAGTCCGTTTCTTGCTTGGCAGCCCAACGGTTACAGATCCACTGAATCCACAACGTTGGGACTACATTTACAACTATATCCCAGGCACTTATGCGAAAAAAGCAAAAATACCTGCAGCACATGGTCAACATTTAAAAGTTTATTTTGATGCGAATGGTAACGTAGAACGTATAGAAGGCTTAGATACGATTCCAGAATCACAACCTGGTTTACCGGCATCAAAAGAAGCCATTTTGACTGCGCCACCACTATAACGGCTTTCCCATAAAAAGAAACCCCTCATCGAGTCTATCATGAGGGGTTTTATTTATGAACTTGATGGTCTAAAACGATTACCCTTGATAAAACGTCCGACTGGGTTCTTAGCAGCCCGATTACGGCGAATATCTTTCGGATTAATGGTTAAAGCTCGGTAAATCTCGACTCGATCGCCTGCCTGAAGCACGGTATCGATTTCAATTTTGCTGCCAAACACACCCAAATGTAAAACTTCTGGCAATGTAGTTTGTTCAGCCAAACCACTCGATTCAATTGCCTGTTGCGCGGTCATACCTTCACGAAAGGCAACAGCAAGATGAAATTGCTGCTCAGGCGTTGCAAAGGCCACCCAAACTTGTTTTGTTTGTTCCATTAGAGTGTTTGTCCAACCACCGCAACAATTGCGATCAGGATTGACAGTGGCAGCACTAAACGTACCGCAATACGCCATACGTTATAGAACATCTCATTACTAAAACCCATGGCTTTACGAAGATGACTGATCTTCATAATCCACCCCGCAAACACGGCGTAAATCAGACAAATTACCAATCCCCATAACATCAACAAGCTATTAAAAATTTGTTCAACTTGTGGCGCTGCCCATACAGCAATTGCTGCAAGCAGGATTGCCCATTGCACCACAATCGCAAGCTGGCGTTGTACTAATTGTTCTTTTGCAAACTGAATCAGTAATGCCGCAGACATAATTGCGGCAAAAATCCATGCCAGAGCAGGAAGTTGTGCCTGAACAGAGAAGAAACCAAACGCAATCACTGCAAGTAACTGAGCCACCCAGATCGGTAAAACCGCAGTTGTTGCCGCGTTCTGTTGTTTAACCACGGTTAGACTGCTTTGCCAATAGATGCCTAAGCCCAAGCCACTTGCGACCAAAGCCAATACCGTTGCATTACCCCACTCTTTAAACTCGACAGCCGTCCAGTGCCAAGCCTGTAAATGTGTTCCCATTACATTGGCAAACACAAATGCAGCCAGTACGCCAATGGTTGTGAGTCCAATTAAAATCTGACGGGGAATGAAAGAAAGTCCAACTGCGACAATGGCAAAGATTGCGAAAAGCGCCTGATTGGGTAAATTAGGGCTCAGTTGCTGTGTAACGACATGCGTTGCAGTCGTCAACACACTACCTGCAAAAAAAGGTACGAATACAACGGCTAACCATCCCACAATCCGCCATCTTGGTGAAGCATCTGCATCACGCGTTAAGCCCGAAAGTGCTTGTAGCGCAGTAGTCTGTGAACGCTTAGCTAAAGCAATTTCAAGATAACCAATCGGTAATGCCAATAAAATCATGGTTCCCAACCACAGTAACCAAAAATCAAATTGGCGGTCAATCTGGATACCCACAGTCGGAGCCAATGTGGTAATCATGACAAATGATAGGCAAAACGCCATCACTGGAGCCAACCAGCGTGACAGAGTTGTGTCCTGCATAATGCATTCCTTGAAAAATCTTTGAACTCATTGCGCTTTATGGAGTTTGCAATGAAATATTCAATCTATTTTGCCTTTCTCACGCCTGAAAATCAAAACAAAAGATATCGAAAGAAAAAAGCAAATCACCGGTGAAGATGATTTGCTGCGCACGAGTTATTATTTTATTCATTAGACCCCCTGTATATCACTCATACCAACCTTATTATTTTTCATAACAAGGAGTCTTTTTTTATTATCTTATTATTATGAGAAGAAACGAGCGAACCAGTTTTTCCCTTTTTTCTTTTCATTTTCTTTGATGATTCCAATCATATTTTCTTTCACTGCACCAACATAATCTGCATCATCATGACGGATATGGTTAATCAACCATTTTGAAAGAGCTTCATGCAGTTCACTATCAATTTCCTGCCCCAGCTCAAAACGTTGGCGATAGGTCTCAATCTTTTTGATAAATAAATCATGCACTCGCTTGTGTGGTACACGATATTTATAGTTTGCTTCTTCTTGCAAACTTTCTTCAAAGGTAAAATGCGATTGGGTATAATCAATAATATTATCTAAAATACCTTTTAATTTGGCTCGATCATCACCTTCGTTTAATTCATCAATTTCATTAATATAATCTAGAATACGACGATGCTGATCATCGATCACCTCTATTCCTGTATTATATTCGACAGACCATTTCATACCCATATCGAACCCCAAACCATATTTGATTTATTGAATAAGAATATAATATCGGCAATGCAATTAAATAAAAACGCAGCATTTTTGTCAGGTTTTAAATATTTTTACACAAAACAAATTAAACTATTGTTTTATATTTAATTAAATATTTTAACCAATCAAAACACTCAAGTATTTTTTAACCAATAAGAAAAAATATCTATCTAATTTTATTAAACTAACTACAGAATATGAAGATAAATTCGATATAAAGATATATTTAATATATATATTTATATTATCTTTAATACTGGTCTGCTTTGGTTACGCGTTTTAATGCAGGATTTTGCGCCTCGCGTATTAAGCGCTCTACTTGAGTTAATGCCTGTAAAATGGGTTGACCATGCTGAAATAAAATCATTTCCCCTGCTTGATAAGCAGTCCATGCCTCATTATGTGTTAAAGGCTCAGTCGTGATCACAGCAACCCGATCTTCTGGTGTGGTAACTTCACTAAAATCCACTTTAACGTCGAGATCAATCAAATGTGCGTGCTGGAATGGATACTCGCGTACTAGCCAATGTAGCTTGGTGGTGGCATAACTAAATAAAGCTTTACCATTCGACAAGCAGAAATTAAATGTGCCATGTTCCGCAATCTGAGGCGCTATACGCTGTAAAAGTGCAAAAATCTCTTCCAAACTTGGCTCGGTATAGCCAAATGCTTGCACGAATTGATCAAGTAAATAACAGAATGCAAGTTCACTATCGGTATTGCCTACTGGCTCAAAACGACCACTCAATTCAGGTTTAAAGTCATACAAATCACCATTATGGGCAAAAATCCAATGTCTGCCCCAAAGCTCGCGCAAAAAAGGATGTGAGTTTTCAAGGTTAATTTTACCTTGAGTCGCTTTACGGATATGCGCGATGACATTACGTGATTTAATTGGATAATTACGAATTAAATCAGCAATAGGTGATTCGACCGCAGATTGATTATCCACAAATAAGCGGCAAGCTTTGTCTTCAAAAAAAGCAATTCCAAAGCCATCACAATGATCTGAGGTTACCCCTGCCCGTTGTGAAAATCCACGGAAAGAAAAGGTAATATCGGTTGGAGTGGCGCAATTCATTCCTAATAGCTGGCACATATCTTTAAACTAGCAAACATCTAAGCCTATTGTGCATGAGGGATAGATATTTTGTAAATCTGAATATGTGCTCAGTATTAGATTAACAATGATAAGAGGTTCTGTTGATATTACACAGATGCTTGCGACAGAGGGTATTTTTAGCTGATACGAGGCAGGGCTTGTAAAATTTAGTAACTCTAAATGAACAAGACATAACGACGTAGCGGCAAAAAATATCCCTGTCCCGTAGGGTTATGGTTAAAACGGCTCTAAACGTCAGTATGAAACTTGATATGAGCCATCATAGTAGGTATTTCATGCATTGATTATGTTGTTTTAGCCCATAACGCAATGCATGGTTGAAGTATCAACAAAACCTTACTAGCGTTGTACCATTTTGTTCATTACAAAAGAGGTCGCAATCTTATTCACTTCCAGAAAAACAAAATAATCCAGACATTTAAAATTTTCGTCATAAAACGCTTGTTTGGAAAGTTTAGACTGCATGCCCAGATAGGTCTGAAATAATTTTGGCATGCGTTCATCTTGCGGAAAGCTATAATCAGGACGTTCTGGTTCAAAACTGCGTTTTGAACGAATATCAATCGTTTGATGTTCACTCAACTGCTGAATTTGGCGATGGGTATAATAAGCGCGCGCCAAGTTGTCTTCTAAATGAATACTGACACAGCCCATTAAGTATTTGGCACGCATGGACCAGAGTACTTTAGGAACCAAGTTTAACCAGAGCATGGACAGTGCCTTCCCGGAACGGAATTTGGGATGTACACAAGTTCGTCCAATTTCGAGAATACTGGGTAAATGAGAAAATTGCGGGATGATTTCAAATTCTTTTGCACTGTAACTTTGCCCAATTTCATAGCCCTGAAACAGTTTAAGTCGCGTATACGCAACAATTTCACCCGTCCATTTTTCGCGTAAAACTGCATGTTCACAACCGAAATCATAAAGATCCTGATCTAGACCGTCTTCAAAGTGCATACCAAATTGGTGACTAAATTGTGTTGCTCTAAAACGTTGTACTTCTTGTAATTCTTTTAAATTATCCACCCATTCAAAACGGAATTGATTTTGAGCTGGTTTGTGGCGTAAAGGTAAAGTCAATGTCTGGCGATATTGATTTAATTTTTCTAGCATAATGAAAGCTCCTTATGGCTAAATTCACCTTAAATCGCTTAAATGACACTAACATGACTAAAACATGAACAGGTCGTGACAAAAAAAGACCTGCTAGAGGTCTCTTTTAACGCAAATACAATGAATTAATGCTTCACACGATTGGTAATTAAAGTACCCACACCATGATCGGTAAAAATTTCTAATAGACTTGCATGTGGTACACGCCCATCCACAATATGCGCGCTTACAACGCCACCTTTAACTGCATCTAACGCACAACCCACTTTTGGAATCATGCCACCATAAATCACCCCAGTTTCTATCAGACGATCAACTTCTTGCGTGCTTAAACCCGTCAATAAGTTTTTATTTTCGTCCAATACACCGCTGATATTGGTCAGTAGAATCAACTTTTCTGCACCTAATGCTTCTGCAACTTTTCCAGCCACAAGATCCGCATTGATATTATAAGTATTCCCTTCCTCGTCTACACCAAGAGGGGCAATCACAGGGATAAAATCGCTTTGCGTGAACATTTCCAGAACGTCGGTTTTCACACCAGTCACTTCACCAACCATGCCCAAATCAATTTGCGAAACAGAGCCATCGGCTTCCTGTTTTTCCATCAATAATTTGCGAGCACGCAACAAGTTTCCATCTTTACCTGTTAAACCAATAGCACGTCCACCATGCTTATTAATTAGGTTAACAATCGATTTATTGACACTGCCGCCCAAAACCATTTCAACCACTTCCATCGTGGCTTGGTCGGTTACACGCATGCCATCGATACGGGCAGACTCTTGTCCAAGACGTTTTAACAATGAATCCACTTGTGGACCACCGCCATGTACAACAATTGGATTTAGGCCAACGGTTTTTAACAACACGATGTCACGAGCAAAGGAACTTTCTAGCTCTGGGTCCGTCATCGCATTACCACCATATTTTACAACCAGCGTTTTTCCTGCAAAACGTTGGATATACGGCAAAGCTTCGATCAAAATTTTTGCTTTATCAATGCCGATATGCTCATGTGGCATGCGTCTCTCCTTATTCGGTCTGTGCGAGTTCTTGGGCAATCTGTGGATATTGGTCTTGTAGCATAACCACAAATTTCTGACGAATTTCAATTAATCGGTTTTGATTATCTGCATCAAAACGGACGGTAAAATATTCGCCAGTATTGGATGCTCGAATAATGCCAAATCCATCGTCAAAATCAAGTCTTACCCCATCAATTTTACTTAAGCGTGCCCCTAAACCATGACTTAAGATTGCAATATCATTTAAAACCTGATGAGGATTGGCATCATGGGTATTGATATAAGTATCTTCCGTACAGCAGCGTTCTGGATAGCCGCTTAACAGCTCAGATAGGCTGGATGCACCAGATTGAGTCAGATATTCCATCACCCGCAATGCTGCATAAAGTCCATCATCATAGCCAAAGCCACGTCCATCATTAAAGACATAATGACCAGCATATTCACCACCAAATACTGCCGCACCTTTGGATTGAGACAAATAGGTACGCAGGAAACTACTCCCTGTACGAATCATTTTAGCTCGCCCTTCCAAGCGCTGTACCGTATCCGCAACTAAACGGGAGCACTTCACATCAAATACGATTTCTTTATGTGGATGTTGCTGTAAACACATTTGTGCAAATAAAGACAATAAACGATCAGGACTTATAATATGTGCATTTTCATCCAGTAAAACCACCCGATCACCGTCACCATCCAAAGCAATGCCGATATCTGCTTTTTCAGCAAGAATGGCAGCCTGTAACTTGGTTAAATGCTCAGCATGTGACGGATCTGGTGCATGATCCGGAAAATGCCCATTGGCATCGCAACGCAACGCAATTACCGTACAACCCAGTTTTTCCAAAACCAGCTTGGCACAACGCCCTGCTGAACCGTTCAATCCATCTAAGACTACTTTTAATGGACGCGCTAGCTGAATATCAGTCAGTAAGGAATGTTGATACTGTAAACAATATTCAGGAACAATATGGTGTGCTGTATTTTCTAAACAGAAAATATTATCATTTTGTATTAATGCGATTTGTGCAAACTGTCCAACTTGTTGAATGGTTTCTGGTGTTGGCGGTTCACCTTGTAAAATCCACTTAATACCATTATCAGACTTCGGGTTATGGCTGGCTGTGACCATCATACCGTTACCACCAAAATCACGAGCAATAAAATACATCATGGGTGTGGAACAACAGCCAATATTGATCACGTGTAATCCTTGCCGCTCAAATATCTGCTGAATGATATTGGCATAAGCAGGACTGCTTAACCGTGCGTCATAACCAATGACAACCTGCATCTGTTCAGCATTTTTATATTGTGATGCCAAAGCGTAGGCAATCGAGCAAATAATATTGGGCGTTAAATTACTTAGCTTTCCGCGAATATCATAGGCACGGAAAATATTCAGAGGAAATGTATGTTGTATATTCACTGCAAGCCCCTATTTTTATAATCTTTTGATCCATATAAAACGCAGAACTATTAAGAAATTAATTCCCCTTTTTTCAGAAAAATTAAAATAATGAATCAGCTGCTTTGTAATATATATCGGAGCAACAATCAATATGAAAAATGCAACGTTTTTCAGCAAAACATTGCATTTAAAATGATAATGACTAAAAAGCTTACTGTTTTCCAGTATGGCCAAAACCACCCGCACCACGCTCAGTTGCCACAAATTCATTCACTTGTTCAAACTCAGCCTGAACGACAGGAACCAATACATATTGTGCTAAACGTTCACCTGGCTCTAAACGGAAGGTATTCTGACCACGGTTCCAGACTGAAACCATCAACTCACCTTGATAATCAGAATCAATCAGACCAACCAAGTTACCTAATACAATACCATGTTTATGGCCTAGCCCTGAGCGAGGTAAAATCAAACCCGCAAAATTTGGATCTTCAATATAAATCGCCAAGCCTGTTTTCACTAAAACAGTTTCACCGGCAGCAATTTCAATCGCTTCATCTAAACATGCACGCAAATCGAGACCTGCTGAACCTGTCGTTGCATAGGAAGGCAAAGCCCACTCTTGACCTAAACGTGCATCTAATACTTTAACTTGGACTTTCATTACAACTTCCTACTTACAATCTATTAACGTTTCAATAATGCTTTTAAATTAGCGAGATACTGCTGTGCCTGCTCTTTTGGATCAACATTCGGCGCCAATTTCTTTTTACGGCCATGCCATTCCAAATCATCTTGTGGCATCTCATCCAAGAAACGGCTTGGCGTCATTTGACGCATTTGCCCACCATTCTTACGCTGCTCCGCCAAGGTTAGAGTCAAGCCCTGACGTGCGCGGGTAATGCCTACATACATCAAACGGCGCTCTTCTTCGATGGTTTCCGATGCAATCGAGTTTTTATGTGGAAGTAGTTCCTCTTCCAAACCGATCATATAAACATACGGAAACTCTAACCCTTTTGCTGCGTGTAGGGTTAATAAGTTCACCTTATCGGTGTCTTCTTCTTCCTGTTGTTGCTCAAGCATATCCAGCAACACCAACTTACGAATCACACTCTCGATGTTTTTCTCATCCACATCATCGGTACGATTGAGTAGATTTTGAATACTGCTATATAAACTTTCGATACTGTCGAGTTTGGTTTTTTCCTGCGCAGGTGTAGCGGCCTGTTCACGGATATAATCGATATAGCCTGCTTCATTGATCATTTGACGCACTTTCGGCATCGGCTCATCGTCATCCAGCAGCTCACGCGTAAAGGTTGCGATAAAATCAGCAAACTCATGTAATTGTGTGGCAGCTTTCTTTGGCAACACCATGCTTAAGCGCTGATCTGAAGATGCGGTTAATAAAGACAAGGTATTTTCTTGGGCAAATAAACCGAGTTTTTCTAAAGTGACAGGGCCAATTGCACGTTTGGGTGTATTAATAATACGCAAGAATGCACTGTCATCTTCTGGGTTAATGATCAGGCGTAAATAACTCATCACGTCTTTAATTTCAGCGCGTGCGAAGAATGACTGACCACCAGACAATTTATACGGGATCTGCATCTGACGCAGCTGCGTCTCGATTACACGTGCTTGGAAGTTCCCCCGATACAACACTGCATAATCTTTCCAGTTTTTACCATTCATTAGCTTATGCGTAATCAGGTCTTTCACTACGCGTTCTGCTTCATCGTCATCATTTAGACAGGTAATGACCCGAATGGTTTCACCATGCCCTTTGTCACTCCACAATTTCTTATCGAAGATATGCGGATTATTTTCAATCACGGCATTGGCTGCTTTTAAGATACGACTGGTTGAACGGTAGTTTTGCTCCAGCTTAATCACTTTAAGGTTATGGAAATCTTCTTTTAACAATGCCATATTTTCAGGCTTTGCCCCACGCCATGCATAAATCGACTGGTCATCATCGCCTACGGCGGTGAATTGCCCCATCACGCCAACCAACAGCTTCACCAAGGTATATTGCGCAGTATTGGTATCCTGATATTCATCGACCAGTAAATAGCGAACACGGTTTTGCCATTTGTCACGTACTTCAGCATTTTCCTGCAGCAAACGGGTTGGCATCACGATCAAGTCATCAAAATCTACTGCGTTATAGGCACGTAAATTTCGCTCATAAAGCTGATAAAGATGCGCGAACTGTACATCTTCAACCGTTTCACAGGTTGAATGGGCTTGTTCAGGCACAACCAAGTCGTTTTTCCAATCTGAAATTTTCTTCATGGCCTTAGCAAGAAGCTCTTTGCTCTCCGCCCCCGATAAATTATCGCGTTGCATCAAATCCATCAGAATGCGTTTGCAGTCATCGGCATCTAAAATAGAGAAATTATTTTTAAGTGGTAAATGTTTTAATTCCAGACGCAATAAATTCAAACCAAAAGTATGGAAAGTTGAAACGGAAAGCCCTTTTGCTTCTTCACGTGACAGCAATTTTCCCACACGTTCCTTCATTTCTCGTGCAGCTTTATTGGTAAAAGTCATTGCCGTAATACGATAGGCTGGAATCCCACATTGCTGCACCAGAAAAGCAACTTTTCGGGTGATTACAGAGGTTTTACCTGAACCTGCACCTGCAAGTACCAACAATGGCCCCTGAACATATTTCATTGCTTCAAGTTGCTTGTCATTGAGTTGACTGGCAGATGACATGGGTTATACCTCTCTCGTTTCCGAGCCTGATTTTTCGAGCACAATTATAGACATCTCTGTTTTATAATCCCAATAGTAAATCTAGGGATATGTATAAATTATGATGTTTCAATTTTATAATCACGACATAGCTTGTCGTAAGTTTTAGCATGCCATAAAAAAACCACCCGAAGGTGGTTTTTTAGAAATCAGTAAAAATTACTGTTTCGCATAAATGCTGATTTCTACACGACGGTTTTGCTCTTTACCAGCAGCAGTTGTGTTTGATGCGATTGGGTTTGCTGAACCTAAACCTTGAGCATCAATACGGCTACCAGAAATACCTTGACCTGCTAAATAGTTTTTAACAGATTGAGCACGTGCTTGAGATAATGGAAGGTTGATTGAATCATTACCTGTGTTATCGGTATAACCCGTTACAAGGATCGCACTCTTGTTATCTTCAGCTAAAGTTTGTGCTACTTTGTTTAAAGTACCGTAAAAATTAGGTTTGATGTTTGATTTGTTGGTATCAAAGGTGATGCTACCAGGCATAATGAGCTGAACAGAACCATCTGGATTACGGCCAACTTCTACACCTGTACCAGCCATTTGTTCACGTAACTTTTTCTCTTTATTATCAAGATATAAGCCACTTGCACCGCCAAGAACCGCACCAATTGCCATCGCACGGTTATTTTGCGAACTGCTACCGTTACCAATACCTTTAGAAATACCGTAACCTAAGGCTGTACCAAGTACTGCGCCCATTGCAGCTTTGTCATATTCAAAACCGTTACCGCCATTTCCCGTAGTTTGGCAACCAGAAAGAACCAAACCAGCCCCTACGAGTGTTGAAATTACTAATGCACGCATTGCGTAGCTCCTGTCTATGTATTTTGTTGTCTGGACAAATAATGAATGAGAAAATTCAGCTAGACCATTGATATTTTGTTAATAGTAAACAGTTTATTTGTATTTTTGTAATATTTTGATGCATTTTACTTGATTGCAGCAACACAATTTCTCCAACATTAATCAGATCTCACTCTCAAAGACAAATTGAGACATATATCACAAAACAAAAATCGTTTGAATTTTAAATATGACATTATATTTCAAGTTGCCCTTTCATTTATTGAAATCAGCTTATCGGGTGAATATATAAAAAATGTCAATATCTTAAAATATACAGTTGTATTTCAACATCTGTTGTTTATAGTTGGAACATCTCTTTTTTCAAACATATGCACTCAAGGCTGAATTTATGGCTACCGTGAATAAAAAAGCATCCCTATTGCAAAAAGTCAGTAAAGGATTAACCGTTAGTTCAGTAATTACTGGAAGTACCTTTTTTCATGGTCCACCTGTACTTGCTTTAGGTTTAACCAAATTATTCAAAAAATCTGCAAAAGTCGATGAAACCAACATTCAAATTACCAACAGTTGGTTAGGGGTTAACAACTGGTTAATTGACCATGTATTGCCCGATTTACACTGGGACATCAGTATTGATGAGCAGCTCGATCTTAATTTACAAGGTCGATATATGATGATCTGTAATCATCAAAGTTGGGTAGATACCACCGTGAATCAGTATTTTGGCCTAACCCGCATGCCCTTGACGCGTTTCTTTACCAAGTGGGAACTAATTTTTATTCCATTTGTAGGCCAAGCGTTCAAAATCTTGGGCTTCCCGATGATGAAACGTCATAGCAAAGAACAGATTGCCCAAAATCCAGAACTAAAATCGCGTGATATGCTGGAAGCACGTAAAGCCTGTGAACAATTACTCAGCCAGCCATTTACTTTATTAAACTATTTAGAAGGCACTCGATTTACCCCTGAAAAACATGCTGCACAGCAATCCCCTTTCCAAAATCTGCTCAAACCTAAAGCAGGTGGTTTAGCCTTGGCGCTTAATATTCTGGGTGATCAAATTGATGCCCTCGTCGATATGACCATTGTTTATCCTGACGGTGCACCAGGTTATGGTGAATTTTGGCTTGGAGATGTCTCCCGTATTGCGGTAGATTTACGTAAAATCGATATTCCCGAATGGGTCATTGGCGGCAATTATGAAGATGATCCTATTTATCGTGAACGCTTCCAAAAATGGGTTGATCAGATCTGGACAGAAAAGGACCAGCTGATTACACAAATGAAAGCCAGGTATCATCAATAATCTCTTCAGGGATTGAGCACAAACATGACCGAGCAAGACTCAGGAAAAAACTCTAAATATAGCTATGTTAATCCGAACAGCCCGTTCTTTAAGCTGTTTTTGGTCTATGACATTTTCATGGTTTTTATTATTGTTTTCAATTTGTTCTGCTTAGGCATGAACTTTTTCCTGATGAGCAATATCGGCGCCTGGTTTTTTAATACCATTCATTTGGCCAATGTGCTTGAGTTCTATCGAACCCATTTACATCCGTGGGTCATTACCACAGAGGCCTGGTTCATTATCTTCTTGATTGTAGAACTCGGCGTACGTTGGTTTTTATCAATTGTACAAAAGCATCATGCGCGATGGTGGTTTTTCCCCTTTGTACATTGGTACGAGATTATTGCGATTATTCCGCATTTACGTTTTTTACGATTATTTCGGGCTGGGATTATTGCTTATCGTTTGCATGAACTAGGGTATAAAGTGATCCCCGAGGGGATGCGCACCAAAGCTATTTTCTATTATCGTGTGGTGATGGAAGAGCTATCTGACCGTGTTGTCATCACGGTGATCGATGGCGTTCGACATGAGCTTGAAACCAGTTCCAGTCATAAAAAAATTATTCATGATTTAGTTGACCATCATCGCCAGCTCTTTACAGTAACGCTTGCCTCAATGTTACAAGAGTCGCTTGCCAGTGCTTTGCAACAGCAACAACCAATGATTACTCAAAAAGTTGGTGTCATTGTTAACCAAGCCATTGAAGACACCCCTGAGCTAACACAATTGTTGCGTTTGATTCCAATCGTAGGTGGAAAAATCGAACAACAAATTCAAAGCATTGGTCAACGCTTAGGAGAAAATATTAGTGCTGGTCTGATTGAACCATTTACAGCAGGTTCAACAGAAAGACCCAATGAGAATTATCAGTTGATTGCGCAAAAAGTGAGTGAGTTAAATATCGACAATCAATATCTGGAAGAACTGGTTGAGTCTGTGGTCTATGAAAGCCTAGAAGCCATTCGAAAACAGGTCAAAGTCAAACAATGGCAGCAAACTTTGCAAGAATCTGATCAATTGGATAAAAAAGCGGAATGATTACAAGAAAAATTACCAATCAAGCTAGAGAATTGGTGTAATTTGTTCTAGCATTTGCTTTTATTTACAACTGCTTTAACACAATAGAGCGCTTAAAAAGCCCTGAAGGATAAATTATGGCTGACATACGGATTACGGGCAGAATGGTCAATTTTAGTCGACTGACTTTCGACACCAATGACCATAATGCAATCCGCCAGCAACTTAGCAATACCCTGAACGAAGGTTCTTATACTGGAACATTGGTCATTATCGACAGTACTGTTGAACAAGAACTGATTGCGCTCATTCAACTGCTCATTGATTTAGGCCTACAGCCAATGGCCGTTATTGATGGTATTTTGGGTGATGAAGCTCGTGCAATTCAATTCCCTGTACTACCAACAGATCAGCCCTTGCAGCGTATCAAAGCATCAAAAGAGCAAGTGGTTGAGCATGCGCCTGCAAAAACAGCAGATAACTCTGCAATACAAACACCACAAAAAAACACATCGAATGCGTATATCACCTCTTATCATGATGAGATTTTGCGTACAGGCCAATGTTTGGTACAAGATCAAGGCGATATCATCTTAAATGCCGGCATGAATAGTGGATCAGAGGTCATTGCATCTGGAAATATTCACATTTATGGCAACGCTCGTGGTAGAGTCATTGCAGGTGCAGGTGGGCAAGCTGCGGCACGTATTTTCTGCCACTCGCTAGAAGCAGAATTAATTTCGATTGCAGGGACCTATTGTGTTGCAGATGATATTCCCAAAGATATGATCAAAAAGCCTGTACATATTTATTTAAATAACAAGCAAGAACTTGAATTTGAAGCCTTGCAGTTTTAATTTATTTAATTGAGTTTTAAGCACCAAATAAGCCCTTTTAGGGGCGTATGACCATAAATAGGAGTGGATTCGGTGGCCAAAATTGTTGTCGTAACGTCAGGCAAAGGTGGTGTAGGTAAAACTACAACAAGCGCATCTTTTGCAACAGGTTTAGCCCTACGTGGTCATAAAACTGTTGTGATTGATTTCGATGTAGGTTTACGTAATCTAGATTTGATTATGGGCTGCGAACGCCGCGTTGTTTATGATTTCGTCAATGTCATTAATAATGAAGCACGCTTACAACAAGCGCTGATCCGTGATAAAGATATTGAAAACTTATACATTCTCCCTGCATCACAAACTCGTGATAAAGATGCCTTGAGTGATGAGGGTGTTGCACGTGTGATTGATGAACTTTCTCAAGAGTTTGACTACATCATCTGTGACTCGCCAGCGGGGATTGAACGCGGTGCGATTTTAGCCATGTATCATGCGGATGAGGCAATCATTGTCACTAACCCAGAAATTTCATCAGTTCGTGACTCAGACCGCATTATTGGTATGCTCGACAGCAAAACCAAAAAAGTTGAGCAAAATGAAGGACGTATCCGTAAGCATTTATGTATCACTCGTTTTAACCCAGAACGTGCTGATAAACAAGAAATGTTGACGATCGATGATATTTCAAAAGATATTTTACGTGTGCCGACATTAGGGGTTATTCCTGAGTGCCCAAGCGTACTCCAAGCATCAAACGAAGGTAAGCCAGTGATTCTTTATTCAGAAGCAAAAGCTGGTCAGGCTTATGATGACTTAGTGGCTCGTTTCCTTGGTGAAGACCGTCCTTATCGACACATTGCAGTACAGCCAAAAGGTTGGTTAGCTAGACTATTTGGAGCGTAATTATGGCAGGATTCTGGAGTAAACTTTTTAGCAGTGATGAAAAACCATCAAGTGCACAAACTGCCAAAGATCGTTTAAAGGTCATTGTTGCCTCTGAGCAAGGTTTAGGTCGTCGCCTAGGCCAAGACAAAATCGACCAGATGAAGAAAGAAATCATGCAGGTGGTGAGTCGTTATGTTCGTGGTGTGGATGAACAGCATATTCAAATGCAGGTTCGTTCAGAAGCAAATATCGAAATGTTAGAAATGAATATCAATTTACCTGAAGATCGATAGAAGTTTTTTCATTAGCGATTTCTCGCAAATAAAGGCAAAATACGCGGGTGGATCAGGAAAGCATGGCTTTCCTCCACTTCAAGGATTTTGCCTTTATTATTTTATAAGACTGAGGAGATTGTCATGGCATTATCACAGCCAGCAACTTTCAATGAAGAATGGTCAGATGAGCGTGTGTTTGCCTACCTTAACCAACTTCCTCCCACTGGCGTCAATGCTGACTTTCACGTGCTTTATCATGCCTTCAAACATATGCGCCCAAATGACTATGAGCGCTTAATTACTCAGTTTTTGGCCGATGGCCGTAACTTGAATGCCACCAACCCAGAAGGTCAGCGCATTCATGATGTGATTGCACAGTTCCCACGTCAAAAAGATGGTTTCCTAGAAGTATTGGCAAAATTTGCTTAATGACTTAAAAAATAAAGCCATAAAAAAGCCTCTAATCATAGAGGCTTTTTTATTAGATCACTGCTGATTAAACCAGAATATCCCGTTTACCATTGGCGCCCATTGAGCTGACAATGCCATTCTCTTCCATCTGGTCAATAATGCGCGCCGCACGGTTATAACCCAAGCTAAATTTACGCTGCAGCGACGAGGTGGATGCCTTACGGGTTTCCAGCACAAAGGAAACACATTGGTCATACAACGCATCTCGGCTTGGGTCACCATCGCCATCTTCAAAGCCACGAGAAGTTGGCTCTTCATCAAATGGTGTCAGGATCTCATCGACATAATCAGGCTCACCACGTTCACGCCAAGCATCACAAATACGGTTGACTTCATCATCACTAATAAATGCACCATGGACACGCTCAGGCTCGATTTTACCCGGCCCCAAGAACAACATATCACCATGACCGAGCAAGTCTTCCGCGCCACCTGCGTCGAGAATGGTACGCGAGTCAATTTTACTGTTTACGCGTAAAGCAACGCGGGTTGGAATATTGGCTTTAATCAAACCTGTAATCACGTCAACCGAAGGACGCTGTGTTGCAAGCAGTAAGTGAATTCCTGCTGCACGCGATTTCTGTGCCAAACGGGTAATCATTTCTTCGGCTTTTTTACCGACCTGCATGATCATGTCGGCAAACTCATCCGCAACAATTACAATCGATGGTAATGGCGCCAAACGCGGTGCACGCTCACCCACAACAGAATCACTGGCTTTCCATGTAGGATCAATTAAATCCTCACCATTGGCAATCGCCTCTTCGACCTTACGGTTATAGTCACTGAGTTTACGAATTTTCAGGAATGACATCAGTTTATAACGGCGTTCCATCTCATTCACACACCAGTTTAATGCACTGACCGCATCTTTCATGTCAGTGACTACAGGCGTTAATAAGTGTGGAATATCGTTATAGTTAGCCAATTCGAGCTGTTTCGGATCAATTAGAATCAAACGTAACTGATCAGGTGTGTACTTCAATAACATCGAAAGGATCATCGAGTTGACTGCAACAGACTTACCAGAACCTGTGGTTCCCGCAACCAGCATATGTGGCGCTTTACCGAGGTCAGTAATGACAGGATTACCTGAAATGTCTTTACCCATCGCCATAGAGAGCAAACCCGCAGGGTCTTCAAAAGCTGGCGTTTTCAATAACTCAATCAACCGCACCATTTCACGGCTACTATTTGGTACTTCAATTCCGATATATGGTTTTCCTGCAATCACTTCAACCACACGAACAGATGCCATCGACATTGAACGTGCCAGATCGCGTGAAATATTGGTCACTTTAGAGGCTTTTACACCCGGTGCAAGATCGAGTTCAAAGCGTGTTACGACTGGTCCCGGCTGAGCTTCGACTACCTGCGCCTTCACATTAAACTCTTGTAGTTTAATCTCTAAAAGCTCAGAAAGGCGCGCGAGTTGCTCAGCGGTAAAATTGACCTTTTTATTTGGATCAACTTCATCCAGCAATTCCAGACCCGGTAAAGTCGGTAGATCACGGCGTTTTTGCGCGACTTGCATGGCGCGTGACATTGGACGACCAAACGCATCCGTTAACGGAGCATCTAGATCAAAATCTTCTTCGAGATCTAAATCCGTATCTGGATCTGCTTTACCTGCCGTTTCCTGCCATGCTTCGATAAAGGCTTCTTTAGACAAGGTTTCTTTCGGCGCAGCGACCTCAATCGGTGCTTTTACAAAAGCAGAGGATTGGGCATAACTGCTACTACGAGGAGATGCTTGTTCGCGCTCTTCCTCAACCATAAGATCACGAAAGTCATCTCTATCCTGTTCAGCAGTGCCGTGCATTTCTTCTGCAACAGGATGGATTGTATTTTGTGCTGGAGCAATATAAGGCTGCTGAGCTACAGGTCGTGCAGACTCGGTGATAAGTGCTTCGATATCTGATTCAAACTCAATATCATCCCCACGCGGAGAAGGATGAGATGGAGGCTCTTGCGTAAACGGCGTATGTAAATCTGTTGCTGTCTTACTATTCGGTACAGCAGCCAATAACTCATCAAAGATTTGGTCATCGTTCCAATCTAGATGACTATGATTGGCTGTTTGAGCTGTTGCTACATGTGCAGCAGGCGCTGTGAACTGGGCAGAATCATCTGCAGCTCTCAACAATGCATCAATCTCTTGTTTATGGCTGGCATCATCACGCTGTAAGGCACGCCATACTTCACCCGTTTGAACCAGACGTTGACTTTCATTTTCAAACTGATGTGCACGTTGTAAGGTCTGTTCAAACGCGTCTTCTTGCGGAGCTATTTGAGCTTGGGTACTGCCCTGTTGTTCTTTCGCAACCACATCAGCAAATAATTTTTCCGCCATCAACTGATGATGTGAATCATCAATTTTAATCAGTTTTGCCTGAACCTGATTGGCTTTAGGCGCATCCATCTCTGGTGCAGAGTCCGAGTCTTTTACTGCTTTATTTTTGATTGCTGCTGTTTCAGAAGCTGCCAGTTGCTCGGTCAGATCATACGCAGACTCATGCTGAGGTACATTTTTATAGAATAAATCTTGTAGATAAGCAGGTGTATTTTTCAATGTTGCCCAAGTTTTGTTCCACTGAATCCCAAAAGCCAAGGTCAATAATAAAATACTAAACGCGAGTAAGAACAAGGTTGCACCATAAATGGTCAACAAATGCGATAAGCTTTGCCCCAATTCATAACCAATGATCCCCCCTGCCGCATTATCCAAAGTATCTGCGGGTGTATTCCAATGCAGATACAACAAGCTGGAAATTGAAAGAATCAAGAAAAACTGGGCTGCATAACGAAATGGACGATTGAGAAAACTTCTCGGCCACCACACTTGAATGGCTTCAATAAACAAGAAAATCGGGATAAGTAAACTCGCCCACCCCAGAAAACCGAACAGTAAATCTGCGATCCAAGCACCCGCTACACCGCTGGCGTTTGAGACCTGTTGGGTATCACTGGAAATATGCATCCAGCCCGGATCAAACGGTGTATAGGTTACTGTGGCAAGAAATAAATAAATGCCAAAAGAAATCAAAAATAATGTCATTAAAAAGCGTTGTGCATAAACACTTGACACCGCAGTCATATACAGTCCTGTAACCCAATTCGTTATTTGTTGGTATCTTTTAAGGTCTAAATTACCTTAATCAATAAGTTTTATATTATGCACTCGTTCTTACAAAAAAGATGCACGATTGTTTACTGTTGTTGTTAACATCCTGCACGGATATAGTTCAATTCGATTGAGTTAATCAATATTATCCCGATCGATTTACCCCACTCCCCGCTGGATTCACGTATAATTTTAGCAGTTTCAATATAAAAAGGATGTTCTTTAATGAGCGCTCGTCACTCACGATTAATTATTTTGGGTTCTGGTCCTGCAGGCTATAGCGCAGCAGTATATGCAGCACGTGCTAACCTCAAGCCAACACTGATTGCAGGTTTGCAACTCGGTGGTCAATTAACAACGACCACTGAAGTTGACAACTGGCCAGGTGACCCAGAAGGATTAACGGGGCCTGTACTGATGGAACGTATGCAAGCTCATGCGGAACGTTTCGGTACAGAAATCGTCTACGATCATATCAATGAGGTAGATCTTAACACTCGCCCATTCGTGCTCAAAGGCGATATGGAAGAGTACACATGTGATGCGCTGATTATTGCAACAGGTGCGACAGCACAGTATTTAGGTCTTGAGTCAGAAGCCGCATTTATGGGTCAAGGTGTGAGCGCATGTGCAACCTGTGATGGCTTCTTCTACAAGAACCAGAATGTCATGGTTGTCGGTGGAGGTAATACAGCCGTTGAAGAAGCACTGTATCTTTCTAATATTGCAGCGCATGTCACACTGGTTCATCGTCGTGACAGCTTACGTTCAGAAAAGATTTTGCAAGATCATCTTTTCGCCAAAGAAAAAGAAGGCAAAATCAGCATTATCTGGAACCATCAAGTCGATGAAGTCTTGGGGGACAAAACTGGCGTAACGGCTGTTCGCATTAAATCTACCCAAGATGCAAGCACGCAGGATGTTCAAGTTCAAGGCTTGTTTGTTGCGATTGGACATAAACCGAATACTGGCATGTTTGAAGGTCAATTAAATCTACGTGATGGTTATATTCAGGTACATAGCGGTACTGCGGGTAATGCCACTGCGGCCTCTGTTGAAGGTGTTTTTGCTGCGGGTGATGTTGCTGATAGTATCTACCGTCAGGCCATTACTTCAGCAGGATCAGGCTGTATGGCGGCTTTAGATGCAGAGAAATATCTCGATAATCTAAACTAATTAGGCCAATATCGAAAAACCACCAATCTTTGGTGGTTTTTTTATGCAACTATCCATACAATCAAAAAATTGACGACTTTTTACACACACCTGCAATCAGCCTTTTAGGATATATCAATGACAACGACCTGGACGAATGGCTACCAAACGGAAGTGAACTATACCTACGGTTATTATCGAGACCTCAGCCCGAATTTCCAAAAGTTTTGCTTACTCTTGAACGGTATCGATAGCCCAGACTTTCAGGAAAATCATCATCATTGCGAACTGGGCTTCGGTCAGGGCGTCAGCATTAATATTCATGCAACCTCGAATGAAGCCGCATTTTATGGAACGGACTTCAATCCAGCCCACGCAGCTCATGCCAATCAGCTGGCTGAACAAAGCAAGACCGAACACTATTTCTATGACGACAGCTTTGAAGAGTTACTGCATCGTTCTGACTTGCCCATGTTTGACTCTATTAGCTTGCATGGGATCTGGAGTTGGATCAGCTATGAGAATCAATACATTATTCTTAAATTTATCCGCAAGTTTCTAAAGCCCAATGGTATTGTTTATATTAGCTATAACTGTGTTACGGGTTGGGCAGCCAATATGCCAATTCGCGAGTTGTTCCATAGTCACTTCAAGTTCAATAGTAAAAGCACCAATCCACTGCAAAAGGTCAATGAAGCACTAAACTTTAGTGAAGATTTATTGCAACAAAACCCTATTTTTGCCCAACGCAATCCCAATGCATTGCAAAAAGTAGCCGATTTAAAACAACAAAATCCCAATTATTTGATTCACGAATATCTCAATCAAGACTGGCAATGTTTTTCCTTTCAGCAGATTGTCCGAATTCTGGATGAAATCAAACTGTCTTATGCAGGCTCAACCGATTTAAGTACGCACTTAGATAATATTAATTTTTCTGAGCAACACCAAGCCTTTCTAAATGCCATTGAACATCCCATTTTCAAAGAACAATGCCGTGACTATTTTGCCAATACCCAATTTAGACGCGATCTGTTTATTCGAGGGAAAAATAATTTAACCCCGTTACAAACACAAGAACGACTGCGCAAAACGGCCTTTGTATTACTGACGGCCAAGGAACAACTCCCAACCAGTATCAGTGGCCTGTTAGGAACATTTAATCTCATTGAAGAAATTTATCAGCCTATTGGAGATAAATTTGCTCAGGAAAACTATCGCCCACTGACCATTGCTGAATTAGAGCAAAGTCTTCCTCAGCTCAATTATGCCAAAATTCTCAATGCCTTGGTCATTCTCTCGCATCTCGGACTGGCCCAACCCTGCCAGAGCTTAGAGCCAAAGCAGCAGACGTTGGAGCAATGCCACCGTTTGAATCATTATTTACTGCAACAAGCCAGCTTTCATCAAAACTATAATGTGTTGATTAGCCCAATTACGGGGATCGGTTTAGCAACAGAACACTTCCATCAATTGTTTTATCGCGCACATTTTGTTGAAGGTCTAAAGTCTGCGAGCGAATTTGCCCATTATGTGCAGGATGTGCTGAATCAACTCAATTGGTTAGTTTTGAACAGTGAAGGGAAAACCGTATCGGACCAAGAACAAAGCCTCGAAATTATTCAAGGCAAAGCACAATTGTTCTTGGACAGCAAAAAACTCCATATTGCCAAACAACTGCGCTTATTTAGTTAAACCCGATATGGGAATGGCAATAACGAAGATTGCCATTCCTGACAACTTCAGTTAGCTTAAAATGATTGTTATTTAGTTTTGGTGCTATGCAACTGCTTCCGCCCTCATATTATATTTTCCCCAATCCAGTTGAAGCTGATCCCGAAGGTCAAGGATTTATCTGTATTGGAGCTGATCTGTCGCCTTCCACTTTATTTGAAGCTTATACGCATGGATTATTTCCTTGGTTCAATGAAGATGAACCGATTTGCTGGTGGAGTCCCGAGCCAAGGTGCATTATCGAACCTCATGCCTATAAACCGAGTAAATCTTTGCTTCGAAATATGAAGAAACATGATTATCGAATTACCGTCAATCATGCTTTTGAACAAGTGATTCGCTCATGCTCTATGCCACGTAGTTATGCCAATGAAACATGGATCAGTGAAGATATCATTGAAGGCTATTGCGCATTATTCCAAGCGGGTTATGCTTATAGTATTGAGGTATGGAACCAAGACAAACTGGTCGGTGGCTTATATGGTGTCACGATCGGCAAAGGTTGCTTCGGTGAGTCGATGTTTAGCACTGAAACCGATGTTTCTAAAATGGCTTTCTACACCCTGATGCTGATTGGACAAGAAAATCAGTTGCCTTGGATTGATTGCCAATTGGTCAATGATCATCTTCTGAGCCTTGGTGCCCGTACACTTTCTCGCCAAGACTATCTTAAATCGTTACAAGATGTAATTATTGCCCCCTCTATCAATTGGAAAAGTTATCAAGAACGTGTATTTTCAAGTAAAACAATAGCAGTTTTTGCAAAATTAGACGGTTAACGGATGAACACCTTGGAGGGACAGATTAATGAAATCATATCAACCCAAGTCCCTTTTAAATGACTTACAGTACTATATTACGCCGCCACATGATTGCAGTTATCTCGATAACAAATCGGCACGGATGGTGTTTTTAGATCCAATTCACCGTATTGATGTGGTGACCTTGTCAGAACTTTCTCGTGTCGGTTTTCGTCGTAGCGGCGATTTTGTCTATCGTCCAGAATGTCATCTGTGTCGCCAGTGTTTATCCTGTCGGGTTCCTGTTCAAGAATTTAAAATGAACAGCAGCCAAAAAAAGGCATGGAAACGCAATCAAGATTTACAAATGAGTATCTTGCCAACCTCACAGGCAACCCAACAACATTACGACCTATATGAACGTTATATCAATGAACGCCATGCCGATGGCGATATGTTTCCTGCCAGCCTAGATCAGTTTGAGAAATTTCTTGTACATAGCTGTACAGAAAGTTTCTTTATTGAGTTGTGGAAAGATCAAAAGCTGATTGGGGTTTCAACCTGTGATTTAATGGATGATGGACTTTCAGCGGTTTATACCTTTTTTGATCCAGATGAGCAACGTCGCTCACTCGGTGTTTTCGCGATTCTCAAACAAATCGAATATGTACGCACACTAAACCTAGATTATCTCTACTTAGGCTATTGGGTACCACATTCACCTAAAATGAATTATAAATCGCAATATACCCCACTGGAGTTATTGCTCGATGGACAATGGCGTCGACTCAATCGCCCGCTCTCAGACCATGAAATCCATCAGCTAGGAAATTCATTGATGAGTACGCTCCCCTCTGAGTGGAATAATTTAATTATTAAATAACGCAGCAAAATCATCGGTGCATGTTTTGACCATAATCACAGCATGCTCTCTTGAGCCATCCGTATTGGGATAATAATTTTTGCGTAAGTCAATTTGATGAAAGCCGGTTTTTTCATACAAACCAATGGCGGCTGTATTACTTTCACGGACTTCTAAAAAAATCTGAATTGGATTGTTTTTTAACTGTTGAATAGACTCATCCAACAATTTATAACCGAGCCCCTTACCTTGCTGGCTTGGATGTATCGCCATCAACAATAAATTTGCTTCATCTAAAACTGGCTGTAGAATACAAAAACCCACCACCTGATTGGCTTGCTGATAAACCGTACATTGATACGAAACCAAGGATTCTTGGAACTGCTGCCTAGACCAAGGATGGCTTTGCACCAAACCCTCAATCGCAGTCACACTCTCCAAGTCATTTTCTTGCATCAATCGAATCACGAGTTATCACTCTATAAAATACTGATGCAGATTATCAGCAATTTAAAACAAAATTTGAATAAAAAAATGGGCAGTTTTACTGCCCTATATCCTTAACTTAGATTAAAACCTAATTCAGCGCGCCATTTATTCAAAAGCGCGGTAGTATCGTCATCATTCGGATGAAATTTCGGTCTTAAAAAATCTAATAAGGTCGGAATTTGACGGGTCATAAAACCTTTATAGCCATACATAAATTTAATCATGTATTTGCTATCACGCCATGTCAGCTTGCCATCTGTTTGCAGCAGTTTGGCCGTGAAATAAGATTGAGTAACAAAAATGAGCCCCATTGCGATGACTAAAGCTAATGAACGCATAAAATACGCTTTAACACCTTGACCATACATGGCTTGATAGACATCAAAAGCAACCGCTTTATGCTCATTTTCTTCTACCGCATGCCACATCCATAAATGATACATGGTTTGATCCATAAACATGGCTTGGATATCGGGATTACTTAATAACTCTTCAGCAATAGTAGAAGTAAAGTGTTCCAACGCACAGGTTCCCGTTAAACCAATCATTTCTTTACTAAAACCAAAAGGTTTTAAAATTTTTGAAGCAATACCAATGGTTCTATTAATTAACCGACCAGTTTGTTCTTCCATTTCACGTACTTTATAACCATACGCTTCAGCCGAAGCGTTAAAGGCCAAATGCTCTTTAGAGTGCATTGCTTCTTGACCAATAAAGGCACTGATTTCTTTCTGAAGTCGCTCATCTACAAGTTTGGGATCATTTCGCACCGCACGGGTGCTATTCACAAAGAACTGCTCACCTTCTGGGAATAACGCTGAAAGTGCAGTCATAAAATGTGTTAATGCTGCATCGCCATTAGCCCAATAACGTGGTACTTCACCAAATTCAAAATCCATGCGACGTACAGGAAAACTGGCGCCAGCTCGGTTTGAAATATTGACTTTCGCATTCATACCTTGTTCTCCTACGCGATAAATATTTTTTGCCTGATTGTTTTTATACTTTATTTATACGCTCTTTTCAGTGCATGAAATAAGTGCAGATAAGGTCAGAAAAACATCATATGAGGACATCTGAATCTGCTGAAAATCTTGTATGAAATGAACAATTAAAATGAAAAAAAGACAACATTGATTGTCCCCTTTTCAGTAATTACAGAGCTAAACCAAAGAGATTTTACAGACCTAATTTTGCCTTCCAATCTTGTAATAGTTGTACGGTATCTAAATCATTGGGATGGAAACCAGGTTTGAAGTACGCCAGCATTTCACCCGCCATTCCAGCGATAATTCCTTTCGATGGACTATAGGCATATTGATAAATCATACCCAATTCTTTCAGGTTCAATTTTCCATCATCTCTCAATAGTTTTATAACGAATGAAGATTGGGTCAGAAAAATCGCAACCATCGAAACAACCAGTGCAGTATTACGTAATGCGTATGCTTTTACGCCACGACCAAAAATTTCCTCATACACATCATAGGCAACTGCTTTATGTTCATTTTCTTCTACCGCATGCCATAACCACATATATTCCATGGTCTTGTCTTGCATCAATGCTTGAATATGCGGATTACGTAGTAACTCCGAAGCAATCGTTGCAGTAAAGTGCTCCAGTGCCGTTGTTGCGGTCAAATCCACCATTTCTTGTGTCATACCAAATGGCTTTACTAATTTAGCAAATAGTTTACGACCCGTTTGAATGACGACACCTGTTCTTCGTTCCAAGGTTTCAACGTCATGTCCATATTTTTGAGCAGAAGCATTAAAGTTGACATGTTCTTGGGTATGCATGGCTTCTTGACCAATAAAAGCACTGATTTCTTTTTGCAGTTTATCGTTATCTTTGATGGCCGAGTGGTAACGTACAGCACGAACCGAATCGATGAAGAGTTTTTCACCGTCTGGGAATAATGCAGATAAACCTGTCATAAAATGCGTTAGACCAGCAGAGCCACTGACCCAATATTCTGGAACCTGATCAAAATCAAAATTCATACGACGTACTGGGAAACTTGCACCTGCACGATTCGAAACATTTACTTTAGCATTCATGCTACCTACTCCTTTTCAGTGAAATATCTTCACTGAGCACTTTTGTTCGTTTTCTTGAGTTTTATATTACGTTTTTATACGAATCAATTAAGTGCAGTTTAGGACAGCGTATTATCAGTTTAGGACATGAGGAGGAAATTTTAATTAAGTATTAAAATTTTCGACGCAAGAGAAAAGGAGTGATAAGTGAAACTACTTTTCTAACCTAAAAGAAAAATTTAATTGAAGACTAGAGTTTCGATAGTAAGACAAGAAATACAAAAACAATAGGCATAAAAAAACACCCCAAAGGGGTGTTTTTTTATCACTCTAAGCGATTATGCAGTTACTTTAGCAACAACACCAGCGCCTACAGTACGACCACCTTCACGGATCGCAAAACGTAGACCTGGGTCCATTGCGATCGGGTGAATTAATTCTACTGACATTTCTACGTTGTCACCAGGCATAACCATTTCAACGCCATCTTGTAATTTGATCGCGCCAGTTACGTCAGTTGTACGGAAGTAGAACTGTGGACGGTAACCGTTAAGGAATGGAGTGTGACGACCACCTTCTTCTTTAGAAAGTACGTATACTTCTGCATCGAATTTAGTGTGCGGCTTGATTGTACCTGGTTTAGCAAGTACTTGACCACGTTGTACGTCTTCACGCTTAGTACCACGAAGTAAGATACCACAGTTCTCACCAGCACGACCTTCGTCAAGAAGTTTACGGAACATCTCAACGCCAGTTACAGTTGTCTTAACCGTATCTTTGATACCTACGATTTCAACTTCTTCACCAACTTTTACGATACCCGCTTCTACACGACCAGTTACTACTGTACCACGGCCTGAGATTGAGAATACATCTTCGATTGGCATCAAGAATGCTTTATCGATAGCACGTTCTGGTTCTGGGATGTAAGAGTCAAGCGCTTCAACAAGAGCAAGAACTGATGATTCGCCATATTGACCAGCATCACCATTAAGTGCTGCAAGTGCTGAACCACGGATAACTGGAGTGTCATCACCTGGGAAGTCATAAGTAGATAGAAGTTCACGAACTTCCATTTCTACCAATTCAAGTAATTCTTCATCATCAACAAGATCACACTTGTTCAAGAATACGATGATGTAAGGTACACCAACCTGACGTGAAAGAAGGATGTGTTCACGAGTTTGTGGCATTGGACCATCAGTCGCAGCACATACAAGGATCGCGCCGTCCATCTGAGCAGCACCAGTAATCATGTTTTTAACATAATCGGCGTGGCCCGGGCAGTCTACGTGAGCGTAGTGACGGATTGGAGAATCGTATTCTACGTGTGATGTATTAATTGTAATACCACGTGCTTTTTCTTCAGGAGCTGAGTCGATTTGTGAGTAATCTTTCGCTTCACCGCCGTAAGTTTTTGCACAGATAGTTGCAATCGCAGCAGTTAAAGTTGTTTTACCATGGTCAACGTGACCAATTGTACCCACGTTTACGTGTGGTTTATTACGTTCAAACTTGGCTTTAGCCATGATGATCTTCCTTTATAAACTGCTCATGAGGGTCGCCCATGAGCACTTGGTTTTTTAACTAAATTTTAGTTGGGTAATATAGTAATCGAAAGATTACTCGTCGTCACCTTTTTTACCGCCAGCTTGGAACTTAGCGATGATGCCTTCCGCCACGTTACGTGGAGTTTCAGCGTATTTAGCGAATTCCATAGAATACGTCGCACGACCTTGAGACATAGAACGCATTTGAGTCGCGTAACCAAACATCTCAGCCAATGGAACTTCTGCTTTAATTGCTTTTGTTCCACCAGGAAGATCGTCCATACCTTGAACCATACCACGACGACGGTTTAAGTCACCCATGATATCGCCCATGTAGTCTTCTGGAGTTTCAACTTCAACTTTCATGATTGGTTCAAGAAGGATAGGATCAGCTTTCATGAAACCGTCACGGAAAGCATATGAACCAGCCATTTTGAACGACAATTCATCAGAGTCGACATCATGGTAAGAACCATCGAATAATGTCGCTTTGATACCCACAACAGGGTAACCAGCCAATACACCATTCTTCATACGTTCTTGAATACCTTTATCAACCGCACCAAAGAATTCTTTAGGTACAGTACCGCCGACAACTTCTTCAGCGAATTCGTATTCTTTACCAGCTTCTTCAACATCCATAGGTTCTAAACGAACATATACATGACCGAATTTACCTTTACCACCTGTTTGACGAACAAACTTACCTTCTTGTTCAACAGACTTTTTGATCGTTTCACGGTAAGCAACCATTGGTTTACCAATGTTCGCTTCAACACCGAATTCACGCTTCATACGGTCAACGATGATGTCAAGGTGAAGCTCACCCATACCAGCAATAATTGTTTGACCAGATTCTTCGTCTGTACGAACGCGGAACGATGGATCTTCTTTAGCCAAACGACCTAAAGCAATTGACATTTTTTCTTGGTCAGCTTTAGTTTTTGGTTCAACAGCCAATGAAATTACTGGCTCTGGGAATTCCATACGCTCAAGGGTAATGATGTTTTTCTCATCACATAATGTATCACCCGTAGTTACGTCTTTAAGACCTACACACGCTGCGATATCACCTGCACGGATTTCATCAAGATCTTGACGTTCGTTCGCATGCATTTGCACGATACGGCCGATACGTTCACGCTTAGATTTAACTGGGTTATAAACCGGATCACCTTGTTTAAGAACACCAGAATAAACACGTACGAAGGTTAAGTTACCTACGAACTTATCGTTCATGATTTTGAACGCAAGTGCAGAGAACGGCGCTTCGTCAGATGCTTCACGAGATGCTTTAGTTTCATCTTTGTCGTCAAGAATACCTTCAATTGCTTTAACTTCTGTTGGAGAAGGCAAGAATTGAATTACAGCATCCAACATACGTTGAACACCTTTGTTCTTGAACGCTGAACCACAAAGCATAACTTGGATTTCAGACGCCAATGTACGTGAACGAAGACCAGCGATGATTTCTTCTTTAGAAAGATCACCTTCTTCTAAGTACTTGTCCATTAACTCTTCAGATGCTTCAGCCGCAGCTTCAACCATCTTAGTACGCCATTCTTGAGAAGTCTCAACGAGGTCAGCAGGAATATCACCGTATTCGAACTTCATACCTTGAGATGCTTCATCCCAGATAATCGCTTTCATTTCGATAAGGTCAACAACACCTGTAAATGTATCTTCTGCACCGATTGGCACAACGATAGGTACAGGATTACCACCTAAACGAGTTTTAACTTGCTCAACAGCACGGAAGAAGTTTGCACCAGTACGGTCCATCTTGTTCACGAATGCTAAACGAGGCACTTTATATTTGTTCGCTTGACGCCATACAGTTTCAGACTGAGGCTGTACACCACCAACTGCACAGTAAACCATGCACGCACCGTCAAGAACACGCATAGAACGTTCAACTTCGATTGTGAAGTCTACGTGTCCCGGTGTATCGATTACGTTGATACGGTGTTGTTGGAATTGGTTAGCCATACCAGACCAGAAACAAGTTGTAGCAGCAGAGGTAATTGTAATACCACGCTCTTGCTCTTGTTCCATCCAGTCCATTGTTGCTGCACCATCGTGTACTTCACCAATTTTGTGAGATACACCTGTGTAGAACAAAATACGTTCAGTTGTAGTTGTTTTACCTGCGTCAATGTGCGCAGAAATACCGATGTTACGGTAATTACTAATTGGGGTTTGGCGAGCCATGATGTCTACATTCCTAAATGTTATATTTAAAACAGGACGCATCAATTAAATTGATGCGCGCGAATATCCATGCAGGCAACTTAAATACCCGCAAAGCCCCCACTTTGGTAAAGAGCGATGTTGAATCGTGCTGCGGTACGCATGAATATTCTCCTGATTAGGGACTGTTTTATCCGCTTAGAAACGGTAGTGAGAGAAGGCTTTGTTGGCTTCAGCCATACGATGCACGTCTTCACGTTTTTTGATCGCTGCACCTTTACCTTCAGCTGCATCAAGCAACTCACCAGCAAGACGTAAAGCCATCGTTTTTTCAGAACGCTTAGCAGCAGCATCTACTAACCAACGCATAGCTAGAGCAGTACGACGGGATGGGCGTACTTCCATAGGTACTTGATAAGTAGCACCACCAACACGGCGTGCTTTTACTTCAACCATAGGACGAACTTTTTCAAGAGTAGTCTCGAAAAATTCAACCGGGTCTACTTTGTTTTTTTCTTGAACGCGGTCTAAAGCACCGTAAACGATACTTTCAGCAATAGATTTTTTACCATCTTGCATTACGTGGTTCATGAATTTAGCGATTGTTTGGCTGCTAAATTTTGGATCTGGAAGGATCTCACGAGCAGCGACTACGCGACGTCTTGGCATTTTAATACACCTAATAATATGACACTTCAGGATAATCCAGCAGTTTGTACAAGTGTCATGTACACGACGCTGGCCTTACTATACGTCGCTTGAATTACAAATCTATGAAGAATTCAAACAAGCGAAACGCTAAAGGGTTGTTTGGGCTAGTTTCCTAGAATTACTTCTTAGGACGCTTAGCACCGTATTTAGAACGTGACTGGTTACGATCTTTAACGCCAGCACAGTCTAAAGAACCACGAACGGTATGGTAACGTACACCTGGTAAGTCTTTAACACGACCACCACGGATAAGAACAACACTGTGCTCTTGTAAGTTATGACCTTCACCACCGATATAGCTAGATACTTCAAAACCTGAAGTTAAGCGAACACGGCAAACCTTACGCATTGCTGAGTTAGGTTTTTTAGGTGTAGTAGTATAAACACGTGTACATACACCACGACGTTGTGGACAAGCCTTCAACGCAGGAACTTTTGATTTTTCAATCAAAGTCGTACGACCCTTACGGATCAACTGATTTGTTGTTGCCATTTGGCAATTCTCCCGTTATTAAACAACCTTAAAAAAAGAAAATAACCTCTTTTTAAGGGCACATAATTGTAAGCTAAGAAGTAAAAATGGTCAACATTGTTAGTGCTGACCATTTCTTGGCTTTGTTGTGTTTTGATATCTAAAATTGCATACAACGCTTAACTAGGTTTTGTTGATGCAGGTTCGATATCAAGTGCCTTCGTTTCTGTACCCATTTCAGTACTCTCTTCTACTGGCAGGTGCTCTTGCTGCTTTAGCGCAGGCTGCTGTTCAGTATGCGGATGCTCAACCACATGCTGCTCAGCTAATTGCTGAATTCCCTCTTGAACCTTGTCATCCACAGACCCCGTAGCAGCCGTATTTTCTTTGGTTTGAACAGTCACTTTGGTAATCACATTATTCTGTTGCTCTGATGTGGTGTTATTGCCTTCAACTGCCGCAGAACTTAATAAACGTGGACTCGCTTTTTTCAGCTGCTGTTCTGCTTTGAAATAAGCTTCTAAAGGTGAAGTTTTTTCATTTGGATGTTGATTAATATAAAATCGGGCCGCACCAAAAATCGCCTGAGATTTATGGCCAACATCATCCAATAATCTCCAACTATAGAAACCACCCAATGCTGCACCCGCAATTGGTGTCAGTTTACCAATTACTGATGCTTGAGGAATACGATTGAGCCAGTTCCATTTAAACTGACCATTTTCATCGACCAACCACTTTTTCACCAGTTCAATATCATTATTTGAACCGAGCAGTTGCTGGAATTGCTGTAAATCATGGGTTTCCAACATGGATTGCAATGCTTTTAAGGCGACGAGCAAAGTCTGTTTTTCCGCAACCAAACTTAAGTCAATTTCTTTAAAGACAAAGGCAACGATCTCTTGATCTGCATCTTCGGTTAAATCAAAACCGTGCGAACGTCCTGTCTGATATATGGTTCTCAAAGCCAGTACGATTGAAGCCGGGATATCAATCGCCGCACCCCACACCCCTGTAGCACCTGTAATTGCACCTTGAGCTGCTGCGAGTAATTTATTCTGCTCAATCAATGCCTGGCTTAAACGTTGTGAACGCCCCGTATCCTGTGTCAGCTCAATAATATCTTTCACCCCGGCTTCTTCCAGAATTTTTTCTGTTAAGGAGCTATTCGAACTAAACTCATTCAACCATTGAAATAAATAGTCAGACACCTTTTCTCCTAAATCTGGAGATACAAATGAAGCAACATTATTAACTCGGTTGTAATGGCGACCTAACAACTGATGTGACAGTTTCGGGAATTGTTGGCGTAACATTTGTTGAGGATTTTCATATTTTTCCACCTCAAACGGGCTTTTAAAACGCGCCTTCCCTTCGACAATATTGGATGAGTTGACCAATTCCGCACCCGATGTTGTTGGAACCACTTGCAGTTTTTGTAATTCTGAACTGAGCTTTTTAGCCACTCCAAAGGCTTGTGCAAATAAACCTGAAGATTGCTTGTTTTTAGATTTTGTCATCAAGTACCTCTGTTGTGTAATCTGTGCATCTCTAGGTAAATACTAGGTTGAATGCAGATTTATCTCAACTTTTATCTGTGTACTTTCATTACGTTTCGTCACAACCACACCAATATTTACGAATATTTACACAACTGGAAATAGTCATAAAATTTGCCATAAGAAATAAAAAACCTTTCTGCTATTATGGTGTCATTCACTCATAAGCCATTTTAATCGTTATTTTCTCCTGATTTGTATTCGTAGCGAGATGCGCAAGGCTTAGTATTACCAGAAAAGGGAACTGTAAATGAAACGTGTTGTAATCACTGGTATGGGCATTAACTCATGTATCGGTAACTCTTTAGAAGAGGTCACTCATTCTTTAAAAAATGGAATCTCAGGAACACGTTTAAACCCTACTTATGCAGAACTGAATTTCAAAAGCCATGTCAGTGCAGCTGCTGAACAGGATTTTGAGGGCATTGACCGCAAACTCAAACGCTTTATGGGCGTGTGTGCAATGTATGCTTATAATGCAGCAGTTGCAGCAGTAGAACATGCCGGACTTAAACAAGAAGATTTGGCCAACAATCCACGCTACGGTATCGCAGGTGGTAGTGGTGGTAACTCAACAGCATCTGTTGCCGAAATGGTGAAATTATTAGAAGAAAAAGGCGCACGCAAAATCGGTCCGTTCTTTGTTCCTCGTAATATGAGTAATACCATTACCGCAAATGTGGGTGTTGCCTTTAAACTCCAAGGGATCGCTCATTCGATTACCAGCGCATGTGCAACGTCTGCCGATGCCATTGGTTATGCCTACAACCTGATCCAACTGGGTAAACAAGATTTAATGCTTGCCGGTGGCGGTGAAGAAGACCACTGGTCACAAAGCTTGTTGTTTGATGCGATGGGTGCCTTATGTTCAAAATACAACGACGCACCTGAAACTGCCTCACGCCCATACTCAAAAGATCGTGATGGCTTCGTCATTGCAGGTGGTGGTGGTTTCGTGGTACTTGAATCACTCGAACATGCACAAGCCCGTGGTGCTAACATTTTAGCTGAAGTGATTGGCTATGCCGCAAACAGTGATGGTGCAGACATGGTTGCACCAAGTGGTGAAGGTGCAACACGTTGTATCATTATGGCCTTGGACGAAGCTAAACAGCATGGCGTAGAGCAGATCGACTATGTCAACACCCATGGTACATCTACACCGGCAGGCGACGTGACTGAGCTTAAAGCCATGGAGCGTGCATTTGGTGAAGGTCAGGTTCCGCCACTCAGCTCAACCAAATCAATGACAGGTCATAGTCTTGGTGCTGCGGGTGTCCAGGAAGCCATCTATTCGGTATTGATGATGCAAAATGACTTTATTGCACCCAACATCAACGTGACCGAGCTGGATGAAGGTGCGCAAGGTTTCGATATTGTACTTGAAAAACGTGATGCAAAACTGAATACTGTCATGAGTAACAGTTTTGGCTTTGGCGGCGTAAATGCTTGCCTTATTTTCAAGAAGTGGGATGCGTAGAGGGTCCGTTAACATTTCACAGATGCTTGCGACAGAGGATATTTTTTAGCTAATACAAGGCATGACTTATGAAACTTAGTCATTCTAAGTGAATAAGGCATAACGTAGTAGCAGCAAAAAATATCCCTGTCCCGAAGGGTTATGACTAAAACTTCCCTAAACTTCGTTATGAAACTTGGCAATGGAGTCACCATTACCTACGTTCCATGCCTTGTTTAAGTCATTTTAGTCTATAACGCAAGCATAGTTGAAATATCAACACACCCTCGCCCCCACTGAGGATGATCAATGGATGCACCTTCTGATGCTTTTTTGTGGGTAAAAGCATTACATATTATTGCTGTGGTGTGTTGGTTCGCTGCTTTGTTCTATCTACCACGTCTTTTTGTTTACCACGCCATGAGCGAAGATACCGTCAGTCATCAACGCTTTGAAGTGATGGAACGCAAGTTGTATCGCGGGATTATGTGGCCATCTATGATTGCCACACTCATTACCGCCCACTTTCTGGTTGACTGGGGTGATGCAACCCGACATTACCATGAGGCATTATGGTTCTATCTCAAAGTCGGCTTGGTAGGTCTGTTAGTGATTTACCATTTTGTCTGTGGTTATTACCGTAAAAAACTGATTGGCAATGCGCACTATAAATCACATAAGTTCTGGCGTTTCTTCAATGAAATGCCAACCCTGATCTTGTTTGCGGTGGTGATTTTAGTTGTAGTCAAACCTCAGTTTTAATTCAACAGCACTGTTCTTTTTCTAATGCTGTAGCTTAGACTACAGCATTAACCCCAATTCAAACTACAAACAGCTTATCCCCTTCAAGTTTAAAGACACTTGCTGAAAGTGAGTCTCTTTTTTTGTTTTAAAATTACGATAGCTTGCGCCATAAAGAATATAGCCTTGTGACACAAAGGTATATTGCCCCGTTACTTTGCCATCAATCAGCTCATTCATGGTTTTATAAACCTCAGGCTGAGCAAACTTCTCCACCTCAACCTCTTCAATATGGACTGGCACAGAAAGCTTTATATCTTTGAGATAGGGATAATACTTAATCGACTGTATCTTTTGATATTCTGGTGAAACCAATAAAATTGAATTTTTACCATCCGTAAAACAGTAATATTTATTACTTGCATAGCTTTGTACGCACACAGATAAAAATAAGCACAACAAGACAATTTTCTTCATTTTTTCTCAACCAATGATTGATCTGTGTATAGATATTCTGACAATCAGATCATAAAAATTGCTTTATTCTTAACGGCACTTTATTTGATAAGCCTGACTTTTTCATTTGATCCGCATAGATCATGTAATTTTTTCTGGCTTGACCTAGATTTTTTAAAGCGAAATAGACATCCGCTCGATTTAAATAAGCCACGGTCCGATTCGGATCCAACGTTATCACATGCTTTAACAACCTCAAGGAATCATCATAATAGCCCATTTGATAGAGAAAAAATGCAGCATCATTTAGCTCAACTGCATCCTGTTTTTGATAAGTCGATAATTGGCAGTCAATGCTTTTAATAATTTGCCTGATCCCTGATACTTCACTTTTATGGACCTGTTTTAATTGTTCCGAGGGTAAATAAGGAAAATACTCAACTCCGTCTTTGCCACCACCAATATCGGCCATCCATAGCGGCGTTTTACTCTTTTTATCCCATTGCCCACTACAACTATTTGAAATCAGACTCGGTATCGTATCTAAAATCACTTTCCGGTTATTATCGACCACAAAACACTGTGTCATTTCGGTTTCAAATCGATCCAAGACTGCTGAATAGTGATATTGATGATTTTGATAAGAATCAATGACTGGAAGGACAAGCTTGGAATGACCATTTAACTCCTCTAAGGGAGAACCCGTACAATTTTTATAATGCTTGATATCTAAATCCGCATAAGACGCACTACTCATCAAGCAGAATGAAAAAAACATTGATTGAATGCTTCGCATACCAAAATTCATCCTTCCTACGGCGTATTTTTGTTCTAAAATAAACGGTATATCTCAGTTTTTAATACTTAAAGCTCAAATGATCAAAGCATTTCCAGCGTTTATACAAAGATTAAAAGCTCGCTTTATTTCCAGCTTAATCTTTTATCTCAAAATGAATCAATTCCAATATCGTGGTTTGACGTCTGGTGAAATCGAAATGGCGCGTCCCGTCTTTGGTGATTTAATTGATTACACAAAAATTAAAATCTTTAACATCCCCTATTTACCTTGGCAACCTGTCAATATTTTTATGGCACCGAATGGCAACCTATTCGTTCATCAAAAATATTTCAGTCCGGACTACTCGACTTGCTCCCTCTCCTTGCAGGGAATTTTTATTCACGAACTGGCGCATATTTTACAGTTTCAACAACACACCCATGTGATTGTTAAAGGTGCAATCCTTCAGGCAGGCTATTACCTCAGCTTTAAACAATATAACCCTTATCAATATCGCTTGATCCAAGGTAAAGCTTTTTCTAGCTATAACATTGAGCAGCAAGGGGATATTGCACGCGATATTTTTTTGAACAGAATTCCCAATATTATCCTCAAAAACTAAAAAGCCCCGTAATTTATATTTACAGGGCTTTTTAAGTAAGTAATTCACACTTGAACTTATGCAGCAGTGCCTTTACCAGTTTCAATTGGGTGTTCATGACTATCATCCATATCAGTCGTAAATTCTACACGCATCGCATCCTTAACAATGGTTCCTATACGCCCAACACCAATGGCTAAACCCAAGGCGATTACAGGCAATAAAATCGTTGAAGTCATAATTTGCTACCTCTTTATTTAAATGACTATTTAACAAATCAGCTTAAGCTTGCTGGTCTTGCTCACGGAACATGACTGTACCAATACGACCCACAACCACTGCTAAACCAAACGCAACCACAGGAAATAATAAAACTGACATCTTCTTTACCTCATCAATCCATACATCAAAATTGAATGATCAATTAAACTTGTTGATCTTTTTCTTGGAACATTACGGTGCCTACACGGCCAACGACAACAGCCAATCCAAAAGCAATCACAGGAAATAATAAAACTGACATTATTGTTACCTCTTTATTTTCGTGTTTGAGTACACTGGATCTACATCAAAGTGTACGCCTGTTCACATTAATTAGGATAATAGCAGTGCACAAATGTACACTCAAGTGTCGCAAAGATATTCCCGACAAACGGTATAAAAAACACTCAAAATAAACCCAAGACCATGAATATGCTATATTTTTAAAAAAGTACAAGTGTTTCACCTATTCCGATACAATAAAAAATATAGAAAGTGATTATTTTTTCTCAAGTTTTTGAAATACCCATAACTGTTGTAATTGATATGTCATATCCAGATGTAAAAATGGCATGAAAAAAACTTGCTATGATACTCTTCAATTTCTTCACAATTACGCACCATAATCATGCAAATATTGAGGAATGTTGCTGTTTTATACAGAAAAACTTGTTATTTTTACGCAGAAAAATGCGCATTTAGTATATATTAGTAAACTTGTCATTTTTCTTTAAGATATAAAATGTTTGGCGCCATGATATACACTTGTTTTTAATAACTATACCCATATAAATCAGAAACTTGTATATCAGAACTTGTTAAAACTCAGGACTAGGTTTGAATGAAAAATTTTAAAGTTGCCCTTGCTCAATTCTCTCCGCACATTGGCAATATTGATGCAAATACTCAAAAGATGGTTGAGCAAGCAAATTTAGCGAAACAACAACAGGCTGATTTGATCATCTTCCCAGAGCTTTCTACGATAGGTTATCCAGCCGAAGACTTATTACTTCGCCCAAATCTACAAAAACGCACTCAAAAAGCGTTTGTTCAACTCAGCGAAGTTAAAGATATCCTCATGGTGTTTGGTTTTGTACATCAAACTGAGGACGGTCATCGCTATAACTCCGCTGCTGTCATGAAAGATGGGCAGGTTTTAGGGGTTTATAACAAACACAACTTACCAAACTATGGCGTGTTTGATGAAAAGCGTTACTTCCAAGAAGGCCATCAACATCTTGTGTTTGAATATTTAGGTCACAAGTTCGGTGTGTTGATTTGTGAAGATGTCTGGTCATTGAATACCGTTAAACAACTCAGTCAACTGAATGTTGAAACGGTACTGGTCTTAAATGCTTCACCTTATGAAGTAGGTAAACCGCAACATCGTATCCAGACCTTAAATGAACTGGCAAAACAGTTAAATCTCAATCTGATCTATGTCAACCAAGTCGGTGGACAAGATGATTTGATTTTTGATGGTTCAAGTTTTGTCAGCAATCATGATGGTCAATTGGCATTACAAATTCCAAGCTTCCAAGAAGCTTTGGCTTATGCTGAATACGATACTGAGCAAAAGCAATACAAAACAACTGATGCGATTCCAGCCTTAGAAACCTTTGCCGAGATTTATCAAGCATTGGTCATGGCAACACGTGATTATGTACAGCGCTCAGGTTTCCCAGGTGTGATTCTAGGCTTATCTGGTGGGATCGACTCTGCTTTGACCCTAGCCATTGCAGTTGATGCAATTGGTGCTGAGAAAGTCCAAGCCGTGATGATGCCATATACCTACACCTCACAAATGAGTGTCGAAGATGCGACTGAACAAGCCCGTCGCATGGGCGTGACTTTTGGTATTGCAGAAATTCACCCGATCGTGAACAGCTTCATGCAAACCTTGTTCCCATTCTTTGGCAACGCACCTGCTGACGCGACAGAAGAAAACTTACAAGCGCGTACTCGCGGTACTTTATTGATGGGTTTATCGAATAAGTTTGGTAACCTCGTGCTTTCTACTGGCAACAAGTCTGAAATCTCAGTAGGTTATTGCACCTTGTATGGTGACATGGTCGGTGGTTTCTCTGTACTTAAAGATGTGTATAAAACCATTGTATTTGAACTGGCAAAATACCGTAATACGCTAGAAGCAACCCCTGTAATTCCAGAGCGTGTGATTACACGTCCGCCATCGGCAGAACTTCGTCCAGATCAAAAAGACCAAGATTCCCTACCTGCGTATGATGTACTTGATGCCATCTTATATGCTTATATTGAGGAAGATCTCAGCCAAGCAGACATTATCGCCAAAGGCTACGAAGCCGAAGTGGTCGAGAAAGTGATTCGCCTGGTTGATCGTAATGAATACAAGCGTCGTCAGGGCGCGATTGGGCCACGTATTAGTTCGCGTGCCTTCAGTCGCGAACGACGCTATCCTATCGTCAACGGATGGACCGCGAATGACTGAAAAAATTGTTTCTGAAAAGTCACAATTACTTGCTCAAGCAATGATGCTTGAGCAAGTTTCATTTTACAAAAACCAACTTAGCACTCAACTCTCCGCTGATTTCTTTCAGCAATTTATTCAACTGTTTCTTCAACATGCACCCAATATTCAACTCAAAGAAGTGGTTGAACTCGCGCAAATTCAGGCTGTGGTTAAACGCTATGCCTTTGAAATGCAACTTGGTGCAGGCCTATTAGAATTTATTGGGGAAATTGCTCAAAGACTGCATGTCTTTTCATTACAATCCTCGGCACAATTACAAGATGTATTTTCCGACCACCAGTTTGAAATGTGGCTGTCCAAGTTTTTAGAGCTGGAAAACATCCGCCATTATTTAAATCAATTTTTAAAAGAAAGCCCTTCTATTCAGCAACTGTGCCAATACATTGCGACCACAACACTACAAAACAAATTACCAAAACTGTTTGCTCAATCAAATGAGGTACGTATTTCTGAAAGTAAATATGAATGGCAACATAAGCTCAAAAGCTTCTCACATCGCCAGCAGCAACGGATTGAACAAAAAATAGAAGAGAGCATTGGTCGCTTCATTCAAGAACAATTAGTCGATCTCAGCCTACTTTCTGATGATGATCTTGAGAGTCTGGTTCGCAATATCTGGGATGATAATAAAGCTCAGCCCCTATCCGAATACACCAAACAAGTGACGCCACTGGATGTAGAAGAATTCTTTGTTATGATTTATGAGTACTGGAAAGAATTACGCCAGTCCACTTTCATACAGGATTTAATCTTATACGGTGTTAAAGTGTTTTATGACTTCTATAAAGATGAAAGCCTGGCCGATGTGTTCGCGGCAATTGGCTTAGAAGAAGCCGACCTGCTCAATGAAGCCGTACGATTCTATCCAAAAGTTGTGAAAGCATTGGATGAGCACGGCGTATTAGAACCGATCATTACTTTGATCCTCAAACCGTTCTATGAAAGCCCACAAACCCTAGCCGCCATCGAAAAGCATCTATAAAAATAAAGCCTGTAAATGAATAACTCGTTTACAGGCTTTTGCATGTCTGATGCATTATTTTTTTCGAGCAGAATCCAGATAAAAAGAAACCACGCAGGAGCGTGGTTTTTAAAATGGTGGCTATGACGAGACTTGAACTTGTGACCCCCGCATTATGAGTGCGGTGCTCTAACCAACTGAGCTACATAGCCGTAAACTGTGTGCGCATTATCTAGTGTTCCGCATAACGGGTCAAGTCTATCGCCTTGAAAATATAGAACATATGAACAGTTTTTAGGCTTTTAATCCTTAATTGATCAAATTTCAACACATCTTTACCTCAACCACGGGATTTAGTCATGATCGGGCTTTGATTTGAATAAAAATAACCAGAAAACTTCGCATCAAAAAGATTGTTTTGAAGATTATAAAAACTGCAGATAAAAAGAGACCACGCAGGAGCGTGGTCTATAAAATGGTGGCTATGACGAGACTTGAACTTGTGACCCCCGCATTATGAGTGCGGTGCTCTAACCAACTGAGCTACATAGCCGAAAACTGTGGGCGCATTATCTTAACTTTCAATACACACGTCAAGCACAATTTTAAAAAATTTGAGAAGTGGGCCTATAAGCCGGGTTCTGTCGAGGACGATCATTCCTCTAGGCGTACAATCACTCGTACGCTCAAGCGACCTACCCGAATCCAGCACGGGCCGTGCCTCAGGATTCCTATTTGGTCTTGCTTCTGGTGGGGTTTACCTTGCCGTGAACTGTTACCAGACACGCGGTGCGCTCTTACCGCACCCTTTCACCCTTACCTATCCTACCTAGCCTCCCTTTATTCAAGGGAGGAACGGAGGGATTGGCGGTCTACTCTCTGCTGCACTTGCCGTCGACTTTCGCCGCCCAGGCGTTACCTGGCACCATGCCCTATGAAGCCCGGACTTTCCTCCCCTGTTTCAGTCACGGAGACCTCCACAGCAGCGACCGTCCGGCCCACTTCGTGGCGCATCTTATCAAAGTTCGCCGTTAATTGCTCGTATTTTTTTGCGCAGTTAATTTTTTGTATTTCGCCATCAGATCATCATGCGATTCGACATGTTGAGGATCGAGCGGAATACAATCAACGGGGCAAAACAACTGACACTGTGGTTGATCATGATGACCAATGCATTCTGTACAGAGTGCAGGATCAATCTCATAAATCAGCTCACCCATATAGATGGCTTCATTGGGACATACAGGTTCACAGACATCACAGTTAATGCATTCATCTGTAATATATAAGGACACGCTACCAACCTTGTTGATGTTTACGTTCAAAGGCCTCAACCACAACGGGAGGCACAAATTTGGTCACATCACCTTTTAAACGAGCAATTTCTCTCACCAGAGTAGATGAGATAAATGAATATTGCTCAGATGGAGTTAAAAATACCGATTCAAAATGTGGATCAAGCTGACGGTTCATATTGGCCAGTTGAAATTCATATTCAAAATCTGAGATTGCTCTTAAACCACGGAGTACCGCTGTTGCATGCTGTTCACGGAAGAAATTGACCAATAGGCCATCAAAGCCAACAAATTCAACATTGTTCAAATGACTCAATGATGCTTTTGCTAATTCAACACGCTCTTCTAAACTAAACACTGGATTTTTATGATGACCAATCGCAATTGCAACCACAACTTCATCAAACATTTTTGATGCTCTTGCAACCAAATCGACATGTCCATTGGTTATTGGATCGAAAGTCCCCGGATAAATCACACGTGTTTTAGACATGCGGTGTACTCTAGTTAATGAGATAAGGCTTGTATTTTAACAAATGCTGGCTCTAAATGCGAAATTCCTAAACATTGGAAAAAGGTTGCGTTTTACGGCACAATAGAGCCAATTGTGGAAGTTTAAATTATGGCGCAAGCAACAGTAGTGAAGAAACATAATGGTGGCACGATTGCTCAAAATAAAAGAGCGCGCCACGATTACTTTATCGAAGAAAAATTTGAAGCAGGCATGTCCCTACAAGGTTGGGAAGTAAAATCTCTGCGCGCTGGGCGTATGAGCTTAACTGAAAGCTATGTCATTTTTAAAAATGGTGAAGCTTTTTTATTTGGCTCACAAATTCAGCCCTTGTTATCTGCCTCAACCCATGTGGTTCCAGAAGCAACGCGTACGCGTAAATTGCTACTCTCTCGTCGTGAGTTGGAAAAGCTTTTGGGTGCAGTCAATCAAAAAGGTTATTCATGCGTGCCTTTGGCATGTTATTGGAAAGGCCATTTGGTCAAACTCGAAATTGCCTTAGTGAAAGGTAAGCAATTACATGACAAGCGTGCCACTGAAAAAGACCGTGACTGGCAACGTGATAAATCTCGTCTGCTGCATAAGTAATAAAAAACCTCCAATTGGAGGTTTTTTTTATAAACCATTATTTTTAAAAATAAAATAATTTTCTGTATAATATATGGATGTAATAGACCCATTACTAATCCATTTAACAGCAATGATAAAAAGTATTATCTAAGCTATCTATCTACCAATTAAATTTCTCATACAATGTTTCAACTTTCAAGTCATTTATAAAAACCTCAACTTCAGATTTAGGCGGAAGATATAAAATTACACCATCATCAACATAAACAAATTCAAAAAAATGATCTAAATCCTTATTAGAAAAATTTATTTTGATTACGTCATCTTTCTTCAAGAAAAATGTATCTGTTGATGGCTCAAAATAAATTTTAACTTCCTTAGCAGATTCATTAATAAAACTAAATAGCATTACCATTTCTCCAAAATCATTTCCATAAATTCTGCTCGGGCTGCTAGTGTTCTTGTAGGATTATTCTTATCTTGTCTAAGCTCTTCGTATTTCCACAGTAATCATAAAATGATGTTTAATTTTGAGTAGTCATTTATCTATATTTCAGGAAAATTTTGATCTTGCGATAAATCTTCATACCACCATTTTGTTGAATCAGAATTTTTTTTCATATGAAAATTATAATTAAGAATACCTACAAGAAGTAAAAAAGATTGATTTTGTTCAGTTTTAGGTAACTTTAAAAACTTATGTAACCCAACTTTTAAAGCTGATGTACTCATAAGACCAGTTTGCTCTATACTTTTCAATATTTGAACAGGCGTGTGTCCAATTTTTAACCCCGAAAATAATCTTGCAGGCTCAAGAAAGTTTTTTATTGAACTCGCAGACATTCCTGATTGCTGTACATAATAAATTAAAGTCTCTAGCATCAGAATTATTTGTTCATCATCTAAGTTATTAAACCATTCCAATGAATCATTTAATGGTATAATTCCTTGTGCAACCTTATTCAAATAAATAGCGATTTCATTCTTCATTTACTTATACTCCCTCGGAGTAAAAATTATATGTGGCTATACTTTATTTAATTATATTAACTACATTTTTTTAATTTTTAATACTGACCATCAACGAATATTTTCCAACCAAGCTCTACCCTCTACAACGCGGATTAGCATCAACTACTTCATTCTTCCCTTCAATTGTGTACTTCCCATAACCAGTAAGTCGGCTCTTTTGAATGCTCCAATATGAAGAGACCTTTAGACATGGCGGGGAACTATTACGAGCAAAAAACAGGCAATAGTTCAGTTATGATTGTCTTACTAAAAATCAAGCCACAACGTGTTTTAATCGTAATTCAGCCAAATATTTCCCAAACTTGCGCGCAGTTTCCAGATCCCCTTCAGGTGGAGTGACTTCTACACTGGCATTGTCAGACTGGGTCATCAATCCTAAAAAGCTCGACATACGGTTAATATCCGAAGGACTTCGTCCTGTCGGCATAAACGGTAAGCCTGCCCATAACATGCCGTGCTGCATCGCAAATAAATTAATCTGTTGTAATACTGCCAGCTTATCACCGCTGAGACCACCGCCATTGGTGAAACCCGCTGCCAACTTACCTTGCCAGCTCCGCGCCAACCAGCGTTTAGACGAGTCTTCCATAAACTGTTTTAAAGCTGAGGTTAAACTTCCCATATAGGTCGGACAACCCATTACAATCACATCGGCCTGATCGAGCAAATCCCATTGTGGCGCAGCCACAGACAGTAGATGCACTTCGGCACCCGCCTGCTCTACACCCTGAGCAATGTATTGCGCAACTTTGGCCGTATGCCCATAAGGACTATGATAAACCACACAAACTTTAACTTGGGAACTTACTTGCTCAATCACAGACATGGAGAATTTGAAAACCAATGAATTGGATCAAGTTTAACATTTTTAAATGCCACAAGGCGAATCAAGCATGCCAAGCGTGCTTTTATTGCATAAACACTAAACTTGCCATCCGCCCCGTTTTGACATCACGGCGATAAGAGAAATAATCTTGGTTCTGTTGATACGAACATTGATCACCACCTAAAATAGTCTCGACGCCTAGACGATTGAGAATAAAACGAGCGATTGCATATAAATCGGCTTGGTATTTACCTTCCACTTGACCTGTAATAAATGCCGAAGCTAATTCAGGATATTTGTCACAGAAAGCTGCTTTCACTTCGGCACCGACTTCAAAGCAGGGTTGGCTAATGGCTGCACCTAACCATGCCCAAGTGGGCTGAGATTGCATTTCAGCCACAGTATTTTCAATAATCCCATTGGCCAAGCCACGCCAACCAGCATGTAGGTTGGCAACTTCCGTCCCATCAGCATTGCCCAACACCACAGGCAAGCAATCAGCCGTCATCATCATTAAGGCATGGCCTGTTTTTTGGGTGACCAGACCATCGCCTTCAAGGGCAATAAATGGAATCTGTTCATTGACGGTATGGCAAATGGTGCTATGTGTTTGCGTCATCCATGTGATTTTATCTACACCGAATGTAGATAACTCATTCAGCAATAACATGCGATGTTGCTGAACACGTTGCGCATCATCATTGACATGCAAAGCCAAATTAAATCCTGATAGATTCTGATTCGATGTTGTAATGCTCTGAGGATGTTCAATCCGCGTTTGTGCTACATAGACCCCTTTCGGCAGACCTTGTACAAATTCCATAACTATCTCCTGAGCTATATTTTCTACCGTCAACCTCTCCCTAACCCTCTCCTCAAAGGAGAGGGAATTTAAGGCACTCTAAGACATTGACTTCACGAAAGTCTGCCTCCTTTAAGGAAGGAGATTTAGAGGGAAGTAGTGCTTTACTTAATAGGCTTCATTTTCACTGCGCAATACTTCAACCAATTGGGTGAAGTCTTCTGGCCACGGCGCTTCAAACATCATTTCTTCACCTGTACGTGGATGAACCAGCCCCAACTTCGCGGCATGCAGCGCCTGACGCTTAAAGCTACGCAACATATCCGTTAATTTTTCTGAAGCGCCAGCAGGGAAACGGACACGGTTGACATATACAGGATCACCCACCAAACCATGACCTAGATAACTAAAATGCACACGGATCTGATGAGTACGGCCTGTTTCCAACTGTGCCTGAACACGGGTAAAGTCACGGAAGCGTTCTTTTACATTGTAATGTGTTACTGCATCACGTCCGCCCGGTAAAATCGCCATTTTGATACGATCCACAGGATGACGTTTGATCGGTTCATCAATGGTGCCACCTGCAATGATGTTGCCATAGGCAATCAAATCATAAACACGGTAAACCGTTTTCTTAGCCAATTGCTTGCTGAGTGAGAATTGTGCTTCAAGATTTTTTGCAACCACCAGTAAACCACTGGTGTCTTTATCGATACGGTGAACCAAGCCAGCACGAGACAGCTCGGCCAGTTTAGGTGCATGATAAAGCAAGGCATTCACTAAAGTTCCTGTTGGATTCCCCGCACCAGGATGAACCACCATGCCTACTTCTTTATTGATGACAATAATATCGTCATCTTCATAAACAATATTCAATGGAATATTTTCAGGCTGGCTTGAGGTTTGTGCTTCAAGTTCAACATCGAGTGTTAATAATTCATTTCCTTCACAGCGGTACTTGGGCTTAACGATGTTACCATTTACCAACAGATGGCCATCTTTCATCCATTGCTTGAGTTTTTCACGAGAAAACTCGCTCCAAACCAATGCGGCAACCTGATCAATACGTTGGCCTAAATAGTTTTCATCAAGTTGAATTTGCAACGATAAACGTGTTGCAGTTGAATCGGAATTATGATTATCTGCATCGACAGAATCTTCGAGTAAGAAATCTGTTTCAGAGAAGTTTGAATTGGAAGATTGTGCTGAAGTCATTTGATGATCGGTACAAAAATGGTTTAATAGCACCATTGTAGCTCATTGCCCAGAATAACAGAGGAGTTTTTATGTCGCTACCACGTTATAAAATTACGGTGCTTGCACTATCTTTAGGTGTAGCGTCTGCATTTGTGGGCTGTAGCAGCAATCCAAGTAAGAAAGAAGTGGTTGATAAAGGACCACAATCAAGTGAACAAGTTTATTATGACAAAGCCTTAAAATCGCTTGAACGTAATCAATATACCGATGCGGTTAAATCACTTGAAGCTTTAGATACGTATTATCCTACTGGACAATATACACAACAAGCTCAACTTGAGCTTCTCTACGCGAAATTCAAGCAAAAAGATTATGAAGGTACGATTGCACTGGCTGATCGCTTCATTCGTTTAAATCCGCAGCACCCAAATGTTGATTATGCCTACTATGTTCGTGGCGTAGCCAATATGGAACTGAACTATGACAGCTTGATTCGTTATACCTCATTGCAACAATCTCATCGTGATGTGAGCTATGTCAAACTGGCTTACCAAAACTTTGTAGACCTAATTCGCCGTTTCCCAAGCAGTCAATATTCAGTCGATGCAGCACAGCGCATGAAATTTATTGGTCAGGAACTTGCTGAAAGTGAAATGAATGCCGCACGTTTCAACATTGAGCGTAAAGCTTGGTTGGCTGCGGCTGAACGTGCGCAATGGGTGATTGAACATTATCCGCAAACCCCACAAACGCCAGAAGCTTTAGCAACCCTGGCTTATAGCTACCAAAAATTGGGCGATCAAGCGACCTCTCAACAATATATTGAGATTTTAAAACTTAATTATCCAAACTTGGTCAAATCCAATGGTGAAGTGAATTTACGTGCAGCACGTAAAGAAGGTAGCTGGGTCAATCGTGCAACTTTAGGTTTGCTGGGTCGCGAATCAAAAACGGTACAAACCAAAGCGGAAACAGCAAGCACTGCTGAACAGCGCAGTTTAACCAACCGCTTAAGCTTTGGTTTACTGGACAAACCAGAAACAGAGCAAGTTGCACCCGTTGCTGTACCAGAAACCTCTGCTCCAGCCAATGCCAACAAACCAAGCTGGAAAAACCGTTTAAGTTTTGGCCTGTTAGATAAACCTGAAGCAAATAACTCATCGGAGAATGATGCTGCAAACTAATTTGCAATCATCTGATACATCAAACAGGCAAGTCTTTCTTGCCTGTTTTTTATTTTATGCAACAATGATTCCTGACATTTTTGCGATGCAACAATGTGCTACTCCCCGTCTTAAATGGTTAAATACATATGGCAATTCCACAACATACGATTGATCAAATTTTAGATCGAACCGACATTGTCGATTTGATCGGTCAACGTGTGAAGTTAAAAAAGACGGGACGTACCTACTCAGGCTGTTGCCCATTCCATCAGGAAAAATCGCCCTCTTTTCATGTTTATCGCGATAAGCAGTACTTTCACTGCTTCGGTTGTCAGGCCAACGGCAATGCCATTCGTTTCTTGATGGATATTGATGGCCGTAACTTTGTCGATGTGATGAAAGAGCTGTCGAATAAAACTGGCATCGAGTTACCTAAAGATAATCAAGACAATAAAAAGCTGTCCTATAAACGCAGTCCTCAACAAGTGGCAGCCCCTCAAGCAATAGCCAAACCTGTCATAGAGAATCCTGCGCCACCAACAGCTGTAACCGATGAATTCATCGACGGGCATTTTGTCGATATGGATCGTTATATGGATGATCCTTTTGCCCAGTTCGATCCTTCTTTCAGTATCGTTGATGAACAAGTACAGGAAGGCAATCTCTACGATCTGCTGGAAAATGTGGCTCAGTTTTATGAGCGTCAACTACCCAATAGCCAAAAAGCGCAAAACTATTTCAAACAGCGTGGCTTATCCCCCCAGACCATTCAATTTTGGCGTTTGGGTTATGCCCCTGAAGACTGGCAACATTTAGAAAAAGCTTTTCCACAGGATATTGAAGGTTTAAAACAACTTGGCCTGATCCGTTCCAGTGACAGTGGTCGAGATTTCGATTTATTGCGTGAACGGGTGATTTTCCCGATTCGTGATCATAAAGGTCGTGTGGTCGGCTTTGGTGGGCGTGCCCTCAACGATGAGATCAAACCCAAATATATCAACTCACCAGACTCGGAAGTATTCCATAAAAACCAACTCCTGTATGGACTATACGAAGGCCGTAAACTTAAAGCCAATGACTGGTTAATGGTTGAAGGCTATATGGATGTAATTGCCTTACAGCAATATGGGATTAATGGCGCGGTGGCAACGCTGGGAACCGCCAGTAATGCCGAGCATTTAACCACCCTGTTTAAACAAAATTCTCGTATTACCATTGCTTTTGATGGTGATGCAGCAGGCCAAAAAGCAGCACGTCGTACGCTAGAAATAGCACTACCTCTGCTCAATGATGGTCGTGAATTAAAATTCTTTGTGCTTCCCAATGAACATGACCCTGACTCTCTCATTCGTCGAGAAGGTTTAGAAAACTTCCAGAAATTATTACAACAAGCCCCCCTCCTGTCAGACTTTGTATTTGCACACCTGACTGGACAACATGATGTTAGCACCCCCGAAGGTAAAAGCTTGGTCATGGGTGAACTACGCGAATTAACCGAACTGTTGCCCAAACACGGCTCATTTCGTTATTTGCTGAGCCAGTCTTTCCGAGAAAAACTTGGTCTGGGCAAACGTTTTACTCCACAAATCAGCCATGATGCCTCATTGTCTTTTAACATTCAGACCAAAGATGAAGATTTTGCAGTGGCAATTTTAATGCACCATCCCTTCCTCTATATCCATTTTGAAGAACTGCGTGCGGTGATCGACCCAAATGAACTGTTAGCCAAGATTCTGGCGGCACTCAATATTGTGTTTGATGACTTGCCTGATGATCAGGAACTGGCGACCTATTATGTACTCGGCGCATGTAGCAGTTATAGCCATGAACTGGCAGATATCATGCAACGAACCAATATTCAATCACTAACTCAAGCACCTGAAATTGCAGACAAACTGGCGAAAGAATATGCGTTGGGACTGCAAGAAAAGTATTTACGCTTAAAGCTCAAATCGCCAATTTCTTTAATTGAATCGCGTAATTTACGTCAACAACTGAACGAGTTGACCAAACAGATTAGTTTACGTTTATTGTCTTGATGATCATTACTGGCGTGGCTTACGCTCATGTTCAAACACATCTTGCAAATGTTGCTGTAGCCATTCGAAATAATCTGGATTTTCAGCTTTAGCGGCTTCTCTGAGTAAAATCGAAGTGGGATGCATCAGTTTTTGCGTCAGACGATGCGCAAACTCTTGCATCACCTGCTCTGCAGCATGACCATGTTGCAGTGACTCTAAAGCATGTGCCAACTCTTTTTGGCTGACTTCCTCACTGTGCTGACGGTAAGCCTGAATGGTACCACTGGCCTCTTTAACCTTTTGCTGGGTCATCAATTGGGTTGCCAATTGATTGACCATGATTTCAGCTTCAACCGCGGCCTGACGACGTTGTGCCAGATTCTCATCAATCACGCTTTGTAAGTCATCAACACCATACAAATACACGTTATCCAATGATTCCACTTTCGGATCGATATCACGAGGAACGGCTAAATCGACCATTAGCATCTGCTGATAACGGCGTTTTTTCAGGGCAACTTTAACGTCTGAATACTCAATCACTTGATGCAAACTACCTGTACAACTAGAGACCACATCCGCTCGATGCAAATTGTGTGCAAGTTCAGCAAAGGGAATGATTTCAATCTCGACCTGATGGGCAATTTCTTGCGCCAATAGATCAGCACGTTCACGACTACGGTTACAAATCAGAATTTTTGCTACGCCCATTTCTGCCAAATGTTTAGCAACCAGACTGTTCATTTCGCCTGCCGCAACCACCATCACCGTCAGTTTTTCGGTATGGCTAAACACTTGTGATGCCAATTGCGCAACGGCATAGCCCATTGAAACAGCATGACTGCCCACCGAAGTTTCGGAACGGACACGCTTTGCTGCATAAAAGGCATATTCAAAAACACTGTTCAATTCAGGCGAAACAGTTTCTGCATCTTTGGATAAGGCCAAGGCGCTTTTAACCTGACCTAAAATTTGCGGCTCACCCAGCATTAGCGAATCCAAACCACTGGCTACACGCATCAAATGTGTAACCGCCTGGGCATTCTCGTAACGATAAACATGATGAATTAACTGTTTTACATCAATATTATTCACGTGGGCCAGCCAATTCAGGATGCTCTCAGCATCTTCTGTCATGGCATAGACTTCGGTACGGTTGCAGGTTGACACCACTACCAAATCATTTAGCGATGCATGTTGGTTTTGTTCAAGCAATAGCGCAGCTAATCGCTCTGCATTGAAAGCAATTTGTTCACGAAGTTCAACAGAAGCTGTTTGATGGTTGACGCCCAATGCAAAGAAAGACATATCAGATCATCATTTCGCTAAATTTATGTTATTGTGCAACATCGGTGTCATAAAAAGCATTACTTTGGATCAATAAAAATTGCGTCAGCTATATCGCCGTACCCTTTTTAGCGGCAAGACGATTAGACGGTATTCTACCACAATCTTGTTGTTAGGTAGCATGAGCTCTTATGTCTCTGCACAAGCAATACACGACATGTATGCAGAGAAGAGCTTTGAGCATGCCCTGCAACAGAGCATGGTCGCTGAATTCTCCCTTGCTTATGATGATATTGCAACTGCATTACACAATTATACTGTACTTGCGATTCGCAGCAATTCAACCACGATTAAACAGCGTGCTTTAGATATCGCATTAGAATACAATGATTTACAATCAGCACTTAACATTGCCACACATTGGGTCGAACAGGAACCCAAAGATGTGCCTGCGCTGTTTTATTTATCACATATTGCACTTAAAACTCATGAATATGAGTTAGCAGCAAAGACATTAGATAAAATTTTAAATATTGACCCAACTGCCGATCTCGAGGAAATTTTAGTTGGGATTGCTCCTGAACAAGCCCCAGATCGGGAAATTCTGCTAAATGCACTGCGCGCCAGCGAAGAACGAAACAACCCCTCCATTCTCGCCTTGATTGCGGGTTTAGAAGCCCAAGATGGTTTATATGAACAGGCACTGAATAATATTAATCAAGCCTTACGCAAACGTTCAAAATCCACCAGTTTTATTTTAATGAAAGCCAATCTCCTGATGGCTCTGCGTAATGATGAGGAAACCAAAAAATGGTTTGCCCAAGCAAGTCGCAAAAACAAGAGCAATGTGGATGTTCGAATGGCAGAAGCACGTTATTACATTCAAATTAATCAGCAGCAAGAAGCCTTAGATAAACTAGAAGATATCATCAAGGATCATCCCAAGGCCGAAGAAGCCCTGTTTATTGCTGGTTTGACCAGCATTGATTTGAAGCAATACGAAAAAGCTGAACAATATTTAGTTGATTTGCGTTCCTCGGCAAAATATCAGAATGAAGCCTATTACTATCTAGCGATTAATGCACAACGCAAACAGCATTATGAAACGGCCAAAGCCTATTATCGTCTGGTCGATGGTAGTCTCTATATCGTGTCCCGCCGCAATATGATTTCAATTTTTGAGAAACAGGGACAATTAAATGATGCTTTACGCTTCTTAACGCAGGAACGGGTCAACTATCCGCAACATGCCAGCTTCTTATATCAGGCACAGGCTGATATTTTAAAGAAGATGGATAATAAAAAGGCAGCTTTAGCACTATTAGACGAAGCAATTAAAAGCTTGCCGGATGATCCTGAATTAATTTATGCCGAGGTATTGTTACTCGACCCTTATACAGATCGGGATAAATTAGACAAAACCTTAAAGCAGCTTTTAGCTATTGAACCAAACAGTCCGACCTATCTGAATGCTTATGCCTATACACTGGCGCTGCAAAACCGCCGTCTCAAAGAAGCCCGTAAATACGCAGAGTTGGCACTGGATTTTGCCCCTGAGCAAGCCTCAATTCTCGATACATTAGGTTATATTGCCTTCCTGCAAAATGATTTTGATACCGCAGCCAAAGTCTTAGGACAAGCCTATTCGCTAAGTGAAAATGTCAATATCGGAATTCGTTATGCCAAAGCCTTATATATGCAAGGGGCACTCACGCAATTTAGCGAGGTGTTACAGCAATTAAAACAAAAACATGCCAATGCCCCACAATTACAACAACTTGATAGCTTAATCTTACCCATCACCGTAAAAAAGAGTTAAACCATGCATTTGTTTTCAAAGTTATGCATCACCGTATGTAGCAGCAGTATTTTATTGCTAACAGGTTGCCAACATTTGAGCCAGCCCAATAAAGTGCCAGTCTCACCACAAGTACAAGATGAAAATAACTTTAGTTTACAAGGCAAAATCGGTGTCCGTACCCCACAACAATCTGGTAGTGCTTTTTTTACATGGGTACAGCAACAACAGCAATTTGATATTGAGCTGACAGGCATTTTAGGTGTGGGTAAAACCCAAATTGAAGGCAAACCTGGTCAAGTTACTTTAAATAGCGCCAAAACGGGCCTGATTACCGCCGAAACACCAGAGGAATTACTTGAAAAAGCCACTGGTTGGCAAGCCCCAATTATGCATCTTGCCTACTGGGTACAAGCCAAGCCAGCCACTCAAAATGCACAGATTAGCAAAGATGAAAACAATCGCCTGAAACAACTGATTGAAGATGGTTGGACTGTTGATTTTAGTTATAACGATGCGCAAAACCTCCCGAATAAACTTTTGTTGAAGCAAGCGCTTGCAGATGGCAAAGAAAACCGTATTACAATGGTCATTCAAAACCGATAATTTAGATTCTTTTATGATTAGAGTGCCTTCCCCAGCCAAATTGAATTTATTTCTACATATCACAGGCCGTCGTGACAATGGTTATCATGAGTTACAAACTATTTTCCAACTGATAGATTTATATGACTGGATGACTTTTGAGCCATGTTCAGAAGAACATATTCAAATTGAAGGGCTCGCAGAAGTACAGATCGAACAGAACTTGATCTATCGTGCCGCACAACTGCTCAAGCCACATGCAAAAAAAATCTGTGGATTGAAGATTAAAATTGAAAAAAATATTCCGATGGGCGCAGGCCTCGGTGGTGGTTCATCCAATGCCGCCACCACCTTGATCGTACTCAACCAACTCTGGCAATGCGATCTAAATGAACAGCAACTGGCCGATTATGGAGTGCAGTTGGGTGCTGATGTTCCCATCTTTGTTTTAGGCCGAAATGCATGGGCCGAAGGCATCGGTGAACATTTATCATTCATAGACTTAGCTCAAAAAAAATTCATAATCTTAAAACCTGACTGTTTTATCAGCACTCAACAGCTTTTTTCGCAAAAAACATTGACAAGAGATTCTAAGATCACTACATTTTGCGCCTATCAGATAGAACCTTCTAATTTTGGAAATAACTTTGAACCTCTGGCTCGACAGTTATACCCTGAAGTAGAAGAAGCAATGCAGTATTTAGATCAGTTTGGTCTAGCAAAGCTTACAGGTACAGGTGCTTGTGTTTTTACTGAAGTAACCGATGAAATGGATACAGAGCAAATTTTGCAAAACGCGCCTTGTAAAGCTTACTTGGTCAACAGTTTAGCAGAATCACCTCTAAGACATTTTAAAGTTACCTGTTAGGGGCGTCGCCAAGTGGTAAGGCACCGGGTTTTGATCTCGGCATCCGTTGGTTCGAATCCAGCCGCCCCTGCCAATTCATCTGTAGATATATGTAATATATAGGGGCGTCGCCAAGTGGTAAGGCACCGGGTTTTGATCTCGGCATCCGTTGGTTCGAATCCAGCCGCCCCTGCCATATCTAAGACAGACTTGTTTTATATTGATATTTGATCAAATATATTGACATTATCCTGTAAAACTATTAAAGTTCTGCCGCATTAGGGGCGTCGCCAAGTGGTAAGGCACCGGGTTTTGATCTCGGCATCCGTTGGTTCGAATCCAGCCGCCCCTGCCATCCAAATTCATTATAAGCCAACCGCCAAGGGTGCTTCATGCCCAATCTTGTCGTTTTTAGTGGAAGTGCTCATCCACATTTCGCGCAAAAAGTCGTAAGCCATTTACACATTCCTTTAGGTGCTGCTTCTGTAAGCAAGTTCTCTGATGGTGAAATTTCAGTAGAAATTACTGAAAATGTTCGTGGTAAAGACGTTTTTATCGTTCAGTCTACCTGTGCGCCTACCAATGATAACCTGATGGAAATCTTGGTTATGGCTGATGCTTTGCGTCGCGCAAGTGCTGGTCGTATCACTGCTGTCATTCCTTATTTCGGTTATGCACGTCAAGATCGTCGTCCGCGTTCTGCGCGTGTACCGATTACAGCGAAAGTTGTTGCAGATATGCTGACAACCGTTGGAATTGACCGTGTGGTAATGATTGACCTACACGCAGACCAAATTCAAGGTTTCTTCGATATCCCTGTTGACAACATTTATGGTACGCCAGCGTTATTGGCTGACTTACGTCAACAACAACATCATAACCTCGTGGTGGTTTCACCTGACGTTGGTGGTGTTGTTCGTGCCCGTGCTGTTGCAAAACAAATGGGTGATATCGACTTAGCTATCATCGATAAACGTCGCCAAAAAGCAAATGAATCACAAGTGATGCATTTGATTGGTGATGTAAAAGATCGTGACTGTGTCATTGTTGATGACATGGTAGATACAGCAGGTACGCTTTGCAAAGCTGCCGATGCACTGAAACAGTTTGGTGCTCGCCGTGTTGTTGCGTATGCGACTCACCCTGTTCTATCTGGCAAAGCAATTGATAACCTTCGTAACTCTGTGATTGATGAACTGGTTGTTACAGACACCATTCCGCTTTCAGATGAAGCATTGAATCTAGGCAAAATTCGCCAAGTTTCTGTTGCAAGCATGGTTGCTGAAACAATTCGTCGTATCAATAACGAAGAATCTATTAGCGCAATGTTCGATAGTTATCTATAATAGCCCAGCTTTTTTCTTAAACCCTAGCTCGCTAGGGTTTTTCTATCACTAAACTGGTCGCAAGTTTAGTTACTTACACTCAATGAGGATATGCCCATGGCAAACTTCGTATTAAATGCTCAATCACGTGAAGCTGCACAACAAGGGAAAGGTTCGAGCCGCCGCCTTCGTCACGCTGCTCAAATTCCAGCAATCATCTACGGTGGTAGCGCTGAGCCTGTAGCAATTACTTTAGAGCTTCGTGAAATTGTTAAAGCTTTAGAAAACAACGCTTTCTTCGAAGAAGTTATCGAAATCAAAATCGGTGACAAAGTTGAAAACGTTAAAATCCAAGCGTTACAACGTCACCCAGCTAAAAACACGCCTATGCACGCTGACTTCAAACGCGCATAAGTGTTAAAGGCGTAAATTAGTGTCAAATATTTCGCTAATTGTCGGTTTGGGCAATCCTGGAAAGGAATACGCCCAAACCCGCCATAATGCAGGTTTCTGGTTCGTTGAACAGCTTGCAGATCGTTATGGCATCTCTTTAAAAGCTGATCCTAAGTTTCATGGATACAGTGGTCGTGGCCAGATCGAAGGTCATGACGTTCGTTTATTACTCCCCACCACTTTTATGAACCGTTCTGGTCAGAGTGTTGTCCCCTTCGCCAAATTTTATCAAGTTGCTCCTGAAGCAATTCTGATCGCGCATGATGAACTGGATATGAATCCAGGTATTATTCGTTTGAAAACAGGTGGCGGACACGGCGGACATAATGGTCTTCGCGATATCGTTCCACATATCGGTGCGAATTTTCATCGCTTACGCATTGGAATTGGACACCCTGGTTCAAAAGATCGTGTTTCTGGCCATGTGCTTGGTAAAGCGCCAAGCAGTGAGCAAGGCTTAATGGATGCAGCCATTGACCATGCCCTATCCCAAGTGAAAATGCTGGTTGATGGACAAGTGTCACAGGCCATGAATCAAATTAATGCTTACAAGCCTGCTTGAACTGAATTGTTGATCAATCCCGCTTGCCATATTGCATTTTTAAGCGCAAAATGCGCATCAAACCGCCCATAGCCCGCGGAAAACGTGACAAGTCAACCTTAAGAGAATCATCTTAGGTCTTACTCAGGAGACGCTAGCCATGCTATCTCGTTTATTAAAATGTAAAATTCACCGTGCAGTTGTGACGCATGCAGAGCTTCATTATGAAGGTTCTTGCGCAATTGATGGCGTATTAATGGACTTAGCAGGGATTCGTGAATACGAAGAAATCCACGTATGGAACGTCACCAATGGTAAACGCTTTACCACTTATGCAATTCGTGGTGAAGACGATTCAGGCATTATCTCAGTCAATGGTGGCGCAGCCCATCAAGCTGATGTCGGTGATTTAGTGATTATTGCGACTTTTGGTGATTTTACCGAAGTTGAAGCCAATCTTCACAAACCACGTCTAGTCTATGCAAATCCAGACAATACAGTAAACCATACTGCAAACTGTATTCCTGTACAAATTGCATAAGCAATTAAAGATTTCCAAAAAGCCAGTCGCATATATGAACTGGCTTTTTTATTGACTGAATAACATCAATTTAATATCTCCAGTATCAATACAAAAACACTGAAAAATAAGGTCAGGTTTTACGCAAGCAAACTTGCAAAATAGCGCTAGAATTTGTTCAATAAAAAGACAATAAAGATAATTTGAACAATATGGATATTATTAATATTTTAACTAAAGTGAGCCTCTTTGCTGAGCTAGATCATGCGATGCTTGAGCCATTGCTACCCTATTGTCATATTCGTCATCTGCAAACGGGACAACAACTGTATTGTGCCCATGATATTGCGGATCATGTCTATATTGTTGCCTATGGGCGCGTCAAACTTACCACCACGACGGGACTATTGACCTATTATGGCCGTCATGAGCTTATCGGTGAAACAGGCGTAATTTCCAATCAGCCCCATCATGCTACGGTCAATGCTGTTCGAGACACAGCTCTACTCGGTATTCCTCAGCAACAATTTCTAAATTTTATCCATCAACATCCCAAAGTCCTGTTCGCCTTATCCAGACTGATCATCAATCGTTCACAGCCCGAACAGCAACATTGTCATGTAATGGGAAGCAGCCGGACACTTTCGGTTATTCCTGTCTCTGCCCACATTCCAGCTACTCACTTGGCAGAAAAACTCACTGAGCACCTACAACGTTGGCCACGTGTACGCTTGGTGACTGCCGCGCATATTGATGCCCTGTTTGGAGCAGGTTTCAGCCAAACCCCACTGGATTACAGCCCTGAAGATTTACAGCTTAGACAATGGTTAGCCAGCTTAGAAGAAAAACATTGCTATGTACTTTATGCCGCCGACAACAGTGAGGATGAATGGTCAAAGCGCTGTTTGCATCAGGCAGATCGGATTCTGATTCTGGCGGAGGCCAATCAAACACCAACCCAAACCCCACTCTCGCATGTGCTTACTCAACACGACTGGCAAAGCCCAATTGAATTGGTTTTGCTTCGTTCCGAAGGTGATCCTTCACCCCATACCCTCATCTGGAAACAGCTCTATCATGCCCGTGCCCATTACTTTGTCCATCCTTGGGCTCAGAATGATATCTGTGCGGTGGCGCGTCAGATTTCCAGTCAAGGGGTGGGTTTGGTCCTTGGCGGTGGCGGTGCACGTGGCTTTGCCCATATTGGTTTAATTCGTGCGCTGGAGCAATTGCATATCCCGATTGATATTGTCGGTGGTACCAGTATGGGGGCTTTTGTGGCCGCATTGGTCGCTTGTGGTTTTGACAGTGTAGAAATGACCCATATCGCTTATGAGACTTTTGTAGCACGCAACTATCTCAATGATTACACCATGCCACGGGTTTCCCTGATTCGGGGACAACGTTTTCATAGCCGCCTCCATGCCATTTTTGGACACCGACGTATCGAAGAACTTAGACAGACCTATTACTGTATTTCGACCAATCTCACCACAGGACAGGCCGTTATTCATGATCAAGGTGAACTTGCAACTTGGGTCGGCACCAGTATGAGCGTACCTGGGGTAGCACCACCAGTGGCTTGGCATGAAAATCTCCTCTGTGATGGTGGTGTGATTAATAATCTACCTACCGATGTCATGCAGAATTTAGAAAGAGGAACAATTATTGCCAGTAATGTCAGTTTACACGATGATATCCGAGTCCCCGGCATTGGACTGGACAAACCAGATCAAAGTGCCCTGCTCAACTGGAATAAAGTGATTAAAGATAAACTATTACATGCACCACGACTGGCAGAAATCCTGATGCGTACTGCAACCCTTGCCAGTGATACCATGATTCAAACAGCAGCCATTGAACGGGCCAATTTACATGTGCGCATGCCGATTGAAGGCATTGGTATGTTTGACTGGCATAAACTTGATGAACTGGTTGAGCGTGGCTATGACCACGCCATAGAGATATTGCTCCCTATTCGAGAAACGCTACCCAGTGCATAAGCAAGAAATGGAATTACACAATGGCAGACCGAATCTGATAGCGATCTAGTAAAGTGTCTAAATACCGATAAGTTTCAGGGTCTAATTGCTGCATATAACCATCAAGAATACGATGACACTGTTGCTGCTTTGCAACAGGCATCCGTCGCATGATGTCAAATGTCACTTCCCATTGTGAGCGTAATAATGACGCATAAGCAATATGATGCAGGACTTGCTCATCAATTTGGGCAATTGCGGTCGCGACGACCTCTCTCGCTTCATCTTGCATATAGTTCACAATAACCAACATATCGGTCCACAAATCGCAACGATCAGCCGCCTCGACAATACTCTGGATAATCTCCACACGCCTTAATGCTGGCAAATTAGCAACAAAACGCTGTGCTTGTGCCGACAAGCAAGCCACAACAGGCAACATATCTTCCCATAACTGGTCTTCTTGCGTCGCCTGAATAATAGCATTGACCACAGGTTCGCCTTGCAGAACCGCTAGATCGCCAAGCTCCTGCTTCAGTCCATAACTGATATAACTCATTAGCGCCAGAACTTTGGGCCAGACTAGACGTTGACTTGGATCACCAATGATTAATAAGGCTTTCTCAATCCGCTGTTTGGGTAAGACATGCACCAAATGGTCAATTTGCTCACGCGACTCAATAAAAAAAGCAATCTCCAGCAGATCGCTCTCACTCTCAACCACTTGTGCCACGTCCTGCAAAACCACATCAGACAACATGCTGACGAAGCGCCCCATGGTGACAAAATCACGCTGTTCCAGCAGGACTTGAGTAATCTCGGTAATCTGATGCGTAGTGAGATAGCCCAACAACTCTCTCGCCAAGCGTGGGTCTAAATACACTGAGATTGCAGCAACAGTTTTAGCTGGCAAGTGCTTCACAATACGATAAGAACGTTCCGTGGGCAAATACACCGCAATTTGCGCCACGATAAAGGGTTCCAAGACGTGTTTCACCATAACAACACTGATCCAGCGCGGTAGCCAGTTGACCCAGGCAGCCAAATAGCGAAATCGTTTTTTCTGCTGATTCTGTAATCGTTCTAAGAGCGCAAAACGGAATTGCCTTAAATTTTCAGGCGCCAAAGACTGCATAAATACCAATTCTGCTTCAGTGACCCTCAAGATACGTGCCAACTTGATGATTTCTGCCTGTACCGCAAGTCGAGTCATGACTTTCCATCCCCCTTATCGATCTCGGAACAACCAACGTAGAAAAAAAGGAGTCTGATATAAGCTCTGATTCATTTTCTGATCTTCATGCTCAAGGGTGCGTTGTAATTGCTGATTGAGCCAAGCCAAATCTTGACTAGATAATTGAGAAAATGCTTGAAGACTCATCACCGGTCGATGTAATTGTTGCGCTAATTGTTCTAGCTCAGTTTTCGCTACTTTCTCCATTTTACTAATCCCTGCTCATGATTATTGTTTTATCTATTGAGTGTATGCTCAATTTGATGCGATTGCCAATTTCACAGATCGGCAGCAAGATCTGAATGGCGGCTCAGTTCTTTTTTTCATTTTTATAGAACGATTCATTCTATAAAAAGTTGCCTTTTCGCATAAAAATCTGGCTATAATCAAGGCACATCGCTTCAGGGCGGGGTGAGATTCCCCACCGGTGGTAAGTTAGGCCTTGCAACCCAATGACCTAATCAGCCCACGAGCCTGTATATATTTATATATACTCGCAGATTTGGTGAGAAACCAAAGCCGACGGTATAGTCCGGATGAAAGAAGACGAAATCACTAGAACACGCTTTTGGCGTTGTTTTTGTGCACGCTTATTTTTACATCAGTCCTGAAATGTTCAACCGTATCCTAATTACGAGAGCGTTTCATTATGTCCAGTTTAATTCAACCCGAACTTTTCTTTTCAGCCCTTCCTCCTGCTGAACAACGTATTCAACAAGCTTTAGAAGACATCCGCCAAGGCAAACCTGTGTTGGTGATGGATGACTTTGACCGTGAAAATGAAGCAGACCTGATTATCGCGGCGGAAACACTGAGCGTTGAAACCATGGCACAAATGATTCGGGATGGTTCAGGTATTGTGTGTTTATGCCTAACTGAAGCCTTGGCTGATCATTTAGAACTTCCACCCATGGTGGTCGACAATTCTAGCCAATTCAAAACCGCATTTACCGTAACGATCGAAGCCGCACAAGGCGTGACCACGGGTGTTTCAGCCAAAGATCGCGTCACCACCGTTTTGGCAGCAACCCAAGCAGGTGCCGTAGCGAGTGACCTCAATCGCCCAGGTCATGTTTTTCCTTTACGCGCGCGTGAAGGTGGTGTGTTGAGCCGTCGTGGCCATACTGAAGGAACCATTGATTTAGCACGTTTGGCAGGTTTAAAACCAGCTGGAGTACTCTGTGAATTGACCAATCCAGATGGTTCAATGGCGTCGGATATCCAAGTGCTTGCTTATGCACAAACCCATGGTCTTACGGTAATCAGTATCGATGAACTGGTGCAATATCGTCTCAAACATAATCTCTGATGAAAATAAAAAGCCTCGATCATTCGAGGCTTTTTTATGTCATCGATATTTATGATACTTTCCGCTCTGCATTCAGTTCAGCAATCGCTATAAGCAGTTGACTAAATTGTGAAATTTGGCTCACGGGTTGTGCCTGAGCCAACTCCTCTGCTCGACCATAGCCATAATTCACTGCAATGGTTTCAATGCCATTGGCACGTGCGCCCATAATGTCATATTGGCGATCCCCCACCATAATGCAATGCTGAGCATCCAGTTGTTGTTGCTCAAGAATATAGGCAATTAAGTCAGCCTTATTGGTTCGCTCACCAGTCAGTTCACTGCCATACATTTCGGTAAAATATTGATCCAACTGAAAATGAGCCAGAATCTGCTTGGCATAAATGATGGGCTTGGCTGTCGCTAAGAACAAAGCATAACCTTGTGCTTGTAATTGTTGCAAAGTCTCGACGACGCTTGGATAAACCTCATTTTCAAATAAGCCAATGACCGAAAAACGTTCACGGTAAGCCAACAGAGCCTGTTCAGCCAACGCATCATCTTGGGTATTCAGTAATTTTGCCAAAGATGCTTTGAGTGGCGGCCCAATAGTCCAGTCCAGATCCACATCATCAGCGACAGGCTGGCCTAATTTTTCTAATGCAAAACGAATTGAACCATGAATCCCAATTTTAGGATCGGTTAAGGTTCCATCTAAATCGATGAGAATATTTTTGATCGTCATTCGTTCAATCTCTTGCAGTCTTACACAACAGTGTCGAGAGTTTCTCGAAACTTCCCTATACTACCGTAGATTGAAGAATAAAAGGAAATTGCAGTGCGCCCAACCGTACTTTGTTTTTCAGGTTTAGATCCATCGGGTGGAGCTGGCCTACAGGCCGATATTGAAGCAATTGGACAAAGTGGCGCACATGCAGCCATTGCCTGTACTGCTTTAACCATTCAAAACTCACAACAAGTGTTCGGTTTTGAAGCCACTTCCAAAGAATTACTCTTGGCGCAAGCCAATGCAGTGGTTGCTGACTTGCCAATTAAATGTGTGAAGTCAGGTATGCTCGGCACAACTGATAATATTGCGGCACTGGCTGAATTTTTACGTGAGCATCCCGATTATCTCTATGTGCTCGATCCAGTACTGGTCGCAAATAGTGGCGGTTCACTCGGCGATCAGGCGACCTTAGTCAAAGCCTTTGTAGAATTGATTCCTTTGGCGACGGTGATCACCCCCAATACGGTTGAGCTAAGAGCCTTAACTGGTCTGGATGATATTGAACAAGCGACCCATAAACTGTTTGAAATGGGTGCAAAAGCAGTATTGGTTAAAGGCGGCCATGAAGACACTCCAGATCATATCCGTAACGTGCTTTATGCCGATGGCAAAATGCTGGCTGAGAGCCGCTGTCCTCGCTTAGAAGGTCAATACCACGGTTCAGGTTGTTCATTGGCAAGTTTCATTGCTGGACGTTTGGCCCTAGGTGATTCTTTAAAAATTGCGGTTCAGCATGCTGAAACCTGGTTATTTGGTGTATTAAAACAGGCAGAAACACCCGTACCCAATGGGCAAAAGCTTCCAAAACGCTTTTAAACGCTCCAGAAATCGTTAATTTTTTCAAAAATTTTTTATTAAAAAAGGCGCATCAAGCGCCTTTTTTAATACTCACAGATTATTGTGGAATACGTAAAACTTGTCCTGGGAAAATATCATCTGCATTTTTAAGTAATGGACGATTAGCTTCAAAGATTTTATTGTATTGGTTTGGATCACCATAATACTCTTTTGAAATCTTCGACAAGTTGTCGCCTGATTTTACCGTGTAGAATTTACTTTCTGGCTCAGGACTTTCTACCGTCATCTGATCATCCACTTGTGCGACATGATCGGTATTTCCTACAGCAAGTACGATCTTTTCTTTATCTGCCTGACTTTTAACTTGCCCTTTAATTGTTGCAGTATCCGTTGTGCCGTTATATGTCACAGCCAAGCCTTCAACCCCAAGACCTAAACTTTTAATCAAACCTAATAATTTATTTGCAATCTCTTGAGCTGAAGGTTCAGCTGGTGTTGCTGGCGCAGCTTGAGGCTCTGCAGGCGCTGTATTTTTCTTACCAATACCTTTAACAAAATCAAAAAGACCCATTGTTATTTCCTCTGTAATTATAAACCGCATATGGTCAAAATCGACCTACATCTAGTTATACAGAAAAAATAAATCACTCGAGTTTCAATTTAAAGCGGTCTTGTAAATATATGTATATGCCATAGAACTTAATTAAAAACATTCTGTTGCGAAAGCATTACACACAAAAAAGCCACCTTGCGGTGGCTTTTGATCATGCAAGATGATTAACCAAGTTTCTTAGTTACGTAATCGATTGCAGATTGAACAGTTGTGATTTCGTTTGAATCTTCATCTGGAATCGTGATGTCAAAATCATTTTCGAAAGACATTACAAGTTCAACCAAATCTAAAGAGTCAGCACCTAAGTCATCCATGAAAGATGCTTCGTTCTTAATCTCTTCAGCACGCATACCTAATTGTTCAGCTACAGCTTGTTTGATGCGTTGTTCGATATCGCTCACAGGAATTCTCCTCATTGCTTGTGGCGTTTTAATTTGCCACTAGTTTAATTGAATATTAAATTTTTTAAAAGTTTATACATCGCCACTTAGGCCATGTATAGACCACCATTTACATGTAAAACTGTACCAGTAATGTAACTAGCCTTATCGCTGGCAAGGAAACTCACTGCATCCGCAATATCTTGAGGTTCACCTAAACGATTTAAAGCGACTTGATCAGTCATTTTTTTACGAATCTCTTCGCTTAACTGATCAGTCATTTCAGTGGCAATGAAACCAGGTGCAACACTGTTCACTGTAATCTGACGGCTCCCCATCTCTTTGGCTAAGCTACGACTGAATGCTTCAATTCCTGCTTTTGCTGCCGAGTAGTTTGCTTGTCCAGGATTGGCAAAATGTGCAACCACCGAACTGATATTAATAATGCGACCAAAACGCGCTTTGGTCATGCCTTTCAATACACGCTTAGACAAGCGGTAAACGGCTTTCAGATGGATATTGAGAATGTCATCCCAATCATCTTCAGACATACGAAGCAACAAATTATCTTTGGTAATGCCTGCATTGTTGACCAATACCAACACTGAACCATATTTTTGCTCAATGTCTGATACCAGTGCATCAATGGCTGCGCCATCGCGAACATCCAGTACAGCGCCTGTTCCATGCTCAGCAAAGCTTTCTGTCAATTTTTGCGCGCCTGCTTCAGAAGTCGCGGTACCAACTACAAAAAAACCGTCTTGAATGAGTTGCTGTGCAATCGCTGCGCCAATACCGCGGCTTGCTCCTGTCACTAACGCAACTTTTCGTTGTTGTGTCATGCAATTTTTCCTTCTGCCACTAACACTGCGTTTAGGGCATCTTCCATACGTGCTTTGCTATCAATGGCAAATGCTTTTTCTATGTTCGGTAATCGCTTGGCAAGATTACTGAGCACGGTACCTGGTCCACATTCAACCACATACTGAATACCCTGATCTTGCAGATATTGCATGGTCCGTGTCCATTGAACTGACTGATACAACTGAGCCGTTAATGCCTGACGTAACTGGGCAACATCTGTCGCGATTTCCGCGTTGACATTTTGTATTACAGGAAGGCATGGTAGCTCAATGGCAGTTTGTTCCAAAGCTTCCGCAAACTTTTCTGCGGCTGGCTTCATCAAGGTACAATGTGAAGGCACCGAAACAGGCAATGCGATGGCCTTACCTGATTGTTCTTTTGCTTCTGCCATGACTTGTTGAACCAAAGCCGTGCTACCTGCAATCACAACCTGCCCTTGTGCATTATAATTTGCAGCTTCAACCGAGCCTTGTCCCGCAGCAGAGGCATTGGCATTCTGACAAAGCTCAATCACTTTTTCATCCGCCAAGCCAAGAATCGCAGCCATGGCACCTGTACCCTGAGGAACAGCACCCTGCATCAATTTGCCACGCAAATGAACCAGTTTAACCGCATCAGCTAAAGTCATTGCTTCTGCCGCAACAAGCGCACTGTATTCCCCTAAAGAGTGCCCAGCAAGGTACTTTGGCACAATTCCACCCAGTTCTAACCACACACGCCATAAAGCAATGCTTGCTGTCAATAACACAGGTTGAGTATTTTCAGTTTGGTCTAAGCCTTCACCACTCTGGGCAATCTGCCACAGATCAAAACCGAGTGCTGCTGATGCTTCTGCAAATGTATCTTGAACGACACTAAATTGCTCTGCAAGTTCAGCCAACATACCTGCTTTTTGTGAACCCTGACCAGGAAAAACAAATGCTGTTTTTGTTGCCTGAGCTGCCTGCTCAAGTCGTTTAGTCGACATATAAAAATCCTTAAAATGGTCTATCGCCAATTTGATCAACTCCCATGATTCTACATGAGAATGACAACAGACTCTTTTCCGATGCGGCAATTTACCATTGATTAAATCGTTTTTTAATTGCGAAAAACAACAAAAAAGGGAGCTTTCGCTCCCATTTTTTCTATACTTTAAGCTAACGCTTAATGCATATGGTTCAATTATTCAGCATCAGCTGCTTTAGCGAATAATTGACGACCACGGTAAATACCGTCTTTAGTCACGTGGTGACGACGATGAGTTTCACCAGTAGTTTGGTCTACAGATAATGCATTCTCGGTTAAAGCGTCATGTGAACGGCGCATGTCACGGCGAGAGCGACTTTTACGGTTTTGCTGAACGGCCATGATGGCTCCTTACAAAGATCGAAAAAATGGATCAGAAACAAATTCAGTTGTCTTAACTCAACATTATATCACAAATTATGAGTTAAGTTTACCCTTCAAACTTGCCAAAACATCAAACGGGTTATCCCGCTTCTCTTCGACAACGTCCTGAATGGCAGGTCGATGTTTATGCTCACAAACATCATGCTTGGGAGATAAAGGCATCAACAATAACAGTTCATCTTCTAGTAGTGCGAGCAAATCAATCGAAGCAGGTGTATCAAAATCACCTTTTTTCGAAGACTCACTTTCACCTAAAACGATGAAATCAGCATCCTCATCCAAGCGCTCTATCAGTGACTCATCATCGATCAAAGCCAAATGAAAGCTTGAAACAAGTTCAGTTTCAACGGTATCCAAACAACGTTGGCATTCCATTGGAACTTTCGTTTCAATATGTCCATCCAGCCATACAATACGATGATATGCATCCATTGATAGCTTACAGTCTACGTTGATCAATCGATCATTAATTGATCCAACAGCTTCACGAGCAATACGAGCAAAGCGAGACAATGGCAGTGTGCCTGACCATGTAAAGCCCTGTTCAGCCCATTTAAACGGCTCAATCTGTGCCGGAAAGGTATTTGCTGACATAATTAAGGCGGCAATTCTACAAATTCATCGGTACTCTGTCAAAGATTAAGATACAATTTTGCACTTCTTTAGACAGAACTCGGGGTAAATTAAGCAATGCACCTGTTGCAGCCGCAACTTGAAGTAACAACTTCATTACTCGTAAGCACCCATTCAACCTCTGCTCCTGCATTAACGCCAGATCAAGTGCAACGCTCATCTTGGCAAAAGTTAACATCAGAACCAGAACAGGTTGATTGGCTTATTTTACACTTTAATCACTGGTTTTCCCACCATAATGTGACACTAGTTAAAGGTGATTTTGAACCAGAATATTTCCCATCAGAAAATGGACAGCCCGCAAGAATCCAATTTGCCCACGGTTTCTTTAATAGTGCGCTGCATGAAATTAGCCATTGGAGCATTTCTGGCGCGCAACGTCGCCTACTGCCTGATCTTGGGTATTGGTATGCACCAGATGGCAGGACGGCTGAACAACAAGCCTTATTTGAACAAGTCGAAATCAAACCCCAAGCAATTGAATGGCTATTCGCAACTGCCTTTGGTCGGAAATTTCGTGTCTCTTTGGATAATTTAACCGGCGACAGCGGCAATGGCCAACAATTTAAAGATCATGTCTTTGCACAAGTACAGCGTTATTTTTCTGGCGAAGCTAAATTGCCACGCGACGCAGCGCATTTCATTCATTACATCTGCCATTGCACACGGAATAGCACACCATTACAACGAGATGAATTTAAACGCGAACACCTTGATTAAAAGACAAAATTGTCACATCTAATGCTTGCAACTTAACCATAACCCGTTTCATACTAAATTTAGCCATATAGATCAGGGAGTTCAAAGATGTTGCATTTACATATTCATCCTGAGAATCCACAGGCTCGCTTAATTACCCAAGCGGTAGAACGTATTCGTGCAGGTGATGTGGTGGTGTATCCTACCGATGCCGCCTATGCAATTGGTTGCCAAATCGGCAATAAAAACGCAATGGAACGAATTGCGCAAATCCGTGGCTTAGGCCCGAAACATCAATATGCGATTATGTGTTGTGATTTATCTGACATTGCGACCTATGCCAAAGTCGATAATGCCATGTATCGCTTATTGAAAAACAACACCCCCGCAGTCACAACGTTTATTTTGCCCGCGACTAGCGAGGTGCCAAAACGATTAATGCATCCAAAGAAAAAAACCATTGGTCTGCGTATTCCAAGTAATCCTGTTGCACAGGCCTTATTACAAGAACTGGGTGAACCGCTGCTAACCAGCACCCTGATTTTGCCTGAGCAAAAAGATCCGCTGGATGATCCTTATGATATTGAAAACCAGTTAGGCAAACGTATAGATGTATTTATCGACAGCGGCTTCGGTACCTTATCCACCACCAGTATTGTGGATTTATCTGGAGAAAATCCTGAAATCGTACGTCGTGGTGTCGGTGATGTCAGTGCTTTTGAATAAACACTGATTTTTAATTTATAAAGAAATCAGATAGCCGCTGTTTCTGAAAACCTTGTGCATCAAAATTATCAGGACTAAGCCATTGCTGATAGATTTTTTCTAAATCAGGCCACTCCTCATCGAGGATTGAAAACCATGCGGTATTACGGTTATGCCCTTTGGTAATCCGATCTTGACGGAATAAACCTTCGTACTGAAAACCAAACCGTAAAGCAGCAGCTTTAGAAGGTGCATTACAATCATCACACTTCCACTCTACACGCCTAAACCCATGGGCAAAACATTGTTGTAACAGTAAAAATATCGTTTCAGTTGAAGCTTTAGATTTTTTCATTCGATGAGAAAAATAAACATTACCGATCTCAATTACCCCCAGCTCCAGTCTTGGATTTAACAATGCAATCCAGCCTTGAATTTCCCCATCGACTTCTATGAGGAAATGTGTAGAGCCATTAAAACCAAATCGATTTTGCAAATCCTGTTTTAACAAAAACTGGCTTTGCGGTGCAGCATAAGGTAAATAAGTCCAGCATGCTGCATTGGGCTCTGTGGCAACCACTTGCCAAATCTGACTAGCTGCCTGATCAGAGATTTCACCGACGATATGAATCAGTCTTAGGGAGCGACTGACAAGATCGCTGCTGATTGGCTGACTAGGTGGATGGTCTAAGGCAAAGCCAACGGTTTGTCCAAATGAGTTTTGTTGTGTTTTTAAATATTGTTTCATGGCAATTTATCATTTAAATAAAATAATGATTTCGCTGCTCATTTAAGCATATGTTTTTTCTATAGCCGATATAATCTTGCATAAATACAGAAAATACCCTGAGAAGTTTAAGGTTTTTGTAAGTCAGTAATTTATTAAATTGGCAATTTCGATTAGAATAGACTTGCTCTTGGTAGCATGTGCCCTCCTTGCACACAAAATTATATCTTTCATGCTTTTGAAAATTCGCGTGGCTTATAACGGTAATGAACCAAATTCTCCCCCAAACATTGGAGTCCACTCCTTCCATTCGCGTGCTTGACGAGTGGCAAGAAGTCATACCTGAAGATTTATATATACCCCCTGCTGCGTTTGAAATTTTACTGGAACAATTTGAAGGTCCTTTAGACTTTCTGATCTATCTGATTCAAAAAAATGGCTTTGATTTATTGCAGGTCGATATTTCTCCGATTGCAACCCAATATCTATCCTATATGGATAGTATGAAATCACTCAATATCGAATTAACTGCAGATTATATGGTGATGGCTGCATTACTGGCTGATCTGAAATCACGTCTACTTCTACCAAAACCTGTTGCTGTTGATCAGTTTGAAAAAGATCCGAAACAGGAATTGATTGATCGTTTAGAAACCTATTTACGTATCAAGCAAGCGGCGGAACGATTGGGGCAAATGCCAATTTTCGAGCGCGATACTTTTAGCACCAATGTCAGTATTGGGCATATTGCCCCGATTTATGAAGGCTATGATGTTGCTGCCTTACATGATGCTTTATTTTGCGTCTTCAACCGCCCAGAACCGATCACCCATGTGGTCGCACAAGAGCCCGTCCTCTTAGAAGAACGTATTGCCTTTATTGAAAGCCAACTAGCATCAGGTGAAGCCTTGAGTTTTATTGAATTATTAAATCCGATGCAAGGCCGTATGGGTATGGTTGTGACGTTTATGGCGGTACTTGAACTGACACGTCAGCAAAAAATTCAAATTATTCATACCGGAATTGAAGCTCCCTTAACGATTCAAGGAGTGACGGCATGAGTTTAGATCAATTTGAGCAGAATGAAGGCATGTCCTTTGAAGACATTCATCATGAGGTTTTATTGCAAATTGAAGCGATTTTATTCGCCAGTGACTCCCCAGTTTCTCTTGCGCGCCTAAAAGAAGCCTTTCAAAACCAATATAATAAGCAACAATTACGTACGTTTTTACAGCAACTTGCGATGTTGCAACATGGCCGATCCATCGAGTTAATTGAAACGGCGCAAGGTTTCCGCTTTCAGGTACGTGCTAAATATCGAAATGTGATTGCACAGGTTTGGCCAGAACGCCCAACCAAATTATCACCATCATTGCTCGAAACAGTCGCAGTGATTGCTTACCATCAGCCCGTCACGCGTGCTGATATTGAACAAATTCGTGGTGTGTCCAACAATAGCCAGAATTTAAGAACGCTTTTTGACTGGAACTGGATTAAAGAAGCTGGTTTCAGAGATTTACCTGGAAGACCTGCGTTGTTAATTACAACGCCCCAATTTTTAAATGCATTTGGTTTAGCTTCGCTAGGCCAATTGCCTCCCCTGCAGAACGCCAAGGAAGCATTCATGGCTCTCGATGCACATGCACCGAAGTCTTGAGAAGGTGAACTGTTGATCATTATGTCTAAGGTTGTGCTGTCATGAGTGAAAAATTACAAAAGGTTTTAGCGAGAGTCGGGTTAGGCTCGCGTCGCTATATGGAGGAAGTCATTGCTGCTGGTCGTGTCAGTATCAATGGTCAGATTGCCCAAGTCGGTGAACGTATCGAACCAGGTGATGAGCTTCGTATCGATGGTCGTAAAGTACAATTCCAAATTGAAGACGAAATCCGTCGTCGTGTTTTAATTTACTATAAGCCAGAAGGTGAAATTTGCTCACGCAATGACCCTGAAAAGCGTCCTACCGTATTTGATCATTTGCCGCAAATCGCCAATGACCGCTGGGTCATGGTCGGTCGTCTGGACATTAACAGTACTGGTTTGTTGTTATTCACCAATGATGGTGAACTTGCCAACCGTTTAATGCACCCTTCAAACGAAGTTGAACGTGAATACGCGGTTCGTGTGATGGGCGAAGTGACACCTCAAATTCGCAATAACATGCTGAAAGGGGTTGAGCTTGAAGATGGTCCAGCCAAGTTTGAATCATTCTCTGAAATTGGTGGTGACGGGATCAACCGTTGGTATCAAGTGGTGGTGAAAGAAGGTCGTAACCGCGAAGTTCGCCGTATCTTTGAATCACAAAGCCTGAAAGTCAGCCGCTTATTGCGTACCCGTTATGGCACGGTCATTTTACCGCGTGAGTTACGTACAGGTCGCTGGATGGAACTGGATAAAACCGATATCGACAACTTGGCAAAATCAGTGGAATTAAAACCACGTCAAGGGACAGGTTTATTCGGTATGGCAAAACGTCGTACCGAGCGTATGGCCGACAAACCTATGGCCGCGCGTCGTGGTGGTTACCTCCGTCAACAACGCCGTGATGACGAACAAGATCAATCACAGCAACGTTCAGGCGCAAATAGCAACAACAATAATGGTCGTAAAACCATTGGTTTCAATAAAGGTTTTAAAAAGTTCTAATCTTTTTTCCTTTAAAATAAAAAAACGCTCTGATCAGAGCGTTTTTTTATGCCTTGCTTTTAATGAGGGTGGGCAATCCCCTGAGGAATCGCATTCAGCAACTTTTTGGTATATTCATGTTGTGGATGGAGGTACAGTTCATCCGAATTGGCGATTTCCACCAACTCACCATGATTCATGACCATTACCTGATCTGAAATATATTTCACCACCGATAAATCATGAGAAATAAAGATATAACTCAAACCAAACTCGTCTTGCAGGTCCTGCAATAAATTCAGCACCTGTGCTTGTACCGATACATCCAGCGCAGAAACCGATTCATCACAAATCAAAATCTCTGGTTTTAAGGTCAAGCAACGTGCAATCGCAATCCGTTGTCGCTGCCCGCCAGAAAACTCATGCGGATAGCGATCATATGCTTGCGCCGGTAGGCTTACCCTTTCCAGTAATTCCAAAGCAATCTTTTTACGTTCTGCATCATTTTGACCAATGCCATGAATTCGCATCGGTTCCAATAGAATCTGTCCGATGGTAAAACGGGGATTAAGCGATGCATACGGATTCTGGAAAATAATCTGAATCTTGCGCTGGTACTGACAAAACTCTTTCTCACTCATGGCAAGAATATCTTTTCCACCAATCAATGCCTGTCCGCCGGTTGCTTCATGTAAACGCATCAGCAACAAGCCCACAGTGGTTTTACCTGAACCTGACTCGCCAACCAGCCCTAAAGTTTTACCTTTTGCAAGCTGAAAAGAAACCCCTTTCACCGCTTGAAACTCGTCACGTCCCCACAAGCCCTTACGGCTATAAAACGACTTTTTCAGGTCTTTGACATCTAAAACAATGGGTTCTTCGCCAGTCAGACCACGGACACGTTGTTTCAAGTTTAGATCAGACAGATTGGTGGCTTCGATCAGTTGTCCATTTTCGTCCTGCTTCATAAAATCACTGGTCACAGGCAAACGATATGGACGAGTCGAGAGCTGTGGACGACAATGCAGCAAAGCACGGGTATACACATCTTGTGGTTGTTCCAGCACCTGTTTAACTGGGCCATTTTCACGAATTTCACCATGACGCATCACAATCACTTCATCTGCGATTTCCCCGACCAAAGCCAGATCATGGGTAATAAACAGCATCGACATTTCATGACGTTGCCGTAAAGACTCCAGTAAATCAATAATCTGCTTCTGAATCGTGACATCCAAAGCCGTAGTTGGTTCGTCCGCAATCAACAGCTTAGGTTCACAGGCAATTGCCATCGCAATCATCACCCGTTGCTGCTGGCCTCCTGAAAGCTGACTCGGATAGGCATCAATCTTGGTTTCGGGTGCTGGTATACCCACTTCTCGAAGTAGCTCTAATACACGTCCTCGCGCTTGCTTGCGCCCCATACCTAAATGAATACACAATACCTCGGCAATCTGGTCGCCTACAGTAAAGACTGGATTCAGTGAGGACATCGGTTCCTGAAAAATCATGGCAATGTCTTTACCACAGATCTTTCGAATTTCTTTAGCCGATAAATTCAGTAAATCTTTTCCCTCAAAGCTGATTTGGCTCTGTTCTGCAATCTGGCTTTGCCCTTTGGGCAACAACCCCATCACCGCAAGGGAGGTGACCGATTTGCCACTACCCGACTCTCCAACCAAAGCCACGGTCTTGTTTTTAGGAATGGAAAATGAAATACCTTTGACCGTTTCAATCCACTGTTTATTTTCACCTTTAAAGCTGACATGCAGATTGTCGACATGTAATAGCGTCGTTTCATTTTGATCTTGCATAATTATCTCTCCGCTATTTCAACTTAGGATCTAAAGCATCACGCAATGCGTCGGTAAACATTGAGAATGCTGTGACCAAAACCGCCATTGCGATCGATGCCGCTGCCAATTGCCACCATTTGCCCAAGATCAACTCACTTTGCGCTTCATTCAACATACTGCCCCAAGACACCACCCCCACAGGTACGCCAAAACCGAGGAAGCTGAGAATCACTTCGGATTTGATAAATGACACCACCAAAATCGAAATCTGTACCAAGGCAATATGACTGACGTTCGGAAAGATATGCACGAACATACGACGTAAATGGCTGACACCAATGGCTTTGGCCGCAAGCACATACTCCCGTGATTTATGCTTCATATATTCAGCACGTATCAAGCGGAAAACACCTGTCCATCCCGTCAATCCAAGAATTAACACAATCGACAGAATGCCTTTTTGTTGTAGGACTGCGGCAATAGCCAATACCAATAGCAAATAAGGGATCGAGGTAAAAATGTTATAGAACCAGTTCAGTACATCGTCGACCCAGCCACCAAAATAACCGGCAATGGCGCCTAAGAAAGTACCAATCACGACGGCCAATACTGCTGACAGTAAGCCGACTAGAATTGAAGTCTCAGCTCCTTTAATGGTTTTGAGCAATACATCTTGTCCCCATTTATCTGCACCAAAAGCCAAGGTGGTTTTTAATTCTTGTTTTTGATCCAGTAAATGTCCACCGAGCTGCTGATCAATCTGCTGCATATCCTCAGCCAATGGATCAACCATGCCATAGTTATCTATAGGAGAACCGTTTTGTTGTTCCTTTTTAATTTCTGCATTCAATTGTTGAATCACCTCTTTCAAGGGATCAACTGGATTTTCAGGCAAAGCGGCAGCTGTTTCCGTCTTGGTTTTGATTTGGTCTAACTCTTTATCTGCACCTAAAAATGTCGGCGGCGCATAACTGACGGCCACTTCTTTATTCCAGTTTGATGCAATTACCCCCGTCATGGATAACGCCAATAAAATGAAATAGAACAGCACCACAATAAAAGAAACGACAGCGATACGATCTGCTTTCAAACGCCGTAATGCCAGTTGCCATAAACCTGTTGCAGCTGTTGAATCATTTGAAGAGACTTTGCCTTTAAAAATTGTATTAAGCATCTTCATCCTCCTACTTCAGCTGTACACGAGGATCGAGGAGCTTATAAATCAGATCGGCGATCAGGTTAAAAATCATGGTCACCGCAGCGATATATACGGTAATCGCTTTAATCACTGGAAAATCACTACGTTCAACAGCAATAATAATTTCACGGCCGATTCCGGGAATACCAAAGAAACGTTCGATCAGGAAAGCTCCGATCAACAAGGCAGGCAAACTGGCCATCACTTCGGTCACAATCGGAATCGAGGCATTCCGCAATACATGCACACCAAGAACCCGAGACTCCCCCACGCCTTTAGCACGTGCTGTACGGACATAATCTTGATTGATTTCATCCAGCACAAAGCTGCGATATAAACGCAACGTCGGGGCAATACTGACCACCAACATGATCAAAATAGGCAACAAGGCATAATGGAATAGATTTTGGCTAAAACTATCACTCCAGCCCTGTACCGGGAACCAACTGAGTTGATACGCCAAAACATATTGAAATACGATGATATAAACCAAGATACTGATCGACATGCCAATGGTACACAGCATCATCACCATACGATCGGTCAATGAACCACGAACCGATGCAACCGCCAACGCCAAGATGATAGAAATGACAGTTTGTAAAATGGTCAGTGGAATCAATAAGGTCAACGATGGCCCTAAACGGGTCAGAATAATCTGCGAAACGGACTCTCCTGTACTCCAGCTTGCACCATAGTCAAAGGTCAGAATCTGCTTAATAAAAATCCAAAGCTGTACATAATACGGTTGGTCAACGCCCAACTGTTTACGGATGTTTTCAATTTGCTCGGGGTTAGACATCTTCCCTGCCAAGATATATGCAGGATCACCTCCAACCCAGTTAAACAAGAAGAAAATCAGCAAAATAACACCCAACATGGTCGGGATCATTTGCCATAGTCTACGCACGACATAAGCAAGCATAATGGCAAATCCTTATTTAACCCGTTGACCTGTAATTTCATTAAAGAAAGCTTTGTTATCTGGTTCTCGGCCTAAAAAGTCTTTGACCAATTGTGCAGCATCTTTCTGACTGCCTTGCGACAAAATCGTTTGACGGTAACGCTGGCCAACTTCCGGATTATTCAGGTTGTCACCAAAAGCAGATAACATATCCAGGGCCAATACCTCAGACCACATATAACCGTAATAACCCGCTTGATACCCCATCAAATGACCAAACTGTCCCGGGAATTCAGTATTCGGTACGTAGCCCAATGCAGTTGCAGACTCCATTTTTTTCCAGACATCCATCGGCTGTACTTTCAGTGCATCCGCACCATGTAACGCCATGTCATATTGCGCATAAAGGGTTTGACGTGCATAGCGCAGACCACGTCCATAATTATGGACTGATTTAAGACGTGCAATCAGTGCATCATCGACGCGTGGGCAAGCAGGATCACAATAGTCGGCCACTTTAGCTAAGGTTTCTTTACGACGCGCCCACTCTTCATACATTTGTGAAGGTGCTTCAACAAAGTCTCGTTCGACTGAAGTCCCTGACTGACCTGAATAACGGGTTTTCGATAAAATGCCATGCAAAGCATGTCCAAACTCATGTACAAAAGTTTCCAGTTCATCACTGTTTAAACCTTTGCGGTTAAAGTTGGTGACCAATACCGAAATGGGTTTACGCTTGCTGAGCGTACTGCCCCCATAAACACCCCACACCGCCGCATGACCATACTTGCCTTCACGCGGAAATTTATCCATGTATAAACCGCCAAGGACTTCACCCGTCTTCTTATCGGTAACATCGTAATATTCAACTTCATCTTGCCATTTAGCGACTTTGGCGGGTTTAAACTCAATGCCATATAGATCAGATGAAATCGCAAATAACCATTTTTGAGCGGCCAATGTCGGGAAATAATCACGGAGTTTTTCTTGATCAATCTGGTATTTTTCCTTGCGGAGTTTTTCACTCCAGTAATTGACATTCCAGCGGTTAATTTCGGCTTGTTCTAAAGCAATGTTCAAGGTTTTGGCTTTAAATGCACGTAATTCTTGTACTTCTTTTTGCTCTAAGGGTGCAACCACTTGATGCACATCGGACAAGAACGTATTGACCGTTTTGGGTGTTTTGGCCATGCGCTTCTTTAAAGCCCAGTCAGCATAACTTGGCTGACCAAATTGCTGCGCCAATTCATAACGCAAATCGATAATCTGTTTCAGTAAAACTAAATTCTTTTCAGTACCACGGCGTGTAAATGCGGTTTGATAACGTTTCCGTGCCGCATCGCTGTCTGCCAACTCCATAAACGGTTGGTACTCTGGATATTCAAAGCCTAATAAATAGTTACCTTTGTCATTTTTCTTTAGGCCTGCAAGATAGCTGTCAGGTAGTCCTTTCAATTCGGCTGGCGTAAATTCTAATTTTTCCGGGTTATCACGAATATTACGGGAGAACTCTTGTGAAAGTTTGGTGAGCTCATCAAAAATCGTTTTGACCCGTGCTCTTTTTGCAGGGGGAAGTTGTACCCCAGTATCTTCAAAGGCATCGAGGATATCCTGCCGATATTTACGGTCAATCGCATCCTTGGCTTTGGTGTTTTTAAAACGTTGATACAGTTTTGGATTTTGATAAATTTCCGTCTGTAGTTGATTGAGTTTGACCTCACAGTCTTCTGCCGCTTTACGCAATTTCGCATCAGGATCGACATTGCTATACAGGCTAATCGGCCCTGAAAAATCTTCAAAGCTGGCCATCAGTTGATCCCACTCTGCCAAGACAGGTGCCGCATCAGATTGAGCGGTTACGGTTTGTTTTTCGAGTTGAGCGATGCGCTGCTTTAAGGTCTGCACATTGGCATCACACCATTGCGCACTTTCACTGGTTTTTAAAATTGGTAAAGTCGTTCGGGTATTTTCAGCCCAAATACCTTGGCTCATGCCTAGCGCTGCCAGGGATAACAGCCCCAGTGTTGATCGTTGTAATATTTTTTTCGCCATTTCTCTCTCCAATTTAATCTGTTTGTTATTTCTTGTCTTGAATATCGATGTACATCCACTCTGCGGGTAATACCGGATGCTTTTTATAACCAATCACACGCGGTTGAGCGACTACAGTACGGTAGCGAGTCGACATGAACTGTACAGGTGAATAAAACTCTAACAGCCGTGACATTTTGCGATACAGCAGATCACGCTCAGGACTGTCATCCAGTTTCTGTGATTGCTCATAGAGACGATCATATTCTGGTAATTTAAAGCAGGTATGGTTGGTCGCATGGATATTATTGCCATAGAACAACTGCACAAAGTTATCTGCATCAGGGTAGTCTGCAATCCAAGCGGAGGCCTTAAACATGGTCTTACATTGTTTTTCTGCTTTTAAACCTTCAGCAAATGGAACGGGTTTTGACACCATATTAATTTTGATATTGGTCAGATCTTTTTTCAGCAATTCTGCCATTTGCATACTACGGGCACTACTGGTTGAAGGCATAAACTCAATTACTAAAGGTTTGCCATCCGGTAGAGTCCGCCAGCCGTTCTTACCGACTTTATAGTTATAGCGATCCAGTAACAGATTGGCTGCCTTGACTGAATAAGGAATGCTGCTTTTATAATTTGGATCATGCCCTGCCACACCAAAGGGAATTGGCGACTCTAATTTTTGAGCATTGCCTTTGGCTAAAATACTAATGAATTTATCTTTGGAAATTGCCATAGACATGGCACGGCGCAGTGCAATCTTGTCCTTACTCAAGCCCCCTACCACAGGGTTCTGGATATTCCAATACAGATAGTCAATCGACGGATCTAAGATACGCGATAGCTGGATACCCTTCTTGGCAAGTTCAGGTTTTAATTTGCCATCTTGATCTAAGGCCTGTACGGGTAACTCACCATCCAAGGTAAATAAATCCAGTCCATCTTTCTGAAAAGACAGCCATCCAGATTGCGATTCTTCAATCACCTGAATATCAACTACACCAATCTGCGGCATTTTCTTGCCTTGCATTTGTTGCACGATTTTCTGATCGGCAGGATCACTGGACTTAAAATCCCAGATAAAACCACGATAATCTGGATTTGCTTTCAGAATAATCCGAGAACCCGGTGTCCAGTGTGACAGCATATAAGGGCCTGTTCCGACAGGTCGCCCCATCACATAACCCGCTTTATCCCGATATTTTTCAATCACCTCGCGCGCCACTGCACCCGTCGGTTGATGCGCCAACAGCATCGGAAAATTATGATTCGGTTCTTTTAAACGGATCACCAAAGTATACCGATCAGGTGTTTGTATCCCCGCCATCGGCTGATCATAATTAAATTTCCCAGTTTTACTGGCTTGTTGAATAAATGGTTCAATGCCCACGATTTTATCTTCGAACAACCAGCTGTTTGGTGAATGTAGATTTGGATCAAGTAAGCGTTTAAATGAATACGCATAATCAGCAGCAGTGAGTTCACGCGGCTTGCCTTGAAATGCAGGATCAGGGGTGAAATAAATCCCTTTCTGAATCCGAATGGTATAGGTCAAACCATCTGCACTCACTTCAGGTAATGCCACTGCCGTTTTTGGCACCAATTTGGCAGGAGAAGCTAAATAATCGTAGGTATAAAGGGTTTCAAATACCGAATAAAGAATATGTGCAGAATATAAATCTTGCGTGGCAACGGGATCAAAACCCGTTTCTGCGACTGGAAAAGCATAACGAAGTACTTTTTTAGGATCCGCTGGGCTTTTCGCTTCTGTAATCGTTACCCCTAGACTTAATGTTGTCCCCAACAACAGCGCCACACTCATGTGTTGCATCGAAAGTTTAAAATTCTGCTTCATCATAAATGCATCGCTTATTTTTGAGTTGGTGAAACAATATCTAAATATTGCCAATTGGTATTCATGATCGGATGGGCCTTAAAGCCCTGTACTTCAGGTTGAATCAACCAGTTGCGAATCCGTGTATCTTGTAAAATCCAAGTATTGTCTGCTTCGATTTGGCGACTCATTTTTTCATAGAATGGCATCCGTTTTTCAGGGGGTTGCTGCATGGCTTGTTTGTATAGATTGTCATAGGCATTAGACTGATAACAGGACTGATTACCTCGTCCAACATTCGGGCCATAAAGTAACTGCGTGAAATTTTCACCTTCAGGATAATCCGCATGCCATGCCCCACTCCACATCATGTATTGACACTGGGTTGCGGCTTTTAAGTTATCGGCAAAATTACTGACTTTAAAGTCTGCCCGAATCCCGACTGCATCTAAATTTTTCTTCCATAACTCAGAATACATTACGGAAGATGTGCCACTCTCGGTATTTATTTTTAAGGTTAGAGGTTTGCCATTAGGCAAATTACGATAACCATCGCTGCCTTTTTTATAACCAAAATGATCCAATAATTTATTGGCCAATACCGGGTTATAACCGATGCTGCTGCGGTAATTCGGGTTATATCCACTTACGCCAGCTGGTACTAGCATTTCTGCCTTAACCGCCTGTCCCTTTCTTAAAATACGGATATATTCATTGACATTAAAGGACATCGCGATGGCACGTCTTAACGCAATTTTATCTAGGCTATTACCACCAACAATAGGATCACGCATATTCAACATCGAATAGGTAATCTCCGCCTCTTTATTGGCATAAAGACGTATACCCTGTCTTTGCATTTCTGCTTTTAACTGATTATTTTGATCAAGCACTTTAGGAATTGCATTTGAAGTGACCTTATCAAAATCCAGTTGCTTGGACTGAAAGGCGAGCCAACGTGATTGTTCTTCTTCGATAATGCTGATATTGACTTTGCCAATTTGCGGCATTTGCTTGCCACTCATTTCTTTGACCAGTTGATCATCCCAAGCCGTGCCTGTGGATTTAAAATTCCAGACAAAACCGCGGTAATCTGGATTGGCCACCAATTCGATCTTGCTGCGGGGCACATATTTACTCAGCATATAGGGCCCTGTTCCCACAGGATGCATAGCCAAACGATCTTTATAATATTCAACAACTTCACGCGCAGTTGCGCCAAAGCTACTATAGGCTAGAATATAAGGAAAATTATAATCAGGTTGCGTCAAGGTAAATTGAATCGTATATTTATCCAGTGCCTTAACACCTTCAATCTTGGCATCATAGTTAAATGTGCCGGTTTTTTTAGCTTGGTCAACCAGTGCATTGGCACCGACGATTTTATTATCAATAAAAGAAAATGATGAGGCATGATTTTTAGGATCGAGTATCCGCTTAATGGAATAGACATAATCCTCAGCAACCAACTCCCTACGCATGCCTTTAAATGCTGGATCATCAGTAAAATAAATCCCAGGCTTTATTTTAAATATATAAATCTGACCATTTTTTTGAATGACAGGTAGGCTTTCTGCTGTGGACGGAACCAATTTCACTGGGCTAGCCAGATAATCATATTGTAGCAATCTTTCAAAAATCACATCGGCAACATTACCACTGTAAAAATTAAAAGTTTTAACCATGTCAAAACCATCATCTGGTGCTTCAAAAGCAACACGGAGTACTTTATCTGCTTGGGCAGGTGTTTTTGCATACCCCATCGGCATGCATGCAATAATGGTTGAGAATACAGTGACCGTAAAAAAAGTTGACTTCAAATCAGTGCTCACATTATCGTTTTTTAATAAATACTAGACTTTTGCATAGCATTCAACACTACAACCGTTTCCCTTTCAGCATGTCTCATTCCAGTTTTTTACTAAAAAATCATTTATTTAATGATGTTTTACCAGTTGGAAAAATTCAGTCAAAAGAAAAACCCCTTAAAGATCGAAAATTACCTAGCTATTTTCATGCCACTTTTCCAATAAAAAAATAAGCCTGTTTTTTAATCAAAAGACATTCCAAGCAGACTTATTTTTCACGCATCTTAAATAAAAGTAACTTTATGCCAAATCATATTTTTATATATTATTTTCCATTTCAATGAAATAAAAATAATAAATCTAATGTTTTATAGCAATAAAAGACTTAATGCACCACAAAAAAGCAAAAATAAAACTTTATGATTCATTTTAATGCATTAAAAAATCATACCTTATCTGGAAGTTTATGTTAACTAGGCGACATCTGAAATTATTTCAACATTTTTAATATTTAGTAAAAATATGAAAAGCTTATATATAAAAACTAAAACACTTTTACACATTTTATTCTACATTAAGCAAAATCTAAAAATAGGGTTTGGCACAGCTCTTGCTAAAACGGATTTATTGAATTTTTAGAGTGGCAATCCATTTAGGGGTTAAATAATCAATGAAAAAAGCCAACTTCGCTCAACCAACTGCTCTGCCAAAAGCGGGCAAAACCATACTCAAACTCAGTACACTTAGTTTAAGTATGTTGTGTTTAACCATGGCTCACGCTGCTGAGGCAGAATCATCATCCGAGGAAAAAGTAGCCAAAGTTGTAAAAGTTGCAGTTACAGGTTCTTCCATTAAAGGCGTTGCAGCACAGAGTGCTTCACCGATCACAGTCGTCAAGGTTGATGAGATTCTAAAACAAGGGATAACCACAACAGAAGAAGCACTCACTAAAATTACGGCCAACCAAGCAGGTTTTGTTACTTCACAAAACGTCGGACACTCTGGTACTGCAGGAGCAACAGCCAATTTACGAGGAGTTGGCGAAAATAAAACATTGATTTTACTCAATGGTCGCCGTTTGGCTGCAAGTGCATTTGATAGTGGTGTAACCAATTTAAATGTGATTCCACTGGCCATGCTTGAACGGATCGAGATCGTCCGTGATGGTGCTTCTGCAATTTATGGTACCGATGCCATTGGTGGAGTCATCAACTTTATTACCAAGAAACAATTCACTGGATTAAATATCAGTGGTGGCCTTACCCAACCTGAACATAAAGGTGGTGATACTCAAGACATCAGTATTTTTGGTGGCTATGGCGACCTTGAAGACAATGGTTTTAATGTATTTGGTGTGGTTGATTATCGCCATGGCAATGACATCATGGCTAAGGATAGAAAGATTAGCGCAAAAGGCAGCCTGATTCCCGAACTTGGTCTTGATACACGAAGTTCAGCCTCGTTCCCTGCCAATTTCGTTGATTCTAAAAATGGAACCAGTGGAAATCCTTATGCAGCAACAGGCTGTGGCGGTTATGCAGGTACTGAAGCACTTGGTAAAGTTTGTCTACTTAACACGCAAAACATGATCGGGATTGTGCCGAAAACAGAAGATATTTCCGCGATGGGCCGTTTAACGCTGAAGCTAAATAATAACTTCAACGCCATTGGTGAATATGTTTATGCCAACAATAAGGTCTCAACATCAGTCGCACCCGATGTCTATAACGGCAATAATAAAGTGAGCCTTGGCAAAAATAGTAAATATTATCCAGGGAATGGTTTCGTACCTGCTGTTGCTAACCTCAGTGGTGAACCACTTCTACTCTCACTACGCTCACAAGCTGGTAACCGTATTAGTGATACAGAGAATGAATCTCATCGAGTTTTTGTAGGTATTGAAGGTGAAGCATATGGTTGGGATATCAATACAGGTGTCAGCTACGCACGTAATGCAGTCACAGAAACAGCAACCAGTGGATATTTAGATAAAGCGGCTGTGCAATCAGCTTTAGATGCAGGCCAACTTAATCCATTTGGGCCACAGGCGGCTGGAGATGATCCGAATCTTTGGAACAAACTCTCACTTTCAGGAGATTATAACAAAGCAAAATTAGAATCCAGTACAGTCGACTTTACTGCAAGCCGACCAATTTATACCTTACCTGCTGGTGATGTTGGTTTCGCATTTGGTGGCAGTTTCCGCCATGACAAGTGGGATTCTACTGTAAATTCAGATCTTGCTGCTCGCTTACCAAGCCTTGGAACTGATCCTAATAATCCACATCAAGAAGGCAAGCGCGATATCTCATCAGTATTTACCGAACTACAAATCCCACTACATAAAACGTTAGAAGCACAAATTGCAGCGCGCTACGACAACTATAGTGATGTCGGTGATACCTTTAATCCAAAAATTGCTTTACGTTGGGAACCACTTAAACAACTCATGTTCCGTACTTCGTACAGCACAGGCTTCCGTGCACCAACCTTATATGAAATCAATAAAACCAATAGTCGAACTTTATCACCAAATAACAGTGACCCAATTTTATGCCCAGGGGGTAAAGTTGCCGCTGGCGGTAGTGAGGCTCGTGACTGTAATCAGCAATTCGATCGTATGCAAGGGGGAAATAAAGAGTTAGAGCCTGAGAAGTCAACCTCGGTTACCGCAGGATTTGTACTTGAACCAATCAAAAATCTTGTGTTCTCTTTGGATTACTACAATATTGAAATCAAAAATCAGATTTCTGCCCTAGATTCTGCCGCTATTTTTGCAGATCCAAACAAATATCAAGATAAATTTGTCCGTAAGACAGATGGCTCCATTGACTATCTCATTACCACCATGCAAAACATGGGGAATATAAAAACAGAAGGTTTTGATCTAGGCTTAAATTATCTCACGCCCATGACCTCAACTGGACGTTTTGGTTTTGGTATTGATGGAACCTATATCACGAAATACGATTACCAAACCGAGAAAAATGGTGAATGGTTTAGCAACCTAGGGGCATATCAAGATAATAGCCCGATCAGCAATGGCGGACCAACAATTCGCTGGAAACATGTGGCAAACCTAAATTGGTATTACGAAAATTGGGCTCTGAATTTCCAGCAACAATTCACAAGTGGCTACAAAGATCAAAACTCGGACAATCTTGCTGATGGTTATAAGAATCATCGTGTCAGTGACTATACCGTTTATAACGTTTCAGGAACCTATAAAGGCTTTAAAAATCTAGATTTAACACTTGGTATTAAGAATCTGTTTGATGAAGAACCAACGGTTTCCAATACAGTGACTAACTTCCAGTATGGCTATGATCCACGTTTTAGCGATCCAACAGGCCGTACCTACTTCGCCCGTGGCACCTACAAATTTTAATACGTTTCGTCACTACGGCATGACTCTTGTTCTGTCGTAGTGGTTTACCGCAATCCTCTGATTCATCAAAAATTAAAGTGGTCAGTATCAATTTTTTAATTGGTCTCATCCTCCAAACGATGGTGAATCCATGATTGTAATTTCAGGAGTAATTATGGGCATCCCCTTTTCTGAGAATGAAAATCAACCCGCCAAACGCCTAGTCGGCATTGGTCTGGTGTTATTTCTACATCTCATTATCGCCTATATTCTGATGACAAGTTTAGCGACAGACTTTAGCAAGCCTGTCGATAAACCTGTAGAGCTACAGATTATTCAGGACATCAAACCACCACCGCCGCCAAAACCTGAGGAACCTAAACCGAAAGAAAAGCCCCCAGAACCACCGAAGATGGTCGAAAAAGTGGCCAAGATGCCTGACCCACCGAAACAGGTGGAGAAAGTCACCCCTGTGCAAAAACCAGCACCTGCCCAACCGACTAAAACAGCCGTGGCGACACCAACACCCGCGCCTGCTACTGCAAGTCCAAGCCCTGTTGCTGCTGCACCATCAGCCCCCGTAGCAGCTGCAGCTCCGCCTCCAAAACCTGCGGGGATCTCGCGTGGTGTTTCTGAAGGTGAAGCAGGTTGCCAAAAGCCTGAATATCCACGTGAAGCCTTGATGAATGAAGAAGAAGGTACGGTGCGTATTCGGGTACTGGTCGATGGCTCAGGTAAAGTGATTGACTCAAAAGTAAAAAAATCGAGTGGTAGTAAAAGTCTGGATAAAGCAGCGGTCAAAGCCTATAGCTTGTGCACATTTAAACCAGCCATGAAAGACGGTGTACCACAACAAGACTGGTACGAAATCGAATATCCATTCACGATTTCCTAAAGAAAAGCATTGAACAAACAAATTTTTGGAGAATTTAAAATGAAAAACACAGCAAAACGTATTTCTAGAATCGCGGCAATTGGTCTCATTGCAGGAACGACCTTACTTCCAGTTGCAGCTGTTTGGGCTGATGAAACTACGCAGACCACCGCCATTACCACAACCAGTACCGATGCGACTGCACAAGCTGCACCGACACCACCACCATTACCTGCAACAGTGGAAAAAGTACATAACCCTTATGGCTTGGAAGCCCTCTGGCGCGAAGGTGATTTAGTTGCAAAATCGACTTTATTCATCCTAGTGCTGATGTCAATTGGTACGTGGTACATCATTCTGTCTAAAGTGTTTCAGCAAAGTAAAATCAAGCGTCATGGCACAGAAGCGGAACGTCATTTCTGGGAAGCAGAATCGCTGAATAGCGCAGCAGAAAGCTTAAATAGCAATAGTAGCTATCGTTATATTGCTGAAAAAGGCATTCGTTCGACCAAACATCACGATGGCACCTTATTAGAGCGTATTGATTTCAACACATGGGTGACCATTTCTATTCAACGTGCTATCGAAAAAGTACAAAGTCATCTCAGTAATGGCTTGGCCTTCCTTGCAACCGTTGGGTCAACAGCACCCTTCGTAGGATTATTTGGAACAGTTTGGGGAATTTATCATGCGCTGACCGCGATTGGTATTTCAGGCCAAGCATCGATTGATAAAGTAGCAGGCCCTGTGGGCGAAGCCTTAATTATGACGGCGATTGGTTTGGCTGTCGCAGTGCCTGCGGTACTGGGCTACAACTGGTTAACTCGTCGTAATAAAGCCGTAATGGACAATGTTCGCTCCTTTGGTTCGGATTTACATGCGGTATTACTCAGCGGTGATTTAAATCGCAATCACCCAGACCGTGATCTTAAATAAGGAAGAATGCTATGGGCATGATGATAAATTCTGATCAAAGTGACGATGAAGTCATTGGGACGATTAATACGACACCGCTGGTCGACATCATGCTGGTGCTGCTGATTATCTTTTTAATCACGGTTCCAGTGGTCACGCATACCGTTCCAGTTAAACTCCCAGAAGAGAAAAATACGCCTTATGCCACCACCCCACAAAATATCCAGCTTTCAGTGAATAAAACAGGGGATATTTTTTGGAATGAACAACACGTTGCAAATAAGGAAACCCTACTCGCACGTTTACAAGTTGAAGCACAAAAGCGTCCACAACCTGAGGTTCATATTCGTGGTGATCAATTGACGCACTATGAAGCAATTGATCAAGTGATTAGTACAACTCAACAAGCTGGGATTGGCAAAATTGCATTTGTCACTACTCCGCCTGCTTCCGCACAATAACAGGAGGAACCACAGATGGGTATGAATGTAGGTTCAAAAAAGGATGAAGATGAGGTGATGCTTGACGTCAATATGACACCACTGATTGATGTCATGCTGGTGCTGCTGATTATGTTCATTATCACCATCCCGATTCCAAATAATGCCATTAACATTAATTTGCCGAATGGTACACCGCCACCACCAACAGATCAGAAGCCACCAGAAACGATTAACCTGCGTGTCGATGCACAAGGACATATTTTCTGGAATGATCAAGCGGTTGCAGATCGTCAGGCACTTAAGGTTTTATTCGAATCTGTGGCCCAAAAAGCCGATCAGGATCAAATTAAATTTAAACCAGATGCTCAGGCGGAATATAAAAATATTGCAATGGTGATGGCGCTGGCTCAACAAACCAATGTCACTAAAATCGGTATCGTCAGTAATAACTAAATAATAAAAACAAGAAACTATTCTCATAATGAGAGTTTACTCCTGCGCTAACAAGTTCGCTTGTTAGCTTTTTTTATTGCCCTTTATGCTCATTCAGCAATACGCCTTTATTATTAAAAAAAATTATATATATCAATTGTTTTAGTTAATTAAAACCCTTTCAAATCAGTTATATTTTCCATATTCATATGTGAAATTATAGTGATTTTTATTAAATGAGGGTGTCTATAAAAAGTACATTTCATTCATCCAGCCCCAACAACATTTTAGATAAAACAAACATCAAATACGTGTCTTTTAATTAATCATGAAAAAAAACGGTATTGCATTATTACTCACTGCCTGTGCTAGCCTTGCACATACAGCAACGACTGGCGCCACATTCACCAATGAGCAGTGCCAACAAGATTTTAATTTTATTGCAAATTTTTTATTAGAAAATGATGCAGGCATTCATGCGGATGAATGGAAACAATATCCAGATATTATCAATAGGTTATTCAAAACACAGCAAAATAAAATGACCCAAATTAAAACAGTTAAAGACTGTACTGTAATCATTGAGCCTTTTTTACGCTCGATACGTAAAGGACACCTTAGAGCATCAGATCAATCAATCTTTCATGGCTTTCATGTCAGCACAAATTCAAGTTCAGATCAAAGTTTAATAGAAACTCAACAACTATCTGAATTAACGTCTTATATCAAAGTCACCTCTTTTCGAGAGGGAATGAAACAAAAACTAGAAAAAGTCATTCAGAAAAATCAGGATAATATTCGTACTGCCCCCTATATCATTATTGATGTCCGTGAAAATAACGGTGGTAATGATTCAAATTATTTCCCTTTAATACAATTATTAGGTCAGCATGAGTACTGGTTTCAGTCACCTAAAATGTTCTCTACCCCAGAGAATATTAAAGCATGGGCAATCTATAAAACATTATTGAACAGTGCTTCACATAACAAATGGAATGATGCAATCACTGCAAAAATGCGAACACAACCTTGGCGTTGGGTCAGTCTATTTGATACAAATGAAATTAGACAAACCATTAACAAAAAAGAAGCTTTAGCCCAACCTAAAAAAATAGTGATTTTGATGAGTTCAGAATGTGGAAGCTCATGTGAGCAATTTATCTTAACTGTAAAACAAAACCCCAAGGTCATCACGATGGGGCAAAATACTTATGGCACTATCGCAGCATCTAACATGCTTGAAAAATTGACACCATCCAATAAAATCTACTTAAGTTATGCAGGAACTTATGTCAATTTAGGCATCAAAGATGTCGATCGTTTGGGTATCCCACCTCAAATAAAACTGCCCCAGCCCCAGAATAAAACGGCCTATAATGCCGAAATTTCGTTGGCGCAAAGCTTGTTGGAAAATGAAAAACTATAACGTCATTCAAGGATGAGACTAAAACTTTTCCAACTCAATCCATTTTGCTTCTGGAAGGTGATGGCATTAGCTCAACAAACCAATGTCACTAAAATCGGTATCGTCAGTAATAACTACATAATAAAAACAAGAAACTATTCTCATAATGAGAGTCTACTCCTGTGCTAACAAGTTCGCTTGTTGCTTTTTTATTTTATTTCACTGATCATGATCGGAATAAGCTTACTACTTACTTTATAGCCTTGCGGTTTGTTATTACAAGCATCCCCCGTCACTGTGGTTCGAATGACATAAGGTGAATAAGGCATCACATTTAAATAGCCAGAGTTCTCTCGTCCCGTACGACAATCTTCTGCACCTAGTTTTTCATCATAGCGCCCGTTATAAGAAGATTCTTCTACTCTTGTAATCAGCTTAGTACTCCATTGATTTAAATAAACTAGACTTTTACTCGATTCAACCGTGCCCTGTCCTGAGCCCGCGCTTTCAATTTCGATCAGTTGAATCGGCTTACCTTTATAAACGGTTGGATGTACTTTAAAGCTATTCGATTGACCACCAAACTCTTTTAAGATTCGAGCCTGTTTTAATTTGGGACGGGTTAATACATAACCAGCCCAAAAATTCCGTCCCGCATTTTCAAAACTCACGCCCGATAAATAGGCTTCTTCCCCTGAGATCAGTTTTACGGCTTCGGTAGAATCAATCTGAATGGCTTGAGGAGGATTGGCATTTGAATCTTGTAAGTTGGTGATCCAACTAATGATGGTTTTATCTGTTGGCACAGCAGCATGAGTTGTTGAGACTGGAATCAAAAATCCAAATAAAATGGATAGAGCTAATTTATTTTTCTTGTTCATTTTAGGCCTTACTTTTATAAAATCGAAACTCTCAGATGAAATATGATACTCGGAAACGTCATCCACAACCTGCGTGAATTTTGCAATATATTGTTTCTGCGAAATAATAAAAACAAGAACGGAGAGAGAACAGGTTTTGTAGATGACAATGCCTTTGCCTACTTTGGGCGAAACCAAAGTAGGGCGAACCTGAACGAAGTTGAAATATATTTCAACTGAAGCGCAAGACATAGTGGTTTATCCCTAACTTTAGCTTGAACTCAGCGAGACTCTGTGAAGAGCCACTATTTTGATTCTAATTAAAATTTAAGTTATTTAAACTTTTCCAACTCAATCCATTGAGCATCAGGAAAATGCTTTGCCAAATAAGCTTTTAAATAATCTGCGGTATCTTTCGAAATAACTGGATCTTTCGACTCATCCTTTAAGTTATACACCAAAGCATGCAAACTCAAACCACGCTGCTTTAATGCTTCTAAACTCAATAAAGTATGGTTAATACTGCCCAAACGTCCAGAAGTCACCAAAATCACAGGAAATTGATGCTGAGCAATATAATCAATGGTCAACATCTCTGTAGTTAAAGGCACCATCAAACCACCTGCACCTTCTAACAGCACCACCTCAAAACGTTGGGCAAGTTCCTTAGTCGCTGCCTCGATTTTGGCAAAATCCAGATCACGTCCATCCAGACGTGTGGCTAAATGTGGTGAGGCAGGATAACTAAAAATTTCAGGCATGGTCAGCTTTTCGTGATCTTCCTGAAACCAGCCACTGCCCATAATTTCACGGTGTTTTTCGATATCTTCTGAGATATCTACATTACCTGTTTGTACTAATTTCTGAGTAATAACACGTAGCCCTTGCTCGGTCCAAAGTTTGGCGAGATAGCCTGTGGCATATGTTTTACCAATTTCAGTATCAATACCGCTGACAAAATAAATACGACTCATCTATTTAATCTCCTTTCCCTGAGTTATCGAACTTTGAGGGTAAATTTCATGAATATAAGGATAATCACTCAAACGCTGATCTAAAGAATATTCAATACAGATTTCACTACCTGCATAGTCTTGTATCTGGTAGGTATAAGGGAAAATTTGACTATTCTGCTCATTTCGTAATAAAAACTGACCACTGCTTCTGCCGGATTTCTTAATATTTTTAGCCCAACCACACATGGCTTTTCGCGGCGCATTTTGGTTCATATAATCTGTTATCCAGCTCGCCAACCCAAAAGACAACAAAATCATCATTAAAACTATCCCTTCAATAATCAGATTGGGGATTTGGTCTTTTTTCCAGATGCGTATATATCCTAAGCTGATCAGTAAAACACCCAAAATCAAGCAAACCATTGTCCAGAAGAAAGCAGAAAACACCAGAAACATTAAACTTATGCTCAATGCAAAATAACCATGCACAATATTATGTCTGGACGTTAACCGATCTGGCATAATCCTACTCATTTCCTAAAGATAATGACTCTGCTCTCCGTGCAATCACATAAATCGGATCATAAGTCAGGCGGAAACCCTGTTCATCATAAAACTGTTGATAATCTAAATAAAACTGCTGCAAGGATTGCTTGGTCCAGCGATGTGACTGAGCTGTTGCGGTTACCCCTGTCGCTTTTAAATGCTGCAATACCGATTTGGGATGATCAAAATAAACCTGCTTCAGTTCTTGCGCGATGAACAATACTTCAAAGCCTTGCTGTTCCAAGTACCGTTTCAGTACATCATGATCAATATAAATTAAACCTTGTCCAGTCAGCTGTTTAATTTCAGTGAGATTATCTGGCCCAAAAGTAGAAAAACCAAAATATGCATTGGGTTGTAAGGCACTGTGAATCCGCCGTAATAATGCAGGCAGATCCATCATCCATTGCAATGCTGAACTGGAAATCACCGCATCCAAGCCTTGAGGTAATGCCAGTTGTTCAATATCACCAATCAGCCAATTTACATGTTTAAGATTTAGAAAATGCTGATCGACATCTGCATATAAATCATTTAAGAACAGTTGCTCAACCTGAAAATAAGACTCACATAAATAGGTGAGATTGCCTGAACCACAGCCAATCTCTAGGACTGAATCCAAGTTTTGCGGACAATACACTTTAAGGTATTCAAATAACTGCGCACTAATTTGCTTTTGTACCACAGCATGCTCAACATAGCTTTGCCCTGCTTTGGCAAAACGTCGTGCAACCAATGCTTTATTGATGCTCACAAACACTCCACCAATTGTTCCAATTCAGCTTTTTGCACCAAAGAAGTCAAGGAAATACGCAAGCGTGAACTATTCTGTGGCACTGTTGGTGGGCGTACTGGCATGGCATAAAACCCTTGTTGCTGCACATAGCGTGCTTTTTCAATGGCCGCTTGGCTTTCACCTACGATAATCGGAACAATATGGCTGCTGGATGGACTGGAGAAACCTTTTGCAATTACCGCCTGTTGTAAATACTGACTGATCTCAGTCAAGTGCTGACGCTGCTGCTGCATGCTCAATACTTTATTAAAAATAAAATCTGACCATGCCATCGAGATCGGTGGTAAAGCCGTGCTGAAAATCAATGGACGCATTTTATTGATCAGATAGTCACGGATGATTGAATCACAAATGATATAGCCACCCACAGACGCAATTGCCTTACCAAAGGTTCCAACCAAGAAATCAATCTGATCCAATACGCCATATTGTTCGGCACAGCCCAGACCCTGCTCACCCCTGACCCCAATCGCATGGGCTTCATCGACATACAACATGGTTTTGGCAAAGCGCTGTTTTAACTGTGCCAATGCTGCCAAATCAGTCTCATCGCCATCCATACTAAAAATACTTTCAGTCACCACAATAATGCGTTCAACTTGCTCATCTTGGTGATACTTTTGCAATAACTGTTCCAGATGTTGCAAATCATTATGACGATAACGCACATATTGAGCAGTCGATAATCGAATCCCATCAATCATACTGGCATGTACCAGTTTATCGGCCAGAATCACGGTTTTGCTATCGGCCAAGGCAGGCAAAAGACCGATATTCATGTGATAACCGCTATTAAAGAGTAAGGCCGTGCGACCAAATGCTTTGCTTAGGCTATTTTCAAATTGCTCATATTCTGCAAAATTGCCTGTAAGCAAGCGTGATGAAGATGAACTAAAAAGTGCTCGTTCAATTTTCAGCGTATCCAGAAATTCTTCTCTTAAACTTAAATCAGCGGCCAAACCTAAATAATCATTGGATGCCAGATTCAACATGCTTCGATCTTGAATGGTGATCCATTTTCCCAGCTGTTGATTTGCAGTAAATTGGCGAAAATTACCTTGCTGTTTAAGTTGCTCAAGCTGCTCGGCATAATGATCAAGGAAAGACATTGGCATTTGCTCCTTGCATATTTTTCACCACTTCGCTCATCTGTGCTAATAAATAATGGAGTTCATCATCCGTGATCACATACGGCGGCATCACATAAACTAATTTACCAAATGGCCGCACCCAAATACCCCGTTCAACGAACTGTTGCTGCAAGGTTTTCATATCGACATTACTGGTTAATTCAACGACCCCGATCGCACCTAACACACGGACATCAGCAACATGATCGAGCTGTGCTAAATCATTTAACTGCTCAGCAAGAATTTTTTCAAGCCGTTGAATATTGGATTGCCAATCCTGTTCTATCAGCAGTTGAGTACTTCTTAAAGCAACCGCACAGGCCAGTGGATTTGCCATAAAGGTTGGGCCATGCATAAACACACCCGCTTCACCACGACTAATGCTTTCAGCCACTTCCTTGGTGGTTAGGGTCGCAGACAGCGTCATATAGCCGCCAGTTAAGCCCTTCCCAATACACATAATGTCAGGTTCAACTTGCGCATGTTCCCAAGCAAACATTTTACCTGTACGCCCAAAACCTGTGGCAATCTCATCAAAGATCAACAGTAAATTGTATTGCTCACACAATGCTTTGGCTTGGCGCAAATATTCAGGATGATAAAAACGCATCCCGCCTGCACCCTGCACAATCGGCTCAATAATCAGGGCAGCAATAGTGTGATGATGTTGTTCGATCTGTTGTTTGAGTTGTTGAATATCTTGCGGATTCCATTCGCCATCAAAACGACTTTGTGGCGCGGGAACAAAAATTCGATTGGGTAAACTTGTCCCAAAAATCTGATGCATTCCTGTGACTGGGTCACACACCGACATTGCATTCCAGGTATCACCATGATAACCAGAACGGGTGGTAATAAAGTTGGTTTTCTCAGGTTGATGCAATGCAGCCCAATACTGCACTGCCATTTTTAAAGCAACTTCAACCGAAACAGAACCTGAGTCTGCGTAGAAAATCTTATCCAAGCTCGGTGGCGTGATTTTTAATAATAATTTGCCTAATTCAATTGCAGGTTCATGGGTCAGACCACCAAACATGATATGCGCCATGTTCTGCAATTGATCTGTAACCGCTTGGTTTAGTTCAGAGTGGTTATAACCATGAATGGCACACCACCATGACGACATGCCATCAACCAAAGTTCGACCATCTTCTAATTCAATGGTCGCACCGTAGGCACGTTTAACTTTAAAGGTTGGCAATGGATTTAACATCGAAGTATAGGGATGCCATATATGTTCTAAATCAAATAAATCGGTCATCCTCTACCTCATTTGCTGCTATTTCAAAATTTTCCATCAGCCTAATCACGCTTTTAGATACTCGGAAATGTCATCTGCAACCTGCGTGGTATAAACAAGATACAAGGCTTAGTACACTAGATCAAAAGAAAAAATGACAGAAGTGAACAGGTTTTGCAGATGACAAATGGTTTTGCCTACTTTTCCCGAAAGAAAAGTAGGTCGCCGAAGGCATATCCTAGAAAATGGATGAGAACTCGGCATGATTCCATTAGGCCTATAAACCAGGCTCTATCTTAAACTTGTCAAAAGCTAAAATATATTGCGATAACTTTCAATTCAAGCAAGATTAAACCGTCTGTTGAATAAAATCTTCAATTATTTGCACAGTCTGCTCAACCATAAAGCACGGAAAACCATGCGAAGCTCCATCAATCGAAACAACACATAGATTCTTTGCAGCTAAATCCTTTGTTTTTTGCATAACTTGGTAAGGAACTAAAGCATCATGCTCCGCAAAGACATGTAACTGTCTGCCCTGATAATTTTCATACAACTCAACCAAGTTTAATTGCTCCAGCAACTGCAATCCCTGCCGAAGCAAGGCAATCGGTTGTGGACGAATCAATTTTTGCATAACCAAAAAGTCTTTTTTTGCTGAACTGGCACCTTGACAGACCAACAAACCAAAACGCTTTAAAGTACTAATCGCATCCTGTTCAAATGACTGTTTAAATTGGATAAAGGTTTCAATAGGCATGGCAGCCATCCAGTCTGTTTGTGCCACAAAACATGGATTTGACGCTAACGTGATTAAAACTTTCTTTTCAGCATATTGTTGCTGGATTTGATCGACCAGCAAGGTTGCCAGTTGTCCACCAAGCGACCACCCTACAATCACATCAAATTTCACTGCACGTTCAACATACTGTTGCAAGATGTCATCATTCAGCGCATTAAAGATATTGATCCGCTCAACGCTATGCCCCTTTTGTTCTAAAGCCTCATGTAAAGGTTTTAATAATTCAGCACCACCGCCCCATCCTGTAATCAGTAGAATCTTATAACTCACATGCTTGCCCAATTCTAAAAACGTCAACGCAGTATACGCTGATTAACATTGGTTATTATTTTCCAAATCTACCAAAAGCTGTGCAGGAATCACCTGCTCCCAATGTTGCTTAAACTGTCGATGCACTTGATCAATATCAAAGCAACTGTTTCTTGCCACCTGCTGAGCATAAGCAAGATCTTTAGCACGCATATAAGCCAGTAAATAGTGCTCTCCATTCAATTCAAGTTGAAACCAAGATTCAACGGTTACCCCTTCAGCTTGCAGTGTTTGAATGGCTTCTGTTTTACGTTGTTCAATTTCTTGCTGCCAAGCCTCGACCTCAGCCTGCCTATTTGTTTTTAATTTAATCAGAACTGCACCAACATCCATGCTTTTACCTTTTCTGTTAGTATTTATGAAATATATACAACAAATGCATCACGGGAAAAAACATAATTCACTTACTGCTTATAAGTTAAAACTAAGATTATTTAAGTCATCAGATGAATTTTCGATATACATAATCATTATTTTCTTCATCGATTTTTTCAAACCCGAATTTTTCAAGAATTTTTTTTGAAAATATATTCCGATAATCGACATAAGCCTCTATTTTTTTAACATCTTCATTTTTTTCTAGAAAATTTTTAAGCCAATTTACAGCTAAAGATCCGTAACCTTGATTCCAAAATTTTTTATAAATTACATAACCAATATAAGCCTTGTGCTCATCTTTCAAAATTGTTGCCTGAAGAGTACCAATAGGCTCTTTTCTCTCCAAGTCATGATAGATGATCCAGTTTAACCACACTTCATTTTCACTTTTAGATCCATCTATTAAAAATTGATATCGATCTTTCAACGCTTGTATATTTTTATATTTAACATCTGGAATATATAAATATAATTCATCATCTTGCAAAGATAAAAAAGTTTTATCTGCATCATCGACGCTTAATAAAAAAGTGTTTATTTTATTCATTACAAACCCACCATTTTTAAATAATCATTCATATTTATTTTTCACCACTCAATCTAATTGACTAAGTTAAAAGGATTATTCCTTTTTGTTACTGCGAATTTAATGAAAAAATTGTGCCAACTTTTCATCTATTTCTACTTCTTTTTAAATTCACCATTCAATTAGAATCGATCAAAATCCTGTAAAGAATTTTCTAACACATCTCTTTTGTAAATTTGCTAAAGTAGCTGCTATTACACTTTGAGATCAACATGATGAATACGATAAAGTCCAAAGTTCTCGTTTTATGTAGTTCACTTTTTTTACTCAGCACGCCTAGTCTCAGTACAGCGCAAAGTACCTTATTTTCCAAGCAAGATACTGCACAAAAAGAATGGGTTGGACAGTCTGCGCCAGACTTTAAACTGCAAGATCAGAGTGGCAAATGGCATACCTTGAGCCAGTATAAGGGTAAATGGGTAGTGCTATATTTCTATCCTAAAGATAATACGGCGGGCTGTACTCAAGAAGCCAATCAATTTAAATCGCTGTATCCTCAATTTACCAAATCAAATGCTGTGGTGCTGGGTGTCAGTCTGGATGATGTCGCATCACATCAAAAATTCTCAGAAAAACTCGGTTTACCCTTCCCGATTCTTGCTGATGATCAAGGCGAACTGGCCAGTAAATTTGGCATCGTTCGAAATTTAGGAATTGCCAAGATCGCCAAACGAGAAAGCTTTTTGATTAATCCTCAAGGTGCGGTGATGTATCACTACACCAGCGTAAATACTCAAACTCATGCCGATCAAGTCTTGAAAGACCTCAAAACCTTACAAAGCAAATAATCGCTTTGGAAATTCTGAGTCAACTCATCGATTGATCATCTGCCTAGATTTTTAAGTCTAGGCATTTTTATACGCGTTTAAAAATCAATGCCAAGCGAATCATCAATCGGGTTCTGGTCCAGTGTAAACACAGTCCGCTGATAAGGAATGCCTTCCAGATCATACACCTGATAAACCCAATCAAATAACAGTGGTCAGCGTTGGCACCTGCAGTAGGTTCAAGGCTAGATAAGCATGTGACTGATACCATATTGCCATTCGACATCCAAACCTCTGACTACTTTAAATATGCTGCAAGTTTATTTTAAAGGCTTTGCCCTGTAATACATTCGCATTGACTATGATGTGAAACATGGCAATGACTTTGGTGAAGACCGCTTATTTGTGAACTATAGTAAAAAATTCTAAGTCTTATATTTCTTCCTCACAAAAAAAAGAGAACTTCAAATGAAGTTCTCTTTTTACGTATCACAGCTTAAGATCTGATTGATTAAATTTGTGATTGAATATAATTCTGTAAACCAATCAACTCAATTAAACGTAATTGCTTTTCTAACCAATAGGTATGATCTTCTTCTGTATCTGAAAGCTGCTGACGCAACATATCACGGCTAATATAATCGCCTTTTTCTTCACACAGTTTTATACCCACTGCCAATTTTTCACGGACATGGTATTCAAGGGCTAAATCAGCTTTTAAACAACTCACCACATCGCTACCGACATTGATGTCTTCACGGTTCATATTAGGTTGAGCACCTAGGAACAGTACACGACGAATGATTGAATCTGCATGAGATGCTTCTTCTTGCATTTCATGGTCAATACGCTCATAGATCTTGTTTAAGCCCCAATCTTCGTACATTCTTGAATGAATTAAATATTGATCACGAGCAGCCAATTCACCGCCAATGAGCATATTTAAATAGTCGATGACTTCTGGATTGCCACGCATAATACTTACTCCTATCGAATGACAATATTATGGCCAAGTTACACTGGAATTGCAAAAACAAAAGTGTGTAAGTTTATGATTTTTATAAAATTAAAATGAGAAACATACGCATTTACAGTTCGAATTGGCTGAATTTATCTAAATAAAATAAGCCTTTGCATATCATTTATCAGTTTTAAAATAGATAATTCTATTGAAAATCATTTGTTTGATTTTTTGTAACGACTAGCAATGCTTCTTATTTCGCCAATGTTTTGATCAAAAAAACATAAAAAATGACTGCTCAGCTGTTGTTTGTTCAGTCAAAATTCGGTAAATAACAGCAATCACAAAAACATAATGCGGAAACCACAATGGATAAAAGCAAACCAATTTTGGTCACTGGCGCGACGGGTTATATTGCAGGCTGGATTATTGAACGTCTGTTGAATCAAGGCTATACGGTTCATGCCACGGTGCGAGACCCATCCAAGAAAAATAAGATTCAGCATTTGTATGCTCTTGCAGAGCAATCTTCTGGAAAAATTGAGTTTTTTAAAGCCGATTTACTTGAGCCACAATCATTTGATGCAGCGATGCAAAATTGTGAAATCGTGATTCATACCGCATCCCCTTTTGTGGTAACCAATTACAAAGATGCAGTCAAAGACATTATTGAGCCTGCGGTGAAAGGCACAGAAAATGTATTGGATAGCGTTAATCGTACTGAATCGGTCAAACGTGTGGTACTCACTTCAAGTATTGCCTCAACCTATGGCGATGCAGTTGAGATTCAACACACTGCCAATAATGAGTTTGATGAAAATCACTGGAACAAAACAAGTAACGAAACACACCAGCCTTATCCTTATTCAAAAGTCATGGCAGAACGTAAAGCTTGGGAAATGGCAGAACAACAAAATCGTTGGGATTTAGTCTGTATTAATCCCGCCTTGGTGATGGGGCCATCTCTTACTGATGCGAGCCAGTCAGGTAGTATTGAAGTATTACAACAGTTCGGCAATGGCACCACCTTGTTCGGTGTACCGCCCATGTGGAATGGTATTGTCGATGTTCGTGATGTTGCCGATGCGCATGTGGCTGCTGCATTAAATCCAAAAGCACAAGGCCGTTACATTATTTGTGGTGGCACACTCAGTTTATTGGACATGGGTAAGGCACTTACTCAGAAGTTTGGCTATAAGTTTCCATTCCCGCACTTTACTGTACCAAAAACTGCCTTTTCATTTGTCGCACCAATCCTCGGTTATTCACGTCAATTTGTAAAATTGAATATGGGTTACCCAATCTATTTTAATGCGCAACGCAGTGTCAAAGAGCTTGGGATTGAATATCGTGATGTACGTGAAAGTGTCTGTGAACATTTCCAGCAATTGCTGGATGATGGCATTGTGAAAAAATATATTTAACATCAAAAAAGGCGGCATAAATGCCGCCTTTTTTATCCGTTCGTCCTAACTCAAAACTTAAATAAAGAATCAGGCTTCATACTGCTTCAAAAATTCCAAGAACTCTTGCTCATTCAAAACTCGAATGTCTAATTTCTGCGCTTTGTCTAGCTTACTGCCTGCCTTCTCACCTGCAACCACACATTTGGTTTTACTCGACACACTGCCACTGACACGCGCACCTAAAGCTTGAAGCTTCTGGGTTGCTTCATCACGGCCCATGGTTTCCAGTGTTCCTGTCACGACCCAACTCTCACCATTCAATGGTTGACGTGTTGGTGCAGTTGGTGCATCCCAATGAATGCCTGCCGCCATTAAACGATCCAACACTTCAACGTTATGCGGTGCTTGGAAAAAGTCGGCAATCCATTCTGCGGTAATATCACCTACATCTGGGGTTTTCTTGAGTGCTTCAATATCCGCAGCTTTTAAAGCTTCAAGCGTCTGAAAGGTATTCGCCAGCATACGTGCGGTGGTTTCACCCACCCCACGAATTCCCAAGGCATAGATAAAACGCGCCAAAGTGGTTTTCTTACTGGCTTTAATCGCATCAAACAGGTTCTGAACCGATTTCTCACCCATTTTCTCAATGGTCAATAAAGTGTCGCGGTGCTCATGCAAATGATAAATATCAGCCACATCTTTAAGTAGGTCGAGATGCAGAAGTGACTCCACCCAACGGTCGCCTAAGCCTTCAATATCCAAAGCTTTACGTGAAACAAAGTGACGAATGGCTTCAATCCGTTGCGCAGCACAATACAGGCCACCCGAACAACGTGCTAATGCCTCACCCTCTGGCATCACCACAGGTGATTCACAGACTGGACAATTGGTCGGAAGATGCACCATCTCCGCATCGGCAGGTCGGAACTCAGCCCAAACCTTCTCAACTTTTGGAATCACATCACCGGTACGATAGACACTGACTGTATCGCCAATACGCACATCTAAACGATGGATTTCACCAATATTATGCAAGGTCACATTAGACACCGTCACCCCACCAACAAACACAGGTGTTAAACGCGCAACTGGGGTGAGTGTTCCAGTACGCCCCACTTGCCAATCAATATTTTCAACTTTGGTCAGTGCAGCCTGAGCTGGGAATTTATAGGCCGTTGCCCAACGCGGTTCACGACTCAGGAAGCCGAGCTGTTGCTGCTGTTTAAGGCTGTCCACCTTAATGACCATGCCATCAATTTCAACTTTAAGATCTGGACGTTCTTGTTGAATCTGTTCATAGCGCTGTTGTACTTCTTCAATCGAAGCACACAGGAATTGACGTTCTGCAATTTCAAAACCAAATCGGGTTAACCAGTGCAGGCTGTCATGCATGGTTTCAAGACCATGGTTGGGCTGACATTGCGCAATCCCATAAGCATAGAACGCCAAGGGACGTGAAGCTGCGATATTTGGATCAAGTTGACGCAGGCTTCCTGCTGCGGCATTACGTGGATTGGCAAAGGTCTTGTCACCTTTGGCTTCTTGATCGGCATTGAGCTTTTCAAAGCCTTGCTTTGGCATCAACACTTCACCACGAACCTCAAGAAACTCTGGGATCGCTTGATGCTGACTGGATAATACTTTCGGCAGATTCCGAATGGTTTTAACATTCTGGGTAATATCCTCGCCTGTTTCACCATCACCACGTGTTACACCACGAACCAAGACACCATTTTCATACCACAGTGAAATCGCTAAACCATCGAGTTTCAGTTCAACCTCATACTGGACTTTCTGATTCGGTAAACGCTCGTCAATACGACGGGCGAAAGCGAATAGGTCTTCCTGATTAAAGACATTCCCCAATGACAGCATTGGCACCGCATGAGTCACACTTTCAAATTTTGACAACGCTTGACCACCGACTTTATTGGTCGGTGTATCCGCCTGAATACAGTCTGGATATTGTTGTTCTAAGGCTTTCAGCTGATGAAATAAATGGTCATATTCACTATCTGAAATGGAGGGTTGATCCATCACATAGTAAGCATGATTATGTTTTGCAATCAGTTGAATCAACTGACGCATTTGCTCAATAACTGACTTGTGTTCCATTTAAATTTCACCATATAAAAGGGCGGAAAAACCGCCCTATAATTTTTACTAAATTTATTATAAAAGATTCATTAGACGGTTGCTTGATTTGGACGATAATCAATCACATGATGACGCCAATGCTCTTTCAACTGCGGTGTAAACTCTAAATTGTTTTCATCATAGACTTTGCCATCGACTTCACGTGCAATTAAGCCTGCAATACTGGTCATCATGTCATAACCTGTAACCGCTTTGCTATTTGGTAAAGCCAGGAAGAATGCAAGACCTTGCACTTGCTCGCCCGATAAAGTTTCCAAATCAAAACCTGCAGGACCATTATCCGTCATCCGCAATACAGAGAACATCAAGGCACTTGGTTCATCAGTGTTTTCATAACGATGGAAACACGACATTTCACCGAAACGTAGACCGTATTTTAACAATACCTTGAGTGCTTTATCGCCTGATAAGGCACGGCGTGGATTCGGATAAACATTCAAGGCAATGATCTGCTCTGCGGTTGCTAAAGCGCTTTCATCATCGTAGCGTTGCTGTTCATGTAGATGCACATCCAGAATATTACTTTCGCCATCAAACTCTTCAATGGCAACCGTTTCAATATTTGGATTTAAACTAAGCTCAGCTTCGGCTTTGCTTTCCTCTGCTTTCTCTGTAGCTTCTACATTTTCAGAGACCACTGTTGTTTCTGCTTCAACTGCTACTGTCTCATCTTTTTGTGCCGCTTCAAGCTCTGCAACAGCTTCAACAACCTGTTCTACTTTAGCAGTTTGTTCTGTTTCGGCTGTTTTTGTTTCAACACCAGTTGTGTCAACGGCTTGCTCAGTTACAGGCTCCGATGCAATTGCTTCAGTATTTAAACTTGGTTCAACACGCTCAGTTGTGGTCATCACTTCTTTTTGTAAAAGCTGGTCACGTACATGACGTGGAATCACAGGTTGCTGACTTTCAGGATTAATATGTAAATCTGCATCTAATGATGGCTCAACTGGTTTTGGTTTTCTTAAAATCATGATTAAACCAACGAGCATAATCGCAACGGCAGCAACAATGCCTATTATTGTATTCATTTCCATACTAAGACTCCGCAACTAACCCGTATTCTTTTGCCTGTTCTAAATCGACAGTCACTAATTTTGATGTGCCTGGCTCTGGCATGGTGACTCCAAGTAAATCAGTTGCCATGGTCATCGCCAATTTATTATGTGTAATGTAAATGAATTGCACTTGTTCAGAAAGCTCTTTTACCAAATTACAATACCGTTGTACATTGGCATCATCAAGTGGCGCATCAACTTCGTCCAGTACGCAGAACGGTGCAGGGTTCAATCTAAAGATGGCAAATACCAAAGCCAAAGCTGTTAGGGTCTTTTCACCACCTGAAAGCAAAGCCAAGGAACTGTTACGCTTGCCAGGTGGGCGTGCCATCAACTTCACCCCAGACTGCCAATCATCTTCAAGACTTAAAGTCGCTTCGCCACCACCAAACACCTTTGGAAACAGCAGTTGCAACTCTTGATTGACCTGATCAAAGGTGGTCATAAACAACTTACGGGTTTCCTGATCAATACTTTTCATGGCGTCTTTGAGCTGATCAACGGTATTTTGTAGATCTTGCATCTGATGACTCAGTTCATCAAAACGCTGTGACACTTCTTCATATTCTTGTGAAGCTGCCAAATTCACTGCACCAATTTTTTCAAATTGCTGCTGCGCTTTTTCCAGTTTCTGCTGATGATCTTTCATTTCAATCGACACATCAGATAAAGCGTCTGTATTCAGTTCTTTCAACTGCTCCAGATAATGTTCACGATCTGATTTCGCTGCCTGCCAAGCCAAACGCTTTTGTTCTAACTGCTCGCGCACCTGCTCATCTTTTTGCTGTGCTTGATGGCGTTGTTCCGTCAGTTGCTGCTGCTTCTCTTGCACTTGATTCAGTTCAAGCTGCCATTCATTCCAGGTTTTTTGCAGCTTTTCGGTTTGCTGGAATTGCTGTTGAAATTGTGACTCCAAGTTGGGTAGTTCAAGCTGAATCGGATCAACAAACTTCTTGGCCTGTTCGATTTGTTCAATGATTTGACGATATTGTGTTTTTAGGAATGAGATATCTTTCTCTAACAACTCAATTTGTTGATTGGCTTGCGAGGTCTGGCGGCGTAAAGCTTCACGTTGCTGCTGTTGTTGAGTCAGCTGCTGTTGTTGCTCATCCAACTGCTCATTCAAGTTTTCTACCTGAAATTGCAAAGTCTTATAATTTGGCAACACGGCTTCTAATTTCAGTGCAAGCGCATGCAGATCAATCTCCAGATCATCACGCTGCATGGCATCTTCTTCAAGCTGTAGATCAAGCTGTTTCAGTTGATCTGCCAGTTGCTGTTGCTGCAATACAAAGGCTTGTGCCGTACTTTGCAGCTTGGCAATTTGTACATCCAGCTGTTGCAGTTCTTTTTGCTTTTGCTTCAGGTTTTGTTGTTGCTGCTGCAAGCGCTGTTGCTGCTGTTGCAAAGCCTGCTGCTGTTGCGAAAACTGATGTTCCAGATCAAGCAACTGCGGTTGTTTCTGTGCGAGTTGCTGTTCAATTTCCTCTAAACGGACTTGATGACTGAGCATGCCCTGCGCAGTTTGGCTGTCTTCATCGTAATGCAAAGCAATTACCCAGTCCGCCCCGACATGATAACCATCCAGCGTTAAAATGGATTGTGCGTGCTGGAGATCCGCTTGGTATCGCAAAGCTGTGGCTAAATCTTCTGCAACGGCGACATTGGCCCATAAAGAAGATTGTGGTGCTTCGATCCATTCACTTAAATAACCATTAAATCCACCCCAGCCCTCCTTTATAAAAGGAGGGAGTCCCCCTCTTTTTAAAAGAGGTGAGGAGCGATTATAGCTCTGCAAGGGAGATTCTGTTTTTAACTGTCGTGAGATACCCTCTTGGAAGGCTTGCCCATTCTCAATCAACTGCGCTTGTAACCACTTGGCTAAAAACTTCTCAATAATGCTTGCATGCGCTTTAGCTTGAGCGCTCAAACGTAGGCTTTGCATCAATCGAACTGCATGTTGATCCTGCTTCGGACTTTGCTTGGCAACGAGCTGATTCAAGTTCTTTTGTTCAGCCAATAAAACCTGAATCTCGGTTTTCAGGCTTTGCAGATCCGTTTTGTTCGTCTGTTGTTGATCTTGCTGTGTCTGGACATTCTGCTGTAATTGCTCAATTGCAGTTTCTAATGCAATGATTTCCTGTTGCAGTTGTTGCTGCAATTGTTCTAGCTGCGCTTGCTCATCATCCTGAACCTGAGCACGAATCTGAGTGGTTTGCGTTTGCAAGGTCTGCTTTTGCTGCTCAATCCGCAGCACATTCTTACCCAACTGCTCAATTTGCGCGGCCATCTGCAACTTTTTTTGTTGTTGCTGATCGACTTGGATTTTCAGTTGTTCAAATTGCTGCTGTGCTTGCTTATGTTGTGCTTGAACATCGCTAAAATTGTGCTCAGCCGTTTGTGTCTGCTGCTCTAAGGCAAGCAAAGTTTCATTTTGCTCATCAAATTGGGTACTTAGAGTTTCAACCTGCAATTCGGAGAGTTGCAAACGCTCTTTGGTTTGTACTTTCTGCTGTTCGAGTTGCTGCAAACTGCTGCTGTTTTGTTGGAATAAACTCTGTTTTTGTTCCAAAGTCATTTTTAATTCAGACAGTTTTTTCTCGGCTTGCTGCCATTCATGCTGCAACGGTGAAGACTGCTGAATTAAGCGTTGGAATAAAGCACTGGTGGCTTCAAGATCGTGCTCAATGGTCTGTGACTCAGAACGAACCAACTTAAAGTTTTCACCCAGTGCCGTCATTTCCACCGTATATTCTTGTTGTAGCTTTTGACTTTGATTGGCTTGGAACGAAAGGATTTCGATTTTTAAAGTACGGATCTGTCCTTCTAGGGTCTTATATTGAATTGCAGCTTCTGCCTGACGTTTTAAACTTCTGAGCTGAGATTTGAGTTCAGCCGCAATATCGTCTAAACGTGCCAGATTCTGTTCAGTATGTTCTAAGTGCTGTAAGGTTTCACGACGGCGTGCCTGATAACGGGACACTCCTGCCGCTTCTTCAATAAACACACGCATTTCTTCGGGCTTGGCATCGACCAAACGGTTAATCATGCCCTGTTCAATCACCGCATAAGAACGTGGTCCTAAACCCGTCCCCAAGAAAATATCGGTAATATCACGACGGCGGCAACGGGTGCCATTCAGGAAATATTCAGATTTACCTTCACGTGTGACCTGACGACGAACCGCAAGCTCGCTATAGGCATTATAAGCGCCACCGAGTTTGCCGTAGGTATTGTCAAAACGAAGTTCAACACTGGCAACCCCGACAGGTTTGCGCTTGGCGGTGCCTGTAAAAATGACATCCTGCATACTGCCACCACGCAACTGACGTGCGTTGGACTCGCCCATTACCCAGCGAATTGCATCAATGACATTCGATTTACCACAACCGTTCGGCCCAACCACCGCAGTACGGTTGGCCTTAAAATGTAATGTTGTACTATCGGCGAAAGATTTAAAGCCTGAAAGTTTTAAACTGCTTAAACGCATACTGCCCTAACTAGCGGCGTGAGCGTCTAGCCCAAGCCAATTCAATCTGTTTCATACGTGTCAGAGATTCCAACACAAGGTTGCGCAAGTGTCGACAAAAATCTTCCATAAATAAAGCAGCTTGTTGTGATTTTCGGATCAAAATAGCATCAATCACCAACTTAAACAGCGTAAACGATTCTTGTAGCTCTCGACGGGAAGTATTCAGAGTCAAAAAATAGCTACGGCGTAAGGAAGGGAGTAGCTCCTTATAAAATTTCATCAGATAAGGATTCGCTACCATCTCATGCTGTTCTGCTAAATATTGAAAGATCGCATCGTAAAATTTTTCAATATCACCTGCACGGACAAACTCAACCAGTTGATCCAATAAAGTTTGTAGTTGTTCTGCTTCATTAACCCGCCACGTTTCACTAATCCGTTGCACAATGTGTCCAAGTACCATCACATTGGTATCAAATAAAGCTTTGACCTGCTGAGCTGACATTTCAGAGACAATGGCACCACGACGTGGAAAAATTTCAATTAAATAAGTACGTTCCAGTAACAGCAATGCCTCACGAACCGAGCCACGGCTGACATCTAACTCTTTCGCAATGCGCAACTCCTGAATGCGTTCGCCTTCAACCAGCTCACCACTAATAATTTGTTCACTAATATATTTTGCAATCTGTTCAGAAAGACTATCAGCCTCTTCGAGATTCATGAGCCCCTCGCTATCTTTGTTATACACATTGACCCAATGTTAATTGCGCTTTTTTGTTTTAACTGATCTGAGGGTATAAATTCTATATCATTGTCTGACAATTTTATTGCTTTTTAAGCCAATCAACCTAAAAATCTCACTCACATTCTCAATATGGACTAAATACCCAGTTTTTCTATAATTAATATCAGCTAGTTAAGCTTTACTGTTTGAATTCACCATATATCTGAAAATATGTTCTTTCATCACATTTTTATTGATACACATCACAAAAAATAATATTTTCATTAATTAAATCGCATTTAAATTCTCCTACTGAATCATTCAGTCCATCTATAGATGAGTCATAACATGGGTATTCATCAAGCTGTCAATATTGCAATTTTTGGGTTAAGCCTCAGAACCTTGAATGAGTTAAAGCAGCAGGTTCAAACGGCTGTGCCTGATCATATCCAAATCAACTGGAGCAATATTGCTGAACCACAACTTGATATCCTTATGATCAATCAAGTGTTTTTTGATTCACCCAATATCAAGAGCCTGCTCCAGAACAATAAGATCAATGTACTCAAAATTGCCAATGATGAAAATAAAAACAGCGCCATTGAAAATGACACTTTATTTTTACCACTCAATCATCTGCATCCTCTACATCACTGGCTCAGCTTCCATCTAAACGAACGTTTGAATCAGGGCCTAGAAAATATTGAAATTGAGTCAGCCCCAAGCTTTCATCGCAAGCAAATTAAAGAGGTCTTACAAGAAATCCAGAATCCTAAAAATGGTAAGATTCAATTGTTTGATAACCAAGGCTTAGTTGCGATTGCCGACCCGCGCAATCAATGGCTATGGCAACACCCTGAATTCCACTCATTTCAAACGGATCCAAGCCTAAACTATACCTACGCCACGCAAAATGATCTGCATTGGACCCTAGATACGCCACAACAAGATTTACAACAGTGGCTCTGGCATTTACTCTGGACATCAATGGATTTTGAAGGCTTATGTCCCGCCTCTGCCTCCAGTTTTTATCTGCAATTCTGGCCTCAACCGAAGCATAAAGCAGATCGCCAAGATATCCTGCGGATGTCTGCCTGCTTTGCCCAAGGTGCACAAATCAGTACGGTTGCACAGCAACTTAAGCTACCTGAACAAAAAGTCAGACACTTTGTCGCTGCATGTTTAGGGGCAAATTGCGGAACACTGATTAAAGATCAACAGGCAAAATATCAACCCAAAGCATCACAAAGCGAGCCAGAACAACATTTTATGAAAAAGTTGTTTGGCCGACTACGTCATCGTTTAGGCTTTTAATCAAGGACACACATATGATTCTACATCAATATAAAATTGTCTTTGGTGGCACTATGGGTTCAGGGAAATCCACAGCGATCAAAGCCCTATCTGAAATTGAAGTCCTCAGTACCGAAGCACTGAATACCGATACCGGATCGCATGACAAGTTACTGACCACTGTTGGGATTGATTATGGCGAATTGACTTTGGAGGATGGTGTCAAGGTTGGCCTCTATGGCACGCCAGGGCAAGATCGCTTTGATTTCATTTGGGCTGTAATCTGTAAAGGTGCGATCGGCACCATTGTGATGATTGACCATGCTGCCGAAAATCCGTTGCTGGATTTAGAGCAATATCTTCAGGCATTTCAGCCCTTTGGTCACAATATTGTGATTGCAATTACCCATATAGATCGTATGCCAGAACGCACCCTATCCATCTATCGCGAGTGGTTGGCCAGCAAAGAGCTCAATTACCCACTGTTCTTTATTGATGCACGTCAGCAAGATGATGTACTTCTTCTGGTCGAAACCTTGGTTGCTACCATTGAAGTACATTATGGACTCACCAGTTAAAAGAGCTTAGAACAAGCCTTTATAAATAAAATAGCTGCCCACCACCACCAATAGACCTGCAAAACATTTTTTTAGCATGGCGGGTGAGAGACGATGGGCTACTTTGGCGCCAAATTTTGCGGTGATAAAACTCATCACACTGATACCCAGAAAAGCATAAATATGCACATAACCAATCGTGTTCGGTACCTCAATTTGTTCTTTGGCACCAAACCACATAAAACCGATTGCTCCCGCAACTGCGATGGGTAAACCACAGGCTGCGGAGGTCGCCACTGCCTTTTGCATGACGATGCCATGTCGATTCAAATACGGAACCGTTAAACTGCCACCCCCAATACCAAAAATGGCAGAAGCCACGCCAATACCGCCACCCGCGGCAAGTTGTAACGCTGCTGAAGGGAGATGACGATTGGGATCAACCACTGCACTCGCCCCTCTAAACATCTTATAAGCCATCCAAACCGCAAATACCCCAATCACTAACTGTAAATGCTGTCCTGACATTAAGTCCGCTACCCCCGCACCCAGAAATGAACCCAGCACCAATCCTGGTGCCAAATTACGAAACACAGGCCACAACACCGCCCCTTTTTTATGATGTGCCATCACCGAACTAATCGACGTCACAATAATGGTTGCCAATGATGTCCCAACTGCAATATGCATGATGACATTGGGGTCATAATGCATTTGAGTGAAGACAATATATAAAATCGGCACAATAATTAGGCCACCGCCCACACCAAATAGCCCCGCAGCAAATCCAGCAATTGCACCAATCAGCAAATATATGATTAACTCCATAAACACATGACCACTCTACTTGTAAAAATGATGGATGATTTCGCAACCCGCCAGCTGCAGCAATTATTGAACGCAAAAAATCAATCTCCAGAAGTGGTACTGCTTAAAACAACCACAACATCGACCAATGATGATATGCGTGAAATTGCGCAAAAAGGGATAACCACAGGATTGGTCTGTAGTGCACAGCAAACGCAAGGTCGTGGTCAGCACCAACGACAATGGGCCTCTCCTGAAGGCAACATTTATTTAAGCACACTGATTCAAACCAATACAGCACTGGATGGTCGCTTAGCGCTTGAAGTTGCGTTAAATATCTTACAGATGCCAAGCTTGCATGGCTTGAGCTTGCAGGTCAAATGGCCCAATGATTTATATAGCTCTCAGGGAAAATGGGGCGGAATCTTGGTAGAACCACTTTCACCCAATCAAGCCATTGTGGGGGTAGGAATGAATTTAAATACGCCACCTGTAGCAAATGCAGACCAACCGATCACTTCTTTAGCCATGCTCGGTCTCGCCCATGCAGATCGTTTAACCTTGATTGCGGAACTCTACACCGCCATTCAACAGGCAGCGCAGTGGTTTGAGCATGGCAGCTATAATCTCGCTGAACGCTTTAACCATCATGCGATTTGGCTCAATCAACAGGTCGAATTTGAACATGCTAAAGGGAAAGTTCAGGGAGTCTTTCAAGGGATTTCCAATGACGGTGCGGTATTGATCAAAAACGATCAGCTTCAGCAATTCTATCAAGGCCGTTTGCGCCTCGCATCGATTTGAGGAAATGGTGATTCTATGAAAAGTTTATGGCTGGATATTGGTAATACCCGCTTAAAATACTGGATTACGGCACATGATCAAGTGATTGAACATGCAGCCGAACTTCACCTGCAATCCCCCGCCGATTTATTACTGGGTTTGATTCAGCACTTTCGTCATCAAAACTTAAGTCGTGTCGGGATTTCGTCCGTTTTGGATTCGGAAAATAATCAACGTATTCACATGATTCTCGACATTTTGGATATTCCGATTATTTTTGCCAAAGTGCATGCCGAATATGCGGGTTTACATTGTGGCTATGATGTCCCAAGCCAGCTCGGGATTGACCGCTGGTTGCAAGTCTTGGCCATGGCAAAGCCAGATCAAAACTTTTGTGTGATTGGTTGTGGTACAGCATTAACGATTGATCTGGTCGAAGGATTGCAGCATTTAGGTGGTTATATCCTGCCAAATCTGTATTTACAAAGAGACTCGCTAATTCAAAATACCAAAGGCATTAAAATTCCAGACTCGGCTTTTGATAATTTAAAACCTGGCCACAATACTGTAGATGCGGTGCATCACGGTATCTTGCTTGGCTTGATCAGTACGATTGATCAAATTATGCAACAGTCTCCTAAAACGCTGATTCTGACTGGTGGTGATGCTGCTTTATTTGCCAAGTTCCTCAGCCATTATCAGCCTCAAGTTGAATCCGACTTATTGCTCAAAGGCTTACGTCATTATGTTCAACTAAATTCTGCTTTCAACAAAGTTTGAACAACTTGCAATAATTGAGGGAACTCACTAAACCCATCCTCTGTACGAAAATGCCCAGCCTGAGCTACCTCAATCAGTTGGGCATTGAGTAGATGAGAAAATTTAAAGGTAAGTGGTACAGGAATGATCGGATCATTACTGGAAAAGAAAACCAGACGCCTTTGGATATTGGCACGCAATAAACCACTCTCAAAATGTGAATGCTCAATAAGACGATTAAACTCAGGATGTCGTGGAATGACATCCTGAAAACCGGCAATAAAAATACCAGCTTTCAAGGCATGCTGCTTGAGTCGTTTGGCCAGAAATCGAGCCACGGCCACACAAGATAAGCCATGTGCCACGACAATGCTGTGCTCATTCATCCCCTTTAACTGTGCCTCCAAGCAGGCTTGCCAAACTTCAGCTTCGGGATGATCGGCATCAGCAAGTAAAATACGTTCAACCGCAACCTCTTCACTTTTCAGTTGTTGTTCCAGCCATACATACCAATGCTGTTCCGGATCAGCATTTTCACAATGCAGAATAAATACGCTATTCTTTGAATTATGTGACATATTTAACACTACTTTTTAATGTAAAACATAGACTTATTTTTAATTCTCTTCTTTTTAAAGCACCTTGAATGTTGATGTTTTGTATTAAATTCATACAACACTCTCGCATTAAAAAAGGCGCATCAAGCGCCTTTTTAGGAAGTATAGAACTTACTTTTTCTGGTCATTACTGCCAAATAAAGGTCCCATATTTCCGCCACCACCAAATTGCTTTTGCATATTACCCAATGACTTCAGCATTTTGCTCATGCCTGATGGATTAGCAAATTTCTTCATCATTTTTGCCATCTGCGCTTGTTGCTTGATCAACTTGTTGACCTCGGCAACATCCATCCCACAACCTGCTGCAATACGTTTTTTACGACTTGGGTTAATCAAATCAGGATTACGACGCTCTTTGATCGTCATCGACTGAATGATGGCTTCCATACGCTTCACTTGCTTTTCAGGATTGGCTTTTTCAATCGCATCCTGAATGCCCGCATTGCTCATACCAGGCAACTTATCCAAGAAGCCCATCATGCCGCCCATTTTGCTCATTTGCTCAAACTGCATCAGCATATCTTCAAAGTTGAAGGTTCCGCCTTTTTGCAATTTTTTCGCCATTTTTTCGGCTTTTTCTTTGTCGATTTTACGTTCAACTTCTTCGACCAAAGAAAGGACGTCACCCATCCCAAGAATACGTTGGGCAACACGATCAGGATGGAATGGCTCAAGTGCATCCAGTTTCTCGCCAATGCCCAAGAACTTGATTGGCTTGCCTGTGATGGCACGAACAGAAAGTGCCGCACCACCACGTGCATCACCATCAGTTTTGGTGAGGATCACACCTGTTAGTGCTAAAGCATCATTAAACGCTTTGGCTGTATTGGCAGCATCCTGACCCGTCATTGCATCAACAACGAATAAGGTTTCAGTTGGCTTCACCGCAGCATGTAATTCTTTGATCTCATCCATCATGTCTTCATCGACATGCAGACGGCCGGCTGTATCGACAATCAAGACATCTGCGAATTGGATTTTCGCTTGCTCAATGGCACGATTGACAATATCAATTGGCTTTTCAGTTGCTTCTGAAGGAATGAAACCAACACCAACTTCGTTCGATACGGTTTCTAACTGCTTGATCGCTGCCGGACGATATACATCGGCAGAAACAGTCATGACTTTTTTCTTTTGGCGTTCTTTTAAGAAACGCGCCAATTTTGCAGCCGTTGTGGTTTTACCCGCGCCCTGCAAACCTGCAAGCAATACAACCACAGGGGGTTTTGCGCTTAAATCAAGTGTTTCATTTGCCTCACCCATCATCTTGGTGAGTTCATCATAGACAATCTTTACAAATGCCTGACCAGGAGAAAGCTGAGTCATGACCTCTTGACCGAGCGCTTCTTCCTTAACCTTCGCGATAAATTCACGAGTTACAGGTAACGCCACATCGGCTTCAAGAAGAGCCATACGTACTTCACGTAGGGTATCTTTAATATTGTCTTCGGTCAGCTGCCCTGAGCCAGTAACATTTCTTAAACTCTGTGTGAGTCGTTCTGTTAAGGTATCAAACATTGCGAAATCCGCTTAAAATGGCTAGTTGCAAAAAAATCTTTCTTAAAATAGAAAATTTATGCATAAGATGCTATAGGATACTGTAGTTCGAAGCGAATTTATATCTTATATGGCGAATATTATTCATCCTCCTAAAAAAGGTTTGACATGATCAGTCTCCCCTTGGTTTACACAATTTTGGCACTCATCGCCTATACCAGTTCATTTTGGTATTTGTTTATTCACTTGATGTCAAAACGTACTCCAAATCTTTGGTGTTATGGTCTGATGGTTGGGTTAGGATTGATCCTACATAGTACTGTACTCTATCAAGACATGATGACAGCGCTTGGCGTGAATTATGATGTCTTTAACCTGATGTCATTTACCTCTGGATTGATGTTGGCGCTGAGTTTAATTTTGAGCCTGATTCGCCCAATTCTGCCATTGAACCTGATCGGAACACCTGTCGCAGCCTTTGGGTTAATTTTGGGTTTTGCCTTTAGCCAACCCAATCAAATTATTGAACAACATAGTTTTGGCCTCGATCTACATATTATTCTCTCCCTATCTGCCTATGCCGTGCTGTTAATGGCCACGATCCACGCCGTTTTGCTATGGTTTCAAGATCGGGAACTAAAAAAGAAACAAAAACGTCGTATTTGGGTCAATTTACTCCCGCCTTTTCAGGTGATGGAGTCTTTGCTTTTTGATCTGATCATCACTGGATTTGGTTTACTGACAGTAGCTCTGTTATTTGGTTTCTTTACTATTGATAACTTCTTCGCCCAGCATCTAGCCCACAAAACCGCCTTTAGTATTATTTCATGGTTCTTATATGGGGCATTATTGATTGGGCATTACAAATTTGGCTGGCGTGGCCGTAAAGCCATTCAATTTACTATTACGGGTTTTATCCTGCTCGCCATCGGCTTTATGGGCAGTAAATTTGTTTTGGAAATGATTTTAGGGCGTTAGTTTTTTCACATTCTAATAAAAACTAGACAGCCTATCTGAAAATGCGTATAACGCTGTTTTCGCTTCGCTAGGTAAAAATCGTGAAACTTGTACTCGCTCCGATGGAAGGTCTGACTGATCCGATCATGCGTGATGTGCTCACCCATGTTGGCAGTTTTGATTGGTGCGTGACTGAGTTTATCCGTATTACCGATAGCATCTTGCCAGATCATATTTATTATAGCTTTTGTCCTGAATTAAAAAATAAAGGTAGAACTGCTGCGGGTACGCCTGTACATGTACAATTCCTTGGCAATAATCCAGACATGTTGGCAGCCAATGCAGCCAAAGTGGTTGAACTGGGCGCACCAGCCATTGATCTTAATTTCGGTTGCCCTGCCAAAACAGTGAATCGCCATCGTGGTGGTTCTGTTCTGCTTGATGAACCTGAAACGGTACATCTATTGGTGAAAGCCGTCCGAGATGCTGTACCTGCACATATTCCTGTTTCAGCTAAAATGCGTTTGGGCTATCTTGATGAAAATCATACCCTAGACAACGCCCATGCCATTGAAGATGCGGGTGCGAGTTGGTTAACCGTACATGCGCGTACCAAAGCCGATGGTTATACCCCGCCAGCCTATTGGGAAAAAATACAGCCAATTACCGAGGCATTGAATATCAATGTGATTGCTAACGGCGAGATCTGGAACAATGCCCATGCTAAGGCCTGTTTAGAGCAATCATATTGTCAAGATTTAATGATTGGACGCGGTGCAGTGACCACCCCTGATTTAACCTTGTGTATCCGTCAAAATATGGATCAGGCGTTGCTGTCTTGGCAGGATTTGGTGGAACTACAACTACGTTTCTTAAGTGGGCAATATAAAACTGAAATTGGTATGGTGGGTCGTTATAAACAATGGCTAGGTATGATGAGCAAAGCCTATCCGGAAGCACAAGCATTGTGGGCTCAGGTGAAAAAGATCAAACAACTCGAAGAAATCATCCAGTATTTGAAACAAAGTTAAGATTTTTAGTCACAGCCATATCCTTCAATAAAAAAGCGGCTTATGCCGCTTTAGAGTAAAAAATTACTGTCTCATTAACTTGTTATGCTACATTCCATTGACTCGGATTTTTAAATCCGTCACAGATGCATTGGTAAAACCAATATTCCCAATTGAGCTATTTTGTAAGCCATTAAAACGATATGCAGCATCAGATGTAGCCGGAATAGCTGCCGTATTACCAAACTGAATGTTATTCAGTTTTAAATCGACATTATCTGATTTTCCTTCATTTCCAAAAACCAGCGCCCCATCCCCTTGACCCACACTCGATTCACCAATAATTCCAGCATAGAATTTATCTAAACCAAATCCTGTTGGGTTTGAGGCTTTTAACTGAAAATTAAAACTTGCACCAACAGGGTTATTGATTCCATCATAACCAGAAACAAGCATCATATTACAGCCTGAACCAGCACCACAAATTGAATCAATTGCACCACCAAAACGTATCATTTTACCTTGTGGCGCGGCTCCCAATTGGATATTCATCTTTGGTTTATTACTTGCTAAGAATTTAACATTCAAGCCATTTTGGAGGCGTAATATTTCTTTTACACCACTCTTCAGTGTGCCTGGGTTCGTGTCGAAAATAGAACCTCTAAGATAATTTGATCCAACCAAACTGGATAAAACACCTGTGCTATCACTGGCCGCATAAACAGATAAAGGAGAAATCACAAATTCATCTACATTCCCAAATGACAAGGCAATATTGGCAAATGCACCACCTGTACCTGTCCCCTTATCAGTATCGATAACCGCTTTTAAATTTAAATCGCTTGCAGCCCCAGCTGCTTTGAATGTGATGTTCGGATTGGACACAGTGGTATTTGGACTTTGTCCAAATACCAGACCAGCGCGCCCACGATATTCAGTCGCCGCAGCATTTTTAGTATCCCAGCCATCACTATCGATCACTGAGATTTGTTTAAACTCAATTTTTGAAACATTAACACCAATATTCAAACCATCCTGTCCCGTTGCACTAGATAGGCTTTGGTCATCAAGCGGTTGCATCGCCATTGCAAATGGCGTCAATAACAGCGACAAACATCCAATTATTTTATTCATCATGCCTATCCTTAGTTTCGAGGAATAATTCCAAGCTGCCCTGTTATACGACCACCTGTGAACACAGCCTCACCTAGGCGTTGCGGTGCACTTGTTGCTGATGGTGGATAGAAGTTAATATCCCGAACCCGTAACACACCATCAATTTTATCTTGGGCAGTTCCCGTTCCCGTAGTTCCAGCAGGGTTAAGGGTTAAACCGGCTTTAAATGACACCATGCCGTCACATCCCGCAGTAGGACATGCAGTTCTTGTATCTGGTGCAATAATAATCGCATTGTTGAATGCAACCTTACCATCAATATTGTCAAAGCCAACTGTTGATCCATCCAGAGGATCGCTCAACTGAATCGCACTTTTTCCACCATCTTTTACCGCTTTTAATTCTAACTCACCGACAACACTTAAACGACTTCCATCTGTCGTTGTATATTCACTATTGGGAATCAGGGAAAGATCAATTTTTTTACCATCTAAACGCAGTTTAGTTGAAAGTAACACGTCATTATTATTCGAGAAATCAGCCGATGAAGCTAAGGCTGCCGTAGATGTACCAGCATACCTTGCACCTGGTAAATAACCACCTGCGATTTGTGCAGATAAAATAATTAATATATCTTTTAAACTTGCGTTAAAACTACCATTTTCAAGGCCCAGTGTCCCTGTTCCTTTCAACAACATATCAATATTACGTAAGCCCATATAACGAACAGAGTTTGTATCGGCATTATCCAATAATAAAATTGAAGTTGTTTTTTGCTTGGTGGTATCTGTACTACCATTCATACCTGTGGTACTCATGGCAAGAGAGAAACCTAGACGTTCAGAACCAGCAACAACAGTATAACGATTACCATTCAAATCATAATAATAGGCATCTGAAGGGGCTGTTGTACCATACATGGCCAGATTGGCATTCAGATCATAAAATGGTAAGGCCAAACCCCATGTATTTCCAGCAGTGTCATTAATCTTCGGAATTGTTGTGTTCACTGTTCTAGCACTATTGGTAAATCGTCCACTTCGTGAAAACGCCTGAAATTCAGCACCGCGAATAGCGGCAAGAATTGCATATGGATTTTGATCCGTTATGCCATTATGTATGCTCTGCACATAATCCGCATCGGTTGTAAGCATTGTTGAGGTAGAACCATTCCAATACCGACTGGTTTGTAAAACCTTATTCGCAGGCAACAAAACAGTTTTGGTATCGACCAAATTTAAATAAACATTACCAGTATCAAATGAACCACGATTTTGCAGGTTCAGTCCTGTCAGTTCTCCAAACTCAAAACCATAGGTATTAAAGCCAGCTCCACCAATTTCCAAAGTGGTCGCCTTAGAATTATCCCCTTCCAGCATCGGATCATTCTTTTTGGTAAAATCCGCTCGCATACGGAAAGCAATACCCGTATCCCCGATGATATTTTGTGAACCAGTAGCACTAACCGCATTATTGGCTTTACCTAGAATATTGGTATTGTCAGGATTACCATATTGATTCGCAGGCACATTGTAAACAGGATCTGTCCGTAATGTCCCGTTATTCACACCACTATCAAAGCTGTTGGAGTTTGTTCCTCTCACCTGTACTGAGCCATTGACCATACGGCCACTTGCACCGAGACGAATAAGACCTTTTGCAGTGTCTGACGTCAGTTGCCCATTCAGTGGCGTTTTTGTTGCATCTACTGAATAAGGGGTGTTAGCGTTGACATTCTTATTGAGCATAAACTCAAGATTTAAACCCGCATTACTTGCCGTAGCGGAATAGGTATTTCCTGTAATTGTTCCAGCATTGGCAGGGTCTGTGACTCGGGTAAAATCAACATAACCATACGTTGAATTTGGTTTGGTACTTGTTGCGGTATTTACCGAGCCATCTGCATTATAGTTAATCACAGCATTGGGAGCATTAGCAGCATTGGTTCTCACAATAAAACCGTCTGTGCCATCTATATACATCACGCCTTTAGCGGCGAAATTAAAATTGAAATTCTTCAGAATCAACTGATTAAGAATTTGGCTGGTTGATGGTCCAGTCTTTTGACCTAAATAGATGTTCGCATTTCTTGAACTAAAGACTAGCTCACTCTGGCCATCTTTACTAAACAGGCCATCTCTTGTTTTAAAGCTGATACTGGTGTCTGAGTTGGTTTGTACAGCAATATCTCCCACAGGACTACCACATACCGTTGTATCACAGACTTTGAACTTATTCATACTGATCAACACAGGTGCAACTTTTAAATTAAAATCCAGACCTGTCTTACCAGCTTGACTACCACTATTCAGTTTAATATCGACATTAGGATTTACTGTAGGTGTTGACGTATGCGATTGGATTTTAAAATTTTCCCCTTCAGCACGCAAAGTCGTATCCGTTGTTTTTCCTGCACTGCCTCGTCCAGCATTATCTTGCCAGAAGAATGTCCCGACATTCACTTCTTTAAAGTCTAAATTGACATGCAGGCCATCTTGGCCATTGACATTACTTAGAGATCTGTCATCAAGTTCTTGCAAGGCATATGCAGAATGGCTAATCAATAGCAGACTTGCTGCAAGTGCATTCAGTACAAAGCATTCCTTATGCAGCTTTTGATTATTTTTTTTCATAGCTCAATCCTTTGAAACCGATAAATTTAACAACGTGCATGATTACTACAAGCAAAAATCTGAACTTTGCCTTCCATTGCAAGGTTGCCATTCATTTTCAATCCCATAAAACCGGTTTCTTTATTGGTATCATAATTATTTGCAGTTGTGCCTGTTGCACCAGTACTTTGTGGGACTGCACTATAAGTTGCTGTTTTTAAAAAACCATAATCTTGCGGATTGCTACTGGTTTCCTCGACTAGTTTTCCTGATGCATCAAAATAAGATAGAACCTTATCCTGTTCTATCGACAAAGCATTAAAACCGAAATCACGAATTTGAATCGGTTTAGTCGGATCAAATGAAAACTGCATTGCAGGTTTAATCATTGAACCAGACGCTGCTCCATTTACATACTTGGTATAATTTAAATCAATCCCCTCTAGACCAATTTTTTGGATATTCAAGGTCCCTTGCAAGCCTTTAAATACCACCCACAATTTACGTGCTTTGTTTGTACTGGTTGGATCACTTGCCGCTAAAGACCAAACATCAGCTGAATCACCCGACTGAAATTGAACAAAACGTTTATTTACAGAAACGGCTAAGCGGCAATATTCCAAATTTGTACAGTTAAAGGTCGGTGTTGTACCAGTCAACAAGGCATTATCTGTGAGTACATCATGATTTAAAGAAACCTTTAAGGATAAGTCTGCTCCACCCTGTCCTCGTATAGACTGAAGTGTTTCATTATCTAAAGCTTGTAATTCGGCATAAGATAAGCTTGAGGTTAACGATAAGAGCAAAACGAGTATTTTTTTCATGTATATGCTCCTATAGCCCTGTCGTTGTAATTTTTAGATGCTGAATAAGTAGACCATCAATGACTGCCGAACCCATATTGTTATTTGGAATTGTTGGGGTTGGTGCGGTGTTGGTTGTTGGAATTACAGCACCTGTTGTTCCATTGGATGATCCAATAAAACTGTCTAAAATCGGATTAGCTGTGGTACGCCACGCCGCACCATTTAAATTTGTATCCGACCATGTTCGGTTACCAACAGTGGCATATTTTGGTGTTGAAGTATCAGTAGCATTATTATTACAACTCCCTGAACCACCATTAGCGTTACATAACGAAGCATCTGTCGGCGTATTGGTCCAACCGTTCGTTGATTTATCTAAAACCCCTGCACCATTATAATATTGCCATTGATATAAAGAACCAGTGGTATTAGTCACACCATTACAATTTCCCCAAATATTAGTACTTGTGCATCGACTATTGGTAATCCAAGTAGAGGTATTCATTTCACGTTGTGCATAACGGATCTGTGTTGCGGTATTGGTTGTGACATTACTCAGTATACCCGCTGGATTTTGCATATTCCCAAAAGAAATACCGACAGCATCATCAACGCCAGCAGTTCCTTTATAAGCCTGTAAAGTTTTACCACCATCACCGCTATAAACAGAGCCTAGGCTAATACTACTATGCGTTGCCAGCTTCTTGCCTGAAAGTGCCGAGGTCGAATAATCGATACGTGCTGAACCACCCTGATAACCTGCGATGTCAGAAGTACCACATTGATAGACATTACAGGTTGAACCTAAGTAAGACGGATCCGCGCCTGTATAATCGGTATAGATCTTCTTATAAACTGCAGGATTATTTGGAATACGAGCAATTTCCAGACTAAAGTTTCGGCCATTCGAGCCTAGAATAACAGGTTGGTATAAGCCACCTAATACCAGGTTGATATTCGGGTTATAAATAAATATGCCTTCATTGGCATCAAAACTGGGTGCTGTTGCGCCACTTGACAATGCGGGTGTTTCCAGACATTTAGCAGGATTGGTCGAACAGTCGTAAGCTGACGTTTCTCGTGTACTGAGTCTTAAAACGCTGTTAGTAGGCACATTCCACACGCGTTTGATTTGCTGAGTATCTGTTCGAGTCTGCTTTTGAACAATAAACTTACATCCTGCAGATGTGCTGTCAAACGAACCTGTTCCCGTATTACCACAACTGCCTGTCGCAGCTGTTTTCGATGTTCCTAAGGTTGCATCCTGTCCATTATGAATCGTCGTCCATGCCGATGTCGTTCCAATACTTCCCAATTGGGTATCGGTATATGTCGCTTTTAGGTTCGCACCATCCCCACTGTTGATACGAATAACGCCTGCGAGGCCTAAAGTATTATTATAAAAAGAGCTCATACCATTGGCATTACTTGAACCTGCTAGAGTCTGAAAGACTTGCAAGTTACTACCATTGATACTAAAACCATTCATAATTGCCTGTAATCTTAGGCGATTTGCACGATTTGGATCACTGGTACTAAATAATTCACCCAAATTAAATTGATCAGCAGCGCCATCAGATTTACTTTGGTCACGAACAAAAGCATCTGCCCAGAAAGCAAGCTTTAAATTATAGGCATCGACCCCAGTTTTAGTGCCTGTTTCATATAACGGCGCTTCTAGATTCAGATAGGTAACAGCCCCATCAACGCCAGAAAAGTTGGGTACATTTGCTGCTGTTTTTGCTTTTAGTACCCATGGATTCTCAGCTGTTCCCCAACTTGCTATCTGGGGCGAAACTGAATCAAAACGACTATTTGTGTCATTACTATTATTTTTCGATAAAGCAAGACCATATAAATAAATATCAGCCTTACCTACTGAATGGTCAGATCCATTCACAACACCATCTTTATTGGTATCCTGAGCAAGTGACGTCAGACCACCAACAGGCAGGTAATGGATATAACCCGTATCTTTACTACGATCATTCAGCAAAGCAGTGTTGGTTTCGTTCCCCGTATTTGCACCACGAAAAATAAAATCAAAATTGGTGGGTAAAATCGCAATCCCTTCACCTGTTGTCTGGCTTAGAGCTTCATCTGAAATTTCCTGCAATGCAAAAGCGTATCGGCTTAAACATAAGCCAATCAACGTTGCTAAAACAGTTCGTTTAAATGATACCGTATGAAATGTCGTCATCTTGACCTTCCTGTTACACGATGCTCCGCACCAGTATTATTTTTCTAAATCTTGCTGAGTGACTTCCTACTGCGAAAAATCACAGTCAAAGATATGCTTCCAAGCACCACTCCAAACTTAGGCCAAATCCACCTAGTCAATCTCAGTTTTTATTATGCCTACTATTTACGCAAATGCAAAAAAAACCCGTTAAAAGTTACATTTTTCCGATGTATGAAAATAAATATAACTTTGCCCTGAACACATGCAACAAATCACAGTGCTAACTGTTGCTTTATTTCCTGCAAATACTTCGCTAATTTCTGCTTTTTTTCTGGTGACAATGCATAGAGTTCCGCCGAAGTCGCTTCAGGCTTGATGACCCCAACCCCAGCCCCCACAGCAAACCAGCTGGCAGCACTAAACATCGACATCCCTCCCATACTATGTTCTACAAAATCAATATCTCGTGGTGTCCGATGTAGCCAGCATTTTTTTAGTTCTTGATAGCTTTCTGACTGTGGTACGGTCAGCATATATTGCCAAAATGGGGTGTCTGACCGTCCAGTATCATAATGCATACGAATAAAATCACGTATACCCTGCCAATATTGGGCATTTTGGTGGTTATAAAAATCTATATTCTGCTGTGAAATCACCCCATGATTTTCTTGAATAAATGAGATCAACAACGCTAACTGACTGAGCATCTGGCCAATTGACGTTGCCTCCAATGGTTCAATAAAACCCGATGCCAAACCAATAGCTACGACATTTTTGATCCAGACCTCTTGAAAATAGCCTGCCTCAAATGCGATAGGTTTAACCGGATTGATTGAATAGCCCAACCATTGCTCAACTTCCTGCTGCGCTTGCTGATCTGTAATGAATTGATCATGATAGACATAGCCCGCACCTATCCGTTCTTGTAGTGGAATCTGCCATACCCAGCCCGAACTCAAGGCAGTCGCTCTTGTCACCAACTCAATTTTATTCTTATGCGGTAAATGAAAAGGTAAAGCTCTATTCATCGGTAAAATGTCAGCAAAAGAGCACCAATAACTTTGGTATTTTTTCCCGATCAAGAGTTTTGAAAATCCAGAGGCATCAATGACAAAGTCACAACTAATCTTCTGATCTATGCATTGAATTGCAGAGACATAGCCTGTTGCAGGGTCGAGTTCAAAATCCTCTATTTTATTTTCAATATGAACTATCCCTCTAGATAGAGCAATTTTCTTTAGATATTGACCAACCCGAAAAGTATCAAAATGCAGCGAAGCTCCAAAATTATTTTTTCCTTCTAATAAAATCTGTAAAACCTCCTGAAAAGGTTTACGATCTTCACTAAATTGATAAGATGCCATATAGCGACTAACATCTATGCCATGATTAAATAGTCCAGATAAATAAGGATTAAATCCAAATTCATTCCATGCAAAGTCTTCTGTTGGAAGCGGAAAAAGATGGTAGTAATAGTCATCTTCTTTACCCGTTCGCCAACGTTCATAGCGAAACCCCAATTTAAGTGTAGCCCCTGTTTTATCTATAAAATCCTTTAAATCAATCTCTAAATCACGCAATACCGTCAGTAAATTGAGTACCCCACCTTCACCCACACCAACAATCGGAATCTCTGGCGCGGAAATAACCATTACCTCAACAGATGGGCCAAACACCTGCCTAAGCTGCAAGGCTGCAAACCAACCTGCTGTCCCACCTCCCACAACCGCGACTCGATTTAATCCTCTTAAATTTAGCATCAGACTTCCCTTCAATATAAATAAAAAGTGGAAGCTTATAACTTCCACTTAAATTCCATTTTAAATAGTTCAATTTTGCATAGACATTAACAGAATGATAATGAGCCATAGCAGTTTGAAACAACCTTTTGGTTGTTTAACTGCTGATTTTGTAGTGTTAAAGTTGCAGGATTGGTTGTTGTATATGCCCCTAAATCAATATTAATTTGTTGCACGATTGGTGCTCCGGTTAAAGCTCCAATCGCCGATCCAAAACTAACATATGTATATGGAGACGTTTTCAATTGATCGGATGCCATTTTTGCAACTTGCGGCAGCACCGAACTGATATCTACAGGATTAGTCACATTTAATTTACCTAACTGTACTGGCTCGGCAAAAGACATCCACCATCCAGGTTGCGCTACATCCGTTCCACTGCTCATCGCATTCAAATTATTGATTCCCTGATCAGAGGTAGCAACAGTTGCACCAGGCCAAAGAAGTTGTTGGTTTTGCAAAGATAAATATCCACCTGTCCCTGTAAGTGGTATGTTATGAATCATACTCAGTGCTTGGTTAAAAGTAATATTCATTTTCAAGTTGGTAATGCTTGAGTTATTTGCCATTTTAAATATGGTATTGGGTACTGCGGCGGTGATCAGCCCACAAAGTCCTGAACCTGGGGCATTACACCCTAAATCAACATATAATTGATCATTTCCCCAAGTTGTGTTTCCAGAACCACAAGCTAAATTTGTCCCCGTAATATTTCCTGAACATCCTGTTTGTGGCGCAATTGGAATAATCGGAATATTCGCCATAATATTTTGTACATTAGCTTGAGTTTGTCTCACACCATTAATACTAAAGGAAGGAAGTGTAAATGGAACGGTCATACTTGGAATTGTAATCCCGGTTGTTTTACTATTAGACGGGTCACTCACAAATGATGCATTACCTAAACCAGAAATATTTGCATAGCCGCTAAGTGACTGATTACTAGCTCCTTTACCAAAAGTTGCAGCTTGAGTCACTGCAGTACCTGTGGTGCTGGCAATTTGCATAAAACCGCTTAAACTTTGGATTCCATCTGTTGTCGATGGAGTCGCACTATTGTTTGTTCCTGCAGTCAATAAACCACTAATAGCGGCAGCTCCTAACTGTAAACCAACCACTTGTCGTGTTGAAGCAGAATTCGGATTCTGGATAGCAAATTGAATAAAAGGGTTTGTAATTGTCGCATCTGTAGATGCACGGCTATTAAAAATAGGACTACCATTTGCATCATAACTATCAGGCAAACCACTTAAAGAAAGATTCTTAATATCAATATCACAATTAGCAGCACCGTTCATGCCGCCACAACCTAACTGTAAATTTTTAATATTTGCATTAAGTTCAACTTTGGCTTCCATACCTAATTTATAAAAGCCAATATTATTGGAACCAGCAATATTTTTCATTAAATTAGCATTGTCCGTAGGTGCGATATAAGACAGACTCATTAAAGCCTGACCTGTAGTCGCTGAAAGTTCACTATCTGACATTGACTGCAAAGTGGTAGAACTCGCATATGCAGAATTTACACATAACCCCATAGTTCCCAAAAGAACCATAGATAAATATCTATTTTTCATTATAAAAATCCTTTTAGATTCTAAAATTTAAAGTGAAATACTTATCTCCATGAACTCCACTTATAGACAAATAAGGTTAATGAGCTAACCACATGCCATATTACGCTTTCCAATATAAACTCAAAATTTGTTAAATAATAGACAATATCCGATAAAAATGGCCTATAAAGTTATAAGTAACATTCAATAATGAACCAAACAGTAAAATTTTCAGATAGAGAGTTTCCATCTCCATAAAAAAAGACAGCTTATGCTGTCTTTTCAAAAAGAAAGCGAATTAACAAAATGTTAAACTGCCATAACAGTTTGTTGGAATAGATTGGTTTTTAAGCTGTTGATTTTGAAGAGTTAGTGTTGCAGTGCTGGTGCCCACTGGTATGGTTAAGCTTTTAACAATTGGATTATTCGTTAGGGCCCCCGCCGCATCGGCTAAATTAATGTTGATTGGATCGCCTGCATATAAAGCCTGAGTAACAAATGTAGAAACCTGAGGTAAGACGCCACTAATATCAACTTGTTGTGATGCTTTTCTTTTAGATATCCTAATTGTACTGGCTCAGCAAATGACATCCACCAACCTTTTTGCGCAATATCATCGGCATTTGCACCTGGCCATTGCAAAGCTTGTTTTTGCAAAGCCAAGTATCCACCCGTTCCTTTTAAAGGTATGTTATGAATCATACTCAATGCTTGTTCAAAGGTAATGTCTATATTTAAGTTAGTCAGTTTTGAATCTGCTCCCATTTTAAACTTCGCATTACTAACAAGGCAGATCAAAAGAGCAACACAGTCCGTCTGAGCCAAATTGGCAGCATTATAACCAGAACCACTTGCCTTTCTAAGACTGACATATAACTGATCATTGTCATAATTAACAGTACATGCCGCTCGAGTATCACCAGCAACACAATTTGATGCTTTTGCAATTGGAATTTCAGGAATCGTTGCGCTTACATTTGGCGCAACCGCTTTTGTTTGTCGATTACCATTGACGGTAAATGCTGGTAAAGTAAATCCGACATTCATACTTGGAACCGTAATACCCGTCGTATTACTATCAGCAGGTAAACTAGCAAAATCTCTACGGCCCCACAGTACGACATCCAATTTCCCCGCAATTGATTGGCACGCCGTTGGACCACTAATTCCAGGCAAACAGTTTGAATCACTCTTTCCGAATGTAGCTGCTTTTGTCCAGACATCACCTGTCGTACCTGCGATTTGCATATAGCCACTCAAGCTTTGTATCCCATCTGTTGACGATGGGGTTGCTGCATTTGCAATACCCGCTGTTAATAATGCATTAATTTTTTCGGCACTGAGTCTTAAGCCAACAAACTCTCGGGTTGAAGCACTATTTGGATTTTTAATCGCAAACTCAATAAATGGATTGGTAATTTCCGCACTAGTCGATGCACGTCCATTATTAAAAGTTGGGCTTCCTTCATTCGGATTTGTAGAACCACTCACGACACCATCATTTAAGCCGCTCAGTGATAAATTTTTAATATCAATATCACAGCCGCCAGTGCCATTTGTACCACCACAGCCAAGTTGTAGATTTCGAATATTGGCATTTAATTCCAGTTTTGCTTCTAACCCCAATTTATAGAATCCTACACTTTGTTCGCCACCTGCACGTTGCCTTTCCAAATTGGCTGTATCATTAGGTGCTATATAAGACAGACTCATTAGTGCCTGACCTGTAGTCGCAGACATTTCACTATCGGACATAGAATATAAAGTTGCAGAGTTGGCATATGTAAAATTCGCACAAGAACTAAACATTCCTAAAAAGGCCATTGATAAATATCTATTTTTCATTATAAAATTCCTTTTCAGTTTTTTAAAATTAAAATAATTATCCTTGTTAAATTTACTTATAGACAAAATATTAGCGAACTAACCCTGTGTCCTATGTCTCGTGTCAATATAAAGCTATTTTTTGTTAAATAATAGGCAATTTCCGACAAAAATAACCTAAAAAGTAAAACAAAATTTACCGAAAAAGCCAAATAATCATAAAATCAACCAGATAGATTATTTCTATCCGTCTAATTTGATAAAAAAGCAACCTTAGTTACTTTTTATCAAACTAAAAATTAACAAAATTTCAAATTACCAAAACAGTTTGGTTGAAAATTTTGGTTTGTTAATTGCAAATTACCTAGATTTAAATTTAATGACTTACCCGCTAAATCTACAGTACCAATATCAACATCTAGAACACCTAATCCAAGTAGTCCACAAATATCACCCGTATAGGCCTCATGCCCACCACCATCACGTAACCAATCCGAAACAGCAGCTGCAATTTGAGGAAAGAGTGGAGAAATATCAATTGGATCTTTTGGTACAACATAACCAATATTTACAGGGGGCTTTGTTGCACAAATAGACGAAAGGTAGAGTTGTTCTAATCTTCAGATATTTATGCAACAGCCACCGTTTTAGCTGTACCAAGTTGAGTAAATTTATTCAAAATATCGACTCTTATTTGCAAGTCAACCACCTGACGATTAAAGCATCGACTAGATACACCATGTCCAAGTCGTTTCAAGGCAAACATTTTAGCCTCTATTCTGGATCGTCGATGATAACCAATATCTCGTTTCCACTGCTTTTGACCCTTGTCCCAACAGCCTTGTACTGCATGATTCCTTGCTTTACCAATTTCATTTTCTACCCATAAAGCAGCATTGGAACGAGGAGGGATAATTACATTTGCTTGCCGTTTCAAAATCGCATCATAACAATTCACTGTGTCATAAGCACCATCAGTCGTGACAGATGCAATGGGTTCATCAATTTGATCTAAAAGAGGTGGGAGCATTTCAGCATCACCATATTGGCAGGTCGTGACTTCAACCGCTTGTATTTCTCCACTGTTTGCATCTGTCGCAAGATGTAATTTCAGCCATTGACGATGTTGGTTTACGCCATGTTTTTTACGCACCCATTCCCCATCGCCTGTAACTTTGATCCCTGTGCTATCAACTAAAATATGCAAGTCTTCCTGTGGATTTTTTGCTGATTTATGTAGAAGTGGCTGGAGCTTATCTGCTCGCCGACTCAATGTTGAGAAGTCTGGAACATTCCAGTCGAGGTGAGCCATTTGAAAAAGGCTTTGAATGAAACCTTGTGTTTGGCGTAAAGCCAGTTGGAACAGGTTTCGTATCGTCAGGGCAAATTGAATTGCTATATCAGTGTAGGTAGGTTGACGTCCTTTTTTTCCACTAGGTGTTGCAGACCATTGCATTTGGGGATCAAACCAAATGGTGAAAGCACCCCGTTGACGTAAAGCCTGATTGTACTCAGACCAGTTCGTTGTTTTATATCGGCTTTTTGATTCTGTATTCATCTAACATGTATGGGGATGAAATTTATTTATGCAACAAAGCCTTTACAGGGTCTGAAAATGACATCCACCAACCTTTTTGGGCAATATCATCACTTTTAGCACCAGTCCACTGTAAGGCATTTTGCTGTAATGATAATGAGAAAGGAGAGTTAATCGGTAAATTATGAATTAAACCTAGTGATTGAGTTAAATTCAGATTCGCTGAAATATTTGAAATCGTACCATTCATCATGACCTGATTAAATCTTTTCCCAACCCCAGCAATTAAACACGCGGTAATATTGCAACTGGTTACTTCAGCTTGGGTTAACCCTCCTTGTGTGTAAATACCTGAAGGTTCTTGATAGGAAGGATCATGTGGCCCATTTGGATTGTACTGAACAGAGCCATTTATAGGATAATTCGCTCCACTACCTAAATAAATATTGGGAACTTTTACTGGAGCCGACAAAACTTTAGATTTAGCTCTATTCTCATTTACTAATATTGCAGGAACTTCAAAATAGTTATTATTAATTTGTGGAATATTAAATCCGCCCCCAACCGTTTTAAAGCCAGCTTTAGCGCCTAAAATTGATTTTAGCGTACCTGTGATCACCAGATCATCTTGATTGTACATCGTTCCATATAGATTATCTCGTGTTACCGCTGTAGTTGCATATCCTTTAATTACACCAGCATTATCTGATTGAACTTTCATATAGCCTGAAATTGTATTGATCCCATTCGGTGTGGAAGAGTTCTCATTACCTGCGGTTAATAAGCCAATAGCTTTTTCTGCACTTAAACGAAATCCTACGACTTGTCTGGTAGCTGCACTATTTGGATTTTTTATCGCAAACTCTAAGAAGGGGTTGGTTAATTTTGCTGATGAAGAGGCTCGTTCTTCTCTTGTCATCGCAACCGGTTTACCACTGGAATCAAGTTTCAGACCACTTAAGCTTAAATTATCAATATCAATATCACAGTCATTTGCGCCATTAGCTCCACCACAGCCCAACTGGAATTTTTTTATATTGGCATTCAGTTCAATCTCCGCCTCCATGCCCAGTTTATAAAATCCAATGGTTTTATCGCCACCTGCTCTTTTTGTCTCTAAATTCGTTGCATCTGTTGGTGCAATATACGACAAACTCATTAAAGCTTGTCCTGTCGCTGCAGACAACTCATGATCTGTCAGACGCTGTAAAGTAGAAGAGGCAGCCCCAGCGGAACCTAGATAAAAACCACTCACCCCTAAAAAAAATATAAATAAACATCTACTTTTCACTATAAAATCCTTTTTTAGTTTTTTAAAAAAACAGCTTAAACATTTATCTCAATAGCAACCTGATCTAAAAATAAATAGCACTTATAAAAATGATAGTAATCACTTTAATATAAACATAATGCTTATAAAACAATAAATATTTTCCGATAAAAGTGACCTATAATGATAAATAAATATGCTTTTCAAGAGAATTTAACAAAGAATTAGATCAAGCTATTTTATAAAGGTGAATAAAATAAAAAAGACAGCATAAGCTGTCTTTTTTATTAATACAAAAACTAACAGAAACTTAAACTCCCATAGCAGTTTGGCGCAAAATTTTGTCCATTCAACTGCAAATTAGATAAATTCATCTGCAACGCTGCAACATTCGACAAGTCTAAATTTCCAATATCCACATCCAAACCATTACCCGTCATGACACCAAGAAGATCATTTGTTCGCGCAGGATTCTGTTTTAAGTAATCTCCAGCTTTTGTAGCAAACTGCCCCAACAATGGTTCAATACTCAGTCTTTGTGTCGGTTCAACTCGTCCAATACTTACAGGATCTTGTAAAGCAAGCCACCATCCAGATTGAGCAATATTTGCGGCATCAGAATCTGGCCACAAAATATTTTGCTTTTGCAAACTTAAAGAGGCTGCCGAATTAATCTCTAAGCGATGAATAAATCCTAAAGCCTCTTGAAAGTTGACCGTTGCTTTCGCTCCATTTACAGAGCCGCTCATTTTAATATTGCTAAACTGCCGCCCTTCCCATGCAACTAGACATGTTGGTGCTAAAGTTAAATTTCTACAACCTGTAATCACGGCATCAACTGGATTACCCGCAGTATACACTGCAGTTGTTGTTCCATTTGCATCTGTTGTAGTTCTACCTGATGCAGGGTAATCACTTCCTGTTCCTAAATTAATTGTTGGAATATTGACGGTTGCATTTAAACCTATTGAGCTATTCCTTTTACCATTGACGACAATTTGTGGATTTTCAAACGGAAGATTATTCATTTCTGGAATACTAAAACCACCACCATTTGTTTTGAAATCGGCATCAGCTAAGTCAACCAATACATTTGCGATTAAACGCCCTTCAATCGGATAGGTCGCTAAACTCATATATTGTGCTGCTGTATTAGCATAACCCTTAACTTTACTTTGCTCTATTTCGGTATCCCCAATTCCAGATCGAACTTTCATATACCCAGAAAGACTATTGATTCCATTGGGCGTAGTCGAGTTTTCTGTGCCCAGTGACAATAATCCTAAAACCTTTTCAGCACTTAATCTGAGTCCAACCACATTTCGAGTTGAGGCCTGATTTGGATTTTGAATCGCAAATTCAATAAAAGGATTGGTTAATTTTGCACTTGAACCTGCTCTACCGTCACGTGTATCAGAAACGCCACTGAGACTTAAATGATCTATATCAATATCGCATCCACCTGCTCCATTCGCGCCACCACAGCCTAACTGTAATTTCTTGATATTGGCATTCAGTTCTAATTCCGCTTCCATTCCTAAACGATAAAAACCAAGATTTGGATCGCCATCTGTACGCTGACTTTCTAAATTTTTAGTATCACTAGGAGCAATATAAGACATACTCAACAAAGCCTGCCCTGTGGTTGCAGACATTTCAGTATCAGATAAGCGATGCAACGTTGTAGACGCTGCATAAGCAGAATTTAAGCACAAGCTACCTAGAGTCAACATTGCAAAATGAAGGGATTTAAAGCCTTGCATAACCCACCTCCGTGTTTAGCATATCCATATTTGTTTATTTTTATAATGTTCTTATATCAATTAATCACAGGAGATTCTCTAATCCATTATCTGCTGTGAAGCTGTATAAAAACGAATCATCTCTAAATAATATATTAATTATTCTAAAATACCAGTTTTATTTTTCTAAACAATTTAGGCCATAAATATAAAATTTATTTAAATAGATCACTTAAAAATCTCACTCTACTTGCATAGAATAAGTTACACTCCAACCCTCATTTATATGTTAAGCGCTTGACATATATTAAAAACAGATCTACAAGTCACATATATAATTTATCTAAGCATGATATTAGGTCATAACAAAAGAATAGCTCTATTCTAAAATATAGATTATTAATAATATTTACAGAAAATATTAATCGTTGATTTAACTTAAAATCTCCAACCTACCCCAAATTGAAATCGTGGTTGCTGATCCTGATCACTCTTTGCTGCCGAGGTAGTTCGCCATGCAAGCGTGGCATTGTAATCAAAGTCCTGAGAGCCACCACCAAAACCAATCCCAGTGCTTGCCAGAGCACGGGTATTTTTGTCGTTAAGATACGGATTTTTATTTTGCTGTATTCGCCCAAAATCTTGGAATAGATACGTATTTAGCCATGGTGTTAGTTGGTAGTAAAAATTAATTGATACTCCCCAGCCTTGATCACCAAGCCCTTCTGCCGCTGGATAAGCACGCATCTGGCTCAAAGAAAGTTTTTCCGCTGAATCAAGATTTTTAGATGCAAGCTGTCCATATAACTCACTGGTGAACCATGAGGATGCGGTTAATCTTTGCTGTCTAGCAAGTTTCAGTTCATATTTATTGAAACTGCCTTGGGTCCTTGCCGATAATCGATCAATATTCAAAGCCGATGGGCTTTGTATGTCCAGGTTGCCAATGGTCGTAATTAATTCAAGCTGATTGATTCCCCCTTTTATCTCACCAACGCCCCAATCATCCATGCGACTAAAACTTAATGCAATTCGACTCGCCTCGATCTGTTTGAATGTCTCTGTATCTGTTACAGCAATTTCATCAAATAGCTTTCTTTTTTCGGCTAACAGCTTCAAATTCAGATTCGACTTTTGGCTTCGGATTAATGGATAAACAAGGTTTAAATTATAGTTTTCAGATCTTCCTTTTGCCTCTAACTGCTTAAATTGCTCACCAAGCTCATATTGAGTTCTACTATAACCACCGCCTAACCATAAACCCGTTCCTGTTACAGGAAATCGAGCATTTAGACTTCCAGAAACCAAGTCCTGATTACTGCCAAGTAGTTGAGCAGATAACTTCTCTCCATAGCCCAGCAAGCTATTACTTTCGAGATAGCCTGAAAGTCGATATTTTCCTGTATAGCGACTACCAGAGTTATCAATCCCGATTCGCCCAAACCAAGTCTGTTGTTCTAGAACATCCAAAACAAGGTCTGTTTGCCCAGTCTGTTCGCCAGCCTGTAAGTTTGCTTGGATTTGCCCCACGCCCGATAAATCTGAAATAAGCAACAAAGTCTTATTACTTTGCTGTTGTTGCAAGGCTTGATGATGAGGGAGTTGATCTGTGTAGCGTTGAATCACCTTATCTTTAATTTTAGACTGATTATTTAAAATAACCTTCCCCAGTTGGCCTTCAAGCACACGAATAATTAATGTTCCATTTTCTAGTTTTTGCTTGGGCAAATATGCTTTCGCTAAAAAATACCCCTGCTTCTTATAATATTGGGTAATTTTTTCTGCGCCGAACTGTAAATCGGCCATAACATTATTTTTGTTTTCTAGTGACTTGACTAAATCATGCAAAATCGTTGTCGCAATTTGCTGATTGCCTTCTATCTGGATTTTTGTGACCCAAATGGGGGTCTGATCCTGACTATAATTTTGCTGCGATGGATCAGAACCAAAGTACTGTTGATCTGTTTTAGGTATTTCTTTGAATTGTTCAGGACTTAATTGCTGAGTAATAGTACCACTATCAGGGATCACAATTTCGGCATGAACCATAGAAGACATAACCACTAAAACACTCATCCCACTGATCATTCGAAGAGTTTTTTGATTATGTCTGCCTACTTGTTTTCGTAAATAAAATTTCATTGTGACTCTAATTCATTCAATATCTTATTTTTAAAGACCAGAAGCTTCGGCCTCTGGTCTTATATTTTAATAATCTGTTTTAATCTCAATGATTATAGCGAAGCCATGGGGTTTTGTGATTTTCATCAATTACCCATGTCGAAGTTGAATTTGGGACAGAGACATCAGCAATGTCCCACCCTGTAAAGGTCAGGATTTTTTGCATTTCTGCTGTATTTTTTCCAACCCCTCCTGCACTGGTAGATTGTCCTGAAGTTTCAGTGTTCCAATAGCTATTTTTAGCGATAGAGATACCATTATTATTACCAATGAGCCCACCTGTATAGACTGTCCCACTAACCCAACCAGAAGAAAAACTATTCTCAACATTTGCCAGATTATTCGAAGAAGTGCCTCCTAGTAAGCCACCAGTAGAATTCTCTCCTGTCACATTGCCCACGGCATAGGTATTTACAAGGCTGCCCCCTTGTATATTTCCAAGTAGGCCACCAGTATATTGATATCCTTTTACTGCTCCGCTGGCATAACTCGAAGATATCTCACCTAAAAAGTTAGCACCAACCAACCCTCCTACATTTTTATTAGCTTCAACTCTCCCTGTCGCATAAGTATTACTTATCTCACCTCCAGTTACCCATTTTTCATTAGAACCCGCTAGGCCACCGACATTTTCCTGTCCTTTTACATCTCCTGTCGCATAACTATCCTTTATTGTCTGTCTATTCTTCCCGACCAATCCACCGACATAATTTTCACCGTTTACAATACCTGTAGCTGAGCTATTTATAATTTCAGTCCCATTAAAACCCACTAGACCGCCTACATAATTTGTTCCGTTCACTTGCCCCTGAGCTAAACTGTCCCGGATAATACTTTCTGATAAATTATTCCCTACTAGACCACCTGTATATTCGGTTCCAGTGACATGACCTGTTGTATAACTATTTTCAATTTCAGTTTTATGCTGTGTGCTTGGGAAGTTGTTACTAATTGAACCAACCAGGCCTCCTGTCTTGGATGCTCCATTCACATCTCCAGTAGCGTGGCTGTTCTTGATCTTGACCGCCCCGTTAATTGAAGCAATAAGTCCACCAGTAGATGCAAGATAAGTATCATCAAAAGCACTTACGTTCCCTGTGGCATAACTTTGTTCAACGGTTGCTATCGAATCTATATCACGACTTGGATTATTATAAGAGGCTTCGAGTCCAACAAATCCGATTAATCCACCTGCTTGAACTTTACCGTGCAGATTTCCCGTTGCATAACTCTGATAAATTTTGGTATTACCCTGAGCATATCTTAATACACCAACCAGTCCCCCAAAATATTCAACATTGCCCCAGATATTTCCTGTTGCATAACTGCGAATAATGTCATTATTGACCTGCTCACCAACTAAGCCACCTACTCCATATGAACCAGCACTTTCTGAATCAATACTCCCCGTAGCATAGCTATCTTTAATCAGACTGAAACTTTGACCAACCAGCCCCCCTATATTGGTCGCATTTACTGAAGGAGCAATATTAGAAATTTTAATATTTCCAGTCGCATAAGAATTTAAAATCGATGCCGCAGTTTGCTGGTTACTGGCATTCCTGTCACCACTCTTACCAATGAGTCCCCCTACTTTTGATACCCCCTCTATAGAATTCGAACTGAAAATGTTTTTAGCAACTCCAGATTTCTGGAATCCGATCAGCCCTCCGACATTACTGCTTCCTTTTATTGAACCATTGGTAGTTCCAATATCTCTGATCATATTGGTTGTGGCACCAAATAATCCTATCGAATGAAAGCTAAAAGTTGCAGGTAACTCTGTTGGCAATGCCAATAGCAATTGATCAGGTCTATTAATATGAAGCCCAGTAACAGAATGCCCTAAACCATGAAAATTTCCAGTAAAAGGTTGATCGATCAGACCTTGAGAAATACTCATTCCTCCCGGAGCATTTGGATCATTGTTTATCGTTACTGTTTCAATATAATCCCCGATAGGTTTAAATCCCTTACCACCATTCCAGTTCACGGTATCAGAAGCATCAATATTACTGCCTAGGACATAATTTCCTGTCAGGTTATTGTTCATTCTTTGCAAGGTATTGATATTGGCATCACCCTCTTCACCTAGATCATTGATCACAATGTAGGAAGTTCCATTAATCAATAAGGTCGGGGATGAACCACTGATATTAATCTTGGCGCCATTATTTAGGTTGTAATCCGAACCCGCACCATAATTCATGGCAAGCTTGGCCTTATCTCCACTTAAATCCAAGTCACTATTAAAGTTAATATCTTTGTTTGCGCTTAGTGTAAGTGCTGTATTGGCATTCCAACTGGTGGCATCATTGATATTAATATTGCCTTGGCCTTCGGCTGTACCCATCGCATTTAAGCTCACATTACCTTTGTTTAAAGCATCACCCAAGGTGCTACTGCTGACACTGCCACCAAAGAAATCGACATCGATATTTTTAGCTTTCAGTTCCCAACCACTGCTGGTCGGCGGTAAGCTGCTCGCACTATTACGCTGTGTTGTGATATTCGTGCCTGAACTGACATGAACCTCTGCCGCAGCAGTTTTGATTTGCCCACCATTGCCTCCATTCGGAGCCGATGCATCTAGCGTACCGCTGACATTTACCGTACCACTACTTAAATCACTGCCAAGCTCAATCACGCCACGGACATTGTTCACCGTTTGCGCTTGGATCACCCCAACACTGTTCACTACGGCATTGCTTAATTCATCAATCCCTTTTGCAGTCAGGATCACTTTACCACCATCGGCTTGAATCATGCCGCCTGAGTTAATCAAGGCTTGTGCCTTGCCCTGATTAATGGTGTAACCCAATAAACTACCATTATTTAGATTCAGGGTGATATCTCCACCAGCCGCTAATAATACATTGCCCTGCGTTGCATTAATCGTGCCTGTGTGTTTTACCGTTGGTGCAATCAAGGCCACTGTACCACCTGTAGGCACGGTGATTTTGCCGCGGTTCTCAACGGTTTTGTTATTGCTGGTATTGGTAAAATTAAATAGATTATTATTAAAATCGTTGTTGCTCAAATTCAGGGTCGATGCCACCAAACCTGCCGTATTGACCTGCGAGGTGCTGCCAAATAACACCCCATTCGGGTTAATAATAAATACCTGTCCATTGGCATTTAGCTGACCATTTAAATTGGATGCACTTGTCCCCGTGACGCGATTTAAGGTAATCGAGCTGCTATTTGGTTGCACGAAATTCACGATTTCATTGCTATTGGTGGAAAAACTGCTCCAGTCAATCGCGGCTTTTGCGGTTGACTGGTTAATGGTGGTGGTGGTTCCTGCGGTTGAAATCGTGGCTGTTCCTGAACTGACCACTCCTCCAGTTGGTCCTGCAAATGTAATACTTGCACTGAGTACATTCACCGCAAAGAATGCTGCTCGTTTTACTGTATGAGCAATAGAGGTTTTAGATTTGATTGTTGTTGATTGCGTTGCAACCACGCCCCCTTTCGCCATTTCACTCACTGCTTGCCAGCAAAGATATGTCGCATTCCATACTAGTTGATAGATCTTATTCACAATTATTCTCACCTGTTCTTAATATTTTAAAAATTGCGGTTTATTTTTAGCATATCTTCTTTATTGTTTGATTAATTAATATATTTTCCTGACCAATGGTTAAAACATCACCAAGTAATAAAGTAAATCAGCTCGAGCGAGTAAGTTTGAAATGTCTGTATGAAGGAAGAAGAGCAAAGGCAATGGAAAAATAAGAATCTTATTTAGAATGATAAACCCCCCCCATTAAAAATGAGAAAATATTAAAAATAAAAGTAGAAAGAGCGTTATTATTTTTTAAAGTAAGTAAATTTGAACATCAGTATTAAAATTATTATTCAATTCTTAGTTAGAACGTTTTAACCATTGACCCATTGATCAATGGTTAAAATTTAGAATGATTAAAAATTAGGTCTTTGGTAATGTCACACCAGTTTGGCCTTGGTATTTACCGCCACGATCTTTATATGAAGTTTCACACACTTCATCGCTTTCAAAGAACAACATCTGTGCAACACCTTCACCGGCATAAATACGTGCAGGTAAATTGGTTGTATTTGAGAACTCAAGGGTAACGTGACCTTCCCACTCTGGTTCTAACGGCGTTACGTTCACGATAATCCCGCAACGTGCATAAGTCGACTTACCTAAGCAAACAGTTAAAACATTACGTGGAATACGGAAGTATTCAATGGTGCGCGCCAAAGCAAATGAGTTAGGTGGAATAATACATACATCAGATTCGATATCGATAAAGCTTTTATCATCGAAATTCTTTGGATCGACAATCGCTGAATGAACGTTGGTAAACACTTTAAACTCACGTGCACAACGGACATCGTAGCCATAGCTTGATACCCCATAAGAAATCAACTTTTCACCGTTTTCATCAAAACGAACTTGATTCTCTGCATAAGGTTCAATCATGCCGTGTTTTTCGCTCATTTCACGAATCCAACGATCAGATTTTATTGCCATGACTTTTTATCCATAGACGAAGTTAATAATTGGCGAGTACTTTAACGTAAAATGATATCAATGAAAACAACAGCACCATCCTGTTCTTCGGGATAGCGCTGTGAAAGTTATAAATTGATGAGGGCTGAGTAGCTAATCGGGATGGCAAAAGCCATAAGAACCACAGAGGCAGTACGTTGTAATTTTGATTGAGACAACCATGTTACTTTATTGGTTGCTAACATTGCACCAACAGAAATCCAGAATAAAGCGATCGGCAGAATTAGTCCAACAAAGCTCCCCATATGCGTCATATAAATTTCTTGGTTTTGCCATGCGGCAACAGGAAAAATAGCTGAGGCAAATAACAGTGCCTTAGGATTCAACAAGGTCGCGCATAACAACTCTCTAGGTCGAATGGTCGGTTGATTTAAGGCCATTTCTTGATTTGCAGTACGCCACAACTTAATTGCAAGAAATACGATATAAGCCGCACTTAATAATTTCAGGAAAATCGGCAATGCTGGCAAGGTTGCAGACACTTTACCAATCAGTATTCCCCAAGCACTAATCGCAATGATATAGCCCACAGCTTCTGCGGGAATCAATAATAAAGAGCGACGTAATCCTACCTGAATACCAGAAGATGCTAATAAAGTATTGGTAGGACCAGGAGTCAGCAAAATGGTGATGACTAAACCAATAAAGAACCATGAAATCATTGAATGACCCCACTACAAGATCGTTTCAGATTAATCCAATTCTCAAGGGATAGCAAAAAAACAACTGTAAGCACTTATGTTGAAAAATAAATTAAGCTTTTGTTTTACATGCATTTTATAGATTTCAAGCCCTCTCTACTCAATAGTCACAGCATAAAAAAATCATCATATAAATAGAATAAATGTAACCTATTGACAATCAGCTTGTTTTTTAAAGGAATAAGTTTGTGTTTCTTTTAAGTTTTCACTAAGTAAATAATGCTATTTTATATACGATCAACTGTTTCCTTGTCCTGTTGGGTTTATTGCAACGTTTATGCCTAAGCAATTCTTTCACAAGTGGCTGCCTTCAGCAGAGAAAGTCGCTAGTCTAAAGCTAATGAAAATTTTTGGTGAGCGCACCTTAAATCCATTACTTTGGTATGTGAATCGCCGATCAATTGCAAAAGCAATACTAATTGGCACCTTTTGGGGAATTTTACCCGTCCCATTTCACAGTGTGTTTATTATTCTGACAGTTTTATTCTTTGAAGTGAATTTACCGATTGGCCTGTGTATGGCGTGGCTCACCAACCCTTTTACCGTTGTACCCATTCTTTATTTGGGCTTTTGGTTTGGGACTAAAATTTATCATGTCAATATGATCAATAAAGACATGCTATTGGGTGTATTGCATCAAATTTTGAATTGGATCAAAAACTTTGGGCATGGCCATATTGATTTCAGTCTGGCTAAAATCTTGGTTTCAGGGCTGATCATTGAAGCGATTTTGTTTGCGATTTTGTTCTATCTGGCAACCCTTCTGCTATGGCGCTGGATCGTGATCCGAAGCTGGCGAAATCGAAGGAAACATCAGAGAGAAGAAATCATTTAAATGACGTCTTCTCTCTAGAAAACTATTTTGCTGCTTTTGCCTTCATATATTGTTCAGCAACATCGAGTGCATAATCCTGACATGCTTCACCTGTCGCAGGGTCATATGCTCCATTATTGGTAATGTTATTCGATAGCACACGAATACCCAGGAATGGGACTTTAAATTGTTGCGCAATTTGAGCAACAGAAGCGGCTTCCATTTCTTCGACCGAAGTTCCATAAACCGTATGAAAAAGTTTGATGCGATCCAGCTCATTGTTCCATGTATCCGCTGAACCGATAACCCCTTCAACTACCTGCCCCTTGGTATAGTTCACTTTGGCCTTATAGGCTGCTGTGAGTAACTCCTTGTCCCCTTCAAATTTACGGATTGCAATTGGCTCTGGATCAGATTCATCATCTGGCAACACATCAAAAGCTTCATTCCATTCAAGTGCATTAGAGCCACCACCAATCGGTTTATGGGGTGTTTTAAATGCACCAATATTGGTCGTGTATTTACCCAATACAATATCAAACACATGCAGGTCTGGGTCATGTCCACCCGCAGTCCCCTGATTGATAATGGCAATTGGTTGATAATGTTGAATCGCAAGCGCTGTTGCCGCTGCAGAGTTACTCATGCCCATCCGGGTTTTAGAGACCACAACAGGATATCCCTTATAGGTCCCTTTCCAGAACTTCCAGCCACCAATGGTTTCTACTGTCGCATTGTCTAGTTTTGCCGCCATTCTTTCAGATTCAACAGGTAAAGCACCCTGTATCACTATGGGCTGTAATGTTGGTTTTTCTTGTACTTGGTTACTGCTGCTTGAAGAGTTATCTCCATTACAAGCACTAAGCAATACAGCCGTACAGACACTGGCAATGCCGATAAAATATTTAAATTGCATCTTGATCGAGAACCTATCTAAAAATAAAAGCAAATACGAAGCAAGCAACGTACCATTTTAGTTTTTCAGTCGCTTTTAAGCGATGAAACAAAAACCACTAAAATTAAAATCAGAAAGTAAAAACCCAACACGTTGATGTTGGGTTTTTTGTTTATTTAGAAGATACGTTTATCATCTTTCTGGCGCTTTGGCAGTTTTTCCATCTGTTGCAGGACTGCCTGTGCAATATTGAGATAGCTCTCCGCCGCTGTATCTTTGGCAATCACACTTGGCGTACCTTTATCTGCATGTTCACGGATTTTTACATCCAGTGGCAAACGGCCGAGCAATGGGATCTGATATTGTTCAGACAACTGATCGCCACCACCAGTCCCAAAGATTTGCTCTTCATGACCACAGTTCGAACAGATATGCGTCGACATATTTTCAATCACACCCAATACCGGAATATTCACTTTATTGAATAATTCAATCCCTTTGGTGGCATCCATTAACGCCACATTTTGTGGTGTGGTCACAACCACTGCACCCGTCACTGGAATACGTTGTGCCAGAGTCAGCTGGATATCACCCGTTCCCGGTGGCATATCAATTACCAATACATCTAAATCAGGCCATAAGGTTTGATTGAATAATTGCATCAACGCCCCTGTTGCTTTAGGGCCACGCCACGCCACAGGCGTATTGTGCTCACCAATAAGATGCCCGATCGACAGTACCGCCATGCCATACGCATCTAAAGGTACGAAGTGCTCATTTTCAATCTGCGGTGTTCTACCTGCATTACCCAACATGGTCGGGATACTTGGACCATAGATATCCGCATCCAGAACACCCACTTTTAAACCCAGTTGCTGTAACGCCAGTGCCAGATTCACCGTAGTGGTTGATTTACCCACCCCCCCTTTACCAGATGAAACCACAATCACATTTTGAATGCGAGGATGTGCCGCAACGTCGCGTTGTTGCGGAGCCGCTTTCTGGATTGGTGGATTATTAGGATCGGCTTCTACTTGAGGTGAAGCATCCATGACTGGCGGCAAATTGCTATTTTCTGCTTTAGGCTTGGATGAGCAGCTATGACCTGCTTCACCATGCGCTGCATGTTTTTGTTGAATAATATGCAGGTTTAATTCCTGGATACCACATTTTTCCAAAGCTTCAGCCAACTCATCATGGATCTGCTGTAAATGATCTTTTTCTTCAGGAAAGGTATTCACCGTCAGTTGTAAAATACGACCTTGTACATTGACTTGGCTGATACGATCTTTTAGCGCATTGTCTGAATGTGGCAGTACATAATTTTGTAGAACTGTTTGAATCTCGTCTTCCTTCACTTCTTGTGCTGGCGAAAAAACAGATTTTAAGGAAGAAAGCCACGACATTTTGTTTACTCCAAAAACAGATCAACATTTCACTGAGTTTGACTAGTTTAGCAGTATTGAAGAATGGACGCTCATATCAAAACAGATAATTGCTCATTTTTTATAGCAACTTTTCGGCTTTATATGGCTATCGTAAACAACTGTCATTCTTCTAGCGGAACAAGTTATATTCATAAGCTTATGATGTGTGCTGCAGCAAATGGATGTTTACGCTTTGAGCCACATTCTCGTTATTCTTGTCATAGGGGCGTTTAATGACACGGTGTTATTTCGTGATATGCAGTTTACTGACATCTTTTCCCCTGTTCGCCCAAGAATCTATCAATCGGGCACCTTACCCATTGCCACCACAAACAGAAATTGTGGTGAATAAGCAAACAGGTCAAGAGCCTTGGTCTGAAATTAAGGTCTCTGTTAGAATTATCCCAGAAAAACAAGGAATGAAATTTCAATTATTTAAACCAAGCAACTCAGACATACTCAATCACCATGCTTTAGCACTTGCCCAACAGATAAAACCAGAGGATTTGCCCAAACGCGATGCTTCGACAGAGCAGCATGACCGCAACCCCCAACAACTATTTTCAGACTATGAGCAAGTTTATTCTTTTATCTCTATGCAAAATCAGTCTGTGATACAGCGTATTCGACGAGTAGCATCCCCCTCTTTCCTAACCGAAACGGCTTGTTTGCTTTTACAAAAAGATTCGCTCTCAGAAGATGATTCTTTCAGATTCAATGTAAAACTATATATAGATAAACAAGGTCGAATCTACATCCAAGATATTCAGCCTCTGTTAGAAAAATCATTACTAAATCAGCTTTTCCCTGACAAAAAACGTTCGCAACCTTTTTATAGAATTTTTGATATCGAAAACCAGCAATACACAGATACTCATCTTAACCAGCCTGTACAGTTCATTTGTACGGACGAATAGGCGAAGCAAGAAACTTCTTTAAAAGAGATTAAAATAAAATTCCTCAAACATAGTTTGCCTATGTTTGAGGAATATTTTCAGTCGATCCGTCGGTTAGTAAGCTTAACCTTTGAATTTATTTAAAGTATCTGTTGCTGCTTTCTTTAAATCATCTAGCTTATGGCTGGCTTGAGCTTTTAGATCATCAAATTTAGCAGCTGCTTCATCCTTTAATTCAGCTGCTTTGGCTTTGGCATCATCCAGTTTATGACTTGCTTCTTCTTTAAAGTGATCAAATTTATCTTGAACCGCATTTTGAGTATCTTCAAATTTGGTTTTCAGATCATCCACTTTATTCGAAAGCGCTTCTTTACCTTCTGCATTTTGCTCAGACACATCTTTCTTGAGGTCATCAAGCGCTTTTTCGCCCTTTAACTTCAATTCCTCTGCCGAATGTTTTAAGTCATCAACTGCTTTTTCACCTTGTAGCTGAGCTTCTTTTGCTTTGTATTTTAAGTCGTTACCCAATTCTGCTGCCTGATCTTTTAATTCATTAAGTTTTTCGTTTGTCATGGTATTTCCTCACTATAGGTAAAAAACATATTGTTTGGATCAGTCTTAGTTATACCGTGTTTGGAGTTTTTTTTTGTCTATTGCTGCAAATTGAAACAAATGGGATACAGGAAGATTCAATTAATTGCGGATTGTTAAAGCTATTCATTTTTAGATATAAAAATCATATAAATGAATAACATCCTATTTATTCAATAAAATCAGATCGTAGAATTTCATACAGTACATGCCAGCTTAAAGGATGCTCCGTCGCTAAAGCGGGATGTTGAAACTCAGACACTTTTTTCATCCTTAATTTTCGCATCACCGTTTGTGACTTGGCATTTTCTAAAGTGGTAAAGGCAACCACTTTATCCAGTTTCAACTGATTAAAAGCAAATGCGAGTGCAGCTTGAGCCGCTTCGGGTGCATAACCCTGCCCCCAATAGGCATGATCGAGTCGCCAGCCAATTTCCACACAAGGCGAGAAGGAAAATTGTGTAGGTTGATCATGTAAACCAACAAAACCTATAAACTGTTGATTTTGCTTTAGCTCAACCGCCCACAAACCCCAGCCTTGGGTTTCGATAATCGATTGCATTTTATCGATCATGGCATCACTTTCTGCTCGGGTCAGGAGTTTAGGAAAATATTCCATCACCTGAGGGTGGGTACTCATTGCAGCAAAGCATGCAGAGTCTTGTGCTTGCCACTGTCTTAAACGTAGTCGGGCTGTTTCGATCATTTTTACAACCAATAAGTTTGTATTAAAAACTATTAACAATATAAGGAGATAGTTCGGCTATACTTCCGCAATATCTCAATCATAGACCTCGTTGTCAGAATTACCTAATATGAATGAAAATGAACTTTTAGAAATTCAGCAGGAACTTCAAGCCCAAGAAAAACGCTTGAACTACATTCTTTCCAGTAAAAGAAGAATCCAGAACATGATTCTTTCATTTGAAAAGGATCTGGCTGAACAGTTAATTCCAGTGATTGATCAACAGAGTGATGATCAAGCCCCTGTTGAAAGCAGTCTGGCGCTTACAATCTGCTGGAAATTTTCTAAAGCTGAATTTCCTAAAACTGAGCATTGGTGCAGTGAACTGAGTATTACTGAACTTGAGTGCAAAGATGAATTTACTGTGGCGCTAAAAGCACAGGCGTGGTTAGGTACTTTGGGCAGTGATGAACTTTGGCAAACGCCGATGTGTGCTGAAATTACGCTTGATCCGAAAACGGACGGCTTAAAGAGCTATCACATTCATTTCCTGTCTAAAGGAAAGATTATCTCTTTAAGAAAAAATTCAAAGCATAGTGTCACTGTGAAACAAATGCAGAGTATGTAATCCTTCGGGGTACATACTTTTCTCTAAATTCCATGCTTAAAAATGAGTAGATAAAATTACTCAAAATCAAATATGAATAAAGAAGAACATACACAGCAAAAACAAGAAGAGGAACGGTATGCAAAGTGGTCAAGATATGTTTATTCCAGCAAAAGAAGAATTCAACGTAGAGTCTTGTCTATAGAGCGTGATATTGCCCAAACTATTCTTCGATTCAAAACATATCAACAAAGTGAAGACTTAGAAACATTTATTGCTTTTTTAAGTTGCTGGAAATTTTCTAAAATAGATTTTAGTCAAAATACATTCTGGTGCGATGCAGTCTATTTGGATGACTTTACAATGAAAGATGATCGTACGTTTACATTTAGTGGCCATGCTTGGATCGGGTTTACTGAGAATACAGAGAAGCAATGGCGAGTACCCTGTTCAGGTTATTTCACCTTGAATGGACATCAGACTAAACTCAAAAGCTACAGTGTTTATTTCTACTACGAAACAAAAAAGCTTCAGTTAATTAAAAGTAATTAACTAAAAGTACTTGTGTACTTTTTCTTGCACATCAGAACATAACAGATATTGGCACTGATACAGCCCACTGCAAGCACAGGTAAAACCGCAACAAAAATGAAAAGACTCATGGCCAATGTTTCAAAATCAAAGCCATTAACCTGATCTTCAAATAAAATCAGCAGCACCAAACACATCCACGCGATAAAAAAGATCAGACTTATTTTAAAAAACTGAACAAGATCGAAAATCTTGGTTGGTAATTTCAATAGGGCAAACAAAATTACATAGCAGATAAAAGCAAGCACGATAAGAATGGGCGTGAGGTACAACATCACTTCCATGCCGTTACTCACCACATGAAATAAATGGTTCTGTTGAAAATTTAAGAACAAACAATACGGAATCACAAAACTAAAAACCGATGCCACACTTGCGCAAAAAGATGCACAAAGCAAATGCCAAGACCTCATTTCTATTCCTTTCACTGATGAACCATGCAGCCATTATCAGTAAAGGAAATGTGTTTTGATTGAAGTACAAGTGAAGCTTGCATGAAGTCGCCAAAATAGAATAAGAACGCAGCTTGAAAAGATTTCACTGAATCCCTTGTGCAAGTCAGCGTCAAGTCATGTAAAATCATCTGCCTTGTAAATACGAATGAGAGAACAATATCCGTGCGTAAAATTTTAGTCACCAATGCCCTACCTTATGCCAATGGTCCTATCCATATGGGTCACTTACTCGGTTATATCCAAGCAGATATTTGGGTTCGTGCGATGCGTGCAATGGGCCATGATGTGACTTATGTATGTGCGGATGATGCTCACGGTACTGCAATCATGCTGCGTGCTGAAGCCAATGGCATTAGCCCAGAACAACAAATTGCCAATGTTCAGAAAGAACATATCCGTGACTTTGATGGTTTTGGCGTACATTTCGATCACTATGATTCAACCAATAGTGACGAGAACAAAGCGCGTTCAGAAGAAATCTATATCAAAAACCGTGAAGCAGGCAATATTGCCATTCGTCCTGTTACCCAGTTATTCGATCCTGAAAAAGGCATGTTCCTGTCTGACCGTTTCATTAAAGGCACATGCCCGAAATGTAAAGCGGAAGATCAATACGGCGATGCCTGTGAAGTATGTGGTACAACGTATAACGCCACCGAATTAGAAAATCCACGCTCAACCTTGAGCGGTGCGACCCCAGTTGAGAAATCATCAGACCACTACTTCTTTAAGCTTCCGAATTTCTCAGAATACTTACAGAAATGGACCCGTGACCAAGGTCGTTTACCTGTTTCAATTGCCAACAAACTCGATGAATGGTTTGAAGCGGGTTTATCGGATTGGGATATTTCGCGTGATGCGCCTTATTTCGGTTTTGAAATTCCAGATGCACCTAACAAATATTTCTATGTTTGGGTCGATGCACCGATTGGTTATATGTCGAGTTTTGAAAACTACATCAAAACTAAACGTCCAGATTTAAGTTTTGATGATTTCTGGAAAAAAGACAGCGATAAAGAAGTCTATCACTTCATCGGTAAAGACATCGTTTACTTCCATGCGCTGTTCTGGCCTGCAATGCTCGAAGGCGCCAACTACCGTACCCCATCAGGTTTATTTGTGAATGGTTTCTTGACCGTGAATGGCCAGAAAATGTCGAAATCTCGTGGCACCTTCATTAAAGCTGAAACCTATTTAGAACATTTGAATCCTGAATATTTACGTTACTACTTTGCCTCTAAGCTGTCTGATAAAGTTGAAGATTCAGATTTGAACCTAGATGACTTCGTTCAGAAAGTGAATTCTGACCTTGTGGGTAAAGTGGTGAATATTGCCAGCCGTTGTGCAAAATTCATTAACACCAACTTCAATAATACTTTGTCGAATACATGTGCAGAGTCTGAACTGGTGCAAAGCTTTATTGATGCAGGTGATTCAATCGCACAGGCTTATGAAGCACGTGAATTCTCGGCAGCAATTCGTGAAATCATGGCTTTGGCTGACCGTGCCAATCAGTATATTGATGAGAAAAAGCCTTGGGCACTTGCCAAGCAAGAAGGTCAGGAACAACAAGTTCATGATGTGTGCTCGGTCGGTATTAACTTATTCCGCCAACTTGCGATTTACTTGGCGCCTGTGTTGCCAACACTTGCCGCACAAGTTCAAGCCTTCTTACAGCTTGAAAGCTTTGACTTTGCATCACGTCAGCACATCTTGCTTAGTCATGAAATTGCTCAATTCCAACCGTTAATGCAACGTGTTGATGCCAAAGCTGTTGCTGCGATGGTGGATGCATCTAAAGATTCTTTAGCTGCGGCGGCAGAAGCGCCAAAAGCTGAGAAGAAAAAAGAAAAGAAAGCCGAGAAAAAGCCTGAGCCAAAAGTCGGTGAAGCTGAAATCATTGGTATTGAAGATTTCATGAAAATTGATCTTCGTGTGGCAAAAGTATTAAAAGCTGCAACGGTTGAAGGTTCTGATAAATTGCTGCAATTGACTTTAGATGTCGGCGAAGCTGAACCACGTAATGTGTTTAGTGGTATTCGTGAGTTTTATCAGCCAGAAGATCTCAAAGATAAATTGGTGGTAATGGTCGCTAACCTTGCACCACGTAAAATGCGTTTTGGTATTTCTAACGGCATGGTCCTTGCCGCAGGTAATGGCGAAGGTGTTTGGGTGATTTCTCCTGAATCTGGCGCTAAACCAGGTGATAAAGTGTCTTAAAAGAAACCATCTACACAAAGCCGAGTTAATTTTTAGCTCGGCTGTTATCTTAGATTACAACATTTTTAAAAATAAATCTTATGTCTTTTTTTAGGTAATTCATGAAATTTTATAAGTTCAGATATAAAAATTTCTTTCTTCCTCTTACTTATACGGTTAGCACTTGCCGTATTATCAAATAAAAAATCTAAAAAATTAAAAATCATTAATAGAGTAAATCTAAACATATAAGCGAAAAGAAACATAATTAATGAAATAAAAAATATCCAAAGAAAAGCCTCTAAAAAATTTAAAGATTCATAGATAGCATATAAATTTTCTACATTTGAACCACTTGCAACATTCAACCCCATAAACAATGCGACTAATCCCATAAACATTGCCAAAACTCTATTTTTAGAATCAGAAGAAAAAATATAGCCAATAAATTTATCTCTACTTAAAGAAGGCTTAGCGTACTTTTCTTCCAGCATATAATATTTATCGATCTTCTCTGCTAAAATTGCATATTCATGCACAGGAACATCTATTGTATTTTCTAACCATTTCTTCTTAATTTCCCGTAACTTTAATTTTTTATTATATTTTTTTTCATATTTTTTTACTATATGACTATCTCTCTGCTTATCTAAACCTCTAAAAAAAAATAAAGTAAAAACTTCTGCTATAAATACAAAATATAGCCCAGAGTCTTGAAAAAAATAGTTTCTTTTATGGGAGTCAAAAAGATTAAGAACTAATACAATAAAAATAATCATAGAACATATAGCTAAAAGTAGCATAGGATTCTTTAGCCGCCAAAACCTACCATATGACTCGAACTCCTTATAATACATATTTATTATTTTATTCAAATCAACTCCTCCAACTGAAAAATATTTTTAATATACTAAAATCAAAATTAAGCCACAAACTTAATAAATATAAAAATTAAATTTAGTACATCTTAAAATATTTATCCTTACACATACAACTACTTTATAAGATATTAAATCAACTCTTTTTCTTAGATAAATTTTATTTTTATCATTCATCTATTACTAAAAATAAGAACTAAAAAGTTACTAATAATTTAGTTCTCACTAATTTATATTTATTTACATTCATAAAATTTAGATGCAAAAAAAGTACTCACATGTTAAAAAGTAGACAATTCAACTAATTTTGAGAATATTTATAAATGAAAAAAACAGCCCTCCTCCTTTCTATCTCATTCTTGAGCAGCTTCCCTTTACTCAGCCACGCAGAAACCAGCAAAACCCTGCCGATCATTGAACAACAAAAACAGGTTGCAGGCTACTATCAACACCAAATCGGTGACGTACAAATTACCGCCCTGCTCGATGGCACTAACTTTATGTCACCAAGCTTGTTTAAAGATATTTCACCACAACAAGTGCAGCAAATCTTAAAGAAGTACTATGCAGATCAAGAGAAAGGCGTACAGACCTCCATCAATGCTTTCCTCGTCAATACCGGAAAATCACTGGTTTTAGTGGATAGCGGTGCAGCCAGTTGTTTTGGCCCACATTTGGGCTCGATCCTAAAAAATCTGGTCGCTTCGGGTTACAAGCCTGAACAGGTCGATACCATTTTACTCACACATTTACACCCTGATCATGTCTGTGGCATCAGTAAAGATGGCGTTGCCAACTTCCCCAATGCAACTGTGTACGTTTCCAATGCCGAAACCAATTACTGGCTAGACCCGAAACAAGCAGCCAAGCTTCCAAAAGACAAACAAGCGGGTTATGAAGGAACGGTGAAGCACATTAAACAGGCCATCGCCCCTTACCAAGCCAAGCAACGCTTTAAAACCTATAAACTGGGTGATGAGATTCAAGGTTTTAAAGTCATCAATACGGCGGGACATACGCCAGGGCACTTTAGCTATGAATTAAAGAGCAAAGGTGAAAGCGTGGTGTTTATTGGGGATATCGTGCATTCACATACCGTACAGTTTGATCAACCGAAAACAGCGATTGAATACGATATTGATCCGAAAAAAGCGGTTGAAACACGTTTAAAACAGTTTGCTGATTTCGCCAAAAACGGCCAAACCATTGCAGCTCCGCATTTACCTTTCCCGGGGATTGGGCATATTTATTCTGCTGATGGAAAAAGCTATCAATGGATTCCTGTACACTTTAAAGATTAAGCTGCATAAGCTGGTTCTAGGCAATAAAAAAGCGACCTTCTCGGTCGCTTTTTTATTGCTGCATCATTTCATGCCAAAGATTAACTTTAACCCCAGCAAGGTCATGACCCCACCTGCGATACGATCAAATATCGATTTAGATTTTAAATAAACTTTGCGTGGCCCTTCTGCTGACAATGCCACCGCAACCAACGAATACCAACCTGCATCAATAAAGAAACACAGCATTGGCAACACCACATAGTAATAACTTGGAATCTCTTTCGGTAATAAGGCGGTAAAAATACTGGCAAGAATAATCGCAATCTTCGGGTTACTGAGTTGGGTAATCAGCCCTAAGCGAAAAGCTTGTGCATAACTCATACGGTTCACAGTGCCATTGACTGCTTCCATCGGTTCTTTGGCATGTTTAATGATTTTATACGCTAGCCAAAGCAAGTACAGGCCACCAAATATTTTTAACGCGACATAGGCAGAAGGCACAGCCAGTAAAATGGCTTGTAGCCCCATGACTGCAAGAAAACCAAATAGCGCAGCGCCCGTCCCTGTCCCCAAAGCGGTAAACAGTCCATGCTTACGCGAAATCGCAATTGAGTTTTTGGCGACATAAATAAAGGTAGGGCCAGGGCTGATTGCACCCAACATTAATGCCAAAGCAATTGAGCCTAAAATCAATAACGATTCCAAGTGAAACCTCTAGATTAGAATAATTTTCAAATACTAATTTTACTGAAAAATCTCAGCAAGAAGATATAAAAATTTTGACTCATCTTATCAATTTATTGGCACTTACATATGCCTTACCCGACAGGGAAGTCACAATCTAGAGCAAACACTCAATTTATTTTTAATATCAAACACTTAAAAATAGCATATTTATATTACTCATAAACTCAGCATCCATTTTTTCTATCAAACTAATTTTATGATCAAAATTTGTCATCTTTTTTACTGTAACTTTCATTTATTTTTAGAAGATTAAATCCCATAATAAAATTATGGAATTAAATTCATTTTCATTCATAACGATAAACAACGGGGCACATCAGATGCAAACGAAGAAACTGAAAACTTTAGACCCTTCACAATCACATCTCTGGATCATTGGCGGCGGTATTGCAGGTATGGCAGCGGCAGCCTTTGCCATTCGGGATGCCAAAGTGCCAGCCCAAAACATTCATATTTTAGAAGAGCTTGAGGTTTCAGGGGGTTCAATGGATGGTGGTCATAACCCACTCAACCCCAATCATGCTTGGGTGACGCGTGGTGGACGAATGCTGACCGATGAAACCTACCTCTGCACATGGGATCTATTCTCTAGCATCCCCTCACTCGAAGATCCCACTATTTCGGTTCGGGAAGAATGCCGTGAATTTAATGAAAAAATTAAAACCCACGCCCAAGCCCGTTTAATTGATGCCAATCATGTCATTGCAGAAGCCGAAAAGCTCGGTTTATCCACCTTGAATCGTGCCCAGATGCTACGTCTGTTGGCACTCAAAGAAGATCGGATTGGTAGCCGTCGTATTGATGAGTTTTTTGATGATGCTTTTTTCCAAAGCAATTTTTGGCGGATGTGGCGCACCACCTTTGCCTTCCAGAAATGGCATAGCGCAGCAGAATTACGTCGTTATTTCTTACGTTTTATTCAAGAATTACCCCGTATCCATACCTTGGCTGGGGTTAAACGCACCAAATACAATCAATATGACTCGATGATTTATCCCTTACAACGTTGGCTGGTGGAACAAGGCGTAGATGTCCGCTTTGGCACTTATGTCACCGACGCTGATTTTGTTGAAGACGAGCAGAGTAAAGAGCGTAAGGCAAGCAAATTGTATCTCAACCTGCCAGAAGGCACGGAACAGATTGTATTGGGTGAACATGATTTGGCACTTTTCACTTTAGGTTCGATTACAGCAGATTCACGTTATGGCGGTCAGCATGATGTGCCTGCCCTAATTCGTGATCGACAGGATCATGGCTGGCGCTTGTGGGAAACCCTTGCACAAAAAGCACCTGATTTTGGTCGCCCAATGACCTTCAATGGCAATATCGACGAACATAAATGGAAGTCCTTTACCCTGACGCTACACGATGATGTCTTGCTGAAACGTATCATCGAATACACAGGCAATGAACCGGGAACAGGCGCACTGATGACCTGGTTTGAATCGGGCTGGCATTTATCCATTGTTGTGCCTGCACAACCGCATTTTGCCGACTTACCTGAAGGTAAATTCACTTTGTGGGGCTATGGTTTTGAAATTGACCACATCGGTGACTACATCAAGAAACCAATGAGTGAAGCCACTGGGCAAGAGATTGTGATTGAGTTAATTCATCAGCTCGGATTCGACGATATCTTGGATCATGTACTGGCGCATAGTGATATAACCACGGTGATGATGCCTTATGCCTCTGCCCTGTTTGCCTGTCGTAAAGCGGGCGACCGTCCTTTACTGATTCCAGAAAATGCAGCCAACTTTGCCTTCTTGGGTCAATTTGTGGAACTGGAAGATGATGTGGTGTTTACCGTGGAATATTCCGTCCGTGGTGCCATGCTTGCCATTTATCAGCTCTTAGGAGTGGATCGTCAAATTCCAGAAATCTATAACGGTCTGCTCGATCCTAAAGTCGGTTTAAAAGCTTTAGAAACGGTATTTCATTAAACAAGCATAAATTGATAAAAATGAAGTAGATCTTGATGATCTACTTCATTGACCACATCGAGAAAGTACCAAATACATCACCTCACTGTTGAACGAACCATCTGCTTGAATACGATAATATTGCTGGGTTTGATCAGATGCCTTTTTTTGTAAAGCACGAATAGTCTGAATCGCATATTCAGGGGTTTGCATGCGCGCCGTCCAACTTGTAAATTCTAAATCTAAATACTGCTTTTCAACGGTCTCAATCCTAAAACCTGTAGATTCAGCAAAGCGCATCCATTCCTGCAAACTATAATTGCGTACATGACTTGGATCCCGAATCGTTTCAATGGTCTGAAAAAATGTATCCATCACAGGATTGGAATGCCCTAAAATATCGACGATGATCACTTTACCCTGTGGCGCCAAGACACGATGTATTTCTGCCATCGCCTGTGCCACATTTTGCCAATGGTGTGCTGAATATCGGGTCATCACACAATCAAAACTTTGATCGGCAAAAGGTAAAGACTCCGCGGCACCTTGCTGAACTGTTATATTATCAAAGCCCCTTTGCTTGGCTTGTTCAGCAACAAGTTCAACCATCGACGGTGTTAAATCATAGGCCGTCACCTGATCTGCAAATGCTGCAATCTGGTAACTGACATGCCCGCCGCCACAGCCTAAGTCCAAGACCTTCTTCAATTGAGATGACTGGATCAAGTGCTGCATTTTCGCAAACTCTATTCCTTGGGCATGCACTGTGCTGTTTAAATAAGCTTGGGATTTATTTTGATATTGTTGCTGATTAACTTGATGCTGGGTATTCATCTTCTTATCCTTGCGAGCTTGGTCTCTTTTTAAAATAACCGACACTATGCAAAAATTAAAATAATCAATTTTATAACTAGATATAAAAATAAGTTATCAATTATAAGCCAATCAAACTGGCGGCGACATTGATCGTAACCGCCAAAATTACGGTATTAAAAATAAAGGCCAGCACGCAATGAAAAATATTAAGATGCCGTAGGGCTGAGCTGGTAATGGAAATATCTGCGGTTTGTGCAGAAGTTCCAATGATATAGCTGAAGTAAATAAAATCCAAATAATCTGGCTGCTCAGTTTTGGGAAAATCCAGGCCCGGTTCCTGATGACGACTTTTCGCCAGATAAAAGTCATGGGCATAATGAATCGCAAAGAGTGTATGGAGCAATAACCACGTTGAAAAAATCGTCCCGATGGTGAGCAAAATAAGCACACCTTTTAAAACGGGCTGATCTTTCGGTACATGCCCCAATTGCATCACAATCGCAATAAAACAGATTACGATGGCAATCAACACGACAATCAGGATCATCCATTTCCCTTCATCTTGCTGCTTGGCACGATTTAAGATCAGTGTCGCCTCCAGATGCCACATCATTTTCAAGGTCAGAAATAGATACAGCCAAATCGCAATATTCCAGCCAAGCAATAAACAGGTTGCCCAATGCCATGGTGTAAATAAATGCAGGGTAGCAAAAAGTAAAAGACCTAATGCAAAGGTTGCCGATAAATACGGTCGATATTTTATTCCTCTGAGCAAATGATGTATGAATCTTGGCATGTTTCACCTATTTGTATTTTTTATACATGAGTAATTTACGCTTATTTTTTAACATTGTATGCTGTTATAACAGTACGATGTTGCTACTATTTAACCTAAATTAAACAAAATAAAGTTTCCGTAGATATTTACTTCGGACAAAAATGTCCGTTTAATTTACATTAAATCCCCACGAATTTTAATCATGGCAAAACGTCAGCAGCTGGCAGCACATAATCGTGATGAACTCCTCAATGCCGCCGAAGAAATCTTTCGCAAGCAAGGCGTTCATGTGCCTTTGCAAGCCATTATTGATCATGCGGGTGTCGGGCGTGCGACGTTTTATCGTAATTTTGCTGATCGCAAAGCACTGGTTGCAGCCTTATTAGAACGTGCCATTACCCGTCTGGAACAACGCTCACACGCTTTATTAGCTTTTAATGATGGTTTTATCCGTTTGATTGAAGGCCATATCGAACAACTGCCCCATTTAGTTGTACTGATTGATTACTGGCGCATTATTGATCGGAAAGACCCAATCATGCTAAACATTTATCAAAGACGCGATAAAGCATTACAACCCCTGATTGATCAGGCCATACAGCATCAACTGTGTCGTCCTGATCTTACCCCGCAAGACTTCGGGATGATTACGGCGATCTTGGGGTCTTCATTTCAAGGACATCATGCCTCTGATCAAGTTCGGCTGGCAAAACGCGCAATAGAATTATTATTAAACGGCATTAAAGTTTAGTTCGAGGAATAACATGGATAAAAGCCCTCGCTATCTTGAGACTCCTCCGGATTGGTCAGCAGATGAGCGTCCAACTTTGCCGGGTTCGCCTGCTGCAATTGCGCATGCCAGACCAAAACGTTTTGCCTACTTCATTATTGGTTTATTGATTTGTATCGCAGCCAGTTTAAGTAATGGTTTTATTGTTGCAAACCTGCCGATCTTCCAAGGTGAATATGGGCTAACCCCATCGCAGGCAGCATGGTTACCCGCAGCCTATGTCATGGCCAATGTCAGTTCTAACCTCATCTTGTTTAAGGCACGACAGCAATACGGCTTGCGTCTGTTTTCTGAAATAGGTCTACTGGTCTTTATTGGTGTCTTGGTTCTACATATCTTTGTCAAAACCTATGAAATGGCACTATTTGTGCGTTTTATCGCAGGTTTGGCCGCTGCTCCGCTCAGTTCACTAGGGATGTATTACACCATGCAAGCCTTCGGCAAAGCAGATATGGCCAAAGGGATCTATCTCGCGTTTGGCTTTCAGCAGCTGGGTTTGCCATTGGCATGGATCATTTCTCCTTTTCTGCTGAGTGCCAACCAGTGGGATGTGATCTATACTTTTGAATTAGGTCTGGCGATTTGCTGTTTTGCCATGGTGGTGGCGTTAAAGCTACCACGCAGCTTACGTATGGAAGTATTTGAGAAGCAGGACTTCTTTACCTTTGCCCTACTCGCACCGGGTTTTGCCTGCCTCTGTATTGTACTCACCCAAGGGCCAATTTTATGGTGGTTTGATAGCCCGTGGCTCGCCTATACCTTGATCGTGGGTTTTTGTTTGATTGTGATCGGTCTCACCTACGAGCATTATCGTTCGAACCCCCTGATTATGACCCGTTGGTTAGCGGCAGGCGATTTACTCAGTTTCGTGGTCAGTGCCTTTGCCTTACGCTTACTGATGTCAGAGCAAAGTTATGCCGCAGTCAATTTCCTGAAAACCATGGGAATGGGTCCCGACCAGTTTGTACCGCTGTATGTGGTGATCTTCTGCGGAACAATAGCAGGTTCCGTGTTTAGTGCCCTGACCTTTCACCGCGAACGCGTTATTCTTAATTTATTCCTTGCTGAGATTTTAATTTTAATCGCCTGTGCACTGGATTATCACCTGACCAGTGATGTGCGACCCGCCAACTTCTATCGCAGTCAGTTTCTCGTCAGCTTTGCAGGTGGTGTCTTCATTGGCCCGCTCTTGCTGATGGGTTTTATGCGCACTTTACAGCGTGGTCCACAATATGTGGTGACCTTCATTGTATTGTTTTCAGCAACACAGAACTTTGGTGGTTTGGTCGGCTCTTCCTTCTTTAATACCTACCAGCAACGCCATACCTATGATTACAAAGTTGAAATTAACAGCAACCTTAATCCAACCGATCCGATTGTGGCACAACGCTTACAAAGCTATCAGCGTAGTGCCATGATCAATAGCAATGATCCAGTTTTGCAAAACAACCAAGCCTTACAGAACCTGAATAAAGTGGTGACTCGTGAAGCCCAAGTCCGCGCCTATAACGATGTCATCGTATTGAATGGTATCTTTGCAGTGGTGTTATTGCTCTGGGGGCTATTTAAATATGCACGGGATAAATACAAAACCCGAAAAAATCTGCAAGCAGCCAGTTAGTCCTTTTTGATTGAGAAAAGATGATGTCAGAACAAGATAAACCCGAAAATAATCAGGCTCAAACTACTGGGCAAAATGAAACAGCTCCAGCAGTAAAGGCACCTGAAACAGTGACACAAATGCCTCCGCCACCTCCACCACCGACCAGTAAACTGATCAAGACCAAACGTTCGACTCTGTGGTGGATGCTACTGGTATTATTGGTTGGCATCACCATTATCTTATGGGCGTGGCGTATTGGCCCATTCCATACGGCGGTTGAACAAACGGACAATAGCTATGTGAAAGGTAAAACCACCATCCTGTCTTCGCAGATTAATGGCTATATCAAAGATGTACTGGTCAAAGACTTTGACCAAGTCAAACAAGGTCAGGTGTTGATGCATATTGATGCCACCACCTACGACCAAAAGGTCACACAGGCGGCCTCAGGTGTCGAGCAGGCAGAAAACAGTCTTGCCAATCAAACCCAAACGATTGCGCAACGTCAAGCCGATGTTGTGGCTGCACAAGCCAAGCTGGATCAGGTCAAGGCGCAATATGATTTATCTGTGGCGCAATTAAAACGTTATCAACAATTGGGCGATAGTGGCGCTGCATCCAAATCTGAACAAGACAAAGCCGCGGCAGATGCACAAAATAATCATGCCTTACTCAAACAGGCTGAAGCCAATATCTTGGTGGCACAAGAAGCCTTAAAAACAGCGCAAGTGGCGCAGTCTGGCTTAAAAGCACAAGTGAATAGCGCACAAGCGCAACTTGACCAAGCCAATACCACCAAAGACTACAGCACCATTGTTGCCCCTCTAGACGGACAATTGGGTGAGGTTAATCCGCGCGTCGGTCAATATGTTGCGGCAGGAACACAGCTGCTTTATCTGATTCCAACGCAAACGTGGGTGATTGCCAACTTTAAGGAAACTCAAATTGCCAATATGAAAATCGGGCAAAAAGCCTATTTCACTGTCGATGCGATGAATCATCAGAAATTTACAGGACATGTTGAACAGATTTCCCCTGCGGCAGGTTCAGAATTCAGCGTGCTTAAACCCGACAATGCCACAGGTAACTTCACCAAAGTGGTACAACGGATTTCTGTTCGTATCGCCATTGACCCAAATCAAAAAGGCATCGAAAACTTACGTCCGGGCATGTCGGTGATTAGCTCTGTAGATACCGACTCCTAATGCAACACTGACATTCTCAATCAAATCCATTTACAATGTGATCAAATCCATTTCTCTTGTTCGAAAATGTTTGATCACATTGCTTTTCCCACCCCCTATCAAACATTAACGCTTCCCAGTTCGGTTCAACTGACCATTAAGCGTTTGGATCTGATCCATCCGCAAATTTCAGGCAATAAATTTTATAAACTAAAGTACAACCTACTCGCAGCTCAACAACAAGGTTTGACCGAAGTACTGACTTTTGGTGGTGCATTCTCCAATCATATTGCCGCAACCGCCTATGCCGCCCAGCGCTTCGGCTTTCAGAGTATTGGCATGATCCGAGGTGAAGAGCTTGCGACCCGTGACTTAAACCCGACCCTACAGACAGCGCAAGATTTTGGCATGCAATTGCATTTTGTCAGCCGAGCTGAATATCGGCTGCGTCATGAAGCCGAATATTTGCAACAGTTACAACAGCAATATCCTCAAGCCTTTATTATTCCAGAAGGTGGCAGCAATGCACTTGCCCTGCAAGGGACACAGGAGATTTTGAGTGAACATGACCGAGAGAATTATGATGTGATTTGTTGTGCCGTCGGAACAGGTGGCACCATTGCGGGCTTAATTGAAAGTAGCTCATCACAACAACAGATTTTGGGCTTTTCTGCATTGAAGGGCGACTTCCTGAAACAGGATATTCAGCAGTGGACTGATAAAAGCAACTGGTCTTTAACCGATGCTTATTGTTGTGGGGGCTATGCCAAAACCAGCATCGAGCTGCTGCAATTTATGCAGTATTTTGAGCAGCAATATGCAATTCCTTTGGAGCAGGTCTATACCGCGAAGATGATGATGGGGTTACTCGATTTAATCCAGCAGCAGTATTTTCCAGAAAACAGCCGTATTTTGGCGATCCATACTGGAGGATTGCAAGGGAAGTTGAAAACATACTAAAAGCTGCATAAATCTTTTATAATTGCCCGCTTTTCGTCGATCGAGTATTGCTCATGGTTCATCAAGTTGATGTTGTTGTTTTAGGTGCAGGTGCATCAGGCTTGATGTTGGCTGCGGAAGCAGCTAAACGTGGGCGTTCAGTAGTTGTACTGGAAAAAGCCAATAAAGTTGGAAAAAAGATTTTGATGTCTGGTGGTGGTAAATGTAACTTTACCAATCTGGAGGTTGAACCCTCCAATTATCTGTCTGAAAATCCGCACTTTGTCATTTCTGCACTGACCCGTTATACCAACTGGGACTTTATTGGTTTGGTCTGTGAATATGGGATTGAGTACGAAGAGCGTAAACATGGGCAACTGTTTACATTGAAAGGATCGAAAGAAATTCTGGAACTTTTGCTGTCAGAATGTAGCAAAGCCAAACATGTACAGATCCAAACCCATTGCGAAGTACAGCAAGTCAAGGCTCAGGCAGATTCAGATTTTATCGTGGAAACGAGCCAAGGCACCTATCGTTGTGAGTCTTTGGTGGTGGCAACTGGCGGTTTATCCATTCCCACCCTGGGTGGTTCAGGCTTTGGCTATGAACTGGCGCAACAGTTTGGTCATCATGTCTTCCCAACCCGAGCTGGTCTGGTTCCTTTCACCTTCTCCGATCATTTCAAAGAAGTCACCACCCGCCTAAGTGGCAATGCCTTAGATGCAACACTGGTCAATGATCGCCATCAATTTACTGAAGCTTTGCTATTCACTCATCGTGGTCTTAGTGGTCCAAGCTCATTACAACTTTCAAACTACTGGCAAGTGGGAGAAAGCTTCAATATTGATTTTTTCCCAAGCCAAGACTTTGTGCAATTCTTTAAAGACAAGAAAAAATCACAGCCTAAAGTGTTATTACGTACCTTAATCAGTGAATTTACCGCCAAAAGCATCGTGCTCGAACTACAACAATTGATTTGGGCAGAGCAAAGTGAAATAGCAATTGGCAATATCAGTGATGTGCAACTGGAACAGATTGCTACACAATTGCATGCATTTACGGTAAAGCCATCGGGAACTGAAGGCTACCGTACTGCTGAAGTCACGCTTGGCGGCGTGGATACCAGTGAAGTGTCATCCAAAACCATGGAAAGTAAAAAGCAGAAAGGCCTTTATTTTATTGGTGAAGTCCTTGATGTGACTGGACATCTCGGCGGTTATAATTTCCAGTGGGCATGGTCTTCTGCACAAGCTGCAGCACAATTTGTTTAAGGCTTTCTCGCTACAGTACAGTGGGCTTCATCCAATAAGTCCACTTTAATTGTGTGGCTCTGAAGAGTTTGCCGCTTCTGAAGTGGTGATCTGCTGCGTATTTTCAATTGGTTTCTCTTTAGAAGAGTTTGATTTAGCAACCACAAACTTATAAGCACTCGCCAGAAATCCAACCGTAATTCCTGCAATAATAATCGGTGCAAATACTCGATTTGGTCTCTTCATTTCATTCTCCTATCGATTTTTTATTTAGAGACTATTGATACTTGAGCTATAAATGAATTGCTTTTGAGGTCAAATTCCTTCATTAAAGCATTTAGACCCGCTAAAACACCCAATTATAATCCCAAATAACACCCAATAATGCTGATACAAACAAAACGACCACCCTGCTTAGAGTGGTCGAATTAATCAAAAAAATCAAAGATTATTTTTTCTATTCATCCGAATACGGCGGTGTTGGTGGGGTTGGATTCAACGTATTATTCGGCGTTGGAGCCACTGGATTCACCGTATTGCCCGGTGCAACCTCCTGCTTATGTAAAGGATTCGGCTGTTTTGCTTCTGTTTTGGCTTTATCCAGTAAATCACTCAGCAAACGTTCCGCAGGTTGACGACCGCCTAAACCGAAAGCCAAGGCAAAGGCCACCGCAACGGAACCTAAAGTGAGACCAAAGGCCAAATTCACAATCGAATCTGCAATGCCCATAGCTTTTAGGCCCATTGCAATCACTAAACCCATAATGAGTATACGAACCAAATTCGCCAACCAGCGCGAACTGTTATATTCACCACGTTGAACAATATTGGCAACTACATTGGCCAACCAGAAGCCAATCACCAGAATAACCGCACCAAGCAAGATACTGGCGCCGAACTGGATAAACATGGCAATCAGTACACTAACCTGCTCTAAGCCAAGTCGGTTAGCTGCTTCTGACACTGCAAATAACATGGTAAAGAAAACAATCAGATAACCGACAACATCAGAAACACGGGTCTGTCCCAAGAAGCGTTGTAAATCAAGCTTCATCGGGATTTCATCGACACCTGCGCCAGAAACGAGTTCAGCCACTAAGCGTCCAACAAAACGCGATACGATATACGCCACGATCAAGATCAAACCTGCTGCAATAATTTGTGGAATTGCATACATAATTTGATTCAGCATCGCTGTTGCTGGTTGAGAAATCGCTTGGATTCCCAATGCTTCAAAGGCCACAATTAAGGTGGTGATAATAATGATGGCAAAGACGAATGAACCTAAAAACTTAGCGACATTCGAGTTTTTAAATAAACCCACTTTCTCAGCTTGGGCTTGCAAGCCAAGACTATTACTCAGTCCCTCGACAATCCCGCGCACGATTTTCGCGAGAATATATCCAACAAAAATGATGACCGCAGTAATAAACAGATTAGGAAGGTAGGCAATCGATTCGTTCACCATGTTCTGGACAGGGATCAATAAACCAGTTAAACCCAAAATTGATAGAACGATGGGTAAAAACAGTAATAATACCAGCCAATAAAAAATCTCACCGATATTGCTACTGAGTGAGCTAACGCCGACTTCACTACTTAGTTTCTCGTCCAGTTCAGTTCTGGCAAGTACATTGCTCAACCCAGCCCGAACCAACCTTGCGATGATCCAGCCAATAAATCCAACTGCTGCCGCAGCAAGCAAGTTTGGTATATAGGCCAAGACACGCCCCACCATATTGCTAAATGGGTCACTAACACCACTGATATTTAACACATTGAGTGCACCAACCACAGCCAAAATCATCACGAACCAGAACACCAGTTTGGAGACTAGATTTTCGATATTTGGAGTACGGCCAGTTGCAGAGGACAATTTATGATTGGTATCAAGTTTTTGCAGTAATTTTTTCACACCTGCTGCAATCACTAAAGCAACAATCCATCCTACCAGTAGGATGACAATTGCAGCAAAGATAGGATGAAACTGATCCCAGTAATACATTGCATCAAATCCTCCTCGATTGGAGGGGTCATTCAAAAATTCATTCATGTTGTTATCCTTATGTTGTGTTTTTAAATCTTGATACACATCCACCTAAGAACGTTCTGCAATTAAAGAACATGATTTATGGATGCTTCCACCTTAGTTTTTGTCTATTTTCCAATCAATCAATGGCTGCACTAATACAACAAAAAGGTCTCATAATATTTCAAAAAAGCCCATTGATTCACACCAATGAGCTTTATGGTAAATTGAGTCTTGGTCTAAAATACGCTTGCCTAAGCATTCAGAATAGCCGACTGCATATGTGCCATTGTCACTTGTGCAGTTGGATTAGCTGAATGATCAGCAACCATATAAACAAGTAGTGCAATCAGGAAGATCCCAACCATAATCAAAATATAAACAGGTAATCTTCTCTTTTTGGTAATTTCTTCTTTGCTTGCCACATGAGGCTGTGGCTTACTAAAATCATGCATGATAGCAGCCCTCATCCTTTTACTTTTCAAGTCTTATATTAGCAATCCGCTATGTAGCATTGTGTGAAAAAGCTTCGGACTATCGTTGCGCCAGTTGCAGAACTCTACTTTTTTTTATTATTTTTTTGTTTAAAATATAGTCGCTTTTAGAATGCGATAAAAATAAGCTATAATGCTCGGCTTCATTTCTTTAATGTTTTGCTTTATGTCCTATAGCCAACAAAGCGTTTCTCTTGATTTAGACACTGATGTCACCCATCAATGTTTTTTACATCACACACGCGATGAACATTTGATTGGAATTATTGAGTTTAATAAGCCAAGCTATATTCTGAAATGGGGAGATTTAGAGTACTTCCGTCGCCGTACCGAAGAATTCTCAGTGATGCCATTACCCGACTGCATCAATGCCATGATTGTCGATATTCGCAATGTGCAACCCTTCCTCGACAACGAAGTCCCGATTCTGCCTTGGCGTTTACTTGAAGAAGATTGCCCAGTGCGTCTTGTGGTGCCACAAGATCGTCTGGAACATTATATCGGCTTGTTTGAACCAACGTGGTTAACCACGGACGTCGATACTGCCATTCAAGAAATCCGTGAATTTATGGATATGTTTGTACATTAAGACATATCCACTTACTTACACACGCTTAATCATCCTAGCAGCACGACAATGCCGCCATTACCAATAATTCTCTACGGCAATATTGCCTTCACCACGACGATTCATAATCAGACCACGTTGCTTCAGCGCTTCTTTGGTATCTTCCACCATTTGTGGATTACCACATAACATCACATGACTACTGTCTCGGTTAAAAGAGAATCCTGCTGCTTTTTCTAATTCACCATTGCCAATTAAAACAGGCAGGCGGTCATGCAGTGCCGCATTCGGATCACGGGTAATAATTGGAATAAACTTAAAGCCTGTATGCCCTTCACCAAAGAAATCTGCTATTTCCTGAATACGCTCGACATATGCCAGCTCAGATTCAGTACGCACGCTATAGACCAGATTAATCTGCTGATATTTTTTCCAGGTTTCAAAGTCTTGTAACATGCACAAAAACGGCGCCAGTCCGGTGCCTGTTCCCAATAACCATAAGTCTTGTGGTAATGGCTGTTGATAACGCGCCAAGGTCAAATAACCGTATGGAATTTTTTCCAGATACAACTCATCACCAACTTTGAGGTGTTGCAGATTCGAGGTAAAAGCACCTTCTGGCACCACAATTGAAAAGAATTCTAAAGTTTCATCAAAAGGTGAAGAAACCACAGAATAAGCACGTACCACCAATTCGCCCTCAACCATTAAACCAATACGGGCGAACTGCCCTGCGGTAAATTTAAAATGAGCAGGGCGAGTCATGGTGAAACTAAAAAGATTATGAGTCCAACGGTGTACAGATAAAACCTTTTCTACGCTAAATTTTTCAATTGACATGATGAGAACGTGGCACGAAACAGTGCGCTCATGTTAGCATGATCAGATAAATCATGAATACTCTTAGGATCTGTTAAATAGATGAGATCCTCAATACGTTAAGGCTTTTAACATGCGCATGACATTACGCCAATTGGCTGTTTTTGTGGCGGTCGCTCAAGAGGGAACTGTAACCAAAGCGAGTGATGCTGTCCGACTCACACAAAGTGCGGCAAGTATGGCCTTAGCTGATTTGGAAGATGGCCTCGGCGCCCCCTTATTTGATCGCTTGGGTAAACGGTTACAACTCAATGATCTCGGGCGTTTCCTGTTGCCGCAAGCCTTAGAGATCCTCGGTCGTTGCGATGCTTTTGAACAGGCAGCAAAAGGTGAGCTACAAAGTATTGATTTACGCCTTGGTGCAACTTTAACAATCAGTGATTATTTAATGCCTGATCTGATGGCTAATTTTTTACAATGCCATCCACAAGCACATTTACAGTTACAAGTGGGCAATACCCGTCAAATGATTGAAGCAGTCAATCAATTCCAGTTGGATTTGGCTTTAATCGAAGGCTCTTGTCATCTGCCACAATTACAATGCATTCACTGGCGTGATGATGAGCTTGCAGTTTGCTGTGCGCCGGATCACCCACTAGCCAAGTTGAATCGCCCTCTCAGCCCAACTGATTTTCATCATGTGGAATGGATCTTGCGTGAAGAAGGTTCGGGTACTCGTGAAGTATTTGATAATGCCATTTTACAAGACCTTCCCGACGCCAACATCCGCTTAACCCTAGGTCATAATGAAGCGATTCTAAAAATCGTCGCAGGTGGTTTAGGCATGTCTTGTGTATCAAGATTAGCGATTGAACCGTTGCAAGAAAAAGGCCAACTGGTGATACTGGATACACCTTTCTGGGAACTAACACGACCGCTATATATGCTGGTGCATCGCCAGAAATATCAAGGACCAGGACTGAAAGCTTTTTTGCAGTTTTGTGAAAATAAAGTTTAATTGTTTCGAATATATAAAAAACGCTTCTAGTCAGAAGCGTTTTTTATTACAGCTCGATTTAGAAATCGAAACTCACCCCTAACTTATAAGTCCGGCCTGCTCCTACTGTGGTAAAACCGCTAGTGAATACACCATCCCAATATTTTTTATCTGCAACATTATCAACATTCGCACGGAAAGTTGTGTTTACACCTCCGAGTTTAGTCGCATACTTCGCGCCTAAATCAACCAGCGTATAATCAGATAACTTGAGTGTGTTATCAGCCGTTAAATATTGGTCATCCACATAAGTCACGAAAGCATTGACACTTAAGCCTTCAACCACTGGAATTTGGTAGTCAACCCCAACACCAGCAGTAAATTCAGGTGTACCTTCAATCGTTTTACCTGAAAGATTCACACCGCCTGAAATCCCTTTTTTATATTCGGTATCGATATAAGCCAAATTACCGTAAACAATTAGATCATCCGTAACTTTACCTGAAAAGCCGTATTCAACCCCTTTGGATTCGGTCTTCGCACCATCGGTTGTGATTTGGGTAATGGCTTTATTATTTGGGTCGCGATAGCTTGTATCTATCATCGTGCTTGGTTTTTTAATTTGATATAACGCTAAAGTGTGTAACCAACGATCTCCTTGATATTTCGCACCCACTTCATATTGCTTACTTTCAAATGGCGCAAAGGTTTTACTGTAATTCGCATCTGCCTCATTAGATACCTTTGCACCTCGAACCAAACCTTCAACATAGCTCACATAGAACGAGGTTTCTTCACCAAAAGGTTTCACAACAATAGCTGCGCTTGGAGATACTTTATCAGCCTTCAGTGGTGGTAGATTCGTCGTGAGTGCCTTTAAATTCATATCTTGATAACGCACACCTAAAATAAACTGTAGCTTATCATCCAGCATAGAGATTTGATCACTTAGGCTATAACTGACATACACATCATCCGCAGTAGGAACAATCTCTGGCCACGTATTTGGCATATGCCCTTCATTGCTTGGATTGTAAATATTAGTTGGGAAATAAACCTCTGTTGCCCCCCGCCCTTTATGTTGGCTGTATTTACGTTTGAGATAATCAGCACGGAATGCCAAAGTATGAGAAATATCACCCGTGAAAATTTGACCTTCTAAACCCGCATTAAAGGTCGTGTTATGTTCCTTTGAACCAACACGATAATATTGTGCCAGTGCATCACCATTCGCCCCAACCAAAGCAGGATTCTTCATTCCCATTGAGTTGGCTGGCAGATCACGCACAACCATACGCGTACCAAATAAATGTCCACGATACTCACGTTCATTAAAACCAGCGCCTGCAAATGCTTTTAAATTAGGTAGAAGCTTATATTCACCCGATAAACCTACATAGTTAGCACTTTGCATACCTTCTAAATGCGGGAAATAATTCAGTTTGCCATCTGGTGCAGCTAAAACACGTTTCAAAGTTGAAAAAGAGATCATGGCAGGTGAGCCACCCTCACGGCTATCTCGTGTGGTATAGGCATCAAAGTTAATTTTAGCTTGGTCCGTGGTGTAGTCGAGAGCCAAAACTGCTGCAGTATTTTTATCTTCTAGGCCATCAACAATATGTTCACCTTGTCCATAAGTCGCACTGACGCGTGCTCCGAACTCCTTGTTTTCACCAAAACGGCGGGCGACATCAAAACCTGATTTATAATAGCCGCCATCTTCATACATGGCCGAAACTTGGGTCAAATCTCGATCGGCACGCTTAGTGGTGGCCATTACCACACCACCAATACTACCGCCCGGTGCCATCCCTGCAATTAATGCATTGGGACCTTTGAGTACACTGGCAGAGCTCAAAATATCAGTCGGAGTACGACCACTCGGTGACATCCCATAAGAACCATTAATATTGGCATCTTCCCATGTCACAGGAAAACCACGAATCATAAAGTTTTCGTTTAAATGGCCACTGTTGGTGGTGGTACGAATACTTGGGTCATTTTTCAAAATGCCTGCGATCGAGTCAGCTTGTTTATCCTTAATCGCCTGTTCTGTGTAAGACTGGATACTAAAAGGTGTATCCAATACTGCTTTCTCACCAAGGATACCTAAGGTTGTGTCTTTTTTAAGTTTGCCTGTTGCATCTGTTGCCTGTGAATCAGCTTTCACGGTAATGGTCGGTAACACGGTACCATCATCAGCAACCGCGAACATTGGTAAAGCAATGAGAGATAGAAATAATATGTTCTTTTTCAATTGATCAAACCCCGATAAAAATTTGACCACAGTATATAAGACAAATTTACAAATGATAATAAAAATCATTAACAAAATAATAACTATTATTTATTGAATCTCCAAAATCTCATGATCAGAATTCAAAGATATCGGCAGCATATCGTTAAATATCATGGTTTGCATGCTTAGTGTCCAAATTGACGCTCACAAGGTATACCGTCACCATCTCCATCCATCTTGGTATTCGGACAATGTCTTAAGAAGAAGACAGCCTCTTCATAAGATCGCATTTGCGAACAATATTCACGCCCATCACAGCTAAACTGAGTAGCTACAGCAGTTGTTGCTGGTGCTACTTGGGTCGGCTGTCTCTGATCATGTTGCAAAGCTCTCTCTGTTTTTGCTGACAGCTTTACTTCAGGTAGGTCACCAACTGCTTTGCGTTGTTCTGCAATAATCTGCTTTTGTTCCTCGATCAGTTGTGCTGCTCTTAATTTTTTTGATTGCTGATAAGACTGATATTTCTGAAATACCAAAGCCGCTAAAATCACAATGACAATTAAGCCAACAACCGTAAATAGCTTTCCAGCTTTGGTCGCTGACTGAGTACGATCTAACTTAACGGTTTTCATCAAAATACTGCTAGATGGAGAAGCATACTTGACTGGTGCTGGTTTTAAATCCAAACGAACAATATTGGCTGCTTTAAATTTTCCCCTGTCCTCCACCATAATAAATTTAAGTTTTTCTCCCAGTCGAGGCTCACCCGCTGCTTGTGGAAAATCACCAATATGGAAGAATAGATCCTTTTGATCCCCGTCTAATTCAATAAAACCAAAACCTCTCTCTGCATTATATTTTTTAATTTTTCCCTCAAGAAACATCATCAACACTCTATTTTTATATTGCACCCTATTCTAATCAAAAAGAGGCTAGAAAGCCCCTTTTATCATGTACCTAAACCAAATTCTAAGATTGAAAAATATCAATCATCACAATTAGCGTCGAAAATTTGACAGCAACTCTGTGGTAATCGACTTATTGTGATTGGCAATTTTGGTCTTCTTGGTTTTCGCTGGATTAGGATCAATACGCTCAATTTGTGTTGCTTTAAACTTTCCATCATTTTCCAGCGCGACAAATTTCACTTTTTCATTTCTTTTCGGCTCGCCTTCTTCTGCAGGAAAATCTGAGATATGAAAAAAGATATCTCCTTCAGAAGTTGCAATAAAACCAAATCCTTTATCAGGATTATATTGTTTGACTTTTCCTTGATAGAACTCTTGTGCCATGACCTTTATCCTACGTTCTCAATGCAATCATTACAGTATATAGAAATAAAAAAGAGACTTTCAATCCATCCTGAAATGCTCTACGGTTGGACTCAGTCTCTTTTTCTCAATATGACAAAAATTAGTCTTTTTGCACGCTACCAAAAATTTTGTCACCAGCATCGCCCAAACCAGGAACAATATAACCTTCTTCATTCAGACCTTGGTCAACCGAAGCGGTATAAATACGGACATCTGGATGCGCAGCTTCAACTTTGGCAATGCCCTCTGGTGCAGCGACCAAAATCATGACACGGATATCTTTACAGCCACTTGCTTTCAAGACATCAATTGCTGCAATTAAAGAATTTCCTGTTGCCAGCATTGGATCAATGATCATGGCTAAACGATTAGCAACATCAGGCACTAACTTTTTGTAGTAGGTGCGCACTTCTAAAGTCGCTTCATCACGTTCCAACCCCAAGACACTGACCTTAGCACTTGGAATCAAGCTTAGTACACCTTCGAGCATACCAATACCTGCACGTAGAATCGGTACAATGGTGATTTTTTTCCCTGCGATACGTTGAGTTGAGACTTTCCCTGCCCACCCATCAATTTCATGATCAACAACAGGAAGATCCTTTGTTGCTTCATAAGTCAGTAACATCGTGACTTCTTGCGCTAATTCACGAAAATTCTTGGTACTGATGTCAGAGCGACGTAGTAAACCAAGTTTATGGCGAATAAGCGGATGACGAATTTCTTGAATCGACACGAGTGAGTACCTAGGTAATGTTAATCTCGTTCTATTATAAAGTGTTTTTTTACTCATCAATAAAAAAGCCCCCAACTTTGGAGGCTTTTTTGTACAAATCCGACGATTACTGTTGTTGAGACATCATAAAGTGCAATGGAGAAAGAATCTCTGACTTCAATGCCAAGTTAATCATTGGGTCTGGATAGACACCGAGTACGAATACCAATAACGCAGCAGCAAGTACCATCAGACCACCGACTTTGGTTCCCCAATGCGCATCAGCATCAATACGAGGTACGTCTGGTGGGGTCATATACATCACCACCATCACACGCAAGTAATAGTACAAACCGATACCACTACCCACCACGATCATCGCAGCCAAGAACCAGTGTTGTGTTGTTACTGCAGCCATCACCACAAGGAACTTACCAATAAAGCCCGCTGTTAATGGGATACCCGCTAAAGACAACATCATCACGGTTAAAGTTGCAGTCAAGATCGGACGGCGCCAGAACAAACCACGATAGTCTGCAAGACTTTGTGCTTCATCTACGTTGTTATATGGGCTCGACATTAATGCCACAGCACCAAACGCACCGATTGTGGTGAGCACATAAGTAATCACATAAACTGTTACACTGCCTAAGCTTGCATAAGTCATGCTGATTAAAGCAATCAACAAGTAACCAAAGTGCGCAATTGATGAATAACCCAAGATACGCTTCAAATTCACTTGACGTACTGCAAGTAAGTTACCTACCACAATCGACAATACCGCGATAATGGTTAACACAGTTACTAATGATTCAACCAGAATTGCACCAGAAGTCAGTAGGTAGCGTACAAATAGACCAATCGTTGCCACTTTCGCAGCTGTTGCCAAAAAGGTTGCCATTGGTGCTGGTGCACCCGCATACACATCTGGCGTCCATTTATGGAATGGCGCAAGTGAAAGTTTGAATGCAACTGCAAAGATGATTAAACCTAAGCCCAACAACACCATGGGTTGCTGGATTGCCGTAAACAAGGCTTGTACCGAATCATAGAATGACAAGGAACCTGTGTAAGCATAGATGTATGCCATACCCATCAACAACATTGCAGATGCAGTTGCTGAAAGCACTAGGTATTTAATCCCTGCTTCCAAAGACTGACCACGTTGATAGGTATAGGCCAACATGCCGTATACAGGAATCGACATCAACTCCAAGCTGATGAAGAAAGCTGCATAATGCGAACTTGCCACCAATAACATTGCACCTGTCACTGAACACAGTAACAAGATATACAGTTCTTCGCGGTTTTCCTTATAAGTCTCAATATAAGCATGAGACAAGGTGCAGCACGCCAAAGCAGCAATCAAAATCAGGAATTGATAGAGCATGGTAAATGGATCAACCATAAACATGCCCATCACGTTAACTGGCACAAAGTGTCCGCTAAATACGGTATAGCCGATATAAATCGCAGCAAGGTTTAAACCGACAACCGAAGTTGTCGCAATAAGGTTGTGATTGCGTTTAATCGCAGTCAACAACATCACTACGATTGCAGTCAAAGCCACAATCATCACTGGCGCTAGCGGCATAAGCTCAGAAAAAGAAATTGTGAAGTTCATGATTTATTGCATCTCCACATGTTCTAGTTGGGTTGTAGCCTGTTGAACAGTTTCAACAACTTCTTGTACTGGCAAATAACTATTGACCAACCACTGCATGCTTGAATGAGACATATCCAAGAAGGTTTGTGGATAAAGACCTAACCAAAGCAAACCGATCGCACAGACCATCAAAATGCTGACTTCACGTGCAGATAAATCTTTCAATGGTGTCGTGTAGTGCTGCTTTTGTTCTGAATTTGGTTCACCAAATAACGCTTTGTGAATCAGAATCAGACCATAAAGACCTGCAAACACTAAGCTTACTGCTGCAATAATGGTAAAGGCCGGATAAGTTTTGAATGAACCCATCAGGATCAGGAATTCACCAATAAAGTTACCTAAACCTGGTACACCCACGAGTGCTGCAACAAAGAACATCAAGAAGAATGGCAGGTATTGCAGTTGACCACGAAGACCGCCCATCAAGCGCAAGTCACGGGTATGTACACGCTCATACACTTGACCAGACATAATGAACAATGCCGCAGATGACAAGCCATGTGCCAACATCATGATCATTAAGCCTTGGAAGGTCAGGATATTACCTGCATAAATTGCAAGTAAGATGAAACCCATGTGTGAAATCGACGTGTACGCAAGTAAACGTTTCATGTCTGTTTGCTGGTACGCAAGGAATGCACCGTAGAAAATACCAATCAAGCCCAAAATAATGGCAATGTCAGCGAACTGCGCTGAAGCTGCCGGGAAGAATGGAATCACGAAACGAAGCAAACCGTATGCTGCTGTCTTAATCAAAATACCCGCTAAATCCACAGAACCCGCTGTTGGTGCTTGCGCATGCGCATCAGGCAACCAACCGTGTAATGGGAAGACAGGTAATTTCACAGCAAAACCAATGAAGAAACACAACATGAATGCGTAAGCAACTTCAGGTGGTAAGTGGTTCGCAACGGCCAAGAGGTAGTTGTAATCGAAGCCGATCATACCTGTCATCATGTATCCATAGACCACTAAGCCCAAGATACCGATCAACATGATCAAACCCGCGATTTGTGTATACAAGAAGAACTTGGTTGCAGCGTAAACACGTGAACGACCATTCGAACCTTTATGACCCCATAACGCAATCAGGAAATAGATTGGTACCAGCATCATCTCCCAGAAGAAGAAGAATAGGAATAAGTCAATCGCCAAGAATACACCGATGACCCCACCTAAACTCCACAGGAGGTTTAAATGGAAGAAACCTACGTTCTTTTGGATCTCGCCCCATGAACAGCCTACTGCAAGTACACCCAGTAATGCAGTCAGCAACACCATAAGCAGAGATAAACCATCCACTGCTAAGTGAATGCTGATGCCTAAAGTCTGAATCCAAGGAAGATGGAATTCAGCCGCCCAAGTCGGAACTTTACTGCCCAACTCGTAGCTAAATGTACCACTTTGCCAAAGTGCAATGCCCAAACCAAAGGTAATGAGCATACCAATCAAGGCAATCCAACGCGGTAAATGTTGGTCGTATTTATCAACCAACCAACAAATAAAACCAGCAATGAAAGGAACTAAAATCAGTGCGGGTAAAATTAAATTGTTTTCCATTTTATTTCCCCACAACCTGAATCACGATCAAGATCATCAATAACACCACTACACCGAGTGACATGCTTGATGCGTATTCACGTAATGAACCAGTTTGACGCGAACTGGTAAAGCTATTCCCACCCTTCACAATGGCAGGGAGTAACAACCATAACCCGTCAACAGGATCACGACCTAAAATTTTCGCAATCAATAAATAAGGTTTTACAAATACGATGTTATACAAAGCATCGAAACCAAATGCAGTACGGCAAATATGTGCTAAACCTGAACCCAGAGAGGTCTGAGCAAATGATTTAACTGCACCATACGCAAAGGCAAATAAGAAGATACCGACAGCTAAACCAACAAGGGCAACACCACTTGCTAAATGTTCAGCATGTGCAACAGCCGCTTCTAAGCTTTCAGGAATCACAAAACTTGGAATGCTTGCAGCAGTCAACAATTTTGCAACTGGCGCTTGCAGGAAGTAACCAATACCTGTTGACAACGCAGCAAGGATTGCAAGCGGCGCCCAGTAAGTCACACCATGAATCGCATGTGCATGGGTTTTCTCTTCACCAAAGAACACCACCCAGATTAAACGGAAGGTATAAATAGAGGTTAAGAATGCACCTGCAACACCCACCCAGTACAAGGTATGGTAAAGCGGAAGGTTGGCAATAGCCGATTGAGCATATACCGCGCCCAAGATCGCATCTTTAGAGAAGAAGCCAACCGTCACGATTGGAAGTGCTGCCAATGCGCCACCACCGATCACGAAACACCAGAATACAAATGGAATCTTATGACGTAATCCACCCATTTTGAAAATGTTTTGTTCATGATGACATGCAAGAATTACGGCACCTGAAGAAAGGAACAATAACGCTTTGAAGAATGCGTGAGCCAACATGTGGAATAAGCCCGCTTGGTATGCTTCCGCACCCACCGCCATAAACATATAACCGAGCTGACTCATGGTTGAGTAAGCCAAGATACGTTTGATATCGGTTTGAACCAAGGCCGCAAAGCCAGCAACCAGCAAAGTCACAGCACCAGTAATCGAAATGAACTGCATCACTGCTGGCGCCATTTCCATCACAGAGAACATACGGCAGCATAAGTACACACCTGCTGTGACCATGGTCGCAGCGTGGATCAATGCAGATACTGGTGTAGGACCAGCCATCGCATCGGCTAACCAAGTTTGTAATGGAATTTGCGCTGATTTACCTGCCGCACCCAAGAACAACATCAATGCTGTCCAGATCGACAATGATGAACTTTGTGTCATCACAGTCGCTGCATTTTCAACAATGTACTGGGTATTCAACGTACCAAACTGTTGATAGAGCAAGAACAGTGCGATGAGTAAGAAAACGTCACCCACACGTGTTACGGTAAATGCCTTGATTGCTGCCCAACCATTTGCAGGGTTTGAGTAGTAGAAACCAATCAACAGGTATGAACACAGACCTACGCCTTCCCAACCTAGGAACAATAACGCCAAGTTATCGCCGAGTACCAACAACAACATGCTGGCAACGAACAGGTTGAAATAAGAGAAGAAACGTGCGTAATCTTCTTCACCACGCATATACCAAGATGCGAAGATGTGAATCAGGAAACCAACACCCGTGATCATGCCTGTCATCAGTAATGACAAACCATCAAGGTGCAAGCTGATACCTGGCTCAAAACCGCCAACACTGAACCATGTCCATAGGTGTTGAACAAAAACAGTTTGGCCGCTGCTGGTAAATGCAAGACCCGCAATTAAAGCGAATAACGCAGACAAACCGACTGAACCAACACCAATAATAGCTGCCAGGTTTTCAGACAGTTTATTACGCCCTGCCGCCAAGAGGATAAAACCAATGAGCGGAAATAAAATGGTTAAATATAATGTACTCATCCGCGCATCTCACTAGCAGCATCCACATCCAGATGATGGAAGCGATGATAAAACTGAAGGACGATCGCAAGACCGATACATGCCTCTGCTGCAGCAAGCGTCAAAATCAGAATGAACATGATCTGTCCATCTGGCTGCGCCCAAACGCTACCCGCTAAAACGAATGCCAGCGCAGCGGCATTCATCATCACTTCAAGGCTCATTAGCATAAATAAAAGGTTACGTCGCACCATTACACCGTAAAAACCCAGTGCAAAAAGGATGGTTGCAACGATCAAACCATGTTCTAAAGGGATGTGTCCCATTATTCTTTATCCTCTTCTGCACCTGGTTCACGTTTGCCTAAGTGGAATGCTGCAACCAGTGCTGCAAGCAATAACATCGCGGCAACTTCTACCAATAATAGATAGTGAGTAAATAGCGCTTGACCGACAGCTTTCGGACCTACAATTTCTGTCCCCATAGGTGCAGAAATTGTGGTGTATTCACCACCCAGCATCCACACCAAGATCAAAGCCAATAAAAAGCTCATCAGTGCAGGAAAAGCCCAAGCGTCTGAACTCAACCATTTACGCTCTTGTTCAATGGTTTCTTGTCCAAGATTCAGCATCATTACAACAAAAACGAACAAGACCATGATGGCACCAGCATAAACGATGATCTCAAGGGCAGCCGCGAACGGCGCACCCACGATCATGAAAATACCAGCAACCGCTAGAAGAGAAACGATCAAACTTAACAGTGCATGCACTGGATTCGTATTGGTTACAACACGAATCGTCGAAACGATGGCCACAAGTGCCATCAAATAAAATGGCCACATCATGGTAATAAGCTCCGTACATCTACTGGTGCACTTTCTTTCTGTGCTTGACCTTTTTCTTTGCCACTTACCGCCATACCGGTAACACGGTAGAAGTTGTAGTCAGGATATTTACCCGGTCCAGAAATGAGTAAGTTTTCTTTTTCATAAACCAAGTCTTGACGTACATATTCACCCAGTTCGAAATCCGGGGTCAACTGAATGGCAGTCGTTGGACATGCTTCTTCACACATCCCGCAGAAAATACAGCGTGAGAAGTTGATACGGAAAAATTCTGGATACCAACGTCCATCTTCTTTTTCCGCTTTCTGTAATGAAATACAGCCAACAGGACAAGCAACCGCACACAGGTTACATGCCACACAACGCTCTTCACCATCCGGGTCACGTGTTAATACGATACGACCACGATAGCGTGGAGGTGCAATTTGTTCACCTGGTACTTCTGGATATAAGATCGTGTCACGTTTACGTGTGACATGGCTGAACACCATCCATAACGAACGTACAATCGATCCAAAGCCAGCTAGAATTTTATACATTTTGTACTCCCTGCTGTCCTAGGCCTGATTCATCAGAATCACAGCACCAGTCACTAACAAGTTGACCAACGCCAATGGCAAACAAACTTTCCAACCAAAGTTCATCACTTGGTCATAACGAGGACGCATTAACGAACCACGTGCCAAGACAAACATCATTACAAAGAATGCTGTTTTAATCACGAACCAGAATAATGGTGGAACAAATGGAATTTCCAAGTTGAATGGTGCAAGCCATCCGCCGAAGAATAAGGTGACGATCAAGGCAGAGATCAATACCACGTTGACATATTCCGCAACGAAGAACATCCCCCACTTCATACCACCATATTCGACATGGTAACCTTCGGCCAATTCTTGCTCAGCTTCTGGTTGGTCAAATGGATGACGATGCGTAACGGCAACACCCGCAACCACAAAGATCAAGAAACCTAAGAATTGAGGAATGATGAACCACATATCACGTTGTGCTTCAACGATTTCACGAAGGTTGAATGAGCCTGCAATTGCAACCACACCCATCAACGAGATACCCAAGAACACTTCATAAGAAATAGTTTGCGCAGCAGAACGAAGACCACCGAGTAATGAGTATTTGTTGTTCGATGCCCAACCACCAAATAACACTGCATAAACCGCAATACCTGCCATTGCCATAAAGAACAATAGACCGATACTCATATCCGCAACGCCCAATGTAGGACTTACTGGAATGACCATAAACGAAAGTACCGCAGTTGCCATCGCAACGGCTGGTGCTAAACGGAACGTGAGCTTATCAGCAAACTTTGGTGTCCAGTCTTCTTTGAACATGATCTTGAGCATGTCGGCAACAATCTGGAACATACCGCCAGGACCAACACGGTTTGGACCGTAACGATCTTGCCATAATGCCAAGAGACGACGCTCAATAAATGACATTAACGCAGCAACCAAAACCACCACCAGCAAGATCACCACGGCTTGAATCACCGAATAAGCGATTGGCCAGTTCTCAGCCCAAAGTGGCGTTTGACGTATAATTTCTTGATTCATGAATTACACTCCTACCGCCACAGACACAGGCTCTGCCAATGAAACTGTTGGTGCTAAACCAATTGGATAACCGATATAGCCTGTTGGTAAATATTCGATCACTTGTACAGGTAAGCTGATGCTGGTTTCACCCGCTTGCACGGTAATACGCTGACCATCCTGAACATTCAAGCGAGTCGCATCTTGCTCACCCACCGCAAACATCGCTTCAGGAATACGAGATTCCATTGCAGGTGTTTTAATGGTGAATTCACCAGAACCAAAGATATGGTGCATTGGCACAAGACGGAAACTTTCAGGGTTCACCACCACAGCGGTTGGTGCAACATAGCTACGTGCAGGACGTTTAGCTAAACGATCGAATAGACGGATACCTGAATCACCACCTTTTAAGTGACCACCCACTTCATCTTGGTATTTGTTCCAAGCTTGTGGTGAGTTCCAGCCCGCAGACCATGCGAAAGGTACCAATGAAGATGCAGTCTGAGTTCCGACATAACCTTCCATCGAGAACGTTAATGCTGAATCTGGATCAGTCGGCTGTTTAGGTTCGTGAATCGATAACGGCGCACGAATTGCAGTACGACCTGAATAACGACGTGGTTCACGTGCAATCTTCAAGCCATGGATACGGTAACCCGCATCTGGTGCAACATCTTCGATTGCTGCAAGTACTGGTACATTCTTCACGATGTCTTCAATCACATCATCCAGCAATGTCCAGTCTACTGCTTTGCCTTTGAGACCTGTCTCAATGGCATGTAACCAGCGCCAAGATTCTTTGATCGCATATTCTGGCGTGTAGTAGCTTGGGTCATACACTTGGTAGAAACGTTGTGCACGGCCTTCTTGACTCACGACAGTACCATCACCTTCGGCAAAACTCGCTGCTGAAAGTACGATATCTGCAAGTTTCAAGGTTTCAGTTTCGCTATGATCCAATACAATCACAGTTTCAGCTTTATCCAGTGCAGCTTTGACTTGTGCCACTGGTAAACGACGGGTTAAGTCATTTTCAACCACAACCACAGTATCAAAGTCTTGTGCAAATGCTTGTTCTAGACTTAAGCCACCGAACAATGCCAAGCCCATTGAGTTCACTTCTGGAACAGTCAATGACAAGCCTGCATTTGCACCGAGGTTCTGCGCAACTTGTGCCGCAGCTTCCATGATGGCAGGATCTTGTAAGCTGGTGCCCGAAATAATCAATGGCTTTTTCGCAGCTTTCAAGGTGTCCGCAATGGTTTGCGCAAATGCTTTGGCATCATCCGCTAAACCAGAGAGTGCTTCACCTTTCACCGCAGCAGCAACTGCAAAACCTAAACGTGCGATATCATTTGGCGATGCAACCACTTCACCTGTTGCCACATCCGCTAAACGCGTTTGCGTTGCAGCAAGGATATAGATTGGTGATTTTGCATCTTGACCGATACGTTGTACCGGTTCAGCCAACCAGTCTGGCGTACGTGTTGCAGCAGCCATTTCTTTGGCTTTATTTTTCGCAGCTTGGCGCACAGACAAGGCCATACGTGGTGCAGTTTGAGTTAAGTCTTCACCCAAGATCAATACTGCATCATAGCTTTCAATTTCACGCATGTTCGGGTTATAGATACCCTGTGTTTGCATGATTGATGCGGCTAACTCAACCAAGTTCTGCTCTTTTTGAGACATCCCTGTTGAGTAGTTGTCTTGTCCAACCAATTCACGCAGTGCGTAGTTTGATTCCAAGCTTGCGCGTGGAGAACCAATTCCTAACACTTTTTTGCCTTTCAGCTGTGCAATCACTTGATCAAGCGCCTGATCAACGCTTACGGTTGCAACAGTTTCACCATTGCGGAACTGTGGTTGACGTGGACGATCTTCACGATTGACATAGCCTGTACCGAAACGACCTTTATCACACAGGAAGTATTGGTTCACAGAACCATTGAAACGGTTTTCAACACGACGGATTTCGCCATAACGCTCACCCGGAGAGATGTTACAACCTGAAGAACAGCCGAAACATACGCTTGGCGCATATTGCATGTCCCATTTACGGTTATAGCGTGCTGAATGGGTCTTGTCGGTAAATACACCTGTTGGACACACTTCAGTCAAGTTACCCGAAAATTCAGATTCTAAAGTACCTGATTCTGGACGACCGAAATAAACACGTGACGCATTGGCATAGACACCAAAGTCGGTACCACCAGCATAGTCTTTGTAATAACGCACACAACGATAGCACGCGATACAACGGTTCATCTCATGCGCAATAAACGAACCCAACTCTTGGTTATAGTGAGTCCGTTTAGTAAAGCGATAACGACGACGATCGTGTTGCGTCATCACCGTCATATCTTGTAAATGACAGTGACCACCTTCTTCACAGACTGGACAGTCGTGTGGGTGGTTGGTCATCAAGAATTCAACGATCGACGCACGGAAATCCGTTGCTTCTTTGTCTTCAATCGAAATATAGGTATTGTCGGCAGCAGGTGTCATACATGACATCACCAAGCGTCCACGTGTGTCCTCAGGATTTGCATACTGGGTCACCGCACATTGACGACAAGAACCAACAGAACCTAAGGATGGGTGCCAACAAAAATACGGGATGTCGATGCCAAGGCTGAGACATGCTTGAAGCAAGTTTTCTGAGCCGTTAACTTCATACGATTTTCCATCGACATGAATTGTAGCCATAGTCGAATTCCTTAAGCTTGTTCTACGTCTAGAGCTGGAGCATGGGTTTTAACCTTAGCTTCGAACTCGTTACGGAAATATTTAAGTGCGCCCATAAGCGGCTCCATCGCACCTGGTGCGTGAGCACAGAAAGTTTTACCGATCCATAATTTACGCGTCAGTTCTTGTAAATGATCGATATCTTCTTTCTTACCTTCGCCTGCTTCCAGTGCTTTAAGCGCTTTCACTGCCCAAGGTAAACCATCACGGCATGGTGTACAGAAACCACATGATTCACGCGCAAAGAATTCTTCTAAATTACGTGTTGCAGAAACCATACATTGGGTTTCATCCACCACCATGAGTAAACACGTTCCCAAACGAGAACCTGCTTTCATGATCGTTTCTGAATCCATTGGCAAATCAATGTGTTCGGCAGCCAAGAAGTCGGTTGATGCACCACCTGGTAACCATGCTTTCAGGGTTAGACCGTCGCGCATACCACCCGCATGCTCTTCAATCACTTCACGCGCAGTTGTACCAAATGGTAGTTCCCAAAGGCCTGGGAATTTAACTTTGCCTGATGCACCATAAATTTTGGTGCCTGGATCTTTTGATTTACCCGCAGACAGGTTGATATACCACTCTGGGCCACGCAACATGATCGCTGGCAAGTTATTGTAGGTTTCAACGTTGTTGACAATCGTTGGACGACCCCATGCCCCTGCTACCTGCGGGAATGGCGGTTTGGTACGCGGATTGGCGCGGCGACCTTCAAGCGAGTTGATCAATGCAGTTTCTTCACCACAGATATAACGACCTGCGCCTGTGTGAACGTGCATATCAAAGTTCCAGCCTGTTCCAAGGATGTTGTCACCCAAGTAACCTTTGGCACGGATTTGCTCTAATGCTTCATTTAAGTATTGAGCCGCTTCAACATATTCACCACGGATGAAGATATAACCTTGAGTTGCTTCTAAGGTGTAACCTGCAATCAACATGCCTTCGATCAATTGATGAGGAAGTTTTTCCATCAACAAACGGTCTTTAAAGGTACCTGGTTCCATTTCATCGGCATTACAGATCAAATAGCGTGGCCCGCCATCATTTGGGGCCATCAATGACCATTTAATCCCTGCTGGGAAACCTGCACCACCACGACCTTTAACAGTCGCAGCTTTAATGACTTCAAGTACATCTTTTGGTGGCATGCTCAAGGCTTTTTTAAAGCCAGCATAGCCTTCTAGTGCTTCGTACTCATCTGCCGCACGAACAAATTCTTGTTTGCTCAAACGCCAAGTCAATGGATGCGTTTCTGGGTTACCGTCGCCATAGATTGGTTTTGGTTCAGTATTCATACATACTTCTCCAATAACTGTTTAACCGATGAAACGTCCACGAGACCGTGAGTATCTTCATCAATCATTAAAGTTGGACCTTTATCGCAGTTGCCTAAACAGCAAATTGGGAGCAAGGTAAAACGACCATCTGCGGTGGTTTGTCCATACTGGATACCCAACTCGCGCTGGAACGCTTCTGCCAAAGTTTCTGCACCCATCAAGAAGCATGCAATTGAGTCACACAATAGAATCACATGACGGCCAACAGGTTGACGGTAGATACGGTTATAGAAAGTTGCAACACCTTCCAGATCCGCTACGCTCATGGTCAACAGCTGTGCAATCGCATTCATCTGTGCATCATCTACCCAGCCATTACGGCGTTGTACACACTTCAAGGCATCCAAAGATGCTGCACGTGGGTACGGGTAATGACCAATGTGATGTTCGATGTCATGGATTTCGTCCGCAGTCAAAATCCCTTCAACATTCACACGTGGTTTTTTATCAGTCAAAATCATCATAATCGTTTACCCCTAGCGATCCACGTCAGCCATAACCACGTCAATGGTTGCCAAATAAATGATCAGGTCAGAAACCAAACTGCCATTAATCACTGAAGGCATTTGCTGTAAATGCGTGAACGTTGGTGTACGAATACGGGTACGGTAACTCATGGTTGACTTGTCAGAAGTGAGGTAATAGGTACTCGCACCCTTCACGACTTCAGTCATAAATGAAGACTCGCCCGCTGGCATTACAGGACCCCAAGATACGCTTAAGAAGTGCGTAATCAAGGTTTCAATATCTTGTAATGTCTTATCTTTCGGTGGTGGAACAGCCAATGGATGATCCGCTTTATATGGACCAGATGGCATGTTGTCCAAGCACTGCTGAATGATTTTCAATGATTCAGTGATTTCACGGAAGTGAACCAGTACACGTGCATAGGCATCGCCTTCGTATTCCACTGGAATATCAAAGTCGAAGTTTTCATAACCACTGTATGGACGATATTTACGCACGTCGAAATCAATACCCGTCGCACGTAAACCTGTCCCTGTCACACCCCAAGCCAATGCAGATTTAGCATCGTATTGCGCAACGTTGCGGGTACGACCAATAAAGACTGAGTTTTTAAGCGCAGCAGTGTAGTACTCGTTCAAACGCTTCGGCATCCACTCTAGCAATTCTTTAACAAGTTTTTGCCAGTTGTTTGGAAGGTCGTGTGCTGTTCCGCCGATACGGAACCATGCCGGATGCATACGGTAACCGGTAATCGCTTCAACGATGTCATAGACTTTCTGACGGTCTGCGAACATATAGAATACAGGGGTCATACCGCCCGCATCCTGAATCGCGGTACCACAGAATAATAAGTGGTTATTGATACGGAATAACTCGTTCAACATCACACGAATCACTTGTGCACGCTCAGGGACTTGAATCCCTGCCATTTGCTCAACAGCCATCACATATGGCATGTTTTGCGCACAACCACCCAAGTAATCGACACGATCGGTATACGGAATGAATGAATGCCAAGTTTGACGTTCAGCCATCTTTTCCACACCACGGTGGTGATAACCGATATCAGGCACACAGTCTTTGACTTCTTCACCGTCCAACTGTAAAACCACACGGAACGCACCGTGTGCAGATGGATGGTTCGGACCCAAGTTCAGGAACATGAAGTCTTCGTCATCATTACCGCGTTTTAGACCCCAGTCTTCTGGCACAAAGCGTAAGTGTTCTTGTTCGAAATCTTGCTTCGCTTGATCTTGCATGTACGGGGTATATTCTGTCGCACGGGCAGAATATTCTTTACGCAATGGATGACCTTCCCAATACGTCGGCAACAAGATACGACGGAGCATTGGGTGCCCTGCGAAATCGATACCAAACATATCGTAAGCTTCACGCTCGTACCAGTTGGCATTTGGCCAGATATTGGTTGCGGTTGGGATGCTTAAATCATTTTCATTCAATGCAACTTTAATACGAATATCACTATTACGCTCAAGCGATAACAAGTGATAGAACACAGTAAAGTCAGATGCTGGCAAACCGTCACGGTGAACACGTAAACGCTCATCGACCGCAGACAAGTCAAACAACATTACATAAGGACGTTCCACTTTACGGAGGAACATAAGGACTTCTTGCACGCGTGCGCGCTCAACCCAGACTGTTGGAAACTCTTCAAAAGTCGCCTGCACATAGAAGTTCTCACCAAATTTGGTTTTGAGCTCTTCTACGATTGCAAATGCTGGGCGTGAATCAACTGGAGTTGATTCTGGCATAGCAATGTCAGTTTCAGCCATTGGCTTGGCTTCCTATTTAATACAAATTTTGTCAATTTTCCCGACGACCATATTCATCATGGAATATGTCAAAAACTCATCGTTAAAATTATTTAATGTCATCCATAGAGCGTAGGTTTTTCACCGCAATACGTTCCGCATTTTTACGGTCACGTTCTGGCATCATCTTTGGCTTATACACAGGCTGAAGATCATCACCAATAACCGCTGAAAGTGGACGGCGCTCAAGCTGAATTTGGTCTTGCAATAACATCAATGCTTGGATCAATGCTTCTGGACGTGGCGGACAACCTGGGATGTACACATCAACAGGAATAATTTTGTCTACACCTTGAACCACTGAATAGATGTCGTACATACCACCTGAGTTAGCACAAGCACCCATCGAGATGACCCATTTAGGCTCAAGCATTTGTTCATACAAACGTTGGATTACAGGCGCCATTTTGACAAAGCAAGTCCCTGCAACAATCATCAAATCCGCTTGACGTGGTGAAGCTCGAATCACCTCGGCACCAAAACGTGACAAGTCATGCACACCTGTTAATGTGGTTGCATATTCAACGTAGCAGCATGACGTACCAAAGTTAAATGGCCACAAAGAGTTTTTACGCCCCCAGTTCACGGCTGTATGCAACACATCCTCAAGACGTGTCATCATCACACTTTTATTCACTTCTTCCTCAAGTGGATCAGTGACGATTTGACGATCTTGTAATGGATATTGATCGGCATCCGGATTCGCACGGGTTAAAGTATATTTCATCCCGACTTACTCCTGTTCAAATGATGATGTAGTCGGTGTTTTTGATTTAACACGACCAGAAGACTGTGCTGGAATATGACCAGTAGGATCGACAACTAACTCTTCAATGTTATTGAATCGCGTAATGTCAGCAATATTCATATTTGGCGAACCAATTTTGGTTTTAACACCCGCTGCTTTACGACGATCCGAAGGAGCCCAGTTAAGTGCGCCAGTCGAAAGCTCATAAATCAAACCGATCAATAAAACTAAAATAAACACGGCAGCCGTTGCAAAACCCACCCAGCCGACTTCACGAACCGAAGTTGCCCAAGCGTAGAGATAGAGGGCTTCCAGATCGAAAACCACAAAGAAAATTGCAACTAAATAGAATTTGGCTGACAGGCGGATACGAGCACCGCCCGCACCTACGACACCTGACTCAAACTGCTCTTGCTTTGCACGTCCCCATGCTTTACCCCCGAGGAGTAAGGGAACTGTCAGCATAAAAACGCAAAGAAATGTAACGCCGATCACGAAGGCAATTATTGCCCAATCGTATGGAGTAATGGCACTCATGCGGGGATAACTCCTGGCAGGCCTATTTTTAACAAAGAATGTATGTATTGGCCTTCAAATACACCAAACACAAAATTAATCCCGCCAATTGTACCTGATTTCTAATTTCTCATGCTAGTTGAAGCGCTTTAGTCTTTCGGATGATTTTGTCCTCAAATTTACGGATATATCCAAGATCACGGTTAATTCACCCCTAAAAATCGAATTATCTAATCAAGAAGAGCATATTGATCATTTTTTTCTTTATGGATGAATCAAAAACATTCGTATTTTAATCAACATGCCCCAATATATTGCTGCACAAACTAAACCATTGCATTGGCGTAGTTTTATGATGAAAATTTAAACAGAATTTATATAATAGCGCGACCTCATCTCGCCATAGAAACACGTCTCTATGCCTCAAGCCCATGCAGTACTCAAACCACGCTCGCTTTTACAATTATTCGCATTCTTTACTGGGGTAATTCTGCTGTGCTGCCTCATTGGCATCGCCACCAGACACCTGACTTTTCTCGCCTCTTTCTGGCCTGCCAATTCGGTTCTGCTCGGGCTGCTGATTCGCTTTCCGCACACCCGCCACCCGATCAGTTTTATTGGTGCAATCGTAGGATATTTGCTGGCGGACACCTTACAGGGCACCCCGTTCTTACTCAATATCTGCCTGAACTCTGCCAATCTATTCTATGTTTTAACCACATTGACTTTATATATCAGATTTAATGCCTTTATCCGTTCCATGCATCAGGGCTATTTCTATCTATTTCTGTTTAGCTTTTGCTGTATTGGTGCTTTGGCCAGCTCTTTATTTGCGGCACTGACCCTCCCCTTATTCAATACCAAATTTGCTCTGGGCTCTTTCTGGACAGATTTTGGCTACTGGTTTACCGCAGAGATTCAAAATGCGCTGTTACTGCTCCCTGCGATCATCAGCGCGCCGCATTTCTCTGAGTTTAAACAACAACTCAAAGAATTTAAAACCCAGACCGTGCAACAAAGCCTGCCCTTGTTTGCAGTTATTTTTTCAATTGCGATTGGCTATTACGATGCAGGCCCTGGTTCACTGCTGTATCCGATTGCAGCACTCATCTGGTGCGCCCTGAGCTATCGCCATTTCTCAGTCGCCATCATCACCTCAATCAGTTGCGCCTTTGTGATCTATCATGTTTCACAAAACTACCTACTACTTTATCCAGAACACTTTTTAAACAACGCCATTTCGATCCGCCTTGGATTGATTATGATGACCATTGCACCGCTCACTGTTTCCAGCATCAATATCTTGAGATCCAAACTGATTCAAGAACTACAGCACACCATTGCCCACGACGAACTCACCTCAAGCCTGACCCGACGTCAATTTCTGCAGTCCGTACAATTATTACAGCAGCAAGCCACCAGTTCAGGACAAACCACGGCTTTCCTGATGCTTGATATTGATCATTTCAAACAGGTGAATGACAGCTATGGACACCAAATGGGTGATCGTGCCTTGCAAAGCTGTGTACATACCATTCAAAGCCTGCTCAGACCCCAAGACCTGCTCGGGCGTTTAGGCGGTGAAGAGTTTGCTATTTTTATGTCCAATACCGATGCCGATGCAGCTTATCTCTGTGCAGAAAAAATTCGCTTACAAATCAGTAAAACTCCGATTGAATATGCAACACAACAGAGCTTTTCGATCCAAATCAGTATCGGTATTTGTATTTGTGAGCCTGAAAATCAGCACTCCATCGAGCAATTATTCAAACAGGCCGATGATGTACTGTATCAAGCCAAACGTCAGGGCCGCAATCAAGTTGTCATTTCGACATAATATGTTGCAATTCAGCTAAATACTTTAATTATCTTTATACACAGTTCGCGTAATAGATGAGTATTCTAGAATGAGCACAAAAGGAGAAAAACATGCATCTAGAATATACACACGACTCAGATTACTTCTTTTTTTCACAACTTCTGATGCGTCATATCGAAAGTTATGTTCGAAAACATCCAGATGCTGATAATGCAATTTTTGATTTAAGAGACATCTACGAAGTATTTAGAGAAGATTTTGCCGCAACCACGACCAACCTAGAAAGTATTCTGAATATTGCGGACAGCTATAAAGTTGAAACCTTAAATGGCGATCAAGCACTCATCAAAGGCTATAAAATCGATATTAAAAATAATGCCCTGCTGATTGACTTCAATGCTGATGCATTGCAAGGTCTGCGCTCAGGTAAACCCCTGATTGAACCTGATCCCTCTCTGCATGAGTAAAAATCATTCAGCTCATACCAAGCGGTGCCCAACACTTTAGATTACGATTCTTTTTCACTCTATTTATAAAAAGCAGCAACCTTGCTGCTTTTTTCTTGTCAGCAACGATATGCAGAACAACAGACAATCTAACAATAACACTCTCATTCAGAGGATAAATAATGCAAATCAAACAGCAAACCCAAAGTATCATCATCACGATGTCACTCACATTGACGACGGCAGCCTCAGCCAACACCGTAGAGCAAGCCTTTACAACTGGACACTAAGGCCACACTCCCCAACCGGCAGACACGATGAACTAGAACTGATTAAAATCCATGTTAAAACTCTACCATTTAAGTAACTCTCGCTCACAGCGCATCGTGTGGCTGCTTGAAGTCTTACAACTCGATTATGCGCTTATTTTTTGTGAGCGTACCCCCAATGGCGAGGCACCTGAGTGGCTCAAAGACATTCATCCTTTGGGTAAAGTTCCAATTTTGGTGGATGATATGTATAGCCCGCCCCAAGTGTTAGCAGAGACTTCCGCCATATTAGATAGCCTGCTGGCGAATGGATTGCCTCATCAGCTCCAACCAACAAACTCAGTAAATAAACAGCAATATTTTTATTGGAAAAATTTTGCAGATGCAACGCTGATGCCGAATTTAACACTCAAGCAGATTTTTTCTCGAATGGTAGATCGGTCACCTTTTTTTGCACGACCTTTAATCAGAATAATAAAGCGATCCTTTGACCGACAGTTTCTCAATCCAACCCTTTATCAGCAGATGACATTGATAGAACAGCATCTTGCAACACACACATGGTTTGCAGGAGAAGCTTTCTCAGCTGCCGACATCATGATGGTCTTTTTAGTAGAAGCCCTGTTAAATTTAATTACAGACAAGCAAAGATTTCCTGCCACTTTAAATTACATGCAGCGTGTTCAGGCATTAGACTCTTTTCAGGCTGCCCAAATTAAAGGTCAGTGGAACAGTACAGAACATCAGGCTTATTGGTCAAAAACATGGGCATAATTGCCCCATGCACCCCCTCCGTTCCTGCCAATGCATCTCGCTATGCAAAAGCAAGTGAATGGGCTTAAAATTTTGCTATAAAAAAAGCCAAGGCAATATCCCTTGGCTTTTTATTACATCAAAAAGAGCAACCGTCTTTTCATTCTATTTTTTAATCACTTGTTTATAACGCTTGGCAGGCCAAGTCATGATAAAGCGCGCACCGCCCAAGTTTGGACTTTGATCGACTTGAATGGTGCCACCGAACCAGTACGCAATCCGGCTGACAATTGACAAGCCCAGACCATAACCACCCGAAGCACGGGTACGACTGTCATCTAAACGCGCAAAGGCTTCAAAAATACGACTGCGCTCTTGCTCTGGAATCCCCGGTCCGTCATCTTCTACACAAACATAGGCATTGCCATCAGCATGAATCCCACCGCTGATACGCACCTTATGATCACAGTAACGTACCGCATTGCCGACCAGATTTTGTACCACACGATGCAGGTAACGACGCTCTGCATCTACCTTTAAAGACAACGCTGGTGCAATCAGTTCAATTTCTTTTTGCGTCTTCAGTGCCTCGGTTTCCATCGCCACCTGATCCAGCACCTCGACCAGAACAATGTCTTCAAAATCTAAAGACGGCGTGCCCTGTTCCAGTTTGGCATAGGTCATGATCTCGTCAATCAAGGTATTCAATGCCTCAATATCCTTATCAATCATATCGACCTGTTGAATACGATAATTATAATCATCTTCTTCTGCCAGCATTTCCATACCAAAGCGGATTCGCGCTACAGGTGTTCTCAACTCATGTGACACCGCACGCATCAACTCACGCTGCGCTTCAATCAAACGCTGAATATGATCCGACATGTTGTTATAGCTGGAAGCCAAGTTGGCCATTTCATCGCTCCCTTCAATCGGGACACGTAAGGACAAATCACCTGATTTCATCTTGTTCAGAGCATAACGAACCTGGCGGATTTTTCGCTCCAATGGTAAAATCAGACCGTATACCCCCAAGCTCAACAGGAACAAGCTAAATAAAGTAATGCCTGCAGACAGTTGGAACGGCATCCAGTTAAACATCGGCACAGGCCCTAAAATCAGCACTTGCGCAGGATGGTTCGGCATAGGAGAAACAATCGAAATGGTGGTTCCACGCACCGTTGCACTGTCTTTATACAACAATACACTCTGATCTTGGCGCAAACGACCAATTTGCTCTGAATCCAGATTGATATCTTTAATATCTGCAATTTCAATCGGATAATAAAAATGCTTTTTGATTTTATCTAAGTACTCACGCTCCTGCCCTGGATAGAAAATCAAATAATCCAGTACAAAAATCGGTAGCGCTTTCATCTGGCGTTCGCCAATTTTATCGACTTTGATATACAGGTAATGCTTAGAATCGTCTTTTAAACCGATAATGATATAACCTATACCATTATTGGCATCATAACGAACCACTGATTTTTGTTCTGCGATGCGCTTTTTTTCGGTGCGAGACAGTTCTACCCGTTCTGCATCGACATAGTAGATCGGCAATTCCAGCAAATCAGAAGCATCGGAAATCCAATCTAACTTCTGCTGTTTTTCTGGCTGACGAGATACACCTTCACTAATGACATAGGAAATACCATCAGTAAGAGATTCACGATATTCTTGCGCACGTTGATAGTTAATGATCTGCACCAGCAAATAACAAAATGCGGCAACCACAACGACCAAAACGACCAAACCAGCATAAATACGCAAAAATATGCTGTTTTTCAGTACTCGACTTACCATAGGGTAAATAATTCCAAGCTAGTGAACATCTCCCCTGAACAGCTACGCTGCACAAGGCCCCTTCTATCAAGGGAAAAGCCCCCTGAGATCAGGAGGCTTTAGAGTATTTAGATTCCGTTGGTTTCTTTAACGAATAAATAACCTTTACTACGTACAGTTTTAATACGTTTTGGATTTTCCGGATCATCACCAATTTTTGGACGAATACGAGAAATCCGTACATCGATTGAACGATCTTGACCATCATATTCAATACCGCGTAGGCGCTCGAAAATATCTTCACGAGACAGGATACGACCTGCATTCGAAGCCAATAACCACAACAAATCATATTCAGCGCTAGTGAAGTCAACCAACTCACCATTTAAAGTCACTGAACGACCGCCATTATCAATCACCAGATCATCAAACTCGATACGTTGTGCCACTTCGTCTTCTACGGTTTTGTCAGTGCGACGTAATAAAGCACGAATACGTGCTAGTAACACACGTGGCTGAACAGGTTTAGCCACATAGTCATCGGCACCCATTTCCAAACCAAGCACCTGATCCATATCTTCTGTACGCGCAGTCAGCATCAAGATTGGTTGGTGATAATGTGGACGTACTTCACGACAAACGGTTAAACCATCTGCGCCTGGTAACATGACATCGAGGACAACCAGATCTGGCTGCTCGCTGATAATACGACGAATTGCACGATTACCGTCTGTTTCAACCCCAACTTCCAAACCGTTACGGATCAAATACTCTTGTGTTAAACGTGCTAAGCGCTCATCATCTTCTACGATCAAAATCTTCGGTAACTTTTCTTCTTGGCTCATTTGTTTGCCCCTAAAATCTGAGTGAATCCGCCTATCAAAAACCTGACAGATACATTGGTTTATGTTTTGCAATATACACACGTTTACATTGTAAACAAGTAGGCGTTCACCAAACTGATACACGCCTAGCCCCTTTTGTTATCTTTTTATTAAAATTATGAATTTTAATATATTTTTCAGTTTTGCATGCTTTTTCCGACAGGATGAACATTTAGTATAGATTTTGTGCCAATGTTAAACAATTTGTTTCTTTATTCACCCAAAGCCGTTTAAGTGTCTGTTTTTTGAGTTATCCACAGAGTTATCTATAAGCCTTTTTTCATGGCTTTGTTATGCTATGTCCCTGTGAATTCAGCAGTTAAGACATGAAAAAAAAATTAGTAAAATGTCAAGGATTGATCTGCTGGAAAAAATCCCGTATCTTGTGTTGAAAATAAACTTTAACCACTAAGTATTGTGTTTATCCCTCAAACATCGTGGCATACTTTTTGCTCGATTCAAACGGTCCATGAACATAAAAATAGATGATAATGGAGCTATGCTGACATGAGCATCATCACTTCTACTCCTGGCCAACTTCAGGTCATTAAGCGCACTGGTGAGATTGCGACATTTAATGCCGAGAAAATTTCTGTTGCGATTGGGAAAGCATTTTTAGCTGTTGAAGGTCAACAAGGTACTGACTCTAGTCGTATCCATGACCGTATTACACAACTCACAGAAATGGTAATGAACACGTTTAACCGTCGTTTACCATCTGGTGGTACGATTCATATCGAAGAAATCCAAGACCAAGTTGAATTGGCACTGATGCGTACGGGCGAACAGAAAGTTGCCCGTGCCTATGTGATTTATCGCGACCAACGCGCAAGCGCTCGTCAGCAAACTGGTGCGAACCATCATCCTACCCTGCAAATTACAGATACCAATGGTCAGCTCCAGCCATTGGATTTGGACGCATTAACAGCCACGATTGCAACTGCAAGTGAAGGCTTAGAAGGGATTGATGTTCAAGCGATCGTGGATGAAACCGTTAAGAACCTCTACAACGGCGTAAAAGAAAGCGATATTGCAACCACCATGATGATGGCAACGCGTACCCGTATTGAACAAGAGCCAAACTACACCTATGTGACTGCTCGTTTACTTCGTAACGAATTGGTTAGCACAGGTTTAGAGTTCTTGGGTCTGCCAACAGACACTTTAGAAGGCGATGCTTTAGAAACCTTCTTGAAGAAAGGTATTGAGCTTGATCTGCTTTCTAAAGACCTGCTTGACTTCGACCTTGCGAAATTGGCTGCGGCGATCAAACCAGAACGCTCAAACCAGTTTACTTACTTAGGTCTACAAACTTTATTTGACCGTTACTTCATCCATTCAAATGGCGTGCGTTTTGAATTACCACAATTATTCTTTATGCGTGTATCAATGGGTCTTTCGCTCAATGAAGAAAACAGAGAAGATCGTGCGATCGAGTTCTATGACTTATTGTCTAGCTTCGACTACATGGCATCTACACCTACCCTGTTTAACTCAGGTACTTTGCGTCCGCAATTATCAAGCTGTTACTTGACCACCATTGGTGATGACCTGTACGACATTTATGGCGCAATGCGTGATAACGCAATGTTGTCTAAATGGGCAGGCGGTCTCGGTAATGACTGGACACCAGTACGTGCCTTGAACTCTTATATCAAAGGCACCAACGGTAAATCACAAGGTGTGGTTCCATTCCTTAAAGTTGCCAACGATACTGCCGTTGCGGTGAACCAAGGTGGTAAGCGTAAAGGTGCAGTTTGTGCATACCTGGAAACTTGGCACTTGGATGTTGAAGAATTCCTAGAGCTACGTAAGAACACCGGTGATGACCGTCGTCGTACCCATGACATGAACACAGCGAACTGGGTGCCTGACCTGTTCATGCAACGTGTATTTGAAGATGCTGAGTGGACATTGTTCACGCCTTCTGAAACACCAGACCTGCATGATTTAACGGGTGCTGAATTTGCTGAGCGTTATGCACACTACGAAGCGGTCGCAAAACAAGAAAACATGTTGCACAAGAAAGTCCGTGCGAAAGATTTATGGCGCAAAATGCTTTCGATGTTGTTCGAAACAGGCCATCCGTGGATCACATTCAAAGACGTATGTAACTTACGTTCACCACAACAACACGTGGGTGTGGTTCACTCATCTAACTTGTGTACAGAAATTACCTTAAATACCAACCAAGACGAAATCGCGGTCTGTAACTTAGGTTCGATCAACCTTGTACAACACGTTCAAGGTGGTGTGTTAGATCGTGAGAAGCTTGCCCGTACTGTAAAAACAGCAGTTCGCATGCTCGATAACGTGATCGACATTAACTACTATGCCGTGCCACAAGCGAAGAACTCAAACTTGAAACACCGCCCTGTGGGTATGGGGATCATGGGCTTCCAAGATGCATTGTATGAAATGAATCTTGCTTATGGTTCAGATGCAGCGGTTGATTTCGCTGATGAATCAATGGAAGTGATCAGCTACTACGCAATCGAAACGTCAAGCAACCTTGCAATCGAACGTGGTGCTTACTCAACATTCAAAGGTTCATTGTGGGATCAAGGGATCTTGCCAATCGACTCTTTAGAAATCGTTGCGAAATCACGTCCAGAGCGTATGTTCGAAGTTGATCGTACACAACGTTTAGACTGGGATTCATTACGTACCAAAGTTCAAAAAGACGGTATGCGTAACTCAAATGTGATGGCGATTGCACCGACTGCAACCATCTCTAACATTTGTGGCGTATCTCAATCGATTGAGCCGACGTTCCAGAACTTGTATGTGAAATCAAACCTTTCTGGTGAATTCACCGTGATCAACCCTTACCTCGTTCGTGCATTAAAACAACGTGGTCTATGGGATACCGTGATGGTCAATGACCTGAAACACTTCGAAGGCTCAGTACAAAAGATTGCGCGTATTCCTGATGAATTAAAAGCAATCTTCGCAACTGCGTTTGAAGTGGATACTCGCTGGATCGTGGATGCTGCATCACGTCGTCAAAAGTGGATCGACCAAGCACAGTCATTGAACCTTTACATCGCTGGCGCGAACGGTAAGAAACTGGACATCACCTATAAGATGGCATGGTTACGTGGTCTTAAAACCACCTATTACCTCCGAGCTTTAGGTGCAACTTCAGCAGAGAAATCAACGATCAATACTGGCGCACTCAATGCAGTTAAACCAGCATCGGTTGAAGCACCTGTAGTTGCAGCACCAGCAGCAGTGGTTGCAGAGAAGAAACCTGAAACTGCGGTTGAAGAAGATGGTTTTACCACTGCGGCTCCAGTGCCAATGGCGTGTTCAATTGACAACCCAGACTGCGAAGCTTGTCAGTAATTTTATTCCTCTCTTAACAAACTCCCTCTCCGTTTAGGAGAGGTGAGGAGCAACTAAAGCTCCGCAAGAGAGGTTCCTATAGAGGCATCGATCATGTTCCATCTCAGTCATAATTATCAATTTGGTGTGATTGTTCTGATTTGTGCCTTTCTAGTGTTTTATATCCCCCTCGTTTACGCGTTTTTTAAAATACGTAGACAACAGCGTAATCAAAATAAGTCTTAGGGATTGTCGGTGCCATTGGTCACTTTTTAAAACTCAATCAATAAAACTTAATTTTGCTTACACAAATTGAGCGTATAGTAGGACATCTCCTTGCTTGAGATGTCTAAATAAAAGATATAAAGCAACGAAGAGAGAATTGATATGTCTATCCTTAGTTGGGACGATTTTGAAGATGATTCGCAAAAACCGACTACACCTGAACACAAGTCTGCGACCATCGACTCGCAAAAAACGACTAATACGCAAGTGGTATCTGATTCAGAGCAATCATCGCCGCGCATGGCAACTGCACAACCCGCTGGAACCAATACCGTGCGATCAACAGATCCCACCGATTCGTTGGCACGAGCATCTGCTGCCTTAGAACACCTCGATGTTGCACCGGGCTTGGAAGAGCTTGAAATGGGTGCACAGCGTGTTCAGGTGGATGATAAAGCAATGATCAACTGCCGCGCAGACTTGAACCAGCTTGTTCCATTTAAATACGAGTGGGCTTGGCAGAAGTATCTTGACGGGTGTGCAAACCACTGGATGCCGCAAGAAGTCAACATGAACCATGATATCGCGCTTTGGAAGTCTGAAAATGGCTTAACTGAAGATGAGCGTACCATCATCATGCGTTCTTTGGGTTTCTTCTCGACTGCAGACTCATTGGTTGCAAACAACTTGGTGTTGGCGATCTACCGTCACATTACCAACCCAGAATGCCGTCAGTACATCTTGCGTCAAGCATTTGAAGAAGCAATTCACACCCATGCTTATCAATACTGTATCGAATCTTTGGGTATGGACGAAGGCGAAGTCTTCAACATGTACCGCGAGATTCCAAGTGTTGCGCGTAAAGCATCATGGGGCTTGAAGTACACTCAATCGTTAAGTGACCCTACTTTCCATACAGGCACACCTGAAAACGACCAACGTTTATTGCGTAACTTGATTGCATTCTATTGTGTTCTTGAAGGGATCTTCTTCTACTGTGGCTTTACTCAAATCTTGAGTATGGGTCGTCGTAACAAGATGAATGGTGTTGCTGAGCAGTTCCAGTATATCTTGCGTGATGAGTCGATGCACTTGAACTTCGGTATCGACATGATCAACCAAATCAAGATCGAGAACCCGCACTTGTGGACGGCTGAGTTCCAAGAAGAAGTGATTCAAATGATTCTTGAAGGTACCATGCTTGAGATCGAATATGCGCGTGACACCATGCCACGTGGTGTATTGGGTATGAATGCAAGCATGATGGAAGAATACTTGAAGTTCATCTGTAACCGTCGTTTAGCGCAACTTGGTTTACCTGAGCAGTTTGCTGGTGTAACTAACCCGTTTGCGTGGATGTCTGAGATGATGGACTTGCGTAAAGAGAAGAACTTCTTTGAAACGCGTGTAACAGATTACCAAACTGGTGGTGCGTTAAGCTGGTAGAATTTAACGTTATCCATTGAAATAAAATAAGTAGACATTTGATTGAACTACTTAATCATGGATACCAATATTTCCATTATTGGTATCCATGATCTCTCAGCTAGTTTTCTAACAAAACTGTTTTTAAAGCAGTGCTTTACCTAGATCAAGCAAGAAAAACTTTTTTCAGTTCTAGCATTGTTTTAGATATGACCTATGCATGAACATCCAAAATAACTACCACAAAATGCAAGATAACAATCTTATCATCGGCAGTGTTACATCTACTGCACAGACTACAAGCCCGAGAAAACTCATCAATTTACCCTTCTCCAAACGATCTATTGCTGGCTGAATAAACTAATCAGCATTACAGGTTTACCCATAAGCATTGCTCAAAAATATATATTGAGAAAACAATGGGTTCTCCAAAGAATCTAGTTTTAATTCAACTACAGGACACCTAGGAAACAGTTAAGACGGTTAAGGCCTGATATCAAATCAGGGCTGACTAATACCGTCCCGATTTAAAATGCTTCTCCGTATCACGCTTGAAACTATCAAACAAAAATAGCTTGTTCGGAAGCTCAACCAGATCAAACAGCATTTTTAAACCTTTGCGCGGCTCAAATGCAAAGCGCCAGATGAACTCACAACCTTCTTCAGTTGGTGTGACCCGATAATCTTCGGCAAACATCGCCAAAAATGGAGTGTTCATTTGTTCCACGTAAAACGCATGACGACGATTGACCTCATCCCAAATAAAAAAACGCTCCCGTAATTTCACGGCGTTGAACACCACACCAACTGCCCTCGTAGTGCCGACTGCAAAGGGACGTTCTGACGTATATTGACCATTCAGCATTTTGCACCACGCCAGAGGACGGTCGGCCGTCAGCCCAGCCCAGACCTGATCAGCATCTACAGGAAGCCTCATCACGTAGCTATAGTGATACGTCGCTGTTTCAAATATTGAATCGTCTTGCGGTTTGTTTAAATTAAACCAAAAAGCCATGTCTGCTCCAAAAGGATAAGGGTGATACATTGATAGTGGAGATTCTGCTGCTTCCTCTCTAGCGAGAAAAGCCCATGTATGCCGTTTGTCTTTAGCATGCAGTGCAACTTATAAATCTGGTGCAACTAAATTTGGCAAGTCATGTGACTCTAATGCTTGCCATGGAAAACAGCCCAGTCTGTGACGCAGTTGGTACGCCAAGGTGCCATGAAGATTAGCCGCGTGCCAGCCTAAATGAGTCATCGGCGTGACATCAAAAATCCAGTATTGATCTGGGATTGGATCGATCGGTTTGGGTGTATTCAGCGTGACGTCTGCAGCTACATGCCCCTCACCATCCTCAAAACTGAGTCGTGCGAGAATATGTCCCTCACGATCGCAGATTTGCGATTCACCAATCATTTCGGTTTCCCAGCGGATACCAGGCAGCATCGGAGTGTTACATCGTATCTTGCCAACATGCGCAGCATGAGCAATCGGCACTCCTGTCAATCTTGCAACCTGCCCAGGCAATTCATATTGCTGCCTTTGATAAAGGGCATGTTCACGTCGCATGAGCCAACCTACAGGACCGTGCCAATTAAGAGGCAATGACCACCAGCACATTCCTCCCAGTATCAACTGTACATTTTCGGCACGCACACGTGCCGCAGTGCCGGTACGAGCCCACTCCCAGCCAGACATAAGGCCGACTTTACACCCAAGACTTTGACATGTAACAACGCCATGATCATTGCCACCCACATAAAAATTCTGCTCCCACGCCGTGGGAATATCCTTGTCATGCAAATGCACCAGACCTGTAGGCTCTGCCAGCAGATAAGTCCCGTAGCTATGCTTACCTCGTATAGATAGAAAGCCACCAGCCAAGACAATGCCAAGTTCTCTGGCTAGACGTCGCATGAGTTGAAATGGTCTGCCATCAATAGGCTCAGGCGTTGTACGTAAAATCGGTGAATAGACATTCGGTGAAGTAAATGCTTCAGGTAAGACAATGATTTCAGGGGCGTGCTCACGATAAGCATCACGAATCAGCGCTTCGACACGGAGCAGATTGGCATCCACGTCACCGAGCGTTAAGGTAGGCTGTACAACGGCGATCTTGGTCATGACATGCTCTTCACATTAGATGGGATTTGGGGTGGCAGGCGGAACTCTGAAGGCGTTTTTCCAGTAAGACGTTTGAACGTACGTGCAAAGTTTGCCGAACTACTGAATCCGAGATGCTGCGCAATCTCCGCGATCGGTTTTTGTGAGTGCTCAAGCAATTCTTTTGCATAGGCTATGCACACCTCATCCAACAGTTGCCGGAATGTTGTACCTTCCTGTGACAATCTACGCACCAATGTCCGATATGACATCTTCAGGCTTTGAGCCACAGATTCAGTATTGATGATTCGCTGTTCATCCAGATTAAGGTGCAGCAATCGCCTGACTTGCAAACTCACAGATTTATTATGATTTCTTTGGAACCGTATACGGAGTTCCTCCACCATCTGACGTTGCAAAGTTTGGTTTTGCGTCAAAAGTGGAGTTTCTAGCAGCGCCCGCGGGATCACAATACTATTTTTATCGGCCTCATGCTGTACGTATAGATGGAAGAACTCTTCATATAAAGCATCTGGATAGACTGAGACATGCGCAAACTTGACATACACGCCATCCAAGGGTGTGAGTATGAATGGTAAGAAGCTATGCAGAGCACCCATTACCATTTCTGTGAAAAATGCATTCTGCTCGCCAAAATCAGTCACCCGCTCAAAGTTCACATGAACCTGATTGCCAAAATTCTGACGACTGACTTCAAACGCTGGCATCACTAGCGGGAAGAACTCAATTGCAGCATTCAGCGCATCTTCAAGCGTACGTGATGCAAGTGCCAACAAGCCCAGCTTACCATGTGCCGTGACAGGGAAAGCATCAAGGATCTGGAATAAAGCCGGACGATCAGACATGCAGTATTGCTGAGTCAGGGTATAAGCTCGCATAAATTGCTCCCCATCAATCATTCCGCCGTGATTGCGTCGCTCTTCATACCGAACACCGCATTGCCGATGAAAATCCTTTAGATCCTCTTCGTGCGGACAAATGAGTGCCTCGCATACATCCAGATACTGTATAGGAAACTGTAAGGACTTTAACGGTACCATCATGGCATCAACCTATGGATACAGATCATCTAAAATTTAACTTAACCCATGCTAGATAGGCTAATCAATGCCCGTATTACTGGCTTTCCAGCGCCAAACTATCTTTCTTGCCAAACTTGGCAAAAATTCGTGCACGAGCCTTGGGGTAAATATTGGCTTTGCTCAGATCACCCTGATAATGATCAACTACACGCTGATCCATGAGTTTAAACCACCAAACCGGAATAATCGTAGGTAAAAGCAGCCCGGCATAGCCACCAGGAAGCTCTGGGATATTGTTATAATGACGTAAGGTCTGAAAAGGACGTGTGGGATACGCATGGTGATCGGAGTGACGCTGGATCTGATACAGCAATAGGTTCGTTATCAAGCTATTATTGTTCCAGCTATGCTGTGGCATAGTGCGCTCATACTGGCCGTTTGGCAGTTTCTGCCGCAACAAGCCATAGTGCTCTACATAGTTGATGGCCTCAAATAAAGTCACACTATATGCCGCCTGAGTAATCTGGAATGGAATGACACGACGACCAAACAAGGCAATTAAGCTGGCGTGGAAGGCTGTGGACATGGCCCAACCCTGTAATAGTTCATTCTCCATAGACCACCAGCCTTTGCCTTTTCTTGCCAACCTTGCACTCTCAATCTGGATAGCCGACTTAACACTACCAATCACTGAGCGCGGCAGAAAGCGCCAGAAAGACTCACCAAGCTGGGCCGAGGCCGCATCTTCTGGGGTCGCAACATGCTTATGGTGTCCAAATGGATGCTCTACCCGAAAATGGGTATAGCACGAAGGGGCTAATGCCATGTGAGATAGATGGTGGTATTTTTTCTGCGGCTTATGACATAGCTCATGTGCCGTACCCACTGCAGTACCGTTCACAGCACCTAACGTAGCACCCATCATGATTTGGTCAATCAGCGGAGTACCTTTACGACTGACGGCATAAGCCGCGACCAGTGTAGTCAAATATTGTAATGGAATAAACGCCGCAACAAGCTGCATATAATAAGGGTCTTGCTCCAACGCTTTAATTGCCTCATCGGGAACATTACCGCCATCCTCTCCGATGATTTTTTCCAAAACAGGAATCAGTCCATGAATAATTGCTGGCCCAGCCGCGGCCAGAAATCTTAATTTCTTGGGTGCGAGCACATATCCTGTTACAGCAGTAAGACCAATGACAGGCAAACCAGGACTAAATAGCCATAGATAGCGTTTAGGGTCTTGATAGGGATCTTTTGCCGATTTCTGCTCAATGGGTAGTGGAACCTTGCCATTCATATCCTGACTCCTGTCATACTTTGTGCATGTAATGAAGTGAACTTTGGCTAGTCTGATACGCGCTTCTGGAGCATGGAAATCACGACTATGCAAAAGAGTTTTCTTCATTAAATCAGGCTTTGAAATTCCGTTGCTGCCACATACATTCAATTCATGCCATTTATGGTGATAGCAAGTCGATATCCATCAGTAAACTCTTTGACAGATACATCTACTGGATAAACGAGATACTTAAAGAGTTCAAGAACAGGACAACAAACAAAACAGGAGCCATTTAAGCAAACGCAATCTGATGCACTTGATAATGTCTGATCAAAATCAATCAAGGTGATCACAAGAGTTTGTCTTGCAGGGCTGTATTGCTTTGGGTTTTCCATTCCCAAGTAAAAACAGATGTTCTCCTAAAGCTGGTCATTGATACCTCCGTTTCACAGGAACAGTAGGATGCCATTTTATAATCATGCCAATATGATTGGGCAACATTCAAATTTTGGAAAATTAAAAATGACCGCTGTTCTATCATTCAACACCATCAATGTGTTTCTATAAGGCTTCAACTAAGCAACCCTTATCCTATCCCCACCATCCACCCTTCCAGCAACTTGTCTTTATCCTCTGTATGACCACTCAACAACCGCACCATTGCCCCATCCACCATAAACAAGAACATCTGCGCATCTACTTTTGCAGCATTAATATCCACTCTTACCAACAACATATAAATTTCACGAATCAGCCAGTTTCGGTACTCCACCACGATCTCATATGCCTTTGGATAACGTGTTTTAATTTCAAAAACCGCCCGAAACAATAAATGGTACAGCCCTTCCAGATCGGTATGTAGACAGAAAATCTGTTTTAGTTTTTCGCGTTCTGATAAGTTTTTATCGGCATAAATAATTGAACGCACTTCTTTTTTGAGTGCCGTTCTCTGTACATTCAGCACCATTTCGATCAACTGTTCTTTGGAGTGAAAATATTTATAAAATGTGCCTTTGGCAACTTGTGACGCCTCAATAATCAGGTCGACCCCAACATAATGGAAACCATCTTGGCTAAACAATGCTCGGGAGGTATCGAGCACCCTTGATGTACGATTAGACAAAGCAAAAGGTGGCATAGTATTTCCCTTTTAAAATCATTTTTATTCCATCGAAATTGAGATAAAACGCTCTGCAATGCTGTAATTTGCCAAAAAAAGACATGCAAAAAGCCGAATAAGACAGCCTGAGCACATCTCATGTTTTAAAGTTGATCTGATGTTTTAGTCGTGACGAATGAGCGTTTGGAAACCTACAGCTCATCAAACGGTATCTAAGACTAATGAAGAAGAATATAAAGATGATACATGGCCAACTCCTAAATCATTCGGAATTCTGCCAAGACATAAAGATTATGGTGGCAGGGAGAAAGAGGGTTGACAGACTGAACCTAAGAATCAGCACGCCCGAAGGCGTCCCCCTTTCGCCCTACCGCTACAAAAGGGGGACGAACGAGTCTACATCAAAAAAACAAGGTTTTTCAATGCACTTAGGAAACGGTCTGTCAAAACCGGCTGGCGATGTAGGCCAGCGCTTAAAGAATAATCGGTGGGTTTAAGGGTGTCAATGTTACACTTCAGGCCAAAGAAATTTTATTGTTATTTTTCAAATATCTATATTATTTATTAATTTTAAATTATGATATAAGTGTATTTTTACAATCAAATAATAGACTTTAAAACTCAAATTTAAACCATTTAGGCCAATCCAACATATTCATGAATATGAGTAAAATAAGCCTATCGTAGCCATCTTATCGGGTATATGCATTGGATCGCGGTAGCTAGGAATAAATCAGGCAGTGTTGTGAAAATTTTTACACCATTATGCATAGCTGAGCCAATTTTTTATTGTGCACATCATCGTATCTGGTCAAAATGTGACTCATCTCTCTAAACTATAAACCTCAGATTTACTAGAACTTTACACAATAAAAATACAATATTTAATCTAAAGCGACTTGATTTGTACATTTTGAAACACTAGTTCAACCAAAACACCATCTAAATTAAAGTAAAATTCATGAACTAACCTCTCTGACATCAGTGTAAAGGCCAACCCTTTGCTGATGTACCTTTATTGCGTCTGTATCATCATTTAAATTCTTTCTCTCTATATCGCTTGTCATATAGAGCGTCATTTAATTTTTAAGGTAAATTGAATGAAAAAATTTTGGAAATATTTATTAGTACTGATCGTGGTACTGATTATTATTGCAATTGCCTTTCTTTTTAGACCAGTTGCGTCTAAGGCAATTAAAACCACCAACAACGAACCTACTGTCGATGTTGTACTGATCGGTGGCGGGATCATGAGTGCCACTTTAGGTACTTACCTCAACGAATTACAACCAGACTGGAACATCCGCATGTATGAACGTCTTGATGCTGTTGCACAAGAAAGTTCAAACGGTTTTAACAATGCGGGTACAGGCCACTCTGGCTTTATGGAAATGAACTATACCGAAGAAAAAGACGGTAAAATGGACATTTCTAAAGCCATCAACGTGGCTGGCCAGTTTGAAATTGCCAAGCAATTCTGGGCTTACCAAGTGAAACAAGGTGTGTTAGAAACACCAAATACGTTCATTAACCCAGTACCACATATTGCATTTGTGTGGGGCGATAACGTGAACTTCATGGAAAAGCGTTATGCTGCCATGGTTCAAAACCCGTTATTCGCGGGCATGAAAATGAGCGAAGATAAAGCTGAAATTCAGAAATGGGCACCTTTGGTGATGGATGGTCGTGATCCTCAACAAAAAGTGGCAGCAACCCGTATGGACGTTGGTTCTGACGTGAACTACGGTGCAATCACCACTCAGTTGATCAACCACCTCGAAAAGAGTCCAAACTTCAAACTCAGCACTTCAACTGAAGTAACTGGTATCAGCAAGAATGACGACAACACGTGGTCTGTTGCATTCAAAGATTTGAAATCTGGCAAAGTTGATCATGTTAAAACACGTTTCGTATTTATTGGTGCGGGCGGTGCTGCAATTAAATTATTGCAAATGACTGGCTTACCAGAAGCACAACAATATGCAGGCTTCCCTGTAGGTGGTGAGTTCCTTGTGACTGACAACCCTGCGGTCACTGCAAAGCACACAGCCAAAGTCTATGGCCGTGCTGATCTTGGTGCGCCTCCAATGTCTGTTCCACATATTGATACCCGTTATATCGACGGTAAAAAATATGTGTTGTTTGGCCCATTCGCAACCTATTCAAACAAGTTCCTGAAAAATGGTTCACAACTTGATTTGCTTGCATCAACCAACAAAAACAACGTCTTGCCGATGGCTGCAATTGGTCTACAAAATGCTGACCTTGTTCAGTACCTCGTCAGCCAAGTGTTGATGTCTGATGCTGATCGTTTCAACGAGTTGAAAAAATACTACCCTGAAGCTGATCCAAAAGACTGGCATTTACAACGAGGTGGTCAACGCGTTCAGATCATCAAAAAAGAGCCGGGTAAACCTGCGAAATTGCAATTCGGTACAGAAATCTTTGCATCTAAAGACAAGTCTGTAACGGCGTTATTAGGTGCTTCTCCGGGTGCATCAACCTCTCCTTACATCATGCTCAACTTGCTTGAAAAAGCATTCCCAGAGCAAACCAAAGGTGTTTGGAATGAGAAATTGCATGAGATCGTTCGTTCTTATGGCAAAGACCTTTCAACTGATCCTGCGTTGTTAGATCAAATCCGTCATTATTCAAGTTCAACGTTGGGCTTGAACTATACGACACCTGCAAACTTGGTTCCTGCCAAGAAAGTCGAAAAAGCGGAAGCTGTTGCACAATAAGCAAGGCCAAGCCTAAATCAAAAGGGAGGAGTTTCGGCTCTTCCCTTTTCTCATTCTGCCGTTTATATTTTTCACCCTATGCCTTCTGCTGTACCCGATTCTGCTTTTGCTGCATTTGCCAGTCGTGACTTTAGGTTATTGACCCTCAATCAATGCTGTCTGACCTTTGCGGTACTGATTCAAGAAGTGCTGGTGGCGTTTCATCTGTATCAAATCACCAAAAACCCGCTGATTCTCGGCTTGGTCGGAATCATGGATTTTTTGCCTTTTCTCGCCCTGTCTTTATGGGGAGGGTATATTGCTGACCGCTTTAACCGTCAGCGTATTTTGCAAATCAGTTTTAGTTTAGCCATTCCCCTGTCGCTTGGCTTATGGATCTGCTTTGATCTGTTTCAGGCGGATAAAATCAGTTCCAACCTCTTACTGATTGCAACCTTCAGTATCCTGTTTTTATTTGGCTGTATTCGCGGTATTTATAGCCCCTGCTTTAACTCCTTACGCCCCTTTGTGATTCCCGAACATCTGTATGCCAATGCGGCAACATGGACCAGTATGTGCTGGCAGGCCTGCGGCATTCTTGCCCCTGTAATCGGCGGCTTTTTGCTGGCTCATCTCGATTTAGAGATTACCTTTGCCGTGATCGTGGCACTTTTTCTGATCGGTTGTATCGCGCTGTGGTGTTTACAAAAACGAGCGTTTCCGCAACTGCAAACCGAGTCGATCACACAAAGCCTGAAAGAAGCACTACAATTTATTTTTAAAACCAAAATTATTTTCTGGGCCATATTTCTCGATCTTGGTTCCGTTTTCTTTGGTGGAATTATCGCGCTGCTCCCCATTTTTGCCCAAGATATTTTGCATGTCGGTGCCGATGGTTTTGGTTTATTACGCGCTGCACCTGCGTTTGGCGGCTTGCTGATGATGGTGGTTTTAGTCCGCTATCCACCCAAGTCCAGACCATGGCAAATCATGTTGATTGCCGTGGCAGGCTTTGCACTATGCACTCTGTTATTTGCTGTTACCAGACAGCTCTATTTTTCTGTCGCAGTTCTCATTATTATGGGTGCCTGTGACAGCATCAACATTGTTATTCGTCAAACCCTACTGCAACTGATTCCCCCCAAGGACATGCTTGGACGCATTGCTGCCATTAATGGCATCTTTGTCACCTCAAGTAATGAACTGGGCGCCTTGCAGTCTAGTGTGATGACACGCTTTTTCAGCGTGGTGCCTGCAATGTTGATTGGTGGATCACTTTCTTTGCTCTGTGTTGTATTAACAAAGATCAAAACCAAAGATTTATTGAATTTTCGCTTTTAGTTTCCCAAACAAACTGCTATTTAAAAAACCAATGTAATATGAAACATACTTTGCCGCCCACTTCTGGCCTATCTAAATTTATCATTTTTTCCGTTTTTGTATGGCTCGTACTCTTGTGGCTACAGTCCACCTATATTGTGGTGATTGGTGGGCAAGCCTATCTGTTCTGGACCTCTTTGGGTCTGTTGATCCTGAATGTACTCAGCTTGCGCCCCAATATTTTAAAAAATCGAATTGCCTTGGCCATCACCGCCGTATTACTGGTCTATCTGCTGTTTAACTCGCTGTTTTGTACTTATCTGATGATTGCCTTCTATTGTATTTTCTACCTGTATTCTGGCGAATATAAACATAAACGCGCGATCAAACTGATCAGTTTATTTTTAATCATGATTATCTTCGCCATCTATCAAAGCCAGTCCTTGCATGAACTAAAAAGCCATTACGCACCTTATGAAACCGGTGAAACATGGCAAAAATACGGCGCCTTATAATTCAGCCCATAAAAAAAACCTCACAAGCAGTGAGGTTTTTTTATGGAAGGTTTAGTCTTGTGAATCTGGATACAAAGGACGGTTACCAGGACTAATCCGATTGATATGCAAGAAGGTCATATGACGTTCATACTTATCCAGAATGTCATTAATCACCTGTTCTTTGGTGTATCCCACCAAGTCATTGTCCTGAGAACCTTCATACAAGAAAGTCTCTAAACGGTAGTAGAACTGCTTACCACGTTTACCACGCTCACTAAAGGTCGGTGCGATATAACGTACCGGCCAGATCTGGTACACGAAGTTATGCTCTTCTTCGATGTAGATGGTGAGATCCAGATGGTACAGGCTGTCGCTTTCATCGACCTCGCCCTGCGTCACTTCCACATTCATGCCACGCTTGATCAACTCATCCGCCACGGTCTGTACCGCTGGCTTACATACACTGTCGAGCATACGTTGAGTTTCACTACTGCCCGGATGATGCATGACACGGGATAAGCGCTGCTTCCAGTTCAGAATGTCCACGTTTCCGACCACAGGTGCCGCATTTAAGCTGCGACTGGCTTTACGATAATCCTCTAAACGCAAGGATTTATATAAGCCCGCCATCACCAATAACATCACAAAACTAAACGGCAAGCCCATGATCACCGTGGCGCTTTGCAGGGCTGTAATCCCGTTCGCCATCAACATCGCGATCGTGAGTAAACCAATTGCCGTTGCCCAGAAAATTCTCAGCCAACGCGGTGCGTCATTGTCAACATTGGAGAACTTGGTGGTAAAGTTACCGAGTACCAAAGCACCTGAATCCGCAGATGTCACATAGAACAGCAAGCCGGTAATCGTGGCCACACCTGCAATAAAGGCAAAGCCCGGATATTGCGCCAACAGGTCATAAAAACCATGTGCAGGATCAGTCAAAACCGTTTGTGCCAGTGCTGTATTGCCTTCAAAAATTACGTTATATAAGGCGCTATTTCCGAAAATAGACAACCACGTAATCGTGAACAATAAAGGAATGATCAAGGTGCCGCAGACAAATTCACGAATGGTACGGCCACGCGAAATACGTGCCAAGAATAGCCCTACAAAGGGCGACCATGCGACCCACCATGCCCAGAAGAACAAGGTCCAACTATTCATCCAGTCTTTTGGTCGGTCAAAGGCAAAGCTTTCCAAGGCCAAACTCGGGAAACGACTGATATAGTCACCAAAGTTTTGCACCAAGGCATTGAGCAAGAATTCGGTATTGCCGAGGAACAGGACGAACAACATCAAGCCAATCGCGGCATAAATATTGATTTCGGATAAAACCTTAATGCCTTTATTGACCCCTGCCGTCACCGAAATAATAGTCACAATCACAGCAAGACCAATCAGTGCGATCTGAATCCATAGGTTTTCAGGTACATCAAACAGCACATGCAAACCATAATTGATCTGCACCACCGCAATACCACAGGTGGTCGCGATACCAAAGATCGTACCAATAACCGCAGCGGTATCCACAGTATGCCCAATCGGCCCATCAATTTTATTACCAAAGATTGGATATAAAGCAGAACGAATGGTCAGAGGTAGGTTATAGCGATAACTAAAATAACCCAAGGCCATCCCGACCAGTGCATACATGCCCCAACCAGTTAAACCATAGTGGAACAGGGTCCAAACCATGCCCTGACGGGCCGCTTCATAGGTCTGGCCTTCGCCCACAGGAGGATTCATATAATGAGACAGCGGCTCTGCCACCGAGAAGAACATTAAGTCTGTGCCGATCCCTGCTGCGAACAGCATGGCCGACCAACTGAGTAGGCTAAACTCAGGTTTGGAGTGCTTTGGACCCAGTTTGATATCACCATAACGCGAGCAGGCAATAAAGATCACGAAGATCAAATACAGCGTTGCTGCCAGCAAGTAATACCAGCTAAATTTATCACTGACCCAAGCCAGCACCACATTGAGTAAGTGGTTGGCAAAGTCATTAAAAAAAATCGTAACCAGTGCAAATGTTAAAATAAGTAGAGCTGAAACATAAAAGACCACACGATTTAAATGGTCTTTATTCGCTAATGTAGAATCATCAACCGCTCTTGGATTATCTGTTGCCATACAATCCTCAGGGAGTTAGAGAACAAAAAGAAAATATTCATCGACGTCTTTCCACCTTTGATTCAATGAAAAGACATGTCTGAATAAAAAATGAAAAATAAAAGTCATTTACCCGAATTACAATGTTTCTGATTTTTCAGTTATAGCTTGTGATGACTGAGTGTCCTGCGTTATCACTTGCGGCGGTGTAGGACGAAACTGATCCTGTTTTAGTGCTTTGGCGAGGCCAAACATATACAGCAAAATAATAACGGAGAATGGTAAACCACACAGCACTACGGCACTTTGCATGGAGTGGAAACTCCCTGCCAACAGCAGACCAATACTGACGATGGTAATCACCACAGACCAGAAAATTCTTAACCAAATCGGCGAATCACTTTCATTGCTACCCCCTTTCGAGGACAGATTTGCGATCATGAGTGTACCAGAACCCACAGGGGTCAAAAACAATACGAAACAAATCACAACAACAATCCCAGCAATATAGGGATTGAACGGTAAAAATTCGAGAAGCTTAAATAAGGACAAAGCAGGGTCAGTCAGCACCAAGTCACCGAGGATTTTTTGCTTCTGTTCCAGAATAAAATAGATTGCGGTGTTGCCAAAAATCGAGATCCAAGCCAGCGTAAAACCAAGTGGAATCAGGCAGACACCCAACACCACCTCGCGAATGGTACGGCCTTTGGAAATCCGCGCAATGAACATGCCCACGAATGGCGCCCATGCAATCCACCATGCCCAATAAAACACCGTCCACGAACCTAACCACTCACCTGCCTTGCTGTTGTAGAGATACATGTCAAAGCTTTTTGCCAGAAAATGATCCAGATAATCACCCATATTCTGCACTAAACCATTGAGTAGATGATTGGTTGGACCTGTCAGGAACACGAATAGCAATAAGGCATAAAGTAAACGTAGATTGATCCGCGATAACCACGCCAAGCCCTTTTCAATCCCGACCACGGTGGTCATGGTCGCCACGGACATCATCAACAACACCACCGTAATCAGTGTGGCTTGGTTATTCGGAATCTCAGGGAGAAGATAATGTAGACCCGAAACCAGTACCAAGGCCCCGATGCCCAAGTTAGTGACCAGAGAAATGACCGTGGCTAAAATCCCGAAGCCATCGACAAAATCTCCAATCAAACCATGAATCCGTTCACCAAAGATCGGATACAGTGCGGACCGCAAGGCCAACGGTAAATCTCGACGGAAGGCAAAATAACCGAGTGTCACACCCAGCAAGGCATACAGCACCCAACCATGAATGCCCCAGTGCAGAAAGCTATACATCATCGCATCACGTGCAGCTTGTATGGTGCCACCCTGACCTTCTGGTGGTCGAATAAAATGGTCAACGGGTTCAGCTACACCGTAATACAGCAGCGCAATCCCGATTCCTGCCGAGAACAACATCGAGACCCAAGCCAGATAACCAAATTCTGGTTTATCGTCATCTTTACCTAAAGGAATCTGCCCAACCCGTGAAAAAGCCAGCCAAGCAACAAAAGCTAAACAAACCACGATCACCAGCATGTAGTACCAACCAAACAATTGATTGGCCTGCCCTTGGATATAGGTTAACCAGAATTGGCTGCGCTGTGGAAACAACACAAACAATAGGCCAAAAATGCCAATACTGATTGCAGAGCTCCAAAAAACAAACAAATTTAAACGTACGGGTTGGGATGAGGATCCTTCATGACTGTTTGACACCATGTTCTTGCTCCTTGCAATTGGTGCATTTTTCTTAAAAAATAATGTGATAAGTGCAGTTTAGCCCTTACCTTCTTATCCTTAAGAAGCTTTGACTTATTAATTAGATCTGATCTTTCCAATCAAAAATTCATTGATTTTTACAGATTATACTTTTTATTGATTGAACGTTCAATCAATAAAAAGTATGATAAAAAAATGTTATGATGCTCTACATTGAGAAATGTTGAATAAAAAGCACCTTGGCAGGGCTTTAAATGGATAAGCATGACAAAGCGTAGAGTTAAACCAGAGCATGTGCGACGTGAAGAGATTATTAACGCCGCATTTTATGTAATTTCTGAAGTGGGGTTATCCAATACCACCATTGCACAAATTGCAAAAAAGGCCGAACTATCGACCGGTATCGTGAGTCACTATTTTGGTGACAAACAGGGCTTAATCAATACCTGTATGCAGGAAATGCTCAACGTTTTGCGTCAAAAAACCGACCAATACAAAGCTGAAGCAGATGCGCATCCTGAAAGCCAGATCAAGGCCATTATTGATTCCAACTTCGATATCAGTCAGGTCAACAAACAAGCCATGCGGGTCTGGTTAGACTTCTGGTCAGCCAGTATGCACTTGCCCGAACTTGGACGTTTACAACGAATTAATGATCAACGCCTGTACTCCAACCTGAAACATTATTTTCTGATGTTGGTTGAGGATAAACAACAGGCCAGCATTGCCGCTCGCGGATTGGCGGCTTTGATTGACGGATTATGGTTACGTGGCAGTTTGAGCAGTCATGATGAGTTTGACAGCCAGTTGGCACGTTCCATTGCTTACGATTATGTAAAAACGCAATTGCAATTTGCGAACAAACCTTTGCAGGAGAAACAGAATGAGTGATGCACAAGTTCACCAGTTATATATCCACGGACGTTATGTCGCAGCAACCAGTGGTCAAACATTTAACAGCATTAACCCTGCCAACGGTGAAGTGATCGCAACACTTCAACAAGCCTCACAACAAGACATTGAAGCGGCTGTTCAAAGCGCACAACAAGGCCAGAAAGTCTGGGCAGCCATGACCGCAATGGAGCGTTCTCGCATCCTGCGCCGTGCAGTGGATATCTTACGTGAACGTAATGATGAACTTGCCCGACTCGAAACCCTCGATACCGGGAAGGCCTACAGCGAAACCTCAACCGTGGATATCGTGACAGGTGCCGATGTCATCGAATACTACGCAGGTCTTGCCACGGCCATTCAAGGCGAGCAAGTGCCACTTCGTGAATCAAGCTTCTTCTATACCCGTCGTGAACCGCTTGGTGTCGTTGCTGGGATCGGTGCGTGGAACTACCCAATTCAAATCGCAATGTGGAAATCTGCCCCTGCCCTTGCTGCGGGTAATGCCATGATTTTCAAACCAAGCGAAACCACGCCGCTGACCGCATTCAAACTGGCTGAAATCTATACTGAAGCGGGCGTTCCAGACGGCGTCTTCAACGTCGTTCAAGGTGCTGGTCGTGACATCGGTCAATGGCTGACTGAACATCCTGTGATTGAAAAAATCTCGTTCACCGGTGGTGTTGAAACTGGCAAGAAAGTCATGGCCAGTGCTGCGGGTTCGACCTTGAAAGAAGTCACCATGGAGCTGGGTGGTAAATCGCCATTGATTATCTGTGATGATGCCAACCTTGACCGCGCTGCGGATATTGCCGTCATGGCCAACTTCTTTAGCTCAGGCCAAGTTTGTACCAACGGTACTCGCGTGTTTGTACCGAAAGCCCTACTTGCGGATTTTGAAGCAGCGGTAGTAGAACGAGTCAAACGGATTCGTATTGGCGATCCGATGGCGGAGCAAACCAATTTCGGTCCACTCACCAGCTTCCCGCATATGGAAAAAGTATTGTCTTTCATTGAGTCAGGCAAACAGCAAGGCGCAAAACTGTTGATTGGTGGTGGACGTGCCACAGAAGGTGATCTTACCAAAGGAGCTTATGTGCTCCCGACGGTATTCAGTAACTGCCAAGATAATATGGCGATTGTGCAAGAAGAAATCTTCGGTCCTGTGATGAGTATTCTCAGCTATGAAACTGAGGAAGAAGTGATTCGTCGTGCCAATGACACCACCTTTGGCTTGGCGGCAGGTGTGGTGACTCAAGACATCAGCAAAGCGCATCGCATGATTCACCAACTTGAAGCCGGTATCTGCTGGATCAATACCTGGGGTGAATCACCTGCGGAAATGCCAGTCGGTGGCTACAAGCAATCTGGTGTTGGCCGTGAAAATGGCTTAACCACTTTGGGTCATTACACCCGTATCAAATCCGTTCAAGTTGAGTTAGGTGAGTATCACAGCATTTTCTAATGCGCTCAGCTGTCACCCTCAAAATTAATCCTCTATGCCGAGCAATCCCATGATTGCCTCGGCATCCTCAAGAATAGAAAAGGGATAACGATGAATACTCAAGCATATGACTACATTATCATTGGCGCAGGATCTGCCGGAAATGTGCTCGCAACACGTCTGACTGAAGACAAAGACGTGACTGTTTTACTCTTGGAAGCCGGTGGCCCAGACTACCGTTTAGATTTCCGTACTCAAATGCCAGCCGCTTTGGCTTTTCCTTTACAAGGTCGTCGCTATAACTGGGCCTATGAAACCGATCCTGAACCACACATGAACAATCGCCGTATGGAATGTGGTCGTGGTAAGGGCCTCGGTGGTTCTTCACTGATTAACGGCATGTGCTATATCCGTGGGAATGCCATGGATCTGGATCAGTGGGCAAGCATGAAAGGTCTGGAAGACTGGAGCTACGCCGACTGCTTACCTTATTACAAAAAAGCGGAAACCCGTGATATTGGCGGCAATGACTATCATGGTGACCAAGGCCCTGTATCGGTGGCAACCCCTAAAAATGGCAATAACGTGCTGTTCCATGCCATGGTTGAGGCAGGTGTACAGGCAGGTTACCCACGTACCGATGACTTAAATGGTTATCAACAGGAAGGTTTCGGTCCAATGGACCGTACCGTGACCCCAAAAGGTCGCCGTTCAAGTACCGCGCGTGGTTATTTGGATATGGCCAAAGGTCGTCCGAATTTAACCATCGTCACGCATGCCACCACCAATAAAATCCTGTTTAATCAAAAACAGGCGGTGGGTGTGGAATATATTATTGGCGCAGACCAAGCCAATATGAAACAGGCGCAAGCCAAGCGTGAAGTGTTGCTCTGCGCAGGTGCAATTGCCTCACCACAAATTTTACAACGTTCAGGCGTGGGTGAAAGTACCTTCCTGAAATCGATGGATATTGATGTGGTGCATGATTTGCCGGGTGTGGGTGAGAACCTGCAAGATCACTTGGAAATGTACTTGCAATATCAATGCAAGCAGCCTGTGTCACTTTACCCTGCGTTGCAATGGTATAACCAGCCTGCGATTGGTGCTGAATGGTTATTCAATGGCACAGGTGTGGGTGCAAGCAACCAGTTCGAAGCGGGTGGCTTTATCCGTAGTTCGGAAGAATTTGACTGGCCAAATATCCAGTACCACTTCTTGCCTGTAGCGATTAACTACAACGGCAGTAATGCAGTAAAAGAGCATGGCTTCCAAGCCCATGTTGGTTCAATGCGCTCGCCTTCACGTGGTCGCATCAAGCTCAAATCAAAAGATCCGTTTGAACATCCAAGTATCTTGTTTAACTACATGTCTACAGAACAAGACTGGCGTGAATTCCGTGATGCGATCCGTATCACCCGTGAAATCATGGCGCAGCCTGCGCTTGATCCGTATCGTGGTGAAGAAATCAGTCCGGGTAAACACATCCAGACCGATGCAGAACTGGATGAGTTCGTACGTAGCCATGCGGAAACAGCATTCCATCCTTCATGTAGCTGCAAGATGGGCGAAGATGATATGGCGGTGGTCGATGGACAAGGTCGCGTGCATGGCGTACAAGGCTTACGTGTGGTCGATGCTTCCATCATGCCATTGATCATTACGGGTAACTTGAATGCCACCACCATTATGATCGCAGAAAAAATTGCCGATCAAATCCGTGGTCAAAAACTCCCTCGTTCTGAGGCGGGCTATTACAAAGCAGGTACAGCACCTGTACGTCAAGCGCCGTTACGTCCAATACTATAAGGAAGAAATTCCTCAGGGGATACCCGAAGCTCAGCTTCGGGTTTCACTTCATTCAGGGAGAAATGATGAAAAAAACCTTATTTTTAATTGCCCCCTTCGCTTTTTCTTTTCAAAGCACCCATGCCACTGAACCTACCTCACCTTACTCTGCTAATATCACTGCAGCCAGCCAATACGTTTCACGTGGTTTTCAACAAACTTGGGGTAAACCTGCCTTGCAAGGGGGATTGGACTACAACCATAGTAGCGGCCTCTATGCAGGCACTTGGGCATCGACCGTAAGCGATCATTTTATTCGGGATGCCTCGGTCGAGTGGGATGTGTATACCGGCTATAGCCGCAGTTTTGGCGATGTCACCGTCGGTACCAAAGTTGCCTATTACTATTATCCCGGCGCGAAAACCACGGCCGAAACAGGCAATAGCCGCTTTGATTATGGTGAAATTATTCCTGAAATCAGCTATGGGCCGCTCAGCGTAAAATATGCCATCACTTATACCCAAGATTATTTTGGCAATAATTCGGATACTTTAGGCATCGGCAACAATAAACATTCACGTGGCTCAGGTTATCTCGATGTCAATTGGCATCAACCAATCACACAAGGTTGGTCAGTCAATGCGCATTATGGCAACCAGCGCATTAAAAACTTTTCTGCCGCCAACTTCCAAGATGCCAGCTTTGCCGTCAACAAAGAGCTACCTTATAACCTTTCCAGCAGTTTGACCTATAGCAAGGCATGGGACAAAGACGGTTTTTATCAGCAATACAGCAATGGCAATCCCAATGCCAAAGTCTCCAATCCGATTGATTCAACCGTGACTTTGTCACTGACCAAAAGCTTCTAATCCAAACTCGATCGCATGATCTGATATAAAAAAGCCGCTTCATTAAAAGCGGCTTTTTAAAATCTTGGATCTTAAGGCTTGATCAGTTCAATCGTTGCGCCTGCACGTTTTGGATCAATCAGAATCTTGGCATGTTGTTCTGGATCACGCAGCGCCTCGAAAGCATTACTCACCCCTTCCAAGCCGACTACACCCGTAATCAACGGCGAACAATCGACTTTACCTTCCGCAATCATATGTAGCGTGTCACGGAACTCAAGCGGTGTATAACCCAACACATATTGGATTTCCAACTCTTTATTAATCGCCAAGGCAGGTTCGATCTTGTCACTTTGCATACACACGCCCACTCCGACGATACGTGAGAACAGCGGTGCACCCTCCAAGATTTGCTGCATAATCCCAGCCACGCCCACGCACTCAAAAATTACTGGGCGCTTTGGCAATATGCTAAGCTTATCGCCCACGCGCATGGCATTGACCCACGGTAATGAGTAGGTTTGAACCTTATCAAAAAGTCCCATTCCCATATTAATTGCCTCAGAGACATTGCCCAATAAACCCAGTTCTTTCCAGCTGCTAAATGGCGATTGCTGTTTAGGGTCAATCAAGATATCTGCACCACATTGCTCAGCCAAGCGACGGCGGTTCGGTGAAAAATCACTGGCAACCACCGTTTTAACGCCTGCGGCCTTGAGCATAACAATCACGCCCAAACCAACTGGACCACAACCAATCACGATGGCTGGCTCATTTTTCTTGATTCGACTACGACGTACTGCATGCAGCGCAACAGCCATTGGCTCAGTCAGCGCTGCACTGTCCGCATCTAGACCATTCGGCACTTCAAACATCAGACTGGATTGCACCAAAACCTGCTCTGCATAACCACCTGAAGCACTCGGTGACAAGCCCGTAGGAACATAGCCTTGTGGATCAACATTTAACAAGGGCATGGCACAAACCAAGGTATCCGCTTTCAATTTTCGACGTGTTTTAGGACCATAATCCAAGACCTTGCCACAGAACTCATGCCCAAAAACCAGTTTATCTGAGGACTTTGCCACCCCATTAAAGCCGACGCGTGCTGCCAGATCATGCATATGGTCACAGTGATGTTGCATATGTAAATCAGAACCACAGATACCGCAACGCACCACTTCAAGCAGGACTTGCCCCTTTGCAGGAACCAATTGAACACTGTCTTCCAGTTTCAGCTCAGCGTTATGACAAATCAGAGATTTCATAGGATGCTTTCCTTTTTTGTTTTATTTCCATTGTTCACCTTCAGTACTTTGACCTGTTGCAGTATCAAGCAAACAACACATGACTTAATCCTGACAAGGATAATTGTCAAAAACTATGACCTAAACCTCAATATATCGCAGCAATAAAGTCAGCACATGAGGTCGTTTAGGATAATCCGATTGATTGAAAAAAAGATTAAAAATTATTCTGTTTTAACTTCAAATAGATGAGTCTATTTTTCTGAATTTTTGCCCTATTTTTATTAAAACGCTCAAATTTAACACTTGCATTTAATAGTGTCATTATGCCAATATATATTTACTGGCTTTAAGCCACTATAAAAGAGAAACTAAAAATGACGATTCAACTTATGACAGCTCAAGCGAATGTTCCCATCGAGTTTTTGCAGTTTTCAGGTGGTGAACGTCATATTCAACTACAACCTGAATTATTAAACCAATTAACAGCTGACACTCAGATCAAAGCTTCACTGCATAACAGTTCAGATGTGATGGATTATCTATTACTGGAAAATGTGTTACTGCAACAAGGCACTCGCCTTTCGGTGGAAATCCCTTATTTTCCCTATGCACGTCAAGACCGTATCTGTGCACAAGGTCAGGCCTTCTCACTGGATTTAATGACCAAGTTATTAAATAGTAATAGTGAAAAATTTGCAGGACAACGTCAGAAAATTGTGGTGTGGGATTGCCATAGTCCAGTGACGCTGGAGCTGTTGCGCAAAAATACCCGCTTTCAACAGGTGATCAATATCGAACCGATTGAGATTATCCAGCAAAGCCCAGCATTGATGCAGATTTTAAGTGCCGACAATACGATATTGATCTGCCCCGATGCCGGCGCAATACAACGCACTCAAGCGATTGCAAACGGTATCAATCCGCAACGCCAACAGGCCATAGAAGTGGTTCACTGTGAAAAGAAACGCGATCCAAGCACTGGCAAAATTAGAACAACCGCGGTGGATAGTCCTGATTTGACAGGAAAAACCGCCGTAATCACCGATGATATTTGCGATGGTGGTGCAACCTTTATTGGCATTGCCAAACAACTGCGCAGCCTAAACTGCCAAAACATTATTTTATATGTCACGCATGGCATTTTTAGCAAAGGTCTCGCGGTATTTGATGGCTTGGTCGATCAGGTCTTTAGCAGCAATAGCCTGCCTCAAACAGAAGCAAGCAAACTCAATATTATCAATTTTCAAAATTAAGATTTAAAGCACGAGGCCAATAAAAATGAGTATTAAAATTAACCCACTCAATGCAATTGATTTCTATAAAGCCGACCACCGTCGCCAGTATCCAGTGGGAACTGAATACGTCTATGCCAACTTTACCCCGCGTTCATCACGTTTAGCCAAAATGCTGCCGGATTTTGATGACAAGATTGTGTTCTTTGGCCTACAAGGCTTTATCAAACACTTTTTGATTGAAACCTGGAATGAAGGCTTCTTCAATCAACCTAAAGCCAAAGTGGTCGCAGCCTATAAACGCCGTATGGACAATTCTTTAGGTGAAGGTGCAGTACCTGTCGAGCACATCGAGGCCTTACACGATCTTGGCTATTTACCATTAAAAATTAAAGCCTTGCCAGAAGGTAGCCGCGTCAATATCAAAGTGCCGGTATTGACCATTATCAATACTGACCCGAATTTCTTTTGGCTAACCAACTATATTGAAACCGTGCTCAGTGCCGAGCTATGGAAAAGCTGTACCACTGCCAGCATTGCCTATGAATACAAACGCTTGTTGACCCAATATGCAGAAAAAACAGGTGCAGCTTTAGAGTTTGTTGCTGTTCAAGGCCATGATTTTAGTAGCCGAGGGATGAGCGGGATCTATGATGCTGCTCAATCGGGTGTGGGTCACTTAACCAGTTTTATTGGGACAGATTCAGTTGCTTCCATTGATTATGCCGAAGAATATTACAATGCAACTGGCGTGGTGGGCGTTTCAGTACCTGCAACAGAACACAGTGTAATGTGTATGGGCAGTGAAGAAAGTGAAATCGAGACCTTTAGACGTTTGATCTGTGAACTCTATCCTGCGGGCGTGGTCAGTATCGTTTCAGATACTTGGGATTTCTGGCGTGTGATTACCGAGTTTAGTGTGGAATTAAAAGCGGAGATTTTAAAACGCCAACCCAATGCCCTCGGACTCGCCAAAGTGGTGTTTCGTCCAGATTCAGGTGATCCCGTGAAAATTATCTGCGGTGATCCTGATGCTGAAATAGATAGCCCTGCTTATAAAGGTGCTGTGCAATGTTTATGGGAAATTTTTGGCGGTACCGAAACAGCGCAAGGCTATAAGGTCCTAAATGAACGGGTTGGCTTGATTTATGGTGACTCGATTACCCTAGAACGTGCCCAAAATATCTTAAAAGGTTTGGAGGCCAAAGGCTTTGCTTCCAATAATCTGGTCTTTGGAATCGGCAGCTATACTTATAACTATTTGACTCGTGATAGCTTTGGTTTTGCAGTCAAAGCCACTTGGGGTCAGGTTAACGGTGTCGGTCGTGAACTATTTAAAGACCCTGTAACAGATTCAGGTGTTAAAAAGTCAGCCAAAGGTTTGTTACGGGTTGAACAAACTGAAAATGGTTTTGAGCTCTTTGATCAACAAAGCTTTGAACAGGAGAAGATGGGGGCACTGCAAACAGTATTTGAAAATGGTCAATTGTTAAGAGAATGCTCACTTGATCAAATTCGGGAGAGATTGATCTAAGCAAAACTCTTTAAGATTAAACACATCCATTAATTAGATACTCGGAAAAGTCATCCGCAACCAGAACAAGCCAAAGCGACTAAAGCTTTGCATAGTGCAAGATCAATGAAATGAATAGTTAAGCACTTAAGCATAACTTTCGCCTTATGGTACGGCAAAGATTATCAATCTTTGCCGTACCTCAGGTTTTGCCTACTTTTGCCAAAACACTTGCGAAGCTTTAAACGCCTCTCAGGTCGAGCCTGAACAAACTCAAGCGATTAAAGTTTTAGTACAGTGCAAGACGTAGTGGCTTATCCTAAAATATGATGAGAACCCAATAAGACTCCGCTATGATATTACTTTATTCCGATTTCTTAATATTTCTATGAGTAAGGAAACTATCCATACCTCCGAACAGGAATACCTTGCCCACTATCAAAAAACAGACTATGACACGCCTCTGTTTACAGTCGATATGGCCATTTTTTCTGTAGCAAAAGGTCAATTACAAGTCTTAATGATTCAACGCTCCAACTTTCCCGAAAAAGGCAAATGGGCGCTACCGGGTGGCTTTGTCGATTTAAAAACCGATCCCGATTTAATCGCAACGGCGCACCGAAAACTGCTTGAAAAAACAGGGATTCACTCCCCTTACCTAGAACAAGTCGAAACCATTGGCAATCAACATCGTGATCCACGCGGTTGGTCCATCACCGCTTTATATTTTGCCCTGATTGATTTTGACCAATTTGAAACTCAAACAAGTCACACCACTGAGCATAGTCAATGGCTTCCGATCGAACAGGCATTACAGCTGGATCTAGCCTTTGATCACAAACAGCTACTCCAACTCGCTTATGATCGCCTTGCCAATAAAACCCGTTACACCGCTCTTCCAGCTAGCTTGATGCCAGAGCTTTTTACTCTGACCGAATTACAGACCATTTATGAAATTATTTTAGGTCATACATTAGAAAAAAAATCATTTAGACGGCGTATGCAGGAAGCAGGTGCCGTTGAGGAAACAGGGCAGCAAAAAATTGTCGGCAAGCGCCCTGCTCAATTATTCCGCTATGCACTGCAAGATTATAATTTTACTTTTCCACGTATGCTGGAAACGCCACGTAACAACACTGAAAATGAAAAGAGCTAAGGCGAATACCTTAGCTCCACAATAACTTAGAACTTACTTCCAAGCTTGACGAATCAAATCTACCGCTTTTTCAGCAATCATAATGGTCGGTGCATTAGTATTGCCATTGACCACGGTTGGCATAATTGAGGCATCAATCACGCGCAGTCCTGCAATGCCATACACTTTTAGCTCAGGATCGACCACCGCCATCTCATCCACACCCATTTTACAACTGCCAACGGGGTGATAGACCGTGTCGACACGTTGGCGCAAAATCTCACGAATTTCATCATCAGTCTGCACATTGGCTGTAAACATATCTTCTTTAATTTTTTCACTTAAAGCGGGTGCGTTCATTAACTTTTGGGTGACTTTAAAACCATCAACCATATCTTGCAGATCTTGTTCATCCTCAAGGAATTTAAAGTCGATTAATAGTGGATCATCGACATTTTTGCCACTGAGTTTGACTGAACCCCGCGCACGCGGATTCAGCAAGCAGACATGACATGAAATCCCATGCCCCATATGCATGGTTCGCGCATGGTTATCCACCACTGCAATCACAAAATGCAGTTGTAAGTTAGGTTTATCCAACTCAGGGCGACTTTTTAGGAATCCACCACATTCAGCAAAATTGGTCGTAATCAAACCACGACGTTCTTTACGATAACGCCCGATCTGTTTGACCAAATCAATACTGCCCCCAACTGACACCCCAAAGGTTCCTTCCATTTGCTTAGTCTTATAAGCAAAAATAAAGTCAGGATGATCGTGCAGATTTTCACCAACACCTGCTAAATCTTTAATTACAGGAATACCGTGTTTTTCCAGTTCTTGACGTGGACCAATCCCCGACAACATCAAGACTTGGGGCGACTGGAATGCCCCAGCAGACAACAGAACTTCTTTATTGGCACGAACAACCGTGCTTTGTCCGTTGTGTTTATATTCCACCCCGACTGCACGACCATTTTCAATCACGATACGGGCCACTTTAGCTTGAGTAATGACCTGTAAATTCGGGCGTTTACCTAAATAAGGAAACAGGTAACCGCGCGCTGCGCTCCAACGTTCGCCATTTTTTTGTGTGACCTGATAAACCCCTAGCCCTTCTTGTTCTGCGCCATTAAAGTCATCATTGAGTGGATAATTGACCTGCTTCGCAGCTTCAACAAAGGTCTTTTGATATGGATTGTCAGAATGTAATTCACTGACATTCAATGGCCCGTGTTGACCATGATATTCATTACGAATGCGCTCGTTATGCTCTGATTTTATAAAGTATGGCAATACATCCTGATAAGACCATCCTGTATTGCCTAAAGCAGCCCAATGGTCGTAGTCGCTATGATGACCACGGATGTAGACCATCGCATTGATCGCAGAACTACCCCCCAAGCATTTTCCACGAGGTTGATAACCTTTACGCCCATTTAAACCTTTTTGTGGAATGGTTTCTAAAGCCCAGTTATTAATTTTAGTTGGAATACTGATCACAGCTGCTGAAGGTGTATTTACCAACCAGCTATTTCCATCACCACCAGCTTCTAATAAACATACCGAAATATTTGGGTTCTCAGATAATCGCCCAGCCAATACCGAGCCTGCCGAACCACCACCTATAATTACAAAAGGCTTTGTTGCACAAACCTATCTGTAAAGGCTTTTTCAGCGATATAATTTTCAAATGAAGAAGCCTACACACAAAATCTACCGCACAACCAATTGGCCCGCATATAACCGAGCACTCATTAATCGCGGAAATATTGCCCTTTGGTTTGATCCTGCTACGCAATGGTATGCTCCATCAAAAGGCAAACAAGGGCGAAATCAAACCTACTCCGACGCAGCCATCCAATGCTGCTTAATGATTAAATCCTTATTCCGTCTATCTTTACGTATGGTCACTGGCTTTGTGCAAAGTCTGATTAAACTTTGCGGATTAAATTGGACCGCACCAGATTACAGTACGCTTTGTAGAAGACAAAAGCATATTGATATTGCAATCAGCTACCAAAAAAGTAGCGATGGGCTGCATCTACTCGTAGACTCTACAGGGATGAAGTTTCTAGGTGAGGGCGAATGGAAACGCAAGAAACATGGAGCTGAATATCGTCGCCAATGGCGTAAACTACATATTGGTATAGATGCCAAAACCCTACAAATACGCGCTATTCAGCTCACAACCAATAATGTCTGTGATTCACAGGTGCTTGGTGATTTACTTAATCAGATTCCACAAGATGAGCAGATTGACTCTGTTTATACCGATGGAGCTTATGACACCAAGCAATGCCGTCAGGTCATTGCAGATCGGCAAGCACATGCGGTGATTCCACCTAGAAAAAATGCGAAACCATGGAAAGATACAAAGAGTAGCTCGCTAGAGCGAAATGAATTACTTCGAACAATTAAACGTTTAGGTAGGACACTATGGAAAAAATGGTCAGGCTATCATCGCCGAAGTTTGGTTGAGACTAAAATGCACTGCATCAAATTATTAAGAGATAAACTCAGTGCAAGGAGCTTTGATAGCCAAGTCAATGAGGTTCATGCACGTGTAGCAGTCCTCAACAGATTTACGGAATTAGGTCGACCACTTACCCAAGTTACGCCTTAAATTTGGCTCAATTAGGGGCGCTTTGCCTTTCAAATCTTTGTGCAACAAAGCCGTTGCAATAATCATTTTTATTGTACCTCAGTTTTTTAGTTTAATTTATACAGGTCAATCGAGATGCCGAGAAGGATGTAGTACTGATTTTCTAATAATTGCAAGAACATTTACTTGGACAAGCCTCTTTTCAGGAGGAATCATCGGATACTTATTCTCATTAAGAAAAGTTGGTTATAAAACAATTTCTTCCTTTATTATTTTAATTATTTTTTTATTAGTTTTTCTTTCTTGGTATTCAACTGGTTATGGTTACGGACTGAATTTAAGCTATTAATTAATTGAGATCAAATGATAAAAAAGATTCTATACCCTATCTTAGGTCTAATTATTACCATTGTTTTGATGCAATTTTCACATGAAGCTTTTGTTAACTTAGTAAAGCATAAAAGGCCATGTATAGAAGGTTGTAGCGGTTCATTTAAGAACTTTTTAATGATCTATACTTGGTTTTGGTTCATCTTAAGCATGTTGGCTGGTTACCTTATAGCGGCAAGAAAAGCTAGCTATAAATTCATCATGATCTTAGTTCTTATATTTTTAATCTCTACATTTATCGTGAATTGGTACGCCTCGACCTATGGCTACGGACTCAATTTAAGCTATTAAATTCAAAAATCCAGACGTAAAAAAACCGCTAACTTAGCGGTATTTTATCTCATCTTTTAAGATGATGGTCGGAGCAGTAGGATTCGAACCTACGACCCCCTGGTCCCAAACCAGGTGCACTACCAGGCTGTGCTATGCTCCGAAATTGGGGTGAATGACGGGATTCGAACCCGCGACAACTGGAATCACAATCCAGGGCTCTACCAACTGAGCTACATCCACCATCAAACTTTGATTCTATATACCAAGCTGCCAAAATGGCGCGCCTGACAGGATTCGAACCTGTGACCATCCGCTTAGAAGGCGGATGCTCTATCCAACTGAGCTACAGGCGCATAACGATGATAATACTATCACTATACTTCGCCGATATTTAAAACTATGTTTTTCAACATATTTTAAATGGTCGGAGCAGTAGGATTCGAACCTACGACCCCCTGGTCCCAAACCAGGTGCACTACCAGGCTGTGCTATGCTCCGATTTCTTTTCAGCTTTTACTGTATCGCACATCGTGCGGTACGGTGTGCATTCTAGGCGTGACGCCTTAGAACGTCAACACCTATTTTTCAAAAAACTAATAAATCCTTATCAAATGTATATTTAACAAGCATTTTCAGACATTTTAGCGTTTCAAAGAAGCACTAAAGTTCAACATTCGATCTAAGGGTAATTTCGCGCGTTCAGCTAAGGCTGGATCGACGTGTATTTCTTGATCAGCATGTTGTAATACATGCAAAATACCATCCAGTTCATTCATTGCCATCCACGGGCAATGTGCACATGAACGACAAGTTGCCCCCTCACCTGCAGTTGGTGCTTCAAATAATTCCTTATCTGGCGCTGCTTGCTGCATTTTATAGAAAATGCCCCGATCTGTTGCCACAATCATTTGTTTATGCGGCAAGGTCTGTGCAGCTTTGATCAGTTGTGAAGTACTCCCCACTGCATCTGCAATATCCACCACCGATTCAGGTGACTCAGGATGAACCAATACCGCCGCATCAGGGTAAAGCGCTTTCATTTGCGCAATACCACGCGCACGGAATTCTTCATGCACGATACATGCGCCATCCCACAACAACATTTCAGCACCTGTTTTCTTTTGAATATAACGACCTAAATGCTGATCTGGTGCCCAAATAATTTTTTCACCCAAACTATCTAAATGCTCAATAATCTCAACCGCACAACTTGAAGTCACCACCCAATCGGCACGCGCTTTGACAGCCGCTGAGGTATTGGCATACACCACCACAGTATGATCAGGATGTTGATCGCAGAATGCTGTGAACTCATCCACAGGGCAACCCAAATCGAGTGAACAGGTTGCTTCTAAAGTTGGCATCAATACGGTTTTTTCTGGTGATAAAATTTTAGAGGTTTCCCCCATAAACTTCACCCCAGCAACCACCAAGGTAGTCGCAGGATGATCACGACCAAAACGCGCCATTTCCAATGAATCAGAAACACAACCACCTGTCAGTTCGGCAAGCTCTTGCACTTCAGGATCACAGTAATAGTGAGCCACAAGCACTGCATTACGTTTTTTCAACTCGGCTGCAATTTGGGCAAACTTTTCTTGTTTCACTTCTGGGCTAAGGCGATTGTCCTTTGGCTCGCCCAAACGATCTAAATGCGCCTGCACAATATTTTTGGCTTCGTTCGCAATTAAATTCGCATCATTCATAAAACGTCTTCTCTATCCTGCGTGCTTGCATCACTGCAAACTTTTAACGTGGGTAATGGCGTGATCATTTGGGAAAAATCACCTCATCCACAAACTAGCTTATAAAAAAAGCCCCACTGTGGAGGCTTTATTATAACGCAAATTTATGAGCGATAATCGGCATTAATTTTGACATAGTCATAAGAAAAGTCACAGGTATAAACCGTGTCTTTTGCTGTACCACGACCGAGGTCGATACGAATGCTAATTTCTTTCTCAGCCATGACTGCTGCGCCCGCTGCTTCTGTATAGTCCGGGTTTGCACCACCATCTAGGCAAATCTGTACATCACCCAGCCAGACTTGAACCTTGCTGGTATCTAAGTTCGGTACACCCGCTTTACCAATCGCCATCACAATACGACCCCAGTTTGGATCTGAAGCAAATAAAGCTGTTTTAATAAGTGGCGACTCGGCAACACTATAGGCAACATCACAACATTCTTGGGTATTGGCTCCGCCTTCCACCTGAACGGTAATGAACTTGGTTGCACCCTCACCATCACGCACGATCAATTGCGCCAAACGATTCATGATACGTGCAAGCACATCGAGCACTTGTTGATAACGTGCATCGTCTTGGCTCTGGATTTCAGCACCACCAGCCAGACCCGTTGCCACAAAGATACAAGAGTCATTGGTCGAAGTATCACCATCAATGGTAATGCGGTTAAAGGAATGCTCAACCGTAGTTTGCAATAAACGCTGTACCAGTTCAGCACGAATCGGGGCATCGGTTGCCACAAAACTCAGCATGGTCGCCATGTTTGGACGAATCATGCCTGCACCTTTACTAATACCCGTCATGGTATAGGTTACACCATCCAGTTCAAACTGTTCAGATGCACCTTTAGGTGTGGTATCTGTGGTCATGATGCCTGATGCAGCGTCCGCCCAACGATCGGCATTTAAATCATTTAATGCAGGTTGAATGCCTTGCAATAAGCGTTCAATTGGGAGTTGCTCACCAATCACACCAGTTGAAAAGGGTAAAATCTGATTGGCTTGAACACCAGCTAATTCAGCCAACTTGGCACAAGTGGCTTGTGCATTTTGATAACCGACGGTTCCTGTTGCGGCATTAGCATTACCCGTGTTGATGATCAGGTAACGTGGTGTGTTCTCGGCCAAATGCTTTTTACTCAATTGAACAGGTGCAGCAGCAAAGGCGCTTTGGGTAAATACCCCTGCAACGTTTGAGCCTTCGGCAAATTCAAAAATGACTAAATCTCGTCGATTTGGATAACGTACATACGCCTCAGTTGAGCCAATTTTTACACCCTGCACCACATGCATAAGTGGCATTGTTACGTCACCAACAGCCATTTTTAAACTTCCATTCAACTTGTTATGAAAGGCTTAAGCTTATTCCAAAAGGCGATTAAAATCGAGTATTAACGACATGGATAATTTATAAATTAAAAGTACTTTCATTGTCTGATTCTAACAAGATATTCATGCAGCAATCGCTATCGTGAGGCGGCATGGATGCCGCCCGTTGGACAGGGGCTACATGGATGTACCCTCTGTCCAACAAAAGATTTTTGTTACTTTTCATCTTTGAAAAGTAAAAGAATGCCTACACAAAATACATCTGATCCATTACAGATTTATGAGGCTATGCAGACTTTGGAATTAAAATTATTTAAGCTTTGTTTTGCTCTAAACTCAGTAAAATCTGCTTCTTATCTAGACCACCTGCAAAACCAACTAATGCGCCACTCGACCCAATCACCCGATGACAGGGCGCAATAATCGAAATCGGATTCTTACCATTGGCTGCCCCGACTGCACGCACGGCTTTTTCATTACCTAACTGCACGGCAATCTCTTTATAACTGCGTGTTTCCCCATAAGGAATGGTCAATAACGCCTGCCAAACCTGTTGCTGAAATGCGGTACCTTGAAAGTCCAAAGGCAAATCAAATTGCTGGCGTTGCCCTGCAAAATACTGTTCTAATTGTTGTTTAACCTTATGCAGCATTGGATGCTGACGATCTTCTATCAGTTCAGAAAGCCGTACCCGTTTATGGTCTTCATTGTCCCACATCACGGCGACCAACGCCTGATCATGTGCAACCAGTTTTAATGCACCTACAGGAGAATCCATGTACATATACACCAGTTGCATCACACGCTTCTTAGCTCATTAATTTGATGACAGTTTCATTAACATTAGACCCGATACGATCAATACCGCCGCGACCATCCGCATTGCGGTCATTGGTTCATTCAAGACCATGATTCCCACAATAAACGAACCAATCGCACCAATCCCTGTCCAAATGGTATATGCCGTACCAAGTGGAAGTGTCCGCATCGACATCGAAAGTAATACCACACTTAAAATCATGAAAACAATGGTCACAATACTTGGCGTTAACTTGGTAAACCCTTCAGACATCTTCATGGAATATGCCCAAATGACTTCAAAAATACCTGCCAAAATTAAAATTGCCCATGCCATTTTATTACGCTCAACTTTATCGAGTGTCGGGTCGTCCCAACGTGATTTTTTCGAGGGAGGTCGTCCTCCTAGGTGCAGCAGTGTACTGTAAAACATGAAAACTATGTGATTTGTTATGTATCTAAAACGACTAAGATATTGAAACAAAAAACTTTCTATGGAGATGAATCACTGCCAGACAATCTGATCGACCCGCATCAATTCACATGCGCCATTACCCGTATCCTCTCGAGATAAGGAGCTCTTCCAACGCCAGCCATCTTGGGTCTGAATCTCAATCAGAGCCCCTTTTAAATAGACCAAATCATCTTGTTTAATTTTTTTCATTTTTGAGGCAATCGCGGCATTGGCAGGCACCAAATGCATATTGGCACTATGGGTTGCGATCTGCCGAAGTGGGATTGGAGGTTCGTGATCAATGGACCAACGATACCAACGGTTACTTTGAGAAATATTAATCTGTTTGTAGACCTGAGGATTGGCCATATCACCCCAACCTACGGCAATATCCATCGGCGAAAACTCAGCTTCACGCCCCAAGTTATAGTCTTCTCTTGAAAGTACCCGAAATGAACCTTCATAATTTTCTAATGCCACAACTTGCACACCTTGCTGGGTACTAACCTGACTGATATCAGGTGTAGGCTTAATCCATTTTGTCCACAGCATCCAACCGAGTGCAATCACCAGCAAGCCATACATCCATCTTGGCATGTTATTGATCCTGTTTATTGCGTAAAGCTCTTATCCATTGCTTAAATCGCTCGATAGCAGCTGAAAAAAACTGCTGCATCAGACTGAAGACATTTTCATCTTGCTGCTCATATTTATTCTGAACTACATGTTGTTTAGAGGTCGCCAGTATCATCGGTTCATAATGCGGCATGGTTTGCTGTAATTCTGCCCCCAGATTCAAACCTTGCAGTGCTACTGTTACCTCAGGAATGGCATCTTGATGATAAAGCGCTAAATGACGCGCTTCTAAATCAATACTGTGTTCAATCAATTGATCTGAAAAAGGCAGTAATGCTTTTCTAACACGCAGTACTTCTACAGCACTGCTCATATGGGGAATATAGTAAAAACTGACATGCATACTGCCATCAGCAGGAATCAATTCAAGCTGAGAGGCCGACACACCTGTAACTTTTTCGCGTAAATTGGTCGACGGGTTTGCTTTATCTATTATTGGATTGTGTTGTTGTTCTAAAGCCATTTATGCACCATGAATGACTCAAAAAAGATACTGTCAGTATAAACCAACAGTATCTCGAAAAAATGACATTTTAAACAAAATATCAGAACTTTAGCGACAGACCGGCGCCATAGATCCAACCCGTTTTAGAGTCACTGGCCGTTTGCCAATTGGTCTGCTTACGCCCGTTACTATAAGCATAGCCAACATCAATAAAAGGCATGACGCGGTTCTTGACGATTTCATAGCGGGTTTTGACCCCCACTTCTGCATCGGCAAGACCGGTTTTAGCCGCATACTTGGATTCATCACGCAGTACCCATTCCATTTCCAGATAAGGCTGCATAATCAATTTTTGCGTCAACAACAGATCTCGTTCTGTTTCCAACACAAAGCGCCATTGTTGATTTTGTCCGATATACAGATGCGCATCGGTTTCAAAGAAATACTGGGCCATGCCATGTAAACCGACCACACCCTCAAATTGCTCCTTATCTACTTCACGGTCAGGGTTATATCGGTAATTCACCCCTGCTTGTACATCCCAGAAATCTGCAATGTTTCGACTATATAACGCCGCCAGACTTTGCTCCGATTTTTCTGACTCGGCTTTGGCATAATCGGCAAGGATGAATAATTTATTTTCATCGGTTCCCACCCAAGTTTTTAACTTGGATTTGAGTGTGCCCTGTCCATCTTCATCAAGTAGCCATTGCGTATCTAACTGTGTCGCCTGATAGATTTGCCCACCATGCTCCTTATAATGACCCGCATGCTCATCTTTATTTGGCATCTGTGGAGGAATAGTTGAGCTTTGATGTTGCAAATGATCCATCGCAGAGGAAGCGCTCATAGGCATATTCTGCTGCGCCGACATATCCATTTGCATCATTTGATCATGTCCTTCATGTGCAAAAGTGAATGCACTTAAAGAAGAGACCAATCCGCCCATCGCCAATAATTGTGTATATCGTTTCATCTTGGAAGATTGCTTAGTGATGTGCATGGCTCGCTCCTTGAGAAGATTGAACTGGGGTTGCTGGTGCAGCTGTGCTTCCATCTACATTGGCGACAATCAACTTACTCATCATGCCCGCACTCATGTGATACAACAAGTGGCAATGGATCGCCCACTCTCCAATTTCATCCGCTGTCAGTAAAGCCGTAACGGTCTTGCCTGGCGGCACAATCAAGGTATGTTTATTCGGCATATCCTGTGGTGCCTGACCATTTTCCAACTGCATAAACATGCCGTGTAAATGCATCGGATGCGCCATCATACTGTCATTGACAAATTTAAGACGGATACGTTCACCATAACGCACGGTTAAAGGCTTAAAGTCAGGATCACTAAACTTCTTACCATCAATGGTCCAGATATAACGCTCCATGGTTCCACCCAAACGAATCACCACTTCACGTTCTGCTGGACGACTATAGCTTTCAGGCTGCGGATTTAAGGATTGTAAATCTGCATAACTTAAGGCTTTATGACCCACAGGCGTTGCCGCATTGGCCCAGCCCTGTACGGTATCCGTATTTGATGTGTCCTTAGTTGTAGCTGCTTGATGCTGGCTATGATCCATATTGCTCATATCCATTTGAGCATGTGCGCTATGATCCATCGTTGGCTGCGAAGTTGTTGCGGTTTTCGCTTGGTCTTGTGGCGTCTGGTGCTGGCTATGATCCATCTTAGCCATATTCATTGGCTGATCTGAACCATGATTCATTTTGCTCATATCCATCTGACCATGTGCACCGTGATCCATGCCCATATCTTCCATGGTCAACAAGGCACGTGGTCGCGCTTTAGGGATTTGAACTGCTTGGGTGTTGGGTGTCATGTCATTGTGCAATGACGCAATAGCGAAGCCAGTACGGTCAATCGACTCCGCTTCGATTTGATAATGGGCTTGTTTTGGTTCCACCAGTACGTCATAGGTTTCAGCTGTACCGATACGGAATTCATCCACAGGAACAGGTTTCACGGGCTGGCCATCGGCACTGACCACAGTCATTTTTAAGTTGGGAATACGTACATCAAAGAAAGACATTGCAGAAGCATTGATAAAACGTAGGCGTACTTTTTCTCCTGCTTTAAAAGCACCGGTCCAGTTTTGCTGTGGGGTCTGACCATTGACCAAGAAGGTATAGCCGTCTACATCTCCTATGTCAGTTTTGGCCATACGCATCTGATTCCATGCGGAACGGTCTTGCCATGTAGCTTTTAAACCTTGCGTTTTAACCTGTTTCCAGACATCACCCAGTGTTTCTCGATGGTTTTGATAGTATTCAGCAGACTTTTTCAAATTCGCCATGATCTTGTCACTTTCCGTTTCATGGAAATCCGACAACATCACCACGTAGTCACGCTCTGCTTTTTCATGTGCAGCAACAGGTTGCTTGCCTTTTGGATAAATCACCAACGCGCCATACAAACCGTCTTGTTCCTGTCCTTTGCTATGTGCGTGATACCAATAGGTGCCGTTTTGACGTACTTTGAAACGGTATTCAAAACTGCCATTTGGCTTGATCCCTTGGAAACCATTAAAACCAGGCACACCATCCATCAAACCTGGGAGTAGCAGTCCATGCCAATGCAAAGAAGTATCTTGATTTTTAAGCTGGTTATGCACATGAATTACCGCTTCATCACCCTCTTCAAACTCTAATAGCGGGGCGATAAATTTACCGTTTACGGTAATGCGTTTGACGGGCTTACCCGTGACATTCACCATCCCTTGATTAATGTTCAGATGATATTCTTTAATTGCAGCCAGACTATAAGGCGCAAACAATAGACTTAAGCTAGCAACAACGCCAGCGTATAGTTTTGAAGACATGATAATTTCCTAATCTGTTAACTTTTCAAATTGCTCTTTTCATGGACAGAAAGAGCCTGTAAAGACAGATTAGGCTTTAGGAGGGCGTAGAATCTCTTGCCAGTAGCCAGCAAGATGTCGAGCTTGATAATCCGTATTGGTACGGGTATTCAGCTCTAAAAAGGGTATAGCCCTTAAACTTGGGCCATGCGGATCCAAAGCCAGATTAATGCTTTGACAATGCGAGATACTATTGCAGTCCTGACAATGTTGATCGCTATGCAGTTTCCCATCATGACACTGTGCTGAACGCAATGAATCTGTTTTCGATTGCATATGATGATGTTGATCCATCATTTGCTGATCATGACAAGCCATGCTTGGAATTGAAACTGAGCTGTTTTGATCGGATTGAATCGCTTGAACAGCAGCCACAGCCACGCCACTTCCCCCGATGAAAAATATCATCAGGAATACAAACCACAGACGTTTGTATCGCTTAAGAAGTTGCACTTCATGTTCCTTGTTTCAATGATCAAAAAAGAATTTAGCCTAGCTAGGATAAGTTTTTTTACAGTGATGCACAATCATCTTTGTATTTGAATTTCGATAATTGCAGCGACATCCCACCCTAAACTGCTGCTTTATCAAACGAACTGATCTACGAATAAGCACGAGTAAAAATAAAGCAAAATGAATAAGTTAATGCACAAAAAAAGGACAGAAAACTGTCCTTTTTTGATTGTTTTGCTGTGAATATAAACAACTGAAATCATTTTGTTTATTTTAACAACATCTTATCCACCTGCTTATCAACACGGTTATCCACCGAGTTATAAACAAAGTTATCCACAAGCTTATGTGAATAATAGAATGAAAATACTAAACTTCTGTTGCACCAACTTGAGCCAGTTCTGCACGCATTTTATCAATTACAGTCTTATAGTCAGGTTGACCAAAAATCGCTGAGCCTGCGACAAACATATCTGCACCCGCCTCTGCAATTTCACGAATATTGGCTGGCCCGACACCACCATCGACTTCTAAACGGATATCGCGACCACTGGCATCAATAATCTGACGTGCTTGGCGTAATTTTTCCAACGTCATTGGAATGAATTTTTGCCCGCCAAAACCAGGGTTAACACTCATCAATAAAATTTGATCGACTTTATCCAGCACATAATCAAGATAGTGCAACGGCGTTGCTGGATTGAAAACCAAACCGGCCTTGGCACCACCAGCCTTAATCAACTGCAAAGAACGGTCAATATGATCGGTTGCTTCAGGATGGAAGGTAATAATGTCTGCACCAGCATCCAAGAAATCGCCAATCATACGATCAACAGGAGATACCATCAGATGCACATCAATCGGCGCTTTGATACCATAGTTTTTCAGGGCCTTACATACCCCTGCACCAAAAGTCAGGTTAGGTACATAGTGGTTATCCATCACATCAAAATGTACAACGTCTGCACCTGCAGCTAGCACTTTTTCTACATCTTCACCTAAACGTGCAAAATCAGCAGATAAAATCGAAGGTGCAATTAAATAAGGCTTGGACATGGATGACCTGGCAAACTCTGAGAAAAATGATGCATGCATTATAGCAAACTTAGTCCGCTTAGGTCTGTTACAAAGTCATTATTGCAACCTTGCAACACCACGTTGCATCTAGACAGTTTTTATCTCCTGTTAGCTTTGCTATGTTATTCAATGAAATTTTAGGATAGAAGAGCAATATGAATAGCAGTACCAATATCACTACGACTGAAGGAAAACGGATCAGTAAACGTCTAGTCAATCATTGGAAACATAAGTTTGAAGTCTTGGAAACTGAAACAGATTCAAAAATTTTTATGCCAACCGCGACAGTTACGCTCACGCCACAGGAACAACACTTAACAGTACTGATTGAAAATCAACAAGAAGATGTAGCGCGTCTGGAACAGGTCGTGATTGACCATTTAAATCGTATGGCGCAACAGGAATTTGTAGCGGAATGGCAGCATAGTTAAACGCCGAAAAAGTGTTAAATCAGCTGGCAGATCATTTTCTAATTCGATCTGTCAGCTTAAATTATGTTAATTAAAAATCGTATTTTGTTTTGGATATCATGTATGCCTTAACTAGGGAAAACATATGAACAATAAAATTTCATCCGTGATTTTAATAACGACAATCATCAGCCTAACCATCATCGGTTGTAGTAAAAAACAAGAAAAAACTGAGGCAGCCGAGACAAGTGCCGCGACAACAGAACATCCATCAGCAAAAGCACAGACCAAAGCAGATAGCTTCAACATCAATCAAATTCCGATTTCAAATATTGAACTTGGAGATTTTCCATTTATTCAATTGCCTAAAGGCTATCATTTTGCTCATCAATCCACTGAAAACTTTGCTCAAATGGAGTTCTGGGTCGGGGATCGACTAGAGAAAGTTGAAGGTAAGCTTTTTAATGGACGAATCGATGCTGAAGAGAATAACAAACAGGCCTCCTTGTTAGAGTTACAGCGTAATTTAGAGGCCGTTATTACCCGCTTAGGTGGGAAGAAAATCACTGACCGTAAAATCCCGGCAGAACTCGCCACCCAACTTTCAGAGAAATATGGGGTATCGTATGTAGAGGGCTTAGGTGATATTTATAATAATCCAACACAAAGCTATGTGATTCATCAGAATGATCGAGATATCTGGTTTCAAATCACTCAAAGCGGAAATTCATCGGGTCTATTGGTCTTAGAAACTCGCCCCATAGACATAACGGCACGCCCCCTATCCGCAAGTCAGTTAAAAACAGCCTTGGATCAATATAATAAAGTGGATATACACATCAACTTCGAAACAGACAAAGCTACACTGTTAGCAAACTCAGATGAACAAATCACGCAAATACTGAACTTGTTGAAAAGTGATGACGCCCTCAAGCTTGCAATTAATGGCTATACCGATAACTCAGGTGAATCCGCACATAACTTAAAACTCTCTCAGGCAAGAGCACAAACGGTCGTCAAAGCATTGACGGATGCGGGGATTGATCCATCTCGTTTAAAGGCGCAAGGCTTTGGCGATAGCAAGCCCGTTTCCAAGAATGACTCAGAGGAAGGTAAAGCAAAAAATAGACGCGTCGAGTTAGTAAAATTATAATCTCTAAAAAATTAAGAACCTTTTGGTTCTTAATTTTTCTCTAACTGAATCGCATGAAACTGTAAATGATCGTCGATAAAACTTTGAATGAAATAATAGCCGTGATCATAGCCTTTGTGTTGGCGTAAAGTCAGATGTTGGCCTGCATCCAGACAGGCTTGCTTAAATTTTTCAGGGTTTAATTGCGCATAAAACTGATCATCCAAACCTTGATCAATTAAGATTTCATCGAACACACTGCCTTTTTGCTGCACCAAAGCCGTCGCATCATGGGCAAGCCATTGTTGTTGATCCACACCTAAATATTGTGTAAATGCCTTTTCCCCCCAAGGGCAAATGCTGGGCGCACAGATTGGGGCAAAGGCCGAAACCGATTTAAATTGCTCTGGATATTTAAAGGCCAAGGTCAGAGCGCCATGTCCACCCATCGAATGCCCGAAAATACCGATTTGGTTTTCGATCACAGGCAACTCTTGCAAGGCCTGTGCATAGAGTTCATCAACCAGATAGGACTCCATTTGATAATGCGCTGCCCAAGGCTGTTGCGTTGCATTGAGATAAAAGCCAGCACCCTGACCAATATCCCAGTGATCACCTTGAGCCACATCATCTCCACGCGGAGAAGTATCAGGCGTAATCAAAATCAGGCTGAGTCGAGCAGCCATCCGTTGTGCATGTGCCTTGATGGCAAAGGTTTCTTCGGTACAGGTCAGTCCCGCAAGATAAAACAAAGCGGAACAAGGCTTGCCTGCTAAAGCAGCGGGTGGTAAATATACCCCGACTTTAGTTGTTCCCTTAAGGTGCCGAGACTCAAGTTGATAAATGCGTTGCTCGCCCTCAAAACAACGGTTTTTTTGCAGTAGCTGCATGTTCATCACCCTGTGTTCTCGTTATATCTGTTGATGCGATATTCTGGGCTGGAAATAAATAGGGTTCAAGCTGTGGCAGCATCAACTCCATATTTTTCCCAATTGCCCACTGCGGCTCAGAAGGTTCCACCCCCTGCGCAACTTCCCATTTGGTCACTGTTTGTTTGGCCTGCTCAAATGCGGTTTTCATTGAATATTGTTCGCGCATTGCCAAGTCAAAAAATGCTCGACCGAAATAAGTATAATCCGCTTCGTTGTTACAGCCAAAAGAGGTTTTATCCGCCGCAGAGGCCGTAATAATTAAAGTATCAGGTGACTGTAATGCAGGAATAAAACTCCCTGAATAACAGGCTGAAATCACAATCACACGCCAGCGAATACCCGACTTATCCAGTGTTTCCCTCAACCATTTAGGATCAACTTGATCTAAATCCAAAGGCGCATTTTCAATTTCAAAATGATTCCGCTCACCATGTGAAGTCATGTAAAGAAACAAGACATCACTGTCGCGATTCATTTGTTGACCAATACGGCGTAAAGCCAATTCCATACTGGTTTTAGATGCAATCGGTACGTCCAAACGTGTTGCTGGATTATTAATCAGCATAATAGAACGTCCAAAGGTGCCAAAACGCGTATCGAACTGTTCTCTTATACGTTCGATTTCAGACTTAAATACATCCACATAACTATCGCCCGCGACTCCCATAAAGTACCAGTGACTTTTGGCAATATCGCCATATTGAATCTGATTCAATGCTTTATCAAGCAAATGACTTTGCGCATAAAATGCATTTTCGGCAAAGCTTGGTGGCGTTTCTTCAACTTTCCAGATTGGCTGATCTTTCACTGAAAGTTGCCAAACCACCATGGTGGCAATGGTGGCGACAAAGACCAAAGCACGTTCCCACCATGGCCAGTTTAAAGCGCGAGAAAACACCCAAATGACTGCCAGACTTTGCCAAACAAACAGCCCAACAAATAAAGGCGGTAAAAAACCGTTATAAATACTGTCAGGAATAAAATTGAGATAGCCGTTTGAGCCAAGATATTGAATGATGCATTGCAACAGCAGAATATTGGTATCCAGTACCAGCCATAACAAGGCTGGCACTAGCATTAAGCGTGGCTGATTCATGCGTTGCGACAGGAAAATCCCCACAATCAAGGCAATAAATGGCCAAAGGGCATAACCAATCAGGCCTTGTGTATTAAACTCCCCCATCTGTCCAGCAACCAGCCAGCTATAAAGCGAGTTAGTACAGCCACCTAAAATACCCCAGATAATGAGTTGGGTAATCGAGGGATGGACGACCTGCAAGGAACGACGTGACCCCAGAAACAACCACATGCCAGCAATTTGGTTACTTTTAAAATCATGCCAGATATTAATGGAGGGTTTGAGGTCTATCATAAAATTCTTCGGGAGTTTCTCTTTTCAAGCCTAAACTGAAAATATGCCATTCTAATGATTGAATGCGCAGTACTTTTCCTAAAAGACGCAATGCGTGACTGTAGTGTAAGCTCGACAAGAATTTTTTAGCAATCATGCTTTTGCACTATATCACAAATTTTTACCGAGCATTGACGCAAGCCAAACAATCATTCAATTCCGATTTAAATTTAATCTTTTGGAAAGTAAGCATCGAAACGACAGGCATCACCTAACCATTGATGATCTGGAATTTGATCTGCCAAATAGACTGCGTGACGTGGACGTTTCACTATGACACGCTTCGCAATCTGTGTTGCTAAATGTAGCAATTGATCACCTAAATCCATTTCCCCATCTTCAGGCAACAACATATGCAATAATTGCATTTGTTTTTTGACTTGTGCCTGTTTCTTGGCAGCCTGCTGATTCTGATCACGCTGTGGGAACATTGGATCTAGATATATCACATCCACTTGCTCACCATGCTGAACCAGTTGCTGTAAATACGTGTTGGAGTCCGCATAAATCAACGTTATCCGCTGCATAAAGCTTTGCAAAAAAGGATCTTGTTCAGCACTTGCTTTGCTATATTCCAATAGCACAAACAAGATTGGATGACGTTCAACCAAACGAACATCAGCACCTAAATAAGCCATGAGTAAACTGTCATGGCCTAAACCGGCAGTCGCATCAATCAACGTTGGTTTTTCCCCCAACTGGCATGCGCGTGCAATCATTTCAGATTTTAGGCTGGCTCTTTTCAGACGAGCAATTTCTGCACGCCAATCCGGCTGCATTTTCATCCCATTGGCGGCAAGGCTGAGACCATCCTCGTCAAGAACCAGTGCCATGTCAGGATTCAAGCGTAAAAAACGGGCATTGATTTTTTCAACCACTTGTCCATTGAGCTGCACATTCAGTGCAGCTAAACGGTTCTGTAGTTGTTGAAACGGCTCTTCATATTCCGCTGCATACCAACACCCCATCTGCATTACCAATGCACCCAACCTGTCCACCATGTCACGAGAATAAATAAACCAAAGATAATGCGATAATAAGCAAATGCAGTGAAGTCGTGTTTAGACACATAACGGATCAACGCACGGATCACTATCAATGCTGAAATAAAAGCAACGATAATTCCAACGCCTAATACCAGCATGTCATTGCTATGCAACTCATGACGCATCTTGTACATATCCAGTAAGCCTGCACCCATCAGTACTGGAATTCCTAAAAAGAAGGAAAACTCTGCAGCTGCTTTACGTGATACGCCTAAGAATAATGAGCCAATAATGGTCGAACCAGAACGAGACGTTCCTGGAAATAAAGCCAAGCACTGGATCAAACCAATTAAAGTAGCTTGTTTAAAACTCAGATCATCCACTTCTTGCGTAACAATCTGATGTGGACGGCGTTCCGCCCATAAAATAATAAAGCCACCCACAATCAAGGCAATCGCAACTGTAATCGCATTAAATAAATAAGCCTTGACCACATCACCGAAGGTCAGCCCAATAATCACAATCGGGATTGAAGCAATAATCAAGTTAAGACTTAAACGGCGTCCTTGTTCCTGCCCCGTCAGCGCACCAATGAGTGCACCCCACAATTTACCCCAATATTCATAAATTACGGCAGCAATCGCACCAATCTGTACTGCGACCGCGAACATATCTCGTTTTTCAACCGTCCAGAAATCTAGTAACTGGCCTGTTAAAATCAGGTGCCCTGTACTCGAAATGGGGAGGAATTCGGTAATCCCTTCCACCAATCCCATAATTGCTGCTTTAAATAGCAATAAAAGATCCATAATTAACCTTAATTCGATTTACCTTGTTCGGGAATTTTTTTCCAAGCATCATCACGTAAATACACTGGCAATGCCTGTTCAGCATCCACCCATTTTTGTTGTGCAGCATAAACTCGAGCAATTGCAGCAATATCTTGTGCCGTTGCCTTGATACTCACATTTGTGGATTGATGATCAGAAATCTCTTCTAAGTTTATTTCGGTGGGCTGAATTAATTCTGAACCCGAGCCAATGGCTATAAATTTACAATAGGCACTAGCCTGTTCATAATTCAACAATTTCTCATCATCAATAGCCTGCATGATGCCCTGTGCATCCAGACTAAAATTCGCAATATAAACTTCTTGCATACGTGCATCGAGTACCGCCGTTACTTGCGCTAAGCCCTTAAGACGATAAGCCGCCTGCGCCAATGCCTGTAAACTAGAAACAGGAATCACAGGTAAATCCTGAGACCATGCGAGGGCCTGTGCCACCGCTGCATTAATGCGTACTCCGCTAAATGAACCAGGACCCCGGCTAAATGCAATCGCAGTTAAATCGGCCAGCTCAGTTCCAGTTTGCAATAAGGCTTGTTCAGTTAAAGGCAAAATGGTTTGGGTTTGTGCTTTGGTTCGCTCATCCAATTGAAAATAGAGTTCTTCATTATCATGGATGAATGAAACAGAACACTGCTCATTTGCAGTTTCCAATGCCAGCAACTTCATGCAAAAACCTTAGAGAAAAAGAGATAAAAAACATCGCGTATCATACTCCACTCAAACGCGATAGGCGAGTTATTGTCTTTTTATCGCCATAAAAAAGCCAAGTATAAACTTGGCTTCTTCAACTGCAATGATTAGAACTGGAACGGCTCTAAATCTAAGAATTTTTTATAATGTTCTGCATAATGTAAGGCACTGAAACGTAATCGTGCAGCGCCCTGCTCATCTAAGGTTTTCACTACTTTACCAGGTGAACCCATGACCACCGAATTATCTGGAATAATTTTTCCTTCAGGAATTAATGCATTAGCGCCAATAATACAGTTTTTCCCAATCACGGCATGATTCAGAATTACTGCATTCATACCAATCAGTGAATTATCACCAATGCTACACCCATGCAGCATTACTTTATGGCCAATCGTGACATATTCACCCACATTCAATTCAATGCCCGCATCAGTATGTAACACTGCATTTTCCTGAATATTGGAAAAGTTACCAATACGAATCACACAATTATCAGCACGAACCACAGCACCAAACCAGATGCTGACCTGACGCCCTAATTCCGCTTGGCCAATCACAGTAGCCGTTGGTGCAACCCAACCATCCCAAGGTTCATGTAACGCTTTTGGACTCAGTCCCTGATAGGTATACAGCATGATAAATACTCTTAAAGATTAAAACTTAGATAAACCAAAATGTGGTGGATTCACCAAAAACGGCCAGTGTTTTTGATAGCCCAACCCGTATTGGAATAAAGAAATCAGCATGCGGGCCGTCAATCCCCAGACAATTTCACTTTCGACCTGCATACTCGGAAAATAAAGCGACTGTCGAGCTAAACGCACTTCATAAGGCAAAGGTGGAGCATCAATCAGCTCTTGCAAAGGTGCAAAGAAAATTCGGTCAATTTCGGTCGGCTGAGCAATTAAATCCACTTGAGCAGGTATTAATCCCACGATCGGTTTAACAGACAAACCACTGCGGGCACGCTGGATTGGCAAATCGCCCAATAGTTTGACATCAAACGGATTCAGTGCGGTTTCCTCTTGTGCCTCACGTAAGGCGACCACAATATTACTGGTGTCACTCGGGTCTCTTTTCCCACCAGGAAAAGAGACCTCACCCGCATGTTGAGATAATTGCATCGAACGGCGTGTCAGTAAAACCTTCGGCTGGGGCTCGTGGGTAATCGCAATCAAAACAGCGGCATCTGCCTGCTGGATTCGTTTGGAAAAACGCAACCGTTGTTGTAAAAGCTGTATTAACGATGGTTCTTCCATATGACTCATCTCTTTTTCTCTTATTCCTTAATTAGCATCATAGCCGAATTTTTAACTGCAATCATAGATCATGATGCGAAGTCATCAAAATTCAGTTATGCTGAGTCATCTCTACGGCTGATGATAATTATGAGCTTTTGCGTTGTATGTGGACATCAAACTGAAGCAAAAATTCCACTAGGTGATCATAAATCACGACTTGTCTGCACTCATTGTGGCAACATTCACTACGAAAACCCAAAAGTGATTTGCGGCGCATTGGCTCTTTGGGATGACAAAGTTTTACTTTGTCGCCGTGCAATTGAACCTCGCTATGGCCTTTGGACCTTGCCCGCAGGTTATATGGAATTATTTGAAACCATGGAACAAGGTGCCGCCCGTGAAACCCGTGAGGAGGCAGAAGCCGAAGTAGAGATCGAACAATTGTACTGTATGTACAATATCCCGCGTATTGGACAGATCTATGTATTATTTAAGGCTCATTTAAAACAAGGTTTATTTGGTGCAGGTGAAGAAAGCATTGAATGCCGTCTATTCGAAGAGCATGAAATCCCATGGACAGAACTGGCTTTCCCAAGTGTGGAGCAGACGCTTCGACATTATTTTGCTGACCGCAAGACCGGACTCTTTCCACCCCATTTAGAAACACTCGGAACCCGACTTGATCATACGGGTTAAAATAAAAAAGACCGCAGATGCGGTCTTTTTTATTGCCTCAATTAAGACTTAATCTTAATGGCATTACATGCTGGAATTTTTTGATCTGCAATACGGATACTGGCGGTTCCTTGATAACCTTTTGCAAATGCACGTTCTTGAGCTGTTGGTTCAACAAATTTGCTCTTATCTGTTCCCTCTTTATCATAAGCATTGATATAAGATGTCATATATAAAGCAGAATTATTCAACCAAGACACTGTATTGTTGGAGAAGTTGGTCAAGTTAATTCCTGTGGCCTGACCATTCAATAAATTATGCACATTGATTTTTGCACCACTAATATTATTTTGGCCATTTAAAGAGGTAAAATTCAAACCAAGTAATACCCCATCAATCGCACCAAATCTTGAATTTGCAAAAATCATCCGTACCGTAATCGATTTATCATTGGCTGAATAAAGTGCTCCACCTGTCGTACCTATCCGATACTGTGTTACACCATATTCATCAAGCAAGCTACCATCTGGTTGTGGCTCTGCTTTGGCGCAGTTTCCAGACATATCCGTTGCTGTTGCATCTTTTTTAATGTCAGTACGAATATCACCATGCTCATCAATCACAATACCTAAATCCACTGGTGCAATAGTCGTATCCTGAAATTTAAAGGTCAGCGTTGCATAGAGAGGGAAAGCATAACGTTGCCCAGACCGAACATTAGCTTCTGTGGTAAAGACATCTTTTGGTAAATAGCTGGCTGGGTTGACCTTAAATACATCCGTTACCCCTTTATAATTCACACCTGCAACATTTTGCTGCCACGCGCCTAGATCTTTTGCATTATTAAATGGATCTGTAGATTTAAATTTCATCAACTGTCGGTAGACCGCTTCGGTACTCGCAATATTGGTACCGTTAATCAATTTCCCTTGCGTCATTAACACATCTTCAGCTGCATTACTATTTAATGTGAAGCGTAACGGCTGATTTGGGTTAATTTCCTGATTAATCAAGTTAAACCATTGATTTTGCGCTTTGATTTGCAGCTTGTCAGGTTTAGTCGTACCAAGCAACACTATCGGTGGAGATACAATATTATTGTTAATCACTGGGCTACCACGCCACTGTTGGCCAGAACCAATGATATATCCCTGACGATCAGTCAATAGCTCAAACCGCCCCATCGAGTGTAATAAATTTGCACCTTTACCATCTTTAGTATTAAGACAGTCTGTATACAGGTCTCTATTACATCCAAACAGCCCATCAGGAAATACACCACTTCCCTCATTAGGAACCTCAACAACCGCTCCATTACTTCCTGCTTTAAAAATAGGTAATTCGGCATACCAAACTCCCATATTACTTAAATTCAGTAATTGAGTAACCACTGCAAATGCTTGTTCATCACTGATTTTACTGACATCCAGCCATGGTTTGAGAATCCCCGCATAAGCACCGTTCTTTAATTCTGTAGCACCAATATCGCCACTTATACTAGAAAGCGTATTTTTCTTTTCAGGCGTGAATTCAATCGGTTGTACGTCACCAATCGTATTCGTATCATCAGCAATACTTTGACTCTGGAAAATTTTCACCAAAGCCATCGCTACTCTTATGGTATCGTCGCTCATACTTAAACTAGCAGGTGTTTGGCCTGTCAGTCCCATCGCAAGATCAACAATCCGAATTCGTGCAGGTACTCCAGCCACTTTTGTTTTAGTGATTTTATCTAATTGAATGGTGCCCAAACTGATTTTTCTTGAACTCTCTGCACCCTGTAAATAAAAACTAACAGTATCACCTAATTTACAAGCCCCAGTAACGATGTTGCTATCCAGTTTCGTCGCAAAATGATTGACTTTATCACTGCTACAATCAAAATTTAGACCTGCTACTGGGTAATCCAATACAAATTGCAAGCAGTCTGTTGCACTAATACTGCAACTGGTATTTGAGGTAACGCCTATCGTGCCTTTTGTTGGATCTTCGTTGATCTTCGCGCTTTCACTACCACATCCATGTAAAAAAATAGCCAATGCTGAAAAAGCAAATGGTAATAATATCTTTTTGTTCATCATTGATTAATCCTATCCATGCTTACTGTAAAACAGAAATTTTTAACTGTCCTTGATTTGAGAGTTCAGGCTCAGAGACATCAACTGCAGATGCTAACGGTGTCATCATTATGTAATGAGCACCCTGAGGTACTTTTATCACACCTTGAATCGCAGAATGTTGTAATACCGTCGCAACCGTTTTCGTACTCTTAAATCCACTTACGCCTTCTTCAATACAGCCTTTTTCGTCCAAAAATACAACGAGTGGCCAATAATAGACTGGTTTTTCACTGTTTGAAGAATATGAGTCTATCTGCATATATTGAATAGCGGGGTCGATTTTGACCAACTCATATTCAAATTTTTCTTTCAGTGGTTTACGTGGCCAAAGCCCTACATCTTTATTCGGCTTAAGTGTTTTAATCGATTTTTTATAGCCATCAATAAAACAGCGGTCATTCTCAAATGCAGATTTTAAATCTTCACTGGATAAACGCACATAAGTTTCTGCCAATGCAATCGGTGCTGTTGACTGTTGTGAATGATTGAGCAATTTATCCAAAACCGAACGGCTCACGCCCTTTTTCCGTTCAATGGTTTCCAAACGCCCCGTACCATCAGGCATGGTATAGAAACGCTTTTTACCATCTAAATTAAACTCTTGGTTTTCTAAATATTCACTATTGACATACTTAACACCATCTACCTGACTAAACCCAGTAGATGAAATGACGTCATTGGAAGCGCCCTGAGTCAAAGCAGCTTTTTCTATAATCGCTGATTTCTTGTCGACTATTGGCTTTTCTACCGTCAACACATTTGAAGGTGTCCGATTAGCTTTTGATTTTTCGTCAGTCTTCGAAACAACTTTTTCTGAATCCTTGTTGATCACTTTAGCAGGAAGACTTGATTCTATTTTAGGCTCAGCTATTGTGATCACTGGCTCCGTAACGTCAATATTTTTAGTTATCTTGGATGGATTCTGTCCTAGATCAGATGAATGAGAAGATTCGGTTTTCTTCTGTTGAACTGGTTCGACAACAGGCTTGGTTTTATTTGAATGATCGATAACTGACGCTGGGGCTTTTTCAGTACGAAGTTCCTGCTTCTGCTTATTTGGCTCTAATTCTTTTTTCCCAATTTTCATCGGCACTACCATTGGACGACCATCGGGTCCAATAATCGTATAGAAGCCATCTGCATAAACGCCTGAGACACTTGCCATCATTAAGCAAAATAATGAAATTGCAAGTGTCTGATGTTGAGTACTTTTCTTTTTCATTACCATCTTGTTCTGTAATTAATCCCAAGTAAAGTGACTTTGGTATTTGTTTTCACATTTAAGCCCGCATACGGGTTTAGCAAGAGATTATCTACCCCTGTTTTATTGGATAAACTACTGGTATTTGCCGGAATATCATCACGACTACGCAAGAAACCAATTGATAAATCCAAGTCAGTATCTTGATCGAAACGATAACCGACACCTAAACCAAACAATTGCGCATTGTTAATTGGCACCATCGTATTTCGCTTATCATCTGGAATAGAGCTCGTACGTGGCTCATAGCCCATCCGTAATTTCAGACGGTCTGTTGCCGAGTACTCAAACCCAATTCCCCAACGCCAAGAAGATTGGAATTTTAATGGCAAGGACAATGAACGATCTGTCACATCGGCAGAAAGTAATTTGGCAACTTTTAATAAGGAAATCTGCCGATCAAATTCAAATTTGAATTTATCCCAAGCCGAGAAGTCAGTCCAACCCAAATCAAAGTTCATTTGTAAGTCAGGTAATATTTTATATTTGATCCCTGCTTTGAAATGCTGTGGATACTTAAAATCCATTGCTAATAAGCCAGACTCAACAGCAGGTGCATAACCAGGAAAACCTAAAATTGCAGCGAGAATTTGTCCTGTTGCAGATGAGTTGAGACCTGCAATTAACTCTCGTGGCGCATTCGCGACATTGATGAGATATTTGCCATGCAGACGCATTTTAGCTTCACTTTGATAAACCATACCAAAACTAAAATCATCCGTTGGTTCCCACAGTAAACCCAAGTTATAACTTGGACTTAGAGACTGCTCTAAAGAGACATCTAAAGCACCAACTTTATTGAATGGGTTCATTCCCTCCTTCGCATTACACATACCGAACAGTAAAAGATCGGTAATAATGTCCCCGTTTTGTTTAAATGGCCCACAAACGACTTCATCAACCATACGAAGAACGCCAATTAATTCATTAGGGAAACGTAAATCTGTTTTCAGCGCAATAGCTTGGTAAGACATCCCGAAAGATGCGCCTAGATATAGATTATCATTCACCTGATAACCAAAAGATGGTGATAAATAAGTAATCCGTTCTAATGCAACCTGTTGTCCCATATAGTTACTCGGGTTACCATCTTCTGCTCCGAATCCAGCGACAAGCGGGGCATATACAGCTGTCGCATACGTCACTTTTGAGCCTGGCGGCTTATAAGAAATACCAGCGGTTGGAGCAACCAAAGGAGAGTTAGGACCTAAATCAACAATTTTCTTTAGAATAGGCACATAAATACTGGCATATTCGACATCACCACTTACAGTACCTTTAAAATTGGTACAAATATTTGAATCAACTTCAGGTCCGTCATTACAAACAAGTGGATCATCAGAATAACCAAAAACGTTATAACCTGCTGGCGCTGAATAATCCCGCTTAATTGCAAAATTAGCGAGAATCCCTTGTACATCTGTTTGTAGTCCATCCAGCTTGGCAAGTGCTGCTGGGTTAAAGTGAACAGCACTAATACCAGGTGGGTCAGCAGTTACGGCATTCCCCAATGCCAAAGAACGTAAATCTACGGATAAATCTTGTCCAAGTTGTGCATGTGTCGCACTTGATAGTCCCGCAAAAAAAATTGCTATCGTTAATGGACATAATCTAAGGCTTTTCACCATTATTATATCTCCTTAACGGACTTTTTTACCAAAACCGATAATATCAACCGGGAAAGACAAGCCCAGTGATACATCTGGTGCATCTTCAGTTAAACCAATACCAACCGTACCATTGACAATAGTTTCAGGTGAAACACGTACCCCCAAAGCAAATGACAACATGGCACTACTTTGGTCTGCTGATTTATAGCTTTCTCCCTCACTGAAATAGAACTTTGCACCAGTATTAAAGCTTTGTTGATATGACATAGTTAAAGACACGTCATAGTTAAAGGAGTATGCAAATCCGAAAGAAAATCCACCACTAAGCCCAGGATCAAAACTTTCGAGAATACGAGGGCTACCAGTATTTATGTTAGCACCGCGCTGTTGATTTAAACCAGACTCTTTAAAACCATAACTTGTTGAAACTGAAGCAAATAATACAACTGGGTCAATATATTTACGTGTACTTGCCCCAGCACCAACTGAGTAATATCCCTTACCTGTAGATAGTTCATCCATTCCAACATCGTAAGGACTATCCCCCGTTTTGGTCGAAAGGCTACCAAATAAGACCAATGGCAAGCGGCCTTGCTTTAATGGAAATGGTTCCCAACGCGCACCAAAATTAATATCCCCAAGACCTGCGGTTGTCTGATCTTTTAATAAGTCTTTTTTTGCAACAAAAGGCAATGATGCAGATAAAGTAACATTGTCTAATAAACCATATTGAACCGTAAAGGTATTGGTCAAGGTATGGTTGGCATCTTCTTCTACCCGTAATCTTGATAATGAACTATTACTATCATTCATTGCCAGATCAAGGCGGCTATCGCGATAATAGGTATAATCCAAGTCATAATAAGATGAAAAAACACCTTTTTTAATTAACGAGTACTGACGTTCATTTGAGGTAAAGACTTCTTGTAAATTTGTTTCTTGGGTTGCATCACTTTCTTTTTTCTGTAATGCATTCGCTGCCTGATCTGCTTGACTATTCCCCGTAACAGCAGCCGTCGCCCCCACTTGAGCTGTTGAGTTTTCAGCAGCAGTATTTTTAGCCTCTGTTGCTGATTCAGACTGCTCAATTTGAGCATCCACAGAGGGCTGTTGCTCTGCTGCATAAAGTGTTGATGTGATTGCACTTAAACTTAAGGCCAACACACTCATATTCATCCATGTACCATTCATTTTACTTTTACATCCTATTACATTAATTTTACTGATTTTTCTAAACTTACTTCCGCTTGTAATATAAGCGCATATAGGTGGTTATCGGCTGATTATAAGTTGCAGATTTTGGATCAGAATCCAACACTCGACGCATGGTTGAAGCTTTATCCGCAATTCGTTCAAATTTCTGTGTAGGAAATTGAATCTCAGCAAGTGCATATCGGTTTACTGTGGCATCCTCAACATGACGCATATCCGCATCTTGTAAAGCCAATAAACTCTTTTGGTATTGCTGAGGAATATCTACAATAAATAAAGTATTGTTATCCCATATTTCTTTAAATCGAGTTTCATCAAAGCTGATATTGCCTAAGGCAGGATCAGCCACATAAACCCTTCCATCTTTATATGCTTTATATACTACAAAATGTTTAAATCCAGCATAAGTAATAGGAACAATCGCTGGCTGTTTTAATGAAATAAGATCAGAAAACTCCCCCCGATATCCACCACTATTAATTCCTAAAGCTGAGACAAAACGTTTCATATCTAACAAGGAGAAACTACGGCGCTCAATAATTCGTTGATATTCCCCATATTGCAGCAGACCACTCATGGTTTGTTGTTCAGTCAGTCGCAAACCACCATAGCCATTTAATAAGGTCGTCAATGCAGCAGATCCACAGCTATAATCATAGGCTTGGCGTACAATCCCACGAAATTGCTCTTCTATTGCTGGTTTAATGACAACCGATTCACGGTGATTACGAGTGAAAGAAGGATAACGAGAGTCCAAGGTTTCTGTGTAATACACAGTCCCCTCTGGTTTTTTTTCTATTTCAAAGGCTTGCGTTGTAAAGTAATACATCAATGCCGAGCCTAAAGCGATCTCTAACATAAGTCTCTTTTTCTAACAATGGCAACACTTGCCTTATTCATTTTATTTTCAGTGTCTACTGACACTACATCCCTGCAAATTGAAGATACCTTTTTTTCTAAAAACATACATCTTTTTTTTGGTTTTTTTTGACGAAATGTTATTTTTTTTATAATTAGCTCTACGATTAAACAGTTTAACGTTTCAAGCAAACAATTCTATAACAAAGAATTCTTTTCTTCTCTCTTTTTAAACACGAGATAAGCATGATATTCTCAGGCAAAAATGATTGAACTATAGGCATAAAATAACAACTGTGGCAGTTAGGTCGATACAGTCTTTATTGGATATATTTTCCTGTATTTTTGAAAAAAACTAAGGTATTAAAAACAAAAAAAGCGCAAAAGCGCTTTTTTTGTTTGAGAACTGATTAGTGACCAGAAATCGTAATTGCTGCACCGTTACCACCAGAATATGTAGTTTTCAAACCTTGAATTTCTACATCACCAATTGAACCTGCATTAGCACTACCTAAATGAACACCTTTAATATAAATATCTGAACCATTTGCTGGAGATTGGCTAACGATTCTTAAGTATCCGTCTTTAGCACCAGCAGTACTTTCACCAACAACACTAACATTCGCTTTAACAGTCATGTCAGTACCACCATTATCAGCAACCTTAATGCTGTCTAAGTGGATTTCACCAGCAAGTGTACTTGCAACACCAGATAAAGTAGTTTGACCAATTGTTGATTTATCTTTGATACCGAGGTTAGTAATTTCCAAACCGCCAGTCATGGTCGTATTCAACATGATCATTGCACCTTGAGGAGCAGCACCTAACTGAATATTTGCATCCATCGTACCGGTTTTTAAAGTCAAACCAGATAAGATTTCATTTGCCGTACCAGTCGTACCACGTTGAATATTAGTTGTACCTGCTGTGCCTGAAGCCGCCACTTCAATTTTACCAACATTGATATTCAAACCAGATACTTTCGCTGCCACATTAAGGAACGCACCACCTGTTGCTGTAGTGCCCGCATCTGTATCAATTTTTAAATCAGCCAAATTATGAGAAGGCAATAATGCATCCATATTTGGTGTAATTGCCACGTTGTTTACAACAATCGCACCCGCTGTACCTGTACCACCAGAACCAATAGTACCTGCTGCTGCACCGTTGTTCGCATAACCATCATTATCATGAATTAATAATTTATCGATCGTTACAGATGTAACACCTAGACCAATGTTAATACCATCTTGACCTGTTGCAGCGCTTAGTGCAGCATCATCCATTGACTGCATAGCCATTGCATTTGCGCTAATCGCCATTGAAGAAACTAAAGCTAGTTTAGCAAACATTTTCATTGAGCACTCTCCCAAGAGCATTTATTTTTTGACTTACACTACTCTAAACTGTCCACGGTCGTTTTATTATTAAATGACAACTAGAACTTCCAATCCTTGAGTAGTTCGCTTAGCAATTACTAAATTACCCGTTTGTTATTTTATGTTCAACTCCTGTTAATTGCTTTTTAACTACTACCCGATAAACGGCATATAAAACGCTCAATTCGGCAATTTTCTTTTTTTAATCTATAAGCACATGTATAAATTGATAATTTATACATGATCCACATTAACAACAAACATGATGTGTCTTATAACTTCAGTCATCCAGTTCTGATCTTGAGCACAAAACTGTTAACAAAATGGGTTACTACGCTCGGGTTCAATCCACAGCCCATCAACTTTAATCCAAGTATGAATACAATCCCCTAACTCTATTGAAACACCATTCACTTTGCACCGAATGACTTGATAAAAGCCAGTCACATTTTTTTGAATGTAGTACAATTCTTCTTTCCAAATGTATATGCAAGTATTTCCGTTTTTATGTCTTATTTTCAACAAAAGCTTAACACGCAACTCACTTCTGCATTTGATCTTCTGTCCCGACTATATGATTTAACCGGATTGGTTTACTTACATGACCAAAATATGCCTGTTATTGCATTTTTACCCAAAGAGTTTTTAGTTTTTCAGCACGCTAGGCTTCAACAATTTCAACAAACACAGATCAATCAATATCAAACCACCTCAATAACTACGTCCCTTTCAGAATTTTCTAAATTTCACCACACCTCATCTTCTGGGAATACTTCTGGATTTCAGGGTGGCTATATTGGTTTCTTTAGTTATGACTATAGCGCAGACCAGTTTGTCAACATTGATATGCATTCACAGCCAAGTTTTTTCTTAGGTCAATATTCTAGCTTTCTAAAATACGAAAATGAGGCTTGGTATTTTTACAGTGATGAAAATCAGGCTAAAAGCATCTACCAATACCTTATTAATTTGATAAACACCTCCAAACAACTGCCCCTGCTTTCTTTAAATAAACTATGTCAGCCGCGCTGGACCAAACAACAATATCGCAGTGCATTTGATCAAGTTCAAGAGTACATCAAGGCAGGAGATTGCTATCAAATTAACTTAACCCAAGAGTTTGTCGCTCAGACACAAGGCTCACTTTTAAGCCGTGCACAAGATTTATGGGATCTGACCCATGCACCTTATGCAGGTTATCTCAAAATAAATGATTTCGAATTACTCAGCTGCTCGCCTGAACTGTTTATTGAGTTTCAAACGAATCGAAAAATAAAAACACGCCCAATTAAGGGAACCATGCCCCGTTTTGCTGATCCTGAGCAAGACAAAATTTCCAAAGATAAACTCAGCCATTCTAAAAAAGACCAAGCTGAAAATGTCATGATTGTAGATCTTCTACGTAATGATTTGAGTGTCTATGCAGAAACAGGATCGGTCAATACCACCAAACTCTTTGAAATTGAGAGTTTTAATCAAGTCCATCACATGGTCAGTGAAATTACCGCGACTTTAAAACCCGAGATTAACCCGATGCAAATGTTGTTATCGGCACTTCCGGGTGGCTCGATTACAGGTGCACCCAAAATCCGGGCGATGCAGATTATCGAAGAACTTGAAGGCGCACCACGTGGTGCCTATTGTGGTAGTTTGGGTTATTTTAATTTTGATGGAACGGGTTGTTGGAATATTTTGATTCGCAGTATTCAGCAATACCAAAATCAATTATCGATGTGGGCTGGTGGTGGGATTACCATCGCCTCTGATGCAGAAGCCGAATATCAAGAATGCTTTGATAAAATTTCTGCCATGCTTGATTTACTCAATACATGGCAGAGTTCTGAACAATAAGGCTCAATACAGATTTACAGAATTTTTGTTTTCAGTGTATCCACCAAACGTTGGTTTTGTTCATCGGTGCCAATCGTAATACGTAAGAATTGATTGATGCGTGGTTTGTTGAAGTAACGAACAATTATGCCCTGTTCACGCAGTTGTTGGGCAAGTTGTGCCGCATCATGTTGTGGATGCGTCGCAAAGATAAAATTGGCTTTGGATGGCAAAACCTCGAAGCCTAAATCTGCAAGACTACTTACCAATTGTTCTCGACTCGCAATTACTTTTTGACATTGCGCTTCAAAATAAGCTTGGTCCTCAAATGATGCGACAGCTGCTGCAATCGCGAAACGATCCATTGGGTAAGAGTTAAAACTATTCTTCACTGCTTCAAGTGCAGCAATCAAATGTGCTTGCGCAATCGCAAAACCAACCCGTAAACCCGCCAATGAACGAGATTTCGATGTCGTTTGACAAACCACCAAGTTTTCGTATCGATTGACCAATTGTACTGCTGATTCTGCACCAAAATCGACGTAGGCTTCATCAATCACTACCACGCGATCAGGATTAGCTTTAAGCACCTGCTCAATCTGCGCTAATCCTAATGCAATACTGGTTGGCGCATTCGGATTAGTAATGATGATCCCACCATTTTCCTGTGCATAATCCGATACATCAATTTCGAACTTGTCATTCAATGGAATCTGCTTGGTTTGCGTTGCAAAAAACTGGCTATAAACAGGATAAAAACTATAGGTAATATCTGGATAAAGAATCGGCTCTTTTTGAATAAAAAAGGCTTTAAAAATATGCGCCAACACCTCATCAGAACCATTGCCCACAAAGACTTGGCTGATATCCACCTGTTGCTGTACTGCAATCGCCTGCTTGAGTGCCGTTGCATCAGGATCTGGATAAAGACGTAGCGCATCTGCTTGATTAGCCAAAACCGCTTCAACCGCTGCCACAACTTTTGGCGATGGTGGATATGGATTTTCGTTGGTATTTAGTTTGAGCAAGTTCTGAATTTTAGGTTGCTCACCCGGCACATAAGGCTCTAATTCACGAACTTCAGGACTCCAAAAACGCATTTGTTCTGTTGTAAACGTCATTGTTCTACTCTCATGTATCCTAAAAAAGGGGCTAACCAGCCCCTATCAATCTTTGAATCAGTTATTGGTAACGATAACGGGCTGAACGTGCATGAGCATCAAGATTTTCTTGTACCGCAAGAACATCCGCTGCCTTTGCCAAGCTCTTCACGCCCTCTTCAGAGCACATAATCAGGCTTGAACGCTTCTGGAAATCATAAACACCAAGTGGTGAAGAAAATCGTGCTGTACCCGATGTCGGCAAAACATGGTTGGGGCCTGCACAATAATCACCAATGGCTTCTGGTGTATAACGTCCCATAAAGATTGCGCCCGCATGACGAATCTCTTGGCTCATTAATTCAGCTTCATCAATGCAAAGTTCTAAGTGCTCTGGTGCAACCTGATTAATCAACTCAATCGCTTCTGCGCGATCTTTGACCAATACCAATGCACCACGATTTTGAATCGACGTTCGTGCAATTTCTGCTTTTGGCAATTCACTTAAATGCTTTTCAATTGCAGCTTCAACTGCATTTAACAGCGTTTCATCTGGGGTAATGAAAATGGCTTGCGCAACGGTGTCATGCTCTGCTTGAGACAAGACATCCATGGCTAACCATTCAGCATTATTTTCACCTTCGGCATAGACTAAAATTTCCGAAGGCCCTGCAATCATATCAATCCCGACCTGTCCAAAAACAGAACGCTTCGCAGCTGCTACAAAGCGGTTACCTGGTCCTGTGATTTTATCGACCGCAGGAATGGTTTCTGTTCCATAAGCCAATGCTGCAACGGCTTGTGCTCCACCAATAGTAAATACACGGCTTACCCCTGCCAAATAGGCAGCAGCTAACACCAATGGATTCAACTCACCATTCGGGGCTGGAACCACCATAATGATTTCAGGAACACCCGCTACATGTGCTGGCAAAGCATTCATTAACACCGATGATGGATATGACGCTAAGCCACCGGGCACATAAATCCCCACGCGATCAAGCGGTGTAACTTTCTGACCTAAGGTATTACCGAGTTCATCCACATATGTCCAGCCTTCTTGCTTTTGTGCTTGGTGGAAAGATCGAATGCGTTTTGCAGCTAATTCCAAAGCTTCACGAATTTCAGTGCTTAAGCCTTCAAATGCAGTTTTCAGTTGGGCTTGGGTCAGTTCTAAATCAGAGAATTGATGCGCTGGATGTCGATCGAACTGCTGCGTTAATTTAAGTACATGTTTATCACCATGCTGACGAACATCAGCAATGATCTGGTCCACAGTTTGTACTAATTGAGGATCATTCACAGTTTCAAATGCTAAGAGTTCAGCAAAAATCTGTTTAAAGTTCTGATCCTGAGTCGATAAACGTCGCATCAATTTACCCACAAGGCGAATAAGAGAGCGCTAAGTTTACTCTTTTTCATCCAATTTGTGGACAAGATAACACCAGCATTTCTAACTGCTTTAATAGGAAAAATCATTTTTAGGCTGAAATATTTTAATTTTTATGTATTTAATTAGGATGATCCCAGTCTCCATCGCGTTGTATCAGCCAATTTAAAGCGCCATGGCGCTCGACAACAACCGAAGCATTTAAATTTTCAGGCGCGTTCTGTTGTTTTAAGCGGGCATCTACACATGCACAATCATAGCGATAGATCAGATCCGCCTGATCTAAAATTTCATCGATACTTCTTAATTCAATTTGCTGCATAAACTCATCAAATGAGCCACACACAGAGACCACTTGCACTGCAAAATCACAATCGGCAATTGTATCTGGATAATGTAGTTCTTTAACAATGCCTAATGCCCAAAGTAACACCCAGTAAGGCTCATATTTCCAAATCATGTTCACAATCTCTTGTTGAGAAGCCTCTTGATTTAAAATATTCCGTTCTTTAGAGGTAAGTTGATCAAATACTTCAAATTTATGTAGTAAATCAACCATAAAGTTTTTAGCTTCCTCATCAAATTGCTGATGATTTAAATCACACGCAATCTGAATCATGATCAGACATGCAATCGCCCGTTTAGCAATAGTTTCAGCGGAACGAGTGATCACTTCATCAACCGATTCAATATGCGGCGACCATTCGATGCAAGGAATAGATTGTGCTTGTAGTTTAAAATAGATTCTTGTTTAGGTTGTAAGGGATTTTTCATGGTTATTACTCGTCTCCAAACCATCAACCCTTCCAATATAAACCCAAATCTTAAAGGCTGGTATTTCCACCTCTCCATAAACTCAAGCGATAAAAAAACCGCTCAGAAGAACGGTTTTTTTATCATCATACAAAATCATGCTGAACGTGATTTCACAGCCTCTTCAAGCTGAGTTAAAATCGGATTTAACACGGCTTGCTTACGCTTAAAGCTGGCTTTATTCACAATCAGGCGTGAAGAAACTTTGCAAATTTCTTCTAATGGCTCTAAACCATTGGCACGTAAAGTATTACCTGTATCGACCACATCGACAATGTAATCACCTAACCCAACCAAAGGGGCAAGCTCCATTGAACCATAAAGCTTAATCACATCCACTTGCTCGCCTAAGCTTGCATAGTATTGGCGCGTTAGATTCACGTACTTGGTTGCAATTTTTAAACGACCTTTCGGACGCTCCATTCCAACTTTACCCGCTGTCATCAACTTACAATTGGCAATTTTTAGGTCAAGCAATTCATAAACATGTTGTGCGCCATGTTCCATCAACACATCTTTACCTGCCACACCAAAATCTGCTGCACCATTTTCGACGTAAGTCGGCACATCAGAAGCACGTAAAATCAAGATACGTACTTTCTTATGTGTGGTCGGAAAAATTAATTTACGTGATTTATCAGGATCTTCCAGTAGGTTGATACCTGCATTTTCAAGTAAGGGTAATGTTTCCTTTAAGATACGACCTTTACTGAGTGCTAAAGTTAAACCATGATCAAAATTGCCCATTACGTCAAAATTTGGATCATCGTTTCTTAAGTCATTCATCCTTTTACTCGCTTAATCTGAGCACCTAAACTTTGCAATTTTTCTTCAATCTGTTCATAGCCACGGTCAATATGGTAGATACGATCAACCAGAGTTTCACCTTCTGCTACTAATGCCGCGAGAACCAATGAGAATGATGCACGTAAATCAGTGGCCATCACAGGTGCTGCCTGAAGCTTTTCAACGCCAGTTACGACCGCATCATGACCTTCCACTTGAATATTTGCACCCATACGTGAAAGTTCTGGGACATGCATAAAACGATTTTCAAAGATTGTTTCTGAAATTGTTGCAAAACCACGACCAATCGCATTGACTGCCATGATTTGCGCTTGCATATCAGTTGGAAATTCAGGATGTGGCAATGTTCTAAAGCTCACTGCTTTTGGACGCTTACCTTGCATATCCAATTCAATCCAGTCATCCCCACGGGTCACTTCTGCACCCATTTCTTCAAACTTATCCAAGACTGCTTCTAGCAATGCTGGGTCCGTATGCGTGGTCTTCACTCGTCCACCAGTAATAGCAGCGGCAGCTAAATATGAACCTGTTTCAATACGATCGGCAACCACCGCATATTCACAGCCATGTAAGCTTTCAACACCAGTAACAACCAGAGTATCCGTATCAATCCCTTCAATCTTGGCGCCCATTTTAATCAACATTTGCGCAAGATCAGTGATCTCTGGTTCACGTGCTGCATTACGAATCGTGGTTACACCATCCGCTAGTGCCGCAGCCATCAGGATGTTTTCAGTACCGCCAACAGTGACCATATCAAAAACAACTTCGCCACCCTTTAAACGACCATCTACTGAAGCATGCACATAACCATTTTCAACTTCAATCTGTGCACCCAAAGCTTCTAAAGCTTTTAAGTGTTGATCCACTGGACGTGAGCCAATCGCACAACCACCAGGTAATGATACTTTGGCATTACCATAACGTGCCAATAATGGACCAAGCACTAAAATAGATGCGCGCATGGTCTTCACCAGTTCATAAGGCGCAAACTGATTATCTAAGGTAGAAACATCAGCACAAACCGTTTCACCTTCATAACTTATCGTCACACCAAGACCAGCAATCAATTTCACTAATGTGTTTACATCTTTTAGATTTGGAACATTGGTCAGCGTAATCGGAGAGTCAGCCAAAATCATTGCTGCAAGTAAAGGTAGAGCTGCATTTTTTGCACCAGAAATGCGTACTTCACCCTCGAGCTTAACACCGCCCGTAATTAAAAACTTATCCATTAATATTTAAGCTCCGAAAAGGCTTGCTTTACGCCATTCGTCTTTTGTCATTGCACGAATGGTAACAGCGTGAACTGCGCCACTCGCGATATAAGAATTTAGAGGTGCATAAACCGCTTGTTGACGAGCAACGGTACGTTTACCTTCAAACTGATCATCAACAATACGAAGGTCAAATTTTCCAGCTTGTCCGCTCACTACGACTTCTGCTTCAGGGAAAGCTTCTTTTAAAATTTGCGTGAGCTGCTCACTATTCATTTCAAGACCTCTTATACAACCATTGGTGTAAAACGAGCTATTTTACTATAACTCTTTCACATAATTCAGTAAGCAGTTTCTTTTTTTATCAATAAAAAAAGAGGCTCGATTAAAAGCCTCTTTTAAAATGAAAAACTAACTTAAAAGTGCCAGTTCATGCTGATAAGAACATTGAATTTTTCGATGTTTCGCAAGCTGACGTTTTAATTTATCTGTGAGTTTTCTAATCGAAGTATACATATCATCGGCTGTCGCCTGTGCAAACAGTTCTACCCCCGGCAAACGAATAATTGCTTCTGCAATATGGTTTGCACTTCCCTTGTGTGAACGTTTATCAATTTGATGATCTTTAGCCAGTTTGATTTGCATGCTATTGACCTGATCAAGATGCTTGGTCATTTGACTAAACTTTTCTTTTATATTTTCTTCAATAGCTGGTGTAATAGTTAAGTGGTGTCCACGAATCGTTATTTGCATAATTCTATCCCTCACCTTTTTTCTCAGGATACAAGACAATCGCTCAAGCAAATTTAATGCATATCAGTGGTTTAACATCCATTAAATCATTTCAGCGATTCCTCTAGTGACTATAAAAAAATTCATTATTCCGTAATAATGAACCAATAGAATAGTCACACCTTAAAATTTAGATCAAGACTTTTCTTTCAGATGATGAAGGAATATGTAACGATTCACGATATTTCGCCACGGTGCGTCGAGCCACCTCAATGCCTTCATTCTTCAGCATTTCTGCAATTGCATTATCTGACAAAGGCTTACGTGGATTTTCATTGGAAACCAGTTTCTTGATCATGGCGCGGATCGCAGTCGATGAAGCTTCACCACCGGTTGTCGTTCCAACATGACTTGAAAAGAAATATTTCAATTCAAACAAACCACGTGGCGTCAGCATATATTTATTGGTCGTTACTCGTGAGACAGTCGACTCGTGTAACTCAACTTCTTCTGCTACATCACGAAGCACCAAAGGCTTCATCGCTTCAGGTCCCTGCTCTAAAAAAGCACGCTGATGCTCAACAATACAGGTTGCCACTTTTAACAATGTTTTATGGCGTTCATCAATACTCTTGATAAAGTTCTTTGCTTCCAGCATTTGATTGCGCAAATACACGTTATCATCGCTTTGATCTGCACGACGGATCATTCCAGAATAAAACGAATTAATCCGCAATTTAGGCAGAATATCTGGATTGAGTTGAACCTGCCAATGCAAGTCTTTCTTTGAAACAACAACATCAGGAACCTGATACTCAGAATCTTGCTGATTAAACTCTAGACCAGGATATGGCTTTAATGTTTTAAGTAAATCAACTGCACTTTTCAATTGCTCTTTAGATAAACCCGTTTGTTTTAATAACTTATTCAGGTCATTTGAAATCAATAACTCATAATATTTCAATAAATTTTTCGCCTCAGCGAGATAAGATGTTTTTTCATCAAAAGCTTCAAGTTGAATTTTTAAGCATTCTGCTAAGCTTCTTGATCCAACACCAATCGGATCTAAACGTTGAATATGCTTTAAAACAACAATAATTTCATCTTCTTCAACCTCTTCATCACTCTCCATTTCTTGTAATAACCGAGACACAGCCAGCAGAATATCCTCTAATTCTGCATCCAAAAATCCTTTATCATCCAAGGAATCGACAATGCAATATGCAATCAATTTATCAACTGTCGAAAAATGCAAGAGATTGACTTGATCTAGGATATGCTCTTTCAGACTCATTTGTGCTTGGCGATTGTCTTCTCTTTCTTCATATTCTGGTGAGGCCAAAGCAGTTGATTGATGAGTATAAATATCATCCCATTCAGTATCTACGGGTAAATCATTCGGAAGATGATCGGCATTAAGTTCTGTCGTTAAGTCCCCAGTTTCTTTTGTTTCTAGTGAGGAAAGACTTTCTGTTGTGCCCATGTCTTCTATTTTTTCTAGCAATGGGTTACTGTCTAATTGGATTTGAATTTCTTGTTCAAGTTCCAAACTTGAAAGCTGTAAAAGACGTATGGCCTGTTGCAATTGAGGAGTCAACGATAAACTGTTCGCAACTTTCAATCCAACAGATAATTTCATAGTCTTTCCTTTTATTTAAATAAGCAAAAAACATGCCTATAAAATTATTTATAACATAAAGCAATGTTTACGCATATAAGGAAAAAGCCTTTCATCTGACTTATCTGTTCAAAAAACTAGCAAAAGTAGAAATATTTATTGTAATGGAGCGCTTAGCCCTCATTTAGCAAACATGCGAACAACATAGAATTATTTTAGATTTTGCTGCTTAAGGCATTCCATCATTTCATCTAATTAGCTCACCTTCAGGGTCATCCGATATCCATTCGCGAATAATTCTAGATATTTGATCTTGCTTTTCTGTATTTTTTAAAGCTATTCAACATTAGAAGCAATAGCAGATTACTAGGACAATAACATAACTCTTATGCAAGGATGTTAGCTTAAGACAATAAAAAAACACCCCCACTCTTTCGAATGGGGGTGTTTATTATTTAAAAGCTGGCGATGACTTACTCTCACATGGCAAGTGCCACACTACCATCAGCGCTAAGAGGTTTCACTTCTGAGTTCG
>NZ_KB850121.1:462255-554848 GCF_000369645.1 Acinetobacter sp. CIP 64.2
GCTTTTCGCAGGCTATCACGTCTTTCATCGCCTCTGACTGCCAAGGCATCCACCACATGCACTTAATTACTTGACTATACAACCCCAAACAGTCGCTAACACATACAAGTGAGTGTTATCGTTGCAAACTTAATTGCTACTGATTCGTTGTCTGTGCATTTAAGCACTGTACAGCTTCAATCTAAATTCATATACCAAAACGCTTGATTCAGTGTTTTTGCTAGTTCTCAGATTAACTCTTCATCTAACTGAAATACTTACGTATTACCGTTAGTGTCAAATTAATCGAGTTTGAACAATTTATTTCAGACTCAATTCTACTAATCTGTTAATGATTAACTACCACCTCGTCGGTGCGTAGTAAACTGTGATAAATCACAGAGATTAATAAACCAGTCAACTTGGACTGTATTCACTAAACTCTATAATCTTCTTAGCTTTGAATTAATTTCGTTCTTACAAACTCTTTTAATTCATGGTGGAGACTAGGAGAGTCGAACTCCTGACCTCCTGCGTGCAAAGCAGGCGCTCTACCAACTAAGCTAAGTCCCCAGCTTATCACTTAATGAACGACATATCTTTTAATCTAAGCTACTGCAATCAGATTTGGTGGGTCTGACAAGACTTGAACTTGTGACCCCACGCTTATCAAGCGTGTGCTCTAACCAACTGAGCTACAGACCCTCAGATACATCTTCGAAGAACAACTTGTTGTGGATTCTTACCAGTCACCAATCTTTCGTTAAGGAGGTGATCCAGCCGCAGGTTCCCCTACGGCTACCTTGTTACGACTTCACCCCAGTCATCGGCCACACCGTGGTAAGCGTCCTCCTTACGGTTAGACTACCTACTTCTGGTGCAACAAACTCCCATGGTGTGACGGGCGGTGTGTACAAGGCCCGGGAACGTATTCACCGCGGCATTCTGATCCGCGATTACTAGCGATTCCGACTTCATGGAGTCGAGTTGCAGACTCCAATCCGGACTACGATCGGCTTTTTGAGATTAGCATCCTATCGCTAGGTAGCAACCCTTTGTACCGACCATTGTAGCACGTGTGTAGCCCTGGTCGTAAGGGCCATGATGACTTGACGTCGTCCCCGCCTTCCTCCAGTTTGTCACTGGCAGTATCCTTAAAGTTCCCGACTTTACTCGCTGGCAAATAAGGAAAAGGGTTGCGCTCGTTGCGGGACTTAACCCAACATCTCACGACACGAGCTGACGACAGCCATGCAGCACCTGTATCTAAATTCCCGAAGGCACCAATCCATCTCTGGAAAGTTTCTACTATGTCAAGACCAGGTAAGGTTCTTCGCGTTGCATCGAATTAAACCACATGCTCCACCGCTTGTGCGGGCCCCCGTCAATTCATTTGAGTTTTAGTCTTGCGACCGTACTCCCCAGGCGGTCTACTTATCGCGTTAGCTGCGCCACTAAAGCCTCAAAGGCCCCAACGGCTAGTAGACATCGTTTACGGCATGGACTACCAGGGTATCTAATCCTGTTTGCTCCCCATGCTTTCGTACCTCAGCGTCAGTATTAGGCCAGATGGCTGCCTTCGCCATCGGTATTCCTCCAGATCTCTACGCATTTCACCGCTACACCTGGAATTCTACCATCCTCTCCCATACTCCAGCTTCCCAGTATCGAATGCAATTCCCAAGTTAAGCTCGGGGATTTCACATCCGACTTAAAAAGCCGCCTACGCACGCTTTACGCCCAGTAAATCCGATTAACGCTCGCACCCTCTGTATTACCGCGGCTGCTGGCACAGAGTTAGCCGGTGCTTATTCTGCGAGTAACGTCCACTATCCTAGAGTATTAATCCAGGTAGCCTCCTCCTCGCTTAAAGTGCTTTACAACCAAAAGGCCTTCTTCACACACGCGGCATGGCTGGATCAGGCTTCCGCCCATTGTCCAATATTCCCCACTGCTGCCTCCCGTAGGAGTCTGGGCCGTGTCTCAGTCCCAGTGTGGCGGATCATCCTCTCAGACCCGCTACAGATCGTCGCCTTGGTAGGCCTTTACCCCACCAACTAGCTAATCCGACTTAGGCTCATCATTTAGCGCAAGGTCCGAAGATCCCCTGCTTTCTCCCGTAGGACGTATGCGGTATTAGCATTCCTTTCGGAATGTTGTCCCCCACTAAATGGCAGATTCCTAAGCATTACTCACCCGTCCGCCGCTAGGTTAGGTAGCAAGCTACCCTTCCCCGCTCGACTTGCATGTGTTAAGCCTGCCGCCAGCGTTCAATCTGAGCCATGATCAAACTCTTCAGTTTAAAATCATTAGTAGCTTATGGCTACAAATCTTGGCTCATCAATTTTCTGACTAAAAATTCGCTCAAATAAACTTCGAGAAATTTCTACTCTTCAATCAATGAAATATTTTCGATTGATCAACTAGTAAAAATCCACACAAGTTGTTCTTCTATTCTCTTAATGATCTTCTCGATGATTCGTCATCATCAAGCTAGGTCGGCTATATTACTCTCAATTTCTTAAAAGTCAACAGGTAATTTAGATATTTAGTAAACTTATCAATCAACTCAAGAATCCAACCTTTTCAGCCAAATCCTTGTTTCTCAACAAGTTTTTATCTGCATCACCGCCGATGGATGTGCATTCTACAGCATTCCCAACCCAATACAACCCCCTAAATAAACTTTTTTATTCAAGTGAACATTTTTAAACCAAAATCACAATTTTTCTTATATTTTTCGATCGAATTTGTTTTAATAATAAGAGAACAACTAAACTATATATCTCATCTCTATGTTTTGCGTTTAATAGCGCAATCATTTAATGGCTGTATCATTTCGCTCTAACAGCGATTAAGGACTTATATGCATTACTCTAATTTTATCTTGCTTGGGTTGTTAACTGCTGGGGCTTGTTCATCAGTATTTGCTCAAGACACATCAACTGATTCAGCCACTCAACCGGCCCCAGCTGGCACTCAGGTTAATGCTGAGCAAAAAGTTACAACCATACAAGCTATAAAAGACTTAAAGCATCTTACCAAGAATGATTTAAAGGTGAATGCAAATGCCGCACAACCTGATTCAGTGAAAGACCCACTACAACCATTGAACCGCCAGATTTATGCTTTTAATGATATGTTAGATCGAAATATCTTAAAGCCTGTTGCGATTCAATATGTCGCTAAAGTACCAGAACCAGTTCGCAGCCCATATCGTCAGTTCCGTAAAAACCTAGGTGAGCCTTGGAATGCAGTTAACCAGCTCGTTCAAGGTCGCCCAACGCGTGCAGCAAAGACACTCGGTCGTTTTACCTTGAATACCTTAACAACTTTAGGCTTTGCCGACCCTGCCCGTCGTTTGGATTTAAATACTGAAGAAGAAAGTTTTGGTGTAACTCTTGGTTATTATGGCGTTCCATCTGGTCCTTATGTGATGTTACCGTTCTTTGGCCCAAGTACCTTCCGTGATGGTTTTGGTTTAGCTGCAGATAGTTTTGGCCGCCCTCAAAAATATTTATTAAATGATCAACAAGGAATTTATTGGTCAACCAATCTATTACAGGCAATTGATGCACGTTCACAGATTTTAGATATTGAAGAAAGCCTAAAAGGCGATAAATATTCGATGATCCGAGATTTTTACTTACAACGTAAATCATTCCAGATTGCAGAGAAACGTGGTGATTCAAATGACGTCTCTTTTGTTGGTGATGTAGATGATGCTGACGACGGCGCTTCTAAAGCAAAATGATTTATTTAAAATAATGTTTTACAAACTTATGTATTGTCAGAAAATTTAAACTCTGGCAATACTATGTTCTAGATTTTATTCATTTCTACGAATGAATTAAAAAACGATCATACAAAGGATTGACTACTCATCTATGTATTTCATTCAACCTTCCCGCTCTATACCTTGTTTAAATCAAGCTTTAACTGAGTTGCCGAGTCTACAGGTTATTCAAATCGATGATTTGGATTTGTATGATCAAACCATCATTGCAATAGCAGATGTACAAGATTTTTTAAAATATCAATGGAAATTTCCTACCGTTGTCCTTGCATTTGAACATGAAGGCGCTGCTTTGGCCCAAGCATGGGAATTAGGTGCGTTGGCAGGTTGGATTTGGGATAGTTTACCTAAAAACCCAGTTCATTCTTTATTTAAAATCGATGCGCAATACAAACGCAATCAAGACAGTCGAGATTTACCCTCTGCGGCAGAATTACAAAAGCGCCTGTTACCCAATCCAATTGAATTACCCAATTATCAATTTGAATCCTTTTTTCAGCCTTCTGCTTATTTATCCGGTGATTGGTATGATTATTGGCGCCTAAATGATGAAGAGGTTTTATTCTATCTTGCCGATGTTTCCGGGCATGGTGTTACCAGTAGTTTATTAACCTCCTGGATGGCCGCTTTTCATGGCCGTTCAAAGACCCCAGGTCAGTTGATTCAAAAACTCAATGCCATGTTAGTACAGGAAAATATTGAAAAACATATTACCATGGTTGCAGGTATATTAAACCTTGCAACACATGAGGTGCGCTGGTCCAGTGCTGGGCATTATCCACCTCCAATTATTTTTGAACCGAATAAACCACCACAAATTTTAACCACCAGTAGCTTTCCTTTGGGTCTAACCGAAGAACTTGAAGTTGAAGAACATCATTGTAAATTAAGCCGTCATGCAAGGTTCATTTTATGCTCAGATGGCGCTTTAGAGCCCTTTGATGGTGGTCTTAATGATCAGTTCAACCAATTGGTCGAACATCTACAAAAAGACTCCTTCAAAGCGCCTGATCACGTTGCAGATGACATCGCAATTTTGAGCCTCCGCCGAATGAATTAACATTAAAATCAATTATTTAATTTAATAACCTCGCGCAACCACTTGTGTCTGCAATATCACTATGGGATAATTTTATATCCTTTCTCTGAAAATGGCATTTATATGTCAACAGGTCATGTTGAATATGCAAGTTTGAACGGAACGCATATTTTCAAGCTTATTGGCGAAGTGCGTGCTCACTCTTGTATAAGTCTAGACAAACTACTCAACAGGATTGAACAACAACAGAATGTTGTTGGTGCAATCGTTGATTTAACTGAAACCACATTTATTGATAGTACTGTGTTAGGCATACTAGCAAAATTGGGTTTAAAGCTTAAGCAAGCTCATCACATACAAGCAGTTATGCTGTCGACAAATCCAGACATTACCACCTTAGCCAACAGCATGGGGCTAGGGCAGGTGTTTGTGATTTTAAATTACTGCGGCGATCCAAATGTATGCACGCTAGAGCTTACAGATGAACATGTCACACATAGTGCTATGCTCAATACCGTACTCGATGCGCATAAAACGCTGATGCGTTTGAATGAAAACAATCAGAATATGTTTGAACCACTGGTGAAGCAATTGCAAAAAGAACAAGATTGTTTAAACCACGACGTACAAAAACAAAACGCTTGATCATTAAACCTAGTATTGTGGCTTCTATATGACCTTACTTTCCGTTGCACAAATGAATTCTCAAAATGACATTGAAGCAAATTTCAATGTCATTGAATCATTGCTTCAGCAGAGTAAGGCTCAAGGAGCAGAGCTGATTGTTTTTCCAGAAAATTTTGTTTGCTTTGCAGCGGGCAAGCAACGCGAAACTGCTGCGCAATTCGAAGTCATTCAAGCACGTTTAGAACAATTGGCACATCGTTATCAAATCTGGATTATTGCAGGCACACTCCCATGCCCTTTTCGTCCAGATGGTTCAATCATTTCTGATGGCCGGGTCCGTACAGTAAGTCTGTGTATTAGCCCTGAAAGGACTGAGGCACGTTATGACAAAATCCATTTATTTGATGTACAAGTGGGTGATGCAGTTGGGGGGTATCAAGAATCTAAATTTTTCGAACCTGGCAATCAGGTGGTAGTAGCCAAAACCCCTTTTGGCAATGTTGGTCTGATGGTTTGTTATGACTTACGTTTCCCTGAACTTGCTTTAACTTTACGCCAACAAGGTGCCAATATCTTAACCGCCCCTGCTGCATTTACCTACACCACAGGTCAACTGCATTGGCAATTGCTGCTACAGGCACGCGCCATGGATAGTCAGTGTCATGTTTTAGGCGCTGCACAACAAGGCTGGCATGGTGAACAACGCCAAACCTGGGGCCATGCAGCTATTACGGATAGTCGTGGTCAACTGCTACAAAGCATTGACAGCGAAGGCCATGGTTTAATTAGCAGCAGTTTTAACCTTGCGGAACAAAATCAGCTTCGTCAAGCAATGCCGCTCATGCAACATCGTACAATCATTCATTATTGATCTTGTTCTTGCTATTCTCTTTCTCTAAACAATAAATTGTATAAAATTAATACAGACAGCAACAATCTGACTGAGATGATCAAATTTTATAAATGTCTGATCTATAGAATCATGATTTAATACAAATTATTGATCATCCTAGAACAGATTCAAGTGATTTGGACTACGAATGATGTAACATCGTCAATTAATTCTTATTAAGCTTTATTCATGTTTAGATTGATTTTAATTTTATTTTTTTTGGGGACAACCGCACAACTTCATGCTTCATCGCTTGATCTCGATGGGGATGAGTCCATGCAATCTTCTCGCATTTTATCTACGCCGCAAAATTTATCATTGAATGCTTTTGGGCAATGGGTCATTGGTTGGGGCACAGGTGCTGAAGGTGCAAGGCAACGATTAAGCAATATTCGACGTGAAGATGTTGTGGTAATTAAGCAAAAAGGTGCCACCTTGGATATGATCAAAGCTTGGCAACAGCACTTTGAACTTGAGGCACAAAATAATCTGAGCAGTCCAACAGCACTTTATCGGGCTCGACTGATGAAAAAGATCGCTGAACTTTGGTAGAGACAGTTTTAAAAATTACTCTTTTTTTATAAGCATAAGCATGATCACTTGTGCTTTTTTTGTTTTAGCAGCTTGATCTCTCTATTAAAAAATCAGTTCATCATGTTTCAGCTAGACAAGCCCCGCTCTTTCAACAGATCAAGACTTAACTTTCCTTACTAGAATAGATGACTGACATGCATTTCCGTGAAAGCAGGAATTGCTACAAAAGCGAAGATCAAAACCTACAAACATTCGCACTTTAAATGTCAGAACATACAACGTTTACTTACTTGTTTTTAAATTTAGATCCAGTACGATCTAATTGCACTCAATAATATTCAGGAATAATAATCATGTCTTTAGAACAAGTGGTTTATCGTGCGAAAGCAAAAGCAACGGGTGGTCGTGATGGACGAGCAACTTCTTCTGACGGTGTTTTAGATGTTCAGTTAGGCGTACCAAAAGAAATGGGCGGCGCTGGTGGTGCCGTAACCAACCCTGAGCAACTGTTTGCTGCTGGCTATTCAGCCTGTTTCTTAGGTGCAATGAAGTTTGTTGCCAATCGCGATAAATTCAAAATTAGCAAAGATGCTTATGTCGAAGGTGAAGTCGGGATTGGCCCGATCCCAAATGGTTTTGGGATCGAAGTGACTTTAAATGTTTATCTACTTGGTATGGAACAGGCTGAAGCAGAGCAATTGGTTGCGGCTGCACATATTGTCTGCCCGTATTCAAATGCAACCCGTGGCAATATTGATGTGAATTTTAATATCGTGACTGCTGAATAAGCATTTCACATACAACAAAGAAAAACAGCATGAATAGATCATGCTGTTTTTCTATTTAGCGCTTTGATTATTCTTCCGCAGTCTCATTGGTGACACGAAGTACCTCTTCTAAAGTCGTCTTCCCCGCCAAAACTTTTAATAAACCATCATCACGAATGGAAGCAGCATAACGACGTGCATGATTTTCCAGTTCAAATTCAGCTGCATTACCATGAATGAGACGACGCATCGACTCATCTACAGGCACAATTTCATAAATTGCGGTTCGACCACTAAAGCCAACGTGTGAACATTTTTCGCAACCATGTGGTTCTGGTAGCTGCATATATGCATCCACTTTAAGGTGCTGGAACACTTGTCGCTCAAAATCATCAGCCTTACGCCAAGTCACGCAATGCGGACATAAAGTCCGTACCAAACGTTGCGCGATTACCCCAATCAATGAACTCGCCAACAAGAAGGGTTCAATTCCCATATCCTTCAGACGCGTCACTGCACCAATCGCGGTGTTGGTATGCAGTGTTGACAAGACCAAGTGACCCGTTAAAGAAGCTTGCACCGCAATTTCAGCAGTTTCCAGATCACGAATCTCACCGACCATCACCACATCAGGATCTTGACGTAACATCGCCTTGAGCGCACGCGCAAAGGTCATATCGACTTTGGTATTGACCTGAGTTTGGCCAATCCCTTCCAATTGATATTCGATCGGATCTTCAGCGGTCAAAATATTACGGGTATTGTCATTCAAATCAGATAGTGCCGCATATAGTGTGGTGGTTTTACCCGAACCCGTTGGACCTGTGACCAAGATAATGCCATGCGGACGATGCACCAATTGCGTTAAACGTTCATAGTCATTCTGCATCAAGCCCAAATGCGTCATGTTTAAACGCCCTGCTTGCTTATCGAGCAAACGCATCACCACCCGCTCACCATGTGAAGACGGTAACGTCGAAACACGCACATCCACTTCACGCCCTGCAAGACGCAATGAGATACGACCATCTTGCGGAATCCGCTTCTCGGCAATATCCAGTTTGGCCATGACTTTGATACGTGATACTAGCAACGGCGCTAATTCACGGCGTGGCTGTACAATTTCACGCAATTGCCCATCAACACGTAAACGTACCGAGAGTTTTTTCTCAAAAGCCTCAATATGGATATCCGAGGCACTAACCCGAATCGCTTCTGACAGTAATGCATTGATTAGACGCACGATCGGCGCATCATCTTCCTGATCCATCAAGTCTTCGGCTTCAGGCACTTGATCGGCCAGACTCAAAAGATCGGGATGATCTTCCAAGCCTGCAGCAACCTGCTGCGACTCCCCTGTATCCCCTGCATAGCTAGAACTGAGTAAGGCGTGAAACTCTTGATCAGTACAAAGTTGATCATGAGCTGATTTCCCCAAAATTCGGCGAGCTTCCTGCAAAGCAATACGCGCGGTGTCCTTGCGTCGTACAATAAAAACTTGATCGCCTTCATAACGTAACAAAACGCCATGTCGTTTAGCGAAACTATAAGGAATTTGTATTTGTTTAAGTATTTGCATCACACAAATAATGATAAAAGAAAGCAGTGAGTGTACTCTAAGCAGATTACAGCGTGAAGTCTGTTTAGCATACTCACACAGGAATTTTGCATCTTGTCTCAAAATAATCAATATGAAGCGCCGCATTCCAATAGTTTGAAATGGTGGGGCGAACAACAATTTGAAATCCAGCAAACCAAAGCTTGGCAATTCGGGTCATTACTGTTTCGTCTGACACGCGGTATTAAAGAGTGGCGTTTGGAATATCATCGTCCACAGTCTCAGCACGACTATGAACAGCAATGGAAAATTCTGAACGATACTGAGTTTGCCATGCCGCCCCCAGCAAAAATTGAACGCTATATGTTTCATAAAACCAATAGCAGCTTCCACCTGATGCCCCGTTTGGCCGATCGCTCAGTGGTGATTCGACCTGTTGATCCAATTTATATTCCTGCGGGTCAACGCGGAACCTTATATATCAGCACCCCTTTATGGATTGCAGGTTTGGTGGATGGGCTCTCTGAGCCTTTATTTGATATTCCAGTGATTCAACCCAAAGACACCTGGTTTGGTAAAGATCCGCAGAATGGCGAGATTTGCTATGCGACTTCAGTCGACGGGCGTATTGATTTGAATCTACTCAAACCCCGTGCGTTCCGCGCAGTGACTCCGATTGAGTTCCACAATACCAGTCATCATCAACTGCGCTTTGACCGTATGAATGTACCCGTCCCTGCGCTGCCTTTATTTTATAGTGAAAGTACGGGGCGGTTATGGACCTCACAAATCAAAGTCTATTATGAGGGTACCGACCACCCTGCACGTATCAGAATCGAAAACAAAACCCCAAGTCCTGCGGGTGAAGTGGTTTATGTGCACCCACCTCGTGCCCCAGGCAGTACCTTATTCAATATGTTTGATTCATTCTTTTAAGGGGTTGCCATGCCGAATTCAAATATTCCCAAAGATGTTGCTGGCAGCCTGACCAATGTTTTCACCAACATCAACTTTGAGCGACTCAGTGAAATCGTGGTCGCGATTATTTTATGTTTCATTGGTTTTTTAATTGCTCGTTTGGTTTCGAATGCCTTTATTCGCACTGTAGGCAGCCGATTTAATGCGCATCAACGCCTGCTCTGGCGTCGAGGTATTTTTTACTTCATCTTCTTGCTGTTCATTATGACTAGCTTAAGAGAGGCAGGCTTTAAACTCAGTGTCTTTTTAGGTGCGGCAGGGATATTAACCGTTGCCTTGGGTTTTGCTTCACAAACCTCTGCCAGCAACTTGATCAGTGGTCTTTTCTTGATTGGTGAAGGTTCATTTGAAGTCGGCGATACGATTCAAATTACTTTAATTCGGGGTCAAACCATTGAAGGTGAAGTGATTTCAATTGACTTACTTTCAGTGAAATTACTCACACTCGACAATGTTTATATTCGTTTGCCGAATGAACAGCTGATCCGAACACCGGTGATGAACCTATCCAAATATCCAATACGGCGTATTCCAATCACCTTGGCAATTAATTTCCATGAAGACATTATTAAAGTGCGACATGTGCTGTTAGACGTTGCCGCCAAATACCCGCTGGTGATGGATGACCCCAAAGCCACGGTTACCGTGACTGCTTTCAGGGAGTCTTCAATCGAACTATTATTTGCAGTATGGTGTCGTCAGGAAAACTCACTCAAAGTCCGCGATGAAATGCAGGAACGTATCCGTAATGGCTTTCTACAAAATCAGATCGAAATTCCTGTACCGAAAATGGGTCTGATTGATCGACCACTTCCCTTAGAAAATGATGAAGTCGATCAATATGCCAATCAAAAAGAACTCAAAAAAGAACAGAAAGAGCAGTAATCAGCGCTCTTTCTGAGTCTGTTCTATTGCAGGCGGCAAAGGTGCCAGATAGGCAATCACCAACATCACGACTCCTGCACCAATAAATGAAATTACACGAGTCAATGTGCCGCTTTGTGATAGATCCAATAACAACAGTTTCACCACCACAATCGCTAATAATGCAGCACCAACAAACCAAATTTGCCGGATGTGGCGACGGCTGGAAAAGGTCATCAGAATAAAGGCCAAAATCACCCATAACAACGTCAGACTGAGTTGCACATCACCATTCGACCAAATTGCTGCGCTCCAGAATGGTGTGCCCAAATAATGATGCATGGCACGCACCACCACGCTACTCAACACCAACAAGCCAATTAAAATCGTACTGACTTTAAAGCCCCACTCGATCGAACGCTCTGCACTAAAGTCATGATGATAAATAACCCAGATCAGACCTGCAAACACCAATAAAGACAAAAGATCAGTGACGTTTAGAAGCGGTAGGAAATAGTACTGTTGCACCGAATCTGGATCTAAACTCATTAACACTAACCAAAAGAGGGTTAGACACCATACAGGGAACTGATGCAATAGCGAGGTTCTATTGGATAGCAACAACCAGACACTATAGCTCACAGGTATTAACCCAAGTGCTGCAATCGGCATGATTGGAAAAATAGCGAGGCCAATCAAAGCTAAACCCAGCCAGACTAAAGTGGCCCAAATCTTGGCATCTCCTTTCGGCTTGTTCAAATTCAAGCTGATTAGGAGTAATGATAATAAGGTTGCAGCGATGGCAAAGCTCAGCTGACTTAAACCACTTGGCCAATGCCCAACCGAATAGATCTGTACAGCAAAACTTTCCACATAAAGCAGCAACAATAACACCGCCGCCAAAATCAGTTGTAGATTGCCCCATTGCAAACGTGATTTAAGATACACAGCCACACTAAATAACAGCAACAACGTGGCTGCAATCGCAAGATAAGGGCTCAGTCCATCCTGTTGCGATTGCATCCACTCAACGCCAGCAATTGCTCCCGAATACAGCCCAAGTGCCAGAAATACACCACTTAACATCCGTGCGCTGAAATACTTCTCCACTGCTTGGTAATGCAGTAGGTAAAACGCCGATATAAATTGAGCCAATGCAAAAATTGCAGTACTTAGGATCGGGAAATGATCATTTGACCAGACTTGGAACAGCAATGCCATCGAACTTAACAGCACCAGCGCCACGCCCACATAACGGCTTAATCGGTAACGCTCGGTCACGCCCCAGACAATCAGTGCGGTTCCCTGAATCACCCAACCTGTTGATGTCCAATGTGCCCCTTTGGCCAATGGAAAAACCAACGCAACGAAGACCACGGCAAGGATGAAAAAGCTTTTGGCTAAAATTGAAAGTTGGGGATACTGACGTTTAATCCAGACATTGAGACTGATATAAACAAGCGCGAGTGCAACCGCTCCCCAAGTGAGCGCTGCTGTCGAGTTCTGCATTAGATAGGCATGTAATGAAAAGCCCAATACAGGGACACTAAAAATTAGCCCGACATCTAAAATCGGTTGTAAACGCTGCGTTTTCAGACCGATTTGCTGATCTGACGCTAAACGCTGATTTTGCGCCCGCACCATTAATTGGCTGTAACGAATACTGAGCCAGATAAACAGCGCCATATGTAGCCACAGAATCATATCCAAGGTATTAAACTGCGATGTTTCTGCGTAAATTCCAATTGTTGATCCACCAATAAACATGGTGGCAAAGAAGGCAATTTGATGCAGGATTTTCCATGGCTGAATAAAGTTCAATGCAGCCACAGCCAAGTTAATGACCAAGTAGTAGCCAAATAAGAAAATCACATCAGGATGATTTTGTGGAATTAGCAATGGCGCAAGATAAGCCATGGTTAAAGCCAACATCGCTAAATATAGGGCTTGTTGCTTTAAACTCAGACAGACCGTCACCAATAATAAAATCACAAATAAAATACTGGCCGTGCTTAAACTGGCAATGACCGCAAAATGGTGTGAGAAAATCAGTGTCAGGAATACAACCGCCAGACCGACGCCTTGTAGCGCAACTGCAAATAATTGATTTTTCTTTTGCAGCCAATAACCTGCAAGGGTGGTGATGACACCTGCGCTGGCAATAAAGCCCAGTTTAACACCGAGGCTGAGTTGCCAATGTTCACTGGCAAACCGTAATAACAACACCACACCGACCATGAGTATGGCGACAGCGACACGGAGAATTGGATTGCCATGCATCATCCAGTCCAGTACGGGCTGCCACCAAGCTGGCTGTTTAGGTTTAGGCGGTTGAGAAATTGAATTTTGTCTAGTTGCTGTCTGCCCTGATTCAGGACTGGCCTGCATCCAGGCAGCTTGGTGGCCAAGAGCTGGAGAACTTATCGAGACTGATTGAGCTGACTCAATCACTTGATCATTCTGAGCATGCTGTTGCATCTGATCAGGCTGATTTAAGATATTTGCCGATGTTGGCTGCATTGCAGCTTGCTCTAAATGCAGCAATCGGGTTTGAAAAGCACTGATGGTTTGAATCAAGCAGAGCAACAGTACCAATAACGCCCCACCCGCAAGCCACATCCACGTATTGGCATAGGCAAACAGTGCAAGTAATGCGGTCGCATAAATTACAATTTTTTGTACGCCGATGCCCGTCAGTTGTGTGACATGGTTCGTTGCGGCTTGCTCAAGCTGAGTTAAACGCTGATGTATTTCTGACAGAATGTGCACAATAACAACGGTCAAGCCAATGCCAGCAGCAACAATCGTGCCTTGCCACTTCAATGCAATTGCAGCCACAAGCAACACGGCCAAGCCAATTAAAACGACGATGAGTCCCTGTTTATCTTTTTTATACATAGACTTATATCAATTATGACAGCTTCATTGCGGCTATCTTACTTGATCACCAGATCAGCAGGTATTGTTACATACAAAATACTGCAAATTTTAAACGACACAAGCAGCCGCTCTCTGTCCAGTTCAGATAAGACAGCCACCACTTTTTCACGTAAAATACTAAGTAATTTATAATTAGGATTTGCGCAATGCCACCTTTTGTCTTGGTTGACGGGTCTTATTTTTTATTTCGTGCTTTTCACGCCTTACCTCCATTAACCACGTCGACTGGCTTACATACCAATGCCATTCGTGGCGCAATCTCAGCCATTCAGAAACTGATGCGTCGTACCCAACCGACACATATGGCTGTGATTTTTGATACACCAGAGCCAACCTTTCGTCACAAACTATCACCCATCTATAAGGGTGATCGCCCAAGTATGCCTGAGGAATTGTCACAACAGATTCCCTATTTACATGCGCTCATCAAAGCCCAAGGTATTCCACTTTACAGCCTTCCTGGAGCTGAAGCGGATGATATCATCGGAACCTTAACTAAACGCGCTTTGGCTGAAGGCCATCATGTCTTGATCTCAACAGGTGACAAGGACATGGCACAGTTGGTCAATCAACATGTCAAACTGGAAGACAGTTTTAAAGAACGTGTTTTAGATGAAGCCGGTGTGTTTGAAAAATTTGGTGTACATCCAAATCAAATCATTGATTATCTTACGCTTATGGGCGATGCATCTGACGGTATTATGGGTGTACCTGGTGTCGGTGCAAAAACCGCAGCGAAACTGTTAAATGAATACGGCACACTCAGCAATATCATTGCCAACGCTGATCAGCTTAAAGGCAAAATTAGCCAAAATATCAAAGACAATGTAGACAATATAAAAATTGACCACCAACTGGCCAGTATTGTCTGTGATCTCGATCTTGCTTTGGATTGGCATGACCTGAAACTGTCTAATCCAAATGTGGAGCAGCTTCGTGATCTATACACTGAATTAGAATTCCGTAATCAGTTACAGTCTTTGGATCATCCAAACAATCCAAACAGTTCAGCCTATCAGCAAACGGCACAAAGCATTGCCAAGGCTGAACAAAAAGCAGAACCCGTGGTTGCCGAAGACCACGCCAATCTGTCTAGTCAAGATGATCAACTCGGTGAAGCCACTTATCATACGGTACTGAATCAACACGATTGGGATGTCTTATTACAGCGTATGCAGCAGGCCGATCACTTTGCAATTGATACGGAAACCACCAATCTGGATTATCGTTTTGCCGAACTGGTCGGTTTCTCTGTGGCGTTTGATGCCAAGGATGCCTATTACGTTCCAGTTGCACATGATTATGAAGGTGCACCTGAGCAGCTCAATCGCGAGCAGGTTCTTGCTCAGATCAAACCGATTCTTGAAAATGAACAAGTACGGAAAATTGGTCATCATCTCAAATATGATGCACATATCTTTGCCAATCATGGCATTACCATTCAAGGTTGGTATTTCGATACCATGCTGGCTTCATACGTATTGAATGCCGCAGCAACCCGACATGGTATGGATGATGTCGCTCGACTTTATCTCAGCCATTTGACCACAACTTTTGAACAGATCGCAGGTAAAGGTGCCAAACAGAAAACCTTTAACCAAATTGAGCTTGAAGTTGCGGCACATTATGCTGCCGAAGATGCGCATGTCACTTATCGTTTATACGAAGTGTTAGCAGCAAAACTAAAAAGCCATCCTGAATTGGTCAATATCCTACATAACATTGAAATGCCGGTTGCGCGTGTCCTCACTGGCATGGAAGAAGATGGCATTAAGCTCGATCATCAATTCCTCGATCAACTCAGTGTTGAATTCTCTAAAACCATACAAAGCCTTGAGGCACAAGCAGCTGAACTGGCAGGCGAAGCTTTCAATGTTGCCTCGCCAAAACAAGTCGGTGAAGTTCTATTTGAAAAGCTTGGACTCAAAGGCGGTAAGAAAACTGCGACAGGTCAATACAGCACCAGTGAAAGTATTCTGGAAAAAATCGAGCATCCTTTAGCCGAAGTGATTTTGGAACACCGTGGTCTGGCAAAACTCAAAAACACCTATACCGATCGTTTGATTGAACAATCACACGATTCAACCCATCGTGTACATACCAGCTATCATCAAGCCTTAACTGCAACAGGTCGTTTGTCTTCAACCGATCCAAACTTGCAAAATATTCCCATCCGTACCCCAATTGGCCGTCAAATTCGTAAAGCCTTTATTGCACCTGAAGGTCGCGTCTTATTGGCAGCCGATTATTCACAAATCGAATTGCGTTTGATGGCACATTTCTCACAAGATGATGCGCTCGTTCATGCTTTCCAGCAAGGTCAGGACGTGCACCGTCGTACCGCATCTGAAGTGCTTGGTATTGCCATTGAAGATGTGACCAATGACCAACGTCGTCAAGCCAAAGCGGTCAACTTCGGTCTGCTCTATGGCATGTCTGAATTCGGTCTCACCCGTCAGCTCGGCTTTAGCCGTGAAGAATCGCGGAGCTATATCGCCCGTTACTTCCAGCGTTATCCAGGTGTTTTGGATTATATGGAGCGCACACGACAAATTGCGCGTGAACAAGGTTTTGTTGAAACCATTTTAGGTCGTCGTCTATACACGCCAGACATTATGGCCAGCAATAAAATGATTAAACAGGCAGCTGAACGTGCAGCCATTAATGCACCGTTACAAGGCAGCGCAGCGGATATTATTAAACTGGCGATGATCGCAGTCGATAAAATGCTACCTAAAGATCAAGCCAAGCTGTTACTACAGGTACACGATGAATTGGTATTCGAGGCTGATGCTGCAATTGCAGATGAACTTTCAAAACAAATTGCTGATGTGATGCAATCGGTATTGGAAATTTCAGTGCCATTTGTGGTGGAAGTTGGACAAGGTCCAAACTGGGACGCTGCTCACTAAGCGCTGACAACCACTCAATAAAAGTTTCTTGCAGACAGGGGATCAACTCCCCTGCGCTACAAGAACACCAATAATAAAGAATAACTGATAAAAATTAATCCGCAAAGGAGATAGGAATGCAACATGTCCTTTAATCAAGTTCAATTTAACCGTTATCACTCCATTGATTCACTGCGTTTTATTTCAATCTGCTTGGTGTTACTGCATCACTTTAATATCCCCTATAAGCTGTTCGACACCTCAATCGGCTTTCAGGTTTTTGGCGAAAGTATTACCACGCTTTTAGCCCGAAACGGCAACTATGGGGTCACCATGTTCTTTGTGATCTCAGGTTATTTAATCACCTCACATACCATCAAGCGTTGGGGTGCACTCCATCAAATCAATACTCGGGACTTTTATATTTCACGATTTGCTCGCATCATGCCGACCTTGATTTTGCTAATCTGTCTGGTGAATTTGCTAGGAGCATTGGAACTTAAACCCTTTATAACCCAAGCTCCAAATGGCATTGTAGTGGCCCAGTCAACGGTCAACTTGGCAGCACTGACCTTTTGGATGAACATCCTGATCATTGAAAATGGTTGGGTCAACTATGCACTTGGGGTGCTCTGGTCGTTATCGGTTGAAGAAGTGTTTTATCTGCTTTTTCCGCTGACAGCACTGCTATTTAGGAAAAACCCCTACTTTCTATTTGTCTGTGTTGCCGTGATTCTCTTTGCACCGTATTTTAGATATTTACATTACGGTGAGGAAAGTGGTGCCTACCTCTATCATTACTTCTCCAGTTTTGATGGGATTGCCTTTGGTTGCATTGCAGCATTAATCGCACCTCAAATGAAGTTGCAAGCCCAAACTTGGCGATGGCTAAAAATCATTGCCATTACTGCAATGCTATTCATTTACTTTTCAGCACCGATTAAACAAAACTGTGTTTGGGGCATTAGTCTATTTGCACTTGCAACCGCCATTCTGATTCTGGCAAATATCGCCAATGAACAGATCACAACTCCGAAGCCGCGTTTTAAGTGGTTACAGGAGATCGGCAAGAATAGTTATGAAATTTATTTATTCCATCTCATTATTTTAGGTACTTTTAAACTTTTTTATACGCCTGCCCTGACTGAAGGCAATATCAAACTACTGTTATTATTCATCTATTTTTTACTTGCGATTGGACTCGGTGGCTTGATTGCACGCTACTTTTCCAACCCACTCAATCGAGCGATCCGACAACGCTGGATCAAGAAATAAAAAATGGGCAAGATGCCCATTTTTTATTGAAGCCATACCGCTTAAAGACCGGTTAACAGAACTTTAGCCGCTTCATTCATCAAGATCTCAGCCACGTAAAGTGCCAAGAATGCCAGAATTGGAGATAAGTCAATCATCCCCATATTCGGTAAGATACGACGGAATGGTGCAAGCAATGGCTCAGCTAGCTCCTGAATCACTTCGATATAAGGCGAGCGAGACTGGGTAAACATCACCACCCAACTGAGAATGATGGTTGCAAAAATCAAGTAACGACAGAAACGGATCAAGTCCTGAATCATGGTCACAAAAGTCGTGATCACCAAATACACAGCGCTATGCGGCATCTGTCCAGACAAATACATCAGACCAAACATTTTCAGTAAATACAGCACCACCAATAAGGCAACTGCTGCTAAATTCACGCGCCCTTTGCCGACTGTTGGGAAAATACGGCTAAAAACATCTACAATTCTGGTCGCTTTCGCTGTAGAAAGCACCACAGGATTGTAGGGACTGACTGCCGCCAATTGCATTAAAAAACGGAAAAAGACCAATAAAATCGCAACATTGATCAAAACACCAAAAATTAGCGCAGAACTTGCACCCATAATTGTCTTATCCTACTTAAACCGATTTAGACTTGTCACTCAACTCTTGCGCAAGCTCTTGGCTACGCTTCTGAGCTGCTGCAAGCGCTGCTTGAATATTTTGTGAAATCTGCGCACGATCAAACACTTCTAAAGCTGCTTGGGTTGTGCCGTTTGGAGATGTCACATTTTTACGTAATTCTGCAGGAGAGTTTGAGCTGGTAATCGCCATTTGCGCTGCACCTAATGCCGTTTGCAATGTTAAAGCAGTCGCGACTTTCTCATCTAGGCCCAAGTTCTTACCTGCACGAATCATACTTTCCATCAAATAGAAGAAATACGCAGGACCTGAACCCGATACGGCGGTAACCGCATCAATTTGTGCTTCACTGTCCACCCAGATGGTTAAACCTGTCGCTGCTAAAATTTGACTGGTTAACTCACGATCTTGCGTACCCACAGCTTCAGATGCATAAATACCGTGTGCACCTGTTTGTACCAATGCGGGGGTGTTTGGCATAACACGAACAACGCGTTGACTACCGCCAATTAAATCTGAAATGGTTTGAATTTCAGCACCCGCAATAATTGAAATGACTAGTTTATCTGACAACAGGCCTGTTAATGGTTGTAATACCGTTGCTAAGACTTGTGGTTTAACAGCCAACACCACCACATCCGCATTTTTAATCGCTTCCACATTGTCTATGGTGGTCTGAATTCCCTTTTCTTCTAGGATGTGGCGAATTTGCTCTACAGGGTCAGAAACGGTAATCCGTGTAGTCGGTAATCCACGAGAAAGTAATCCACCAATTAAGGCTTGCGCCATGTTACCGCCGCCAATAAAACAAATATTTTTATTCAATGCTGTCGCCATGTCCTACTCGTCATATGAAATAGACTGATGAAAAAAGTCATTACAGTCAGAAATTAAACTTGGTTGCCAACCACCCTGTTCTAAATACTCAGATTGCGCCAACCAAAAACCCTTTGGGCTAAAAACCCCAAGCATAACATTATCTACGACTAATATTTGAATTGTATGACGTAACCAAGGCAAAATCTGTGCCTCTTGAATGGCTTTTTTCAACGGCCAGCTTCCAACCCGTCCATAGAGATGAATCTTTTCACCGCCTTGTCGCTGTATCAAGCTGAGCTCACGTCCTAACAGTTGGGTTGAAAGTCCGATTTTATGAAGGCAAATCGTAAATCGTCCAGCTGCGACATCGATCGTTTTTCCGATCTCATAATGCTGCATTAAAACATCTGGAAATGAAGAAGTTTTTTCTGCATCACGCTCAGCCTGTGTTAAGCGATATATTTTTTTCTGATAACGTACAAAATAATGCTGATTGATATGCAAGCATGCCTGCGCATCAGGTTTTGCCAGAATCACTTCTTGCTGTAAACGCTGCACCATATCGAAGCTTGGACGATATTGATCATTTCCTTTTACCCAAGCAGACAATAGCTGTCGTTGTCGCGCCGTTGAAAGTTGACTTAGTTTATTCAGATCAAGTTCACGATCTGTTGCACAATCTTGCCAATCTGCTTGCAATACCTGATCCAGTATTTCAGCCGCATCCTGCAATAACTCACTAGTACGCGTGATAGCCGCCTGCATTTTTGGGAAACGTTGTTGCAAAACCGGCCAGAGCACTTCCCGGCACCATGCCCGATCATAATGCGTATCGTAATTGCTTGGATCAGTCACATAATCAAAATCGAGTTGCGCTGACCATTGCACAATTTGTTCACGACTGAGTTGAAGAAACGGACGCCAAATGCTCAGATCTGAACGTACATCAAACTGCTGCATCGCCGCCAAACCGTATACGCCTGCGCCAGAAAACAAACGCAATAACAATGTTTCAGCCTGATCCTGTTGATGATGTGCTAAGACTAAAATCTCATTGGACTTTAAATGCTGTTGATAAGCTTGATAACGTGCATTGCGTGCTTGTTGTTCTAAATTACCCGCTTCAACAGAAACTTTTTCAACAATAAAAGGAATATTCAGTGCTTCAGCATGGCGTTGTACAAGCGCCCCCCACTCAGCACTCATGCTTTGCAGCTGATGATCAATATAAATGACACGGCTTTGGGTCGGGAAAAGTTCAGATATCAAATACAGCAACAGCATGGAATCCATGCCGCCGCTACACCCAATCAGGAATTGAGTTTGTTCAGAAAAATGCTGAGTTTGTGCTAAGACGCGATGCCTAAATTGCTGCTGCCAAACTTCATTAAACGTTGATAACGTGCGTCGCATCGTTCTTGGGCATCCATCGGTTGCAATTCATCTAAGGCTTGTTTAAGCACATCTTTTAAATCATGCATGACTTTTTCAGGCTGCAAATGTGCGCCTTCACCTTCATCCACAACATATTCAACAATACCCAACGCTTTCAGCTTGTCCGCGGTTAAGGCCAGCGCCTCACTCGCCTGTGCTGCTTTATCTGCTGTTTTCCATAAAATAGATGCACAGCCTTCGGGTGAAATTACCGAGTAAATACTATGTGACAGCATAATCACACGATCAGCCACACCAATACCCAACGCACCACCAGAACCACCTTCACCAAGAACCGTGGCAATCACTGGCACTTTTAAACTTGAAAGTTGTGCCAAACTGGTAGCAATCGCTTCTGCCTGACCGCGTTCTTCTGCACCCACACCTGGATATGCACCCATCGTATCCACAAAAGTAAATACAGGTAAATTAAAACGCTCAGCCATATCAAGCAAACGTTGTGATTTACGATAGCCTTCCGGATTACACATCCCAAAGTTATGTTGTAACTTCTCACGGGTACTGCGGCCACGATGCTGACCCACCACCATCACGGGCTGTCCGTCAAAACGTGCCAATCCACCAATCATGGCGCCATCATCACCATATAGGCGGTCACCGTGAAGTGCATCAAATTCAGTAAAGATTTCACTGACATAATCTAGAAATTGCGGACGTTCAGGATGTCGTGCAATTTGAACCGTAGCCCAAGCCTTGGACTGAGTCGCTTTATTTTTCATAAGTCGTAGATAATCCCTAACGAGGATGTATTGTTAATCAACAAATTTGTCTGACTGGATATTTAACTCAATGTCCCAATGTTTAAATTGCACTTGCTCATCATGCAAGTCTGCAACCAATAAAGGCCATTGTTTCGCATCGCCAGAAACACTGAGTTGCCATTGTTGATCATTTACAACACTCAATTCAATGGCAGGAAGCATCTGATCACTGCGACTATGGTTCAGCAAAACAGCCAAACGAAGCAATAAACAAAGATAAAGTAAATGGCTACCGCCCACCTTTAAAACATCATTTTTTGCATCCGCACGTAGCTTACGACGATGATGAGAAACCAAGTGTGAAAGGTGATTTTGATCAATTTGTGAAAAACCAGGAATATCGGAATGTTGTAATAAATAAGCACCATGACGATGATAGCCACCGTGACTGATCGCTAATCCAATTTCATGTAAATAAGCAGCACGACGCAGTAAGTCACTGTCTTCAGTCGTTAATTTTAAAGAATCTGCTACCCCATCAAATAATTCCTGTGCCGTATTGACTACGCGTTCTGCTTGTTTTGGATCGGCGTTATAGCGCCCCATCAACGCTTGCACACTACGATCACGAATATCTTCATGCTTGAAACGGCCTAGCAGGTCATACATCACGCCTTCACGTAATGCACCATCCGAATATGCCAATTTATCAATATCGAGAACTTCGAAAATGGCAAACAAAATTGCAAGTCCAGCTGGCAAAACTGCTCGACGGTCTTCTCGCAGACCTTCAAAATCAATTTCAGTAATATGTTTAAATTTAAGCAATCGATCTTTTAATTTATATAAACCATCACGGGTCAGATTTTCCTGCTCATCACTTAAGCCAAGATTTACCGCAATCTGACGGCAGGCCTTAATCGTTCCACTTGAACCGACGACGGTATCCCAGCCTACAGATTTATAGGTATTGGCAATGGCAGACATTTCTTTACGCGCAGCAACTACAGCCTTATCAAAGGCCTTCAGTGAAATTTCACCATCCGGGAAATAGGTTTTACTATAAGCAACACAGCCCATCTGCAATGATTCGGTATGTAAGGGTTCAAACTCTTCACCAATAATAAACTCGGTTGAACCCCCGCCTATATCCACTACCAAGCGACGCCCACCATTCGCCATGGTATGAGAAACACCAAGATAGATCAGACGTGCCTCTTCCCGTCCCGCAATAATTTCTATTGGTTTAGGTAAAATTTCAGCCGCTTTCTGAATAAATTCGTGACCATTTTTTGCTTGTCTTAACGCATTGGTTGCCACGATACGTAAACGATTCGGTTGTACCGAACTCAAACGCCCAACGAAACGTGCTAAACATGCCAGTCCACGTTGTTGCGCAGCTTCTGTTAAATTCTTATTTTCATCCAGCCCGGCAGCCAACTGTACTTTTTCTGACATTGAAGCAACTTTCTTAACTTCACCGTGATCAACACGAGCAATTGCCAGATGGAAACTGTTCGATCCCATATCAATCGCAGCAAGTAATTCTTCATCAATCAGAAAATCAGACATTATTCATATAAACCCATGCTCAATTCACGCATTAGAGTAATTCACATGCTTACAATTTTAAAGTCATTTTCATCAATAAAAGCCACGTATTTTTGCTTTTCGTGCATAAATGATTGTAGAAGTCGATGATCAACATCGTGAGCATCCATTAGACTTTTCATTTTCAAACTTGAATAATCGGAACAAACCCTTACATTGAGTAAAGTAGCAATGTAATATTCATCGTGATGATGATCAAATTCGCACTTTATTCCTTAAATTTGGAGCAACCTCATGTCTGCGACTATTGTTAATACAACTGATGCAAACTTCCAAGCAGATGTTTTAGATGCTGAAACTCCTGTACTTGTTGATTTCTGGGCTGGCTGGTGTGCACCATGTAAAGCCATTGCACCAGTACTTGAAGACTTGTCAAATGAATATGCAGGTAAAGTAAAAATCGTTAAAGTTGACGTGACTGCATGTGAAGATACTGCTGTAAAATATAACATCCGTAATATTCCAGCATTATTGATGTTTAAAAATGGTGAAGTTGTTGCTCAACAAGTTGGCGCAGCACCACGTTCAAAGCTTGCAGCTTTCATTGACCAAAACATCTAATCCAATTGTTACATGGTCAATAGACGAAATACGCTATTTTTAAATGGCGTATTTTTTCGTAAAAATTGACAATTTGCTTGATTTCCTCTATATTTCTGGATCAAGAAGCTTTGAATGGAATCTACTTCATTGCGCTTCTTACAAGACACAAAACATAAGATCGCCGCTCGGCAATAACAATTGTTTTCACATATCTCTCTGAAACAATGAACCAGACTACTGAATCGTGGTTGTGTAAATACAATTACCTCAGCATGTATGTATGCGGTCGATTTTTTATTCTTTCCCTAACGTAGTCCTCCACTTATTCCATTCTGTCTGACCACTTATGAACTTAACTGAACTCAAGAAAAAACCCATTGGCGAACTCATTAAAATTGCGGAGTTTATGGGCCTTGAAGGCATGGCACGTAACCGTAAACAAGATATTATTTTTGCCATTCTAAAACGCCATGCCATGAATGGCGAAGAAATCTTTGGTGATGGTGTTCTCGAAATTCTTTCTGATGGTTTTGGCTTTTTACGCTCTGCGGCTGGTTCATATTTAGCGGGACCAGATGACATTTATGTCAGCCCATCACAGATTCGCCGTTTTAACCTGCGTACGGGTGATACCATTACGGGTACCATTCGTCCACCAAAAGAAGGTGAGCGTTATTTTGCTTTATTAAAAGTAAACCAGATTAACTACGATACACCTGAAAACTCACGTAATAAGATTTTATTTGAAAACCTTACACCGCTATTTCCAACTGAACAATTGGTCATGGAACTCGGTAATGGTACAACTGAAGACTTGACTTCCCGTGTGGTCGATCTGATTGCACCAATTGGTAAAGGTCAACGCTCGATTATTGTTGCGCCACCTAAAGCGGGTAAAACAATGTTATTGCAAACTATTGCGCAATCCATTGTTCGTAATAATCCTGAAGTATTCTTAATTGTGCTTTTAATTGACGAACGCCCTGAAGAAGTCACGGAAATGGAACGTACTGTCCGTGGTGAAGTCGTTGCATCAACATTTGATGAAGCGCCTGCCCGCCACGTTCAAGTTGCCGAGATGGTGATTGAGAAAGCGAAACGTTTAGTTGAACACAAAAAAGATGTTGTGATCTTACTTGATTCGATTACTCGCCTTGCCCGTGCTTACAACACCGTGATTCCTTCATCAGGTAAGGTGTTGACTGGTGGTGTCGATGCACATGCCCTTGAGCGCCCAAAACGTTTCTTTGGTGCTGCACGTAATATCGAAGAAGGCGGTTCATTAACGATCATCTCGACTGCACTGATTGAAACGGGCAGTAAGATGGATGATGTCATCTACGAGGAGTTTAAAGGTACAGGTAACCAAGAAATTACCCTTGACCGTCGTATTGCTGAGAAACGCGTATTCCCTGCAATGAACATCAAGAAATCAGGTACTCGTCGCGAAGAGCGCTTAATGGGTGAAGAAAATCTACGTAAAGTTTGGATTTTACGTAAATTACTCCATCCTATGGATGAACTTGCTGCGATGGAATTCTTATTGGATCGAATGAAAGAAACCAAAACCAATGATGATTTCTTTGATCAGATGAAACGGAAAGCATCGACTTAAATTTCAGCCTAAAAAAGCTACCTTAATGGTAGCTTTTTTTATTTGGTTGACACGCTTACAGAATTTTTACATGAATAATGGGAATTCCGTTATTTCACTATCCAATTGATTTAAATAAAAATAATTTTAAAGCCCTACCCAAAACACATAATTTACCGATTTATATTTTACTATCCATAGTTATTTTCTATCAAAAAATAGCCAAATTCTGCCCATTTTTGTCGTTTTGTTGGACAGAACAGTAGTAATTCATGAATGGCTTTGATACGATAGCGACAGACCAGTTAGACTGCTCCCTGCGTTGTTACCTAAAGCGTTTAGGAATAATAAAAGCACAAACAGACTAACTCAGGTTTTTTTTAATCTCACAAATTTATGAGAGTGATGCCATGTTATTCAAAAAATTCGCTGTTGTTGCTGCTATTGCTACTACTTTAGCTTTCGTTGGTTGCTCTAAGAAAGAAGAAGCTCCAGCTACTGACGCTACTGCTGCTGCATCTGAAGCTGTACAAGCTGCATCTGAAGCTGTAGAAGCTGTTGACGCTGCTGCTTCTGACGTTGCTGCTGCTGCTTCTGACGTTGCTGAAGCTGCTGCTTCTGACGTTGCTGCTGAAGCTGCTCCTGCTGAAGCTTCTGCTGCTCAATAATCTAATTTTAGATTATAAAAAAGAGAACCTAACGGTTCTCTTTTTTTATGTCTAATTTTTTGGCCAAAAAATAAAACTAAAAATACAAGTATAAAAAAAGCAGATCAATCGATCTGCTCATTTCCAACACGCTGTCTAAATTTCTGACCCGCTCGGAAGGTGACCACGCGACGAGCAGAAATTGGAATTTCCTCACCCGTCTTTGGATTACGCCCTGGACGTTCACGTTTATCACGTAATTCGAAATTACCGAAGCCAGAAAGTTTGACTTGTTCGCCAGCAATTAATGCCTGACTGATTTCGTCAAAGAATAGCTCGACCATTTGTTTTGCTTCGCGGCGATTTAAGCTAGTAAGCTCACTTAAATGGTCCGCCATATCTGCTTTTGTTAATGCTGTCATGAGGCCCTCAATGTCGCTTGGTAAGTGTCTTCCAACACTTGAATAATGTTATCCATACCAGATTTAATTTCAGCATCTTCAAGCGTACGAGTTGGATGTTGCCAGAGCACTGCAAAAGCTAAAGAGCGTTTGCCTTGTTCAACCCCTTGCCCCGTATACACATCGAACAACCATGTTGAGTCGAGTAACTCACCACCAGTCTGCTCAATTAACCGCTGAATATCTCTTACCTCAATATTATCAGAGATTAAAAGCGCAATATCACGTCTAACCGATGGAAAACGTGATAATTCTGTAAAATTAGATACATAAGATTGCAAAACTGCCTGCTGATCCAGCTCAGCTACCCAAGTTATACCCAAATCCAGCTCACTTTCCAGTGAAGGATGTAAGCGACCAAGATAACCAATCGACTGTCCATTCACTAAAATTTCAGCAGATTGACCCGGATGTAACCAAGCACGTTCCGTACGAACAAACTCAGCACCGATACGTCCTGCAGCCAAAATCTCCTCAACCTCACCTTTGAAATCAAAGAAATCCATTGCCTGCGGCTTCGCATGCCAAGACTCTGGTGTACGTGAGCCAACAGCGATCAATGCCAAGGTTGGAATCTGTTTCAGGTCATGGATGCTTTGTGCATTTTGATAATCAAAACGCAGACCAAGCTCAAAGAAACGTACACGCTGTTGCTGGCGGTTTAAATTGTACTGCACACATGGGATCAGGCTTGATAACAAGGTACTGCGCATTGCGGCCAAATCACTTGAAATTGGATTAGCCAGCATTAATGGATGTACATTTGGATTCAATTGCTTTTCAAGCTTGGCATCAGCAAAACTAAAGCTAATGGCTTCTTGGTAACCTAGTGTCACCGCAGTTTGACGCAATTGTGCAATTTCAAAACGGTCTTGATACTTTTCCAGTTTCACATCAATTTTTGGCAAACTGATTTGAATATTGTCATAGCCGTGAATACGCGCCACTTCTTCAATCAGATCTTGATAGATTGCCATATCATAGCGATGTGATGGCGGAACGACGCTCCATTCACCTTGTGCTTTACTTTCAACCACACAGCCCAAACGTGTTAACGCATCAGCAATAAAATCGCCCGCCACTTGATAACCCAACAACTGGTCTACTTGTGCTTGTTTTAGTGCAATCGCTTCACGCTTTGGCAATAAAGCAACTTGCTCAGCAACTGTAATTGGACCAAACTCACCACCTGCAAAGGCTTGAATCAACTCAGAAGCACGATGCATTGCGCTCATTGGCAACTCAAAGTCCACACCACGCTCATAGCGCTGAGATGAGTCAGTATGCAAACCGAAACGACGTGCACGACCTGCAATGGCTAAAGGTGCAAAGAATGCGCTTTCAAGGAAGATATCTTGAGTTTCATCGGTTACTGATGAATCCAGCCCACCCATGATCCCTGCAATGGCCAATAACTTCTGATCATCTGCAATGACCATCATGTCATCTTGCAATTCAACTTCTTGATCATTAAGCAAGGTCAATTTTTCTTGTGGCTGTGCTTGGCGCACTTGAATTGAACCGTCGATTTTGGCCAAGTCAAAGGCATGCATCGGTTGACCAAGTTCAAGCAATACATAGTTGGTAATATCGACCAAAATACTATGCGTGCGAATGCCTGAACGTGACAATGCTTGTTCCATCCATTCAGGTGTCGGCGCTTTCACATTCACATTCTTAACGATACGACCTAAATAACGAGGCGTACCCTCTGTGCTGATGTTCACCGCTTTCTCATCCGCGATGGTCTCTGGAATGGCTTGAATCTTCGGTTCATTCAGTTCAAGCTGGTTAATGACTGCGATTTCACGGGCAATACCACGAATACTAAAACAATCACCACGGTTTGGCGTAATACTGATGTCAATCACATTGTCATCAAGTTTTAAGTATTCACGAATATTCATTCCTACCGGTGCATCAGCAGGTAACTCGAGCAATCCATCAATTTTGTCTTCTAAATCAATTTCCGAAGCACCGCAAAGCATGCCTTGTGATTCAACACCACGTAACTTGCCTTTTTTAATTTTAAAATCACCTGGCAGTACTGCACCAATCGTCGCAACAGGGGCTTTCATGCCCACACGAACATTTGGCGCACCACATACGATCTGTAAGGGTTCACCTGAACCGATATTAATCGTAGTCACACGTAAACGATCTGCATCTGGGTGTTGTTCAACTGTGAGCACTTCACCGACAACTACACCCGTAAATGGTTTTGCAACAGGCGCTAATTCATCGACTTCCAAACCCAACATGGTCAATTGATCAGACAATGTATCGCTATCAATGGCTGGGTTCACCCAGTTGCGCAACCAATTTTCACTAATTTTCATGTGTATAAACCTTCTTTAATCCTGAAAAACTGTTTAGGCAAACTGGCGTAAGAAACGCACATCATTTTGGTAGAACATACGCAAATCATTGATGCCATAACGCAACATTGCAAAACGCTCTACCCCTAGACCAAAGGCAAAGCCTTTGTATTTATCAGGATCAATTCCTGCAGCACGCAGTACATTTGGATGTACCATGCCACAGCCTAAAACCTCTAACCAACGACCACGTTCATCCATGATATCCACCTCAGCGCTTGGCTCAGTGAATGGGAAGTAAGATGGACGGAAACGTACTTTTAAATCTTTTTCAAAGAATTCATTGAGCAAGTTAATCAACAAACCCTTTAACTCAGCAAAACTGGTATTTTCAGCAACATACAACCCTTCGATCTGATGGAACATTGGCGAATGGGTTTGATCCGAGTCACAACGATAAACACGCCCCGGACACACGATACGGATCGGCGGCTGGCTAGTTTCCATGGTTCGGATTTGCACACCCGAAGTATGGGTACGTAGCAGATGAGTTGCGTCAAAGTAAAAGGTGTCGTGCATGGCACGTGCTGGGTGATGCCCAGGAATATTTAGGGCTTCAAAGTTGTGATAGTCATCTTCAACTTCTGGACCGTGTGCTACTTGGAAACCTGCTTTGGTAAAGAATTGGCAAATACGCTCTTGTACCTGAGTAACAGGATGAATACTTCCCATGCGCTGACCGCGACCTGGTAAAGTAATATCAATGGTTTCACTTGCCAGTTTTTTTGCAAGTTCAGCTTGTTGTAATGTCTGTTGACGCTCAGTCAAAGCTGTATTGATTGCTTCACGCACAGCATGAATCGCAGCACCTTGTACTTTTCGCTCTTCAGGATCCATTTTTCCAAGTGCTTTCGACTGCTCTGCAAGCTGGCTTTTCTTCCCTGTAAATTGCACACGGACTTGATCGAGTGCAGCAAGGTCTTGAGCCGCTGCAATGGCAGCAAGCGCTTCAGTGGTCAGGGCTTCCAGTGACATAGTAACTCTCAAAGCAACAAAATATAGAAATATAATAAAACGCTATAGTTTATCAGCTTTTTACCTATTTTATGAAGATAAACCACTGTTTAAATAACATCCTTTTTCAATCAGCAATCTGAAGATAAAATCGCCAGATCCCCCAATTAATCCTTTAAATTTTCGTAAAAAAATGCTCAATAATTGAATAAAATGTATAAGATAACGATATCGTCAATGAGAAAGAATAACGATGGCGCTTGATCAAATCTGGAAACAACAGCTTGCACTAGTGACTTATGGCAATGAGTTTCTCGCAGGTGAACTCAATTTTAGTCGCTGGATTGAACATCCAATTTTCAATCAAAATCGACTGATCTTTAGGGATTTACTCTCCCAACATCTATTGGCACAACATTTTCAGATTTGGCTTGAAGGGTTAAAAAAACAGGGGGTTAAAAAACTCAGCCTACATTTATCCAGCGTACTCAATGATGAGCAGAATCCCAATGCCAATGTCGAGCTACTCCCCTTTGCACATTTTATCGTAAGCCATCAAGGCAATAAAAAAACCGCGTGGATTTGTGGACAAGAACTGGCTGAATGGGATAACAGTGATCAAGTCTTTGATGCTCCCTCATCACAACAAATCACACTCCGCCAAGAAGTATTGTGGCGCTATGAGTTGAATGATAAATTCGCTAAAAAAATTGATACCGACTTACAGAAGGTCAATTGGAATCAGGTTGCTATTTTTTTGGAGAAAGAACTGTTTGACAGCAAATACGCAGAACATTTCTCAGAACCGGAACAACAAGACCTTCCTTTCTATGGCTATGAATTTGATTCGATCAGTACACCAAACCAGCAACTTGCCTTAATTCCAACCGATTATCCAGCAGATTGTGCACATCGCCTGTTACATCGAACCCAAGCTTTGGCTGATTATTTGCAACAACAAAGACAACATCCTTATCATGCGACAGGTGAATTGATGAGTCCTGAAGAACAAATCAATTTACGTAATTTTTCACAGAAGACCGATGATTTATTTGCCAAGCTGATTGTGAAAATAGCAAATCATTACCAGACGGCTCAATTGACAGCGGAAGAACCTGAAATCATTGATCGAACCATGGAAATACAGCATCAATCAGATAAAGCCCAGCATCATAAAGTGGGTGCATCAGGTGTGATTAAACTGATTATCTTGACTGTGATTATCTGTCTGCTTGCTTATTATTTTGGTCTGTAATCACCCTGTAAAAGAAAAAACCTAGATCATATTATCTAGGTTTTTTCTTTTATCGAATTAGAATGTCGGTCGAATTGTTATAATGACTTTATGCCCACCATCATGCTGATTGACAATGTGATGCACATTTGCAATTTCGCCCTCAACTTCAGCATCTGGCCCATAAAAAATTCGGATGGTTTCACCCTTTCTTGGGACGATACTCAGTTCAGTTTCAAATGCGCCTTGCTGTAACCCTTCTACGCTCACTAACATGTTTTTATCCTGATGTTGTTTTCTCTACTGTAAAAAGATTCCAGTGCAAAAGTCTAATCGAACCTGTTTGGGTTATGTAATCTTCAAGTCAATCAAGAGATTGATTTAATCCTCATAATCCAAGTCATCTTGATTCACATTGATAAAATCAGGCTCAGGCGTTTGCTCAAATTGTACGGCGAGAATATCTTTTTGTTGAAGTAAACTGGCTTTAGCCACACGATGCATTCCATCCATGACGCGCCCTTGTGCACACAAGATAATCAGATATCTTAGATCAGCGTCTTGAATCAATTGAAAGTGCTCAATGATTTGTTGGGTATTGATCTGGAAACCAATAGGCTTCGTTTAACTCTTGAATATCAGCCAATAAAACCTTCTTAGGCATCAAGTTTTGGGTTAACTTCAGCAAATGATGTACATCCCAGATATAAGTATCCTTACCCACTGCTCTAAAGTGATATTGTCTGCGCATAATTACTCCTAGATCAGCTAAATACTACAAAGTTGAAAGCTGGACACGAACCTGCATGAGTGCAAAACCAAGTAAGTTTAGCCCCTGCCATTGGCTCGGATCTTGGATCTGCTGGTGATCTTGTGCCAGACCAATTCCCCAAACCTTATCAACAGGCGATGCTTCAACCAAAATACGATCATGTGTGGCAAGTAAGAAATCGCTTAATTCTGGATATTGTGAGAATTTGGCCAAATTTGCCTGTACCACGATTTCAAAACGTTTTTGCTGCCACAGCTGTTCATCATAGTGTTGTACTTTACGACCGAGCTGTTTTGCTTCATTTGGATGTGTGACCTTCAAAATCCGATCAAATATCTCATCATCATTAAAGAGTTTAGCTTTTTGCGCCATCATATAATGTTCAGCCGTGAGATATTCAACGCCATCCTGTTTAAATGGCGATGGAAACCACTGGCTAAAACAACTTTTATCCACATGATGGTTTTGCTTTGGGGTATGTCCCCAGAAATATAAATATTTAAATTGACGCCCTTGTTGGACGTGTTGAATTAAATCATTTAAAAATTGTTCGTCTTGCATCATCTATCTCTGATTATTATCTATTATTGAAAATCCAATATCCTAAAAATAAAAAAGACCGCTAAAAAGCGGCCTTCTTTGAATCTCTAAGCTTATGCAGCTAATGCGCCTTTAGCTTTTTCAGCTAAAGCAGCAAATGCAACTGCATCATGCATAGCGATGTCAGCTAATACGCGACGGTCGATGATCACTTGAGCTTTTTTCAAGCCATCGATCATACGGCTGTATGACAAACCGTTTTGACGAGCACCAGCATTGATACGCGCAATCCATAAAGCACGGAATTGACGTTTCTTTTGACGGCGGTCACGGTAAGCGTATTGACCAGCTTTGATTACCGCTTGGAACGCTACGCGATAAACGCGTGAACGAGCACCATAGTAACCTTTAGCGCGAGCAAGAATTTTTTTGTGACGGCGATGAGCCACTACACCACGTTTTACACGAGCCATTTATAATCTCCTTAGATGTATGGGCACATAGCACGAACTGATGCAACGTCACTTACGTGAACCATTACACAACCGCGCAATTGACGGATACGCTTAGCAGATTTTTTGGTCAAAATGTGGCGCTTGAATGCTTGTTTGCGCTTGAAACCGTTTGCAGTCGCTTTAAAGCGTTTAGCTGCACCACGGCGAGTTTTTAACTTAGCCATAGTAACCTCTTTTGGGCACCTGTTCGGCACGTTTGCACTATTGCAAATCAACCTGCAGGTAAGGAAGGCAGTATCATATAGTATCTCTACTCAAAACAAAAGCAAAATGCTCATTTTTTGACAGAAATAGCGCTGTTTTCAGCAAACGTTATTTCCCATAATTAATTCTTAAACGATGAGAAACATGCACAAAATCAGCGCCTATAATAAATACAAATTGTTAAATCTCTATCCATATGAATATACAGAATGACGCTTTCGCCGCCTTGCGCTATCGGGATTTCTCTATCGTCACCCTCAATCAATTTTGCTTAACGCTGGCGATCTTGATTCAGGAAATTATCGTGGCGTATTCACTCTATCAAATCACGCGTGACCCACTTACGCTGGGTTTCATTGGTCTGGCCGAAGCGATTCCCTTCATCACCCTGTCCTTATGGGGGGGATATTTTGCCGATAAGCTGAATAAGCAAAGCATTATGAAAGTCTGTTTATTCTTTTCCATTCCTTTGCCTTTGGTGCTTTGGGGCTTATTCCATTTATATGGTTTAGAAAAAATTGGCATTAGCACGCTGTCTTGGGGTATCTATGCCGTCATCTTTGCCTTAGGCACCATTCGGGGATTTTACAATCCATCTGCGACCTCACTGAAACCTTTTTTGATTCCACGTGAACTGTATGCCAATGGTGCCACTTGGACCACGATTGGCTGGCAAAGTGGTGTCATTATTGGGCCAATGTTAGGTGGTTTTATGCTGGCCGTTCTTGGCCGAGAAAACAGTCTCTTTGCCGTATCGATCTTATTGGCGGTCTGTTTTATTTTGATTAATTGCTTACAGAATCGTACTTTCCCCAAAATGGAAACTGAGAATGTCCTACAAAGCCTGACCGATGGTTTCCGCTTTATCTGGAAAACCAAGATTGTTCTGTGGGCTATTTCACTGGATCTCGTTTCCGTTCTATTTGGTGGCGTGATTGCCCTTTTGCCGATTTTTGCTGAAGAAATTTTAAAGGTGGGTCCTGAAGGTCTTGGCTATTTACGTGCTGCGCCATCGATTGGTGCACTAATCACCATGATCGTGCTGACCAAGTTCCCGCCAATGCATCATGCATGGCGCAATATGCTATTGGCCGTCGCGGGCTTTGGTCTTTTTACCATTCTGTTCGCCTTCTCGAACAATATATGGCTATCACTATTTGCCCTAGCCATGACAGGGGCTTGTGACAGTGTTTCCGTCGTAGTTCGTCAAACTGTATTGCAAATTTTCCCACCCGAAAATATGCGAGGCCGTGTCGCAGCAGTAAACGGAATGTTTGTATCTTCAAGCAATGAACTGGGTGCTTTTGAATCAGGTCTCGCAGCTAAATATCTTGGCACCATCACCGCAACCATTCTTGGCGGTTGTATCACACTGGCGGTGGTGAGTTACTGCTGGTTTAAAACCAGTGACTTATTCAAAGTTGACATCACTAAAGGCAATAATCAATAAACTGAAAGGGAAAGCATCACATCTTTCCCTTTTTAAAAGATTCCTAAATAGAGTGCGTATAAGGTGAGATATCGCCCACCTTTGGCGATTGTGACAATCAACAAGAATCGCCAAAAGTTTTCTTTCATCAACCCAGCAATCAAGGTAATGGGATCACCAATCACGGGCGTCCAACTCAGTAGCAATGAATAAAAACCATATTTATGATAAATCTGTTGTGCTTGTAACAACCGCTGTTCTGAAACTGGAAACCATTTTTTATCTTTAAAATGCTCGATTTTCAGTCCAAGCCACCAATTCACACAAGAACCTAAGACATTACCAATGGTCGCAACTAAAATTAGATAAAAAGGATTTGAAAGTCCTTGTACCAATAATGCCATTAATACCGCTTCAGACTGTAACGGCAATAAGGTCGCAGCGCCAAAGGCTGAGAGAAATAATAAAAAATAGGACATCAAAACAGGTTTTACTCAAACTAAGATCAGCACATCATCAAGCGCAGACCATATCGTGTGAACACTATAGATTCAAGCTTAATTTTGCCCAAGCTGCTTTTAGCTGCTGTTGCGAAATATTCATTCGAAATACGGTTTTAATCACATCCTCAAACGCTTCAAAAGTGGATAACTCTTTTTTATCAGATTGTCCTTTGCCATGAATTCGAAGTACACCATCTTTGAGCGTCGTACGTGCAGTGGTGTTGGCTGTAAACAACATTAAATGTTGGGTAAACAACGATTCAGGCGAGGTCGAAATATACCAATTGGCAACAAAGGCATCCGCATCTGCAATTTGCTGTGTCGGATTAATTGCATAGACATTCACCCACTGATCTTGAAGATAAACTTGCAGCATATATTGCATCTCGGTTAATACCGAATGATCCAAACCGCTCTGCTCGACATCTACCCATCTAAAGGGTTCTAATGGCGTCTGCTGTGTTTCACCAATTTGATCAAGAGACAAGGTCGTTGTTGGCGTCATCCCGCCAAATCCTGGATCATATAAGAACAATTGCTGATTGATACGGACCACTGTGACCAAATGCGTACGCACAGGTGTAGTGATCGGCGTACTCTGATAATAGACCCGCCCCAGTACGTTATAGGCTTCATAGCCCAATTCAGTCAGTGCAATTCTGGTCAAGCTACTCTGTTCAAGGCAATAGCCTTCGCGTCCATCAAGCAATAATTTCTGAGCAAGTTGATTGGGTTCTAAGGAGACCTCCTCTCCAAGAAAAGAGGAAAAATTGCCAAAAGGAATGGTTTGCACATGCAGGTTTAACAAGGTCTTAAGATGATCCAAGGTCGGTAAAAATTCGCCTTTAAAACCAAGCTTTTTTAAATAAAGGGCGGATATTTGAGTTTGCATGATACGTTATCTTTTTTGAACTTAAAACATCGTAGCTTGAACATGCGCAGAGCAGATGAAAACTTACACAATTATAAAACTGCCCTGCTGACAGCCATAAAGATAGGGTTTTGCCAAAAATTAATTTTTAGTTTTCGCTTTTTTAGATCGAATAGAAAAATACATAACTGAAAAAATGAATGGAAAAAGAAATCCGATCCAAAAGGTCAGATCAGACCTGACATTTTTTTGGTACCAAGTCAGCTGTATTTCACCCGCAGAGACTGCTGCCCAGTCAATAGACACGGTAAGATCAAGATAAATGTATAACACTAGATATACATTTAAAAATCCAACAAACACCGCTGTACTTAAATATAAGTTTCCAGTTTCAAGCTGCAACCAAGCAAAAAGTGTAGAAAATAAGAGCCCTAAAACAGTAATAAAAGCAAATACCAAAACCACTAAATGACTCTCTGAATAGAGCTTTTGCAACTGAGCACAAAGGATTGCTGTGAGCAACAACAATCCCATCGCAATCACCCAATGTTTGAAATAGAACGCCATCCAGCCTTTTGATTCAGGCTCATCCCACTTTGATCGATAAGGCTTTTTGTATCGCAGGACGAGCTGTAAGACGTTCAATGTAGTCTTTCACATAAGGATAGTCCTCAAGTTGAATACCTTGCCACTCGTAACGTAATGCCCAAGGCAAGATTGCCATATCGGCAATGGAGTATTCACCTGCCACAAATTTTTGCCCAATCAATTGCTTATTTAAAACAGTGTACAGGCGTTTGGTTTCATTAATATATCGCTCAATGGCATAAGGAATCCGTTCGGGTGCAAATTTATTGAAATGATGATTTTGTCCCAGCATTGGACCAAAACCGCCCATTTGCCACATCAACCATTGTTCCACCTCAACACGCTCTTGTTCATCTGTTGGATAGAACAGGCCGGTTTTTCGACCTAAATATTGTAAGATCGCACCAGACTCAAACACTGAAATCGGCTCGCCTCGTGGGCCATTTTGATCAACAATGGCTGGAATTTTATTATTTGGAGAGATTCTAAGAAAATCAGGTTGAAACTGATCGTTTTCTAAAATATTAATTGGGAAAATCTGATAGTCGAGTCCCATTTCCTCTAAGGCAATTGTTATTTTATGCCCATTGGGTGTCCCCCAATAATATAAGTCAATCATTTATATTGTCCTGTTCATCATTATCTTGACTGTTTTTTGCGTTATAGCACACTTTCCACTTACTGATCAGCAAATAAGCACGAAAAGAAACAATAAAGCCGTGTTTTCAAAGACAATGTTTGGAAATTTAAACTTGGCTTTGCAAAAACTCCTTGGCCTTTTCACCGACAAATTTACGACCTGCATTGCTGCCATTGATCCATTCATCAACAGAAAATAAATCAAACATACCGACTTTGAATAAGGTGGGTACAGCCAAGGTTAACTCTTCTTCCACAGTGCCGCGAACGCCTGCATTATAGAGATTAATATTATGCAGCATAGTGGCAACTGTCCCTGTTTGAACACGACTGCCATCTTTAAGTTTAACCTGAGGCAGAACCTCGCCATCTTGTACTACTTTTTGATTAATTTCAGAAAGTTGTTCAGTACCGGTGATTATCGGCATGTATTTTTCCTATTTTGAAATAGTGTAATTATCCGGCAATGCAAGCCTTGTCTGTTTTCATTATACCAAATGATGCTTAACATTTTTTTAATAAAACAACCTATGATTTTAGACATAAAAAAGCACCGCCTATTGCGGTGCTTTTTCTAAGAAAAAATTACTTTTTCTTTTTCGGACCAAGCAACATGCCCATCTGACGGCCTTCCATCTTCGGCGCTTGTTCAACAACACCAAACTCAGCAACGTCAGCTTCAATTTTTTGTAATTGAGCTAAACCAAGCTGTTGGTGTGCCATCTCACGACCACGGAAACGCAAAGTGATTTTCACCTTATTTCCTTCTTCAAGGAAACGTAAAATTGCACGCAATTTTACTTGGTAATCACCTACGTCCGTCGCTGGACGTAACTTGATTTCTTTCACTTGCACTTGATGCTGTTTTTTCTTCGCATCTTTTTGCTTCTGTTTCAAGTCAAATAAGTGCTTGTTGTAGTCCATGATCTTACAAACAGGAGGTTCTGCATTTGCCACAATCTCAACAAGGTCAAGATTAGCTTCTTCTGCAGCACGCAATGCTTCATTTAATGAAACAACACCTTTTTGTTCCCCATCTGCAGCGACGAGGCGTACTTCTTTCGCACGGATCTCATCGTTAATTGCAGGACGGTTACTTTTAGCACCTTGTTGTTGGTTACGGTCAGGCTGTTTAATCTTTATTACTCCACGATGTACCGGCCACGTTCGGCAACGGCAGATTTCACTAAGTCAATAAATGCATCTACTGACATAGTACCTAAATTTTTTCCTGAGCGAGTACGCACATTAACTGTACCTTCTTCAACTTCCCGATCACCAAGAACCAGAAGGTAAGGAATACGCTCTAGGGTACGCTCACGAATCTTAAATCCGATCTTTTCATTTCTCAAGTCAGAAATAGCACGAAGACCATTTTCTTTGAGTTTTGCGACCACTTGTTCACTTGCTTCCGCTTGTGAATCGGTAATATTCATCACACAAGCTTGGATTGGTGCAAGCCAAGGTGGCATGAAACCCGCATAGTGTTCAATTAGTATACCAATAAAACGCTCGAAACTGCCAAGAATTGCACGATGCAACATGACTGGCTGATCACGATCATTGTCCTCAGTGACATAAGATGCATCTAAACGGATTGGTAAGTTGAAGTCACACTGGATTGTACCGCACTGCCAGATACGGCCTAAGCAGTCTTTCAATGAGAATTCAATTTTCGGGCCATAGAATGCGCCTTCACCTGGTTGCAAGTCCCAAGCCAAGCCTGCATCATCCAAAGCATCTGCCAAAGATTTTTCAGCCAAGTCCCAAAGTGCATCATCCCCCACACGTTTTTCTGGACGTGTAGATAATTTCATCTGTACTTCTTCAAAGCCGAAGTCTTTATAAACATCTAAAGTCAGTTTAATAAAGTCAGCCACTTCTTTACCAATCTGTTCTTTGGTACAGAAAATGTGCGCATCATCTTGAGTAAAGCCACGAACACGCATAATGCCATGTAAAGAACCTGATGGTTCATTACGGTGACAAGAACCAAACTCCGCCAAGCGAATTGGTAAATCACGGTAAGATTTCAAACCTTGGTTAAACACTTGCACGTGACATGGGCAGTTCATTGGCTTCACTGCATAGTTACGGCTTTCTGAATGGGTCGTGAACATGTTTTCAGCATAGTTCGCCGCATGTCCAGACTTTTCCCACAAGGTGAAGTCTACAATTTGTGGTGTCTTGATTTCTTGGTAACCATTGTCTTGCTGAACTTTACGCATGTATTGTTCAAGCACTTGGTAAATGGTCCAGCCGTTCGGATGCCAGAACACCATACCCGGTGCTTCTTCTTGCATATGGAACAGGTCTAAAGCTTTACCAATTTTACGGTGGTCACGCTTTTCAGCTTCTTCAATACGTTTGATATAAGCAGCTAACTGCTTTTTGTCCGCCCAAGCAGTCCCATAAATACGCTGTAGCTGTTCATTCTTCGCATCACCACGCCAGTAAGCACCAGAGATTTTAGTGAGTTTGAATGATTTTAAGAATTTAGTGTTGGGTACGTGCGGACCACGGCACATATCCAAATAATCTTGATGGTAGTACAAGCCCATTTGTGTTTCGTTCGGCATGTCTGCAATCAAGCGTAATTTGTATTCTTCGCCACGTGCTGTGAATTCTGCAATCACTTCATCACGTGGAGTCATCTTTTTGATGACATCATAATCTTGGTCGATGAGCTTTTTCATGCGCTCTTCAACTGCAGCCATATCATCCAAAGTAAATGGACGTGGCATCCAGATGTCGTAGTAGAAACCTTCTTCGATCACCGGACCGATCACCATTTTCGCTTCTGGGAACAATTGCTTAACCGCATGTCCAACCAAGTGCGCACAAGAGTGACGAATGATTTCTAAACCTTCTTCATCTTTAGGGGTAATAATCTGAACTGTTGCATCTTCTGTGATTAAATCACAAGCATCCACCAAGCGATCATTGATACGGCCAGCAACTGTATTTTTTGCAAGACCCGGACCAATGCTTTGAGCAAGTTCCATCACGGAAATCGGATGATCAAACTGTTTCTGATCACCATTTGGTAAAGTAATGATTGGCATAATAAAATCCTTAAGGAGTGATGCCCTATACGAAGGAGCATATCACCGCGAGATTATGTATTGAGGCGCGGCCTCAAAAGATAAAAAACGGCGGATAAAAAAGTATCCAAGATTTTACACGGGTTTAGCTGTGGATGAAACCTCTGAACTAGAAAAACCCAAGATCAGTCTAGATTCATCTCCGACTAAAGCCTAAATGCTTTAGACTCGATGACAGAATAGTTTAGTTATAAATGAAAAGAACAGAAAGGAAACAATACACATGGTCAGTGCATATGATGAATTACCGAAGACCCCCGCCAATTTTGTGGCCTTGTCTCCGCTACGTTATTTAGAGCGCGCAGCTTACATTTATCCACAGCAAGCGGCGATTATTCATGCTGATCGTCACATTACTTGGCAACAGACGTATCAGCGTTGTCGGCAATTTGCACACCAATTAATACGTTTGGGCATCCAAAAGAACGACACCGTTTCTGTGCTCTTACCCAACATCCCCGCCATGATTGAAGCACATTTTGCTGTACCCATGGCAGGTGCCGTATTGAATACCTTAAACACCCGCCTCGATGCCAAATCCATTGCCTTTATGCTTGAACATGCAGAAGCCAAAGTCCTGCTGGTTGATCCCGAGTTTCGCCAAGTTGCAGCAGAAGTACTCACGCTGATCCCTCAAGACATCATCGTGATTGATGTCTTTGATGCTGAGTTTGACGGGGAACAGATTGCGCTTGGACAGTATGAATATGAGTCATGGCTCGCTCAAGGCGACCCTGAATTTGAATGGCTATTACCACAAGATGAATGGGATGCGATTAGTCTCAACTATACGTCTGGTACCACAGGCAATCCTAAAGGTGTGGTTTATCACCATCGTGGCGCTTATCTGAATGCGGCCAGTAATATCTTGGCTTGTGGCATGAAACCTCGTGCTACATACCTTTGGACCTTACCACTATTTCATTGCAATGGTTGGTGCTTTGCCTGGTCAATTGCCGCCAGTGGTGGCACCAATATATGTTTGCGTCGCGTCGATCCAACCCTGATTTTTAAATATATTGCAGCACATAAAGTCGATTATTTCTGTGGTGCGCCGATAGTATTGTCCATGCTGATCAACACGCCAAACGAACAGAGAACTGCTTTTGAGCATCACGTCGAAGTCATGGTGGCTGGTGCTGCACCACCTGTAGCGATCATTGAGGGCATGCACAATATTGGCATTAACGTCAATCATGTCTATGGCTTAACCGAGACTTATGGCCCTTCCGCACTATGTGCTTCTCAAGCTGGTTGGAGTGATTTATCCATTCAGGAACAGGCGCAACTCCACTCTCGTCAAGGCGTGCCTTATCCGCTACAGGATAGTATGCGGGTACTTGATCCAGAAACCATGCAACCTGTTCCCAATGATGGACAAACCATGGGCGAAATCATGTTCCGCGGCAATATCGTCATGAAAGGCTATTTAAAGAATCCGCAAGCCACAGCAGAGGCCTTTAAAGGAGGATGGTTTCATACAGGTGATTTAGCCGTGAGCCATGCGGATGGTTATGCCAAAATTACTGATCGCTCCAAAGATATTATTATTTCAGGTGGCGAAAATATTTCATCGCTCGAAGTCGAAGATGTGCTTTACCGCCACCCAGCAGTACTTACAGCAGCAGTCGTTGCTAAACCGGATGCGCGCTGGCAAGAAGTACCTTGTGCTTTCATTGAACTGAAACAGGGTACATCCGCCTCTGCCGAAGAGCTCATTGCGCATTGCCAGCAAGAACTGGCTCGCTTCAAAGTTCCCAAAGATGTGGTAATTACTGAGATTCCCAAGACTGCGACAGGAAAATTGCAGAAATTTATTTTAAGGGAATGGGCAAAGGAACGGGCGGCAAGTGAGTTTAGAAATTAAGTTCTCCCATAAAAAAAAAGAAGTTTCCTAGGAAACTTCTTTTTGACTTGATCTTTACTGCTCAGATAACAACGCCACCTGTTGCACATAGTTTACAAATTTGCGTTTTGACGCCTCTAACTCTTCTTCACTGACTTGCTGTTTGATATCACGATGGATACGCAAAACATGCTGACGCAAGGTATGTCGTTCAGAGGCATTAAATACTTTACTAAATTCATTAATGATTGGATCACCTTGATCAATCATACGATCAACCCAACGCATCAACTGCATTTGTTTTTTCGCGCCTTGCTGCGGAGTGAGATAAGACAAAATTGTGGTTTCATCTTCATTGCGCAATAACTTACCAACACGTTGGAACTGACGACGACGTGCTTCAAATGAACTGATCTTTTGCACTTCAAGCAATGCATCAATTAAACGTTCATCGACAGGAAGTTTTTGAATCTGCTTTGGGTTCAATTGAGCCAATTGCTCTCCCAAAGCGGCCATGCGCTGGACTGCTTTTTTTTGCTCAGTTCGACTCGCACGCCCATCTAATGACTCAAAATCTTCATCGGTATAACGTTGGGGACCACGTGCCACTATTACTCTGCCTCATAAAATTTTGCTGCGAACAGCGTTTGAATTTCTTCCAGTGCCTTGTCTTCATCGGCACCTTCGATCACCAGTCTTAATGTAGTGCCCTTACCCGCACCCAACATCAACAATGACATAATATTTTTTGCATCAACCAACTTATCGCCCTTACCAATTTGAATCGAAGCACGAAACTTGGTCGTCACTTCAATCAGTTTACCAGATGCGCGCGCGTGTAAGCCAAGTTTGTTAATTACATCAATTGTTGTGTCTATCATGACCAGTGCTTCATTTCTCTATGTAAGATTTGGACAGCCCATTTTGCCTCAAGGGCTTGTTTGAGTCTATCCACGATATAAACTGAACGATGCTGACCACCGGTACATCCCACTGAAATGGTCATGTAATGGCGATGCCCTTCTGCAAAAGCAGGTAACCATTTCTCTAGAAAAGCATAAATATCTTCAAACATCTCATTGGTTTGTTGACTGCCTTCCAAAAAGCGGCGCACAGGTTCATCTAAACCTGAAAAACGGCGTAATTCTAAATCCCAATGTGGATTAGGTAAATGTCGTACGTCAAAAACATAATCTGCATCCAGTGGAATGCCATGCTTATAACCAAAGGACTGCAAAATGACGATCAAATTATCGGATTGTCCAAGCTTGGACAATAAAATATGTTTTAAATCATGAACACTTTTATCGGTGGTATCAATATGTACTGTGGAGCGGAATTGTATCGGAATTAAAAGCTGTTTCTCTTCCTGAATACATTGCAGCAGACTATTAAAGCGGTTTGCCAGAGGATGAGGTCGACGAGATGCGCTAAAACGTGCAATCAAATCCTGATCCTGTGTGGTCAGATAAATAATATCGACTATACCATGTCGTTGTAATTGCTGAAAAACATGATCAAACTCTTGCATATCGGCACGGGTACTTCGAATATCGACCCCAAGAGCCAGTTGCTCCAGATTATTTTCATGATCAAGTTTGGCTACAATTTCAGGCAATAACGCCAAAGGTAAATTATCTATACAATAATAGCCCAAGTCTTCAAGCACTTGTAAAGCCGAAGATTTCCCTGAACCAGATTGACCTGTGACGATAAGAATACGCTTCATGGCGTTTTGCCCTTCATTTTTATGTTTTAAAGTCGATTTGTAAGTTATCAATCAACCGGGTTGAACCAAGCTTGGCTGCAATAAATAACACCAAATTCTGGTCAAACTGTTGAATTGGTTGCAAGTTAGTTTGGCGAGCTTCTACATAATCCACAACAAAACCTGCTTGTGTCAATTGAGTAGAGATATTTTCTAACACCTGTGACAACGCCTGCCCTTCATGCAATTGCTGCTCAGCGCCTTTAAGCAATTGGTAAATCGTTGGTGCTACAGCGCGTTGCTGTTCGGTCAGATAACCATTTCGCGAGCTTAAAGCAAGTCCATCTTCAGCACGGACTATCGGCACACCAATCACTTCCAGTGGCATATTCAAATCTTGTACCAACTGGCGAATCACCGCCAATTGCTGATAGTCTTTTTGCCCAAAGAAAGCAAAATCTGGCTGTACGATATTGAATAACTTGGTCACCACAACCGCAACGCCATCAAAATGACCTGGGCGCGATTTTCCACACAGATCATCCGTGATTTGACCGACACTGATATTGGTCAAACGTGGTTGTGTACCATACATTTGCTCAACCGTTGGGGCAAAAATAATATCGCAGCCGACATCCGCCAATAGACGACTATCTTGCTCTAAAGTACGTGGATAACTCTCAAAATCTTCACCAGCACCAAACTGAATTGGATTGACGAAAATACTAACCACCACGACATCGCACAGTTTTTTTGCTTCACGCACCAAAGTCAAATGACCTTCGTGCAAGTTTCCCATAGTTGGTACGAAACCAATCAATTTTTTTGAACTGCGCGCAGGTGCCAATGATGCGGTTAAGCCTTGTATTGTTGTTTCAGTTTTCATGAATTAAAGCTCAACTTGGAACGTATGTTCCTTGGCTGGGAACGACTGGTCTTGAACTGCAGCATGATACGATTTAAATGCATCCACAATCGCGGTTTCACCCGCTTGCTCTTTCATAAAGTTGCGAACAAAACGTGCCACACGACCAAAAGTCAAACCAAGCATGTCCTGTACCACGAGCACTTGACCATCGGTTTCATTGCCCGCACCAATTCCGATCACTGGCGTATTCGGAAATAATTCAGCAATTTCTTTGCCCAATTGAGCTGGAACACATTCAAGCAATAATACCGCAGCACCTGCATCAACTACTGCTTGGCAATCTGCAATCAACTGATCTGCTGCTTCACGTGTTCTTGCTTGCAGCTTATAACCACCAAACACATGTACAGATTGAGGAGTTAATCCCAAGTGAACGCAGACCGGAATACCATTACGGGTTAACACAGTCACCAATTCGCTGAGCCAAGCTCCACCTTCGATTTTGACCATTTGTGCACCGACTTGCATCACGGTCTTAGCATTTTTCAAGCCATCCTCAAGTGTGGCATAGCTCATAAATGGCAAATCAGTCATAATCAAGGCATGCGCATTTCCACGGCGTACAGCAGCGGTATGATATGCCATATCTTCAACGGTGACAGGAAGCGTAGAGTCTCTGCCTTGAATTGCCATTCCTAGAGAATCACCGATTAAAATCGTATCAATTTCAGCCAATTCCATAGCTTTCGCCATACTTGCATCGTAACAAGTCAGGCATGAGAACTTGCGTCCTTCGGCTTTAAACTTTCTTAAGTCACTTAGACTAATCATGATGATGTCCTCTACAGGCGTTTCCAGAACGAAACAGTCTTAAGCGGTTGCCCAAGACTGATCTGCTATTACAGTCAAGTGAGCTTGCTGCACCAGTTCTAAATCTTTTAATGAATGACCATTCAGTTGTAAATGAGCATCTAAATCCAATAAGGGAAGAATCACAAAATCACGTTGTAACAGACCCGTATGTGGGACAGTTAAACGTTCATTTTGAATCTGTTCCTGACCATAAATCAGTAGATCCAGATCAAGGGTACGCTCTCCCCAACGTCGTAAACGAATACGTCCTGCCTCTTGCTCAAATTGTTGTAATTGATCTAATAAGGCAAGTGGTTCAAGTGTTGTATCCAGTTGAACAACGGCGTTTAAAAAGTTGGGCTGATCCTGTGGTCCCATCGGCGGACTTTGATAGAGCCGCGATATCTGTACAGCCCCCAAAGTGGCGAGCTTCGCAACCGCTTCTCTCAGAATTTGTTGCGAATCGCCTAAGTTACTGCCCAGACCAATATAGCTGCGAATACTCATTGGGTCGGCCCGAAAACCACTTGACTGAGATCACGTTGAACGCGCTTACGCTTGAGAATTGGGTGATCGGCATTGACTTGCCCAGAACCCGCTGTCGCTTTTTCAATAAAACGACTGGATGACTCATCCGCTCTGACACGCTCTTTCTTGGCACGGCGACTTCTTGGCTCAGGCACATTGACCAAAGGCTCAATTTCAGTCGACTTCGGCTCATCCACCTCAACTGCTTTACGACGTGTCTTACTACGTTGACGGTTGTATTGACGAATCACAGCTTCTTTTTGGTCTGTGGTCATTTCTTGGTAGGCTTCCCACCAAATGCCCATACCTTCCGTACTGCTATCACCTGATTTCTCACGTAACAACAAGAAGTCAAAGCCTGCACGGAATCGCGCATGTCCTGCCAAGGCTTCAATCTGCTGAGGTTTAGGATTGAGCAAGCGAGTTTGCATTTCCCATACTTCACGAATAAAAGTTTCGGCAAAACGAGGAATAATGGTCCGCGTCGCTTGACGTTTCAGCACATCCAAACCGGCTTGCGCACGTGCTTCCGCAGGCACAACCCCTTTGTTTAAATAGAAGTCACAACGCTCCAAGAAAGGTTTCCATAACAACACAGCATAGAAAAATGCAGGATTGATGGTTTTACCAATTTGGATCCGTTGATCGGTATTGCGCGCCGCACGCTCAATAAAAGCGGTCAAATTCGGTGGAATTTCAGCAAACAATTGTTTCCAGACACCAAACTCAATCAACATGGGTAATACACGGGTCAGGTGTCCCATGGTGAATAGCTTTTGCGACTCATCATATAAACGATGAGGTGAGACATCACGCAATAATTGCGTCATCTCGGCATCAAACACATCAAGAATCGATTGATCAATCTGAAAGTTGAGCTTTGCAGCAAAGCGTAAAGCACGCAACATCCGCACAGGATCTTCTTCAAAACGCTGAGCAGGTTCCCCAAGGAAACGTAAAGTACGGCTATTGATATCATCCACTGCATGGCAGAAATCAAGCACAACCGCTTTACGTGGTTGATAATACAAAGTATTGATCGAAAAATCTCGACGAGCAAAGTCTTGCTCGATCGTTCCCCAGTTATTATCACGAAGAATCATTCCAGATGCACTGGTGACTGCTTTTTTCGGTGGGGCACGGAAGGTCGCAACTTCAATCAGCTCGCGACCGGAATATACATGTGCTAACTCAAAACGCCGTCCGATAATTCGGCAACGTCGACCAAAAACCTCTTTTACTTGGGCTGGTGTAGCATTGGTAACCGCATCAAAATCCTTTGGATTAAGACCTAACATCATGTCTCGAACACCCCCACCCACAATATATGCCTCATAGCCGGCTTTAGTCAGACTATCGATGACATCTAAAATTGAGGAAGGAAGTTGAGCTGTGGACAAACCACATTTTGACGCACGCAAAGTTTGCAAAAGACACTGTCTCCTACGTCAGGACGTAAATAACAATTTGTCGCTAATCATAGCTCTAACACACACAAAGGGCAATTTATTCTGTTGGAAGTTTCAACAGTTCAGTCTGCCTAATCAATCACCTTTTTACCATTTCAAACTTATAGCATCAGCTTTGACTTATTTTTCTCAAGTAATTTTGGCCCAATGCCTTTGATATTCATCAACTCATCCACGGTTTTAAAGCCGCCATTTTTTTGACGATACTCTACAATGGCTTGGGCTTTTTTCTCGCCCACACCATTTAACATTTGTAGTTGCTGTAAGTTGGCTTGATTTAAGCTAATTTTATCACCCTGAATGTTGCCCGATGATGAAATCTGCTTCGGAAGCTGCTGAGTTGGACGAGATAAATAGTAATTATTATCGGCTTGTCTTGCCAATTGCTGATCACGTGCCTGCTGCTGTGCCTTCCACTGTTGATAAGATTGGTCAAACTGCTGTGCCTTGAGATGTGATATACACCCCAGGCACAAGATCATCAATAAAAAAAACTTATGTTTGCTGCGTGATTGCGGCAATCTCATGACTGCTCTCCTGAGCTTTTAATTGTCGTTTTGCCTGCTCCCAAAGCTCATCCATCTCGGCCAAGCTCATGTCTTGCAAGTCTTTCTGTTGTCGCTGTGCCTGCTGCTCAATAAAAGCAAAACGGCTTCTAAATTTATGGATGGTTGCCAGCAGCGCGGTCTCACTTGACACGCCCAGCTTCCGTCCCACATTGATTAAAGAAAATAAACAATCACCAAACTCTTCGTGGATATCCTCGGCACACTGGCTTTTCATCGCCTGCTGCAATTCTCCCAGTTCCTCATCCAACTTTGCATAAGCATCTGCAACCGTTTCAAAATCAAAACCGAGCTGAGCTGCTTTTTTTTGAATTTCATGTGCCTGTACCAATGCCGGTGCATGCTTAACTTCATCTAATCGGGATACTACTTTACCCTGTTTTTCTTGTTGTTTGATTTGTTTCCACAATTCACCGACCTGCTCGGAATCCAAATTTTGATATTTTTCAGCCTGAAAGACATGCGGATGACGTCGAATTAATTTTTCACTAATCGCTTCCACCACATCCTGAAAGTTGAATAATCCTTTTTCATCAAACATTTGGGATTGAAAAACTACTTGCAACAGTAAGTCGCCAAGTTCATTGCGGATTTCATCCACTTCGCCCGAGCGAATTGCAGCCTCAACCTCATATGCCTCTTCAATGGCATATCGTGTCAAACTTTCTGGTGTTTGTTGTTGATCCCATGGACACTTCTGTCTTAACTCTTGCATAATTGCCAATAACTTTTCCATGATGATCTCCAAACTAGATATAGCCAAATGGTTGCAGCTTAAACAAGCTTATGTCTAATATAGACGCACGCAAAAAATATCAATATAAAGCAAGGGAACGCAATGCAATATAGTGTTTTTATTAGTGGCGCCGCACAAGGAATTGGCGCTGAAATTGCCCGTCTTTTTCATCAAAAAGGCTTTAAAGTAGGCATCTATGACATCAATGAGGCACAGGCACAGGCTTTAGCTACAGAACTTGGAGCACATGCCAAAGCAGGTTATCTCGATGTCAGTCATTACGACCAATGGCAAACTGCCTTGCAAGAGTTTAAACGCTGGGCGGGTGAACTGAATGTTTTAGTCAATAATGCAGGCATTCTGTATTCAGGCGCATTTGAAAATACCCCCATCCAATCACATCACCGTACCTTTGATATTAATGTAAAAGGCGTTGCTAACGGCTGCCATGCTGCCCTGATACATCTGCAACAAGCCAGCTTTGCTCGCATTATTAACCTTTCTTCAGCCTCTGCGATTTATGGCCAAGCCGACTTGGCCTCTTATTCTGCTAGCAAATTTGCTGTGCGCGGTTTAACTGAAGCCTTAGATGTAGAATGGCAAAAATACAATATTCGTGTCTTGGATGTGATGCCGCTCTTTGTGCAAACCAATATGGTCAAAGATATGGATGCTGGCAGCATTCAACATATTGGTGTGGATCTCACCCCTGCCGATGTGGCAAAACAGGTACTGCATTTGGCGCAACACAAAGACCATGCCTTGCTTCCAACCCATACCCCTGTCGGGATCAAAACCAAACTCATGTATCAGTTATCCAGCATGAGCCCACAGTTCCTAAACCGACTCACCAATCTCTTTTTAGCGAAGCGCTAAAAATAAAAAAGCTGCATCGAAATGCAGCTTTTTTATTTTTATGATCTAGCTTCCTTGAACCAACCGTCTGGCACTGATAATCCCAGGTTGCTGCTCTAAACGAGCCAACAAACGTGACAACTGTGCCAAACCTTTGACTTCAATTAATAACTTCATGTTGGCAATACCATCTGCCTCAGAAATGGTATTGACCTGACGAATATTGATTTGGTCTGAGAAAATCACCTGTGTCAGATCTTTGAGTAAACCACGACGATCATAGGCTTCCACCACGATCTGCACACTCTGGCCACGCGTCGGTTGCATTTCCCAATCGGCTTCAACCGCACGTTCAGGCTCTTGTGTGGTCATGCGCAAGTAATCCGGACACGCGACCTTATGAATGCTGACCCCACGATTCAAGGTGATATATCCGCCAATCGATTCACCATGGACAGGCTGACAACATTGCGCAATATGCAACTCCACATTGTCCAACCCATCAATCAAGATCCCATGCGCCGATAAGGTATGGCTGGCACGTGGATTCAAGGCTGGCTTTAACACCAGCTCTGGTTCATCCTGATCCAGATGCATCTGACGATTCACTTGATTCATCAAGGCATGCAGACTGATATCACCACTGACCAAAGCCACTAAAATATCATCACCTGATTTCAGGTTAAAATGCGATGAATAGTCTTTTAAATCAATACTTTTTGGGTGAATCGCTAACCGTGCCAGCTCTTTATTGAGTAACTCCCGTCCAACTTCAACGTTCTTGCTGCGATCCTGCTGTCTAAACCAATGCCGCAACTTGTCACGCGCACGCGCGGTCTTGATATAACCCAGCGAGTTCACCAACCAGTCACGGTTCGGCTCACGATCTTTCTTGGTTAAAATTTCAACCTGCTCACCCGTTTTCAGGGTATAGGTTAATGGCACATAACGCTGGTTGACACGTGCTGCATAACACTTGTTCCCCACTTCGGTATGTACATGGTAAGCAAAGTCTAAAACAGTTGAACCACGCGGTAATTCTTTAATATCCCCGTCACGGCTAAACACATAGATCTTTTCAAAATTCTCAAAATCCTGAATCTGATCAATGCCATTCGACTCTTCATCTTCAGCATGGGGTGTGGTTTCCGTCCGCTCTTGATAATGCTCAAGCACCGCACGGAGAGAATGTAAACGATCATTGAAGGAATGATCGGTATTCTTGGCACCTTCTTTATAGTTAAAGTGCGAACACACCCCCAACTCTGCTTCGTTATGCATCTCAAAGGTACGAATTTGTACTTCCAGAGATTTATTCTCAGCAATCACTGCGGTATGCAATGAGCGATAACCATTGGCTTTCGGATTAGTAACATAGTCATCAAACTGGTTCGGAATGTGACGCCATAACTGATGTACGATGCCTAAGGCGTGATAACAATCTGGAACACTCTTGACCAAGACACGCACAGCACGAATATCATACAGCTGATCGAAGCTGAGGTTTTTGCTTTTCATTTTTCGATAAATCGAATAAATGTGCTTCACCCGCCCCGTGATTTCAGCCTGAATATCATAACTGGCCAATTCCGTTTTCAATTTATCAATTACAAACTGAATATATTGCTCACGCTCTAAACGCTTTTCATTGAGTAGAGAGGCAATTTCTTTATAACGTTCAGGCGCCAAATAGCGGAAGGCAAGATCTTCTAGCTCCCACTTCAGTTGGGCAATCCCCAAACGATGGGCCAGTGGGGAGTAAATCGTAAGAATTTCACGTGCGACACGTTCCTGACGCTCTTTGCTTGCGGTCGCCAACTCACGTAAAGCGTAGGTCCGTTCTGCCAGTTTAATTAATACAACCCGCACGTCTTCCGTCACTGAAATCAGCATTTTATAAATGCCGTTTAAATGTTCCCGCTGGTTATTATTAAAATGATCTTCTAAGCGTTTATTTTTTTCAATCAACTCAGACAGCTTACCCATTGCAAGGGTGCCTTGAACCAGACTCAAGACTTGCTCGCCAAACTGTTGCTGGATATCTTCTAGAGTAATCAGTCCCTCACGCACGCTACGATATAACACTGCCGCTGAAAGCGTGTCTTCGTCAACATGCAGATGCGCCAGAATATCCGCCATACCAATCCCGGTACTAAAGGTATTGATACGATGATTGTCCGTCGCTTGTAATTCTTTTGCTAAGGTTAGCTCCGCAACTTGTTGAAGTTGTTTTAGCTCTGCCCCATCCAAAATATCACGCACTCGGTCTAGCCAAGACACTAGACTACTTTGCGCTTCAGCGGCATGTTCTCCAGTCGCTTCCTCAGACAACTCTTGGAGTCGTCCAGGTAACTGCTCACGTACTGTGACCATACCATTCTCCTCTGGATATGTAACTCATTTTTTAATCGTTTATCTCTTCGATTTTTTCAAGCCGTTCAACTTTTTCAAACAGGGCAATCGATTCCACATGTTCAGTATGCGTGAACATATCCATTACCGCAGCTTTCTTTAATTGATAGCCATATTGTGCCAGTACACCTGCATCCCTTGCCAGTGTTGATGGGTTACATGAAACATAAACGATTCTTTTCGCTCCAAAATTAGGTACATATTGCATGACTTCAAACGCACCTGATCGTGGAGGATCAATTAATAATGCATCAAATCCCTGTTTCGCCCAAGAATGATGCGAAAAGTCTTTTGTTAAATCTTGTGAAAAGAATATTGCCTGAGACAAATGATTTGCTTGCGCATTTTCAGTTGCCCTTTTGACCATCTCGTCACTCGCCTCAACGCCGACCACTTGACCTGTCTCACCCACACAACGTGCAATCGGGAGAGAAAAATTACCTAACCCACAGAAGAGGTCCAGTACTCTTTCCCCTTTCTGTAACTGAAGCAATTCACATGCCAAGTGAATCATCTGTGCATTTACCCCACTGTTCACTTGAGTAAAATCTAAGGGTGAAAACGCGAATTTGACGGCAAAATCATCCAAACTGTAATGCAAACGCATTGCGGCTTGTGAATCATCCACACGATGTAAGCTATCTCCCCCTTTAGGCTGCAAATACAACTGCCATCCTTTGAGTAACGAAAATTGACGTAATTGGTTGACATCCGACACATTTAATTCATCCAAATGACGAATTAATAAGGCCACCTCACTGTCTCCCATTGCCAATTCTATATGACCAATATGGGCTTTGCCTGTAAGACTTTCGAGTAGTTTTTTTAGTTCTGGTAAACTTTCCGATAAGGTTTGATCAAGCACTTTACACTGCTGAATCGGGGTTAAATGATTACTGTGATGCTCACGAAACCCCATCACCAAACGGTTTTGCTTGGCAATATAACGCACCCCGATGCGGGCACGACGACGATAATCAGCTTTGACTGAACGAATGGGATCGAGCCATTGTTCAGGCTGCAATCCAGCAAAATGTTCTAGATGGGATTTTAATACATTCTGTTTTAACAAAATTTGCTCATCAGGATGAATGTGCTGCAAGCTACAGCCGCCACACACGCCGAAATGCGGACAAATGGGATCCACTCGGCCCCCGGCTGCATCACTCTCCAGCTTGATCATATCCGCTTCTTCTAAGCGTGAAGTCTGATTGGTAATCTTGGCCTGCACCGTTTCGCCGACAAGGGCATAACGGATAAAAACTTTCTTGCCGTGCTTTTCTTTAGGATGATCTGGATGCGTTCCATAATGCGCAATGCCACGCCCCTCATGAGAAAAAGCCTCGACTTGAAAGGTATAGCTTGGATATTGTGCTGGACGTTGTTTCGCTTTATGTTTCAAAAGATGAACCTAATTGTTTGGCGCAAAAGTATCTGCGGTGAATACAGTATATTGCGATGTTTGCTGCCATACCTGTAAAAAATCTGTTTGTTGCGTTTGCGTTTGTAAATAAGCAATGGTGGATTGAACTAAATGCTGATGATCCTGCTGATTTAATTGGCCTTTAAGCAACAGCCAACGAAGATAAACCAACCAGGTATTCAGTACATCACCTTCACAGTAACTGCACAATTCTAACCATTGTTTGTTCCGTACATATTCTGGCACATGATAGCCCGTCTCACCACGTTTTCCGGGAAAACCGAGCAAACAGGCAATATCATCCAATTTCTGGAAGTTACGACAATTAAACATCGCCATCACATCCATCAAGTCAACATGACGATGATGGTAACGGTTCTGATAGTTGTTAAAACGCTTTTGCTGATCAATTTCGCCTTGATCAAACAGACTCGGTGCAGAAAGCCCATGATACATGGCACGAAACAGAATCACAGGCAAATCAAATTGCGAGCCATTCCAACTGACTAAGGTGGGCTGCTTCTTGTCAAAAATCGATAAGAATTTTGCCAGCATTTCAGCTTCGCTATTTTGTTCCTGACTAAATGAAAACAGACGGTAGCCTTTTTCATCAATCCATAAACCGGAAATACAGACGATTTCATGCAAAGGTAACCGCTGAAAGTCCATCCCCGACTCTTGGCGACGAATTTTAGTGAGCGCCTGCTCCACATCAGCTTCAGGCAAGTCAAGATGATACAGATGTGCGCCTGCCTTTAAATCGGTCAGGGTCTCAATATCAAAAACTAAAATCGGAAAACGTAAATTCATCTTAAAATCTCTTCAAATCCCTCCCAACCTTCCTTTTATAAAGGGAGGAGTTTCCCCTTCTTTTTTAAAGAGGGGGGTTAGGGGGAGATTCTAATCTTGTACTGAGAATAATCCCGTTGATAAATAACGATCACCACGGTCACAGATAATGCAGACAATCACCGCATCTGGTTGTTCTTCTGCGATTTTAATTGATGCCCACACTGCGCCACCAGAAGATGTTCCTGCACTGATGCCCTCAGTACGCGCCAGCTTACGCATGGTCTTTTCCGCTTCAATCTGAGGAATATCAATGATGCGGTCGACACGGCTACGGTCAAAAATGGTCGGCAAATATTCTTCTGGCCAGCGACGAATCCCTGCAATGCTGGAACCATCCGAAGGCTGTAAGCCCACAATTTGAATATCAGGATTTTGTTGCTTGAGATATTTGGAAACGCCCATGATGGTTCCAGTGGTCCCCATTGAGCTGACAAAGTGAGTAATTTTCCCACCTGTTTGCTTCCAGATTTCTGGACCTGTGGTCAGGTAATGTGCATCGACATTATCTGGGTTACCGAACTGGTTCAGCACAAAGCCTTTGCCTTCAGCCTGCATTTGTAAAGCAAGGTCGCGTGCACCTTCCATGCCTTGCTGCTGCGTAACTTCAATCAACTCAGCCCCATAAGCCAACATCGCATCTTTACGCTCTTGGCTCATATTGTTCGGCATGATCAACTTCATTTTATAGCCGCGCATGGCTGCAACCATGGCCAACGCGATCCCGGTATTACCACTGGTCGCTTCGATTAAGGTATCCCCTGGTTGAATCTGGCCCCGTTTTTCCGCCTGAATAATCATGTTATAGGCTGGACGATCTTTCACCGATCCTGCGGGGTTATTACCTTCTAATTTTGCTAATACCGTGGCTTGGGTATGACACGCTAAACGCTGCAAACGCACCAAAGGGGTTTTACCGACATAATCATCCAGTAAAAATTCATCTGCTAAAAAATCAGTTTGCGTATTCGTCATGATCGACACCGATATTAAGGTGGCGACTATTGTATGAAAAAAACGGCAATACTGCACCATTTCACTCTGCTTTTTATTGCCAAGCAGATGTCCTTGATTTTCACAAAGCGTGCTAAGATGTTGCGCAGAATGATAAATCTGACCGCACTATGTCAAATTTCAATAAGACCATATCGAAACGTTTACGCCTCAATCATGCTTATGGGCAGTTGATTGCACTGATTCTTGTGCCAATTGCAATTTTGACCAGTGTAGGGATTCTTTGGGTTTTAGCAGAAACAACCAATTCAGCCAAACAACAACAACGCTCAGATGCTGCTGCGATTTTGGCACGTTATCACCAAACAGCAAATGATTTATTACGCTTGGTACAAGAACAACCAGATCAATATGATCGCGCTCAAAACATTATGCAAAAAATGTTTGATGAGAAGAACTTACAGCGTGCAGTCTTGATTGACAACAAAGGCCAAACCTATCTCAGTGTCGGGTATCAAAACAACCGGTTTTGGCCCAGTTTTCCAGAAAATCGTAATTTTTTCGGCCCAATTCCGCATAATCACAACAGTATTTATGGTTCAAAATTAGACAGCAGCAATTCAGATTCAGTCTGGTTGATGATTGAACTCGATAACCAACCACTCGAATTAGCACGCTACAAAATTCTGTTATCTCTGGTCGTGACCGGACTGATGACCTTACTGATTTTATTGTTCTGTTTAAACGTTTTCTCACGTCGCTGGCTCGCACCGCTCTATGAAATCCGCATGCAGATGCAACGTCTCAATGCCGACACCCTAGATCAGCATATTGTGGTGAACAGTACCGGTGAACTGCGTTTACTGCAGCGTGATATTGCCAATGTGGTGAAACGTCTGCATTTCAGTTTTTTAGAATTAAAAGAACATACCGAACAAACCGAAGAAGATTTACGCCGAACACTGGATACCTTAGAAGTTCAGAACATTACCTATCGCCAGGCGCGTGACCAAGCAATTTCATCAAACCAGTCTAAATCGGTGTTCTTGGCCAACATCAGTCATGAACTCAGAACACCGCTAAACAGTATTGATGGCTTTATTCACTTATTACTACGCCAACAAAACCTCAGCAATGAGCAGAACCTTTACCTGCAAACCATTCGCAAATCTTCTGCTCACTTATTGGCGCTGATTAATGATGTACTGGATTTCTCAAAAATTGATGCAGGTAAACTCGAACTCGAAACGGCTCCTTTTGACCTTGAAGAAGCTATTTTTGATGTGATGGATATGCTCTCGCCTTTGGCTGCACAAAAGCATATCAATATGGCGTTTTACTATGCAGAGAACATTCCCAAGCATGTGGTCGGTGATGCGCTACGCTTTAAGCAAATCCTGACCAATCTGATTTCCAATGCGATCAAGTTCACCCCTGATGGTGAAATCATCGTGCGGGTACGTATGGAAGATGATGAGATCGGGCAATGTTTACTGCATTTTAGTGTTCAAGACAGCGGCATTGGTCTGAGTGGCACTGATCGTAAAAAGCTGTTTGAATCCTTCTCTCAGGGCGATGCATCGGTGACACGTCAATTTGGCGGTACAGGACTGGGCCTCGCCATTTCCAAACAGTTGGTGCATTTGATGCATGGTCAGATTGGCTTTGAAGACAACCAAGAGCGTGCGCCAACCGAAAAAGGCTCGACCTTCTGGTTCACCGCTTCATTTAAAGTTGAAGAGCAGGATGAATTTGTTGAACATCCTCGTTTCGATCATTTACAAGTAGTGTCTTATCTCGCCCATCCTGCAACGGCTAGCGTACTGCGTTCATATTTAGAGAACTACCATGTCGCTCATATTGAAACACAATCGATTCTGGACTTATTCAGCCGTTTGAATCATCTCAATCAACAAGAAAATACTTGGCTGATTGTCGATCATAGTGGTGATACAGAGGCCTTACTCAAAGAAATTCGTCAACGCTATCATGGCAACTTAGCGGTTTATGGCTATCAGATGAGTCTGGAGCCAAACATGCTGAATGAATATCGTGCACGGCCATTATATCAACCGCTGAGTCGTCGTGAATTGGTACAGTTACTGGGTAATCAACCCATTTTTGAACAAGAATCCGAAGACTTTAACGGTCAAGGCTTGCATGTCTTGGCGGTGGATGACCATTTGCCGAACTTGATTGTGCTTGAAGCCCTGCTCGGTGAGCTCAATGTCACCACCACCAAAGCGTTGAGTGGACAAAAGGCCATCGATATCATTCAGGAACGCATCGAACAAAAATCACCGCCATTTGATCTCGTGTTCATGGACATTCAAATGCCAGTCATGTCCGGGATTGATACCACACGTGCGATTCGCTCTCTCGAGTCAACCTTGGACAACGGTATGCAATTGCCGATCATTGCACTCACCGCCCATGCGCTGGCCGATGAAAAGCAAAAGCTACTCAAAGTTGGTATGAATGATTATGTGACCAAGCCCATCCAGATGGAGCAGATTATTCAAATTCTGACCCACTGGACCAAAAACAATTTCAGTACTCAGCCTGCGACGACTGAGCCGAAGCGCCCAACTGAATCCATTGATCCACAAATCTTAAACTGGCAGCAAAGCGTGCAGCTTGCAGCCAATAAAGAAGATTTGGCGCAAGATTTATTGAATATGCTGGTCGATAGCTTTGATACTGAGCTGGCAGAAATGCAGCAATTGATTGAAATGGAAGATTTTCCACAACTGGAACACGTCCTGCATCGCCTCTATGGCGCAACCCGTTATGTCGGCACACCCAACTTGCAGCAAGTCTCTGGTGAATTTGAACAATTTGTCTCGACGCTACGTAAAGAACGGCGCAAGGCTGATGATGTGTTTATTCGTGAGACCAATCATCGTTTCAATGAGCTCAGCACAGCCATTGAACAGGTTCGACAGGCGGCTAATTTAATCTTGCATAGCTACGATAATTAACGTGACTGCCCTGTCATGTTTCGACACAGGGACTCATGTTATGCTGCCGAATCAAACACAATAAGAGTAAGGCAGATGGCACTTTTACGCGTTGAAAAGAACAATGGAATCGCAACCGTTTCCTTAAACCGTCCAGATAAACGTAATGCAATGAGCTTTGCCTTACTCAAAGAACTGGTGGCAACTGCAAAAAAAATTGAAAAAGATCGTTCAATCCGTTGTGTCATCCTGACTGGTGAAGCACAGGTGTTTAGTGCAGGCATCGACCTTTCTGATTTAAACAATCCTAAAAATACCGCTTTTGCAGCATGGGAACTGATAAAGCCTGGACAAAGTCTATTCCAGAAGGCTTTCCTGATTTGGCAAAATTTACCAATCCCTGTGATTGCAGCAATCGAAGGCTATTGCTTCGGTGCAGGCATGCAACTGGCGCTAGCTGCGGACATTCGCATTGCAACACCAACTAGCCAAATGTCGATTATGGAAAGCCGCTGGGGGCTTGTACCAGACATGGGACTGACCCGCTCACTTAAAGGGCTGATTGGGGTTGACCTTGCCAAAGAACTGACACTCACTGCACGTATCTTTGATGCTGAATATGCCAAGCAAATTGGTCTAGTCACTCATTTAGACAATGACCCATTAGCAAAAGCGAACAGCATTGCTGAAGAAATTTTACAACGTTCACCAGATGCCATCATGGCAGCCAAACGTGTCTTGGATGCGATGGAACACCAACCAGAAAAAGCATTGCGTTTAGAAAAACTTTGGCAACTCAAGCTACTCTTGGGTAAAAACAGTAGCTTGGCTCGTAAAAAGGACAAAAACCCAGAGATTCAATTCCTGCCGCGCCAATACAAATAATCCTAACGGGAGCACATTCACATGCATGCGAATCAAAAAACACCAATCGCTTTTTTGGGTATGGGGTTAATGGGCACACGTATGGCAAGCCGACTATTGCATGCAGGTTATTCTGTTGCAGTCTGGAATCGCAGTCCACATGCATGTGAACCGCTCCTTCAACAAGGTGCATCATTATTAGCGATCGATCAGATTGCCCTTTATCCCGTTATTTTGACGTGTTTGGCCGACGATCAGGCGATGCAAAGTGTTTTTGCCCAGATTCAACCGTATTTACAAGCACAGCAAGTTATTGTTGATTTCTCTAGTTTATCGGTGCCTGCAACACAACAACTGGCTCAATCTGCTCAACAGCAGCAGGTCACTTGGATTGACTCCCCTGTATCCGGCGGCACTATTGGTGCAGAGCAAGGCACATTGGTTATTTTTGCTGGCGGTGATGCAGAAACCATCGAGCAGCTCACCCCGATTTACAATGTACTGTCGCAGCGTGTAACTCGGATGGGCACATCGGGTACTGGGCAAGCCACCAAAATTTGTAATCAACTGATTGTTGCTGCCAACAGCACCCTGATCGCAGAAGCAGTCGCCCTTGCCGATCAAGCAGGCGTCGACACCGCATTACTCGCACCCGCACTTGCAGGTGGTTTTGCCGACTCAAAGCCCTTTCAAATCCTTGCACCACGTATGGCAACTCAAACTTTTGAGCCTGTACAGTGGAAAGTGCAAACCTTATCAAAAGACTTAAACAATGCCTTACTTTTGGCACAAAGTTTTAACTTAAAGATACCTGTTGCACAAAAAGCTCTATTACAGTTACAAGCCCACCAAGAAAATGGCTTTGCTGATAAGGATTTAGCGACTATTATCAAAATTACAGAACAATAAATAGGATCTATTGATTCAGGGAGTCCTAACATGAGCCATCTTGCAGTCAATTTATCAATGATCTTCACTGAAGTTCCCTTAATCGAGCGTTTCGCCTTAGCACAAGCCCACGGTTTTCAGCATGTAGAAATTCAGTTCCCCTATGAACTCGACGTGATTGATATTCGAACCCAACTTGAACAATATAATCTTTCACTCTGCCTGATCAATGTCCCTGCTGGCGACTTAATGCAAGGGGGTAATGGTTTGGCTGGTGTACCTGGACGAGAAATTGAATTTCACCAAGCACTGGAACAAGCGATTCGCTATGCCACTGCACTGGATGTGCCCCGTGTCAACATTCTGGCAGGTAAACAGCCGTTGGATGCGGATCTGTTGCCTTGCTTGAATACTCTGGCAAGCAACCTAAAGCTCGCCTGCCATCTGTTGACGGAACAAGGTATTGAACCTGTGTTTGAAATGATCAATGGCACTGATATGCCACGCTTCTTGGTTCAAAATATTGCCCAAGCCCAAGAAATGCTGGAAGCCATCAACCACCCAGCCCTGAAAATGCAATATGACTGTTACCATATGGCGATGATGGGTGAAGATGTTTTAGCAGGACTACAGGAAAATATCGAGCAGATTGGACATATTCAATTTGCTGACTGTCCAGACCGCCATGAACCCGATACTGGCAATATTCCCTATAAACAAATCTTTGACTGGTTACAACAAAGTGACTACCGAGGTCTGATTGCTGCGGAATACAGACCAAAAACGCATTCAGATCAATCTTTTGCATGGAAAAAGAAGTATTTTTCTAATGATGTGAATACATAAACTGTTACTGCTAAAATTTGAACTTTTTAGAGAAAAACGGTATATTTGATGATGAGCAATTGTCAGGAAAATATACCCTCTATGAATTTAGAACCATCGCCCAGCGCTTCTAATTCTCACGATCTAAAAATCAAAACAGCGAACAAAGATGTACAAGCATGCCTAAACGTTGTACATGAAGCTCTCACTGATGTAAAAGCCAAAGATATTCTTGAACTTGACGTAAGTACGATCAGCAATGTTGCCGATGCAATTGTGATTGCAAGCGGTACATCAACGCGTCATGTTAAAGCCCTTGCAGATAATGTTGCTGATGAAGCACGTAAAGCAGGTTTCCGCCCAATCGGTGTCGAAGGTGAACGCGATGCTGAGTGGATCTTAATCGACCTCGGTTTTGTTGTGGTACATGTCATGCTACCAACCGCGCGTAAGTTCTATGATTTAGAAAGCTTATGGCGTGCGCCAGAGTCTGTAGCGTAAAGCTCCTCAAAAAAGCGACCGAATAGGTCGCTTTTTTTATACCGTATTCAAGTCAAAAGAGATTCTATACACAGATACGCTATAAGCCGATTTAGCTCTAGATTTCCGACCATTCCTTGTAAAATAGAATAGCAATGCTAGTATTAAACCCTCTCCTCAATCACCTAGAATAAAATGAAAGATTCAGCCGCATGGATTGAAACACTCAATAAAATTACAGGATTGGCTCAATCAGGTTTGTACTACAGCAAAGATGTGTACGATAAAGAACGCTATCAACAGCTACTTGATCACGTCCGTACCCTGATGGAATTAGAAGAAATTGATACCACTCTCTTTATTCCCAATGTATTGCAAGATATTGGCTATGCAACACCTAAAATTGATGTTCGCGCTGTTGTATTTAAAGACAATAAACTGCTATTAGCTAAAGAAACACAGGATGGCTTATGGTCGATCCCTGGAGGTTGGGCAGATGTTGGCTATTCCGCCGCTGAAAATGCAGAAAAAGAAGTGCTTGAAGAAACTGGATTAGAAGTCAGAGCGACCAAGCTGCTCGCACTCACCGATCGTAGAAAGCATCCTCACCCTGCTATGTTCCTGCATGTCTATAAAGCCTTCTTTTGGTGTGAACTGATTGGTGGTGAACTCAAGCCAAGCATCGAAACTTCTGAAGTTACTTTCTTTGATAAGGATGAATTACCCCCGATTTCAACGGCGCGTGTTACAGAAGCACAAATCCATCAGTTTTTTGAATTACAACATAAACTCCCCGAGAATACTTACTTCGATTAGCCTCTTACTTAACAGATAGATCTCCCTTCCGCACTGCACTCCAAATGCCAATCATCTCCCACCTTTAAATTTGACATGACAAATTGTCAAAACTACAGCACTATACAGATTGTTGAAATCCACCAAGAAATAGCATAACTGGAGTACAGGACGTGAAAAAAATACTGATTACAGGCGCCAATACAGGCATTGGTTTTGCCACAGCAGAACAGTTAGTTAAACAAGGGCAACATGTCATTCTGGCCTGCCGCAATCCACAGAAAGCCCAAGCAGCACAAAACAAATTACGGGCACTCGATCAAGGGCAAGTTGACCTCATCTCCCTCGACCTCAACAGCCTTGAATTGACTCGAAAAGCCGCTGATGAAATCGCAGATCGTTATGGCAATCTGGATGTATTGATCAACAATGCAGGCCTATTTGCCAAAACCAAACAGCTGACTGCTGATGGCTTCGAGCAACAGTTCGGCGTCAACTATCTCGGTCATTTTCTATTGACCCAAAAACTGCTTCCCGTTTTAAAGCAATCTCCTCAAGCACGTATTGTACATTTGGCCTCAATTGCACATTGGGCAGGCTCAATCAAACCCAATAAATTCCGCGCAGAAGGCTTTTACAATCCGCTATTTTATTATGGACAATCCAAGCTTGCCAATTTACTCCTTAGCAATGCATTGGCAGAGCAACTGGCTGGTAGCTCAATCACCAATAATGCCTTGCACCCTGGTGGTGTTGCTTCTGACATTTATCGCGATCTGCCCAAGCCTGTTTACGCTGCTATGAAACTCGGCTTAGTCCCAACTTCTGTTCCTGCTAATCTGATCAGCCAAATGGCGATTGGCGATGAATGGGCAAACCGCAACGGAGAGTATGTCAGTGCACATATGCCTGACTGGAAATCTTCACATGCCAAAAATCAACAATTAGCACGTGACCTTTATCAACAATCCTTAGGACTGGTCGAAAAGTTTATTTAAAAATAAGCCAAATAAAAAGCCACCCGAGGGTGGCTTTTTCAATCCAGATTAGAGGTCAGATTAGTGACCACCACCATTGATTGCTTTGGTCATATCTTCCACAACTTTCTTGGCATCACCAAAGATCATCATGGTTTTTTCATTGTAGAACAAGTCATTGTCTAGGCCAGCATAACCTGTTGCCATAGAACGCTTGATCACCATAATGGTACGCGCTTTATGTGCCTCAAGGATCGGCATACCGTAGATCGGTGAGCTTGGATCATCTTTCGCCGCAGGATTCACCACGTCATTCGCACCGATCACCAGTACTACGTCTGTTGCAGGAAAATCGGAGTTGATCTCATCCATTTCCAAGATGTCTTCATAAGCAACATCTGCTTCTGCCAACAATACATTCATGTGACCCGGCATACGACCAGCAACTGGGTGAATCGCAAAGCGAACTTTTACGCCCTGCTCTTTCAAGATTTCACACAACTCTTTCACCGCATTCTGTGCACGGCCTTGCGCCATACCATAACCCGGTACAATCACAACGCTGTCTGCATTTGACATCAAGAAACCTGCGTCATCTGCTGAACCAGAACGGTGGTTACGTTGAACTTGCTCACCTTTATCTGCCGATGCAACTGCCGCACCGCCCATTGCACCACCAAACAATACGTTGATGATTGAACGGTTCATCGCCTTACACATGATATAAGACAGAATCGCACCAGATGAACCTACAAGCGAACCTGCAACGATCAACATATTGTTTTCAAGTGTGAAACCAATACCTGCCGCAGCCCAACCAGAGAATGAGTTCAAAAGCGATACCACAACTGGCATATCACCACCACCGACTGGTGCAATCCACACCCAGCCAAATGCAAGTGCAAGTGCTGTCATTGCCCAGAACGCAGTCATGTTACCTGTAGTGAAGAATGTGAAACCACACGCAAGCATCGCAATAAAGATGATCGCTTGAACAGGTTTAACCCATGCACCCGAAATTGTTTTTGCCCATTTCTTTGCCGCCAATTTACCGTAAGCAAAGACAGATGCTGTAAAGGTAATCGCACCCACAAAACAACCGACAAACAATTCAAATAAATGCACGCCACTCATATGTGCATGTTGAACACCCGCAGCCGTTAAAGCAGCTTCATTTTGCTCAAATAATGCAGTGAGTTGGTTGTTGTGTAGAATCGCCGCAATTGCAATCAATACCGCAGCCAAACCCACCAGAGAGTGCATCAACGCAACCGTCTCAGGCATTTGTGTCATTGGCACTGTTTTCGCACGTGCGATACCCACAACCGCACCCAATACCATTGCACCACCGATCATCCAAACAACAGGATGTTCAGCAACAAAGAAAGTGGTGACTACAGCAATCGCCATTGCGATCATACCGTAGCGGTTACCCGCAATCGCAGTCTTAGGACCAGACAAGCCACGTAAAGTTAAGATAAAGAGGACAGCACCAATGAGGTAGAACCAATCCGCATAGTCTCGAATGAATTCCATTGCTTAGCCCTCTTTTTTCTTTTGCTTCGGCTTGAACATTTCAAGCATACGAGCAGTTACAGCAAAGCCACCGAAGATGTTGATACTTGCCAAAAATACAGCAATCGCACCAAGGATACTCACCACGTTTACACTTTGGAATGCAACGTTAGCATCTACACCAATCGCAGGCATACCCACTGTTTGGATCATCGCGCCAACCACAATAATGGAAGACAACGCATTGGTTACCGCCATTAATGGTGTATGTAACGCAGGCGTTACTCCCCACACCACGTAATAACCAACAAAGATGGCAAGGACGAAAATTGTAATCGTTTCAACCATGAGAACTCTCCTTAACCGCGCTTGAGCAGTACTTGACCGCCATGAGTCACGAGTAACGCTTTTTGGATTTCATCTTCTTGATTGATCACAAAGGCTTTGTCTTTGTCGAATAATGTCTCAAGGAAGTTAAAAACGTTACGTGCATACAGTGCAGATGCTTCAGTCGCAACTGTGCCTGGAATATTTGGAATACCCAAAATCTTCACACCATTTTCAGTTGTGACTGTTTCGCCTTCTTTAGAACCTTCAACGTTACCACCCGTCTCAACTGCCATATCTAAAATGACAGAACCCGGTTTCATTTTGGCAACGGTTTCAGCTTTAATTAAACGCGGAGCATTACGACCTGGAATCAATGCAGTGGTGATTACGATGTCAGCATTTGATACAGCTTTATCTACAATCGCAGCTTGATCTTTGATGTATTGCTCACCCGGCTGCCAACCATAACCGCTTTTCGCAGCTTCAGCAGCACGTTGTTTTTCTTCATCGGACATTGGCACGTCTAGCCATTTGCCGCCTAGAGATTCAACCTGCTCTTTTGCTGTTGGGCGCAAATCTGTTGCTTCTACAACCGCACCCAAACGTTTCGCAGTCGCAATCGCTTGAAGACCTGCAACACCAACCCCCATAATCACGACACGTGCAGGTTTTACAGTACCCGCAGCCGTCATTAACATTGGGAACATACGTTGATATTCAGCCGCAGCTAACAATACAGACTTATAGCCCGCCAAGTTTGCTTGAGAAGAAAGTACGTCCATGTTTTGTGCGCGGGATAGCGTACGTGGCAGTAATTCCAACGCAAAAGCAGACACTTGCTGAGTTGCAAACTGGTCTAGTTCTGGATTGCGATAAGGGTCAAACATTGCAATGACAGTCGTATTCGCCGCAAGCTTCTGAATTTCGTCACCTTTAGGGGCGCGAACCTTCAAAATAATTTGGCTACCTGTATATGCATCGTCCGTAATGGTTGCGCCAACTTGTTCATAAGCACTGTCAATGTACGCCGCTTTAATACCAGCACCACGTTCAATAACAATACTATGACCTGCGTTAATCAACTTCTTCACTGTCTCTGGTGTTGCCGCTACGCGACTTTCACCTGCAACAGTTTCGGTTGGGATTCCGATCTGCATGAGCGTTCCTCAAGCTAGTTTTTCTTAAGTAAACATCGCCAAGAGCAATGTTTCCCCCAGGAGTATTCTTTGTAGAAATTTGGATTCTAATGGAAGTTTTTTAAATTTCCACCCAATATTTATTTAATAAATACCTATATTTTGAACTGATGATTCACATTTATATTCAGAGCAGGTATGATCCGCAGGTTTGCCTTTTGATCAGGCAAACCTTACTTTTCATTTCCAGTCCGTATAAAAATGCAATTCTTTTTGCAATCGATCTGTTCATTTTATGCTTTCTGTCTTCCTGTTTCAGAAGATCAAAGCGATATCTATTGCATAATCCGAATTGTCATTCCCCATCGCAGAAACAGCACCACCTAATCCATTTTAATTAGCTTAGATCGTTTCTTTTTGGCTCTGCTGATGTATGGCTTGAATCGGCATCATAATCATGCAGTTGCTGCAAGGGATTGGCTACTCTGCAATTTCTCATGGTCTGTTTGGCTAGTTTTTAGCAATCTGCCGATGATGATCATTTAAATCGCGGCAATAGAACCATATTTCGCTTTATCAATAAATCTGAATGAGTTGAAGTAAATTGCTCAGAAAAATTTAAAAGAATGAAAAAAACTTGTATTACCATTTTTTCAAGTGATATTTGTATGGTTTTGTCTAGCAAAAGCTGCTTTATTGCACAGTAATGGTGCAAATATTAAGCAACAGATGATATAACTCATTCAGTTCAAAGATAAAAACTATCAAAATATTTCAAAATCGATTTTTTATCACAGCAAATGCACTTTTTTGATTCAACCCCTTGACCTAAAGTTAACTTGAGCTTTGATACTGAGTCATCTCCATCTTCAATGTGATGTTTTAACGATGAAACAGATCAAGACAGTAACATTTAAAATGATCAACCCAAGTGAGCTTTATGATCCACGCAACAATGGCTATAGCCATCTTGTGATTGTGCCGCCCAACATGCGCAGCATTCATATTGCAGGTCAGGGGGGTGAAAATAAAAATGGTGAGCTTTCTGAAGATTTTGACCAACAGGTACAACAAGTCTTCTATAATATTCAGCACGCTTTAGCATCCGCACAGGCACAACTGTCAGATATTGCTGTTTTACGTATTTTGGTGGTTGAGCATAATGCTGAAAAACATCAGCTCCTGATTCAAGTCATACAAGACCTGTGGAAGAACCATGCTTTTCCTGCATGTACCCTCATTCCAGTCTCACGCTTGGCATTGACAGGCATGCAAATTGAAATTGAAGCCACAGCCTATACCGCATAAACCTTGGATAGAGAAAATTATGTCTGCCCCTCAAGATATTAGTCAAAATAAAACCTTACTTTGGTTTATGGCTGCAGCATGTGGTTTATGTGCGGGTGCCAACTATTATAGTCAGCCTTTAATTCACTCAATTCAGCAGTATTTTGCAGTGACCGAAGGTCAAGCAGCTCTTACGGTAACCTTTGCTCAAGTGTCTTATGCGCTTGGCCTGTTGTTTATTGTGCCAATGGGTGATGTAGTCAATAAGACCAAATTCATTCCTTTACTCATGGTATTTTGCGCTGTTGGCTTATTCATCAGTGCCTTTTCTGTCAACTTACCAATGCTTTGGCTCGGTACCATTATGGCAGGACTGTTCTCTGTCGCAGCACAGGTATTAATCCCACTTGCAACCATGACAGTGAAACCTGAAAAAACAGGTGAAGTCATTGGCTTTTTAATGAGTGGTTTACTGGTCGGTATTTTACTCTCCACCAGTTTGGCAGGTTTGTTTTCTAATCTGTTTCATTGGAAGGTCATTTATGTAGTGAGTGGCGTGCTGATGCTGATCTTGGCCTATGCCTTGAAAAGCCGTTTACCTTATGCCATGCGAATGAAAATGAATTACGGACAAGTCTTTGTCTCCATGGCACAACTGCTCAAACAAGAGAAACGTTTGGTGTTACGTGCACTTGCAGGCGGATTTGCTTTTGCCGCAGTCAGTATTTTGTATTCTACTATCGCGCTACTACTGACCTCTGCCCATCATCTTCAAGATCTATTGATTGGAATGGTACCTCTGGTCGGGATTTTTGGAGCGCTCTCGACCCAATATATTGGTAAATATGCCGATCAAGGCTTAACCAGCCAACTGACGTGGATAGGTTGTGGCTTGTTTATCTTAAGCTGGATCTGCTTCTATTTTGGGCAAACCTTTTTAATCAGTTATATCCTCGGCTTTGCCTTGATTCAGTTAGCTTTAGCCTTGGTGCATACCAGTAATCAGAGTGTAATTTTCCGTTTACGCCCAGATGCGAAATCACGGATCAATGCCATTTATATGACTGCGTATTTTACTGGGGGGGCCTGTGGTTCAGCCTTGGGTATTTTTGCCTGGAATCATGGTGGCTGGAGCATGACTTGCTTAGCTGGTATCAGTCTGGTGGTTGCCTGTATGCTGTTTAGCTTGCTGGATTATCTTTCGACGAAGAAAAAAAACATGGTCACTTTCTAGATCTTCATTCTACTAGTAAAAATTGAAGTGTTAGGGATCAGCATTGGTGAATTGGACACAAAACTCGTATAATGCTGCCCTTTCTTTGCTTGTCCACATCCGAGATCTGTTTATGCAATCACTTGAATCATTACAGCCACGTATTTCCGTCGCGCCGATGATGGATTGGACTACCAAAGACTATCGTTTCTTTGCCCGCCTGTTTAATCCCAATGTGGTGCTATATACCGAAATGGTAACCACGGGTGCGATTATTTATGGTGGTGCCAATCGCCATCTCGACTTCAATCAACAAGAACAGCCAATTGTGCTGCAACTCGGTGGTTCTAATCCACAAGAGTTAGCCACCTGTACCAAAATGGCTGAAGACTGGGGCTATAACGAAGTCAATCTCAATGTAGGCTGTCCAAGCGATCGCGTACAAAACAATAAGATTGGTGCTTGCCTTATGGCGGAACCTGATCTGGTGGCTGAATGTATTCACAGCATGCAAAAAGCGGTATCAATTCCCGTCACAGTGAAACATCGTATCGGGATTGATGACATGCATTCTTATGAAGAGATGCTGCATTTTGTTGATACGGTTGCGACAACAGGCTGCACTCATTTTATTGTGCATGCACGTATTGCTATCTTGCAGGGCCTATCTCCAAAAGAGAACCGTGAAGTTCCACCTTTACGCTATGAGGATGTCTATCGCCTCAAACAAGAACGTCCGCATCTCACCATTGAAATTAATGGTGGCATCAAAACTTTTGAAGAAACACAGCAACATTTGCAGCATGTCGACGGCGTAATGATTGGTCGTGAAGCGTATCACAATCCTTACCTGCTTGCAGAAATGGGGCAACTCTGGAATTTGCAAGCGCCTGATCGTTTTGAAATCATGCAACAAATGATGCCTTATATTCAGCAGCGTGTGGCTGAAGGCGCACCGTTGTCGATTATTACCCGTCATATTTTGGGCTTATTCCAAAATCTGCCAGGCGCACGTAAATGGCGACAAGCCCTCAGTGGTGGCAATGCTAAAACCATCACCGATATTGAACATGCCATTCAGAATATTCAGGCAGCCATGCAACGTACTGAAGACTATCTTAAAGAGCATCAACGCTAAGCTGAGGCGCTAGGCATAACTTTTATGCATGGGTACAAAGCGTAACCCACTCTGTTCGATTACTGCTGAGCTTGCTGTAAAGCCGAACTTCTCATAAATCACTTGAGCATAACAACTGGAATTCACTGTTATGCTTGAGTGTGATGTCGCAATTTTATTTTCCAGAAACTGCCAAAGTTGACGACCAATTCCCTGACGCTGCACCCTTTGATCTACAAAAAAATGTAGGATATGTGCAGGCTGCCGATATGCAATAACGCCCATCAGCTGGGTGTTTTGCTCAAAAACGAAGTATTCAATATTCGGCATTTCCATTAATTTATGAATCATGCTTTGACTAAATTTATCTGCCCCCTCTGCATTTAAAGCAAAATCTATGATATATGGCCGAATTAATTGTACGATCTGATCCAGATCAGATGATGTTGCCAGACGGATCATTTTAAGCTCTTCTTCTCATATTATTTAAATAAACAATAGCTTATAACAATATCAACCTCAAACCTAATCAGATAGACCGCATTAAAACGACTACTTTTTAGTCAAAAATGAAATATAATCTTACAAATCATTTTATTTAAACTAACTAGCAAACAAATTACTGATAATGAAAAAGATTCTTAACTAGTATTTTAAGCTAAGTGAACGATCCAGCAGCCCAATTGTTATATTATTACGTTATATTTGAGTTTTTTTAAGATTTATCGCTTACTATGAGCGCCGTAACAAATTCTGGCACACGTTCAGTTGTTTTGAAAATGCGGTAGAGATTCACAATGATTTATGATGTACCTTCAGTCGATCACAGTATGATTCACCCACCTATGCAACAGGTGGTTATTCCTTATCGAGAAATGCCGAAGCCTGCATCAGTGCCAGCAATTGATGTGAATAAATTCTCTCAGAAACTGGCGAAACGAGCTTCTTATCGCAGCTCATCACAATGCGCTAAGTTCGTTAGAATTGCCTTACAATCGGCTGGTGCCAATATTGATCAGCATCCTGTTGCGGCATCAGACTGGGGTCGTACCCTACAGCAGATTGGCTATCAAGAAATTACACCTGAATTTAATAACCCTCAACCCGGTGACATTTATATTATCCATCGCACTAAAAAACATCGCTATGGACATATTGCAGGATTTACAGGTTCACAATGGGTTTCCGATTTTAAACAAACCAGTTATGACGTCTATAAAGACCCAAATGTGACTTATACCTATTACCGCTTAGCGCCTCAATATCCGCAGGCTTAACCTATGGTGAGTCATTATGAACTCACCAAACTTATATATCCAAGTAGCTCAATCACTATGGACATAGTTCCTCTAGTCAATACTATTTGCATGAATTTGAGTAATAGCAGTTAGATAGCAATGATCTATTTACCTCAGCATTCTATTGATGACACTTTTTTTATCTCCCAAATTTATTCAGACAACGCCAATATTTATCTTTGAAAAAACTAACATCAATTTCAAAATTATCTCTATTATTTTGAATAATTTGGTCAATTATCTTGGATGGTTTTCTAAAATCTTTACAAGCAAAGTATATCGTTCTTAAATTATTGCCGGTTTCTCGACCTATATTTAAATATCCTTCTACATCTTTTAACTCAGCCACTAATGTCTGCTCAATACTTTCAAGCAACTCATATTCATTTGATGGTGGCATACCGTTAAAATTTTCACCATCATAAGGTATTTCAATAATCATCAACCAAGGATGTGATGCTTTTTTATCCCACGCTAATAATGTACTATTCAATGTCGCAATAAGTGGCAAACCCTCATGGGTCTCCCCTTCTAAACTTATATATTCATCCTCATCCGTATTCGAGCGAATCACTTTATCAAAACGAGAAATTTCACTGTTCTTTAGGGTTAAAATTTTCTTTAAATTTGCAATCGGCATTAATTCTTTTTCAGCATCTTGTCTGGATTGTACTGAAACTTGATCGAGTTTGGTTACCGAATCATATTCCCCTAAGTAATTGTCTAAGAAAATATAAACTCCTTGTAAAAATTCACTTTTTTGCGCCTCATTATATTCATCATGAACCACAAAGAGATCTATTTCATCTGGATATTCTTCATGGTCTTGTAAATAAAACGATAGCGTTTTTTGACTAAACTCATGACCATGCATACCAATACTGGTTTGCTGAATATCACTTGCGGGTTTAAGGGCTGTAAATTTCCAGTCAGGAATTTTAGGGGCTGCTGCCACCAACTCCTCTACAAATACAATATTTGCCACAACACCATCTGGCGTTAAAATCAATTCAGCTGTTTGTGGGCCAAGCATCCCGGTAAGGGAAAAAATTCCATCATGAACTTTAGCCAATTCAGGCAATAATTTATCAAAGAAATCCGCCTGAATCGTATCTTGATTTAACTCATCCACAATACGATGGAAATCCTGTTGATGCTGCTCAAACCATTGCCAAAATTCAGCATAGCGATTTCTATTGATTTGTATTTGTTGTTCTTTCTTTCCAAATAACTTTTTCAAAAAACTCATTTTGTTTGTTCTCTGTTATTACGTTTATTTCAGTTTAATTTAACTGAATTTTTATGATTTTTAAACGTATCTAAACTTTTACTTAAAAATACCAAGCGCTTATTTGATCCGATCTAACTTTTTCAACACTTCAGCCACCGCCACCATGGCAAAGCTTGAAGTCACCACGACTGCCGAGCCATAGCCACCGCAACGCAATCCAGCGCTCGGACACACCTCTGCACTGGAAAATGGATTGTCGATCGAATAAACACACGTAATACCAAACTTCTCTTTGGGCTTTTTGCAAATCCCTTTAGAACGCAGCTGTGTTCTTAACTTTGCCAACATCGGGTCTTGTTCAGTCTTGGATAAATCTGCGACGCGAATCTTTAACGGATCCAGTTTGCCCCCTGCTCCCCCTGATACAATCAACGGAATCTTGTTAAAGCGGCAATGTAGCATCAAGGCAAGTTTGGCTTTGACATCATCGATACAATCTAAAACAATGCTTGGAACTGGATTTAAAATCTGTTTGACATTCTCTGGCGTCAGATAGTCATCAATCACATTTACTTTCATTCTTGGATTGATCTGACGGCAACGCTCCGCCATCACTTCAATTTTTTCTTGCCCTAGCGTCGAGCTCATGGCGGGGAGTTGACGATTGATATTGGAAGCAGCGACCACATCCATATCAACTAAAGTCAACTCACCAATGCCTGTGCGTGCCAGTGCTTCAACCGCCCAACTGCCTACACCGCCAATACCAATAACCATGACATGACTACGTTCATAATGCGAAAAGGCATTGTCTCCATAAATTTTGGCAACACCAGCAAAACGGCGCTCATATTCATCATTTACAGGAACATCAGTCATAACAGTTGCGATCTATCTTTTCAGTCAAACTGCTATTTTAGCGTGTTTAAAGCCGTTTAGGTGAGCTTGATGAAACTTTGCTTGGTGATTGGCCTTGGCGATTTAAAATCAGTAGCAGCATAAAAACCATGAAGCTCATAGATAAAGCTAAAAGGTTGGCATTCATCCAACCAAGACTACTCAAAATCGGCGCAGGTAAAAACGCGCCTAGAGTTGCAAACAAGGCAATTCCAGTTTCATTGATGCCTTGGATACGATGTTTTTGTTGTTCATTTAAACCGGCCAATAAAGTAGATGCGCCAGAATAAGCAAAGTTCCAGCCCACACCAAGCACAATCAGTGCCGCATTAATATAAAACCCAGCCTGTCCCAGCACTGGAATCAAGGACGACAGCATCAGCAGTACAAAACCAATATAAATGGTGTTATGTACTCCCCAGTGTTGAATCAGTTTAGACACAAAGAAGGATGGAATAAACATGGCCAAGACATGTAGCTGAATCGAGATCGAAGCATAGTGAAATGAATGATGCTCCTTTAAATGCAATGAAGACATAATCATCATCACATTCATAATATAGTAGGCAAAAGCACCGCTGATGACGGCTGCAATAATCAACGTGCCCGGCAATTTGGCACGCTGAGCGGGTTCAATCACAACGTCTTGCGGTGTCTGTTGGCGTTGAAACTTTTGATTCCATAAATACAAAGTTGGAGACAGCAACAGCGCCAAGACACTAAAAATTAAATAGATCACAGTAAAATCAGGTAATCCTTGCACCTGTTGAAATTGGATTGCCAGCATCGGTGCAATAATGGCGGCAATCACGCCACCCGAAATCACCATGGCTGTGGCCTTGGGAATCAGCTCGGCAGCCAGACGATCGGAAGCAGCAAAGCGATAAAAATTTGCAGTCGAGATAAATAAACCCAGTGAGAAATGGCTTAGACATAATAAATAAAACTGTTGCTGCTGTAGGGCCAGATAACCGAGAACACCCGCCAAGAACAGACAGACACAACCAAATTGGAAGACCACATGTCGACCTAACTTTTTCATCAAAAACGAAAAGATAAAGGTGGTCAGTAACATCGCCAAAAACTGCAAGCCATAAGGAACTGTCGCTAGAGCCTGAGTTGGTGCAAGTTTCAAACCGACAATCGCCACCACAGTCACTGACAAAACTGCTGCAATTAAATTAAAGGCCTGTGCAGCCAAAAGATAATAAACATTACGGGGTAATTGATTCAAAGCCTTTATCCAATTTAATCAAGCCTGATTACCTTAACGCTGAGTGCTTGAAACTGAAACAAAAAAGATGAAAGACCAGCTTTCATCTTTGATTGAGACGATGTTCTAAGGATTATGCAGCAATCAAATTGCGTAGCACATAATGCAAAATGCCACCTGCTTTAAAATATTCCACCTCATTCAAGGTATCAATACGACATAACACTTTAAACTGGTCTTGACTGCCATCTTCTCGTAGCACCTGAACATCCAGCGTCTGATGTGGCTGAATATCATCAGATAGCCCATAAATCGAAAGCACTTCACGCCCAGTCAGATTTAAGGATTGACGGGTTTGACCCTCGACAAACTGTAAGGGCAATACTCCCATACCAACCAGATTCGAACGATGAATCCGTTCAAAACTTTCGGCAATGACGGCTTTGATACCCAATAAATTGGTGCCTTTTGCCGCCCAGTCCCGTGACGAACCCGTACCATACTCCTTACCCGCAATAATCACCAATGGCGTTTGCTGTTGCTGATAAAGCATGGATGCATCGTAAATCGCCAGCTTTTCACCTGTTGGGATGAAGATGGTATTGCCCCCCTCTTCACCATCCAGCATTTCATTCTTGATGCGGATATTGGCAAACGTCCCGCGCATCATCACTTCATGATTACCGCGTCGAGAACCATAAGAGTTGAAGTCTTTGGGTTCGACCCCTTGCTGCTGTAGATAACGCCCAGCGGGACTGTCTTTCTTGATGTTTCCTGCTGGAGAGATATGATCGGTGGTGACCGAATCTCCCAATACCGCCAAGATTCGTGCTTGTTCAATATTGTTAATTGCTTTAGGGGGTTGATTAATTTCTTCAAAAAATGGTGGGTGACGAATATAGGTCGAGTTGTCTTGCCATGCATAGGTCTGGCTTTGCGGAATCTGGATCGCTTGCCAAGCTGCATCTCCATCAAACACCGCTGCATATTCCTTATGGAACATGTCGGTATTGACCTTCTGCAAGACTTGATCAATTTCAAGCTGGCTTGGCCAGATGTCTTTCAAATAGACATCTTGCCCAGTTTGATCTTGTCCGATTGGCTGGCTGGTTAAATCGGTCCGAATATTCCCTGCCAGACCATAGGCCACCACGAGCGGTGGTGAAGCCAACCAGTTGGTTTTGACTAAAGGATGAACACGCCCTTCAAAGTTACGGTTGCCTGAAAGCACCGAAGCCACATTCAGATCATGACACTGAATCGCTTCCTCAATCGGTTCAGGTAAAGGTCCAGAGTTACCAATACAGGTGGTACAACCATAACCGACCAAGTTATAACCCAACTCATCTAGGTACGGCGTTAAACCTGCTGCTGCCAGATAATCAGTCACCACTTTGGAACCTGGCGCCAGTGAGCTTTTCACCCAAGGTTTACGTTGCAAGCCTTTTTCAATGGCTTTTTTGGCCAGCAGCCCCGCCGCCAACATCACACTTGGATTCGAGGTATTGGTACATGAGGTAATCGCGGAAATCACCACATCGCCGTCATTCAGGGGATATGATTTTCCGTCGATGGTACAAGCAGGTTGTTCATGGGCTAAATTGGCTTTTTGTGCACCGCCCCCACCTTCATTTTCCAAGCGCTCCTTGGCTTCTTTGGCGGGTTTAAGATTCAGTTCCATCAACGCATTAAAGGTTTTCGGAACATCGCCCAACAAAACCCGATCTTGTGGACGCTTTGGTCCTGCCAGACTGGCTTGTACCGTACTCATATCCAAGCTGAGCGTATCAGTAAAAATTGGCTCATCACCGGTATGACGCCATAAGCCTTGCTCTTTACTATAAGCTTCGACCAAATCGATACGGTCTTGTTTGCGTCCCGTCAATGCCAAATAACCCAGCGTCACCTCATCAATCGGGAAGAACCCACAGGTCGCGCCATATTCTGGGGCCATATTGGCAATGGTGGCACGATCCGCCAAAGGTAAATCGGCCAGGCCATCACCATAGAACTCAACAAATTTTCCAACCACACCTTTTTGACGCAGCATCTGGGTAATGGTTAAAACCAAATCCGTGGCGGTAATGCCTTCCTTTAATTTGCCTGTCAGTTTGAAACCAATCACTTCTGGAATCAGCATCGATACAGGTTGTCCTAGCATCGCTGCCTCCGCCTCAATCCCGCCGACACCCCAACCAAGCACGCCCAGTCCATTGATCATGGTGGTATGTGAATCTGTCCCCACCAAGGTATCTGGAAAGGCAAAAACCTGACCTTCATCATCACCTAACCAGACGGCTTGCGCTAAATATTCTAAATTGACTTGGTGGCAAATCCCTGTACCCGGTGGCACTACACTAAAGTTGTTAAAAGCAGATTGTCCCCAACGAAGGAATTGATAGCGTTCACCATTCCGCTGCATTTCGATTTCAACATTTTCTGCAAAAGCATCGTCATCGGCAAAATGATCGACCATCACCGAGTGGTCAATCACCAAATCCACTGGAGATAAAGGGTTAATCAGGTTGGGGTCACCACCTGCCTGTGCCATCGCAGCACGCATCGCAGCCAGATCCACCACCGCAGGAACACCCGTGAAATCCTGCATCAGTACCCGTGCCGGTCGATATTGAATTTCTTGATCTGAACGTTTACTTTTCTGCCAATCGACCAGTGCTTGAATATGTTCTACTTTTACACTTTTTTGGTCTTCAAAACGGAGTAAATTTTCTAGCAAAACCTTTAAAGACTTCGGTAATCGTTCAATATTACCGAGTGTTTGAGCCGCTCGCGCCAAGCTAAAGATTTGATAAGAGGTCGAACCGACGCTGAGTGTTTGTAATGCATTGAAACTATTGATTTTGCTATATCTGGCCATAAGGTTGCCCTCCCAGTATTGGCTGATGTGATTATTATGAAATTGTTCTTTTAATGTACCCCTGTTTAGAAAAGCATGTGTTCCCTTTTAGTATCTTATTTTTAACAAGATTATTTGCTTATTCTCTTAAAATTTAAGTTGTAGCGCTGCCAATGAATTGTGCCAGAGTTGTGCGGCAAGCTGAAGCTTAGGCTGGTCAAGGGTCTGGGCCAAACGCTCCAGAACATAAGGTAAATTAACTGGGGTATTGCGGGTACGATGCTCGGTCGAAGTTTGGCAACACAGCGGTGTCATATCTGGACAATCGGTTTCGATCACCAAGTTTTCACTGCCTATCGCTTGTACCACTTGATGCAGTTTTTTGGCATTCGGATTGGTAATTTGTCCTGTTACCCCAATTTTAAAACCCAGTTTCACTAAGGCTTTGGCTTCTTCCACGCCACCACTAAAGGCATGAGCGATGCCCCCTAATTTGAATTTTTGTGCTTTTAAAATCGCAATGCTTTCTGCATGTGCTTTACGGATATGTAACAGCACTGGTTTTTGATATTGTGTTGCCAATGCCAATTGTTCAATAAAATAATGCTGCTGCTTTGCAAATAGTTCGGGCTGTTTATGCTGTTTAAAAAAGGTATCCAGCCCAATTTCACCCACTGCCACACAATCATGCTGCTGTAATACCTGCTCAAGTCGCTGTAAATGTTCGGTTTGGTGTTGCTCAATATAGAAAGGATGTAAACCCGGGGCCAGATAAGATCGCGGCACATTTTCCCAAGCGAGTAATTGTTGATGAGTTTGAATCAATTCATCAAATCGTGATTCCAGAAAACCGATTAACACCAACGCTTCGACCCCCACCCGTTTTGCTTGCTCAGCCAGATGTTGCCGATCATGATCGAAATCGGCAACATCAAAATGGGTATGGGTATCAAACAGTTGCATTAGCTTTGACTTGGCGTACTTGCAGCCGGTGTAGAGGCTGCTGGCGGATCAATTTTTGGTAAATATTCAGGTTTTAACACACCTTGTAACTCACTGAATGGAATCACCAAACGAGGCAAACCAACCACATACGGGCCAATCTCATATTCACCATATTGTAAAATCAGGCCTTGTTCCCCCAATAGGAAATTATCGGTGACTTGAAATGGCCATGCCTGTTCATATTCCTTGGGATCTGTTGCTAATTTGGAATCAACAATCCAGGTTTTAAAGGCTTCATGTGCCAGTTTGTCTAAAGTGGCTTTTTGCTTAGGTAACAATAAATCATGTAATTGCACCTGCTTCTGAGTGGTCAGATCAAAGTTGTAATAGCGTTGTGAGGTCGCGCCATGTGCTCCCCCCAAGTAACTGCTGCTATTCAACACAACCGTCGCCAAAGTTCCTTTCGGTCGTAAAATCTTGGGCTTGATCATCAAGCTAATCTGATGACTACTACTGAGCGCCTTTAACTCTTCATCTATTTTCACAAAGGCATTGGCATAAGCTTGTGCCTGAGCATCTAGACTTGATTTGTCCTCGGCAGTTTTAGGTGTAGAAGCGGCAGACGTGTCCGCATCCACCACATCTAAAATCTTGCTCAGTTGTTCAAGAATTTGCTGATCCAGTAATTGATCAATAAAAGGGAAATTACTTTGTAATCGCTCAACGGTAAAATCTGGACAACTATTACCTTTGCACTCAGGTAAATTCACCTGTAACTTCACCGTTTCACCGCGTAAAACTGGCTCGGCGGGTTGCTGTACTGCAGGAGGATCTGTCGGTTTATCCTGTGATTCCTTCGGCTCTGATTTCGGCTGGCAAGCGGCAAGCAAAATTGCACAAGCAAGAACGCTATATTTAAAAATTGTTTTCATTTAAAACCTATCAGCATTGTTATTACACAGGATTTTTAAATGCTATCGAACTTATCGTAAAACCGCTACCAGCACATGCAATTTCTATACGAAACTCGAGCAAGTAAATCAAAACATTTTTTGATAGATTTCAGGTTGCAGCATCTGTTTGCTTTGTTCAGTCGTGAGGTAGATATCCAGTTGAGGTGCATCTTTACTAATCTCATTGGCCCGGTAGTGTAATCCTATCCCTTCACCATCAAAGAACCAATCCGCCTGTCCCCAATACAGTTTTTTCGCGACTTGTTTTTTGACTTCTGCCGATTGTTTCTCGACCCATGTTTGATAGTGGGTTTGAATAATCTGGTTTAAAGCATTTTGCTGATTTTTCTGAATCATATCCAGAATACTGACACTTTTTTGTAATTTACGATCGGCTACAAAGAAATAAAAACGATCTTTCACCGCGATATCTTCCTGTTGCGTATCTACTCCGACTTGCAGCAACACATATTGATTACGCTGTGAAGCAATACGCGTGCTGAGATGCAGCTCATACGCTTTATTCTTGGAATATTTATCCTGCCATTCATCCGACTTCTTTACATAGGCATTCACGGCTTGCTGTAAGGTTAAATTCTTGTTCTGCTCGATTTGTTGTTGAATCACATTGGCCTGATTTTTGGCAATCCACGCATTGAGCCAGTCATCTTGAGTTTTGATGGTTTGAATATCGACATCAATACAGTTCTTCTTTTCACAGAATGGCAAGGCATAATCGGCCTTGGCTTCTTTCATATTTAAGTAAGGTAGGACTTCAGCTTTTTCGACTGGTGCCGCAGTCTGTTTGCTTTCGGCGGTATCGGCCTTATTTTTATCTGGATGATCACATGCGGTTAAAGCCATTATGCCAATCATCATAATGACAGCTAAAAGTGGTTTTAAAGTGTTCATTGTATCATCCTTTATTTTAATCCCTCCCAACCTCCCTTTATAAAAGGGAGGAGCATCACGAATCTAAATAGTTATAGAACTCGTGAAAAAGTCCCTCTTACATAAAGAGAGACTTAGGGAGATTCTAGTGTTCTCGTGTGTTACGGAACTGAATGTCTGGCCAGCGTTCTTGCATTAACTGCAAGTTTACACGACTTGGTGCCAGATAAGTCAGATGACCACCGCCATCCACTGAAAGCTGGTCATGTGCTTTTTTCTTAAATTCATTCAGAATTTTGTCATCATCACAATGCACCCAGCGCACGGTATGTACACTGACTGGTTCATAAAGACAATCGACCTTATATTCTTCTTTTAAGCGGTAAGCCACCACATCAAACTGTAACACACCGACCGCGCCGACAATCAGGTCATTACTGATTTGTGGCATAAACACTTGGGTTGCACCTTCTTCAGACAACTCTTTCAAACCTTTTTGCAATTGCTTGGATTTCAAAGGATCTTTTAAGCGCACGCGGCGGAACATTTCAGGGGCAAAGTGTGGAATCCCTGTGAAATGCAGATCTTCACCACTGGTAAAGGTATCTCCAATCTGAATGGTTCCGTGGTTATGCAAACCAATGATATCACCCGGCCAAGCTTCTTCCAGATGCTCACGCTCACCTGCAAGGAAGGTTAATGCATCACTGATACGCACATCTTTACCAATACGCACATGATTCATTTTCAAGCCTTTTTCATATTTACCTGAGCAAATACGCATAAAGGCAATACGGTCACGATGCTTTGGATCCATATTGGCTTGAATCTTGAAAACAAAGCCTGTAAAGCCTTCTTCATTGGCTTCAACAATACGTTCTTGTGTTGGATGTGCTTTCGGCTCTGGCGCCCAGTTGATAAAGGTATCCAGAACATGATCCACCGCAAAGTTACCTAACGCTGTACCAAACAATACTGGGGTTTGTTTACCTTGCAAGAAGAGCTCACGGTCGAGTGGCTCATTGGCCATTTGTACCAATTCAAGTGATTCTTCAAATGAAGACCACGCCAACTCACCGACTTTTTCACGAATATCGGCATGGTCATAGCCATCACGTACTTCGATATCGGTAATGGTTGAACCAAAACCTGCTTTATAAACATAAAGTTTATTTTCAAGCAGGTTATACACACCGGCAAAGTCACGTCCCATTCCCAACGGCCATGTAATCGGTACACAACGGATGTTCAAGACATTTTCAATTTCGTCGAGTAACTCTAAAGGCTCACGGATTTCACGGTCCATTTTGTTGACGAATGAAATGATCGGCGTGTCGCGCATACGACACACTTCCATCAATTTAATGGTTCGTTCTTCGACACCTTTTGCCCCATCGATCACCATCAAGGCGGAGTCAACGGCAGTCAGGGTACGATAGGTATCTTCCGAGAAGTCTTCATGTCCCGGAGTATCGAGTAAGTTAATGGTGTGCTTTTTATAAGGAAACTGCATCACCGACGTGGTAATCGAGATGCCACGTTCTTTTTCCATTTCCATCCAGTCTGATGTTGCTGAACGGTCAGACTTACGGCTTTTAACCATCCCCGCAACCTGAATTGCCTTCCCCCATAACAACAGTTTTTCTGTCATGGTGGTCTTACCCGCATCGGGGTGGGAAATAATCGCAAAGGTGCGACGCTGGGCAACCTGTGCCGCTAATTCATCTTTAAACATGCTAAAAATCTACAATTTGTGCACCCACCTGTATCTGCAAACGATGGCAAGAACAGAGGGCATGCGAAAGAATTTAAAATTGGCGCAATTGTAGCAGATTTACAGAACATATTGATCGATTGTTGATATGTCTTAAGTTATCCACAAAAGAAAACTTTTTTGCACAACAAGACCTGCTAACGAAATCAAAGCACGTGAAAAAATGACTCGATTTGATCCAACTTGGCTAGGCAGTGGCGAGATTTTCTCGGTCTATTTATAGCGATACCCCTTGAGACAAGCTTTTGAGCCGTCTTCTTAATAGCTCACAATAATGCACAAGCTCAAACATGAATTTCATTCACTTTGGACTTAGATTAAATCATTTTTATTCAGCTAATGATTACGGTATAAATCACTCTATACAGAAATTCAGATTTATCTCAGAAATTAGGGTGGCAGATTAAAATGAGTAAAGCATTTAATTTTACGATCAAGAGTATTCGTTTTGACGAGAACTATCAGCCTTCAAACAATACCCGTATCACAACCAACTTTGCCAATTTGGCTCGTGGTCAAAGCCGCCAAGAAAATCTGCGTAATACCCTAAAAATGATCGACAATCGTTTCAATAGCTTAGCGCATTGGGATAATCCAGCCGCTGACCGCTATGCGGTCGAACTTGAGATTATTTCTGTAGAGATGAATATTGATGCTGGCAGCACGAGCAATGCATTGCCTTTAATTGAAATTTTAAAAACCAGTATTGTTGATCACAAAACCAATCAACGTATTGAAGGCATTGTGGGCAACAACTTCTCTTCTTATGTGCGTGACTATGATTTCAGTGTGTTATTGCTTGATCATAATAAAAATCAGTCAGGATTCAGCACACCAGAGAATTTTGGCGACTTGCATGGCAATCTATTCAAGAGTTTTGTCAATTCAGAGACCTATCAGCAACACTTTAAAAAACAGCCCGTAATCTGCCTCAGTGTTTCGAGCAGTAAGGTCTATCAGCGTACTGCCAATCAACATCCAGTGTTGGGTGTGGAATATGAGCAAGATGAATATTCATTAACGGATGAGTATTTCCAAAAAATGGGCTTAAAGGTGCGTTATTTCATGCCGCCAAACAGTGTTGCGCCGTTGGCTTTCTATTTCTCTGGTGATTTGCTTAGTGATTACACCAATCTGGAATTGATCAGCACCATCAGCACCATGGAAAGCTTCCAAAAGATCTATCGCCCTGAAATTTATAATGCCAATTCAGCGGCCGGAAAATCGTATCAACCGAGTTTGAAGCATCAAGACTACTCACTGACTCGCATTGTGTATGACCGAGAAGAACGTAGTCGTTTGGCGATTGAGCAAGGGAAGTTTGTTGAAGAACAATTCATCAAGCCTTACCAAGCCATTCTGGAACAGTGGTCTGACCGCTACTCTGAAAAAAGCGACTCGCAAACAAGTTACGCGCACTAATTTATTGAAAATATAAGGTTATTCATGATGAAAAGATTATTACCAACATCGACTGCGGGCAGCTTACCAAAACCGTCTTGGCTGGCAGAACCTGAAAAGCTTTGGTCACCATGGAAATTGCAAGAGCAAGGCTTGATTGAAGGCAAACAGGATGCATTACGTTTGTCTTTGCATGAGCAGCAAGTGGCAGGCATTGATATTGTCAGCGATGGCGAGCAAACTCGTCAGCATTTTGTGACGACATTTATTGAACACCTTACTGGTGTTGATTTTGAGAAGCGCGAAACTGTACGCATCCGTAATCGTTATGATGCCAGTGTACCAACTGTTGTGGGTGCAGTATCACGTCAAAAGCCTGTGTTTGTTGAAGATGCCAAGTTTTTACGTCAGCAAACCCATCAACCGATTAAATGGGCGTTGCCAGGCCCGATGACCATGATTGATACGCTGTATGATGCGCATTATAAAAGTCGTGAAAAACTGGCATGGGAATTTGCCAAAATCCTGAATGAAGAAGCCAAAGAATTAGAAGCAGCAGGTGTGGATATCATTCAGTTCGATGAGCCTGCCTTTAATGTGTTCTTTGATGAATTGAATGACTGGGGTGTTGCAACCTTGGAACGTGCACTGGAAGGACTGAAGTGTGAAACTGCGGTGCATATTTGCTATGGTTACGGCATCAAAGCCAATACCGACTGGAAAAAGACCCTCGGTTCAGAATGGCGTCAATATGAAGAAGCTTTTCCAAAGCTACAGCAGTCAAAAATTGATATCATCTCACTCGAATGCCACAACTCACGTGTGCCGATGGATTTGATTGAGCTGATTCGTGGCAAGAAAGTGATGGTGGGTGCGATTGACGTAGCAAGCAATACCGTTGAAACACCAGAAGAAGTGGCAAATACACTACGTAAGGCACTTCAATTTGTGGATGCGGATAAACTCTATCCATCAACCAACTGTGGTATGGCGCCTTTAGCGCGTGATGTTGCACGTGGCAAACTGAATGCATTAAGTGCAGGTGCAGAAATTGTTCGTCAAGAACTCTAAGCCCTGTACGCACTGATCGTGTATGGAGTAAAGGGTGACACTTGCTCGCCCTTCTTCTCCCAATATTCGGGTTTAATTGAGGAATAAAGTGATGGTCGAAGCAACAGACTTTAGAGATGCAATGTCTTTATTAACCAGTGCAGTCAGTGTGATTACCACGACAGGCATGTCTGGTCGTTATGGCTTTACTGCATCTGCTGTATGTAGCGTCACTGATACCCCTCCGACCTTATTGGTCTGCATGAATAAAGCATCAAGTTCGCATGTACATTTTGTCGACAATAAAATCCTCAGCGTGAATGTGTTAAGTGCCCAGCATCAGCATATTTCTAAAGCGTTCTCATCGAAACTGAGTCCAGAAGAGCGCTTTAAACATGGCGTGTGGTCAGAGCTAGAAACCGGTGCACCTGTTTTGGAGGATGCCTTGGTAAATTTCGATTGCGAGATTGAGCAGATTCAGGAAGTGGGAACGCATACGATTTTTATTTGTCGTATCGTCGCAATTCAGCAGAGTGAACATGAGCATAGTCTGGTGTATTTTAATCGTGCTTATCATCATGTCGGGCAGACAGAAACCGTTTAAATCTCCTTCCCCCTATTTTGTGGCTCTATTGATTTAAACCAATTCTTCCAAGAGCTCGTTGCCCGTGTCTCGATGGACACGGCTGGAATCAATTCTGTTTTCAGCAGCTCCGTTTGACCAACCGCCTTTGCCAGTCTAGCCTTGACAGAGTGAATACATTCTCGATCGCCAAACTCACAGCGATCTAAACTCGTTCCACCACATGGCCCATTGGCCAAACCTTTCGGGCAGGTTTCCGGACAAATATATAATGTTTCACTTAAACGACATTGCCCACAACTATCACACCCAACCGCATAATGCTTGCAGAAATGTTCAAGCTTTAATAAAAGATGGCTGGCTTTGGGGCGCTCCCAAAAAGCGGCTTTAAACACAAAACGGCCAAGCTGCAGCGCCGCATTAGAGCTAAAGAAAACACCATGCAGGAGTTGCATATTTTTATATTTTAAAATTTGAGCGCTGGTTACTTTCTTACGAACAATCTCAACCTTTGGCTGAAACACGCGATGGGTCGTCGTTTGCCACAGCTGATACCAAAGCTGCTCACACTCAGTCAGCGATAAGTGTTGATACTGCTGTAATGCCTGTTCAAGTTGAGCCTGTTCTTGCTGTTTATGACATGAGGATAAATGTACGCCTTTATAACCAAGATGCTTACAGATCAAAATTTGCAAGGCACAACGTGCATATACATTTTTTTTAGCCTGAGCTGAATCGCCCTGATTTTCTTGCTCCAGTACCTTTAAGATATGCTCAGAAATCACAATGCCAGCCACCTGATGGCGCAGCATAAACTGTGCTCGACGCAAAGTCAGTGGCATCACACAGGCAATCAAGGGAAAGCCAGGATAATCGAGTGCTAATATGGCTTGAGCGTGCTTGGTCTGCTCTAGGTCAAAACCCAATTGGGTAATTACAAAATCTGCTCCTGCCCTAATCTTTTTATGGAGTTTGAAATACTGTGCATCACGCTCTGCTTCGGTATATTTAAATGGATTAAATGCGACACCAATATGAAACGTCTTGCGTTTTTTCGCTGCGATGACTGCATTCACCGATTCTAAATAGCGTGTCCGATCCGTTGCTAGCCGCTGACCAGAGGAATGCTTTTTAAGCTTATCACCTGTGAGCAATAACAGATTTTGCTGCCCTGCTTGCTCAGCCTGATCCAAGAATGTTTCAAACTCGGCAATATCTCTGCCCTTGCCTGAAAAATGTAATAATTTTTCAATTGTTTCAGGATAATGCTGTGCAAATTCAATCGGTGCAGGATCTTCATCAGTTTGCACCCGATCAGCCAACGTCATCATTGCAGGAAAGCCCGCAATTGATTGTGGTACAGGCAGAATACTTTGAGTAGAACATAAGTATTCGACTAAAATACAGAAGCGATCTTGAGCTAAGTGCTGAGCGAATAGAGACAACATAGAAAGGAGATAAATAACAAGGCAGGATGGCGATCCCAAACTACTAGTATAATTTATCTATTTAGAAAATAAAGTGTCCCTCAATAGGTCTGAAGCGCCGACAAGTACACAAATTTCGAAGTCTGCTTAGGTCATTTTCAAACCTTTCATTGTGAATGGAGCTATTTTACTGAGAACAACGCAGTCAGCATGTTCAACTTTAGCTTGTACAATGATTGGGGTAGGATGGGTGTCGTCTCATCAAAAAGCGAACCTTTTCTCACTGCAATAAGAGTAAAAATATGTCACAACAAGATTATGAAAATGGCTTAAAAGTGCGTACCGAAGTTATGGGTGAATCCTTTGTCAAACGTGCGCAGGACAATACTGTACCCTTCACTCAACCTTTACAGGACTGGATTAATGAGCATGCTTGGGGTTCAACTTGGCAACGTGAAGGTGTACTACCCCGTAAATACCGCTCTTTGGTGACGATTGCATTTTTAACTGCATTGAAGAGTCCAACCGAGCTTAAAGGCCATATTCGTGGCGCATTGAATAATGGTGCAACAGTCGAAGAAATTCAGGAAGTATTACTACACAGCTTGCCCTATTGTGGAGCGCCAGCAACCCAGGAAGCCTTTAGAGCTGCACTGGAAGTTATTAATGAGTTTCAAGAATAGAACCAGCCTCAGTACTTCTAGGTTGATGTATAAAGCCCGTGATCTACATTTGGGCTTTGTACAGCAGTTTCATCATTGGAAATAATGATTCTTCACAATTTCGATAAACGCATTTGCTTCATCCACACCAATCTGCTGAGACTTGATCACCCCGACTTGCAATGAAAGAGAGAAATCGTTCAGTTCAACAATTTCCAGATCATCATGCTGTAACACAAAGCTATCGAAGAAAGATTTCGGATAAAGTCCCAGACCTTCCCCCCTCAAAATACTTTGCAATTGAAGTTCAATACCAAAAATCTCTTTATTGATATAAAACCCCAGTTTTCGGTCATACAAGAGTTGAGCCAAACTTTCTCTAAAACAGCAACCATCAGGATGAAGGATCCAGCCGCGTTTGCTACACATTTCCAAATTATGATATTTACTGGCTTCGCCTTTTCTCGTCACAATCACAAAAGGAAGTGTGCCTAACTCAAAAAATGAAATATCGGTGGTCAAACCAAGATTCGATGGAATCATCAACGCAGCCAGATCTATGTCCCCTTCATAGACTTGCTGTACCAGACTACATCCCCATCCACTATAAATATCAATCTCATAATACGAGCTCAACTTTTTGGATTCATAAACTACATGATCCAGAATGTCATCTATAAATGTTTGAGCAATACCAATCCGAATCTTTTTTTTAACCTCGCTACTGCCTTCACTACTAAAATTTTGAAGTGACTCTAACTGCTTTAAAATAAAACAGCTTTTTAAATACACTTTTTTCCCTAAACTTGTGAGCTGTAATGGCCTAGTCTTTCGATTAAACAATGTGCCTTTAACAAGCTCCTCGATATTGCTAATACGTTTCGTCACTGTTGACTGATTAACACCAAGCTTTTTAGATGCAATCGTGATTGACTGATGATCAACGACATATATAAAAGTTTTTAAGTCCCTAATATCCAAAACTTTATACCTCAAATTGAATTATTTTAAATATTTTCTAAACTGACAAGGCGAACATCCTGTCCATCCTCTAAATGCACGTGTAAAAGCACTATGCTCTGTATAGCCCAGTGTGTATGCAATATCACACAAACTTACATTTTCGTTTTTCAATAAAAATAATGCCTTTTCATGTCGTATTTGCTTGACCAATAATTTGAATTCTTCGCCTTCACTTCTTATTCTTTTCGATAATACCCTGGGTGTTAGTCTCATTTTTTTTGCGACTTTGATTAAATATGGCTCGCCTTCTGACAAGGTATGACCAATTTGCAGATTTACTTTTTCAATAAAGTCGATTGTTGCCTCGATCTTACGTGGACATGATGCAAAAAAGGCTTGCAAGCAAAGCTCATCAAACTTTTTAGAAACCGTAACTGAATCAAATAGGTCACTGGAAAATAAAGCATATTTATAAAAATCGTCTATGTTTGGCTCGAATATGCAATGCACATTATCCATATTAAATTGAGTAGTTAAGCACCTGATCTCATTGGAAAAATCAAGTACCGCTAAATCTTGGTCGACTATCTCGCATCGATATATCAAAATAATTCTAAAATGCTCGACAGATAGGTTATTAATGAGGGAAAAGAACTTATCAACTTCTAAAAGAAAAAAAATAACTGCGTGTTTTAAATCTTTATTCCCGACCTCAATAAGGTGCAGCTTTATATTTTTCCCATGCTGTGAGAAAGTATGAAACATATAATCCATCTCATATTTCAATTCATTCAAGCTTATCAAACCTTAGTCTTAATTTTTTAACACATTAAACTCTTTAAATAATCATTTTAGGAAAATTAAACAAACAGATCATTTAGAGCTGCTTGTTTAATTAACAATCAAATCAATGAGCCTGTCATACAGATAAAATGACAAGATTTTTACTTAAAACTAAGTCATTTCCTGCTGGCATTCATGTTCTTTCCAAGATAATTTCTCTACTTTATAGGCTCGATCGAAATCAATGCGTAACTGACAACGTTTATATTGTTGCGTATTAGGGATACGGATATCCAAGACATAATTCCACGTTTTGACCAGCATCATGCCTTCATTAAAATGCGGATTTCCTAAAATATGACGGAGCTGGTCTTTATTCATGCCCACACTTAAACGTGCAACATCATCGACTTCATAGCGTTTCACCAATTTAAGATAACTCTGATTGACTGCTGGAAAAGTGACATCCTGCGTATGTTTGGCGTCTACCTTACCATTCGCTTGGCTTAGCAATACAACACTCAATAGTGTGGTCATGATCAAAATCTGCATCTTCTTCATCTTTTTTCTCACTTTATTATGGTTTAAACCAAAGAGAGTCCAGAGGACTCCCCTGAATTAAAATCAATCAAATACACCACTTAGACCGATACGGAAACTCGGATCGCCCTGCGAAGCAGCAGCAACGCCTGTAGTCAATGACCAGCGACCATTATCCGCTGTCTTACGCAGTGTTACACCGACAGCATTTTCACCACCGTGATAAGCCGCTCCAACTGCATAAGTATATTTGCCAGAGATATATGGTGCTGTTTCAAGCGCCATCGCTGCGGCTACCCCAGCATTGGCATGCTTTTTAACATCATCAATCCGTTGATTGGTGTCATAAAATGCTTGCTGCATTTGGTCACCTAGATTGGTAATCCGATCACCGAGGGCCTGATCGGCATTGTTTAAAGCATTGAGTGCATCACCCACATTGTCATGTTTTCCACCAGCAACCTCGTAGTTCGGTGGTGTCCATCCACTCACTGGATCATAGCCTGCACCACCACCCAATGCTTTGCCCACATTTTCATAGGACTGGTGCAATTGACTACCATTAATTGCATCTTTTGAATCTGGCGCAATTGTACCTTCGGAAACACCCGTGACCTTCCGACTTCCGGCATCAATACCAGCTTTGGTCATGCTTGGACCTTCGGCGATACGCACACCATCTGCGGCAATCGTGGTTCCTTCATTCCCCCCTACATTGACTTGATTGGCAGCTGTTACACTATCGACCTTAATATCTTTGGCTAAGCCGACTTCATAGTCCTTGCTACCATCCGCCTTGGTCGTTGGCGTGACTGAAATATTGCCATCCTTATTGCTCACCGTCGATTTGGCTGCTGCAGCCGCACCTCGAACTGAGTTAATCGCATCATTAATGTTGTTTTGACCTGTGCCACCAACATTACTGGTCGTGATTGATCCATCTGGATTCACCGTGGCATTACCACCTACAACGTTTTTGACGCTGTCGGCAACACCATGTAACTGACCACCATTAATCGCATCTTGTGATCCCGCAGCAACCGTACCATCTGCTACGCCTGTGACTTTATTGTCTCCTGCATTGATACCGGCTTTGGTCACGCTTGGGCCACCTGTAATGTGCAAGCCATCCCCATCAACTTTAGTACCACCTGCTGTCACACTATCAACATTTATGTCCTTCGCTAAACCAACTTTATAATCCGTACTACCGTCCGCATTGGTACTACGATTAATCGTAATATTCTCATCACCCTCCGCCTTGCTGACCGTGGTTTTGGCTGCTTGTGCCGCTTTACCCACTGCACCAATTGCATCATTGATATTGTCTTTGCCTGTTCCACCAATGTTACTGGTGTTGATCGTACCGTCCGGATTGACTGTGGTATTGCCACCTATTGCATTCGATACACTATCTGACACGCCTTTTAATTGGCTGCCATTGATGGCATCTTGTGAATCAGATGCAACTCGGCCAGCTGCGACGCCCCCTATCACCGTATTGCCTGCATTAATGCCACCCGCAGTAATTCGTGGCCCTATACGATTGCCGATTGAGTCAACAAAACCGAGCCCGTCCTGACCAAGAACAGTGGTATTTCCTGCCTGGTCTTTTAGACTTACTCCTTTAGCTGTCAGGATGGTTTCATTACCATCTGCATCTGTTGCTGTCACACTGTCAAATTTCACATCCTTCGCAGTAGCAACCTCATAGTTGCTACTCCCATCTGGATTGGTCGATTTGGTCACAACCATATTGTCACCCTCAGTGACTGTCGTCTTGGCTGTAACTGCATTTTTACGCACTGAGTCAATCGCGTCGTGGATATTGTTCTGACCTGTATTACCAACATTACTGGTCGTCACTGTACCATCTGGATTTAAGACTGTTTCACCGCCAATTGAGCTTCGAACACTATCCGCAACACCATGTAACTGACCACCATTAATCGCTTCGGTTGAGCCTGCTGCGATGGTGCCATCGGCAACACCACTGATCTTGCCCGTTGCGCCATCAAGATTGATATCACCCACTTTCACTGAATCAAAGGCAACATCATTCGCAGTGGCAACGTTATAGATATCTTGTCCATCTGTGCCCGTGGTTTTGGTTACGGTGATGTTTTTACCTTCAGTCACTTCGGTTTTAGCGGCCGCGGCTGCATTGTCGAGTTGACCTTTATTCACCGCATCAGTGTTATTGACGCCTGCTGCAACATTAGTAATTGAATTTCCTGCAGCATTAATCCCCGACTTGGTGATACTTGGGCCATTGCTGATGGTCACGCCATTGTCATTAATGACGGTATCACCTGCAGTCACACTATCAACTTTCAGATCACGGTTTAAACCATATTGAATCGTCTTGCCATTTTTAGTGACCGTCAGGTTTTCTTCATTGGCAACGGTACCGATATCAACCGTATCACCCGCTTTGATCGCACCCGCTTTGGCACCATTGCTTTGTAGATTCCAGCCTTTATCCAACTCAGTGATGGCATCACCAACATTGCTCAGGTTATTACCATTGACGCTATAACTTGGTGCACTGACCGTACCATCTGGATTAACAACCGAGCCACCGCCTAAAGCATCTGATACGCTCTTCGCTGTTCCTGCCAATTGGCTGCCATTAATCGCCTCTGTTGAAGTCGCAGTCACATCACCTGCGGCAACACCGCTGATTTTGCCCGTTGTGCCATCAATCGTGACATCACCAACCTTAACGTTGTTAAAGTCCACATCATCCGCAGTCGCCACTTCATAAATCGTTTGACCATCTGCACCAGTACGACTTTCAACGGTCATATTCTTGCCAGCTTCAACTTCAGTTTTCGCAGCGGCTGCTTGCCCACGGACTGAGTTAATCGCATCATGAATATTGTTCTGACCTGTATTACCGACATTACTGGTCGTCACTGTACCATCCGGATTTAACACCGTGTTTCCGCCGATTGAGCTACGGACACTATCTGCGACGCCATGTAACTGGCCACCATTAATCGCTTCGGTTGAGCCTGCTGCGATGGTGCCATCAGCAACACCGCTGATCTTGCCCGTTGTGCCATCAATCGTGACATCACCAACCTTAACGTTGTTAAAGTCCACATCATCCGCAGTCGCAACGTTATAGATATCTTGTCCATCTGTGCCCGTGGTTTTGGTTACGGTGATGTTTTTACCTTCAGTCACTTCGGTTTTAGCGGCTGCGGCTGCATTGTCGAGTTGGCCTTTATTCACCGCATCAGTGTTATTGACGCCTGCTGCAACATTAGTAATTGAATTTCCTGCGGCATTAATCCCCGACTTGGTCATGCTTGGGCCATTGCTGATGGTCACG
>NZ_KB850121.1:559457-838040 GCF_000369645.1 Acinetobacter sp. CIP 64.2
TTTTTAGTGACCGTCAGGTTTTCTTCATTGGCAACGGTGCCGATATCAACCGTATCACCCGCTTTGATTGCACCGGCATTGGCACCATTGCTTTGCAGATTCCAGCCTTTATCCAACTCAGTGATGGCATCGCCAACATTGCTCACGTTATTGCCATTGACGCTATAACTTGGTGCACTGACCGTACCATCTGGATTGACAACCGAGCCACCGCCTAAAGCATCCGATACGCTCTTCGCTGTTCCTGCCAATTGACTGCCATTAATGGCATCGGTCGAAGTCGCATTGATATCGCCTGCGGCAACACCACTGATTTTGCCCGTCGTGCCATCAAGATTGATATCACCTACTTTTACTGAATCAAAGGCAACATCATTGGCTGTGGCAACGTTATAGATATCTTGTCCATCTGTACCCGTGGTTTTGGTCACGGTGATGTTTTTACCTTCAGTCACTTCAGTTTTAGCGGCTGCGGCTGCATTGTCGAGTTGACCTTTATTCACCGCATCAGTGTTATTGACACCTGCTGCAACATTTGTAATTGAATTTCCTGCGGCATTAATCCCCGACTTGGTCATGCTTGGGCCATTGCTGATGGTCACGCCATTGTCATTAATGACGGTATCACCTGCAGTTACGCTATCAACTTTCAGATTACGGTTTAAACCATATTGAATCGTCTTGCCATTTTTAGTGACCGTCAGGTTTTCTTCATTGGCAACGGTGCCGATATCAACCGTATCGCCTGCTTTGATTGCACCGGCATTGGCACCATTGCTTTGTAGATTCCAGCCTTTATCCAACTCAGTGATGGCATCGCCAACATTGCTCAGGTTATTGCCATTGACGCTATAGCTTGGTGCACTGACCGTACCATCCGGATTGACAACTGAGCCACCGCCTAGATGATTAGCTGTGGATTCTGCAAGGTTTCCTAAGGCTTGTTGTGTCGAATAAAGCTGAGAACCATTAATTGCATCGGTACTTGTTTCGCTGACACGACCAGCTGCCACATTGGTCACTTGACGTTCATTACCAGCACTACCCACACTAACCACACTGCTTGGGCTTGTGTCTGCATAGTTATAAGTGACACCACCTACCGTACCATTGGCAGTTGGATTGGCTGCATCAGTCACAGAGCCCGAGCCCAATGCAACGTCACTGGCATTGGCTGCCGTTGCACCCGAACCAAGCGCTATACCACGCACTGCCTGTGCACTCGCATTATCGCCCAATGCGATTGCACCTGCCGCCGCTGCCACAGAAGTATGTCCTAATGCCACAGAACCTTGACCGATGGCCTGATTTTCATAACCGAGTGCAACTGCACCATTCGCTGCAGTATTTCCTGCAGTGTCGCCTGCTGCTCTATTGTTTTTACCTAGTGCAACAGCTCCATCTCCATTCACGACGTTCGGATCACCTATTGCAACAGCACCATCACCTGTCGCTGTTTGAGCTCGCCCGATTGCAACTGCACCACCTATACCAGTTCTAGAATTGGCTGTGGTGCCATCCGAACCAATCGCAATATTTTTTCCAGTTGCACCAGTAGTGACACTATTCCCCATAGCAATATTATCGCCACCCGATCCTGCAGCTGTCGCGGCATTACGTCCAATGGCAATATCATTATTACTTATTCCTTTTGCACCTGTCCCTAATGCAATGCTATCCATTCCAATTGCATTGGGTGCCGTAGCGGTATCATTCTGCGCCCCACCCGTGCTGCTGCCAATCGCTATACCACGTACTCCTGTTGTAGTTGCGGAGTTTCCTAAAGCAATCCCTCCTGTCGCTCCAGCTGCCACTGTCGCTGTATTACCCTGTGCAATTGCAAAATCAGCCAGTGCCTGTGTACCACGCCCCATGGCAATACCCGTATTACCACTAGCAATATTATTCACCCCAATTGCGGTACTACTTATCCCTTTTGAAACATCATTACCAATACCAATACCTGTATTGTATGCTTGACTTGCCAAGTTACCCTGACCAATCACAACATTATAACCTGCAAGAGCAGGATCGCTGGCCGCCGTAATGCTGTTATTACTCCCTATTGCAGTTCCTGCGCCACGATTGGTTATTTTATTGTTTTGACCAACGGCAGTACCTCGACTGAGTACATTATCTTTACCGTCTGGATATACATTAGTTGCCCCAGCTACATTACTGCGACGGTCTGCCAACCGTTGCTGCATGCCAATATCTGTCCCTGTTACTTCACTGCCAGCACCAATTGCAACAGATTCAAGTGTACTTGCATTGGTTCGTGTTCCAACAGCAACAGAGTCCTCTGCCGCATTTGCAGATGTACCAGGGTCATAGTTCCGAATTCCTGAAGCACTTCCAATTGCTACCCCATGCTTGCCTGAAACTGTAGCTGAAAAGCCCAAGGCTATCCCTCCAGTTGCCCCTCGCTGCACTGTTGCAACATTTCCTTGGGCAATTGAGTAATCTGCATCGGCATAACTTTGACGTCCAAAAGCAATGGACGTTTGCCCTGTAACACGGTTTGCAACTCCAATCGCAATACTGTTAGTACCAACTCCTGTACCATCGGTTGAAGCAGCAGCATCGTCCACAATCTGGTTACCAATCCCCATTAATGTATTATAGCCGCCAGTCCCCACTGTACTATTACCTTGGCCCATCAATACATTATGAAAATTAGAACTCGTGTTCGAAACATTAGATGAACCGAAAGTTGTCGCTCCACCAGCTCCTCTGATAATATTTTGCCGACCAACTGCAGTTGATGAACCAAATACTCCTCCAGTATCACCTACGGGCACTCCTGGTGCATAACCCACATCTGTTGTACCTCTTCGGTTAACAATCTGCTGTTGAAATCCGGCATTCGTACCACTGATATTATTACCACAGCCAACTGCTGTGCCGTTGTCTCCATTGACTGAAGCCTGTCCTCCCGTACCACACTGAGCCCCCGTTGGTGAAATCGCCATACTGCTGCCATTACTATTGTTCACCACCCCTCCATTGGTGTTGGTCGCAGCAAAAGCTCCTGTACTAAAAAAAACCGAGCTTAATGCAAGAGCAATAAGAGTCGGTTTAAGTTGGGCTTGTTGATCTGTAACAGCAGAAGAGTTGATCTTTGTTTTAATTGAGATATTTGTGTTTACATTGCGTTTTTTAGTTGTACCACGTGCATTTTCAGAAACTACAGTCCATAAATTTAGACTCTTATTCCAAACTAAACGATAAATTTTATTCATAATAAGTACTACTTTAGAGGATTCTAACCTGTACAAATCTAAATAAATAAAACCTACATAAACTTAACAACCAATACACAATTTTAACAATCACATCACATATTTGTTTAATTACATGAATCATTCCTCAAAAGAATATTATTAAACATGATTGTCATAAATCTTTAACAAAATGGGACTTTAAATCTCAAACTCATAAAAATATATTCAGCTGATGTATAAGTATTTTAGATCTATCTCTTAATTTTATTTTAAAATTTATGAAAAAACAAATGCTTAACATTCACAACGATTATCTAAAAATACTTGTGGATACTGCAACCACATTTGGTGTCCCAAAAGGTGAAGTCATTCGATATTGTCAAATTCCTTTATCTTTGCTAACAGATAATAACAACAATGACCGTATAACTTTTGATCAATGGACCGATATTGTGATTCGGTTACTTGATTTATTACCTAACAAAGGAGTTGGCTATCAATTAGGGCTAAATTGTAAATTGACTGCCCATGGTGCGATCGGATTTATACTCTTGAGTAACAGTACAATTGGGAGAGTACTGATTGATTTACAAAAATATTATAGTATGCGCATTCATAAAATGGATTTAGCCATCCTTAACAAAAACAATAAAATTATTATTCGACTTACCCCACTCTATCAACTACCCGATCATTTAAACGAAGCCAAAAAAAATATGATCAATAAGTTCTTCATAGAAAGTGCATTGATTGACATTATTACTAATTTACAAATGATCACTAACTTTAATTTAACCGGGATTAATATTCATGTGACATGGGATAAAGAGGAATATCACAATCTCTATGAAAAACGTTTACCTGCTTTTCATTTCAATCGGGATCATAATCAAATTATTTTTGACCTTAAATGTCTAGATCTTCCTCTGACTTTTAGTTCAGATACTGCTTACCAACTTGCAATGGAACTGGTCAATAAAGAGTATCTTTTTTATAGAGATCAAGATAATAAAATTATTTTAAAGGTCAATCAGCAACTCAAATTTACACCTGGTCTAGGTTTTCCTAGTCTCGTTGATGTTGCAAATAAACTAAAAATATCAGAAAGAACCTTAAAAAGAGAATTGGCACTCGCTAATACAACCTTCTCGGCATTGCTGCAATCCAAAAAATTTGAATTGGCAAAAAAGTTAATTGATTCAAATCGAAATATTCAAGAAATATCTGATTTATTAGGCTATAGCCATATTAGCGCATTTTCCAGAGCATTTTTTGGCTGGACGGGGAAAAAACCGAGTGACTATATTCGTGAACAAAGGGTTTCTATTAAAAACTATTATCTAGAACCACCACAAAAACCATATTAATCGTTTTTTAATTATTCCTTTTTCACCGACTGACTAAACATATTAACTCTTAAAATTAAACAGATTATGCCTTTTCAATAAAAGTCATTTCTTTATTTTAAAAATGAGGTTAGATTATAAATACTCAGTTTCCCCCTCAGTTGTCGATACCCCGAATTAGGCAACTGAGGCTTTTTATTTTTTATCAAAGTGATTTTTTAACATCTAGTTAATTTAATATACTAAATCAGCATCAAACAATTAATTTAAACTTTCAGTGAACATCGTCTAAATTTTTCAAATGGTTATCTTTATATATTTTCAACCGTAATATACATTTCTGATTAAAAAGAACTAAATTTCTCTAACTCATCAATCAGTTGTTTCTTTAATTCATCATCATAAATTTTAAATTTTAGGTTTTCAGTATAACTTTCCGCAAAAATTAAACGGCTAAACTCACTGTTCGCCAACCCCTTGGTCAGCAAGAATGCCTGATAGGCTGCCAGTAAAGCACTCACTCGATGATTGAGTGGCTTTTTATCTCTTGTATTAACCCTTTCATTCTGCATATAAATATTTCCCTCATCCTTAAAATCCCCATATCCACAGTGATTTAAAGTTCTCAAGATATAGCTTCATCTTTTTATCATTATTTTTTATTATGTAAATTACCATAATATTTTTACATGACATTTTTATGACAACCAACACATTCATAAAAAAGCAATTAAGATCAGCTAGATAAGTTTTCTTATATAGACTATGCTGTATAAGCCTCTGATATGTGATCTATAACAATGAGCGATACCAGTCTGTTAATCGAATTGAATCAAATGATTGATTATTATATTTCGCGTAACGGCTATCGTCCGACTCGGATTCTGCTAGGCTATAAATCCTATACCGCACTGATGCAAGATCAACATTTTGCTCAAGATGTTATAAATTCTGCTTTAGATCCAAATAAGCGAAAATATAAGAAGCTGAAAATCAAAGTCACCAAAGATGACCATCAATTAGAACTTGAATAATCAAAGTGATCACTTTTATGTCGAATTCAAAGGATAGAAATCTCTCATAAAATGCTTGAAAATAGCCCCCATAAGACAGCCTGCTTGAAGTGAATCCATGATTATAAAAGCAACCCAACACGATCATTCTACGTTAATAGAAATATGGGAAAAATCGGTTAGAGCGACACATGACTTTTTACCTGAAACCATGATTTCAGAACTCAAACCGCTGATCCTGAATGAATATTTTCATCATGTTACACTGCATAAATATGTGATTGAGCATAAAATTGTCGGCTTTTTAGGCTGTAGTAGCGACAATATTGAAATGCTGTTTATTCTGCCAGAATATCGAAGATCAGGGATCGGCAAAGCTTTACTCGATTTTGCAGTTAAACAACTTCAGATCTATAAAGTTGATGTCAATGAACAGAATCTCCAAGCTGTTAACTTTTACCAAAAAATGGGATTTCATACGGTAAGTCGCTCAGAACTCGATGGCCAAGGTAATCCCTATCCGGTTTTACATCTACAAATGACCCCTTAAGCAGCAATGCTTAGGGGGCTATTCTCCCTCATAGATAAACACTTGTTCAATGCTCAATCCAAAGGCATGTGAAATCTTAAAGGCAAGCGTTAGACTTGGATCATAACGCTCCTTTTCAATCGCATTGATGGTTTGCCGCGACACGCTGACATAATCCCCCAAGTCACTTTGCGACCAGCCTTTGTGTTTTCTCAATTCAGGTAGATTATTTTTCATCTATATTTCCAAGTTCCAACGATGGTCGCAATCGACCAAAGCATTGCCATCATTGGCCAAATGATAAACATTGTGAGTTTTGGAAATCCAACATTTTCCAGAAAACCATAACTAAAGGTGATCAGTGATGTTCCGATAAAACTCATACCCAAGGCTTGTAATTGTATCTTCTGTTGCAGCTCATCAAAGCGCTTGAATTGTTGAATAATCACCCATGCAATGACCAATGCAGGTAACATCGGCGTTAATGAAACAACAATTTTAAGCCATTGTATATCAATAAAATTTAAGGATTTTAATGAGCCAATCAAAACCACCATATAAATTGAAATTGCGATGAGCAATTGCAACAAGTTTCGAGAATGATTCATACTGCACCATGTAAAGTAAGCTTTACAACAATATATAAACCACTCCGCAAAATGTAAAGTACACTTTACATTATTTTTTATTCAATCCTTAACATTTTGTGTTTATCTCCTTACCGAATTGATCATTTTGAAAGACAAGTTAAGCAAATGAGTCACTGAGCAAATTTATTTTTTCTTCTAATATGCCGCTATTGAATAGCAACCTTCGAGCTTTAGGTTCACATGACTCAATCACCAAAAGTTAAACGCAGTTTTCTTCACAGTCCAACTGCACAAAAAATGCTGAATAGCCGTAGGGGACGTCAGGCACGCCAAGTCCTCTCCAATGCAACAGATCGTCTCTTACGTGGTCAGCAACTGGCACTTTCAGGCAGAACACCTTTTGATATTGTGTATCAACGTGAAATTATTAGCTTACGCCACTATACGGTTGCAACAGACAGTACCGTAAAGCATCGTATTCCTTTGGTCATCGTGCCACCGCTTGCCGCGAATATGCTGATCTATGACTTATTCCCAAGCCGTAGTCTGGTGGCTTATTTTCTCGCACAAGGTTTTGATGTTTATCTGATTGATTGGGGGACACCAAGCCTACGCCAAGCCAAATATAATCTGGGTACATATGTGAAAACCTTTATGCCAGACTTTATTGAGAAAATCCGTGCGCATAGTGGTCAGCAACAATTATCGCTGTATGGTTGGAGCTTGGGTGGTGCGTTATCACTCTGCTATACCGCGCTGTTCAAAGATAAAAACATTCAGAATATGGTCATCTTGGCATCCCCGATTAATACCCATAAATCGGGTTATATGGGTAAGTTCTACCAACGCCTGACCGTTCCAGCACAATGGATTCGTAGCAATACCAAGTTTCGTATCCATCAAGTGCCTAGTCGCGTGTTTCATATTCATGGCTGGCAAAATACCTTAGGGTTTAAATTGACCGATCCAATTGGCAACTTTAAAAATTATTGGGAACTGCTAAAAAATCTGAATGATCGCCAATTTGTGATTAACCACGCCACTTCCAGTTCTTTTGTCGATCATATGCTGGCTTATCCAGGTGGCGTGATGCGCGATATTATTCTACGTTTCTGGATTGATAATGAGCTATCTACAGGCTCAGTCCAATTTGGTGAGCAAAGTGCCAACCTGAAAGATATTGATTGTTCCGTACTGGCAGTAGGCGGTCGTACCGATATTATTGTAACGGCGGAAGCAGTGCGCCCTCTTATGGATTTAATCAGCAGTACCGACAAACAGTTTGAAATTGTTCCTGGAGGGCATATGGGCTTGGTTTCAGGAAGTCAGGCACCCGAATTGGTCTGGCCTGTCGTCACTCAATGGTTAGCGCAACGTTCTGACTAAAATTATCCTTAAAACAAAAAGGCTGCCGATAGGGGCAGCCTTTAACATAAGCCGATCTTCGATTTATCCATCATGCAAAGTGCTGATAGCGATGCAATACCAGACCTTCTATATTGACGGGCGTACCTAATAAATAGCCTTGTAGTTGATTGCATCCCAAACTGGTCAGGATATCCGCTTGCTGTTGTGTTTCAACCCCTTCTGCTGTCACGACTAAGCCCAATTTTGCAGCCAGATGGATAATACTTTCTAAAATGGCCTCTTCTTTTGAATTCGGTTTCAGATCAATCAGGAAACCTCGATCAATTTTCAATTCATCGACTGGTAAATCTTTTAAATACAAGAAACTTGAATAGCCTGTACCAAAGTCATCAATTGCAATTCGAATCCCAAGTTTACGTAAACGTTCCAAGGTACGAATACTGGAATCAATATGATGCATTGCTGTAGATTCAGTAATTTCAAGAATGAGATGATGCGGTTGGATCTGATATTGTTCTAATAATTGTTCTAATACACTAAAAAGCTTTTTATTTTCAAATTGCAGAGCAGATAAATTAACAGCGATTGGATAAAAAGGACTGCTACTTCGTTCCCACTGCTGAATCTGTATACAGGCCTGTTCAAGTGCCCAATATCCCATCGGAATAATCAATCCAGTTTTTTCAGCACCCTCAATAAACATTTGCGGTGTCAATAAGCCCAGTGTTGGGTGTTTCCATCGAATTAAGGCTTCTACCCCACAGACCTCATAATTCGAGGTAAATTTGGGTTGATAAAACAGCACAAATTGTTGCTCATCAACCGCCTTATAGAGATCATTGATCAGTTTGGACTGACTGCGTACATCTTGCTGATCTGACATTGAGTGGAACATGGTATAGGTGTTACGGCCCTGATCTTTGGAAATCAGCATTGCAACATCCGCATTAATCAACAGGTCTTGAACATTGGTACCATGTTCAGGGTACATTGCAATCCCGACGCTGGCAGAAATATTAATATCTTTTGCCGCAATCAGATAAGTTTCCTGAATGTAATGCAAAATATCTTCTGAAAGCTGCATCGCTTCATTGATATCGGTATTCTCAGAAATTAAGACGAACTCATCTCCACCAATCCGAAACAGCTTATGACTTGAGCCCAGCTTATTGTATAAACGATTCGCCATCTGAATCAGTAACTGATCACCAATATGATGACCAAAAGCATCATTTACTGATTTAAAGCGATCTAGATCGATATATAAAAATGCCGCTTTTTGCTTATTTAAGCGATGATGATTGAAGACCTCTTCTGCATGCTCAGTCAGGTATAAACGATTGGGTAATTTGGTCAGTGTGTCATGTAAAGACTGGGTGGCTAGTTCTTTATTAATTAAAGTGAGTTGCTCATTCCTTTCTTCAAGTCTAGCCTCCAGTATCGCAACGGCAAAACCAGCAACAAAAACCAGACTGGTAATAAAAATAATCGTAAACAGTAAAACGCTTTGCCCTGTCTGCTCTGAAGTCAAAACTTGCGCCAGACTTTCATCAAAGTAGGTTGCAGCCATCCCTGTATAGTGCATTCCCACAATACTAAAGGCCATGAGCACAGCAACAACCCCCTTGAGCAAGGTACGATATTTGACTGCTGTTTTATATTTAAAAATAAAAAAGAAACTTAGACCTGAACCACTAATTGCAATTAAGACTGAACACAAGACCAGTAAAGGGTCGTAATGCATGGCATGATGTTCAACCGTCAGTGCCGCCATACCCGTATAGTGCATTCCGGATATACCAAGTCCCATAAACACGGCACCGAGAATCAAGCGCGGGATAGGCAAAGTCGGTCTTGAAGTCAGCCAAACAGCAAAGGTAGAAGCAACGGCCCCCACTAGGTAGGAAAGAACGGTCAAATTAACATCAAAAAGATAGCCTTCTGGCAAATGGCTAGCCAGCATTCCCACAAAGTGCATTGACCATATGGCTAATCCTAAAATCAGCCCACTCGCCATTAAAATGCTTTTTTCAAACTTTTTATAAGCAGCTTTAAAAACGAGTTCTTCCATCGAAACTGCAGCGTAACATGTCGCGACTGCAACCAAAATGGAAACGATGACCAATGTGCTATCGTAATCAACGTGAACCATAAAGGACTTCCATGATTATTCAGTACTTTTTTTTATATGATGAGCAAAAATGCCCGAAATCCGAACGACGTTTCACACCCAAAGAAGCCATGAAGACTGGATTCATAAACTTTCCTTAACAATAACATCATCTAGCATAAGGTCAAGTCTTTTTCACTTTATAAATCAATAGAATAAAAGCACATAATCATTTCAAACCAATGAAAAATCTTGTTTTTTTATTACATTTTTTTTACCAAAAGACTCATTTATTTTTACTAGATCATTTTAATTTTTAAGTCATGACAAATTCTTTGTTTTTAATCGTGCAGATACCCCAAAGCATGCAACACTTTTTCTATTTAATCAGAACCTCTTACAGCAATCAAGCTGATTAAAACACCAACAATATAAGCTTATTTTTTTATCTATATTGTTATAACTCTGTTATTGACTGGCATAAAAAAGCTCGCTTATTTCAACATGTTTTTTTGCTGAAATGAGCACCTAACCTCGTTCTTGTTTTTACCTACGGTTTTGTTCGCTGGAATCCTGAATAGGATCTTTTTCACAACGGTGGTGATATGCTTCGCTAACGCATGTAGCAGCTCGATTATCCAATAAAAACCCCCTGTACAAACCGGGGCTTTTAAAGATTAGAGCAGAACTTAGTTCTTCTCTTTATCTACGATTTTGTTTGCTTGCTTGAATCCAAGGTATGAACAAAAATGGGAAGCGTTGCTTCCCATTTTTTGTGTAAGGCACGTAACCTTAGTTCTTTTCTTTATCTACGATTTTATTCGCTTGAATCCAAGGCATCATCGCACGTAACTTGTTACCTGTTACTTCAATACCATGCGCAGCGTTTTGACGACGACGTGCTGTCATTGATGGGTAGTTTAATGCACCTTCTTGGATGAACATCTTCGCATATTCACCAGACTGGATACGTTTCAATGCATTACGCATTGCTTCACGAGACTGTTCATTAATGACTTCAGTACCCGTCACATATTCACCATATTCAGCGTTGTTAGATACTGAATAGTTCATGTCCGCAATACCGCCTTCGAACATCAAGTCAACGATTAACTTCAATTCATGCAAGCATTCGAAGTAAGCCATTTCAGGTGCATAACCAGCTTCAACCAAAGTTTCGAAGCCCATTTTAACCAATTCAACTGCACCACCACAAAGAACTGCTTGCTCACCAAACAAGTCAGTTTCAGTTTCTTCACGGAAAGAAGTTTCGATGATACCGGTACGACCACCACCTACACCAGAAGCATAAGAAAGCGCAACGTTACGCGCATTACCAGAAGCATCCTGGTGGATCGCGATTAAATCAGGAACACCTGAACCACGTTGATATTCCGAACGTACAGTGTGACCTGGTGCTTTTGGAGCAACCATAATCACGTCTAGGTCTTTACGTGGAACAACTTGGTTATAAAGAATAGAGAAACCATGCGCAAATGCTAAAGTTGCGCCTTCTTTGATGTTTGGTTCAATCACGTCACGATAAAGTTGCGATTGAAACTCATCTGGTGTCAAGATCATGACTAAATCAGCTTGAGCAACCGCAGCTGGAACTTCAGAAACTTTAAGACCTAAGTTTTCAGCTTTTTTCCAAGAAGTAGAACCAGCACGTAAACCAACAGTTACGTCTACGCCAGAGTCTTTCAAGTTAAGTGCATGTGCATGACCTTGTGAACCATAACCAATGATTGCAACTTTCTTGCCTTGGATGATTGATAAGTCACAGTCTTTATCGTAAAAAATTTGCATCTGTTTTCTCCGCTAAAATTTTTGTCATTTCCCTTGTTCTGCAAGGACAGATCTTTTGTAGGCTCCCCCATGATTACCGTTCTGGGTGATCCCCCCTCTTTTTCAAAGAGGGGTTTGGGGGAGATTTTTTAAATTGTTAAAACTTTTTCACCGCGCGCGATGCCTGATACACCAGAACGAACAACTTCTAGAATGGTATTTTCTGCCAGCGCATCAATAAAACCATCAATTTTTTCAGTTGTTCCTGCGATCTGAATCGTATAGGTCGTTGGTGTTACATCCACAATCTGAGCACGGAAGATGTCAGCCGTACGTTTGATTTCCGCACGTGCCGCACCCAATGCCTTGACTTTGATCAGCATCAATTCACGTTCAATGTGTGAACCTTCAGACAGATCAACCACTTTCACTACTTCAACCAATTTGTTCAATTGCTTGGTGATCTGCTCGATTTTGTGGTCATCGCCATAAGTGGTTAAGGTCAAACGCGATAAGGTTTCGTCTTCTGTCGGTGCAACATTGAGGGTTTCAATGTTGTAGCCACGTTGACTAAATAAGCCAACCAGACGAGAAAGCGCACCAGCTTCGTTTTCAACGAGTACTGAAATAATATGTCTCATTATGTACGCTCCCCTTTACCTAACCACATATCCTTCATGGACTGACCTGCAATCAACATTGGATACACATGTTCTGTACGATCAACCATGACATTAATGAACACGCATTTATCATTAATTGCCATCGCTTCAGCTAATTTAGAATCGAGCTCGTCAGCATGGTTAATCTGAATGCCCACATGACCATAGGCTTCCATTAACTTGGCAAAGTCAGGTAATGAATCGACATAAGAACTTGAATGACGTCCTTCGTAGTTCATGTCTTGCCACTGCTTCACCATGCCTAACGCCTGGTTGTTCAAGCAAAGAATTTTCACATTCAAGCCATATTGCTTGCAGGTCGACAATTCTTGGATACACATCTGAATTGATGCTTCGCCTGTAATACACACCACCTGCTGGTCAGGGAATGCCAGCTTTGCAGCCATCGCATACGGTAAACCAACACCCATAGTGCCTAAGCCACCAGAGTTGATCCACTGACGTGGACGTTTGTATTTGTAGTAGTTCGCACCAAACATTTGATGCTGACCCACGTCAGAAGTAATGATGGCTTCACCATTGGTCGCACGATCTAATGCCTCAACCACTTGCTGAGGTTTCATTACACCATTTTGACCTGCTTCATAACGCAAGCCATGTACTTTACGCCATTCATTGATCTGAGACCACCATGCTGCAATTGCTTCAGGGTTTGGCTTCGATACATTCATTTGTTTCAATTGCGCCAACATTTCTTGAAGAACAGGCTCTACTGCCCCCACGATTGGGATATGCGCCATAATGGTCTTCGAGATGGTTGCCGGATCGACATCAATATGAATGACTTTTGCATTGGTACAGAATTTTGCTGGGTTATTGGTCACACGGTCATCGAAACGTGCACCAATCGCTAAGATCACATCGGCATTATGCATCGCCATATTGGCTTCATAAGTACCATGCATCCCCAACATTCCCACGAATTGCGGGTCGTTACCCGGGAAAGCACCTAAGCCCATTAAAGTATTGGTGACTGGGTAGCCCAACAAGTGTGCAAGTTCAGTCAATAATCCAGAGGCATTACCTTGAACTACACCACCACCCGTATAAATCATCGGACGTTTCGCGGTAATTAACTCATCAATCGCTTTGCGAATTTGACCCGAGTGACCACGTGAAGGCGGCTGATATGAACGCATCTTCACTTTTTCAGGATATTCGTAGGCAAATTTTTCCGCAGGATTCGTTGCATCCTTTGGAATATCAACCACAACAGGACCCGGACGGCCAGACGCAGCGATATAGAAGGCTTTCTTAATAATTGCAGGTATTTCACTCGCGTGACGCACTTGGAAACTGTGTTTTACGATTGGACGAGAAATACCCACCATATCAGTTTCTTGGAACGCGTCTTCTCCAATCAGATGGCTTGCAACCTGACCAGACAAAATCACCATTGGGATTGAGTCCATATAGGCTGTTGCGATTGGAGTGACGGTATTGGTTGCGCCCGGTCCTGAAGTGACCAGTACTACACCAGTCTTACCTGTTACGCGCGAGTATGCATCTGCCATGTGACCAGCAGCTTGCTCATGACGAACGAGGTAATGGTTAATTTTGTCTTGTTGAAATAGCGCATCATAAATATGTAATACAGCGCCGCCTGGATACCCAAAAACATGCTCTACGCCTTCGTCCGCAAGGGCACGAACGAGCATTTCACCACCAGATAAAAGTTCCAACGTGATTCACCCTAGTGTTAGCACAATTTATGGGAGACATAAATTGTGTGTTATTCATTAACTTTTGCACTTCTTATAAGTGTGCGTATTCTACTCGTTTTTGCTGCAATAGGAAAAATTTTCTGAGACTCATCAGCCGTATAAACTTGATGACATCTCGAATCAAAATGTGCTGGGATAAGCAGATTTCAAAACGTCATTCTCTCGGCTAGAAAGAATGTCCATTGCAAGCCATGACATTTATTCGAAGGGTGATCAAATAAACACATATAAAACTTGAGAAAGCATTCTTGTTTCTTTCATAAGCAATGTCAAGAACAAAGAAAAGGTTTTTAACGAATATTTTTTGGCTGTTGTTTTTTTAAACACATTTCACGAAATATTTTGGTCTTTTTAAATGCCCTTTTATCAAAAAACTATTTTCTTTTTATTGAAAACTAGGCATTGTAAACTACTTGATTAGGCACTTTGGTCGAATATAAATATATTTTCTTGGGGAGATCAAATATGAAATCATCTTATTTAAAAACAAGCTTATACACGATTACAGCAACGATAATGCTGCTCTGTTCAAGCCAAAACCATGCACAGCAATATTATAAATGGGTCGATGCCAGTGGTTCGACCCATTACACCACCACACCACCACCGAAAGGTGCAAAACGTTTGGACAAAGTTTCGACTTATGGCAATAGCCATCAAACCACCACCCCAACCACTCAGCAAGGGCAGCAAGCCAATCCTGAAGCTGCGCCCAATATACCGCAACAGACATCTCAAACAGCACCTGTAGCACCAGCAAATACAGTTAAACCGCAGAGCCCGCCACCTGCCTCTGCTGTATCTGCTAAATAAACACAACGACAATCCTGCAAGGTCATCTTCAATACAGTGGCCTTGTAGATAAAATCCCGATCTAAAAACTGACAATTACTACAATTTTGCGCTATGCTGTGCAGCAATCTTAACTTTACTTTTTTGTTGTATCGCATATCCCTATGACGACTTCTCACATTGACTCCGAATATCAAGCAAGTGCCATTGAGCCCCAAGTTCAACAAGACTGGGACAATCGCAAAGTTTTTAAAGTTGCAGACACTGTAGAGGGCAAACATCGCTATATCCTGTCGATGTTCCCGTACCCAAGTGGCAAACTGCATATGGGGCATGTGCGTAACTATACCATTGGTGACGTGATTAGCCGTTTTTATCGTTTAAAAGGCGAAACCGTATTACAGCCGATGGGTTGGGATGCATTTGGTTTACCTGCTGAAAATGCAGCGATTGCGCATCAGGTAGCACCTGCAAAGTGGACCTTTGAAAACATCGCTTATATGCGTGATCAATTAAAAAAATTGGGTTTGTCTGTGGATTGGGATCGCGAATTTGCGACCTGTACACCAGAATACTACCACTGGGAACAATGGTTATTCGTACAACTTTATAAGAAAGGCTTGATCTATCGTAAGCTTTCAACTGTCAACTGGGACCCTGTAGACCAGACCGTGTTGGCCAATGAACAAGTTGAAAATGGTCGTGGCTGGCGTTCAGGTGCATTGGTAGAAAAACGTGATATTCCAATGTACTACTTCCGCATCACTGACTATGCACAAGAATTATTAGACGACCTAGATACCTTGCAAGATGGCTGGCCACAACAGGTCTTGACCATGCAACGTAACTGGATTGGCCGTTCGACGGGGATGGAGATTACCTTCCCTTCTGCCAATACTGAAATCTATGCAGATGGCTTAACGGTTTATACCACACGTGCTGATACCTTGATGGGGGTGACTTATGTTGCTGTTGCAGCAGAGCACCCTCTGGCCCTCAAAGCAGCCGAGAACAACCCTGAACTTGCTGCATTTATTGAAGAATGCCGTATGGGTTCAGTCGCAGAAGCTGATTTAGCCACCGCTGAAAAGAAAGGCATGGCAACAGGCTTATTTGTGAAGCATCCAGTGACAGGCGAAGACCTCCCTGTTTGGATTGCCAACTATGTCTTAATGTCATACGGTTCAGGCGCGGTGATGGCGGTGCCTGCACACGATGAACGTGATTTTGAATTTGCCAATAAATTCAACTTGCCAATCAAGCAAGTGATTGATGCCAAAGGCGCCGATGATGCTGAATACTCAGCAACTGAATGGCAAGAATGGTATGGTTCAAAAGAAGGCAAACTGGTAAATTCTGGCGAGTTTGATGGTTTAGCATTCCAAGCTGCTTTTGATGCTTTCCTTGCAAAATTAGAACCACAAGCTTTGGCCAACTCTAAGGTTCAATTCCGTTTACGTGACTGGGGGGTTTCCCGTCAACGTTACTGGGGTTGCCCAATTCCAATGATCAACTGTAACAGCTGTGGCCAAGTGCCAGTTCCAGAAGATCAATTGCCTGTGGTATTACCAACCGACGTGGTTCCAGATGGTTCTGGTAACCCATTGAACAAGATGCCAGAGTTTTACGAAACCAAGTGCCCAAGCTGTGGTGCCGATGCGCGTCGTGAAACAGACACCTTGGATACCTTTGTAGAATCATCTTGGTACTATGCACGTTATGCCTCTCCTGATTTCACTGGTGGTATGGTAAAACCTGAAGCGGCGCAAAACTGGCTTCCAGTCAACCAATACATCGGTGGTGTTGAACATGCGATTCTGCACTTACTTTATGCACGTTTCTTCCATAAATTGATGCGTGATGAAGGCGTAGTACAAGGCAATGAACCATTCACCAACTTGCTCACCCAAGGCATGGTGTTGGCCGATACCTTCTATCGTGAAGCGGAAAGTGGCAAGAAAACCTGGTTTAACCCTGCTGACATCGAATTAGAGCGCGATGAGAAAGGCCGTATCCTGTCTGCGAAATATTCAGGTGATGGTCAGGAAGTTGTGATCGGCGGACAGGAAAAAATGTCCAAGTCGAAAAACAACGGTATTGATCCACAAGCCATTATTGACCAATACGGCGCAGATACTGCACGTGTCTTCATGATGTTTGCTGCACCACCTGATCAATCATTAGAATGGTCGGATGCTGGTGTTGAAGGCGCCAACCGCTTCTTGAAACGTGTCTGGCGTTTGGCAGCTGGTTTCCTTGAAAAAGGCAATCAAGCGATTGCGATTGATACTGCGAATCTTTCTAAAGATGCACAAGACTTACGTCGTAAAACCCATGAAACCATTCAGAAAGTGGGTGATGACATCGAGCGTCGTCATGCCTTCAATACGGCGATTGCTGCATTGATGGAATTACTCAATGCCAGCAACAAGTTTGAAGCAAAAGATGACAACGATGTTGCTGTTGCACGTGAAGCCATCACCACCTTGTTAACTTTGCTTGCTCCATTTGCACCGCACTTGAGCCAGACCTTGTTAACCCAGTTTGGTTTGGAGTTAACAACGGTTGAATTCCCGCAAGTGGATGAGTCAGCGTTAACCCGTAATACACAAACGATTGTTGTACAAGTGAATGGTAAACTTCGTGGTAAGTTAGAAGTCGCTGTCGATATGTCTAAAGAGGACGTATTGGCTTTGGCAAAAGCATTACCTGAAGTTCAACAATTCTTGACTGGTCCAACCAAAAAAGAAATTGTGGTACCGAACAAACTCGTTAATTTAGTTGTTTAATAATTCGTTCTTGCCTCTCTTTGTAAAAAGAGAGGCATCCCCTCGTGAAACCAGAGGGATAAGAATAGATTTCATTAGAGGAATAAATATGCACTTAGCGCAACGTGCAGCTGCTATCGTTCTCACTTTAGGCCTAAGTGCAGGCTTAGTCGGCTGTGGCTTTCACTTAAAAGGAAGCAACACTACAGCAGCACCATTGGTTTATAACAAACTAACTTTAGTATTGCCTGACAATACCGATGAGTTGGAAAATCGTCTCAGTATCTATCTCAGTGCGACAGGTGTACAGCTCAGTAACGCGAATGATGCTTATGTACTTCGTATTCTGGATTACACGCCGCGTCGCCAATTGTTGAATGGTAAGTTGACCGAAGTATTGCTACGTTTAACCGTGACCTTCCAGATTGAAGACCGTCAAGGTAAGAAAATCACTGAACCACGTACCTTAACCGCCTCTCGTACCTATCAATACGATGTGGCTACAGTGAACACGGATAACCAACAAGAAATCTATCTCAATCGAATTATTGTTGATGATATTGCACAGCAAGTGACTCGTCAGATTGCGGCGAACCGTTTACCCAAAGCTCAGCCATAATCACGCTTTATGAAACTGGATTATGTTCAAGCCTTAAAACGTGTAGGTGAGGCTCGCGGTGCATGGATTATCCATGGACAAGAGCCTTTACTGGAGCAAAACCTGCTCGATGCATTCCGTAAGAGCTGGCAACAGCAAGAAGTTGAACGGCAACGCTATGATATCAATAGCGTGAATGACTGGAAAAATGTCTTTAACGCACTGAATAGTTTATCCCTGTTTTCACAACAACTTGCGATTGAAGTACATGGCAATATCAAGCCCGATGCCAATGGCTTGAAACAGCTGAAAAGCTATATTCAACATAATGAACATAACCTCTTATTGGTTGTTTTACCCAAACAGGACAGTAGCAGCTTAAAGTCTGCCTTCTTCCAAGTGGTTGAGGCCAATGGTGTGGTGGTTCCACTCACCGCAACCTATCCACAAGATCGACAACGTATCTTAGCCTTAGAAGCAGAAAAGCTTGGTATTCAGCTCAATCATGATGCATGGCAATGGCTGATGCAGCATCATGAACATAATCTTCTGGCTGCCAAAAATAGCCTGATGCGTGTTGCCGATACCTTTCCCGATATTCAACAGATTCAGATTGAACAGCTTTATGCCTGCTTACAGGATCAATCGCGTTATACCACCTATGATCTAAGTGATGCTTTACTGGCAGGAAATCTGGCACAGTCCGTCAAGATTTATCAATATCTGATTGCTGCGGGTGAACCTGATAGTCTGATCTTATGGACCCTGAGCAAAGAAATGCGCTTATTGATGCAATTGTTTGAACAACCGCATAATGCAATTCAACTCGGGATCTGGAAAACCAAAGTTTCACAGTATCAACAAGCGCTACGCCGTTTAAATCCAAGACAGTTTCTAACTTGGTCTGATTTATTATTGCGTATTGATGCAGCGATTAAAGGCATGTCTAAGGAAAATCCAGAACAACTAATGCTACAAGCTTTAGCTGAACTCTGTGGTACGACCTTATTCACACAACCTAGTTAAGCCTAAGCATCCAAAAATAAAAATAAGGGATGACATGATGTCTTTTGATTTAAATCCCCTCTACATTGAGCAGATAAAAAATCTATTTAAGCATGCAGACAGCCTGATCATCAGTGCTGGTGCGGGTATGGGTGTCGATTCAGGTTTACCTGATTTTCGGGGCAATCAAGGCATGTGGCAAGCTTATCCAGAGCTGGGCAAACAGCGCATCGATTTTAGCGAAATTGCTAACCCTGCTGCGTTTAAACGGCATCCACATTTAGCTTGGGGTTTTTATGGGCACCGCTTGGCACTCTATCGCCAAACCACGCCTCATCAAGGCTTTGCCCTGCTGAAGCAATTGGCTGAGCAATTAGAACTGCCCTATTTTGTATTTACCTCGAATGTCGATGGGCAATTTCAAAAAGCAGGCTTTGCACCTGATCAAATTTATGAATGCCACGGCAGTATCCACTATTTGCAATGTCTGAATGTCTGTCAGCAGCATATCTGGTCAGCGAATGAATTGAGTCCAGACATTGCTCAGTCAAGATGCAACCTCACGTGCCGAGCTGGAAGCGGCATTAGCCAACTTTAAAACAGCACAGGCACAGATCACATCGATTAGCGCGCAGATTGAGCAGTCCCGCTTAACCTTGGCAACAGCGAAGGAAAATTTAGGCTATACCCGTATCATTGCGCCGATGGATGGAACCATTGTGGCCATCGTGACCGAAGAAGGTCAAACGGTAAACGCGAACCAAACGGCGCCGACCATTGTCAAATTGGCGAAACTCGACACTATGACCATCAAGGCGCAGATTTCTGAAGCAGATGTCATGAAAGTTGAAAAAGGCCAAACCGTTTATTTCACCACCTTAGGGAATAGTGACAAGAAACATTACGCAAAATTGCGTCAAGTTGAACCCGCACCAAATTCAATTAATACCGAAACCAGCAGTAGCAGCAGTTCATCAACCTCCAACGCTGCGGTTTACTATAACGCGCTATTTGATGTCCCGAATGAAGATGGCAAACTCCGTATTGATATGACCGCACAAGTGTATATTGTGCTGGCAGAAGCGAAGAATGCACTGACCGTTCCTGCTGCTGCCATTCAGACCCAACGTGGCAACCGTGGTAGTGGTAAAGGTAATTCAGCCAATGCCAACAAATCAGAACAAGCGAAAAAACCAGATGCTGACCAGACCCAACGTCCAAAACGTCTGGAGTTGAGCGAAGAAGAAAAAGCCTTGATTGCACAAGGTAAAGCATCAACAGGTATGGTTCGAGTCCTACAAGCCGATGGTACAGCTCAACCACAGCCTGTACTCATTGGTCTGAATAACCGTGTTACAGCACAAGTGCTGAAAGGCTTAAAACTGGGTGATCAAGTGGTGATTGCCGATGCATCTGACAGCTCAAATGAAGCAGCCAAACGTAGCAGCCAACGTGCAATGAGAATGTAATATGACTCAAGATCAAATACATTCATCACAGCCACTGCTCGAGGTCAGTCAGCTCACCCGTGAATTTCCGGCAGGTGAAGGAACAGTACAAATCCTGAAAGGGATTGATCTCAAGATTTATGCAGGTGAACTGGTTGCCATCGTTGGACAATCAGGTTCTGGTAAATCGACCCTGATGAATATCTTGGGGTGTCTGGATAAACCGACTGCAGGCAGTTATCAGGTCAATGGTCGGGAAACACGCCAGCTTGAACCGGATGAACTGGCACAGTTACGCCGTGAATATTTTGGTTTTATTTTCCAGCGTTATCATTTACTTGGTGATTTGAGTGCTGCGGGCAACGTTGAAGTCCCTGCCATTTATGCTGGCGTAGACAGTCACATTCGCCAAGAACGTTCTGCGGAACTGTTATCTGAACTGGGCTTGGCTGAACGGTTGCACCATCGCCCGAGCCAGCTCTCAGGCGGTCAGCAACAACGTGTTTCGATTGCCCGTGCGTTAATGAACGGTGGGGATGTCATTCTTGCCGATGAGCCCACAGGTGCCTTGGATAAACATAGTGGTATTGAGGTGATGCGTATTTTGCGTGAACTGAATGCCAAAGGTCATACCATTATTCTGGTCACCCACGATCTCAATGTTGCCAAAAATGCGACACGTATCATCGAGATCAGTGACGGAAATATTATTTCAGACCGTGCCAATACGCCCGAAAATACCGATCCTGACCTAGAACGCCAGCCACTGCAACGCACAACACAGAAGAAAACCTCTGCTTGGCGCTCTTTCTTCGACCGTCTGGGTGAAGCCTTCCGTATGGCGCTGCTGGCCATGAATGCCCATCGCATGCGTACGTTTTTGACCATGCTTGGGATTATCATCGGGATTGCATCTGTGGTCTCGGTAGTGGCGCTCGGCAATGGCTCACAAAAACAGATTCTGGAAAATATCAGTAGTCTGGGAACCAACACCATTACCGTCTATCAAGGACGTGGTTTTGGTGATAATTCACGTGCCTCCCAAGTTAAAACACTGGTTCCCGCCGATGCAGAAGCACTGGCTGAACAACCTTATGTTGATGGGGTCAGCCCTTCAGCCAATACCAGTGTGACCTTACGTTATAAAGATACCGAAGCCTCAGCAACGGTCAATGGTGTGAGTGCTGACTTCTTCTATGTTCGGGGTCTGACCTTTAAATCGGGGCAGCCTTTTGATAAAAGCAGCGTTACCCAACGTGCGCAAGATGTGGTGATTGATACCAATACGGAAAAGACCTTCTTTGCGGATGGTACCAATCCTGTTGGTCAAGTCCTGCTCTTGGGGAGCGTGCCGAGCCGTATTATTGGCGTGATTGACGCACAGCAAGGCTTCATGAGCTCAGACAGCCTGAATGTCTATCTGCCCTACTCGACCGTGATGAGCCGGATGTTAGGACAATCCAATGTCCGTAGCATCATCGTGCGGATTAAAGATGAATATCCAAGCAGTGCTGCCGAGAATGCGATTTTAACCCTGCTTGAACAGCGCCATGGCGCACAGGATGTGTTTACCCAAAACTCTGACAGCATTCGTGAAACCATTCAGCAAACTACAGCCACCATGACCTTGCTGATTTCAGCAATTGCCGTCATTTCTTTGGTTGTTGGTGGTATTGGCGTCATGAATATTATGCTGGTCTCGGTGACCGAACGTACACAGGAAATCGGGGTGCGTATGGCAGTGGGTGCACGACAAAGCGATATTTTGCAGCAATTCCTGATCGAAGCAATTCTGGTCTGCTTATTAGGCGGCGTGCTTGGTGTTCTCCTGTCCTTGGGGATTGGACAAATCATTGGCCATTTTGCCAAAGGGGTAATTGAAATGAGTTATTCAACCACCTCCATTGTCGCAGCCTTCGTCTGTTCAAGTCTAATTGGTATTGTATTTGGCTTCTTGCCTGCACGAAACGCAGCACAACTCGACCCAGTTGCTGCCTTAGCGAGAGAATAAGGAATTTGAGTATGTCTTTTCAATTCACAAAATTAGGACTCGCCCTGGTACTTACTGGTTCCTTAGCTGGCTGTTCTGCTGTGGTCAAAACACCCTATAACGCACCAACAGTCCAAGTGCCGCAACAGTTCCAATACGATGCACAGAAAAACAAGAGTCTGAATCTAACCGATCAATGGTGGACCCTGTTTAATGACGCTCAACTAAATCAGTTGGTCTCTCAAGTCTTGGCTAAAAACAGTGACTTAAGCGTTGCAGGGATAACCCTCAAGCAAGCACGACTACAAGCAGGTCTGGCTGAAAACAGACAAGGGATTCGAACCAGTTCCAGTGTTTCCGCAGGGCATAATATTGATCTACGTTCCGGCGATGGCTCTGACCGCGGTTTATCCACCAGCGTCGGTGTCAGCTATGAACTGGATTTATTTGGCAAACTGGCCAATCAAACCGAAGCCAGTCGTTGGGAAGCGCTCGCAACTGAACAGGACTTACAAGCAACTGCTCAAAGTTTGGTAGCAACCACAGCCAAACTGTATTGGCAACTGGGTTATCTGAATGAACGTTATCAAACCATTCAGCAAAACTTGGCATCAACCCAAAAAATCTATTCTTTGGTTCAATCACAGTATAAAGCGGGTGCCGTATCTGGTTTGGATTTAACCCAAGCTGAGCAATCGGTACAAAGCCAGAAAGCCAGCCTTAGCCAGATCGAACAGCAACGCGTCGAAGCACGTACCGCGATTGCCGTTTTGCTACATGAACCTGTACAACAACTGAATATTCAAGAGCCTGCGCAGTTACCTCGTAATGCCCTCCCGAATATTGCGGTCGGACTCCCTGCTGATATTTTATCGCGTCGTCCTGATTTACAAGCATCTGAGTTACGCTTGCGTAAGACTTTAGCCAATAAGGATGCGACCAAAGCCAGCTACTATCCGTCGATTAACCTGACTGGGAGTCTCGGCTCTACAAGTACATCATTAACTCAGTTATTGAAGAACCCTGCTCTAACCTTGGGTGCGAGCCTGAGCCTGCCCTTTCTTCAATATAACGATATGAAGAAAGACATTGCGATCAGTGATCTTGAATATGAAAAAGCCATAATCCAATACCGCCAAACGCTATACCAAGCTTTTGCCGATGTAGAGAATGCGCTATCCAATCGTACTCAACTGAATCAGCAAGTACAGTTACAGCAACGTAATGTTGAGCTGGCAGATAAAACTGAACGTTTAACCGAAGTGCGTTATCGCAATGGTGCGATTGCCTTAAAGAACTTACTGGATGCGCAGGAAACCACACGTAATGCACGACTGAGTTTGGTTGAAACCAAGCAGAATCAATATATTGCTTATGTGACTTTAATGCAGGCCTTAGGTGGCAGCCCAGTAAAAGAACTGCCATAACCCTAATTTAGACTGCTATGTTTTTGTATTCACTCTACAACAGGCGTTGCAGCATTTTGAATGAGCTTGGCACTTTTGATATTGTCTCGATCATCAAAAACAACCTCATATGAAAGTTGTTGACCATTGAAATATATTTCTGTGGGAGAACCAATAATCTCCCACAGACCAATGGTCGCAATATCCGCGGTGGTATGCCACAGTGTACGGCTGATTCTTGCCCCTTTTGAATATCCCTGCTGGAAGGTATAGATCTCTTTGCGTTCACCATTCTGGATTTCAGATGTGACTGGCGCGCCAAGTTCAGAAATCACATTATTTCGATGTTTGCCAACTTCTAAAACCGATAGATTCTTTTTATGCGGTTGGTTACTTGCCATCACTGCGGCACAACCTTGCAGTGAAAGTACAATTACCAGTCCTAAAGCCACATATGTTTTCTTCATGTTTAAATTAACTTCCCCGAACGCTAAAAAATAATCTGTTTATCGAGGCTTTGTTGCATAAATAAATTTCATCCCCATACATGTTAGATGAATACAGAATCAAAAAGCCGATATAAAACAACGAACTGGTCTGAGTACAATCAGGCTTTACGTCAACGGGGTGCTTTCACCATTTGGTTTGATCCCCAAATGCAATGGTCTGCAACACCTAGTGGAAAAAAAGGACGTCAACCTACCTACACTGATATAGCAATTCAATTTGCCCTGACGATACGAAACCTGTTCCAACTGGCTTTACGCCAAACACAAGGTTTCATTCAAAGCCTTTTTCAAATGGCTCACCTCGACTGGAATGTTCCAGACTTCTCAACATTGAGTCGGCGAGCAGATAAGCTCCAGCCACTTCTACATAAATCAGCAAAAAATCCACAGGAAGACTTGCATATTTTAGTTGATAGCACAGGGATCAAAGTTACAGGCGATGGGGAATGGGTGCGTAAAAAACATGGCGTAAACCAACATCGTCAATGGCTGAAATTACATCTTGCGACAGATGCAAACAGTGGAGAAATACAAGCGGTTGAAGTCACGACCTGCCAATATGGTGATGCTGAAATGCTCCCACCTCTTTTAGATCAAATTGATGAACCCATTGCATCTGTCACGACTGATGGTGCTTATGACACAGTGAATTGTTATGATGCGATTTTGAAACGGCAAGCAAATGTAATTATCCCTCCTCGTTCCAATGCTGCTTTATGGGTAGAAAATGAAATTGGTAAAGCAAGGAATCATGCAGTACAAGGCTGTTGGGACAAGGGTCAAAAGCAGTGGAAACGAGATATTGGTTATCATCGACGATCCAGAATAGAGGCTAAAATGTTTGCCTTGAAACGACTTGGACATGGTGTATCTAGTCGATGCTTTAATCGTCAGGTGGTTGACTTGCAAATAAGAGTCGATATTTTGAATAAATTTACTCAACTTGGTACAGCTAAAACGGTGGCTGTTGCATAAATATCTGAAGATTAGAACAACTCTACCTTTCGTCTATTTGTGCAACAAAGCCGTTTATCGAGATTCTCTTCAGAATTTTCGACTCAAACAAAACCAGCATTAATTAGCATATAAAGTATTTGATGACAAATGATTAATTATACTTATCGATATATTTTCAACTGATCGCTTATTGTTGAATTGAATATTATGTTAAAAATTATGAAACAAGGCTTACTAGTTTTTTATTGACGTAAATATTACTGTTGCATACGCTAATCAGAATAAATCTAAGTAAGATCGAAAATTTAATTGGTTATGCATAGTCTATGTTTAACTATGCATTTAGGGAGAGGAGAAAAGCAAAAATGCTTAGAAAGTTAGGAGAGTTTCCAAATCGAAATACTGTAGAGTATGCAACCTTACTTGTTCATATAAAAAACGTTCTTTTGCCGCAACATCTCCGCTCTTATCATTGGGAGCATGATGAAGACTCAATGATCATTGTAGGCGTTTCATCAAACGGACGGTTGTGTAGGAAAAGTGTTTACCTTGATTCATTAGAATTAGCCGAAGATTTTGCCATCTACTTACATGAACTATTTAAAAAAAGAAAATATAATTCAGACTACAAAATTGAATTACTTGTTGAAACTACTTCTAGCGGTAAAACCGTATCTCGCTGGAAAGAAATTGACTCTAAAAAGGTAAGAGAAGTACTCTCGTCATAAATACACACCAAGACAAAATATTTAAGTAAAATTTGACATGCGTAGCATTCGCCCAAAAATGAGATCAGAGAAAATCCTATGGCAGCATGGCAATTTAAAGTCTGCTTAATTCCCAAAAGCTGGTTCAATGCCAATGGGATAGACGTTTCTAGATTTTATGATGCAGAAGGTCATTATGATGTCTCTTTTACTTGGAAAAATCGTCCAGTAAATAATGTAAAAGATGAAATTATAAAATATTACCCCTTATCTAAATCATGGCATGAGGACTTAGTTATTTTCGGGGATGAAGAAAAAACTGACGGGCAAGCATGGTATGAAAAAGGTGAATTAAAAAACATTCAGTTTCGAATAGATATGCGTGGCAATTTTGTTTTAGATATTGAACAAATTATTGCTATTGCACAAAAGCTTTGTTGTGTATTGTTTATACCTGAACAAAAGCGTATAGCTGAACCAAATGTATTTAAAGTAATCAGTCATATTAAAAAATCAAATGCGTATTTATTCGCTAAAGATCCTGAACAATGGTTTAACAGTATAGAAAACCATAATAAATGAGTTCAAAAGATGGGTTATAGTTTTTAGAATTCCATCATATTGTTAAAAAAACAAAGCCGCTATAAAAGCGGCTTTATCAAATAATTTAGATTAATCTAATTATTCATCATCCATCATTGACTGGCTCATACCAACCGTGTTAAAGCCACCATCAACATACATGATTTCGCCTGTAATACCCGAAGCCCATGGCGAGCAAAGGAATAATGCAGCATTACCCACTTCTTCAATGGTCACATTACGTTTCAGTGGCGCAATTTTTTCATTGGCATCTAACATTTTACGGAATGATTTAATCCCTGATGCAGCCAAAGTACGGATTGGGCCCGCAGAAATTGCATTGACACGAATACCGTCTACACCCAAGCTTGACGCCAAATAACGTACGCCTGCTTCTAATGATGCTTTAGCCATTCCCATTACATTATAGTTCGGCATCACACGCTCAGAACCTTGATAAGTCAAAGTCAATAAACAACCTTGGCGCGCTTGTAATAATGGTTTAGCCGCACGTGCCATTGCGATAAAGCTATAGGCACTAATGTCATGCGCAATTTTAAAACCGTCACGATCGGTCACGTCGGTAAAGTCACCGTCAAGCGTATGTGCAGGGGCAAAACCAATTGAATGCACTACACCGTCTAAACCATCCCAGTGTTTTGCCAATTCAACAAAGGCATTGTCAATTTCTACGTCAATCGCAACATCACAAGGGAATACCAGTGTTGAACCAAACTGTGCTGCAAAATCATCGACACGTTTTTTCAACTTCTCGTTTGGATAAGTAAACGCAAGCTCTGCACCTTCACGGTGGAGTGCTGATGCAATACCAAAAGCAATCGATAATTTACTTGCAATACCAGCAATCAAAAAACGCTTACCAGCTAAAAGTCCTTGTGACATCTTATTCTCACTCGAAAAATTTTCACCACATCATGCCAATATTCCGTCTAGAGCGGAATTGCATAATCCATCTTTTTTACAATCTTGCATAAAAAAATCGCCTTCAAGTGAAGACGATTTGTATTTTTACCTAAATTGGAACTTAATCATCACCACGAAGTAAGCTCAATAAACGCAGGAATGAATAATACATCCATACCAAAGTCGCCAATAAGGCGATGGCACAGATCCATTCAAATGCTTTTGGCGCACGTTGTGCAGCCGCATTTTCAATCAAGTCAAAATCCAAGATCAGGTTTAATGATGCAATCACGGCAACAAAAGCAGCAAAACCAATCCCTAACCAGTTGCTTTCAAAGATATAAGGAATGCTTGAACCAAATGCTAAACGCAAAATGATCTGTACGACAAACACCAAGGCAATCGCAATCGATGCTGAAATGACAATGGCTTTAAACTTTTCAGTGGCACGGATCACTTGGAATTTATATAACGCAAATAAAACTAATGTGGTCACGAAAGTCGCCAGCAATGCTTGTAATGGCACGCCCGGATATTTCAACTGAAAAATAAACGACACACCGCCTAAAAATGCCCCTTCAAATAAAGCATATGGAATGGCCAAAGCAGGTGCGGTATTAGATTTAAAGGTAGTAATCAGAGCCAGAATGAAACCACCTACGGCCCCGATGATTGTCGCAGCATAGGCAATGGAAAGGTTGGCGGTCATCGCACAGTAGAAAAATAAAGCCATGCCTAAAACAGCCGCAATCACGGTTAACAGCACTGACTTCTGGATCGCTCCCTGAATGGTCATGGGTTCAGCCAAATCCTGATAAGTTTCTACCCGCGTTAAAATAGGGTTGGTACTTTGCATGTACGCTCTCTTTTTTATAGTTTGCAATTAAAAGCTGAGTTTAAGCGATTTTTTAATCAATCCCAAACTTTTTGGCGCATTAAAAAAGGAGCTGACGCTCCTTTTAAATATTCTATCAATCGATTAGTTATCGTTGTTCATGATAAAGAAGTATTCCCGATAATATTTCAGTTCTGCGATCGAATCACGGATGTCATCCATTGCCAAGTGTGAAGCATTTTTCTTTAAACCGCTCATGATTTCCGGTCTCCAGCGTTTCGCTAACTCTTTCACTGAAGAAACATCTAAATTACGGTAATGGAAAAACTGTTCCAGCTCAGGCATTAAACGATGCAAGAAACGGCGGTCTTGGCAAATTGAATTACCACACATCGGCGAAGATTTTGGACTCACCCATTTCTTGAGGAACTCAAGCGTTTGCTGTTCTGCATCTTCAGCCTTTAACTTACTGCGGCGTACTCGCTCAATCAGACCCGACTGGCCATGTTGCTTGGTATTCCACTCATCCATCGCATTTAGAATCAAATCAGATTGATGTACCGCTAAAACAGGTCCTTCAGCCAAGATATTCAAATGGTCATCTGTAATAATTGTTGCAATTTCAATAATCTTGTCGTTATCGGTATCGAGACCTGTCATTTCCAGATCGATCCAAATTAATCGTGTATCAGGGGTGCTGCTCATGGATGGCGATTCTAATGTGCTTAAAAACATCAATAGTAGCAAATTAATTACATCTTGGCTGTAATTCTATAGCGGCTTCGTGCTATTTTTGCGGTCTTCTAAGTGTGGATTTTTTGGGATATGAATGGCTTTAATTCGTAAGCGTCGTTTAACCGAACAACAGCAACGTCGTATTGAGAAACAGCATAAATCACGTCAAGACGACATTGATACATCGCAAGATCTGGATGGACTGGTTGTTCAGCATTATGGTCGTCAACTCGAAGTACAAGCTTTATCTGTGGCTGAACAGCACCCTGAAAAACCACACGTGGCTGAAGGTGAACCGGAACCATTCTGGAAACCGATCGAGCTCGACAGCATTTGGCGTTGTCACACCCGTACCAACCTAGAACTTTTGGTCACAGGTGATCGGGTTAAATGGCAAGCCGATCCCATTACGGGCTTGGGCATTATCACCGCGATTTATCCAAGACAGTCATTGCTGACTCGTCCAGACCGTTATCACAAGGTCAAACCCGTCGCTGCCAATATCAGTTTGATTGTGATTGTATTTGCCCCGCTGCCAGAACCTGCACCGACATTGATTGACCGTTATCTGGTCGCGTGTGCCGATGCCAACATTCCAGCCTTACTGGTGTTAAACAAATCAGACTTGCTCACTGAAAATGATCCGATTCTGACGCTATTGAGTGAATATGAGGCGTTGGGTTATGAAACCCTGATTTGTCATTCACGTGGCGATCTCTCTGAACTATCGGCACGTCTGGATAATGAAACAGTGGCCTTCGTTGGACAGTCAGGTGTCGGTAAAAGCTCCTTGATCAATACCATTGTTCCAGATGCTGCGCAGAAAACCAACGTGATTTCAGAGAACTCAGCGCTCGGTCAACACACCACCACCTCCACCCGTTTGATCAAATTTGGAACAAACGGCGCCTTGATTGATTCTCCCGGAATCCGTGAGTTTGGGCTATGGCATCTGAATCTGGAAAAAGTACGAACTGGCTTTCCTGAAATTGAAGCCCATCTCGGCCTTTGTCAGTTCCGTAACTGCACCCATACCCATGAGAAAAATTGTGCGTTGAAACAAGCGGTTGATGCAGGTGAAATTTTACCGCGTCGTCTAGACAGTTATCTGCGCCTATTGGATGAAATTCAGGAAGCACAACAAAAAAGTTAATTTTCTTCGGCTTCTGCCCTTGAACTAACATTTTTGATCACCATTGAGATAAGTTATACTCAGCATCAATTTTGATTTTAACTTTAGGTGACTTGTGGAACGCTGGTTAGAGTTTATGGGGAATCACCCCTTCTTATTTGGTACGCTCGGCGTGTTAATCGTGTTGTTCTTTATTTTAGAAGGACAACGCAATGGTCGTAAAATTTCACCACAATCACTGGGTATTTTGGTCAAGGCAAAAAATGCCATGTTGATCGACCTGCGTGATGGAAAAGATTTCCGTGATGGCCACATCAGCGGTAGCCGTAACATTCCATATAGCCAGATCACCAGTCATATTGATGAATTAAAAGCAAGTGATCGTCCTTTGGTCTTCATTTGTAACTTAGGGCAGGTTGCAGGCTCAGCCTTGCAAAAAGTTGCCCATGCTGACAGTTACCGCTTAGACGGTGGCATTAGCAACTGGAAAGCTCAAGGCTTGCCTTTAGTGAAAAGCAAAACCAAAGCTTAAGGAGCGATAAAATGACTACTGAAAACGTCACCATTTATTCAACGCTATCTTGCCCGTATTGTGTGCGTGCAAAACAATTACTCGAGCGTAAAGGTGTGGCTTTTAAAGAAATTAATCTTTCCAATGAAGCACCAGAAGTTCGTCTTGAGTTAATGCAACGTACCAATCATCGTACGGTGCCGCAAATTTTTATTAAAGATCAGTTTATCGGTGGTTTTGATCAACTTTATGCTTTAGAGCGTGAAGGTAAACTCGACCAATTATTAGCTTAACAACATCTAAATCCAAGATTTAAGGAAAAACAATGAGCGAAGAACAAGTTCAACCACAACTCGCGTTAGAACGTATTTACACTAAAGACATTTCTTTCGAAGTTCCTGGTGCACAAGTTTTCACGAAACAATGGCAGCCAGAACTCAACATCAATTTATCTTCTGCTGCAGAAAAAATTGATGCGACCCACTACGAAGTGTCTTTAAAAGTTGTGGTTCAAGCAAACAACGAAAATGAAACTGCGTTCATCGTTGATGTGACCCAATCAGGGATTTTCTTGGTTGATGGTGTAGAAGAAGATCGCCTTCCATACATCTTGGGCGCTTACTGCCCAAATATCTTGTTCCCGTTCTTACGTGAAGCGGTGAATGACCTTGTGACTAAGGGTAGCTTCCCGCAATTGTTGCTTACACCAATTAACTTTGATGCTGAATTTGAAGCAAATATGCAACGCCTACAAGCGGATGCTGATGCACAAGGCCAAGCATAAGCACTCTTGCTGTAAGATAAAAGGACTGATTTTTCAGTCCTTTTTTTCTAAGATCAATATACAATCGTTCTAAAGGTTAAATTAATCCGCGCCGCGCTCACTTTCTTGGTGGGAGGCAGACGGTGTAACCAATACGTCTGCGTGGTGTCTTTCATCACCAATAAGCTGCCATGTTCTAAATATAGTTCGACTTTTTCTTTGCTCTGCTTATGTTTAAAGGCAAATTTACGCTCTGCGCCAAAACTAAACGATGCAATTGCACCATCTTTTTTTAAATCAGTTTCACCATCGCTATGCCAGGCCATTCCTTCTTCACCACTATGATAAAGATTGAGCAAACAAGAGTTAAATGTTTCACCCGTTAGCTTTTCGGCCAGTTGTTTTAATTCAAGTAACTCCGTTGTCCATGGCAAGGCATATTTATTTATATTGGAATAGGTATATTCAAAACGCTGATCGCCATACCACGCCACTTTGCGTTTAGTCGTTAATAACTTGCCAAAGATCATGGCTTGGTCGTTTTCCCATGCAATCGTTTGCATCAGCTGATCAAAATAATGATCGGCTGCCGCAGTCTGCACGACTTTGCCGTAGTACTGTACCGTACCGTCATAGGGCAAATGATTCTGCTCTGGGTCAGCTTCAATATCAAATAGTTGCATCTTTCCACTTCTTATAGGCCTGCCGCATACAATGTCCACAAGGTCGGTAGCCCTGTGCAATCGCTTCATGCTCATCGACAAAAAAGACTCGATTGTTTTTCAGCATGCGCTTCCCTGAGGCACAGGTCAATCTGCCATAGATTTTAAGCTGTGCGTTTCCAGCATACAAAATTTCCTGCTGTTTCAGTTTCAGATGCAGCTCGGTCTGCGCCAGTTCACAATGTCGCCACATCAGACTAACTCAGCGCATCATGAAAAATAATCCCTAAGCTATAACGCTCCCCTTGATGAACTGGGCTGACCCCATGTTTCATATTGACCCGATAATAGCCCTGACTGCCTTTTTCAGGCTTAAACTGAGTCGTGAAAATCAGGATATCACCTTGCTGTGGCTGCATCACCATGGCTTTAGACTGCGCTCGTGGGTTTTGCTGAGTGAAGACCAACTCTCCACCCGTAAAATCTACATTGGGCTGGCTCAGCACAATCACCAGCTGTAAAGGGAAATACACCTCACCATATAAGTCCTGATGTAAGGTATTAAAGCCCCCTTGCCCATATTTCAAGATCAATGGCGTTGCCAACGTTTGCCCATGTTGATGGCACTGCTGTAAAAATTCAGCATGGGAGGATGGAAAGGAACGTTCTAAGCTCAGCACCCGAAACCATGCATTGGCAATCGGTGCCAAATAAGGATAGAGCTCATGTCGTATCCGTCCAATCAGATTTGGTAAAGGGTAAGTAAAATATTTATATTCACCTAGACCAAAACGATAACGCTGCATCTCTACGGTTTTACGATAGCGCTCTGGTTGCGAATACATCTGTTTTAGCAACTCACATTGCGCACTCGATAAGACCTGCTCAATCTTGGCAAAACCATGCTGATGGAGTTGTTCAGTGATTAGCTCCCAATCTCCCGCATGGATTTTACTGATCGCCGTTTCGATTTGAATCTGTTCAGATAGCAGCATGGGTTTGTGCACCTTCCCAACCGATCAGTGCGGTTTTACGCAATGTTCCCCACTCATAGCCACCGAAAGCACCAGTCGACTGAATCACCCGATGACACGGAATCAAAAATGCCACAGGATTACTGCCAATCGCAGTCCCCACAGCACGAGCCGCTTTAGGATGATCAATGGCTTTGGCCAACTGACCATAAGTTGACAGCTGTCCCATTGGAATCTTGAGCAGGCTTTGCCACACTTTCAGCTGAAATTCGCTACCTTTTAAATGCAATTTAATATCAGCCAATTGCCGAGGTGCTTTTTGAAACAAGGCCAAAGCACTTTGCTGCAAGGCATCAATCTGCTCGATAAACTGAGCTTGAGGAAATTGGCTCTTTAACTGCTGCAAAGCATCAGCCCGATTGTCCACAAAACTCAGCGCACAAATGCCTTTATGGGTGGACGCAATCAGCACTTCGCCAAATAAGGTCTCTGCAAATTGATAATGAATCGTCAGGCTCTGTCCACCATGTTTATATTCGGCTGGGGTCATGCCTTCAATCTGGATAAACAGATCATGCAGGCGACTGGTGCTGGACAGTCCTGTAGCAAAGGTTGCATCAAAAATACTGCCCTGCTCCTGCTTTAAAATCTGCTTGGCATATTCAACACTCATATACTGCAAAAATTTCTTCGGACTGGTGCCGACCCACTCGGTAAATAAACGTTGAAAGTGCGCTGGGCTTAAATGGATATGCGCAGCGACCTCATCCAGTTGTGGCTGTTGCTGAAAGTTTTGTTGGATATACTGAATCGCTTGAGCAATACGCTCATAATTACGTTGTTGTGAGGACATATCATCACCTCTCATCATTCATATTTTCACTGTAGCAACTTTGCCATACAGAGAAAATCTGAATCATGCTCAGTCTGCATTTTGTCTTTCTATCGTCTCAAATATCAATAAAAAAGCTGCACTCTTTTAAGTACAGCTCTCTCATTTCGATGACCAATCTTGATAGATTAATGGGTGTAATACTTATGCCCTTGGTCACGTAATTCAGCAATCTTTTTGCCTTGTTTTTTCGCTTCATCCAGCTTACCCGCTTGAACCAGCAGTTTAGCTTTATCAATTTCTACGACAATCTGGTCAAATAAAACGGTCGATGCTGGCACTTTATCTTTGGTATTCGGCGCCAGTTTATATTGTTTTGAATGGGTCGCAGCTGCACGCATATTATCCAAAGCAGCTGTTGCAGCCTGTGGCGTTGCAGCTTGGTTAAACGCTTTATAATTTTTCCCCAGCGTTTTCATATCATCTTCTAAACCCGCAGCCATTGCCGTATGGCTGAAGGCAAAAGCGGATAACATCACAACGGTGGCTAAAGTTTTTTTAATCATTCGGATATCCTATCAAAAACTGTGGCTATGCTTGATTTGTCTTCAGCAAATACCTCGTACTGTGTATTCCGGCGTACAAGAGAAATTGCTGATTTAGCATACATAAAAAATGCAACGATTTCGTTGCATTTTGATAAATGAGATCAGTCCAATTTTATAGACGACGGCGTAAAGCATCCGCAATCGACTCAACCAACTGCTGCGAAATCTCTTGTTTAGATGCCTTTTCCAGCTCACGCTTTTTCATATGATAAGACTGGGCAAAGAATACAGTCATGGCATTTTCATCTGAGGCAAAGCCAATATCTGGACGTGACACATCATTGCAGGCAATCATGTCTAGTTTTTTCGCCACCAGTTTACCTGCAGCGTATTCTTCAACATTTTGCGTTTCAGCAGCAAAGCCAACCATGAAAGGACGCTCATCTTGCTGTGCAATGGTCGCCACAATATCTGGATTTTTAACCAGCGCAACCGCAAGTTCATCACCTGCTTTTTTAATCTTGTGCTCTGCCACTTGTGCCACACGATAATCTGCCACAGCCGCAGTTGCGATAAAGATGTCACAACCGTCTTTCAGTTGATTCATGCTGACATCCAGCATCTGCATTGCAGAACTGACATTAATACGTTGCACACCATTCGGAGTATCCAGACTGACAGGGCCTGCCACCAAGGTCACTTTTGCCCCTGCGGCATAACAGGCTGCTGCCAAGGCAAAACCCATTTTACCAGTACTGTGGTTAGAAATATAACGGACTGGGTCAATCGCTTCACGGGTGGGTCCCGCGGTAATGGTGACGCGTTTTCCAGCCAGCAGACCAAACTTTTCTGCCAAGGCACGTTGTGCCTTATGAAAATAGGCTGCAACTTGACGCGCCAAATCTTCAGGCTCAGGCATACGGCCCAGCCCAACATCACCACAAGCTTGCTCACCTGCATCTGGCATGATCACATGCACGCCATCTTCCACCAAAGTTTGCAGATTACGCTGTGTCGCTTTTGCTGCCCACATTTGCTGATTCATTGCAGGGGCAACCCAAACCGGTGCTTTGGTGGCCAGATATAGCGTACTGAGCAGATCATCTGCCAAACCATTGGCAAATTTTGCGATACTGTCACAGCTGGCAGGTGCAACCAGAACCAAATCGGCCCAACGTGCCAATTCGATATGTCCCATGCCTGCTTCGGCTTCAGGATCAAGCAATTCGGTATGCACAGGATTGCCTGAAAGTGCTTGAAAAGTCAGTGGGGTAATAAATGCTTGTGCGCCATGGGTCATGACCACACGGACATCAAAACCGAAATCTTTTAAACGGCGTACCAAGATGGCACTTTTATAGGCAGCAATACCACCTGTAACCGCTAATATAATGTTTTTATGGGGAATAACACTTAGATCGAAGCTCACAAACAGGATACCTTACTGTTGCAGTGGCGCTCACAATAGCATTAAATAACGGGATACCCAAGTAGCATCCTCAACATTTCAGCGCAGATCACAAACGAGAATTGTGTTGAGATGAGGTCATATAAAAGGAAAAGGCGCGCAATTATTTTTGCCCGTTAAAACAATAATCACAATAAAATCAAAGGGAAATAAACGATTGAATCAATCTATTAAAACCTGGCCTGAACAAGAGCGTCCAAGAGAGCGACTTTTATCCCAAGGTCCACAAAGCTTATCCGATGCTGAACTGCTGGCAATTTTTCTGCGTTCAGGCTCAAAACAGCATTCTGCAGTGGAATTGGCGCGTATTTTAATTCAACATTTTGGCGGGCTTAATTTGATATTTGATGCCAATCTTGAAGATTTATCCCAATTTAATGGCATTGCTTCAACCAAATATGCACAGCTGATGGCCGTAAAGGAACTTGGACGGCGTTATCTGAATAATCATTTCCAGCAACAACGACTTTGTCTGGATACTTCAACACTGGTGCTCGACTATTTACGTTATGAACTGCAAGGTGAAAAACAGGAGGTTTTTGCGGTGCTGTGTTTAGATGCCGAACTGAGAAAATTGCATTTCAAAAAGCTATTCTTCGGTTCACATCATTCCTGTACTGTTTCGCTGAATCAAACCCTCCGCTATGCCCTGCAACAGCAGGCCTGCCAAATTGTGGTGGCACATAATCATCCTTATGGCATTGCCCAGCCATCAACAGAAGATATTTATCTGACCCAACAACTGAAACAAGCCTGCAAACTGTTGGAAATTCACTTGATCGATCATTTTATTATTTCAGCTGAAGGCTATTTTTCATTTTCTGAACAACAACTACTCAACCCTATTCAAACCAAGCAATCTCGCCTTGACAAAGCTTAATTCAAACAGGAATATCAAGACATAAAATTAACGATTCAAATAACATGATTGTCCGTGACCAGCCGAGTATTTTTAAAGTTTTATTCTCATGGCGGGGGACGATTTTACCCAAAATTTTGCCCTCTCTCGGTTTCGTCATGCTGATCTCTGCCATCATTGGTGGGGTCGAGTATGTTAATCTGTATCGTTTCCCAGAAATCCCCTTGGTCGGCTTCACCTTAATTGGTGTGGTACTGTCCATTTTCTTGGGCTTTAAAAATACCGCCTGTTATGACCGCTGGTGGGAAGCCCGTAAACTCTGGGGCGTGTTGATTGCCACGGCGCGCCATTTTGACCGTGATTGCCGCGTGCTGACCCAAGCACGTCGTGAACGGATTATTCAAAACGTAATTGTCTTTGCCAATGTACTGCGTGATCGTCTGCGTCATCAAACCGCCAATCCAACCGAATTGACTGAAACCAGTGGACTTAGCCAGCAGGCACTGACCCAACTATATCAACAGCATAATGCGCCGCAGTACACCTTGAGCCTGATTCAATGGGAACTGTTACAAGCCATGAAAGAAGGTGAAATCTCGGATATCATTTATACCCAGATGAACCGTCATGTTGCCGCTTTAAGCGAAATGCAAACTGGGTGTGATCGCATTGCCAATACCCCGATTCCATTCGCCTATTCGGTTTTGCTGAATCGTACCGTGTATTTCTTCTGCTTTATGTTGCCATTCAGTCTTGGTTCGCTCTTGGGCTTAGTTACACCGCTGCTCGTAGGTATCCTCGCTTATACCTTCTTAGGTCTGGATGCTTTAAGTACTGAAATTGAAGAACCTTTCGGCACACAAAGCAATGACTTACCGCTTGATGCGATGGTACGTTCGATCGAAATCGAATTATTGGGGACGCTTGGTCGCCCAACCCCACCGCCGATTCAGGCGCATGACCATAACTTACTCTAGTTGCAATGCCCTCCAATGAGGGCATTTTTTTCAGCTTAACATCACTTAAATAAATTGTGATGGGATGATGGACTTAAAGCGTTCGGTAAACTGTCCATTCCAGTAGGGATAATAAGGATAGGGCGGGTAAACCGCACTGACCTGATTTAAGCGTTCGCTCTGTTCAAGCGACAGCTGAATATCCTTAGCTTTGAGATTATCTTGCAGTTGCGTTTGATTACGCGCCCCAATCAAGACACTGGATACAGTGGGTCGTTGCAACAACCAATTTAAGGCAATTTGCGGAATCGTATAGCCAGTTTCGACTGCAATCTGTTTGAGCACATCAATCACAGCATAGAGATGTGCCTCATTGACTGGTGGTGCAAATTGCGCGGTCTCATGTAAACGGCTCTGTGCTGGAATCGGATTCTCGCGATCAAACTTACCTGTCAATCGCCCCCAGCCCAAAGGACTCCATACCACCGCCCCAATGTGCTGGTCATCATTTAAGGGCATCAGCTCCCATTCATAATCACGGCCAATCAATGAATAATAGACCTGATTGACCACAAACTTTTCATAGCCATATTGTTCGGCAATCGCTTGGGCTTTCATCAGTTGCCAACCTGCAAAATTAGACGCGCCGATGTAACGCACTTTGCCACTCCGCACCAACTCGTCCAAAGTTTTCATTAACTGAGGCAATGCAGTAAAACTATCAAACTGATGCAGCTGTAATACATCAATATAATCGGTTCCCAAGCGTGTTAAGGACTGTTCAACTGCGGACAATAAATAACGCCGACTAAATCCAGCATCATTGAGATGATCTGAACTACGAATACCGATTTTGGTGGAAATAATATTATGTTGACGTTCAGATGCCAAAGCCTTGCCCAGCATCCGTTCAGACTCTCCATCAGAATAGACATCGGCGGTATCAAAATAATTAATGCCCGCATCTAAACCAGCACGAATCATTTGATTGGCTTCTGTTTGACTGGCTTGCCCCCAAGCCGCAAAGATTTGTCCTTGTCCACCCAAGGTTCCTGCACCAAACCCCAGCGCTGATACTTTTAATCCTGAATTTCCTAAAAAGTGATATTTCATGATCTGTCTCTTCAACCTGTGATGATTTAGATACAAAAATAGCGCTAGGGATTTATTCGAAAAACCACGATAATCAAGAAATACTTTTCTGATTTTATTGATAATGAATACAGAAGATTTTCAGTTTTTTATTCGTGTTGCAGACTTGGGCTCAATCAGCAAAGCTGCTCAGGATGCTAATCTCTCGGTGTCGGTGGCCAGTCAGAAATTGCAGCGCCTAGAACAAAACCTGCAATTACGCTTATTCCATCGCACCACCCGAAAGTTAACCTTAACCGAAGAAGGCAAAACATTGCTTGAGCATGGACGTGGCTGGATCAACGATTTTGTCCATTTACAGCAAGCTCTAACCTCTCCAAATCAAGCTTTATCTGGGACCTTAAGGATTAGCACCTCAACCACTTTTGGTACTCAGGTGTTAATGCCCGTGATTGCCACATTTTCCCACTTACATCCTCAGCTAAAGATTTACTTAGATTTAAATGATCAGAATATCGACCTGATTCAGCAAGGCATGGACTTGGCCATTCGAATTGGTCAGTTAAAAAGTTCAAGCTTGATTGCCAAACGCTTGAGTACCAATCCACGTTTACTCTGTGCTTCTCCAGCCTATTTACAACAATATGGTATGCCAAAAACCTTGTCCGATCTGAAGTTACACCGCTGTATCTTACAGCAGCATGGTCAGGGGCTCACCGATCACTGGCATTTGGTCAATGCAGAAGGGAAAGTTGAACAGGTGCATGTTGAGGGTTATTTTGCAACTAACTCAGGCGAAAGCGTTCGGCAAGCTGCCCTAGCCGGTCTTGGGATTTCCAATCATTCGATCTGGCATGTGTCTGAGGATCTTGCTTCAGGAAAATTAGTACAAGTTCTACCCGACTATCCTGTAGAAACAACCGCAATTTATGCAGTATTTCCGCATCGAGAGCTGATCGCGCCTAAAGTACAACGCTTTTTGGATTATTTAGTCGATTACTTTCAGCAGCGTGAATCATAAAAACTTTAGTCGTTCAGACGAGCCTTAAGGTTGCAGTACTTATTAGCCCCCTCCTGCAAAACCATGAAACATCGATTGCACGCCCCATACAAGCAGCATGAAAAACACAAGGATGAAGCAAAATTCTAATTTTTTTCATAGCACAGGTGATTTAAAGCGTTCCCAAATCCCTTTCTGCCCCTCTTTCAGGCGTGGTGTCTGTCCCAATTTAATCCACGGCATATTCTCGCCATGGAAATCACTGCCAATTGAAACCGCCAGATCAAATTGCTGAATCATGCGATCGACCATTTGACGTGTCGAAGCAGGCTCGATACTCGGCGGTAGTTCTACGGCATCCCCCCCTGATTCAGCAAAGAGCTCAATCAAATAACGGATATTGGTGGCAGACAGGTCATAACGGGTCGGATGGGCAAGCACAGCGAAACCCTGACTGGCATGAATCACATCAATGGTTTCTTTAAGGCCCATGCCTTCAAACTTTACAAAGGCTTTTTTGCCTTCTTTCAGGAAACGGTCAAAGGCCTGTTGCGGACGACTGACAATATTTTTTTCGACTAGGGCTTTGGCAATATGAGTTCGGGTGACACGATCTGCTTCACCGTCGACTTGTGTAATCACATCAGGATAGATATCAAAATCAATACATTTTTCTAAGAGCTGACAAATCACTTTTGCCCGTTCGGCACGGACTTTTTTCTGCTGTTCCAGCATGGCTTTGATCGGCGCATCATCCTGCATATCCAAGGCCACTATATGTACACCATAGCTCTTTTTGGTATTCGGTCTAGACCACTGACTGGAAACTTCTACCCCAGAAATAATTTGAATATCATGTGCTTGAGCATAATTTTGGGCACGTGACAAAGCATCCATGCTGTCATGATCTGTGACGGCCAAAGTATGAATTTTTAAGTCCACCGCAGCCTGTACCAGTTGCTCCGGAGAGAAGGTACCATCGGAAATGAGTGTATGTGTGTGTAAATCGACACCGAACATGGTTTGTATTATGCTATCTGACCTATTTCATCATCGTACTGTAACATGAAAGCGTTGCTCGACTATCTTCCGATTATTATCTTCTTTTATTTTTATAAAACCACCGATCCTAAAGATAGTCATCACCCCCTATTACAACTGGTGGGAAGTGCTGGAAATACTGATCAAAATCATATCCTTGTTGCAACCTGTGCGCTGCTCATTTCAACCTTGGTGGTTTATGGCTGTCTGTTCTTTTTCCAGAAATTTAAATTGGAAAAAATGCAGTGGTTCATCGTGGGTATGTCCGTTATTTTTGGTGGAATCACCCTGATCTTTAGTGATGTGACCTACATTAAAATGAAGGCGATTATTATCAATATCGGGATTGGTTTGGGCTTTTTAGTCACTCCGTTATTCAATAAAGAACGTATGCCAATTATCCAGAAGCTCTTGGGCTCTTTACTCGAACTTAGCCCAAGAGGCTGGATCAAATTGAATTGGGCATGGTGTGGACAATTCTTTTTACTGGCTGCTTTGCATTTCTTCTTTGGTTTTGTCTATATGCAAGGAAAATATTGGGGTGAATTCACGGCTTTTGGCGATATTATCGTTTCTATGAGTTACCTAGCTGCTATACTGTTTTTCTTAAGAAAGCATTTTAAAACCACTGAATAGATTTTAAATCATCGAGCTACTGCCATGCCATATTTTGTGCTGACTTGTACTGATCGCGAAGGTACTTTGGAAAAACGTTTAGCAACTCGCCCGCAACATATTGAACGACTACAAAAGTTAGATGATGAAGGTCGTTTAATTGCAGCAGGTGCGCATCCTAAAGACCCAAATAATCCACAAGCAGGCTTTTTGGGCAGTACCATGATTGTTGAATTTGAAAATCGTGCAGCGCTAGATGCCTGGATTCAGGAAGAGCCTTTTTTAAAAGAAGGGATTTACTCAAATATCGAAGTAAAACCATTCAATAAAGCTTTTCCAAAAGGGTAAATCATGCAAGTTGTTGTAAAAAGTCTATTCGCATTATCTCTACTCAGTTCGACTGCATGGGCGGTTGAATCCCCTGCACCTGCTGCTCCAGCCACGGCTGCTGCAACAGCGCAAACCCAAGCCGCGGCCGTCCCCGCTACAGCCACGACAACAGCAGTAAAACCACTGACTGCTGAGCAAATTGCCAAAGCCAAACAGCAGCAAGATGCAAAAGTAAAGGCCATGATTCAAGATCAGGCCAGTCGTTTGAAACAACTTGAACACGCCAACCTCGAAGCGCTCTCTCAAAATCAAGAGTTGCAGTTAAAAAATGATAATTTAACGGTACAGGTTCAGGTGTTGCAAAGTGAACGCAGTGCACAAATGTTTTTATATGGTGCGATGACCCTTGCTGTCGGCGTGATTCTGGGTTTCTTGATTTCCAGCTATATTCACACTAAACGTCGTCGTCAGTGGTAAAACCGTCTGCTTTATTTATGTCTCACTCAGCAAAAATACAAACAGCCGAATTAGACTGGGAACTCATCGATGGCATCGAAGTTCCCATTTCTAAACAGTTCGGTGATGTCTACTTTTCTAAAGATAATGGTTTACTTGAAACACGGCACGTGTTTTTAAATGGCAATGACCTCACTGAACGTCTGTCGCAACTGAACGACTACCAATACTTTTGTGTGGGCGAAACGGGCTTTGGCACAGGTTTAAATATTCTAACCTTGTGGCAGCTTTGGCAGCAGATTCGTCCTGACAATCACAGCCATTTACATGTGGTCAGCGTCGAAAAATTCCCGTTGAGCAAAGTCGATCTGATCCGTGCACTGAATGTCTGGCCTGAGCTCAAACCATTCGCCGACCAACTGATTGCACAATACCCTTTGGCCATAGCAGGCTGTCATCGTTTAAGCTTTCCAGAAGAACGCTTTAGCATTGATTTATGGTTAGGTGATGCACAGGATATTTTTCCAACGATCCCCAAGACCCAAGCCGTAAATGCATGGTTCCTTGATGGCTTTGCGCCTTCATGTAATCCAGACATGTGGCAGGAAAATGTACTGAATCACATGGTCCGTTTATCCGACTATGGAACGACGTTTGCGTCCTTTAGTGTTGCGGGTGTACTAAAACGTGGACTCAAGCAACATGGTGTGCAAATTAGCCGCCCACGTGGTTTTGGTCATAAACGTGAAATGCTCAAAGCCATCTGGCTTGATCCTACGCACGTTAAAACTGAAGACTTGGATGCAGCATCAGAAATTAAGGTTCAATCTGAACGAGCACCAATGGCATCCCGTTCAAGACCTCGTCAGATTGCCATCATTGGCGCTGGGATCGCAGGTTTAAGCACAGCATGGGCCTTTGCTCAACGCGGCCATCAGGTCACGATCTACGAGCAAAATGAGCCACTTTCAGGTGCCTCGGGCAATCCTCTGGCTTTACTCAACCCCAAGCTGTGTCCAATTGAGCAAGCCCATGAACATCTGATGACCTTAAGCTGGCAACATGCCTTGAATTTCTATTCACGTTTCAAAGCATTTAGATCCATTCAAGTCCAGCAAATGGCTTTAAAAAATGCAGATGAATTGCTTGGCTTAGCGGAACAATATCCTGAAGCGGTGTTATCTGTACCAGATCAACAAGATGCACCCCCTGAAACAGATTATCCAAGCTTGACGCTTCATCAGGCAGGTGCAGTTTCTCCACAGCAACTGCGTGATGAAATATTGCAGCATCCGAATATTCAATGCATAAAAGCAAAAATTTCTCGCTTAAAAAGCACAGACAAGCAAACTGAGCTTTGGCAAGAACAGCAACTCATCGCAACAGCCGATGATGTGATTGTTTGTTGTGCCAAGCAAAGTGCTGAGCTATTTGAAAACTACCCCGTGTTAAAGCCGATTCGTGGACAGGTCAGTTGGGTTGAAAATCGCGAGCAAGCTTTAGCTCTAGATCAAGCCTATAGTTATGGCGGTTATTGTATGCAACTGGATGCTGCACAACTGCTCTTAGGTGCATCTTTTTATCCCAATCGAGACGATGTTGATGTCTTGGCAGAAGATCATGTGCATAACTATGAACTTATCCACAGCGTGTTCCCAGAATATGCGCAGCAGCTCCCTACGGTAGAACATTGGCAAGGTCGTGCGTCTGTGCGTGCACAAAGTCTAGATTATTTCCCTTTGGTTGGAAAAATACAAAATGATGGACAGATATTTACCTTTGCAGGCCTAGGTTCAAAGGGATTCTTGTTTGCGCCGTTGTGTAGCGAAGTATTGGCAGCCCTTGTTTTAGATGAGCTTTGTCCAATGCCTCAAAACCTGTTGGATAAGTTGAATCCTCAACGCTTTCAGAAGAAAGTAAAAGCCAAGAAGCCTTATTATTCTGGTTAAATATTTTTAATTTTAAAATAACTGAAATCTAGAATTTTGAATTGGCCAAAATACAGCTGTATTTTGGCCAATCTTTTGAGTGATTTAAGCACCTTGTTCTAAAGGCAAGCCCGCATCACGCGCTGCGCGTGTGCCACCCATCAATACAACATATTCACGAGAACCATCAATACCGTCTAAAAGCTCTGCTGCACGCGGTGCTTTGCTGCCACCACCACATAGAATATAAATCGGTTGATCCGCTGTAACTTGAGTCAAACTATCCGCAGTTATTTCAGTAATTGGACGATTCACCGCCCCTTTGACATGAGCCTCTGCATACGCTTTGGTATCTCGGACATCCCAGATGACTGCGCCTTCTGGGAACTCAAATGTTGTAATTTCTTGTTTACGGATCATTGTGCACTCCTTTGATGTAAACAACACTTGGCAAATGAAGAAAACCCCCTTAGCATCTCAAATATTCTTTCCCTTTGTAAAGGTCTAACCATGCCTTCTTTTGATATTGTTTCTGAATTAGAGTTATTTGAAGTCAATCATGCTGTGCAAAACACAGAAAAAGAGATTGCAACTCGTTTTGACTTCCGTGGACAAGACGTTTCAATTGAGTTAAATGAGAAAAATAAAGAAATCAAAATCTCAACTGAAAGTGATTTCCAGTGCGAACAAGTTTATACCATGCTTGAAAACCATTTTTATAAACGCAAGATTGATGTACAGGCTTTAGACCCACAAAAAGCCACAGCTTCAGGTAAAAACGTCGTCCAAGTGATCAAGCTCAAAGATGGACTTGACTCAGATACCGCAAAAAAAATTAATAAAGCCATTAAAGAAAGCGGCATCAAAGCGCAATCTTCTATTCAAGGAGACAAAATCCGTGTCACAGATAAAAAACGCGATACTTTGCAACAAATCATGAACTTTTTACGTGAACAACAATTTGGTCTGCCACTGCAATTTAATAATTTCAAAGATTAAGCAATAGGTTCACTATGGCAAAAGATAACCGCCTTTATAAGCTGGTTAAAACCACCTCTAAATTTCCAAAAGGCATCCGCAGCACACTCTGGAGCAAGGCGTTTGGTCGTGTGGTTCCGATGGTCGGAACGGCGAATATTCGCTATTTAGAAGTCGACAAAGACCACGTGACTGTGCGTATTGAAAACCAGCGCAATATGCAAAATCATATTAAGGGTGTTCATGCGGCAGCTATGGCATTACTCGGCGAGACTGCGACGGGTTTTTTAACAGGTTTACATGTCCCTGATGATCGCATCTTGTTGATCAAATCATTGCATGTCGATTATTTAAAAGTGGCTCAAGGTGGTTTAACCGCAACGGCAACATTGTCAGCAGAGCAACAACAGTTCATAGCGGACAATGAGAAAGGCGAGTTATTGATTCCTGTAACCGTACTAGATGATTCAGGCAATACCCCCATCCAATGCCAAATGCTTTGGGCTTGGTTGCCAAAGCGTAAAAAATAGCACTGAATTCCCTAACAATAAGGCCCAAAGTAATTTGGGCCTTATTGTTATCAAGCGGTTAAATAAATTTTTCAATCAACGGCATGAGCTGTTTCAAGTATTCGGCATCAATTTCATCAAATTGATTGAGTTCATCACTATCAATATCCAATACTCCGACGCACGTCCCATTTTTCATGATCGGCAGTACAATCTCCGACTTTGAGGCAGAGCTACAGGCAATATGTCCTGGGAACTGATCGACATCGGGTACAATAACGACTTGCTGTTGCTGCCACGCAGTCCCACATACGCCACGACCTTTAGCAATACGGGTACAGGCAATCGGGCCTTGAAATGGACCTAACACCAACTCATGCTCTTTGACCAGATAAAAACCAATCCAGAACCAGCCAAATTGCTGTTTTAACGCAGCGCAGATATTGGCGAGATTGGCAATTACATCGGTTTCATCTTCAATAATTGCTTGAATCTGTGGAAGGATACTTTGATATTGCTCAGCCTTATGGCCGTGCTGCAAAACTAATTCTTCAGCCATACATCATTCCAAATAAAAGAATATCGGCTTGCTCAACAAAACAAGAGCGAGCTGGCCTTGCAATAGATCAACTTGCGGCAAATGTCTGCTTGATCTCTTCTGAGATCAAACGTTTCTTACCATTTACATCAACTGCCACAAAGGTAAACACCCCTTCGGTAATCCGTATAGGTTCACGTGAATTATCGTGACTATTCCATACCTCAATTTGAACTTGCACCGAACTGCTACCGACTTTCAAAATCTTGGTATAACAGCTAATCACATTGCCGACCTTTACCGGTACAAGAAAAGTCATCTGATTGATCGCAATGGTGGCACAGCGGCCTTTACTAAAACGTTCAACATGAATCGCTCCTGCGAGATCCATCTGAGACACAATCCAGCCGCCAAAAACATCGCCACTCCAATTGGTATCAGCTGGCATGGCAATATTCTGTAGTGATAGAGTCCCTTCAGGATGAGTTGGGCGTTCGCTCATGTTAATGTCCTTGGTGTTGCTGTAATTGCTGATCTAGCCATTGCTGTAATTCAGGGCTACGCAATGCCCCGCTAATTCTTGCCAATTCAGTGGTTTTATTCATTAAGACCAAAGTCGGTATACTACGCACGTTAAATGCAGCACTTAAACGTGGATTGGCTTCAGTATCAATTTTGGCAAAAACCACATAAGGATTTTGCTTCGCCACCTGCGCAAAATGTGGTGCCATCATCTTACAGGGACCGCACCACTCTGCCCATAGATCGATCAATACCGGCAGGTCAGAGTTACTGATAAAGTTGCTAAAATTTTGTTCGTTTAATTCAATCGGGGCCTGCGTCAACAATGCTTGATGACATTGACCACAATTAGGATGAACTGCTAATTTTTCTTCGGGTACACGATTTTTTGCACCACATGATGCACAGACAATAATCATCTACATCACTCCAATATGTTGATGTAAAAATTCTAATTGGGTTGTGACTGCTTTTTCAAACCAAGAACCATGATAAATATCAAAATGTTTCATTTCCCATTCATAATAGCTCACAAATGGCGCAATATTGGTGGCAGCTTCACGACTTGATTCAATCGGAATCAGAGAGTCATGCTTGGCGGCGATAAATAAAACCGGGATATTAATTTTTCTTACAAACTGAATCGGACGATAACGCATGAGATTAAAGAACACCCGTGCAGGGACTTCTCCGCTCCAATAGTAGTCAGGGTTCACAATCGAGTGATAACCAAAATAACTATCTGACGTTGGCAAGAAACAGAGTCGATATTGATCGACCACAGGCAGGGTTTTTGGCGCTAAACCCATCTTGGAACCCATATAATCCTGACTAAAACGTTTTAATGCTTCAGGATAGCGCTGTAGCGGATAAAGCTTGGCTGTTTCAGCTCCATCCACATAGGGAACCTGCACCATCACCGCTTGAATATTTTTAAGATCAGTTGCCAAACTGAGTGCATATCCACCACTTAAAGATGTTCCCCATAAAATAATGCGTCGACTATCAATTAACTTGCAGTTAGATGCGTATTGAACGATGGTCTTCCAGTCATCCAACTGTGCGTTCAGAGAAACCAACTCTCGAGGTTTACCCGTACTCCCGCCCCAATAACGATAATCAAATAAGATAACGGCATAACCCGCTTGTGCAAAACGCTGCGCATACTGGATAAGTTTGAATTGACGCAATCCTGCAAAGCCATGCGCCATAATAATCACTGCAGGTCTGATATTGGCTTTAGGAAGATAGAAGTCCGCAGCGATGGTTTCATCACCACTGGAAACATACAACGGCTCAACAGTGTAAGTATGCATGCGCGCTCCATTGCGTTATCTTTTACTTATCATCAGTTATTTAATTTAGACATTTAAACTCAAGATCGAGCTTAATGCTATGATAGAGCATAAAATGTTTTATTTGTTTTTGGAGTGACAAGATGACAGAGAATGTTGGTTTCGCAGGTCAAATCGGCCCTGAGCATATTGGGCAAGTCGTTGAAAAAGGTTTTAAATCGATTATTAATAACCGTCCTGATCTGGAAGGCGGCCCAGACCAACCCACCAGTGCGCAAATCGAAGAATCAGCGCGTAGTGCAGGTCTAGACTATGTTTATCAACCTATTGTTGCTGGGCAGATCACTGAGCTCGATGTCCGTACATTTGCCAATCATTATAATGAACTGCCAAAACCAATTCTGATGTTCTGCCGTACAGGTAACCGTTCAAATAATTTATATCAGATCGCTAAACAAATGGATTTACTTGACGATTAAATCCATTACATTTCATTACCTGATCAAAATAGTGAAATCCCTCTGTTTATAAGATGATGGTTCTTTTTCACGAGATAAAGAACCATGTCAAAACTCGCGCTTATCCTTTTATGTCTCTTCGCGGTTTCGGCTTGTAGCTCACTACAAGTTCGTCCGACTGCCTCCGTTAGTGTAGGTACAGCCCTATAAAAAACAGCACCGAAGTGCTGTTTTTTTAAATTGTGATTATCGCGTAAATCTAAACGTCGTCGTTTTATTTGGTGCTGTTACGGTTACAAGAATATTGTCGCCTGTATCACAACCTTTTAGTTGAACTGCGTATCTTGTAATACTGCTATTACTAAATGTAGAAGGTGTCATCAAATTCATCACTGAAGGAACTGGATTATTGCCACTAATAATTTCAGCCGAACATGATAAATTATTAGCATCAGTATTATCTTTAACCGAAACACTGATTGAAGTTCCTGAAGGCATTGGTACCGTTAACATACTATTGCCAAATAATTGGAAAACAAAATTATCTTTAACAATATCACCATTAATGCCAGAGTTTGCAACGAAAGTTGGTGTATCAGAAGCGAAAGAAAAAATCATTTGCTTACGTAAGGTCGTAGCAAGTTGATCATCACAGGTATAAGGGATATTTGGTTGGTCAATTGAAGATGCGGCACAAGTATCAGTAGTATATGGGGTCGTAACTCGTTTATAGAGGAATTCTCCATTGTTACTATCGTAAATAGCATTTTCATTATCATCGCGGAAAAAGTTACCAATATTACTAACGAGGGTATCAACACCGCCTGCACTGATCGGTGTATAAACACCATCCCCATCTTGATCAAGATATGACTTATCCCCTTCAGCATAAGCAAGTACAGTTACACGCCCATTGGCAGGCCGAGGATTTTGTGTTCTCAACGTCACACTACATTGACCATCGACGGTTTTACAGCTACCGTCAATTTTACCGCCTTCTGCCACAAAATTGACGACTGTTCCATCTGGGACACTGTTCGAGTTACGATCTGCCAACATTGCAGTAACCGTTGCGGTATCACCATCTTTATCCGTTTGTAAAGATTGCTTGCTTGCTGACAAACTAAAACTGTTTTGAGTCGCTCGCCCCGTTGTTACTGTTACATTTTTAGATAATGCACTTAAACCATTAGGTAGAGTTGCTTTAATTTCTACTGGGCCAGGAATATTACCAGGATATAATGTTACAGTAACTTTACCAGAGCTATCACTCTTAACGGTTTGAGCCGTACGATTACCTAAACTAATAAAACTTAAATCTGTAGGCGCTTTCTCTAAACTCAATGTAATATTTTGATTTTTAAGTACTGTACCATTTGAATAAACTGTGAATTCAATTTGACCAGACGAAGATGAACCACTTGTATTAATTCCTAACTGAACAGAATCTTTTGTCGTATATACGACAGAGGTTGCAACTGCTTGTGCGATCGACACCGATGTTGTATTTGATGCCCCTGTAGTTGTTGTCGCTATAATTTTTTGATTACCATCACACAAGTTACCTTTTGAATCGAATGCATAATAGGTTGTTGCTACATTTCCTTGATTTGAAGAAGTTACACTACCGTTGCTAAAGCTACCACAATCAGCTGTAAAGTTTACCGCGATATTATTCTGATAATTTCCCTTAGAATCCTGAGTCACTAGACTCACCAATGTTGATCCGCCAGACTCTAAACTCGTACTTGCGGCAACCATATTCGTCAGTGCAATGTCCTGTTTAGAAAAAACTAAATTCCGTGTTGTAGCAGCAGAAGTCACATTATTATAACTAGCGGTTGCACTCAAGGCATACACACCTGTTACCGTTGCGTTAGTAGGTAAAATGGATATGCTAGCAACACCGTCTGCATTTGTCAGTGCTGTAGCATTAGATGTACCAAAAGTCATATTATCGCCAGTGAAAGTTACAACAGCACCACTGATCGCTTTACCACTTCCATCTTTCACAACAACTTGTGCGGTTACACCTTGATTTGTAATAGTTGTCGCAACATTGCCATTTGAGTCAGTTAAAGAAATATTACCAACATTCACTGCTGTGATCGGTGTCTGACCATTTCCACCGGATGTATTTCCACTGCTATCATTTGAACCATAATAACCGCCCCCACCTCCACCACAACTCGCTAATAATATAGAAACAGCAATTGCAGACAACTTTAAGGTAAGTTGTTTTTTATTCATAATCATTCCTTTTAACCCCGATCAAATCCCCAAATGGAATTAGATTTTCATTATAAAAATACGTCTAATGTAACCATAATATAGATTTTGTGTAAATAAAGTTTATCTTCAAGTAAAGGATATTAAAGTGAACCCTATCAAACTATTTTATTAAATCGAGATATTTTCTATAACTTTTAACAAATAAATAATGAATAAAATAAGTTGAGAACCAAACTGAATTTGAGCATACAAAACGAGTCACCTACTTATAATACTTTTTTCTTATTCTTTCCTTTTTTCCCACACATAAAAAAACACCCCCTAACATTAGTTAGGGGGTGTTTATTATTTAAAAGCTGGCGATGACTTACTCTCACATGGCAAGTGCCACACTACCATCAGCGCTAAGAGGTTTCACTTCTGAGTTCGGGAAGGGATCAGGTGGTTCACTCTTGCTATTGTCGCCAGCAAACTGTTGTGGTGCTTTCGGGTCTTAATCACGATGTATTCATCGTATGCCTTACTTACGGTCCAAAGAGTTATTAACGGATTAGTTAATTGAGTCGGTATTGTAACTAGTTTTCACACTAAATCAAGTTATGTATTGAATTTATCTTGAATACAACAACTGTTTGGGTGTTGTATAGTCAAGCCTCACGAGCAATTAGTATTGGTCAGCTTCACACGTCACCGTGCTTCCACACCCAACCTATCAACGTCCTAGTCTCGAACGGCTCTTTAGAGGAATAAATTCCTAGGGAAATCTTATCTTGAGGTAGGCTTCCCGCTTAGATGCTTTCAGCGGTTATCCCTTCCGAACATAGCTACCCGGCGATGCGACTGGCGTCACAACCGGTACACCAGAGGTTCGTCCACTCTGGTCCTCTCGTACTAGGAGCAGATCCTCTCAAATTTCCAGCGCCCACGGTAGATAGGGACCGAACTGTCTCACGACGTTCTAAACCCAGCTCGCGTACCTCTTTAAATGGCGAACAGCCATACCCTTGGGACCTGCTTCAGCCCCAGGATGAGATGAGCCGACATCGAGGTGCCAAACACCGCCGTCGATATGAACTCTTGGGCGGTATCAGCCTGTTATCCCCAGAGTACCTTTTATCCGTTGAGCGATGGCCCTTCCATACAGAACCACCGGATCACTAAGACCTACTTTCGTACCTGCTCGACTTGTGGGTCTCGCAGTTAAGCGCGCTTTTGCCTTTATACTCTACGCGTGATTTCCGACCACGCTGAGCGCACCTTCGTACTCCTCCGTTACTCTTTAGGAGGAGACCGCCCCAGTCAAACTACCCACCAGACATGGTCCTCGCCCCGGATTACGGGGCAGAGTTAGAACCTCAACATTACCAGGGTGGTATTTCAAGGACGGCTCCATTAGAACTAGCGTTCTAACTTCAAAGCCTCCCACCTATCCTACACAAGTAAGGTCAAAGTTCAATGTCAAGCTGCAGTAAAGGTTCACGGGGTCTTTCCGTCTAGCCGCGGGTACACTGCATCTTCACAGCGATTTCGATTTCACTGAGCCTCTGCTGGAGACAGCGCCGCCATCATTATGCCATTCGTGCAGGTCGGAACTTACCCGACAAGGAATTTCGCTACCTTAGGACCGTTATAGTTACGGCCGCCGTTTACTGGGGCTTCGATCAAGAGCTTCGCTTACGCTAACCCCATCAATTAACCTTCCAGCACCGGGCAGGCATCACACCCTATACGTCCACTTTCGTGTTTGCAGAGTGCTATGTTTTTAATAAACAGTTGCAGCGGCCTGGTTTCTGTGGCTGCCAATAGCTCAGGGAGCAAGTCCCATCACCGTCAGCAGCGTACCTTCTCCCGAAGTTACGGTACCATTTTGCCTAGTTCCTTCAGCAGAGTTCTCTCAAGCGCTTTGGTCTACTCGACCTGACCACCTGTGTCGGTTTCGGGTACGATTCCTGTGTAACTGAAGCTTAGAGACTTTTCCTGGAAGCATGGTATCAGCCACTTCACTGTACAAGTACAGCTTGCTATCAGTTCTCAGCATAGAGTACCCCGGATTTGCCTAAGATACATGCCTACAACCTTCCACCTGGACAACCAACGCCAGGCTGACTTAACCTTCTCCGTCCTCTCATCGCATTACACAGAAGTATTGGAATATTAACCAATTTCCCATCGACTACGCCTCTCGGCCTCGCCTTAGGGGTCGACTCACCCAGCCCCGATTAACGTTGGACTGGAACCCTTGGTCTTTCAGCGAACGGGTTTTTCACCCGTTTTGTCGTTACTCACGTCAGCATTCGCACTTCTGATACCTCCAGCATACTTCTCAATACACCTTCATCGGCTTACAGAACGCTCCCCTACCACTTGACTTAAAGTCAAATCCGCAGCTTCGGCACATAGTTTTAGCCCCGTTACATCTTCCGCGCAGGCCGACTCGACTAGTGAGCTATTACGCTTTCTTTAAAGGGTGGCTGCTTCTAAGCCAACCTCCTAGCTGTCTATGCCTTCCCACATCGTTTCCCACTTAACTATGATTTTGGGGCCTTAGCTGGCGGTCTGGATTGTTTTCCTCTTGACTACGGACGTTAGCACCCGCAGTCTGTCTCCCGGATAGTACTCATTGGTATTCGGAGTTTGCATCGGTTTGGTAAGTCGGGATGACCCCCTAGCCGAAACAGTGCTCTACCCCCAATGGTATTCGTCCGAGGCGCTACCTAAATAGCTTTCGGGGAGAACCAGCTATCACCAGGCTTGATTAGCCTTTCACCCCTATCCACAAGTCATCCCCTGGCTTTTCAACGACAGTGGGTTCGGTCCTCCAGTTAGTGTTACCCAACCTTCAACCTGCTCATGGATAGATCGCCTGGTTTCGGGTCTATACCCAGCAACTAAACGCCCTATTAAGACTCGATTTCTCTACGGCTCCCCTATGCGGTTAACCTTGCTACTGAATATAAGTCGCTGACCCATTATACAAAAGGTACGCAGTCACCGAACTAGTCGGCTCCCACTGCTTGTATGCATGCGGTTTCAGGATCTATTTCACTCCCCTCACAGGGGTTCTTTTCGCCTTTCCCTCACGGTACTGGTTCACTATCGGTCAGTCAGGAGTATTTAGCCTTGGAGGATGGTCCCCCCATATTCAGACAAGGTTTCACGTGCCTCGCCCTACTCGTCATCATTGTGTGTGCCCTTTCGTGTACGGGAATATCACCCTCTACGTTCGCACTTCCCAGAGCGTTCCACTAGAACACACACAACTTAATGGGCTGCTCCCCGTTCGCTCGCCGCTACTAAGGGAATCTCAATTGATTTCTTTTCCTAAGGGTACTGAGATGTTTCACTTCCCCTCGTTCGCTTCATAAGCCTATGTATTCAGCTTATGATACCCGCCTTATAGCGGGTGGGTTCCCCCATTCAGAAATCTCCGGATCAAAGGATATTTGCCGCCTCCCCGGAGCTTTTCGCAGGCTATCACGTCTTTCATCGCCTCTGACTGCCAAGGCATCCACCACATGCACTTAATTACTTGACTATACAACCCCAAACAGTCGCTAACACATACAAGTGAGTGTTATCGTTGCAAACTTAATTGCTACTGATTCGTTGTCTGTGCATTTAAGCACTGTACAGCTTCAATCTAAATTCATATACCAAAACGCTTGATTCAGTGTTTTTGCTAGTTCTCAGATTAACTCTTCATCTAACTGAAATACTTACGTATTACCGTTAGTGTCAAATTAATCGAGTTTGAACAATTTATTTCAGACTCAATTCTACTAATCTGTTAATGATTAACTACCACCTCGTCGGTGCGTAGTAAACTGTGATAAATCACAGAGATTAATAAACCAGTCAACTTGGACTGTATTCACTAAACTCTATAATCTTCTTAGCTTTGAATTAATTTCGTTCTTACAAACTCTTTTAATTCATGGTGGAGACTAGGAGAGTCGAACTCCTGACCTCCTGCGTGCAAAGCAGGCGCTCTACCAACTAAGCTAAGTCCCCAGCTTATCACTTAATGAACGACATATCTTTTAATCTAAGCTACAGCAATCAGATTTGGTGGGTCTGACAAGACTTGAACTTGTGACCCCACGCTTATCAAGCGTGTGCTCTAACCAACTGAGCTACAGACCCTCAGATACATCTTCGAAGAACAACTTGTTGTGGATTCTTACCAGTCACCAATCTTTCGTTAAGGAGGTGATCCAGCCGCAGGTTCCCCTACGGCTACCTTGTTACGACTTCACCCCAGTCATCGGCCACACCGTGGTAAGCGTCCTCCTTGCGGTTAGACTACCTACTTCTGGTGCAACAAACTCCCATGGTGTGACGGGCGGTGTGTACAAGGCCCGGGAACGTATTCACCGCGGCATTCTGATCCGCGATTACTAGCGATTCCGACTTCATGGAGTCGAGTTGCAGACTCCAATCCGGACTACGATCGGCTTTTTGAGATTAGCATCCTATCGCTAGGTAGCAACCCTTTGTACCGACCATTGTAGCACGTGTGTAGCCCTGGTCGTAAGGGCCATGATGACTTGACGTCGTCCCCGCCTTCCTCCAGTTTGTCACTGGCAGTATCCTTAAAGTTCCCGGCTTAACCCGCTGGCAAATAAGGAAAAGGGTTGCGCTCGTTGCGGGACTTAACCCAACATCTCACGACACGAGCTGACGACAGCCATGCAGCACCTGTATGTAAGTTCCCGAAGGCACCAATCCATCTCTGGAAAGTTCTTACTATGTCAAGACCAGGTAAGGTTCTTCGCGTTGCATCGAATTAAACCACATGCTCCACCGCTTGTGCGGGCCCCCGTCAATTCATTTGAGTTTTAGTCTTGCGACCGTACTCCCCAGGCGGTCTACTTATCGCGTTAGCTGCGCCACTAAAGCCTCAAAGGCCCCAACGGCTAGTAGACATCGTTTACGGCATGGACTACCAGGGTATCTAATCCTGTTTGCTCCCCATGCTTTCGTACCTCAGCGTCAGTATTAGGCCAGATGGCTGCCTTCGCCATCGGTATTCCTCCAGATCTCTACGCATTTCACCGCTACACCTGGAATTCTACCATCCTCTCCCATACTCCAGCTTCCCAGTATCGAATGCAATTCCCAAGTTAAGCTCGGGGATTTCACATCCGACTTAAAAAGCCGCCTACGCACGCTTTACGCCCAGTAAATCCGATTAACGCTCGCACCCTCTGTATTACCGCGGCTGCTGGCACAGAGTTAGCCGGTGCTTATTCTGCGAGTAACGTCCACTATCCTAGAGTATTAATCCAGGTAGCCTCCTCCTCGCTTAAAGTGCTTTACAACCAAAAGGCCTTCTTCACACACGCGGCATGGCTGGATCAGGCTTCCGCCCATTGTCCAATATTCCCCACTGCTGCCTCCCGTAGGAGTCTGGGCCGTGTCTCAGTCCCAGTGTGGCGGATCATCCTCTCAGACCCGCTACAGATCGTCGCCTTGGTAGGCCTTTACCCCACCAACTAGCTAATCCGACTTAGGCTCATCATTTAGCGCAAGGTCCGAAGATCCCCTGCTTTCTCCCGTAGGACGTATGCGGTATTAGCATTCCTTTCGGAATGTTGTCCCCCACTAAATGGCAGATTCCTAAGCATTACTCACCCGTCCGCCGCTAGGTTAGGTAGCAAGCTACCCTTCCCCGCTCGACTTGCATGTGTTAAGCCTGCCGCCAGCGTTCAATCTGAGCCATGATCAAACTCTTCAGTTTAAAATCATTAGTAGCTTATGGCTACAAATCTTGGCTCATCAATTTTCTGACTAAAAATTCGCTCAAATAAACTTCGAGAAATTTCTACTCTTCAATCAATGAAATATTTTCGATTGATCAACTAGTAAAAATCCACACAAGTTGTTCTTCTATTCTCTTAATGATCTTCTCGATGATTCGTCATCATCAAGCTAGGTCGGCTATATTACTCTCAATTTCTTAAAAGTCAACAGGTAATTTAGATATTTAGTAAACTTATCAATCAACTCAAGAATCCAACCTTTTCAGCCAAATCCTTGTTTCTCAACAAGTTTTTATCTGCATCACCGCCGATGGATGTGCATTCTACAGCATTTCAGAACCGTTGCAACCGCTTTATTCAAATTTATTTAAATTATTGCATCGACCGACTATTTTTTACACAAATAGGGCTGAAAATGTGCGATTTGGTCGATTATTTGCTCAGTTTTATTTTTTTCTTGCCAGTGTAACGGCCTGCAATCAATATATTCACAGTATCCAGTGCCCTCATAGTTTTCATTTCCCCATAAGAGTTGATAGTGAAAGCTGCCCACATAGCCTGCAGCCAAACCGAATTTATAATCGCCCCGACTTTGGGCTTTCAATTGAAAGACAACGTCATCCTTTTCCGAATATTGCCAGATAAATTCTCGCGGTAAATACATGTCACGTCCATTCGGTGTTTGCACCTTTGGATAAACACGGCTGACATCAAAAATCACTTGATGATCATAAAGTACCGAATGTTGTTCATTCGACTGAATTTCAATGCGAGAAAAAATGATGTTATTCCATTGATTTCTAAGTTCGGACAAGATGATCTGAAAGTCTGAATTTACCTGAATAATTTGATAGGTAAAAAAGTGAAAAGCAATAAAAGGTAAATAGATGGCTCGGGCATGTTTTAAAACTCCTTGCGCCTCAATTTGATATTTTTGTTTTTTATAAATGATTTCACCTTCACATTGGCAACGCACATACCAGTAATCCCCGACTCCCCATTGCAAAGCCGAATGGTTTTCAATGTCCTTGCCAATATTTACTTTGAGTTGGCAACTAAATTCTTCATCATTACGCTTAAAATAATAATTAGGGAAATCAACCTGAATATGATCGACATCCAAAAACTGATAACGATCTTGCTCTAATTGACACTGCTCTTTAGCGCTATAACTTTTAAGATGTCCAACAGTGGATAAACTACTGGCAACTAGAACCGTCGCAGTGTCGATTGCAGTCGTAGTAATGGCACTGGCGTTATAACAAATCGGAATACGGGGTTGCCCAATCAGGCTAATGAAATTTAAGTAATGAAAAGGTTCAGGCAAATTGGGCAAGATCAACGCTTGATAGACGATCTTAAATAAGCCTTTAGGCGGGTGAAACGTTAAAGCATCTGACTTATTGAGGTTCAGCTGCTTTAATTGATTGTTATTCATCAATATTGGCATACTGAACCTCCATATTTTAAGTTGTTATTTTGGCATCATTCTTTTTGGCAAATAGTGTCGTTACAAATCCTGAAAGGGCATAAAGGATACAGACAATCAATATCCCTACAGGAATGTTGTACGTGATTGCAGCAAAAATCAAGATCACAGGTAACATCACGACGAAAGGTACACGCTTACGATCCATTTGTTTAAATGAATAGTACTTGATGTTGGAAATCATCAATAAACCCACCGCAACCATGACCACTGAGTTAATCACCTGAATCACAATATCTTTTAAATCAAAGATGAATGGGTAATCACGCCCTACCCAGACCAATGAAATCACGGTCACCGCTGCAAGTGGACTGGCGATACCAATAAAGTACCGCTTATCGACCACACCAATCTGTACATTAAAACGCGCTAGGCGGAACGCTGCACAAGCCGTATAGATAAAGCAGCAGGCTAAACCGATACGTCCCAGATCATGCAAGCTCCAGCTATACATCAAGATCGCAGGAGCAACACCAAAGGCCAACAGGTCAGAAAGCGAATCATATTGCTCACCGAATGCACTTTGTGCACCAATGGCACGTGCTACACGACCATCTAAACCATCCAGCAATGCAGCCAAGAAAATGGCATAAATCGCTTGGTTAAAATTTCCATTCATGCTGGCAATAATGGAATAAAAACCAGAAAGCAGTGCAGCCGTTGTAATGAGATTCGGCCATAAATAAATACCACGGCGTTTCACTTTTTGTCCTTCGTGCGTATGCTCTTCTTCTTCTACTTCAAAAGTGATTCCATCAAAAGAATGATCATCTTTATTTAACTCAGAATCAGGTTTAAGAGAATTTGTCATTATTTTCAATTCCTCGAGAATATTTGGATGTTGATGGGTTATTCACCCACCAACCAACGCACAGCGGCATGTCCACCAGTTTCATTCATACGTAGATGTGGAAATAACCATTGTAATGCTTGATCCGCATCTTCCGAGAATTTCCAAGGCGGGTTAATTACCAATAAACCACAACCATTTAATCCAACTGGCGTGTCATCTGGCCATACACAAATTTCACAAATCAACTGACGGCGAATTCCAGTTTTAAGCATTTTCTTTTCAAAACGCTCAATCATCGCGCGATCTTTAATTGGATACCATACGGCAAATACACCCGTTGGCCATTTTTTATGTGCAGCCTGGAGTATTTCAACCAATTGTGGGAAATCTTTACGCTCGATTTCGTAAGGAGGGTCGATCATGACCAATCCGCGCTTTTCTTTAGGCGGAATAACGCCCATCAGACCTTCATAAAAATCACGTTCATGTAAGCCCGCACGTTTATCGCGAATATTAAAATACAGCTGTTGAAATACATCACGCTGCATTTCAAATATAGTCGCTTTATCCATCTCACGCATGCCTTCAAGAGCAAACCAAGGTGAACCTGGATAAGCACCTTTACCCGAACCTGCTCGCATATCTTCAACAATTTTAAGATATTGTTTTACACCTTCAGGCGCATTGCGTTTAATCGAATCGTCAAGCTTGACCAAACGATGGATACCCGTTAAAAATTCACCTGATTTTTGTGCTTCAGACGTAGATAAATCATATTTACCTGCACCACCATGGGTATCGATATATCGATAAGGTTTATCTTTAGCATTTAAACGAGCGAGTAGTTGAAGCAAAAGTACATGCTTCATAACATCGGCAAAGTTACCCGCATGGAAATGGTGACGGTAATTCATGTTAACAATTATTCCTCAATTCAGCGGGTAGTTTAACATGAAAGAAAAAAGTATTCTTTAGCGTTGATGTGATCGTCTAAAATTGTCCTGTAATCAAACCGATGCCACTGGAGTGCCATGCAAGCAACCTCTTTTCCCCAAGCATTCAATCTTCAGTCTTGGAATTTGGACCACGTCCTGAATGATTTAAATGAATTTGGTTTTGCCTTGATTGATCAAGTGTATTCAGATGAATACGTACATGCACTTGCACATGAATGTAGCGCTCATCTTGCCGAATTCAGAGCAGCAGGGATACAAAATGGCGTAGTCAGCCATATCCGCAGTGATCACATTTTATGGATTAATGAGCAACTCCCCATTGCACAGCAGCATTTACAAACTTTAGAACACTTATCGCAAGCCTTGAATCAGGCCTTCTATTTAGGTATTCAAGAAGTTGAGGCCCATTTTGCCTGTTATAACGCAGGTGAGTTTTATGCTTTGCATCGAGATAATCCACAGCAGAAAAATGACCGAATGATTTCCACCGTGTTCTATTTACATGAATGCTGGCAAGAGGAATGGGGTGGGCAATTACGCTTACAAGATAAGCAGGATCAATGGCATATTATCCAGCCACAACCCAATCGTCTGGCTATTTTTCAAAGTGATGTTTTACACGAAGTGTTGCTTTCCAAACAGCAACGCCTGTCAATCACCGCGTGGTTACGTAGTGGCAGTTCAATCTGGAATAACTAGGCTGTATTGATATTTCAGCCTTTAAATTGCTAAAAACAGCCTTATATACCTCGCATAACTGACGATTTTGGATCAATACATGTCGAATGAAACTAAACAAGTGATTGCTCGAATTGGTGAAACTGACCAACGCTTTTTAGAGGGCAATACACCTGAACTTGCTTTAGAACGTGCAGACCTGCGTTTACAATTGGTCATGCTCAGTCATGTTCGTCAGGAACAACTGCATTTCTTACAAGAAGCAATTGTGCTGCTTGAACAGGCGCGCATCGAATATGATGAAATGCCGTTAAGCTTATATTTAAATCTGTCGTTATATTTAGCCAAAGCCTATATGATTTATTTCGAGCTGACCAAGGAACAGCGTTTTGCGCTGATCACTCAGCAAATTTTAAAGCCTTTGGCGCACCATGAGCATTTGGATGTCTATTTCTTTTTGGCTTATGCCTCTGCAACCAAACAGGAACAAGCATTAACTCGCCACTGGTTAAAGAAATATACATCTTGCCTAGACCACGATCTGGAGTTACTACAGCTTCATCCTGCGTTTATTCAACTTCGTCAGGAAGACTGGTTTAAAACCCTCATTCAAAATAAAGCTCACTAATGTGAGCTTTATTTTTGCTTGGGCGAATCAATTATCGGGTACTGTCCACATGGAGTTGCTGATTCAGTTCATCAATCACAATCGCCCACTCATCATCTTTATCCCAATGACTCTTGAGAAAATCACGCTGCCCCACACTCCAAAATTCAGCTTCATGCAACTTTTGGTCGGCACTCAGTTGATGAGTTCTCACAAAGTTTTCGATTGCTGCCTCATCTGCTCCAAGCCCGAGTTGCTCAAATAAAAGCTCAAGTGTCGGTTGCTGTTCAAACATTGTTATTCTCCAAGTGATGTCCTTTATCAAAATAATCTAACAGTAAATCACCTAGGTATGCAGCGCTAGGTCCATATTTTCTTGTTGTTTTTTGTTTTAACCAGCATAAAAAAAGCACTCTCATCGAGAGTGCTTTTCAATTTATCCAAAAGATAAATTATTTAACCATGTCAGCAATTGCTGCACGTTCTTCTTCAAGCTCATTCAGCGTGAAGTTGATACGCTCACGGCTGAACTCATCAATTTCTAAGCCTTGAACGATTTTGTATTCACCGTTTTCAGTCGTCACTGGGAAACCGAACATTACGCCTTCTGGAATACCATAAGAACCATCAGATGGAATACCCATGGTTACCCATTTGCCGTTAGTGCCCAACGCCCAATCACGCATATGATCGATTGCAGCATTTGCAGCTGAAGCCGCTGAAGACAAACCACGCGCTTCGATGATCGCAGCACCACGTTTACCAACAGTTGGAAGGAACACATCTTTGTTCCATGCTGCATCGTTGATTTTGTCTTTTAAGCTTACGCCATTTGCAGTTGCAAAACGGTAGTCCGCATACATTGTTGGAGAGTGGTTACCCCAAACAGTCATGTTTTCGATGTCAGAAACTGCCACACCAGCTTTTTGAGCAAGTTGAGTCAAAGCACGGTTGTGGTCAAGACGTAACATTGCAGTAAAGTTTTTCGCTGGAAGATCTGGAGCAGATTTCATTGCGATGTATGCATTGGTGTTTGCCGGGTTACCAACAACCAATACTTTAACGTCACGACTTGCAACTTCATTGAGTGCTTGGCCTTGACCGATAAAGATTTCGCCATTCACTTTTAACAAGTCCGCACGTTCCATACCTGGACCACGTGGGCGAGAACCAACCAATAACGCGTAGTCAGCATCTTTGAATGCAACTTTAGGATCATCAGTCCCGATCATGCCTGCCAATAATGGGAAAGCACAGTCATCAAGTTCCATCATCACGCCTTTAAGCGCTTGTTGAGCTTTCTCAAAAGGAACTTCAAGCAATTGTAAAATTACTGGTTGATCTTTGCCTAACATTTCACCGCTTGCGATACGGAATAATAAGCTATAACCAATTTGACCAGCAGCGCCTGTAACGGCAACACGAACGGGTTGCTTCATGTGATATTCTCCAATGAGATGCGTTTGCACGATTGAACGCTATTATTATTCAATCGAATTATCATAAACGGCAAAGATTGTACTCTAAAGCGAATACAGATGCATGTAAAAGAGAATGAATTTCAACGAAAGTCTAATAGAAAATACAAATCAAACTAGGTAAATACCTAGTAACTGCCTTTAATTGTAAATTCACTTGGACAGCCTGTTACAATATGGCTTGCGCATTGTTTATATTGACCATTTTTCTGATAACACACCCGAATTTCGGTCAAGACCGAATCAAATCTCGATGACTGACAAGTAAAGCGAATTCCATTCGGTGGTAATGAAGGATTCAATTTGACAAATTGCTGTCTAAGATTTTCTTTCTGTACTTCAATCGTATTGGGGCTGGTCAAATCTGCCGGTATTTTCAAACGTTCTGCAAAATTAATAATGGTTCGAAAATATTGGCTGGCATTCATCGGCATACAACCACCCACATCTTGCCATAACTGTATGCGCGCATTTTCATCAGGCATGACACGTGCAACTACTTTTGCCTGCAACGGTGATAACTTGGCCGAGGTTTTCGTTGAGCAATCCCGGTTTAAAGGTACTTCAGGCAATAGGCTGGCAATGGTCAGTGAATAACCTTCCAGACATTTACGTTGCTTTTGTCTTGACGAGTCAAAAGAGCATGCTGCCGGTGTCATTTGTACATGCATGACATAACCAGCAACATCAGGATTACTCGCAGCGTGCGATGGCGCAGTAAAAGAGAAGATTGCAGCACAGCTTAATATCTGTGCCACGCTCATCAACTGCGTTTTGAGTAACTGGATTGATTTCATCAAATGCAAAAACTTCATTGTTTCACTTAAACATCTGGCTGTGTCTTAAGGCCCACTGCGTACCGGAATCGTGCTCATGCGTTTTTCCAACGATTGTGCACCTTGCCCTAATACCACACCATAATGGGTAGCATTGGTCATGACATGTTTTACATAGTCACGTGTTTCCAGTAATGGAATGGTTTCTGTGTATTGATCCGCTGCCATATTCTGGGCATCAGGTTGCCAGCGACGTGCACGATTTGGGCCCGCGTTATAACCTGCTGTTGCCAATACCGCATTACCGCTCAACTGACTTTGAATCATTGAAAGATAATAGGTGCCATAACGAATATTGGTATTCATCTCACTCAAGGCTGCCGGGTTATAAGTTTCACCCATTTGTCTTGCTATCAGTTTGGCAGTGTTCGGCATAATCTGCATTAAACCTCCTGCCCCAACATGAGAACGTGCAGAAGTGACAAAACGGCTTTCTTGGCGCATTAAACCATAGGCCCATGCTGGATCAATACCGGCATTGTAACTATGGCTAGTCACATTGCTACGATGCGGTGTGGCAAAACGATAGGTGTCATTATGCCGCGATGTGGTACGATCAGCGGCATAAATGGCACGATCATACCAACCCATATCATGCGCACGTTTTGCAGCGGCTAAAAGCAGACCATCGTCGTGTTGCAAATACGCTTGACGCACTGCCCAGTTCCATTCACGGTTGGTATAGTTCGCAGGTGCATTCACATCTCTAAGGGCAAATGCACGTCTAAAATGAATATTTTGATTTAAACGCTGTGTATCTTGCGTACTTGGTTGTTCGTTATATGGCTGATGATTATAGCGCTCACCTAAGCGGTCTTTTGCCAACAGGTTATGGTAATCATCGCCACCCTGTGCCAGTTTGCGATAGATCTGTTGCGCTGCCTGTTTTGACCCACCGTCAGAACGTTGCTCCGATGCACGTGCTAACCAATACTGCCAACGATCTTCCTGCTTTTGCGTGACTGACATGGCATCAATCGCACGAATCAAACTTTCCCAAGCGCCAAAGCGAATCGCCTGACGTGCATAAATTTCTGCTTCTTCTGGACTTAATGGATAACCATAACTTTGGTCGTAGGCATTTAGGACTTCACGATTAAAGCCATTTTTCATTACGGTAGTACCACCAACATAACCAATGGTACGATACAAATATTGCTGGACTGGCTGCGGCACACCTTGAGCAGCACGCTGTACATTGCCCAAAGCATTGGTTAAATCGCTATCTGCAACACGGCCTAAAGCAAAAATCAAATAGGCATAATCGGCATCATTTGATTTCGGTGCACTCCACAAATAACCCAATGGATTGGCTTGAATTTGATTGAACTGTGCCAAAGAAAGGTTCAAACCCATGGTTTGAGCAGTGGCAATCGCAGGGCCTGATTGCCCTGCTCGTAGTTGTCCCCAAAGTCTTTGTTGACGATCTTGAGTAGTCATTAAAGGACTAGACAACATCAAGCGACCTAAACCATTACACGCTTCAGGCTGAGAATTAGTGGTAAGCCAAACGTCTTTATATTCAGCAAAAACCAGACTATCGCCTGTTTTGGCACGGACTTGCGCAACAGCACAACTTTCTTCTTGGTCTGGATTGGTGACATAACTCAGTACAGGCTTGGCATCAGCAAAGCTACCAAGTTTGACTTTTTCTTCGACATAATCCGCAGAGAGTTTTTCTGCCATCGCCGATTGTGGATAGCGCTGCGCATAGCTAATAATTGAAGATGCAGGTTGAAAACCCAGATTGGTATTGAGTTTCCAATATTCAGGGTAGTAACCTAAAACATCATTTTGCATTTCAAATTGGTATTGATCGAGCAATGCCGTATTATTGGCATTAGCAGCACGCAATGCATCATTAAATTGTTCATCTAAAGCATAGACAGACGAGCAGGCGATCACTCCCCCCACTGCAATAAAACAACGGAAGCTCTTCTTGTTATTCAATTTATGAGTTAGGGTTGTTCTAAAATCACGCTGCTTTTTCATCTTCATCAATATCTATGCCTAATTTTGCCCAGCCATTATAGTGTAATAAGTCTCGCCTTCCACTATTGTTGTGTTATGTAAATTACTGATTCATATTCATTAAAATTCACACAATTTTATTCACAAACTGTCCATTTTTGTCAGTTTTTTATTCTCTCCGTTCCGTTTAAAATACTGCTATAATCCGCCGTTTATTTAAATCCACCCTGTTTAGGAGCCTGCATGACGGTTCAAACATTCATTCCCAGTGCTGTAAAAGCTGCTTCAGAAAACACTGTTACCCAGCCAATGCACACCGCTGATGTTTCAATCAAGAAATTGTTTATTGAAACTCAAGGGTGTCAGATGAATGAGTATGACAGTCATCGTATGGCAGATTTATTGGGTGATTCACATGGCTATGTGCTGACTGACAATCCAAATGAAGCAGACATTCTGCTGATGAATACCTGCTCAATTCGTGAAAAAGCACAAGAGAAAGTATTCAGTGGCCTAGGCCGCTGGCGCAAATTGAAAGAACAGAATCCCGACCTCGTGATCGGCGTGGGAGGATGTGTTGCTTCTCAAGAAGGTGACAACATTCAAAAACGTGCCCCTTATGTGGATATGGTATTTGGTCCACAAACCCTGCATCGTTTACCTCAAATGCTGGATCAACACCAGGCACAAGTGGAAAAACCAAAGAAAGAAAAAATCAAATTGGTTGATATTTCTTTCCCCGATATTGAAAAGTTCGACTTTTTGCCAGAACCACGTGTCGAAGGCTTCAAGGCATTCGTTTCCATCATGGAAGGTTGCTCGAAGTACTGTTCATTCTGCGTAGTTCCTTATACCCGTGGCGAAGAAGTGTCTCGTCCATTGGATGATGTGTTGGCAGAAATCGCTGGCTTGGCTGAAAAAGGCGTGCGTGAAATCAGCTTACTGGGTCAAAATGTAAATGGTTATCGTGGCGAAACCTTTGAGGGTGAAATTTGTACCTTCCCTGAATTATTGCGCCTCGTTGCAGAAATTCCAGGGATTGGTCGTCTACGCTATACCACTTCTCATCCACTTGAGTTCTCTGATGAGCTGATCCAATGCTATCGTGATTTACCACAGATGGTTTCTCATTTACATCTGCCGGTACAAAGTGGTTCAAATGACGTACTTCAAGCGATGAAACGTAACCACACCATTGATGTCTATATCGATAAAATTGCCAAGTTACGTAAAGTCCGTCCGGATATGCATTTATCCAGCGATTTCATTATCGGTTTCCCAGGTGAAACAGATGCACATTTTGCTGAAACCTTACAGTTCATTAAAGATTTAGATTTCGACCACTCTTATAGTTTTGTCTATTCTAAGCGGCCAGGTACGCCAGCTTCTGACTTACCAGACAGCACGCCTGAGCAAGTGAAAAAAGATCGTTTGGCTCAAGTACAGGAAGTGATTAAACGCTCTAGTATCGATAAAACAGATGCCATGCTCGGTAAAATTGAGCGTGTGCTGATTGAAAAGGTTTCTGATAAAGATCCAAATGTTTTAATTGGTACAGCAGACAATACACGTTTAGTGACATTTATCGGTGATGCCGCGTGGATTGGGCGTTTCGCAGAGATTGAGATCACGGAAATTAAAACTTTAAATTTAGTTTACGGAGAACTCTTGAATCTTGAACCTGACGTGGCGTAATGTAAGGGTATTCCTACAGAGCAACAAAAAGGGTTTATCTTGACTGCAGCGATTCGACGTACAGTAACGTTCCCTGAGATTCAATTGGAACGTTTGAAAAGCATGCTCGGTGCGTATAACGGGCATTTAAAACAAATCGAACAACGTTTAGATGTCAAAATTACTCACCGTGGCGATGCCTTTTATCTCGATGGTGATATAGAAGCGGTCGAAAGAGCCGAAGCACTATTGCAACGGCTCTATCAAGAATCAGAAATTTCCTCACAAATTAGTGCCGATGTGATTCATTTGATGATCCAAGGTTCACAGACAGATCGTGAACTGATGGATGATTCAGATCAGGAGCATACTGGTGTCGATAGCGTTTGGTTACAGACCCGCAAAGGGCGAATTAATCCACGCGGTGCCAATCAAAAACGCTATGTACAACGTATTTTACAAAGCGATATTTCCTTCGGTATTGGCCCAGCCGGGACAGGTAAAACTTATCTGGCGGTTGCTGCTGCGGTTGATATGCTGGAACGCAATGAAATTCAGCGGATCTTACTGGTTCGTCCAGCTGTTGAGGCGGGTGAAAAGCTCGGTTTCTTACCTGGTGATCTTACCCAGAAAATTGACCCCTACTTACGCCCGCTTTACGATGCGCTGTATGAAATGCTGGGCTTTGAAAAAGTCGCCAAACTGATTGAACGTCAAGTGATTGAGGTTGCTCCACTCGCCTACATGCGCGGACGTACCCTGAACCACTCATTTGTCATTTTAGATGAAGCACAAAACACCACTCCTGAACAGATGAAAATGTTCCTGACCCGTTTAGGTTTTGGTTCACGTGCCGTGATTACGGGTGACGTGACGCAGGTTGACTTACCGCGTGGGCAACAATCAGGTTTAGCACAAGCATTACGTGTCCTTGAAAATGTCCATGAGATTCATATCACCCGTTTCCATTCACGTGATGTAGTTCGACATCAATTGGTACAAAAAATTGTTGAAGCTTACGAAGGTTGGGACAGTGAACAGCAACGCCTGTCTGCTGAAGCCCGTGCCGAACGCAAAGCCAAACAAGAAGCGCTGATCGCAGAAAATGATGAGAAAGCGGATGCTCAGTATTAAACAATATTGACCTAATTCGATACTCGGAACCGTCATTCGCAACCTGAGCGAAGATAAACTAAGCGATGCTTTGTCTGAGCGCAAGATGAACAGCTATGCTGTGAAGGAAGGATGCGGATCTGACCTTATAATCATGTAAAATCAGGTTTTACCTACTTTTGCCAAAACAAAAGTAGGTCACGCCGAAGGCTTATCCCAAACATGGATAAGCATGTGGCAGGATTCCACCGTGATCTTTATCTACATTTTTAGATTCAATCTAAGAATGTAGATGTCATTTATATCTAAGGATCTACTTTGAAAATCAATTTAAGTCTTCAACAAGACTTTCAAGCTGCTGAATTGCCACTCAAACGTGGTCAAATCAAAAAAAATATTGAAACTGCACTGCGTCACGTCGGTTTTGATGTCAATTGTGAAATTGGAATTGCCTGTGTTGATCTAGCTGAAAGCCATGAGCTCAATCTGCAATATCGCGAAAAAGATAAACCGACCAATGTACTGTCTTTCCCTAGTGATATTCCGGAGGAAATGCTCAGCTTACTCGATGCAGAGCCTTTAGGTGACTTGGTCATTTGTATTCCTGTGGTTTTACAAGAAGCTGCAGAACAACAAAAAATACCAAGTGATCATTTCACTCATCTACTGGTTCATGGCATTTTACATTTACTCGGTTATGATCATGAAACCAGTGAAGCTGAAGCAGAAGAAATGGAAGCTTTAGAAATTGAAATTCTAAAAAAACTCGGCATTGCCAATCCTTACCAAGCCGATGAAAACTAATTTAGGCTTCTATGTATATCGTTATTTTTAAAGCCACCATCAAACAGCTTGATGCAACTTACTCAGACATGGCTCAGAAGTTGAGAAATAAGGCTCTGAGTGAGTACCACTGTATCAAGTTTGAAGCCTGTAATGAAAATGGCTTTGAAATTGCGTTGTCTTACTGGAACAGTCTTGAAGATATCAAGCAGTGGCAACGCGATGCAGAACATCTGGTTGCTCAGCGCTTAGGTAAAGAAAAATGGTATCAGGATTTTAGTGTCGAAATCTGCACAGTTGAACGTGCTTATTCAAGTCAAAATGGCTTGTGAATAAACGCAAACTTATCCACACATTAAATAAAAAACGGCTAAATCTAGCCGTTTTTTTATTTCTCAAAGTCGAAGAAAGACCAAATGCTCTATGCTACATCACCCTTCAAGAATGCTATTAATGCACTTCAAACTCAGCATCCACAGGATCAAAACGCCAGGTCCGAATAATCCTCAACTCAGAAATATCTTTTTTCATGGCCGCATCAAATGGACCAAAGGGTGCACCACGACGCACAGAAGCCTTTGCCGCCTCATCTAAAATTGCATGACCCGAGCTTTCAATTAAACGAATGGCCCGAATACCCCCTTCAGCATTGAGAATCACCATCAAACGAACCTCACCTGCCAAGTGCTGCTGTTTCGCCTCATCTGGATAGTAACGGTTGCCATAAAGTTCGACTTTTTGACGGAATTTATCCAGATAAGCGGCGGATGCATCTTGCTTGGCTTGAATGCCATCGACGGTTTTAATGCGCTGTTTACGGCTAAAATTCTGTTGGCGTTGTAAATATTGAGCTTCCAAGCTCGCGACCATGGCCGCTTTAGCTTGAAACTGACTTTGTAAATCATCCAAGGTCTTTTTACGTTCACTCTGTTCTGCTTGTTTTTGCCAGCTTAAAACCGTCATCAACACTTTTTCTTCAAATTTTAATTCTCGTTTTTGCTGAATTTTTTCCAGACTTTCTAACTCTTTCTCACCCGCAGTCGCATCGGCTTGCATCGGCGTAGGCATATCACTCGACATCCGATGCGCTTCGCGAAAGTCACCAGAACCGTGTTGATCGGCTTGTGCTAAAAAATCAGCCTCTTTGACTTTTTCTTGGCTCGGACGAACGGTTACTGCAATTTCTTTGGTTGATGTATCAGATGGCGATGGCATGGTAAATTGGATGGCAAGCACAGCAGCATGCATTAGCATCGCTAACAGCACCGCCCCAATAAAAATGGGATCTTGCCACCAAGAAGGAGACAATTCTGAACGAAAATTTATTTTATTCCACATGGTATTTAAGCGACAAAGAATGTCCCATCCCCAACGGTAGCACCGTACAAAACCCAACTAATATTCAATTTTTTACAAAAATGTGATCCACTTATGGTTACAGTGTTTCCATACCATCATTTTATGAAAATGTAGCAATTAATTTTGCTACACTGCAAGTCAGAAATTTATTTTTTATTTTTTAGTGAATACAACGATTGCGGCATTACATGGCTCATCAATTCACTTTCTGGAACAACTTTTATGCAAACGCTAATTTCATCCGTTGCTAAACGTCTACGTAAAGTTTACCAAAAAGCAGAAGAATTCATCGAAGAAGAAAGAGAATTTTCACTTTCCCAAGTTTTTGTAAATGCGACCATGGAGCGTTATGTCACCGAAAATGTTGGCATTATGCAAGACCTGCATGCCGATCTATATGATGGCTGGTTACGTTTATATACCACTTTAGATGTGAAAGGTTTGCATACCACGCTTTCGGTCGATTTGAAGTTGATTCAAATGGAAATGAATCAAAATGTCCAGCTAATGGTATTCGAGCAAATCAGTAACACGCAAGTGATTGAAGCCAAATTCAAAAATATCTTGCAGAAGTGGGGCTTTTATGTCGCGATCTGGTACTACCAAAAATTTCGTGAAGAAGATCCACTCGGTAAAATATTAGAACACTTTGAAGTGGTCAAAGTGAAAGATGACTTGCTTTATCTTGACCTAAACCGCTGGCTGGGTAAAAAAGCCAGCATTATTGAAACGCTGAGCAAAGTCCATGTCAATCGTGCCAGAGTTCGTCCTGCCGAGCTGATTGTTTGGGGCAACGTCAATCTCGCTGCAATTTTATCGCCCTCCAATGAAGATGACCTTGATGAGGATGACTTATCAGACAGTGAAGTCACACCTATCCAGCAAAAAGACGGCAAAAAGTAAATTCGATGCGTTGTGGCATATCTTCAAGGTGCACAATATGCCACTGAAAAATACACATCTTCATGATTTATACGAAAAATTAACACGCGCTTAGTAAAAAACCTGATCTTTTCTACATAATCTACAGGCATAATATCTCTAAATCGTAATGATAAATGAGTGGTTCACTTATCACATCACTCAAAGGATAAAGTGTTATGACAAAGAAATTAATGAAAGTACTGGGTATTACTTCCGCAACCCTTCTCAGTGCAGGCTTATCTAGTCATGCACTGGCAATGGCACCCTTCCAAGCCAGCTATCAATTCAGCTACAACAATAAAAACCTAGGTTCAGCAACACGCACCCTGTCACAGCAAGGCAATAACTGGACCTATCAATTCAGTGCCAAAGCAGGAGGTATCGCCTCTGCTTCTGAAACCAGCCAATTTAGTTTTGCTGACAATAAAATCAACTCCCAAAAATTTAACCGTAGCAGCAAAATCCTGATTCATAGCAATAGCATGAGTATTAATTTCAACCCAAGCACCAAGGTTGTGAATACCAAAAAAGATGATACGGCGCGCTCATTTGCATGGCAGGCTGGAGCGCTGGATGAGCTGAATGCAGAGTTGCAAATCCGTGAGGACTTGAAAAACAATTCGCTGAAAACCAAATATCTGATTGCCGATGCCAAAGCTATTGATGAACGTCGCTTTGTGAAACAAGGTACTGAAAACATCAAGACCCCTTATGGTACATTTAGCACCATCAAAGTGGTGATGCAGCATGATAAACCTGAGCGCAATACGGTGTTCTGGTTAGCACCAAAACTTGACTATTTACCCGTCAAAATGGCGCATAACGATGGAAAATCATCATATGGTCTGCTTTTAACAGGCTATTCAGGTAAAACAAACTAAGCATCTGGTCAATTTTGGCTTGCATTTTTTTTGATGCTTTTTAAAATATGCCTTTGCTTGAACAAGCATCCGTTTAGAGGATTCTCCCGTGTACGCTTTAGAACAGAAAATCTTAAATGAAGGTATCGTTCTATCTGATCAGGTTTTGAAAGTTGATGCTTTCTTAAACCACCAAATCGATCCTGTGTTAATGCAGCTGATTGGTAAAGAGTTTGCCGCTCGCTTTAAAGATGCAGGTATTACTAAAATCATTACTATTGAAGCTTCAGGTATTGCACCTGCAATCATGGCAGGTTTAGAACTTGGCGTTCCTGTCATTTTCGCGCGTAAGTACCAGTCATTAACACTGAAAGACGACCTTTACCGTTCTAAAGTGTTCTCGTTTACCAAACAAACTGAAAGTACCATTGCCATTTCAAACAAGCACATCAGCTCAAGTGATAAAGCACTGGTGATTGATGACTTCTTGGCCAATGGTCAAGCAGCACTTGGTTTAATCGACTTGATTCACCAAGCCAAAGCAGAAGTGGTGGGTGTCGGTATCGTGATTGAAAAATCATTCCAGCCAGGCCGTGACGTACTGCTGGAAAAAGGCTATCGCGTTGAATCCTTAGCACGCGTTAAATCACTGGAAGGCGGCAAAGTTACTTTTGTTACTGAATAAGATTTAAGACCAATCAAAAAAGCGGATGATTACTCATCCGCTTTTTTATTTAACAACAATCCCAGTTATACAGCACTTTGGAAAAATCTCGTTTCTTTAGGTCTTCAGGATGAATAAAGAAATTCCCCACGCCTGAATCTCCCCACATAATCTCGTTTTCCGCATCATCAGTATCCAGCTGGAACAGCAGCACATAATCTTGAACTTTTTCATTATATTGACGTGGATCAGTTTGGGTAAAATAAGGATAACCGCCTAAACGATGCCCACTTGCGGAAGCGACTTCATCATAAGGTTCGATAAAATCATCTTCGAAATCACCACCTTCAAATTGATCTTCAAAATCATAAAGGTCTTCAACCCCTAAAATTTTCGGCGCAAAAGCAAAATCACCCAAACTGATCGACTGAGTGCTTAAAACAAACTCAATCGAGTATTGTCCCGTAAAGGGCAAATACTCATCTTCGCCCAACTGAACTTCAGCGAAGTCTTGTTTTAATTGTGACGCATCCTCAAGCACTTGATCAAAGTACAACACTTTAAAACCCGATTGCTGCTGTTGGTCATCAAAGTTCATTCCATACAGATCATCAGCAGCGATATAGAACTGTAAAATCCCCTGATCTGGGAAATTGGGCAAACTTGGAATTTCGGCAAAATTAAACTGCGCCAATAAAGCCAATGGCTTGCCATTCGAATCGACTGGATAAGTCGCATCCAAAGGCAAATAAGGCACTCCTCCCACCTTGCTTTGCCATACACTCAAATTATCGTTAGCGGTGAGTTGCATGGTGACGGTAGGTTGAATTGTGGCCGAAATTTTTTCTAGATATGGCTGCAAACTATTCGGCAAAGCCTCTGCTTTAAAATTCATTCTGTTGGTGATCACTCTACTTATTTATAGAATCTACTATAAAACAACTAAATAAAATCAGATAGCAGCCAACCTGCTTCCCACGACAAAAGCTGACGCGTAATTGCAGCATTATTTCTGCCATAAATTCTGATAAGATGAGCCCAGGCAAAATCTGCGGTAGGAATGACAATGCGTACATATTTAGACCTTTTACAACATATCTTGGACAATGGCGGCGATAAAGGTGACCGCACAGGCACAGGTACACGTTCAGTATTTGGTCATCAGATGCGTTTTGATCTTTCTAAAGGCTTTCCACTGCTCACCACCAAGAAAGTCCACTTCCGTTCGATTGTGATTGAGTTGCTTTGGTTCCTCAAAGGAGATACCAACGTTCAATATCTCAAAGACAATAAAGTAAGCATTTGGGATGAATGGGCAACTGCTGAGCAAACCGCACGTTTTGGTCGTCCTGAGGGTGAGCTTGGGCCAGTGTATGGTCATCAATGGCGTAACTTTGGCGCAACTCAAAATGAAGATGGTAGCTATCAACAGAATGGTTTTGATCAGATTCAATGGTTGATCAATGAAATCAAGACCAATCCAAATTCTCGTCGTTTGATCGTGTCTGGCTGGAACCCCAATGAAGCAGGCAAAGTGGCCTTACCACCTTGTCATACCTTGTTCCAGTTTTTTGTGCAAGACAACAAACTGTCATGCCAGCTCTATCAACGCAGTGCCGATGTATTCTTAGGTGTACCGTTTAATATTGCCAGCTATGCCCTGCTGACTCATATGATTGCACAAGTCTGTGGCTTAGGTGTGGGGGACTTTGTCTGGACAGGCGGAGATACTCATCTCTATGCCAACCACTTTGAGCAGGCACAATTACAGCTTAGCCGCGAGCCACTACCGTTGTGTCAATTAAAACTCAATCCTGAAATTACCGATATTTTTGACTTTAAATTTGAAGATATTGAAATTGTAGGTTATGAGTCACACCCTGCAATCAAAGCACCTGTCGCAGTTTAAATTGCTTAGTTAGAGAGAATATAAAAATGGCATGGCAAGGCACTGAAGTAGTCCACGTAGTCGCAATGGATAAAAATCACTGTATCGGCAAAGGCAATGCTTTGCCTTGGCATATCTCTGCTGATCTGAAGCACTTTAAAGCCATTACCCAAGGGGGTGTGGTGATTATGGGACGTAAAACGCTTGAGTCAATGGGCCGTACCCTGCCAAATCGCGTAAATTGGGTGATTACCCGAGATCCCGCTTGGCAATTTGAAGGCGTTAAAGTTGCACATAGTATCGAAGCCGCACTCAATGGCGCACTTACAGACGTACAACATTCAGAAAAAGCCGCCTTATTTATTATTGGAGGTGGAGAGATTTTTACTCAAACGCTGGCCATTGCCGATCGTCTCGAGTTGACCCATGTGGATCTAGATGTACAAGGTGATGCACACTATCCAAAAATCTCTGAAGATTTTCATAAAGTAAACTCTGAACAGCACAACGATGAAAAATCAAATATTGCCTTTGAGTTTGCAACCTACCAAAAATAAAAACGGATCGCACTTGCCATGCATAATATTGGATCACGTGAATTTTTTATTGCCTTAGGTGTTGGACTATTACATAGCCTATTTACCTTATTCGTGGTTCTTTCCAGTGTATGGCTCTGTCTTGCCTTATGGATTCAGCAGCCACTCGGCACATTGTTTAGCCGAGTCAGCATTATTCTGTGGAGCCTATTTGCACTCAGTTTGCTTGGTGTTTATGTGAGTGGTCATCTGGTCAGTCGCCGCACCGATATTATCATCTACTGTGTTGCGTTTGCCTGTTCACTGATTTGGTATTTCTCCCTCGAAGCCCGACAAGACCGGGACTGGAACCCTGAGGTTGCCGAACAGCTCAGCTATGAAAAGAATGGTGATCTTGTACAACTCCACAATGTGCGTAATTTTAACTGGCATGCGGATGGCAGCTACGACATTCACTGGGAAAATCGCACAATTGATCTGAATAAAATTACCGGGATCAATGTCATTACCTCCTACTGGATGGGACCACAAATTGCCCACACCTTAGTTAGTTTTGATTTTGTCGATCAAAAACCGTTGGTATTCTCGATTGAAATCCGTAAAGAAAAAGGCGAAGACTTTTCCGCGATTGGTGGCTTTTTCCGTAAATATGAGCTCAGTTTGGTGGCTTCAGATGAAAAGGATATCGTGTATACCCGTAGCAATATTCGCCACGAACAAGTCTACCTCTTTCCAATCAGAATGCCTGCAGCTGAACGCAAAGCCCTGTTTATTGAATATCTGCATAAGGCCGATGAACTGCGTGCAGAAGCCAAATGGTACAACACGCTCACCAGTAATTGCACCACACTGGTCTTTGATATGGTACAGGCCATTAATCCACAACGCTTACCCAAAGATTACCGTTTATTGGCCTCAGGTTATCTCCCCAATTACCTCTATGACTTAAAAGCACTTAATCAAAACTACAGCATGAAAGAATGGTATCGCTTGGCGCATATCAATCCACGCGCCGAACAATATGAGCAGCAAGCCAACCAGAGTAGCGAATATTTTTCAACGGACATTCGTGCCGGGATTCCAAAAAATGAATAATATTTCTACTCATTTTATTAAAAACACCTGAACATTTACAAAAGGATACGCAATATCCTGTTCCACTCCATGTTGTTTTATTCTAATACCAAACATAGAAACACAATGATTTGGACTTAAATTTTATGTTAAAGCCTTTTTTAACAACATGTACTTTGGCAATTGCGGTCGCAATGACGGGCTGTGCAACCACAGAATCGCTCCACACCTCACCGAATGCCTCACAAAAAGAAAGCATCGGCCTCTATAACCGTAATTGGATTGCAACCCAGATCAATGGTGTAGAGATTAAGAGCAATGATCTTTCTGGCAAACGCCCTGCAATTCAGTTCGATGCCAAAGGCAAACGTTTCTTTGGTGCAGACGGCTGTAATCAGATTCAAGGTAGCTTTGAAAGCCAGGGTTCTATCTTACGCCTAGGCCCAATTGCTTCAACCATGATGGCCTGTATCGGCAACGACAACAGCACCCTCTCTCGCCAATATGCTAATGCTTTGGCTAGTACCACAAGCTATGAGCTCAAAGGTCATGAGCTTAAATTCATGGATCCATCAGGCAAGGTTCTGGTGAGCTTTGTTACGGTGATTCAACCACTGCCGTAATTTACAGATCACAATAAAGTAAAAGCTCGTTGCAAACACGGGCTTTTACTTTTTAAGCACTTCGTTTACTTTAATAACATTGTTAAAATTAAAAATTGGGGAGTTGTATGCAACAGGCACTATTTGGTGGTGGATGTTTTTGGTGTGTCGAAGCCGTATTTCTACAACTCAAAGGTGTAGGAAAAGTTGTTAGTGGTTATGCGGGTGGAGTCAGTCAAAACCCGACTTATGAACAGGTCTGCCAAGGCACGACTCAACATGCTGAAGTCGTTCTGATTGATTTTGACGAGCAGCAGATCAGCTATACACAATTGTTGAATGTGTTCTTTACCACACATGATCCAACCACGCTAAACCGTCAGGGCAATGACATTGGAACGCAATACCGCTCTGTGATTTATTACTTCAATGATGAACAAAAGCAGCAAGCTGAGCAGGTGATTCAAAGTCTGGAAAATGAAGGACTAAATATCGTAACTGAGCTCAGCCCAGTACCAACGTTCTACCCTGCGGAAGAGTATCATCAGAACTTCTTTGCACGTAACCCGTCACAAGGCTACTGCAACTTTAGTATTCCGCCTAAGCTGTCTAAACTCCGTGCCAAATATCTTGACCTGCTCAAAGATGAATAAGCATAAAAAAAGCAACTCACCGAGTTGCTTTTTTATGGGCTATGTTGTCTTAGTTTTCACTGACAAACGCAATATCACTTAAACCTGCTTCACTAGCACGCGACATGACTTGTGCAACCGTATCATATTTTGATTCTTTGTCAGCACGTAACTGAACCGTCGGTTTTGTCTCAGCCTGACCCGCTTCCTGGAAACGCTTCTCTAGCTCATCCAAGCTAATGATTTGCGCATCCCAAGCCACTTCACCTTTACTATTAATACTGATGGTAATGGCTTTTGGTGGCGGATCAACAATTTCAGCAGTTGTTTTTGGTAAACTTAATGGAATTGATGGGTTAGCAACCGTTGCTGTGACTAAAAAGATAATCATCAATACCAACATAATATCGATCAGAGGAATGAGATTCATCTCATTCATGCCACTGTCGTGGTCTTCACCCAATTGAAAGCCCATCTTAAGCTTGACCTCCAACTAAACTTTGTTGAGTCGCTTTAGTTTCTGTTTTTGTCGCTGTTTCTTGCTGCAACATGGTATCAATTAACAGGCCATGCGCTTGATCTTGTAAATCATGTGCCAAACCACGGTTAAAACGTACACAAATGTTATAAGCCATTACCGCTGGAATCGCCACTGCAAGCCCTAGCCCCGTCATAATCAAGGCTTCACCTACGGGTGTTGCAACCTGAGCTAAACCAGCCTGTCCGCTTTTACCTACTGCAACCAGCGCATGGAAAATTCCCCACACAGTACCGAATAAACCCACAAACGGTGCCAGTGAAGCAATTGTTCCAAGCACAGAAACGCCTTTTTCTGCTTGAGATTTCTCAGCAGAGATCTGGCGAAGCAAGGCTTGTTCAGCCACAGCTTTACGTTGTTCAAACGATAAAGGTTGTAACTTTGATTTAAGTGCCGCCAGCGCTTGCACAAGTTGGTTATAAGCCTGTTGTTTTAATTGGCGTGTTCCTAAAATGCGCAGAATGAAAATAGTCCACGTTGCAATCGACATTGCTAATAGGATGAAATACAGTGTTTTACTTACTGCATCTGCATGTTGCCAATAAACTGAAAAGTTCATATACGAACTCCTGATTTAATCTGTCGCAAGGACTCAAATTTATTAAGGACTAAGATCAAACGGTTGCTCTGCTCGAATTGGGTAAGCAACACCATTTTCCATATACGGTTTAAATTTCGCACTTCTGACAGCACGTAAAACTTTTTCATCTAAACTCGGTAAACCACTGCTACGAGTTACCCGAGCATTGGTAATTTTACCTTTTTCATCCGCTTCAATCAGTACCATCACGGAACGTGCCTGATTATCTAAATCTTTTGCTGTTACAGATAATTTCGGTGAACGACTCCACTGTACGCCTGAACCACCAATCGATACACGTTTTGGAGATGGATCAGCAGCTGGTTGCGGTTTGGCAACTTCCTGAACAGGTTGCGGTTTTTCAACCACTTTTTCAGTTACTGTTGTCGTAATTTTGGTTTCAACTTTTGGTTCAACCTTGGGTTCAGTTTTCTGAAGCACAGGTTTTGGCGCTTCTTTAACCTGTTGCACCTTTTCAATTTTTTTCGGTGGTGGCAACGGTTTTTCAACAACCTTCACTTCCTTCACTTCTTTTTTAGGTTCAGGCTTTGGCTTTTCTTTCGGTTTTGGTGGTTCTGGCTTAGGTGGCTCTTTAATTTTAACGAACTTTACCTTAAGCGGCTCTTTCTCGACTGGTTTTAACTCAATCGTTTTCATGTGGCTCACCGCCCACAGAACGCCTACATGTCCAATCACAACTGCAACTAAGGCAGCGATGATCTTCTTTTTCATCGGGTGTGGCGTGTTGAATGTAGCAGGAGATTGACTCATAAGAATCTAAGTACCTAATAGATGGTGACGCTTTGAAAAAAACGATTTCACTCATCGGATAGAACAATGAAAGTGCCGTAATAATAAATGAGAAGTGTTTTCATTTGCAACCGTTTTTTCTTGTATATTTGCTAAGCTTTTAAAAATAGACATAAAAAAACATGCCTTTCGGCATGTTCTGTTTAAATAGAATCAAGGCAGCGATTTAGAAAACAACGGTCTTGTTTCCGTCGACAATAATACGGTCTTCTAAATGCCATTTCACAGCGCGCGCCAAGACATTACGCTCAACGTCTTCACCCAATTCACGCAGCTGTTCAACGTTGTAATCATGGCTCACACGTTCTACATCTTGCTCAATGATCGGGCCTTGATCGAGATCAGCCGTGACATAATGTGCTGTCGCCCCAATCAACTTCACCCCTTTCTCATAGGCTTGCTTATATGGATTTGCTCCTACAAAAGCCGGCAAGAATGAATGGTGAATATTGATAATTTTCATTTCCCATTGTGATACAAAGTCCTCACTCAGGATCTGCATATAACGTGCCAAGATCAACAGGTCATTGCCTTGCATCATCTCATTGATCTGTGCATAGGCTTCAACTTTATTGTCTTTATTGACAGGGACCACATGGAATGGGATACCAAAATTTTCAACTGATTCACGTAAATCTGGATGATTTGAAATCACTTGGGTAATTTCACACGGCAATGAACCACGTGCATGGCGCCATAACAACTCCAAGAGTGCATGGTCAACTTTAGAAACCAGAATACCAACTTTTTTCAGTTCACCGACAAAATTTAGTTTCCATTGCATACCATAGCGTTCAGCAACATTTGCAGCAAAGGTCTGCATTAATGCTTCTTTACGCGATTGCAAATGATCAAGTTCAAACTCAACACGCATAAAGTAACGCCCGCCTTGAGCTTCTGTCGCGTACTGATCAAGTGCGGTAATGTTTGCTCCCTGATGATACAAAAAGCTCGATACGGCTTGCACGATCCCCGGCTTGTCTTCACAAGTAATCAGTAATCGTGCTGTGTGGGCTGTAGTCGTGTTCATTTGGTTAATATCACTTATTCGAATCAAATTAAAATCAAGCCGAGCATTCTAACCCTTTTTTGCGGTTGACTAAATAGCTGCTGTCGATCTATTCATCATCATTTTTAAGATTAGATAAACTGGCAAACAAATCTGATGGTCCCAGTGATTTCAGTAATTGCTCATAAGTTTGACGGCTTTCACCCATTAAATATGGACCTTCCAAGAACACCATTTGGCGTAAGGCCTGCCAGACCCACTTTTCTTCAAGACGATTGTTATCGCTAATATGCCCCGACATATATAAGAAGTTGGTCCAGTTAGTCAGTACAATCCACAAGTTGATGATCAAGGCTTCAATTTCCGAGTCAGTCATGTTCATCAAACCGGCATCCACGAAGGCACGATAAATTTTCTGACCCTGCTGCATGACCTGACCAGCAAAACGCGGGTAAATCTTCCGAAAGTCGTCATTATTTTCAACAAGATGATAAACATCACGGTGAATAAAGCGGTAAGCCCAAAGCTGATTACTCAGCACCTGAAAATAACTGATTTTATCGTTGGCATTTAACGGACGATCTGTTGGTAAAGCCAACATTTCCAAAGTTTCAGCCTGATACTGCTGTGCCAGTTCCTTAATAATTTCCTGCTTATTACGGAAATGATAGTACAGATTGCCAGGACTAATCCCCAACTCAGCCGCAATGTGATTGGTTGTAACCGAACGCTCTCCACGCTCATTAAACAACTGCAAACTGATTTGCAAAATTCTATCTTTTGTTTTGTTAGGTTTAGCGTGCGACATTGATTGTAACCATCTATAACATTATCAATAGGTTATAAAACAAACCTATAAAGCGACTTGACACTTTAGAGTATTTACTCTAAAAATTAAAAAATAATAAGCTTTCTTTTGGTCCACTCCTATGAACAGTCAAACAAAAACAACCGCTATGACACCTCATGCTGATGTGAAACGGCTACATGATTTGCTTGAGCAGCAAAAAGCAGCTTACCAACGCCATCCTGTGCCAAGCGCCAAAGAACGTATTGAACGCTTAGCTCGACTTAAAAGTATCTTGGTAAAATATCAAGATCAATTTGCTAACGCAATTAGCCAAGACTACGGCAATCGCGCCGTGATGGAAACCAAAATTGGTGAAGTTCTGACGTGTCTAGAACATATTAAATACTATAGCAAGAACTTAACCGAATGGATGAAACCATCTAAACGCCATATCAGCATGTTACACCAACCAGCAAAAGGGTGGGTAGAATATCAACCGCTGGGCGTGATCGGCATCATTGCACCATGGAATTATCCTTTATTACTTTCATTGGGCCCGTTGATTTGTGCCTTGGCTGCAGGCAACCATGCCATGATTAAAATTTCGAGTGCATCCTCAAACTTTGGCTATGTACTTGAAAATGCATTGGCAGAAGCCTTTCCTCAAGAGTTGGTTGCGGTTGTCAACGGTGGTGGTGTCATTTCAGATGCATTCAGCCACCTTGCTTTCGATAAAATGATTTTCACAGGCTCAACCTCGGTGGGGAAAACTGTGATGGCTGCGGCAGCAGAGAATCTTGTCCCAGTGATTTTAGAATTAGGTGGCAAGTCCCCTGCACTGGTTCATTCGGCCATGAACATTCGTGATGTGGCACAACGTATTGCTGTCGGTAAACTCTGGAATGCGGGTCAAACCTGTGTTGCACCAGACTATATGTTCCTGCCTAAAGGCAAAACTGCCGAGTTCACCAAGCATTATAATGACTTTGTGACCACCATGTATCCAAGCCTACGTGACAATAACGACTATACTTCGATTGTGAATGACAAGCAGTACAACCGACTACAAGGCTATTTGGAAGATGCGCGCGATCAAGGTGCGACCCTTGTTGAACTGAATGCCAAAAATGAATCTTTAACTGAAGTTCGTAAAATTGCACCAACCTTATTAACCGGTGTGACCACGGAAATGGAGATTATGAAGAATGAGATCTTCGGTCCAATTCTGCCTATTTTAGAGTACGAACATATCGAAGAAGCACTTCAATTTATTAATCATCGTCCACGTCCACTGGCTTTCTATTATTTTGACATTGATAGTGCGCGTGCAGATTATGTGGCTAGCCGTACCCATTCAGGGCACTTCGGGATTAACCAAACCCTGACTCATGTGGCACAGGATGACCTCCCATTTGGCGGCATTGGTGCATCAGGTATGGGCAAATATCATGGTAAAGAAGGGTTCTTTAGCTTCTCACATGAACGCTCAATGATGTCGAATCCAGTCAGCCCTAAACTTTACAGTTTAAAATTCATCCTTCCGCCGTATAATAAAGCCACACATAAACTGCTTTTGAAAACACTATTTCGCTAAGCTGGTTAAGGCATGAGCTATCACACCAGTTCATGCCTTGTTTTTACCAAATTCGCTTGTCTTTTAATCGTATTTTTGGTATAAAACGCCCCTTGAATGATTTCATCCGTTTACTTGAATGGCTAGTTGCACGAAATTGTGCTGTATAAACTAGCAATGGAGTTCACCATGTCTAAGGTTTGCCAAGTTACCGGCAAGCGTCCTATCGTTGGTAACAACGTGTCGCACGCAAACAACAAAACCAAACGCCGGTTCGAGCCGAACCTGCACCACCACCGTTTTTGGTTAGAAAGCGAAAAGCGTTTTGTACGTCTTCGTTTAACCACTAAAGGTATGCGTATTATTGATAAATTGGGTATCGAGAAAGTTGTTGCTGATCTCCGTGCTCAAGGTCAAAAGATCTAAGGAGTCTGAACAATGCGTGATAAGATTCGCCTCGTTTCTACAGCTGGTACAGGTTATTTCTATACCACTACTAAGAACAAACGTACTATGCCGGAAAAAATGGAAATCAAAAAATTTGATCCAAAAATCCGTCAACACGTCATTTTCAAAGAAGCTAAAATTAAATAATTTTAGTTCTTTAAAAAAAGCGGCTTCATTTGAAGTCGTTTTTTTTGCCTAAAAAAACAGCCATAATAAAAAACATGAAAGCACGATTTACATGATTTTTTTTGATAAATAAAAAAATTGTCATCAACAAATTCGATTTTAGTTGCTACACTTTATTCGCTGTTTTCTTGGCATGTTTTATGCTCATTTATTTCTACCTTAACCGCAACGATTAAGGAGCTCGAATGCCACATGATGTTGATTTAATTATATTACTTGCTGTTGGTTTTGGTATGGCCCTTATTTTTGGCTATATCGCAGCACGTTTACGCTTACCTCCTTTGATTGGTTACCTCGTTGCAGGCATTATTATTAGTCCAAATACACCTGGTGTGGTTGGTGACATCCAACTCGCTAACCAGTTGGCTGAACTCGGGGTCATGTTCCTGATGTTCGGCGTAGGGATGCACTTCTCCCTCAAAGATCTACTGCAAGTACGCCGTATTGCCTTACCTGGCGCCATTTTGCAAATTGCGGTTGCAACACTGCTCGGTATTGGCGTGTCAATGTTTTGGGGCTGGAGCTTTGGCTCAGCGTTAATCTTTGGCCTCAGCTTATCCTGTGCCAGTACTGTAGTGCTGCTGAAGGCATTGGGAGATCGCGGTTTACTGGACTCGGTGAACGGCAAGATTGCGGTTGGCTGGCTCTTGGTTGAAGATCTGGTGATGGTTCTGGCCTTGGTGCTTTTACCTGCAACAGCCGTGTTACTGGGTGGACAAGCACTACCGGGCACAGATACCTCACAAAGTATCTGGATTACCATTGGCATCACCTTGCTTAAAGTCACAGGCTTTATTGCCTTTATGCTGATTATTGGTAAACGCTTAGTACCAATCATCATGCAATTTGTGGCTCGTTTAGGTTCGCGTGAACTATTCACCCTTACTGTCGTTGCCGCTGCAGTATCCATTGCCTACGGTTCTTATGCCGTGTTTGGGGTTTCAATGGCACTGGGTGCCTTCTTTGCGGGAATGGTGGTCAAAGAGTCAGACTTTAGTCATCGAGCGGAAGAAGAAACCCTCCCCTTACGTGAAATCTTCGCGATTCTATTCTTTGTTTCGGTTGGCATGCTGTTTGATCCGAGCATTTTAGTTGAAGAACCATTACGTATTTTAGCCGTGGTTGCCATCATCATGGTCGGCAAAACGCTAGCAGCCATGGCACTGGTGCTGTTCTTCCGTTACCCGATCAATACCGCCCTGACCGTTGGTGCGAGTTTGGCACAAATCGGTGAGTTCTCCTTTATTTTGGCAACATTGGGCTTATCACTTGGTTTACTGACACCTGATGCTCAAAACCTGATTCTTGCCGGCGCCCTATTCTCAATTACCCTAAACTCATTTGTGTTCTCTGCAATTGAGCCTGCGCAACGCTGGATTCGTGAGCGCTCGCATTTGGCCCGTTTACTAGAGCGTAGTGGTGACCCACTGGCCATGCTCCCAGATGAGGTCGATCAGGCTTACCTGCGCGATCAGGTGGTGATTATCGGCTATGGTGGCGTTGGTCGACGTATCAGCGAAAATCTGATGCAACAGAATATCAAAGTGGTAATTGCCGAAGAAAATCGTGAAATCGTTGAAAAATTGCGTGCCGAAGGCATTGCTGCTGTGAGTGGTGAGGCAACCGAACCGAATGTCTTGATTCAGGCCCACATTCAACATGCTCGTCTGCTGGTGATTTCACCAATGGACATTTTGGATATTCATCGTATTGTCGATATTTCCAAACAGCTTAATCCCGAAATTCAGGTGTTGATCTGCGCAGAAACGAAAGAAGAAGCAGCGGTGATTCGAGAAGAAAATATTGGTGAAGTCTTCTATGCCAAAGAAGAAATGGCTAAGAATATGAGTCATCATATTCTGAACCAGATCGAATTGGCGCATCAGTCAGAAACCCACTAATTCATTGTGGAAACATAAAAAAGCGTACTTCAAATACGCTTTTTTTATGTGTTTGAATTAGCTCAAATGAGTCGGCTGTTCGTCCATGACTTCCGCTTGCCATTGGTTCATCTGCTTTTCTAAAAGACCAAACAAAGCTGCCTGAATCATGTGTTGCGCAACCGTTGGGGTCTGATCACCCAAAATCGCTTTCACTTCATCACTAAACTGAATCTTGACTAAAGGCTCATTTTCTTCAGAACCCGCATTGCGCAAAGCCAGCTCACCACCCTCGAGTTGAACCAATTCAAGAACGGCTTCTTGATTACCAAATAATTCTTTTAACTGTTGCATTGACATAAATTTTCTCCATGCTTCAACATGGTGGCAAAGTATTTTGCGCTCACGTCTTATTTATATAAGTACTGTTGGCAAAGATTTCAAGTCATCTTCAAGATTTGACTTAGAACTCCACCATTTCATTACGAAAACCATCAATTAAATGACTTAACTCGCGATGCCATTCACGTAGAATTTTGGCATCCGGCAACCACGCCTGTGGGCTTTGGGTCACTTTAATAATCAGATTGGAAGAAGTCTCGTTTTCTGGTTCTGGCGCTGTCGGCTCAGGCGCATATTGGCACATACGATAAGCACGCTTCAATTCAGCCACAAAACCATCTTTTGCCAATTGCTGCAACACCAGCACCTCAGGTGACACCTGCCCTTTATCTGCCATGTGCTCTTCAATGGACTTAAAGGTTGGCTGTAAGTCATTGAGACGGTAATAGCGTACCAATTCTTGTAAGAAAGCTAAAATTGCACCATGTAAATGAAACACTGCTGCTTCACGATAAGCTTGTGCCTGCTGGATATGTTCAGTTTGCTCCGCTTGTTGACATGCCAGACGAGCAAAATACAGTTTTTGATTGGTGCGATCAGCATGGTAACGAGCAACACGGGACATAATATTTTCCTTCAAGATCCTTTCGCTTGGATAGCTTAAGATTAAATGCTTTAATGATAAAATCAATATCTTTTGAGCCTGCCCATGCGTCATATTCAACAAGCCATACTGAGCTTAATATGCTGTATGGCTATTCCCGTCTCGCATAGCTGTGAACCTACAGCCTTGGATTGGGACAAGCTCTATGCCGATTACGATCTCAATCATGATCAAATGATTGATCAAAATGAATGGAAACAACTGATTCACTTAAAAGACCAACCCGTTTCTTGGCAGAAAAAAGCTTTCGCAATTGACCCCAACCGAATGAAAATTTTTAAAGCACTCGATCAAGATCATAATGGTTTAATTGACCAACAAGAAATCAACAATATATATGGCTATTTCATCAATCCTTGTCTAGGCTGGGGTTCGACTTGGGGTAAATGAGACAAGGTCCATGAGCGAATCTCAAGGATTTTAAGCCCTTATACAATCCGCTCAGCACTTGGAGCGACAATTCGATAAAGCCTTATATTGCTTGCGCATTTAAACTTAAGCGTTATCTTCTGCTATTTTCACACGGATGCCATAACCTTTGACTTTCAAAGTATTGAGACCTTTCACTGCTTTGATCGCTTCACGTGGATTTGGCATTTCAACAAAACCAAAGCCCTTGGACTTACCTGTTTCAGCATCTTTGACCACCACGCAAGACTCGACTTTGCCATAGGCTTTGAATAAATCGAGAATCTCCGCATCAGTCACGCTACGATCTAAATTACGAACTAAAATTTTCATGCTAAAACCTAAAAGATGATTCATTCTGTCATGGAAGAGTGCTGTATTTACTGCCCCACAACATCAATCAAGAAATTGAATCTGCTTAGTCTAATCGAAATCAATGCCAAAACCTAAATTGATTGCGGTTTGATGCGAACGCTTGGCTTGCGCATAAGCACGTGGGACATCGCGATGGATCTGCGTATCCACTAAATGTTGAGGTAAATCATTTAGAAAATAGCTTTCTATTTTTCTACCCAGTTCATCATATTGATCATGTGACCATAAATTTAAATTTTGTTTGGTCAAAATCAATTCATTCTCGGCACGGGTTAAAGCCACGTACAGTACACGGCGTTCTTCTTCGACATCATCAAAATCACCTTGCGCACGTGCATGTGGATATTGATTGGGAGAGACATGCGGTACATAACAGACTTTTTGTTCCGCTCCTTTGGCGGAGTGGATGGTAATCAACGTCACTAAATCTTGATCAGGGGTTTTATCAATTTCTGACACTGAAATTGGATCGAGCACATACTCTTCTAGAAATTCACCAAGTGAATTGTGTTTGCGTGCCAGTTGCTTGACCAGATCAAAGTCTTTGATCCGACGCGTCCAGTCTTTGGTCTTATAGTTATTTTCTAACTGCTCGTTCAAGGCATCCAAGGCTAAACCAATACAGGCTTCAACATGTTGCTGCAGCACATCCAGTTGCATCAAGATCAAAATTGCCTGTTGTGGTACTTTGCCATGTCGCTCTAATCGCTGACAACGTGCCTCAATATCAGGCAGTTGAATCAGCTCCTGTGCCAACTTGCTGGCACCAACATCCCCTACGCCATCCCACAGCGTCAGAAAACGCATCCAAGCCAAGTCATCCTGCGGATTGACACTGACCCTGAGCAAGCTCAAAACATCTTTAACATGCGCTGATTCTAAAAGCTTCACCCCACCAATAAACCGATAAGGGATATTCGCGGCAATTAAAGCCCCTTCCAAATAGCGACCACTAAAACCTGAGCGCAGTAACACCATATGTTCTGCCCAAGCCGCACCGTGCATATGGCGCCGATTCAAATCTTGGATAATCCAATTGGCCTCTTCAAACTCATTGCTCAGAATATGCAGTTGTGGTTTTAAGCCTGTACCACGATAAGCTTGTAGATGCTTGTCATATTCAATCTGACTTTGATCCAGCAACCAATTGGATAAATCTAAAATGCCTTGCGTAGAACGGTAATTCATTTCTAGCGTCAAGACTTCAGCATCAGCTACACGTTCTTTAAAATGATGGATATTTTCAAAATCTGCACCGCGGAAACCGTAAATCGACTGTGCATCATCTCCTACACAAAACAGTTTCACCTTCCCCACCAAGGGCTGTAAGAGTGCCCATTGCAAAGGGTTGGTATCCTGCATTTCATCGACCAATAGCGCCGAACAGAAACTGGTGACCCACTTCACTAACTCAGGTGAATTCTGCAAATGCACTGCCACGATAGACAGGATGTCATCATAATCGAGAAAATTACGTTCTTGCTTACGTTGCTCGTATGCTTTCATCAACTCGGCAATCTGCGCCTTATACTCCACTGCTTGCGGTAATTGCTCAAGCAAAGCATCCGACAATTTGGTTCTGGTATTGCGCGCATAGGAATAGAGATCGCACAGCTCCGCGGCTTTCGGCAACACATTGCCCTTATCTTTGCCACGCAACAGACGGAACATCAACAATTGATCATCTCGATCAATAATACTGAACTGACTCAGACCAAAAGCAGTTGGGTTGCGACGTAATAGATACATACAGAAAGTATGAAAAGTTGAAGCACGCAAGCCTTTGGCCTGTGATCCCATATGCTGTTCAACACGGGTAACAATTTCACTGGCCGCCCGACGGGTAAAGGTCAAAATTTGAATCTGCTGTGCAGGCAAGCCCTGATCAATTAAATAGGCTGCTCTGGCCACAATGGTCTTGGTTTTACCACAGCCTGCCCCTGCCAAAACCAGACAATTCTGTGCAGCCGTTGTGGCTGCTTGTTTTTGTTGTGGATTCAGTTCATCAATTAGCTTGGCAAGCGTCATACAATCGGTCAATTAGAAATGAACCGCTATTTTAGCAGACTCCAGCGATTGAATTGTTCTCGACTACAAAAACAAAAAGAGCATGTAAATACATGCTCTCAGGTTTAAACCAAGACTTTAGACTGTGGTTGAACTATGCGGCAACTGTTTGATTGCACCTGCAAAAGTAAGATAGTTAATCCCTTGAAACAAAATATCAATCGCAAGGAACATGCCCAACACCCAAAATGGTGAATCAGGCGATGATAAAATCAGAATACCGGTTAATAGAGTCAAGATCCCTGAAAACAGTACCCACCCCCAACCTGAAATCGGTCTCAGGATAAAGGCATTTACGGTACGAATAATTCCGGCAACAATTAAGGCAATGGCCAAGAAACTGGTGAGCACCACCGCAGTAATCACTGGTGTGGTAAAGGCAAAATAACCCGCGGCCAGATACAACACACCAAATAGCGCCCACAACCACCGTGTGCCCCCTTTAAACACCATAAATGCGGCCACAAAATGCAGAATACCACCCAACATCATCAATACACCAAACAACAAGACTGCTGATAATGTTGCAAATGGTAAGGCGGCTAAAAGAACCAAGCCGAAAATCACCAAGAGTACGCCTAAGAACAGATACCATTTACGATCGGCATGCAGTTGGTTGCGAATCAGATCATTACCCACTGTTTTCATCATTATTTACTCTTTTATCATCAATGTTATATCTCTATATTGATCGTGTTTATCCGCAAGTTCTGTATAAGGCATGTTGAAAATTAATGACGGAATGTCAGAAAACAGATGTTTTATTTGATCTTTTTTCAGTTGAATGATTTTTTCAAAGATAGGGATAAGTCAAAACTTATCCACAATTTACTTGATCCAGCCAACTTCTTTTGCAGTCAGTGTACCAATAAGTGTTTGTTCTAAATCATCGGGCATTTTACTTTTATGTTCGGACAGCGCAATCCGTCCACCCATAATTTCAGCTTCGGTTTGCGGATAGAGCGGCTGTTTATCTGCCTGTGCATAGCCAATCGGGAAAATAGGCTCGCCATTGACTAAGTTATATTTGTCAGTCGCGCCAAAACCATGCAGTAACTCATGTACCAATACCACATTATTTTGTTGGGCCTGTTTGACTGAAGCAAATAAATTAACGGAACCGATCCGCCCACGTTCCAACGCAGTGGAATGCTTGAGTTCCCGGCTTTGCTTCGGATCATAGTAATTCAGATACAGGGTTAAACTTGGCGAGCCATCGATCGATTGATGTTGTTTCCATGCATAGAATCTAAACTTTAAACTCCATAGAATATTATTCAGAATACTGGATTGCTCTGACATCTTCGGCGGTGCTTGATTTAACTCACGCCCGATTTCAATGATAAAATAGCTACTCTGTCCGCGATATTGCTGACTATTTTTTTCCAGATATTGTTTCACCCCAACAAAATCATCTTGCTGTAAGTGCTGAATATACTGTTGCGTAGCGGCTGAACCATCGGCATTAATCGGATGCAGCAGAACACGAATCGGCTGATTCCAATCCTGATTCTGATCCCGATAGGCATTGATCGCAACAATCAACAGCACCACCAATAAGCAGGCAATTCGGATATTTTTCCACATGTTGCTCCCCCATTTAAAAACCATTGTTGTTTTTCTTTCTTCAATAAAAAATGCCAGCAATCGCCAGCATTTTTTCAAACTTAAAGGGTTAAGCCTCTACCCATTTTCCATCTTGGAACACCAGACTCCACTTGGTTTGTTTACCTTCAGCGGTCTCTGAACCTACATATTGCGCTTGGTTCTTACGGCTGAATTTCACGACCGTTGGGTTGCCTTCAGGATCCACATCGGGTGCTTGCAACAAGAACTGATATTTCGGATCAAGTTGCTCTGCCACACTGCGTAGTTCAGCGACCTTCGGTGCACGTGTTTCACGAATTTTCGGGAATTTGCTTGCAGCCAAGAATAACCCTGCCGCACCATCACGTAACACAAAGAAATCATCATGTTTAGCAGAACGGAGATGTTCCATTTTGATTGGATCCACACGTGGCGGCGCAGGTTGCCCACTCTTCAATACTTTACGGGTATTGTCACAGCTTGAACAAGCGAAATATGGACCAAAACGCCCTGTCTTCAACTGCATTTCACCATCACATTTATCACATGGAATGGTTGGACCATCATAGCCCTTGATCTTGAATTCGCCTTCTTCAACTTCGTAGCCATCACAATCTGGGTTATTACCACAGACATGTAATTTACGACCACCATCAACCACATAGCTGTCCATTGCGGTACCGCACTTAGGACAACGATGTTTCGACATGAGGTCAGCCGTTTCAGCACCATCATCATCAGACAAAGCAGCCAAAGACTCGACTGGGGTTAAGTTGAGGGTGCCTTTACAACGTTCTTTCGGTGGCAAGTTATAACCTGAGCAACCCAAGAATACGCCTGTCGTACCGGTACGTACCTGCATTGGACGTGAACATTCAGGACACGGCACATCAGGCACTTCCACAGGCTGATTGCGACGCATGCCGCTTTCACCCTGTGCGTTGGTTAAACGATTTTTGAAATCCCCGTAGAACGTATCCAACAGCTCTTTCCAGTTTCGCTCACCCATCGCAACGCGGTCGAGCTGACCTTCTAAATCCGCAGTAAATGCATAATTCATCAGGTTATTAAAACTTTCATCCAGACGGTCAGTGACAATCTCGCCCATCTTCTCGGCAAAGAGACGACGGTTTTCCAGTTTGACGTAACCACGTTCTTGAATGGTCGAGATAATCGCCGCATAAGTTGACGGACGACCAATGCCTTTTTTCTCTAATTCTTTCACCAAAGACGCTTCGGTAAAACGCGCAGGTGGCTTGGTAAAATGCTGACTTGGATCAAGTTTTTCCAGCTTAAGCACTTCACCCACTTTCACCGCAGGCAATAAAATATCATCATCGGACTTGTTGGCCCCGCGCACGCGAGTAAAACCATCAAATACCAAGGTACGGCCTTTGGCCTTTAATTCAACATTTGACGCTTCAACCGTTAAGGTTGAAGACAGATATTCAGCGGGTGTCATTTGACAAGCAACAAACTGACGCCAAATCAAATCATATAAACGCTGTGCATCGCGCTCTACGCCAGCCAGCTTGTCACCGGTTAAGCCAACATCAGATGGGCGAATCGCTTCATGGGCTTCTTGTGCCCCCGCCTTATTGCCGTAACGATTTGGCTTGGCTGGTAAGTATTTATCACCAAAGTTTTGCTGAATATGATTACGCACCATATTCACGGCGTCATCGCTCAAAAACGTTGAGTCGGTACGCATATAAGTAATAAAACCACCTTCATACAAACGCTGCGCCAACATCATGGTTTTCTTGACTGAGAAACCTAAGCGTGTACTGGCCGCTTGTTGTAAGGTTGAAGTGATATAGGGTGCACTTGGATTAACCTTGGTTGGTTTATCTTCGCGTAATGCAACTTTATATTCCGCATCTTTTAATACGTTCAATAACGCATCAGTTTCTGCTTTATTTTTTAGTTTAAGGGTTTTGCCCGCTTGCTTAACCGCTTCAAGGCGAATGTCATCTTTCTTGGAAATCGTGTCTGCAAACACTTGCCAGTATTCTTCAGGGATAAAGGCACGGATTTCACGTTCACGCTCGACCACCAGTTTCACTGCAACCGATTGCACACGACCTGCCGATAATCCACGAGCAATTTTTTCCCAGAGCAATGGCGAGACCATAAAACCCACTACACGATCAAGGAAACGGCGTGCTTGCTGTGCATTAACTCGGTTTAAATCGAGGCGTGTGGGCTGTTTAAAGGCTTCCTGAATGGCATTTTTGGTAATTTCGTTAAACACCACACGATGGTATCGGCTGTCATCACCGCCAATCACTTCTCTTAAATGCCAAGCAATGGCTTCCCCTTCTCTATCCAAATCCGTTGCGAGATAGATGGCATCGGCATCTTTGGCGAGTTTTTTGAGTTCAGCAACCACATGTTCTTTGCCCGGCAGTACTTCATAATGCGCAATCCAGTCATGCTCTGGATCAACCCCCATACGGTTAATCAATGCAGACTGTGCTTTTTCAGCCTTCTGTTCATCGGTCAGTTTGGCGCGGGTTGCGGGCTTCTTTTCAGTGGATTTTGCCCCGCCTCCTGTAGGTAAGTCACGGACATGCCCTACAGATGACTTCACCACGAATTGTGAACCCAAATATTTATTAATTGTTTTCGCTTTTGCAGGCGACTCCACAATCACTAAGGCACGTTTCTTTGCAGCAGATGCGGAAGCTGCTGTGCTTTCTGAAGCAGAGCGTGGAGTTTTCGCCATAATAAATCATTTTTCCTGTGTTCAATCAAATAATTAGCGTTGTGCCAGTTCATGTAAATAAGCTTTCATCGCTTCAAGCTGTGTGGCTTTTAAGTCAGTTTCTTCATCCCAATATAGCCCGACACAGTTTGCCTGCATATCAATAGCATAAACTCCTTTTAATGCAATGGTTAAATCATTAAATTTCTGATCACCTTGCACCACCTGAAGCTTGCCATCAATTACTCTTGCGCGCATTAAACTTAAACGAGCATCTGGAATCAATACACTATAATAGGCCACCATGCTGGCACGCTTTTCCGAGGCCATTGGGATCTTGGTCCATTCTGGCGCGGCAATTAAACGTGGATGCAACCCCATCTTGCGAGCTTGATCACGCATCATGCCCAATGCTTTTTCTCGTGGACTGACACGTAAGCCAAAAATTGAGCCAAGTACAAACAGTACAATCGCAACTGTGATCCAAATTCCAATATTACTCATAAGGCCGTCCAAAACTTCCTTTTATTAGCGTTACATAAGTTGAATCCAAAAGGCAAGTTTTCCTTACATGTAGCTATTCAGGACATTGGTTTAAAATTCAAACTTGAATATATCGCCATAATCTAACCTTATTATTCTAAAGTTTAAAATATTATTCATACCTTAAATACATAATAAATACATCACTTAATTTTGACTGTAAACCATTCATCAAAACAGTCACAGTTTGAATGGCTTAATAATGCGGTGGTTTATCACTCATTGGGTCAAACGGAGCAATACCTTCGGATAAATCTGAAGCCTCGACCCGTTGATAAAGTATCTGCATTTGTTTTTTCAAATCTGCAATCTCTTTGGCCTGAATCGCAAGTTGATCATTCAATTGTTCAACTAATTCATCCAAAAATGCAATTCGGACTTGCAAATCTTCAATGGGTGCGGAAAATGACGCGTGATCATCAAAATTTTGTGGTTTAGTCATTTCAGACCTCATCTGAACTTTTAGGAAACATTATGGCCTATATTACTTTAAGGGATGTCCATCTCGCATTCGGCGGACCTGCCTTACTCGACGGCGCGAACTTTAACCTGGAACGTGGCGAACGAGTCTGTTTAATTGGTCGTAATGGCGAAGGTAAGTCTACTTTATTAAAACTGATTGAGGGAAGCTTGTTACCCGATAACGGTGAAGTTTCGATTCAAAATGGTTTAACTGTTTCAATGTTAGCCCAAGACGTGCCAATGGACTCGGGCAAAGTTGCCGACATCGTTGCCGATGGTGCCGGTGAAGCTGCCATTGTGTTAAAAGAATACCATGAAGCAAGTGATGCCTGTGTCCTCGGTGATATGGATGCTTGCGACCGTATGGGGATGCTACAGCACAAACTGGATCAACTGGATGGTTGGGCATTAGAAAACAAGGTTAACTCCATTCTAAGTAAAATGGGACTTGATCCCAATGCCGATTTAGCCGATCTCTCAGGCGGTCGTAAACGCCGTGTACTGTTGGCGCGAGCCCTGCTCACGCAGCCAGATGTGCTGTTGCTGGACGAACCAACCAACCATTTAGACGTTGAAAGTATCGAATGGCTAGAAAAGTTCCTGCTCGATCAAAACAATCTCACGTTATTATTTATTTCGCATGACCGCTCATTTGTGGACAGTATTGCGACCCGCATTGTCGAACTTGATCGTGGTATTTTACGTGGCTACGAAGGGAACTATTCGCGCTATCTCGAACTGAAAGCACAGCAAATGGAAGCAGAAGAAAAACAAAATGCTTTATTTGATAAAAAGTTAGCGGAAGAAGAGGCTTGGATTCGTCAAGGGATTAAAGCGCGTCGGACCCGTAATGAAGGTCGTGTCCGAGCCTTAAAAGACTTACGTGAGCAGTCTAAAGCCCGTCGTTCACAACAGGGCAAAGTCAGTATGGCAACGCAAGAAGCCAACCGCTCTGGTAAGTTGGTGTTCGAGATTGAAAACCTAAGTGTCGGTTACGACAACAAAGTTCTGATTCATGATTTCTCTGCAATCGTGTTACGTGGCGACCGTATCGGTCTGGTCGGTGACAACGGTGTCGGTAAAACCACCTTGATCAAAGCCATTTTAGGCGAGATCGAACACGGCGGGTCAGTGAAAACTGGTACACAACTGGAAGTTGCCTATTTTGATCAGTTGCGTAATGCACTCGACCTGGAAAAAACCGTGATGGCCAACGTGTCGGAAGGGTCTGACTTTGTCGATGTAAATGGTAACCGTCGTCATATCTATAGTTATCTGCAAGACTTTTTGTTCTCACCAGAACGTGCCCGTACACCGGTTAAAGCCCTATCAGGTGGTGAGAGAAACCGTATCCTGTTGGCAAAACTATTACTCAAGCCATCAAACTTGATCGTGATGGATGAACCAACCAATGACTTGGATATGGTGACACTTGAGTTACTTGAAGAAATGTTGTCTGACTACAAAGGTACTTTGCTACTGATCTCGCATGACCGTGCCTTCATGGACAATGTTGTGACCTCAACTTGGGTATTTGATGGTAAAGGTCAGATTGATGAATACATCGGTGGCTATCAAGATTACTTGGAACAGCGTCCTGACCAAAAAGTAGTTGACCAAAAAAGTGATGTAAAAAAAGCACAAGCCAAAGCTGAAGCAGCAGCACCGAAAAAAGTGAAGCTCAGTTATAAGGATCAGCGTGAGCTTGAACAACTGCCAGCTGAAATTGAAAAACTGGAGACTGAACAAGCAGCATTATCAGAAAAACTAGCGGATGGTTCATGGTTTGTTTCGGATGCCAATGCAGCCACAGCAGCCAGTCAACGTTTAGCAGAAATTGAAGAGTTACTGCTGGAAAAGCTAGAGCGTTGGGACATTTTAGAAAATATGTCGAAAGGCAGCTAAGCAGAGTAAGCATTTATCCTTTCGAGGGTAAATGCTTATTTCCCATATATTCGATTTACTCTAAATTAAAATCATCTTTAATTTGTTGGTAAATATTCAAGTTTTCATCATCAAAACAAACAAAAATCACCTCCTGTACAAACTGGCTTTGACTTAATTCTTTACTGATTGTAGTTAAGGCAATTTGAGCAGCAAGTTGCTTAGGGAAACGATAGATTCCTGTTGAAATATTTGGAAAGGCAACATGCTCCAGTTCCAACTGCTCTGCCAATTTAAAGCAATTCCGATATGCATTTTCGAGCAATCTGGCTTCCTGATGTTGTCCATCTACCCAAGTTGGCCCAACAGTATGAATCACATATTTTGCAGGTAAATTCCCAGCCGTCGTCACCACAGCTTCTCCAACAGCACAGCCCCCTTGCTTAGCACGAATCTTCTGACAATCAGCCAAAATTGCAGCTCCACCCTGCCGATGAATCGCCCCATCAACACCCCCACCGCCTAATAGTGAAGTATTCGCTGCATTGACAATCGCATCGACAACAATTTGAGTAATATCACCTTTTATAATATTGATGCTTTTCAATCTTTTCTCCTTTTATTTTAGCTAAACAATTATAAAAACAAACTTCATTTAATATGACATTTAAAGTCGCCACCCACACTTCATGCTACACTGCTGCAAAATTCAACGTTATTCATTTTTCGCATTTATGAGTCAAAAACAGCCTTATCCCCCTGGCGAATTTCAATGGGAATTTCTCTTACCCAAGTATTGGAAAATCTGGATCGCCATTACTTTTTTAATGCTATTGGCCGTCTTACCTTGGGCAATTCAGTGGCGCTTGGCTCATGGCTTGGCGGCTTTGTGTTGGCGCCTCCTTAAATCACGCCGTAAAACCACACTTCGGAATTTAGAACTCTGTTTCCCAGAGTGGTCTCCTGCGGAAGTTGAAGCACAAGCCAAACAGGTGTTTGTGGATATGATGCTGGGGGTATTTGAAACCCTGAATGCATGGTACTGTCCAAAGTGGTTTAAAGGTCGCCACAGTGTTGAAGGCTTAGAACATATCACCCATGCACAGGCACAAGGCAAAGGCGTATTATTACTCGGTACACACAGTACTTTGCTCGATGCAGGCGGTTATATTTCAGCTCAATACTTTGAACCTGATGTCGTATACCGACCACAGAATAATCCGCTGTTAGATATGCTGATTTATCGTTGCCGCGCGACGATTTATCAACATCAGATTGACCACGATGACATGCGTGGCTTAATTCGTCGCCTCAAAGACGGCGGTGCAATCTGGTACAGCCCAGATCAGGATTTTGGTTTAAAACAAGGCGTGATGGCGCCCTTCTTTGGTGTGCCGGCAGCAACCGTAACGGCCCACCGCCGTTTGTTAAAAATATCAAAAGCCGTCGCAGTTCCCTTGTATTTTTACCGTTATGGCGATATTCGCAATCCGCAATATAAAGTGTTGATTGAGCCAATGGTGGAAAATATGCCAAGTGAAGATGAAGTGGATGATGCAGTTCGCGTCAATCAGATTATTGAAGCACAACTGCGCATCGCACCCACCCAATGGATGTGGTTCCACCGTCGTTTTAAAACCCGTGCCGAAGGTTACGACAAAATTTATTAATGCATTAATGCAAAAAGAGCCGCTTCATTCTTTAATGAAGCGGCTCTAGATTCAATCAAGAACAACAATTAATTCGGGAAAATCACACCGGTATTTAAATCAAAATAGGTTGGCGTGTTGCTATACACTGAACCTAATTTAACATTAATGAACCAGCCTAAATTGCCCTGATCTTGTAAACGATTTTGGACTTCACTTGGCAGATCCAGTTTATAAATCGCATCTGCTTTAAAAACTTTTGATTCAATGCTGGTTGTGCTTTCACTATCGCGTTCAAATAAATAGCCTTTGGTATTGAAGAACTGAATCGCATTGTCCTTATCAATTAGGTGATAACCTTCAGCAGCTTGTTGCTTCAGCAATACATCCAGCTTGGTTGGATTGTCATCATAAAATCCCGCATCGGACTTGGGCATTTCAAAATAACGATAACTATAGGTTCCATTATGGGTACTACTGTTGACACAGGTAGGTACATAGAATGTTCCTGTGGTCGTTCCATTATTGGTAAAAGTACTGCCTGCATAAATTAACTTACAACCTTGCGCTCCGAGTTCATTGAAGGCTGCCAAAATATTGGTGCGATTTGCATTACTATTCAGAATAAAGCGATTATCATAACTATAGGTTACTGATTTTTTGTCGTTTTTCACGAATAGATATTTATAATTATTGCTTGGGTCTTCACCTAATGAAGACTTATAGGCAAAACCAGACTCGCCTTGCTTTTTAATTTCAGCCAACCAGAACAAATAAACATTGGCGACCACATTGGTTTTAACATCCGCAATTTTATAGCTATAGGTATCGGTTGAAGCATTATTTTTTATATATAAATTCTTCGGCTCAGGGAAATCACTATTGGCTTTTTTCACATCCAAAGAGCTACCCGCTAAGGCAAAACCTTGCCCCCCCTGCTCATTGGCTTGCGCCAAGAAGTTTGTCCACGCCGCTTGATTATCGAGTAGACGATAACTTGCGGTTGCCTTAGCCAGCGTCGGTTTTAATAAGCTATAGCCTTCAACATTGGTACGGGTATAACACGTGACAACTTTAGATGGATCGACTGAATCCATATAGGTTTGAATATCTTTGATACTCGCTGTTTCACTCACAGCACACATGCCGTCACCTTTAAAGGCATAAGCTGAAGCAATCCCATTTGGTCGGTAGCGATCACTATATTTCACTCGGTTCGCTGTGGTTGTGCCGCTGGTTTCAGTCGGAGCAATCTCGGTAATCAATGCATCATCTGTAGCAACTGCATAGGTTTTAATGACCGCCCCTGTACAGTCCTGTTTTTCGAACTGACGGGTTTCCGTGGTAAAGCGAACACTATTATCTGAAGCCTTATAGACCTTCAAATTTGAACGACGCCCTTCAAAACAAAAGCCTCCCAACCAAGATCCCACAAAACGATCCGCCACAACAGGCGTTGGAGTCGGTGTTGGGGTTGGCGTGGGAGGCGTTGGGGTCGGTGGTGTCGGCGTAGGTGGTGTTGGGGTTGGTGGCGTTGGAGTTGGGGTTGGGGTTGAATCCCGATCATTATCAGATCCACAACCAACTAAAAGTGCGCAAGTTACGCTAAGTGCAAGTTGAGTCCATATATTTTTCATTGCATCACCCTCTGTGTGATTTTTTCACATATTGTGTATGTGAAAATTTAACACTTTTATTCTTGAGTGCAAATATGTTTATGCGTAAATTAATAACGAAAGGTCAAAATCATTTTGTATGGATGGTTCGAATGTATGGATACTCAACAGAACTTAGCAAGACAATTCAGTGCTTTACCTGAAGCATGGCGTGCATGGTTAGAGGAGAATTTAGCGCGCGGTTGTGCTCCGATCGACTTAGTCAATATTTTGTTGCGTGAAGGTTTAATTGACCTGAATAAAGATTTCTCTACTTCAACACAGGCTGAAGAGCAACATTACAGAGAACTTGAACAGGCCGCAGTAGCAAACCCAACCCAACCCAACAGTGTGTTTCCTCCTGAACAAAAGAAATGGCTGGCTCAGGCGGTACTCGATGGTTTAAGTAAAGCGGATATTTATCAAACTTTAAGCCAACAAGGACTGAGTGAAATTGATATTGCGCTGGAATGGGTGCAACTCAAGCAACATCCTTATTTTCAAATTGCTCAAGAACAACATTTTCTGCTCAAAAAACGCAATTGGCTCTTGGATACCCTCGATCGTTTTGCCCGTTTAAATCCTGACTATCAGCAGATTAAGCGAATTTCAAAACCTACCTTCTCAGAATTTATTCAAGATTATTACAGCCGTAACCTCCCTGTAATTTTGACCGATGCCATCCAACATTGGCCTGCTTTGCACAAATGGTCGCCCCAATATTTCAAACAAACTGTCGGTACACAAGAAGTCGAAGTCCAATTCAATCGGGAACAAGACCCTTTATTTGAACGAAATTCAACTCAACATAAAACCAAGATGCAGATGCATGACTTTGTCGATTTAGTCGAGCAGAGCCAACATTCCAATAATTTTTATATGACCGCAAACAATGCCAAGGCCAGCCACGCCAGTCTGGCAGCTTTGTTTCAGGATATTGATCATTTTCATGGCTATACTGACCATACTCAGGTCTATGATCGTAGCTTCATCTGGTTCGGGCCCAAAGGGACATTTACGCCTCTACATCATGACTTAACCAATAACGTTCTGGTGCAAATTTATGGGCGGAAAAAAGTTACCCTGATTCCAGCCTTACAAACACCGCATCTCTATAATGATGTGGCCGTATTTAGTAGAATTGCCGATCCTCATCAACCCAATTTAGTTGAAGCATTCCCTGATTTTATCCATAGCAATAAAATCGAATGCATCCTGAACGAAGGGGAATCCTTGTTCATTCCGCTGGGTTGGTGGCATTGTGTCGAAAGTCTAGATATTTCGATGAGTGTTTCTTTTACTCATTTTAATATCGATAATGGGGGCGCTGAATCGTTCCCATCTCCAAGCTGATGCTTAAAGTAATTTATGTCGAATCCATTGTTAAGGTGATTTAATGGTCAAACCCGCAGCCCCAGTCATAATAAACAATGAGCAACCTCTGCCGAATGCATCTGGCGTGATTCCACAAGATGCAGAAACCACATTGGAAAGCATTTTTCCAATGATGCAACATATTGCGCGTTGGCTGATTCATTCGGGGGTCGGCTATACTGATTTTGTTGCTGCACTGAAACCGATTTTTTATCAACAGGCATTGGCTGAGTTAGAACGCATCAAACAAAATAAAACCGATTCAGCGGTCAGTTTATTATCAGGGTTACATCGCAAAGATGTCAGTGCCTTTAGACAGCAAGCCAATCAAGCCAGCACTGAAGCCCCTAATTTTGCCATTAGTGTCCCTGCCCGTGTGATTGCACGCTGGATTGCCTTGGATCTTCCTCATCAAATTCCAATCTCTGGTGAGAAAAATAGCTTTGAGGCATTGGTGAAACATATTTCTACTGAAAAACATCCTCGTTCAATTTTATTCGAATTACAACGCTTAGGTGTCGTTGAGCAAATTGATCAGCAAGTTGTATTACAACAAAATAGCTTTACTCCAGATAATCAGATGCAAGAAAGCAAAGCCCTCTTCTCTGCAAATCTCAGCGACCATTTGGCCGCAGGGGTTGATAACTTTATTAGTGAAAAACCTTTTACCCATCTAGAACAAGCCGTACATGCCGAAAAATTAACAGCAGCATCGGTTGAAGCACTTCGACAGTTGAGTATCCAACTTTGGCAAGACATGGCAAAACAACTCTTAAATGCGGCGATCCAGCATTGTGACCAAGACCAAGAAAAAGATGATGCGGATTATCAATTTCGCTTTGGTGTCTATCAGTACGATACTCAGATAACGCTACAAGTGCCTTATATTTTTAAGGATAAATAACAATGAGAAGCTTATTGCTCGTTACGGTTTCTTTCATTTCAGTGGTTGTGTTAACTGCGTGTGGAGAAAACTTTTCTGTTGCCAATGTCAGTCTGGGTGGGAGCGGTTCCGGTACACAAAAACCATTGCCTGGTGGTGGCAATGGTGGGGGTTCTAATCCTTCGACCGGCGACAAAGATGAAGCTTATGAATATGTGGTCACTGTTCCACAAGAAACCCAAGATACCTGTATGGGAATACAGCGCAATTTGCGACTGATCGATGCAGAGTCAAAACAACCTCTGCCTCTTGGTCATGTTCAGCCACTCAACATCACCCCACTACAAATCGAAATTAAAAACACCACACCGAATTATGTCTATCAATTGACTCCGCTCTGTCGTCCAATTGAATATCAAATTGATCAAACTACAATGTTTCATGGTCAAGCTCTACGGTGTGGCGCAGATCAAGACGAACTTCAAGTCTTGCGTCCATATGAAACACGTATATATGAGCTCGATCTTAACTTTGCACAAACCGAACTTCCCTTCACTGTAAAATATAATGCTTTTTATCAGACTGAATTGCCGAAGAATGATATCCCTTGGGAAAAATGTGATGTAGCCAAAATTACTGTTCCTATTCACAAACGCCGTATTTCAAAAGATATTGGAACAGAGCAACCTCCTATCACACTTCCTGAAGTGCCAAATGGTGAACACCCTGAAATACCGAAGGGAGAAAAACCCGAATAGAATATTGTCATATCACAAAATTAAAACCCGAGTTCTGCATCCTGCAAAACTCGGGTAAATGAGGTTGTGCTTTCACTTTATTTTTATTTTCCTGCGTCCATCGCATGCATCATATCCATGATGACTTTTCCATCTCAGCGTTGCTATCCTTAAACGGAAATCCATTCCTGCATCCTTGTGCTGATGTATTTAGAATAAACCTTTTAGGCATGTCCGACTATTCGTTACAGACTTAAATCTATGTACGAAATAACGTACATTAATTAGTTAAACTTTAAAATCAAGCCATTGCCCAAGTCCCTCTCGGATAACATCAGTTTTGCATGCGTTGCTTATGCGGTTGAGCTAAAGAATCGGTCACTGCTTTCTCTTCTTGTTCAGCCTTTTCAATCCCCTCCTGTATCGCTTCTTGCGCCTCTTGTTCATCCTCAACAGACTGCTCCAACGCCTGTTGCTGCTGCTCAAACACCCGCCCCGTCTGTAAGACCACATATACGGGAAAATGATCTGAACCAATATGAGCGACACGTTTCATTTCCACTAAACCAAAATCAGTGCTATGAAAGATATGATCCAGCGACCATCTCAATAACGGATAATCTGCATGAAAGGTATTTATAAAATAACGCCCGACGCGTGGATCAAGCAAACCACTGATGCGCTGAAATAAACGGGTTGTTCTGGACCACGCCACATCATTTAAATCTCCCATCACGATACAGCTCTGATCAATATCTTTGATCTGATCCCCTACAATCAGCAACTCGGCATCTCTTAAAGTTGAGTCTTTGGCTTCTGTTGGACTCGGTGGTTTGGGATGTAAACAATACAACTGCACTTGTACGCCAGAAGGCAATGTCACCGTGGTATGAATTGATGGAATTTCATCACTCAGAATAAATTTAACTTCCGTATCATTTAAGGGCAAACGACTATACAGGTGCATGCCATATAGATTTTCTAAAGGTACAGGGACACGGAAGGGATAATCAGCTTCAATTGGACTAAGGGCTTGCTGCCACGCTGAATTCGATTCAAGCGTCAGTACCAAATCGGGTTTCAAGCGATTAATCTGCTCAATCAAAAGATGGTATTGATGGTTTGGGGTTAACACATTCGCCACCAGTAAAGAAATTTGTTGCTCAGGATTGAGTTGTGCCTTTTTGACTTTCTTCACCTGTTTGCGCCATAACGGTGTATAAGGCAATACCATTTTGAGTTGATAGGCAATTGCCGCCACCAAGCCTATAAACAGCAACTCGGTACTTAAAGTCCAATTGGGGAGTACAAATAACATCAGAAAAAATACGATGATCCCCAATGCCAATATTTGTAATCTAGGAAAATCTGCTCCTCGAATCCACCATTCATCTCGGGGAATCAAGGACCAAAATGAAAGCCATATCACCAGCACCGCACCAATCTGAATCCCGATCATGTTGTTTTTTCTCTTTGGGGTAGCATACATTTACAATAAAGTTTTCGCTTTATCAATTTTCTATCTAATATAAACAAGTTATTTCACTCAATAAACGCACTGTTTTATTTCAGTAAAGCTTGCAGTTGTGGGCACTTTTGATACACTCAAACCCCTTTTAATTTTTTTACATACCGAGGCACAATGACATGAAAGTAGGTCTGGTCGGTTGGCGTGGGATGGTGGGTTCTGTCCTGATGCAACGTATGGTTGAAGAGAATGATTTTGCTCATATTGAGCCATTCTATTTCTCTACCAGTAATGCAGGTGGTGAAGCACCTTCATTTGGTGGTAAGACTGCCCCAGCACTTATGGATGCAACGGACATTAACAGTCTGAAGCAAATGGATGTCATTTTAACCTGCCAAGGTGGTGATTATACCTCTGAAGTTTTTCCTAAGCTGAAAGCTGAGGGTTGGAATGGTTACTGGATTGATGCAGCATCAACACTGCGTATGGCAGATGATGCGATTATCGTTCTTGATCCAGTCAACTTAAACGTGATCAAAGATGGTTTAGTCAATGGCACTAAAACTTTCGTGGGCGGTAACTGTACCGTTTCATTGATGTTGATGGGCTTAGGTTCACTGTTCCAAAATAATTTAGTGGAATGGGCAACCTCAATGACCTATCAGGCTGCATCGGGTGCAGGTGCGCAAAACATGCGTGAACTGATCACAGGTATGGGCTATTTGTATAACAATACTAAAGAATTATTGGATGATCCTAAATCTGCAATTCTTGATATTGACCGTCAAATCGCAGATTTGCAACGTGGCGAAGGCTTCCCTAAAGCTAACTTTGGCGTGCCACTGGCAGGCTCATTGATCCCTTATATCGACAAACAACTCGAAAGCGGTCAATCGAAAGAAGAATGGAAAGGTCAGGTTGAAACCAACAAGATCTTAGGCAACCAGCAGATCGTTCCGATTGATGGTCACTGTGTTCGTATCGGTGCAATGCGTTGCCACTCTCAAGCGATTACCTTGAAATTGAAAAAAGATGTTGCGCTTGATGAAATCGAAGACATGATTCGTCATTCAAGCCAATGGGCAAAAGTGGTTCCAAATACCCGTGAAGCATCAATGACTGATCTGACTCCTGTTGCCGTTACCGGTACTTTAACTGTTCCTGTCGGTCGTTTACGCAAACTCAATATGGGTAAAGAGTATCTTGGTGCATTTACAGTCGGTGACCAACTGCTTTGGGGTGCTGCTGAGCCACTACGTCGTATGCTTCGTATTCTGGTGGAATACAAGAACGCTTAAGCAAAAATTGCTAAAAATCAAAAGCCGATCACATTTGATCGGCTTTTTTCATGTGATGAAAGATGAATAATTTACAATTCATTTACATCACGGTAATGTATACTTTTTCCAGACCATAACATCACTTTTTCATGGATCGAGATGACTGTTTATAACAAATTAAAAATTGCCATTTTAGCCATACTTTCATCGCAACATCTTTATGCAATTACACTTGATCCATTACAAATCCAGTCTGCACCTGGTGAATTACTGTATGCGGAAATGGGCTTTCACCAAGCCGATAACAACTCGAAATTAGAGGTGAGTCTGGCAACCCCAGAAGATTTACTGATGCTTGGTGCTGCACATCAGCCCCCCTCTAGTCTTAATTTTTTTACCCGTCGAAATAATCAGGGTGAAGGTGTGATTGTGATCACCTCTTCACGCCCCATGACGGATACCGAACTGAATATTATTGTAAAAATTCAAGAAGGTGGCGCATCTCATTTAAAACATATCCGCCAGCCGATGCGTCAAATTGCAAAAGCACCCTTAGCCAAAAATACCAATGAAAAATCACTGACGCCTCAATTTATTGTCAGTGAAAAAGACATCGCCTTAAATCTACCGGAAAGTACCCGCTTTAATGTCGCAAATGCAGGTCCCCAAGAAGTCAATAAAAAACAAGAAACACTTTTAAATGCCCCATTTGCACTCCCCCCTGTATTAGAAACATCAAAATCTTCTGCATCGGTACCTGAAGTGAGTGCTGTTTCAATTGCCGCACCTGTTCAAGTCCAAACAACCGCACATTCTACAGCTGTACCACAGCCAGCAATGCCAGCCCCAGACAAAGTAAAACAGCAACCAGAAGCAGCCCCTCTCAAGCAAGAAACCGCTCAGACTGCGAATGCTGCAACCCACAGCAAACCCAATACGGCATTGGATGAAGAACTGAAAGCAGCTCCAATCAAGCCAACGGAAACCAAAGAAAAAAATAAAATAGCAGATCAGGTCAAAGAAACGGCCAAAACGGTCAAAAAGAAGACTCCTGCAACCCCAGCACCAGACACTGAAAAAAATCAACAACATGTGGTGCAGCGTAATGAATCGTTATGGAGTATTGCTCAACGTATTGCAGGACAAACGCAGCAGCCTGTTGCTCAGGTGATGAACCAAATCAAACTACAAAATGAGCATGCCTTTATTGGTGGCAATGCCAACCGACTCAGACAAGGTTCTCATTTAAACTTTAATCTTAGCGCAACATCTGCTCAGCAAAATAAAAACAGCAATCAAATTGCAGCACAAACACAGCGTCCTGTCACAGGAAAAGCCAAATATCGTTTGCAACAGGCAGAAATGTCATTGGTTGCAGAAAGTAATCAAGATGCGAGTACTGGAAGTGCCAAAAAAGACACATTACAGCAAAAAACCAGTGCTGACTTATCATTAAAAGTTATGACAGCACGGGAAAAAACCGTTACATTACAAAGAAACGTAACACAGTTAGAATCGGCACTACGTCAGAAGGAACAACGTATTCAGCTGTTAAATGCCCGGCTTGCCGAGTTACAAGATCAGTTGAAAGCGCAGCAACAAACTAAAAAGCCAACACACTAGGTTACGAGAAGATTCTCATAAATTTGCTTAAAAGCGGCTCTATCTTTAAGGGGTATAGATCATGTCAACGATAATTATTGTACTGCTGGTCATTGTACTGGTCGTTGCGATCGTTTTAAAAAAACGTGAAAGCAGTCAAGCCAATACAACACCGAAAAAAGGTGCGACGAAAGCCACTAAAAAAACCGCAACAAAAACGGCTTCACGCACCACGCTGGTTCGTGAGGAGCAAGAACTTGCCCCTCAAGTCACAACTGCAATTTCTGAAAGCCTACGCCAACAACTTGAACAGCAAATTCAAAGTGGTCATTTTCAGTCTGCCGAAGCACAAATCAATCAGGCTTTAAAACAAGATAACTCTCAGCATGAGCTCTATCTGTTTTTATTGGATATCCATTTAAAGCAAAAAGATGATCTCGCAATCGATCAGTTGATCAAGCACATTCATGCCTTAAAACTAGAAGATATTGCACAAGCGGCTGAAACAAAACATCGAGAATACGAACAGAATAAACAACCCGATTCACTCGAATTTAATTTGCCTTCACATAGCTTTCAACAAGCACCTGCTTCACCAGAACCTCAGGTGCAGAGTAAGGTCGCTGACTTCGATGCTTTAGTGCAAACACCCGCAACACAATCATTTGACAACTTACAGTCAGAATATGTTGCTCCCGCAATCGAAGAACCCAAGCCAGCCGAGCCTGTGCCAGAAGTGCAGCCGCTGGACTTTAATTTTTCCTTCGAGCAGAAAACAGCTGTTGAGCCTGCGCCTACGTCTCCTGCTGAAACACCTGAAAGTAAAGCACAGCAACCACTTGAGTTTTCTTTTAACTTAGAACCAACATCGCCCAATACGGAAGAAGCGAAAGTTGAGGAAGCAAAACCTGAACTGGATTTTAACTTTGCCAATTTAGAGCTGGCATCACAACACACTGCAGAAAAAGCACCTGTTGAAGAAGCTGCGCCAAGTTTAGATTTTAATTTTGAACCTGCCCTAGAAAAAACTGAACAACCCGCGCCACTTGAAACAACAGAATTTTCATTTGACCTTGCAGAACCTGCCAAAGTTGAAACACAACCCGAGGTTATCGCTGCTGTTACTGCACCTAGACCTGCCACTACGGTTCACGACCCATTGGCACAGTCATTCCCTGATCTGCAACAGCTTGATGAAGCACAGCTGAATTTAGAACTTGCAGCGCAGTATATTGAACTGGGTGCTTATGACTCTGCCCGAGAATTATTAAAAAACACACCGTCGTTGAATTCAGCGCAACAACAACAGGCAGAAAATTTACTGAATAAAATAGCTTCCTGAATTTGATCAGTCTAATATAAGCAGTCTCTCAGACTGCTTTTTTTATGATGAAAACAATCGCTTTAATTTATATGGGTGGGACGTTTGGTTGTATTGGTGAACCGCTGATGCCAATGCCTGAACACGATTTTTTGCCTTTATTAAGTAAGGTGATTCCGCCTCATTTACAAGTGGAATGTTTTGCTGCACCCAGCATTCAAGACAGTAGTGCATGCACAGCAACAGATTGGTTAAAACTGGTACAACAAATTCAACAATTACAGCTGCAAGGTTTCCATCATTTTGTGATTATTCATGGAACCGATACCTTAAGTTATGCCGCAGCGACCTTAGCACGTTTCCTTGGACACTCTTGCCATGCCATTATTACAGGTAGCCAATATCCCTTATTGAATATTGAAGGCAATGATACCCGCGATTTCACCGACGCCATTGGCAACCTCTATCTCGCATTGGAACAAGTCCTTGCCTTGCCAACGGGCGTTTATCTCGCCTTCCATGAGCAGGTCTTTCATGCACAAACGACGTTAAAAGCCCACACCACTGAATTAGATGCCTTCGTTGGCGTTAAAGCAGAGCAAAGCTGTGATACCGCAGCCGATTCTTTTATTGTCCAAAATGAACACATTGAGCAAGCCGCTCGACTTAGTATCTTGAATCTGATGTTGCAGCCAATCGCAAAAGAACAGCTCATTTTACAGTTAAACAATATTTTACTTGCCCCACCCAACTTTCTCGTCTTACAGGGTTTTGGTACCGGGAATATTGCCGTAAATGACGAAATACTCGAATTATTCGAGGCATGCTATCAAAAACAGTGTCTGCCAATCATCAGTACGCAAGTCACTTTTGGACAACTTGATCAACGCTATGCCGTGAGCTCATGGATTCAATCTGCTAAAGTTTTGGTCAATGATAGTCATAGCCATGCTGATTTGTATGCAAAAGCCTTGCAAATGTATTTAAAATACCCGACCCATGAACAATGGTTCGAACATTGGCATCAACACTAATTTTTGAGGTTAAAACATGCAACGTTATGCAATTGGTATTGAATTTTGCGGTACTCAATACCGTGGTTGGCAAACCCAACAGGCTGGCGTTGTAACTGTTCAGGAAACCCTAGAACAAGTCCTGAGCCGCATTGCCAATGAGCCGATCATTTTGCATGGCGCTGGACGAACTGACGCAGGCGTACATGCAACCAATATGGTGGCGCACTTCGACACCGAAGCCATTCGCCCGGAACAGGGCTGGATTCGTGGTGCCAATAGCCAACTGCCCAAAGATATTTCAATCCAGTGGATCAAGCGTATGGATGAAAATTTCCATGCACGCTTTAAAGCCGTGGCACGCCGCTATCGTTATGTGGTGTATAACGCACCAACTCGCCCAGCCTTAATGTACAAGCAAGTCACCCATCTTTACCAAACCCTTGATGTACAAAAGATGATTGCGGCAGCTGCAAAATTTGAGGGTACGCATAATTTTGAGACCTTCCGCGCGGCAGCCTGTCAGTCCAACCAACCTGTACGCCATGTAAGCCACTGTCGTTTATTCGAGCATGGCCGCTATCTGGTCTTAGATATTCAAGCGGATGGCTTCTTGCACCATATGGTCCGCAACATCATGGGCTGTTTACTTGAAATCGGACAAGGTCAGTATGAAATCGACCATATTGATAGCATGTTTGCCGCTGAAGACCGGACGGCTGCAGGTATTACCGCCCCACCTGATGGCTTATATTTTATTCAGTCTTATTATCCAGATGAATTCGACTTACCACAGCTGCCTTTGGGTCCACACTGGTTGAATCTGTCTGAATAAAAAAAAGCCTTATCAGATCGATAAGGCTTTTTCTTTAGAAGCATTTAACGTTGTTTACGCTTACGATATTCAACAGGTGTTTCATTGGTCCAACGCTTAAAGGCGCGATAGAAAGTACTTGGCTCAGAGAAACCAGTTAAATAGACAATCCGCTCTACACTTTCATTGGTATTCGCCAATAGCTTTTTCGCCAAACGGCAGCGATAATCGGAAAGAATTTGCTGAAAGCTAGTATTGGCTTCACTGAGTTGGGTTCTTAAACGACGTGGCGTGATATTGAGCTGTGCTGCAACTGTTTCTAACGTGGTTTCACCACTTTCCAGTGTTGAACCAATGGCACGGCGTACTTCACCTACCAAGTCATAGCGCGCCAATTCTTGTAATTTTTCAATCGCCAATTGCTCATGCAATTGTAGTAATTCTGGCTCTGCTTGCCACAATGGATAATCCAGCACCGCCGCATCAAAATAAAGGCGGGTTTCTTTTTGTCCTAGACTAACAGGACAGCCATAGACACGGAAGTATTCATCATCCGTCGCGCCTTCATGGAAGTTAAAGTCGATATAAATGGGATGAAACTGCCCTTCAGTAATAAATTTAAAGAAGCGTAAAATGCCTGACATGGCACATTCAGAAAAATGGCGGTTCACCAGATTATCAGGCCAATACTGCTCACCATTACTTAAATAACAGCGACCATCCTCAATCACCAATTTGGCATCAAAGGCATCACTAATCAGACGTTGATAGGCCAAGGCACGTTTCAGGCCTTCACCAAAAGTCTCACTGCTGATAAATAGATGTTCAATCACCTGGCCACGATAAAGCGGTAAGTGTTCACCGAGATGAAGTCCAATATCAGGATCATTACTAACATCCTGTGCAGCAATCCAGAAGGCATTCTGTGCACTTAATGGCGTTCTTGCATTGGTATCTACCTGATTTAATGCAACCCCTGCCTTTGTTAAAATCTCTTCAGTTGGTAATCCTGCTTTACGAATTGCCTGATAACCAAAGCGCAATACAACTGATGCATCTGTTAGCTGACCCACGCAATGCCCTTCCCTGTAGATACGTTATTATGACAATGAACAACAATTTTAGATTAACGTTGATTGACCAAAGTGACAACAATATTCTGCTTATTTTGTTAAAAAAATTCCTAAATTGTCTGACAGTTTCTTTCGGTTAATATCTGACAGCCTCTCACCGACTTGATCTTGTAAATTTTAAATAAATTGACTATAATTTGCGCCTTCCCAATTTGATCATCAGGTAGGCTATGGCCAATAAAGAGGAACTCATTGAGTTCGAAGGCGTTGTCACCGAAACGCTTCCTAATACGATGTTCCGTGTACGTTTAGAAAACGGTCACGAAGTTATTGCTCACATTTCTGGTAAAATGCGTAAACACTATATCCGTATTTTAACAGGTGACAGTGTAAAAGTTGAAATGACTCCTTATGATTTGACCAAGGGTCGTATCACTTATCGTGCGCGCTAAGTCAGATTAGTGAATGCAAAAAAGCCACATTATGTGGCTTTTTTTATTGCGCTTATGCCGATTTATTCACTTAAACGCGTGGTTTTACAGCCGATCGTCTGACACTCACGGATACGCTCCTGTAACCAGTTATTCCGTTCTTGTGTCGTCGTAAGACGGCACTGTACATTGACTGAGCTTCTTTCATCATTGGTGCATTCAGCATCGCGATGGCGAATCCAGGCCAGTTGTGATTTTTTCAAAATTTTTTGTTGTGTTTCATTGAGCTGTTTACGTAATTGCTGATAATTTTTATTTAAATCAGCATCCGCACTGGCATAAATTTTATTGGTACAGTAAATGTCATCATAGGTGTTGCGCGCATTGTCGCAATTATCTGCATAGCTGAATGTTGCGAGAGCCCCACAGATCAAACCAAATATTATTTTGCGCATGAATTTATCCAAATCATTTAGTTATAATTACTATGAAAGCATATTTTTGATCGCTTGAACATTCCCCGAAAGTGGACAAGTTCGTATCTTTTTGTCTTTGCATTATTAGAATGTTCACGTACATTTATCACTGATAAATAGGGAAATTATGATGAAAAATTATAAAATGTATCTCGCTGCTACACTCCTTATCTTGCAGGGATGTGCAACGCCAGGAATGCAATCTGTTCAACTACAGGATTATTTACAACCTTATCTAGGTCAGCCTGCCGACCAGATTCAGCAGAATCTGGATCTTAGAAACTTAGGCTTTCAGACGTTAAAACAACCGCAGAGAAACAATCAAAATTTAATTTTTACCATACTTCGTCCAATTAATATCCCTGTACCAATGAATATGGGGATTTCAGATGGCTCCCGTCTTTCAACTAACATGACTTATGGCCAATCTTATGATGTTAACTTTTACTGCCATATTATTTTCGAGCTTGATCAGCAGCAAATCGCGCGCGCGATTCGTTATGAAGGCAAAGCCTGCTAATCAAAGCAATAAAAAAAACGCAGCTGTTGCTGCGTTTTTTATGATCAGGGCTAGTTAGTTCAATGCCGCAACCACAGCGTCACCCATGGCATCGGTACCCACCTTGGTCATGCCTTCAGACATGATATCTCCAGTACGTAAGCCTTGATCTAAAACCTGCCCCACCGCATCTTCAATGGCTTTGGCCGCAGCTTCTTCGCGGAAGGTATAACGCAACATCATCGCCACTGAAAGTACAGTTGCCAATGGATTGGCAATATTCTGCCCTGCAATATCCGGTGCAGAGCCATGACATGGTTCATACATGCCTTTACCCTGTTCATCCAGTGAGGCTGAAGGCAACATGCCAATTGAACCTGTTAACATTGCCGCTTCATCTGACAAGATATCACCAAACAAATTGCCTGTAACAATCACATCAAACTGCTTAGGTGCACGAACCAATTGCATCGCAGCATTATCCACATACATGTGCGATAACTGGATATTCGGATACTGTGCCTGCTGAAGGTCAGTAACGGTTTGTTTCCATAATTCAGTCACTTCAAGTACATTGGCTTTATCAACTGAACATACTTTGCCACCACGTAATCCCGCCAGCTCAAAAGCCACTTTGGCGATACGCTTAATTTCACTTTCTGAATAAACGTCAGTGTTATAACCTTGCTTCTCACCATTCTCGAGTTCACGAATACCACGCGGTTGACCAAAGTAGATCCCGCCGGTTAATTCACGAACGATCAGAATATCCAGACCAGCAACGATTTCTGGCTTTAGGCTTGATGCATCCGCCAACTGTGGGTAAAGAATTGCAGGGCGTAAGTTGGCGAATAAATTCAATTCACTACGGATTTTTAATAAGCCGCGTTCTGGGCGAATTGAACGTTCGATACTATCCCACTTAGGACCACCAACCGCCCCCAGTAAAATCGCATCGGCTTTTTTTGCCTGCTCACTGGTTACCGCTGGATAGGGTTCACCATGCGCATCAATTGCAGAACCACCGAGTAGCCCATGTTCCCATGTCAAACCTAGATTAAATTTATCATTGACCTTGGTTAAAACTCGTTCAGCAGCAGCTACGATTTCAGGGCCAATGCCATCACCCGCCAAAATTAAAATATGTTTAGACATTTATTGTTCCAGTTTCCCTATGCGCAGCGTTGATACTGCGAGCCGATTAAATCTTTTTCTCAACAAATTCGCCTAAACCTGTGCTGACATCAAAAGGACGGCAGAAACGGCGAATCGTATGTTGCCCTTGTTGTAAATCTACACATAACGGATCAGGCACAGAAACGTTAATTAAACTGCCTGAACGACGTGTTCGGTCTCGGTACATTTTAAAGGTATAGTTCACATGCGGTTTAAATGCATGAATCACATGAAAAGTCTCAGCACGATCAGGAGAAATCGGATAGAAGCGAATCACAACTTCATATTGCTTGGCGGGTACACTCAGGTAAACCTGCTGTTTACGGCTAAATAAGGAACCATGCAAACGTACAATGCCACGTTCCATCGCTTGTTTGCTAATCCGATGATTTTTAGCATCAATGACTGCAATATCACCGATTCGCTCAAACTCACAATTCTCAACACCTGAACAATATAAAGTTGTGTTGTCCGCCTTACTTTCCAATGTGTTTTGTGCGATACGAACCTGATCCACCACATTGGGTGCGTTTTGACATGCAGTCAAAGCCGTCGTAACACCTAGACACAGTAAAATACTGCGAGCGAGTCTTCTTTTCATTATTCAAGCCCAGTCCTCATGTCTTGTTAACATGTAAGCAAAATATTATCCGCTAGCATGTTAACAAGAGTTCAATCTCTGCGCTATGCCTATATTAAAAATGTCCAAAACACAATCTTGTTTCGTTTACCCAAACCTAAGCCTGAATATCTTGAAACACCCATGGACGCGCTTGTTTCGCCTTGGCTTCAAAAGCACGAATATCATCTGCAACCTGTAAGGTTAAGCCAATATCATCCAATCCATTCAATAAACAGTGTTTACGGAAAGGATCTATTTCAAATTGAAAGGCTTCACCTGTCGGGGTTCGTACTTCCTGTGCATCCAGATCGATGGTCAATTGATAGCCTTCGGTCTCGGCACATTCCTTAAATAACTGATCGACCGTTTCCTCAGATAAAATCACAGGTAACATGCCATTTTTAAAACAGTTATTAAAGAAAATATCGGCAAAGCTAGGTGCAATCACCGTGCGGAAGCCATATTCATTCAACGCCCAAGGTGCATGCTCACGGCTTGAACCACAACCGAAATTGCTTCGTGCCAATAAAATACTTGAACCTTGGTAACGCGGTTTATTCAACACAAACTCAGGGTTTTTCGGGCGTTTGCTAATGTCTTGACCCAAATAGCCCTCATCCAAATAACGCAATTCATCAAATAAGTTATCGCCGAAACCTGTACGTTTAATCGATTTCAAAAACTGTTTTGGAATGATTAAGTCGGTATCGACATTGGCACGATCCAAAGGTGCGACAACGCCTTGTTCTATGGTATATTTTTTCATGCTTGTGCTCCCTTAGAATGAACGGACGTCAACAAAATGGCCCGCAATCGCTGCGGCAGCGGCCATGGCTGGGCTGACCAAATGTGTTCGCCCACCATTGCCTTGACGACCTTCAAAATTACGGTTCGAGGTCGATGCACAATGCTCACCTGGTTGTAATTTATCAGCATTCATGGCCAAGCACATTGAACAACCTGGTTCGCGCCATTCGAAACCTGCCTCCAAGAAAATTTGATCCAAACCTTCCTGTTCAGCCTGCTGTTTGACTAAACCAGAGCCCGGCACAATCATTGCCTGTTTAATACTCGACGCCACTTTACGGCCTTTTACCACATCCGCCGCAGCACGAATATCTTCAATCCGCGAGTTGGTGCATGAACCAATGAAAACACGGTCTAACTGAATATCTTCCAAAGCCTGCCCAGCAGTTAAACCCATATATTGATAAGCTCGAGTCCAGTCATTGCGTTGTACATCATCTTTGGCCTGCTCTAATGTTGGCACAGCCTGTGATACTGGAATCACCATTTCTGGAGAAGTTCCCCAAGATACTTGCGGTTCAATCTCTGCACCATTCAATACCACCACCGCATCAAAGACGGCATCTTGGTCTGAATGTAAGGTATTCCAATATTCGACGGCTTGATCCCACTGTTCGCCTTTTGGTGCATAGTTACGGTCTTTCACATAGGCAATGGTTTTATCATCGACCGCGACCATACCCACACGTGCACCCGCTTCAATTGCCATGTTACACACCGTCATACGCCCTTCAATCGACATATCACGGAATACTTGACCACCAAACTCAATGGCATAACCTGTACCACCCGCAGTACCAATTTTGCCAATAATCGCCAACACAACATCTTTAGAGGTTACGCCTTTGCCTAATACACCATCGACACGCACCAGCATGTTTTTCGATTTTTTCTGTACCAAGCACTGGGTTGCCAATACATGTTCAACTTCTGAAGTTCCAATGCCGTGGGCCAAACAACCAAAGGCACCATGCGTTGCGGTATGTGAATCACCACAGACCACCGTCATCCCCGGTAAAGTCAAACCTTGCTCTGGACCAACCACATGGGCAATGCCTTGACGGATATCATTAATCCCAAATTCAACAATATTAAAGCTTTTACAGTTGTCATCTAAAGTTTGGACCTGAATACGAGAAGTATCGTCTTCAATCCCAGCAATGCCCTGTTCGCGCTCTTTTTTAGAAGTTGGCACGTTATGGTCGGGGGTGGCTACATTGGCACTTAAGCGCCAAGGTTGACGGTCCGCAAGTTGTAGACCTTCAAATGCTTGAGGGCTGGTTACTTCATGTAATAAGTGGCGATCAATATAAATTAAGCTTGAACCATCATCACGTTGCTTGACTAAGTGGTCGTCCCATAATTTGTCATATAAGGTTTTGCCTGCCATGTCGTCGCCCTCCATCGTGCTTGCCATCGGACTGGGTATTTTTGATCTTAACTTGATTATAGCGATGCTTTTGCATAAATCTAATTTATCATTTTTATAAATTAACAAACTTTTTGGAATGATAAATTATGCTTTTTAATTACTCTTCCTTTATGAAATTAAAACGATGATAAATCAAGCTGTTCCACTCTATCCTTATTCTTGCATGTGGTTTTTTTAGCCAAATTTAATCAAATCCTCGACTCATTTATAAATTCAATCAGCATAAATCAAAATTTCTTTTTTACATTTTAAATGATAATGATTATTATTTAATTAAATAGCGATTCTGTAGGGTGATCCTCATGTCAAATATTCAACAATTTGTACTCAACAATAAACGGACTTTGAAAAAAACCTTGAGTTATTACATCATGCATATTAGTGTGGCGATGATGGTTGCCTACCTGATTACAGGCAACTGGCTTATGGCAGCCACCTTAAGTTTGATTGAACCCACGGTGCAAGCCTTTGCTTTTTTCTTCCATGAAAAAGTCTGGAATTACTTCTAATTCAAAAATACTGCATATAAAACTAATTTTAAAATCTCCTTGGACAAGCCTGTATGAACCTCGCTGCTTTTGAAGCATTTGTCAAAGTGATGGAAACTGGTTCAATTTCTATCGCGGCAGAACAATTATTTATTACCCAGCCTGCGGTCACCAAACGGATTCATAGCTTAGAAGACTATTTTGGGGTCAAACTGTTTGAATCCGCAGGGCGAGGTATTCAACCCACCCATGCAGCACATTCTCTATTGCCTAAAGTTCGTACATGGCTCAACGAGTTGGGGGAAATCCACCATACCTTGAGTCATGAGCAGGCTCAGGTTCAAGGTCGTTTAAAGATTGGTACCAGTCATCATATCGGCTTGCATCATTTGGCAGAGCCACTTAAAAACTTTGTGCAGCATTTTCCTCAAGTCATTTTAGATGTCCATTTTGTCGATTCAGAACAGGCTCATGAACAGGTCTTGGCGGGTGAACTGGAACTGGCTTTTTTAACCTTACCGCCAGCTGGAGATGACCGACTCAACTATGTCACGATCTGGAATGACCCACTGGTATTTGTGACTGCACCCTTCCACCCCTTAGCCCAGCAAAGCCAACTGAAACTCGAAGACTTAATTGCCTACCCAAGTTTATTACCTGCCGCACAAACCTACACCAGTCAGATTACACTCGCCGAATTTGAAAAAAACAATCTTAAACCCAAAATCACCATGAGTAATAATCCGCTAGAGTCAATCAGGATGCTGGTATCGATTGGCCTTGGCTGGTCAGTCCTGCCGAAAACCTTGGTCAATCGCGATTTAAAACAACTCGATTTAAAACTGAATATGCAGCGCCAGCTTGGTATGGTCTGGCATCCTGCCCGAATTCAGTCCAAAGCCGCTGAAGAACTTGTTCGCATGATGCAGGTGGGCTAATCCCCTCCTCCGCTGCCACAGCTGCTGCAACTACTACAGCTATTGCTGCTACTGCTACAACTCGAAGATGATGAAGATGGCTGAGCCTGCAGATAGTGCATATAATCTTTGGTCATCAATTCAAGATCAAAATACTGGCCATCTTGCCAATTTAAAACCTGATCAACCGCAAAAAGTCGTGGCAATAACAGGGTATTTCTAGGCGGATAAGCATGCAGACCACAACTGACTCGCCATGCCTCAAAAAATTGTTGGGTCTGCTGTTTTGAGGTTGAGCTACCGTCATTGGGCTGATGATGTAAAAATCGGCCTAAGGTTTGCTTACATAGGTCCTGATATTGTTTTGGAAATTCCAGCATGACGTGCCACAAGGCATCAACTGCATCTGAAGGCATGGCATAGGCTTGTTTTCGAATCACATGCAAAGCCAAATAGTCCTTAAAACCAGCCTCGAGCAATTGTTGTTGCTTGAGACTCACCTCTGGATAACGAAATCTAAATCTTTCCCAGAACACAGGATCAAATTTGAATTGATCAATCTTTTGTAATTTTTTAGATTTGGAGCGTGCAATCAAGGCAAGATTCAGCACAATCACTGTCCACATGAACGGCAAGATGACCCAAGCGCTAAAAAACTGTTGCTGCCAACTGTACATGAAGATCAACAGCAAGATCGGAACAGCAATCCATCTGGTTTTGATCATCGGCTGCTGCCGTTTTAACTGTAATAATCCGTCCAGCAAGCGAGCCGTCTGCACGTTCTGATTTATTGTTATTTGCATGCTTTAATCTTAAAAATGAAAGATGACCATCATATGACAAAAAGCGCCCTTTGCAGGGGCATCATTTGTTATCCCCACAGGCGGGTTTGCAGCGACACTTAAAGATCTTGAGCAAGCTGAATCTTGGCATCTGCAATTGCATTCATAAACTGCTGATAATCACTTAAATTACGCTCAGCAGACTGAGTTGCATAATCCTGCAAGATCTGGGTAATGGTATTCCCTTCCCCCAAATAGCCCTTCAATACATCGACGTTACCTGCTTTGGCATGCGCATGAGCCAGCGCAAGACCGCAGCTATCGGCATATTCATAGAAAAATGCTTCATCCATCCCAGAAAGATCAATCGAAATCTTCATATCTCGTAGTTGACGCACTAGATAATGCTGCTGTCCTTCTGTTGAAAAACCTAAGAAGATATCACTTGCCGCCTGCATCAGTTGCTGCCCCCGTACAACCCGCTCACCTTCATGCACAACAGGCTCTGGAAAAAGCGGACTCAAAATCGAAGGCGTCGATTCCTTCATTTGCAAAATCAGCGGATCTCGATCTGCATCTTCAAATAGTGCAATCGCTGCACGTGTCCCAACACTGCCTACACCCACCACCTTGAGTGCGACATCCGTCCGTTGGTAACGATCAAACAGCACTTGTCGATCGTATTTTAGCGAATCACGATATAACTGAAAAAAAGCATCTGCATGCTGACCAAATGGTTCATCCGCTTTGGGATGCCACAATAAGGGTTCATCATCAATAAAATGCCGGAATCCAGATTCACCCTCTTGCTGGGTCAATTTCGGTAATATCGAGGAACTATCACGAGAAGGTGCACTATTTACTTTCTTTTCTAGTTTTTTACGGACTTTTTGATTTTCCGTTTTTTCTAATAAGATCGTCGCATCAATGCGTTCATACCAGATTTGCACAGGAGATAAGGCAGTTTGTTGATCCAGATGCGAGATATAGGCGCTGATCATATTCTGAATGGCTTTCAAGCCTGAACTTTCCTGCAAACCAATCTCTTTCGCTGCAATCACCAGACTGGTCACCAGACGTTTTAAATCCCATTCAAATGGTGCAACCAAAGTTTCATCAAAATCATTAATACCGAATAACAGATTACGCTCTGGGCTGGCAAAACCACCAAAATTACTTAAATGGCAGTCACCACAAATTTGCTGGAATAAGCCAGAATTAGAGGGTTCCCATGCCTGATCGAATAGCATGAGTGCAGGCATTCCCCGATAAAAAGTAAAGGGCGAGACACTCATCCGTTTGGCACGAATCGGTTTAAGTTTCTCCAAACGTCCCTGATTACTCCATTCATAAATAGTCAGTGCCGTGATTGCTTTGGGGCGTTGCGACAGTTGTGCCAGTTGCTCTCTCGGAATTTTTTTACGTTGTGCTTTACCTAAGGCCAAGCCGTCACTCTTGGTCAGTAATTTACCTTGATAACGATGTCTGGTTAAATCGATGCTCTGTTCAGTCCAGAGTTGTTTTGGTAATTTAATGCGTTGTTCTGACATATCACGCTCTCAATCTATTCGTTAATATTTTCTATATTTTTCTAAAATATAATAGGTCATTCAATATTTTTTCTTGTTGTTGATAAATAGCCAAATATTCCCGTTACTCAGGTAATATTTGGCATCCATGCCTCAGCTTATATTGACCAGTCCTGAATCTCCCAAGCCTGCGCTTGTGCCAGTTTTTCCAGACGGTCATCCGGATTGACTGCGATCGCATGCGTCGCATATTCAAGCAGGAAGCGATCATTGATTGAATCCGAGTAAGCCCATGACTCGTTCACCGTTCGCCCAGCCAGCCATTGATCCAAACGTGCGAGCTTGCCCTTTTGATAGCAAGGAATACCTGCTACCTTTCCAGTATATTGCCCATCCTGCACTTCTGCATTGGTGGCAATAATCTCGGTAATACCAAATTCACGGAAAATTGGTGCAGTAATAAAATCACTGGTGGCGGTAATGCCCACAATCGCATGGCCAAGAGCCTGATGCTTTTTAATCGCATCGAAACCTTTGGGGCGCATTTGTGGCCGAATCACCTTCTGCATAAACAACTGATGTAACTCAGTTAAATAAGCATTATCGTGCTGGGTGAGAAATTCAAATACAAATTCATTATAGGCAATCGGGTCAAGCTGCCCAGCTTTATAATCTTCATAAAACTTGTCGTTCATTTGACGATGATGAACTGGATCAACCAAAGCTTCATTGACCAAAAACTCTCCCCATGAATGGTCAGAATCGGTATTTAACAGCGTGTGATCTAAATCAAACAAAGCCAATTGCATAGAATTTCTCGTTTAAACTGAAAATTAAGAAAAAAAATGTAAATCTATCTCCGCTAGTCGATAGAAATTCGTTAAGATCATAGCAATTTTTAAACATTTTACTTTGACCTTTTTCGAGTTGGACAAGAAGAGTGACTGTCCCCGAGATCAAAGTCAACGATATAGATAAAATTTAGGTAGCCAAATGATCGACTCAGAAGGTTTCCGACCCAACGTCGGGATCATTTTGGCAAACGATGACGGACAAGTTTTATGGGCAAAGCGCATTGGTCACAATGCTTGGCAATTTCCACAAGGAGGAATCCAATTTGGAGAAACCCCTGAACAGGCACTTTTTCGTGAACTGAGAGAAGAAGTCGGTTTATTGCCCGAACACGTCCAGATTATAGCGCAAACAAAAGGTTGGCTGCGTTATCGTTTGCCGCATCGGTACATTCGGTCAGATTCAGATCCGGTATGTATTGGACAAAAGCAAAAATGGTTTTTACTGAAGTTAACGGCATCGCCCCATCATATTCAGTTAAACCTGTCAGACCCACCCGAATTCGATGAATGGCAATGGGTGAGTTACTGGTACCCATTGGGTCAAGTGGTCAACTTCAAACGTGATGTTTACCGTAAAGCCATGATGGAATTATGTTTACAATTACCTCAGCGTTAATTGTTGAAAAATCATCATTTTAAGCAATGATTTTTAACAAGAGAGCTGTTATAACTAGGTCTATAACGATTCAATAAATTGGAGTAAACATCCATGTCAAACATGCAGCTCGACACCCTTAGACGCATTGTGCAAGAAATTAATGCGTCCGTCAGTTTGCATGAATCATTGGACATTATGGTCAATCATGTGGCCGATGCCATGCATGTGGATGTTTGTTCTATTTACCTGCTGGACGAACGGAATCGCCGTTATGTGCTGATGGCGTCCAAAGGTTTAAAACCAGAAGCGGTTGGTAATGTCGCCTTAAATGTCGGCGAGGGTCTCGTTGGTCTGGTAGGACAACGCGAAGAAATTGTTAACCTAGACAACGCGCCTAAACACGAACGCTTTGCCTATCTGCCTGAAACAGGCGAAGAGTTATTTAACTCATTCCTTGGCGTTCCTGTGATGTATCGCCGTAAGGTCATGGGCGTGCTCGTGGTACAGAACAAAGAACCTCAAGATTTTAGTGAGGCGGCTGAATCCTTTTTGGTCACACTCTGTGCGCAGCTTTCAGGTGTGATTGCCCATGCCCATGCAGTGGGTAATATCGATGTTTTCCGTAAACCAACGACTGGTTCAACTTATAAAACATTCCAAGGTGTTTCAGGTGCAGGTGGGATTGCTTTAGGCCGTGCTATTGTGCTCTATCCACCTGCTGATCTGACTGTCATTCCAGATCGCGAAGCAGAAGACATCAGTGAAGAATTAGATTTGCTTGATCAGGCGATTGCTGCTGTTCGTTTGGAGATTCAGTCTTTAGATGAAAAAATGCAAGACTCGCTGATGTCGGAAGAACGCGCTTTATTCAGTGTCTTCCTGCGTATGCTAGATGAGAATGCCCTGCCAAGTGAAATTAAAGATCATATTCGTGCCGGCAGTTGGGCTCAGGGTGCCGTACGCAAAGTGATCGACAAGCATGTGGTCCTGTTTGCACAAATGGAAGACGATTATCTGCGTGAACGTGTCTCTGATCTCAAAGACCTTGGTCGCCGAATTTTGGCTTGCTTGCAAGAAAACGATACCAGTCACCGTGAACTGAGCCCAGACAGTATTTTAATTGGTGAGGAAATCAGTACTGCGGCCTTGGTTGAATTGCCCGTGGATAATATTGCTGCGATTGTCACTTCTGAAGGCGCAGCCAACTCCCATATGGTCATTGTCGCGCGTGCGCTGGGGATTCCAACGGTGGTGGGGGTCACTGAATTACCCATCACAACACTGGATGATATCGAGATGATTGTGGATGCCTATCAGGGCCGTGTCTTTGTCAATCCACCACGCCGTTTACGCCAACGTTATAAAGAAGTGCAAAAAGAAGAAGAGCAAATCGCCAAAGATTTAAAGCAATACGAAACCAAAGATGCGATTACCCCAGATGGCGTATCCATTCCGCTATTCGTCAATACAGGTTTGATGATTGATGTGGTGCGTGGTGTACAACGTGGTGCCAAAGGTGTGGGACTCTATCGTAGTGAAATTCCTTTTATGCTACGTGAACGCTTCCCTGGTGAAGAAGAACAACGTGCCATTTACCGTCAACAGCTCAGCCATTTTGCCAACAAACCTGTGATTATGCGCACTCTGGATATTGGTGCGGATAAAGATTTGCCTTATTTCAGTATCGAAGAAGAAAACTCGGCCTTGGGTTGGCGTGGTTTACGCTTCACGCTGGATCATCCTGAAATTTTCTCTGCACAAATTCGCGCCATGCTCAAAGCCAGTATTGGCCTGAATAATTTGCATATCTTATTGCCGATGGTCACCAGCGTCAGTGAAGTTGAAGAAGTGCTGTATCTGCTGGAACGTGACTGGATTGCAGTACAGGAAGAAGAACAGGTTAAAATCACCAAACCGAAAATCGGCATCATGGTCGAAGTGCCTAGTGTGCTGTTACAGATCGATGAGTTTGCTGAATTGGTTGATTTTTTCTCGGTCGGCTCTAACGATTTAACCCAGTATTTACTGGCAGTGGATCGTAATAACCCGCATGTGGCCAACGTCTATTCGCATTTCCATCCATCCATTTTACGTGCGTTAAAACGCTTAGTAGAAGACTGCCACATTCATCAGAAACCCGTCAGTGTCTGTGGTGAAATGGCAGGTGATCCGTTATCAGCAATCTTGCTGATGGCCATGGGCTTTAATACTCTTTCCATGAGTTCGAGCAACATTCTCCGAGTCCGCAAGGCGATTTGTCATGTTCCAATGAGCGACGCCAAAAAACTATTGGATGATGTGCTACAGATGAATAACCCGCTGGTGATTAAAAGCTGGCTGGAACATTATTTCAAAACGCACGGTCTAGCAGATATGGTCAAATCCAACCGTTTGGTGAGTGCATAAAACATCAAGCTTTCAAATACCAAAAGAGCGATTATTTTTTAATAATCGCTCTTTTGGTATGGGGCTGATTTATTATTTTAAATAGATCTGCTGTTTGCTGCGACCTGGCGTGACGCTCGGGAATTTACGATCATAATCAATCACAATCGCATCTTTACCCGTCAAGTTTTTAGCATCCGATTCCCAGGTCACATAATAGCTAATTTCGGCATCATCACGTACAGGGGGCTGAATGCGCTGACGGTGATCTGCTGGAAGGGTAAATTCCACTGAAAATGGCACTTGCGACACTTGTACTTTCTTTTTCTCGATCAAGGTCGCCGGGACATCCGCCATCCGTTTTTCTACGGCGTATAAACTCACAGTACCCTGCTGTTGTGCCACCTGATGTGTACTTGGGCCAATAAACTCAACATTCAATGTTTGTGAAGCATGTACTTTGCTGTGATCGTTATGAGACATCGATGTACAACCTGCGAGAACTGTTAAGGATAACCCGAAGCCCAAAGCTAACTTTTTCATTGTTTTAATCTCTTCTCTAAAGATATACCCAAAATAGCATAACAAATGCTGAAATTCTGATGACTTACATATCTGCTACTGAGTATTATTTTTTTGAAAAAATAATTTAACTACAAATAATTGCATCTATTTGGCCACAGCACCCACCGCCATTCACCACACAGAAAAAACCATTAGAATTAGCTCTACGGGTCTTTTTACATAACTCCAACATGTAAAATAGACATCCTTCAAGAAAAGCATTGTTTTTATTTTACCGAATTCAATCGCCTCTTCAGGTCTAAGCAATACACTAAGTCTTTATTTTTTCATGATCTTTTATCTTTTCTTAACAATTTTCATATCCACAAACACCCAACTCATGTTTAAGATTTAGTCAGCTTCAATCGAATAAAGCATTTATGACATCAACTTTAATCCATTGGAAAAAAAGCTTTCATCAACCTAGAGTAAAAATACAAAGGATGTGAACTCAATCATTGTAAATCGCAACTTAGGCATCTGAAATTTCGATACCCAATTTACATATGAGCCAGTTAAACATTCATATCTTTGAACGGTCAAACAATTAAGGTGACCTAGCTCACAGGTCATCTTGACGGAGATAGAACATGAGCCAAGACGATAAAAAATGTCCTTATAGCCACTTAACTACTGATTTTGGAGCCCCTGTCGTGGATAACCAAAACAGTATGACAGCTGGCGCAAGAGGGCCCTTATTAGCCCAAGATTTATGGCTAAACGAAAAACTTGCTAATTTTGTCCGTGAGGTCATTCCAGAGCGTCGCATGCACGCCAAAGGTTCAGGTGCATTTGGCACGTTCACGGTCACTCATGATATTACTCAATATACCCGCGCTAAAATCTTTAGTGAGATCGGCAAAAAAACAGAAATGTTTGCACGTTTTACCACGGTTGCTGGTGAACGTGGAGCAGCAGATGCGGAACGTGATATCCGTGGTTTTGCTTTAAAATTCTATACTGAGGAAGGGAACTGGGATATGGTGGGAAATAACACCCCAGTATTCTTCTTGCGTGATCCGCGTAAATTCCCCGATTTAAACAAAGCGGTAAAACGCGATCCAAAAACCAATATGCGTAGCGCAACCAATAACTGGGATTTTTGGACTTTGCTACCAGAAGCATTACACCAAGTCACGATCGTGATGTCAGACCGCGGCATCCCTTCGAGCTACCGCCACATGCACGGCTTCAGTAGTCATACCTATAGTTTCATCAATGCAGCCAATGAGCGTTTCTGGGTCAAATTCCACTTCAGAACTCAGCAAGGCATTCAAAATCTGACTGATGCTGAAGCAGGCGAACTGGTTGGTCAAGATCGCGAAAGCCATCAACGTGATTTATTCGATGCAATTGAGCGTAAGGATTACCCAAAATGGACGCTTTATGTACAGGTCATGCCAGAGCAGGATGCAGAGAAAGTTCCATATCACCCATTTGATTTAACCAAAGTTTGGCCACATGGTGACTATCCATTGATCGAAGTTGGTGAATTTGAGTTAAACCGCAATCCTGAAAACTTCTTCCTTGATGTTGAGCAATCTGCTTTCGCACCAAGTAATCTGGTACCCGGCATCAGTGCTTCACCAGACCGTATGCTACAGGCGCGTCTGTTTAACTACTCCGATGCACAACGCTATCGTCTGGGTGTGAATTATCAACAAATCCCTGTTAATGCTGCACGCTGTCCTGTGCATAGCAACCACCGAGATGGTCAAGGTCGTATCGATGCCAACTATGGCGGCTTACCACATTATGAACCTAACAGCTTTGGCCAATGGCAAGAGCAGCCTCAATACAAAGAGCCTCCATTGAAAATCAATGGCGATGCAGATTTCTGGGATTATCGGGAAGATGACAACGATTACTTTAGCCAGCCACGTGCCCTGTTCGAGTTGATGACCCCTGAACAACAAGATGCGTTATTTGGCAATACTGCACGCGCCATGGGTGATGCTTTGGACTTCATCAAGTATCGTCATATCCGTAACTGCTATGCTTGCCACCCTGCTTATGGAGAAGGTGTTGCAAAAGCACTCGGTCTTACGGTTGCAGATGCACAAGCTGCTCGGGAAACCGATCCAGCCCGTCATTTGCCTAGCTTTTTGTAAGTCTTAAATATTGAAATCAAAAGCCATCCTCGGATGGCTTTTTTAATGCCGTTGGGTGACAATTTATTTAATCTCTTATTAGAAAAATAACCATGCAAAAACCATTACAGCAACTGATTCTAAGCCATAACATCATCCTGTTCGATGCAGTGTGCGTACTCTGTTCAGCTTGGGCAGATTTTATGATCAGGCATGATCAACACTACCAATTCAAATTGGTATCGGTACAATCCAGTTTAGGACAACAGCTCCTTGCCTATTGCCATCTTCCTACTGATCACTTTGAAACGATGGTTTTATTGGAAAATGGTCAATGCTATACCGAATCAACTGCTTTTCTCCGTATCATTCAGCGCCTCGATTTTCCGTATTCCAGTTTGAGACATGCCCGTCTTGTGCCTAAAACCATCCGAGATTTTGCTTATCGATGTGTCGCATTAAATCGTTATCGCCTTTTTGGTAAAACTAAACAATGTTATGTGGTGACTCCAGATATTCAGCAACATTTTCTCTTGGATGAGGTTGTCGCATGAATAGCGAAAAACAGACTATTCAACAGATCTTAACGTTTTGTCAGTGGGTGATTGGCAGCCTTTGGATTTATCAGGGATTAATGCCGAAGTTAATTTTTCAGGTGCCAGATGAACAATATCTTTGGCAACAACTCAATATCGCGCCATCTTATATGGCATGGATGATTTCACTTTCAGGTCTCGCCGAAATCATTGTTGGTAGTCTTTTTTTCTGGATCCAGCATAAATATTTGCACTTGCTCAGTATCATCAGCCTAATTGGCTTACTTATTTTGGTTTTACTGATTTATCCAGACAAGATTTATCAGGCGTTCAATCCTGTTGTCATGAATATTGCGTTGGCAAGTCTTTCGGTGATTTCACTTCACTGTATTCAAGCACTACAACATGCTAAGCCCGAATAAAGTGTCCTTCACGGATACAGTAAAAAGGACTCACCAGTTTGGAGGAAGATTTCATGGCCTGCTGCAGTTCATGCTCGGGGGCATCCCGATCTTCATCGGTCAACTGAAAGGTACGGTAATGAATTGCCAGTGAACGATGGGCATGCAAATCCAGATGAGCGTGAAATGCATCCTGCGGATTCATATGCACATAACGCATCAGCAACCTTGGCTCATAAGCCCCGATCGGCAATAAAGCCATTCTGGCATCGCCATAACGTTCATGAATGTGTTTAAAGTGTCCTGAATACCCGGTATCCCCTGCAAAGAAACAATGTCCTGTTTTGGCAAGTAAAGAAAATCCCCCCCACAAGGCGCGATTCTGATCTCGTACACCTCGCCCAGAAGTATGCTGTGCAGGTGTATAGGCAATCTTTAATTCATCATGAAACGGGATTTCCTGCCACCAATCCATTTCGATCACATGTAAATGCTTCGGCATGTAATACGCATTGCCCAGCCCCGTATAAATTGGCATTTCGAATTTTTGATGTAGCCAGTCTAAAGTCGCCAAATCCATATGATCATAATGATTATGGCTCAGCAATATGCCATGAATCGTTGGCAGATGTTCAAGCGCAATCCCTGCGGGGCAAACACGGCGCGGGCCATTGCCCTGTTTCGGGCTGACATATTCACACCAGACGGGATCGGTCAGGAAATTATAGGGGCCAATTTGAATCAGAACAGTTGCATGCCCAACAAACCAAATCTGCCAATCATTGAGATCCGCATGTGGACGGTTTTGTGGCAACTCCAGCATTTGATTACGCAGGTTGGACTCATGGTTATGATCTATCTTCCAGGTAGAAGACTGACGTGTCGCTAACCATTTTAATAAGCCTTTACGATCAAATGGGGTTAAAGGTTTTTCCAGATTATAAAAACGATCAATCCCACAGTGATCAGAAGCCTCATGCGGAAAAGGAGGTTTTGCCCAAGTATGGCTCAAGCAAGATTGTGTCGGCAATTGGTAGGTTAATGTCGGCTTATCTTTCATGTATTTCTTCTTTGCTGGAATCGTATTGCATGAGGTTGCTAAGGTTATTTCGCGTTTAAATCCTAGAGATATTTTGATGCGCGAGTCTTTAAAATCATGATGATTTTTCTACTATTATCGCCTCATTCCAGATTCCTGTAACTGGTCTCTGATCCTAACATAAGCTTATTAGTTATGCTGATTTTCTCCCACAGAGTCAACACAATTTTACCGAACTAATAAGGCTTGATGACAATTCGGTTCAAATTTAAAAAAATGAATACTCTATCTATTTTAATATTTTATAAAAAAGCATATTGTGTATAAAATCATCTTAGCCATAATGCGCCCATCGCATGATGTTCTATTCAGCATAACCAAAAGAACAATAAGACACTTCTGGACCCGTCTTATGGAATTACGTCATTTACGCTATTTCATTACCGTTGCTGAAGAACTGAGTTTTAGTAAAGCAGCACTGAAACTACACACAGCACAGCCCTCACTTAGTCAACAAATTAAAGATCTCGAAAATGATGTTGGTGTACAACTGTTGCACCGGACCAAACGAAAAGTTGAACTTACCGATGAGGGGCAAGTTTTTCTGGAACAGGCTCGTTTAACCCTGATTCAAGCGGAGAAAGCCATCGTCATGGCGCGCCAAGTTGCTGCTGCTAAAGCTCAATGTTTAAGCATTGGTTTTGTTCCCTCGGCAGAAATTCGTATTTTCCCTTATCTATTACCACGCTTGAGGTTCAAATTGCCGAAACTGCAGATTCGAACGCTCAACCTGAAAGAACGGGATCAGATCAGCAAACTCAAAAAAGGTGATTTGGATATTATTTTTATTAATCAAAAATTCGAAAATGAGACTTTTGCAAGCCAATTGGTTTTTAAAGAACCGTTGCTGTTCCTGCTTCCCAAACAGCACCCTTTGGCCCAATGTGTAAACATTGACCTCGCGCAACTGCACAACCTCCCCCTCACGATTTTGACCGCTAAGCTTTCCCCCGCTTTGGCGCAAAGCATTACCCAGTACATTAAGCAGCAACAGATTCATTTTCAATGTATAGATGAAGCCGCAACCATCGCTGAAGCGATTCAAATGGTACAATCAGGTCGACACTGTGCCATTTTGCCTGCCTATATCCAAGCCTTAGCCACCGAGCACGTTGTTATTGGTCATTTAAGTCATGCACTTCCATATCTGGAGGTCTATATGAGCTATCAAAGACATGAACCGAGTCTCGCAATAAAGCAATTACTGACCGAAATCAGCCGTATCTTTGCATTAGACAGCTCATCCACACGTAAACGGACTATTGTAAAATAAAAAAAGCCGAGTTCAGTCGGCTTTTTAGCGCTACACGGACTTAGACATTGCTAAAGAATGCAGCAAATTTTTGGTAGCTTGGACGCTGTTTAACATTATTTAGATAATGTTCAATCGCAGGATGAGATTGAACGTCACCCATTTTCAATTGCCAAAATAACATAGCAGCAACCGTGACATCGGCGGCCGTAAATTGCTGACCACATAAATAGGGATCAACCTCACTTAATCCTTGCAGCAAGGCATTATAGGCATCTTGATAATCGCCATATCCCACCGATACTTTCTGATCTGCTGCCACTTCAACACCCAACTTTTTATTGGTCGATGCTGCTTCCCACGGGCCAGAGATAAAGAACAACCAGCGATAATATATCCCACGTTTAGGGTCATCCAGTGCTGGTGCCAAACCTTTTTCGGCAAATTTATCGGCCAAATACGCACAAATTGCATCTAACTCATATACAACAATATCACCATCCACCAGTACAGGCACTTTGCCAAAGGGATTAATTTTTAGATATTCTGGAGCTTTCATTTCGGTTTGGAAAGCAACTTCAATACGTTCACATTCAATGCCCAATTCAATGAGCAACCAGTCAACCACGACGCCACGCGAAAAATTATTGGTATAAAGTTGAAGAGCCATTTTGATATTTCCTTGTTTGTTGGTCTTATTTCAATTTAATCGTGTTGTTTGTCAGTTTTTGTCAGTAGTCGAACGGCACACCTCCTGTGTCCACCATTGTTGAAAAAGATGTTGTTTGAATTGTGGATAGAGCTCTTGGCTCAAGGTTAATTGCTGTATACGATCAATCCTAAAATGACGAAACCCTTGGCGTAATTCACACCATGCTGCCAACACAATCCGATCATTAAAATAGCCCAGTGCGAAAGGCCATAAAGTACGGGAACTAATTCGTTGCTGCTCATCCGCATAATCGACAACGATTTTGACTTGCTGACGAATCGACAATCTGACTTGCTCCACCAAGGTTTCATTCACGGGTAACCAGACATTGATGGATCTTAAAGTGGTTTGTTGCAGTAAATGCTGACAATGTTGAGGCAAAACGGCATTCAGTTTGGCCAATACCGACGTTGAAGCCGACTTCAATGCCAGATCAGGAATGTCATTCAGCCAGTTTAAAGCCAAATAAATCGCTTCAATTTCAGTTTCATTCAGTGTCATTGGCGGTAACAAAAAATCTTGTTTGAGCTGAAAACCCAAACCCGCTGCCGCATCAATCCCAACCCCCTGTTCACGTAGGCTTTCGATATCACGATAGACACTACGCTGACTAATCTGCAAACGTTCTGCCAAGACCTGCGCAGTCACGGGATAACGGTATTCGCGGAGCAGCTGTAATAAATGAAGTAAACGGATTGAACGACTCATACGGTCCCTATTGTTATTATGTAGAAAGGGAAAGTAGACCTCCCCCTCCTTGTCCTTTCATCTGATTTGAAGCGCTTAACTTTCAGTTAAAGCCGCCACATTGAGCACACGCTGCAAATACACATGCAGATCTTGAACCGTATGCGCGACAGTTAAGGGCTGATATTGCTGCAAAGTCTCAATACTATGCACCCCATAACTGACCCCGATCCGTGGCATCTTCAGGTTTTGCGCCATTTCCAAGTCATAACTGGTATCACCCACCATAATCGCACGATCAGCTGCCACATCCAGTTCAGTCAAAATCTCCTGCAACATCAAGGGATCAGGCTTGGATTTGGTTTCACTGGCCGCTCGGGTAATATCAAACAGCGCAAGACTATTGGTTTGCACGAGCACACGATCTAAACCTTTACGACTTTTGCCTGTGGCAACTGCGAGTTTTAAACCTTGTTGCTTTAAATCAGCCAATAACTCGGCCACACCGTCAAACCAGACATCACTTTTCGAGTTTGCCACATAGTGATCGGCATAACACTGCAATATATCTTGGTGTAAATCTGGAACTTGTGGAAACAGAATTTGCATGACTTCAGGCAAACCCAAACCGATGATACTTTTGGCCGCCTCATCGGTCAGCGGTTGTTCAAACTGTTGCGCCGCATATTGCAAACTTGCCACAATTTGCCCAACCGAATCGAATAAAGTGCCGTCCCAATCAAAAATCACCAACTCGATATTTGGACTCATTTCTGTTTTCTCAACTGTTCAATCACCTGCTGCATATCCTCAGGCATTGGCGCTTCAATACTTGGATAATTGGGGATATCCAAACGCATGGCATGTAAGCACAAACGACGTGCTTCCGGACCTGTATAGGCCGTGTTATGACCATATTTATCATCTCCAACCAGAGGATGACCAATACTGAGACCATGCACACGAATCTGGTGAGTACGTCCCGAGAGTGGTGATGCATGGATCAAAGTTGCTGATTTAAAACGTTCAACGACTTTCCAGTCGGTTTTACTTGGCTTGCCTTCTTTGGTCACACGCACACGACGTTCGCCATTGGCCAATTCATAACGCAGTAAAGGCGCATCAATCATCTGCCGGTCTAAACTGACCTGTCCTTTCACAATTGCGGCATAGGTCTTTTGAATTTTATGTTCACGCAGTAAGTCCTGTAACAGTTTTAAGGTACTACGCTTTTTACTGATCATCACCAGCCCCGAGGTATCACGGTCAATACGATGGATCAGCTCTAGATACTTTTTGCCTGTGGCTGCACGTAGGGCCTCAATCAGACCATAGGCCACACCACTTCCCCCATGCACGGCAATGCCTGATGGCTTATTGACCACCAGTAAACCTTCATCCTCATACACCACACGGCTCAGTAAACTTTGCGCCACATCATCGCTCACGGGTGCAGCCGTTTCATCCTTTTGTTCATAGCGGATTGGGGCCACCCGAATCTGGTCACCAATATTCAAACGGGTTTCTGCTTTTATTCTTTTTTTGTTTACGCGTACTTGTCCTTCACGAATCAAACGATAGATTCGACTCTTCGGTACACCTTTTAATCGGGTGAATAAAAAATTGTCTATTCGCTGCCCGTCTTGATGCTCATCCACGTCAAACCAAGTGACACTTTGCCATTGTTGTGTAGAATTCATACGCTCGATTTATCCAAGATTTGCTAAATATGATTAAAAAATGATCATTTAGCTAAGTTATTTCACAAGAAACCTAAACTTAGCCCATAGGCAGATGCTGCAAGGTTTGATATATTCAGCGCACGGATACCGCCGTAAGTGAGCATCAAATCAGAAATTTTATTTAGATAAAATTTTAAATCGATGAGATATTCACCCACAACTCGGATAGGTCCTAAAGAATTATGCCGACGCCGAAGGCTTATTATATCGGCAAAATGGCAAACTGTTGCGTTTAATTGTGCATCAGCACATACAGTTTGTTCAGAAAAAATATGTCGCCAGCAATTTGCTGGTTATTAAACGTAAACTGATCCACATCAGACAATTTGCTCCCTGATGTCGCATTCAGGCTAAAGCGTTGATGCATTGGAACTGCCAAGCAGAGATACGATGATCATTCCGTATCAAGACTTCCAGATGGATCGACTTCAATGCTTAATGACAGTGAAAGTCACCATCCAATGCACCGCTCACCCGCCAGTGAAGCGTACAGGTAACTTTGATTATGTCGGATCTAGTGATATTTCTCAGATGTAAGACATGCCATGAAATATCAACAGATTCAAGATTGAAGCAATATTGCTGACATCGAAATAACCGAATCAAAACCCCAGCTGGATATTTACAGCCAGTGGTCTTAGAACTTCCTACACAAAGTTGCTTCTGAGTCTTGATCGCGCCAATTTGATGTTTGCTCAACAATATTGGGCTGATTGTTTGTGTGCATCACTATTAGGTGTCACACCCATGAAACGTATGTTGATTAATGCAACCCACGCCGAAGAAGTTCGCGTTGCACTTATCACTGGTAATCGTCTTTACGATTTTGATTTAGAAAATCGTACACGCGAACAAAAAAAATCAAATATTTATAAAGGTCATGTCACTCGCGTTGAGCCATCTCTAGAGGCGGTTTTCGTTGAGTACGGCGCACAGCGTCAAGGCTTTTTATCAATGCGAGAAATTGCAAACTCGTACTTCAAAGCTGACCCTCGTCAAACTTCAAACATCCGTGAACTCATTACTGAAGGTACTGAATTACTGGTTCAAGTTGAAAAAGAAGAACGTGGCAACAAAGGCGCTGCGCTTTCTACTTTCATTTCCCTTGCTGGTCGTTACTTGGTTCTCATGCCAAATAATCCGAAAGGTGGTGGTATTAGCCGTCAGATTTCAGGTTCAGTCCGCGAAGAACTGAAAGAAATTTTAGCATCTTTAAATGTACCGCGTGGCATGAGCGTAATCGTTCGTACCGCAGGGATTGGTCGTACTCAAGAAGAACTACAACTCGACTTGCAACACTTACTTGACCTTTGGGCACAAATCCAAGGTTCAGCAAGCTCTGGCCCATCGCCAATGTTGGTACATCAAGAAGCAGGTGTAGTGACACGTGCGATCCGTGATTATTTACGTGATGATGTGGCTGAAATCCTGATTGATAGCGAACAAGCCTATAACGAAGCGTACAATTTCGTAAAAGCCGTGATGCCGCGTCAACTGGACAAGTTAAAAACCTATACCTTGAATGAGCCTCTATTTGCTCACTTTGGGATTGAAAGCCAAATCCAGACCGCTTATGAACGTGAAGTTAAACTTCCATCTGGTGGTTCAATCGTGATCGACCAAACCGAAGCTTTGGTTTCAATCGATATTAACTCAGCGAAATCAACCCGTGGTCACGATGTTGAAGAAACTGCGTTAAACACCAACTTAGAAGCAGCCGAAGAAATCGCGCGTCAACTGCGTTTACGTGATATCGGCGGTTTGGTGGTGATCGATTTTATCGACATGACCAAAGACCGTAACCAACGTATGGTTGAAGCGAAATTACGTGAAGCGACACAAAGCGATCGCGCACGTATTCAGTTCGGCCAATTATCACGTTTTGGTTTGATGGAAATGAGCCGTCAACGTTTACGTCCTTCTTTAGAAGAAGCGACTGGTTACGTTTGCCCACGCTGTCATGGTACGGGTATGGTGCGTGACTTACGTTCGTTGTCACTTTCAATCATGCGTAAGGTTGAAGAAATTGCTTTACGTGAACGCCAAGGTGAAGTTCAAGTTGAAGTGCCTGTTGAAATCGCAGCGTTCTTATTGAATGAAAAGCGTCACAGCCTAGTGTACTTGGAGCAGACTTCAAATGTTCGTGTGACGGTATTACCGCATCCACACCTTGAAACACCACACTACCAAATCCAGTTCAATCCAGATGGTTTTGCACCTTCAAGTTATGAACGTACTGAAGCTACCCGCTCTAGCGAAAAAGAATTGGGTTATGAATCTTCAGACTGGCATTTGGAAGATGCAGAGCATCACCATGCACCTGCTGCGCAAAACCAAGCTGCTGCACCACAGAAGAAAGGCGCTGCTCAGCAACAGGCCGCTCAAGCAAAACAACCACAAGTAAGTACGCAAAAGTCAGCTAGCCCTTGCGCTTGGTTAGAGAACCTGTTTGTTCAAAAACAAGCACAAACCACTGATCAATCCCGTTCTGCACAAAATGCAGCGGCAGCGATTGAACAAATGGTGAATAACGGTGCAGTAAGCCGTGGCCAGTTTGGTCAGGTGAACGTACCTGTTGTTCCTGAAACTGCTGCACCAGCGGCAAACAATGCCTATATTTCACAGAATCCTGTGAAACAGGAAACGCGTGAGCAGTTAGAGAAAGACGAAAAACCACATCGTCCGAATCAAAACCAGAAGAAGCGTAAGCACAAAGAGCAACGTGAACAACACGCACATGCACATGCACATGAACAACAAAACCAAGTGCATGAAGAAGTGGTTCAGTTGTCACGTCAGGAACAGCGCCAAGAGCAACGTGAACTGAAACGTCAACAAAAACGTCATCAGTCGCAAGAGCCTCAAAACCAGCAACAGCATCATGATGCAGCTCAAGGCAATGAGAATGCGCCATTGCCACGTCGTGATCGTAATCAACAACGTCCAAATCGCCCAAATCGTCATCGCGATCAAAGCGTGTTAAACGAAGCTCCTGCTACCACTGAAGCACCAGCGAATCCACAACAAGTCAAAGTGGATGTGGTGGATGCACCTCGTGCAGAACCGATGAACACGGCATTAATCGTGAACATTGACCAAGGTCAAAGTGAGATTGTTGCACTGAATCCACAACAAGCTACTACACCTAAAGCAAAGGCTGAGGTTGCCCCTGCTGTTGTTGAAAAAGCTGAAACAAAACCTGTTGCACATGCAGAACCTGTCGTTGCGAAAGAAGCACCAGCTGCGGTCGCAGAAGACGCGGTTCAAGCACCCGTAAAACGTGCCAGCAATGATCCGCGTTCGCGTCGTCGTCAACGTGGTGCTCAAGCATCTCAGAAAGCCGCTGCACCAAAAGTTGCACCATCGCAAATTCCAGCGTTGGGTCAATACACATTAGGTAGCTTGATTCGTCATGTCTATGGTGAAGACTGTACCATCTTGATTGAGCAGTTTGGTTTAATCACGACGTTTAACCGTGCCCTACAAAAGTTTGCTGAGCAATATGCAAGCACTCTCGCTGTAGAAACAACGGTTGCAGAAGAAAAGCGTCCTGTAACACGTGATGCTGAACTTCCAAGCAAAAAAGTAACCGAAGAGGCTGAACCAGCGCCTGTGTTAGCATTAACACCGCCTGAAGCAGCAAGCATTCGTGTTGCCAATGACCCACGTGAACGTCGTCGCTTGGCAAAACTTGCCGCTGAACAAGCAAAAGAAGCTCACATTGCCTCGACTGCTGCTCCAGCAGCGGCTGAAAACACAGAACCGAAAGAAGAAGTGAAGAAAGTCGAAGCTGTCGTTGCAGAAGAAACTATCGCTGTAGCACCAGAACAACAGCCATTGGAACTGGCCAATACAGATGCTGCTCCAGCAGAAGTACCGCCAGTTGAAACGGTTGAACCTGCTGTGGTTGCTGAAGTTGAGCCTGTTGTCGAAGCAGCAACTGAAGCCGTTGAAACAGATCAAGCTGTAGAAAAAGCAGAATCTGTTGCAACCGAGGCAGATTCGGAAGATGAAGCAGCGAAAGCGGAAAAAGAGAAATCGAGCCGCCCTCGCCGTCCGCGTGGCCGTCCACCGAAAAAAGCAACAGCCAGCAATGAGTAATTTGCTAAATTGCACTCAATAAGGCTAAGCCTAGTCATTTCGGTGACTAGGCTTTTTTGTTATTTTGTCAAATTAGGTTGATTGCTCTAGGGACTTACCATTACAAAACAGCATCAACGACAATGGTGTGAATGGTTGTGTTCTTACGGATAGCCATTTTTGGATTGATCGAAAAATAAACAGGATTGATATGAGCCAGACTACGCAGACCGATATTATTACCCTTGGTGATGTCGCTACTCGACTTCCAAACTTCATCACTAAAGTACCTCATATCCTTAATGGTCTTAAACAGGCATATTTACGAACGCCATCTTCTCCCGCAGGTCTAGGGATTGCCTTTGAAAAAGCAGTCAAGCGCAACCCTCAAGGCATCGCACTGTTATTTGAAGATCAAAGTTACAGTTACCAGGCGCTAAATGAATGGGCAAACCAGATTGCACATTACTATTTGTCACTCGGTGCGAAAAAAGGTGATGTGATTGCGGTGATGGTTGAAAACCGTCCTGAACTGATCGCCAGCATTGTTGCTTTAGCAAAAATCGGGGTAACCATTGCCCTCGTCAATACTTCTCAGGTGGGTAAAGTTCTCGCACATAGCATAAACTTGGTCAATCCGATTGCTGTGATTGCCGGTGAAGAAGTGCGTGCCGCCATTGATGAAGCACGTCAAGATTTAAAAGTTGCCCAAGATCGTTTTCACTGGTTTGCCGATCAGGAAACCCGTAAAAATGCAGGTACAGCACCAGAAGGCTACGTCAATCTAGCGCTACAAATTGACCAGTTTCCGAAATTTAATCCATCGACCACACGTACCGTAACCGGTAAAGATGGCTTGTTCTATATCTACACCTCAGGCACCACGGGTTTGCCAAAAGCCGTGATTTTTACCCACAGTCGCTGGACACTTGCTTATGGCACCTATGGCCATATCCTGAACTTAGGTAAAGATGATGTGATGTACGTGACCCTACCGCTCTATCACGCAACTGGTGTGGTGGTGTGCTGGTGTGGTGTCATTGCCGGCAGTTCAACCCTGGCGGTACGTCGTAAATATTCAACCAGTGCGTTCTGGAAAGACGTACAGAAGTTTAATGCTTCTGCGATTGGTTATGTAGGTGAGCTCTGCCGTTACTTAATCGATGCACCAGCAACTGAACAAGATCGTGCCCATCGTGTCACCAAAATGATTGGTAATGGCATGCGTCCAAATATTTGGAGCAAGTTCAAAGAACGCTTTGGTGTCGAAGAAGTACTCGAACTGTATGCTTCAAGTGAAGGAAATATAGGCTTTAGCAATATCTTCAACTTTGACAATACGGTTGGCTTCTCTCCAACCCCGTATGCCATCGTTGAATTTGATAAAGAAAAGAATGAGCCAGTCCGTGACAAGAAAGGCTATTGCAAGAAAGTGAAAACCGGTGAAGTCGGCTTACTTATTGGTAAAATCACCAGCCGCTCTCCATTTGATGGCTATACCGACCCTGAGAAGAACAAATCTGTGATCTTGAAAGATGTCTTTACTCAAGGTGACTCATACTTCAACACTGGTGACTTGGTTCGCGACATCGGTTTCCGTCATGCCCAGTTTGTGGATCGCTTAGGTGATACCTTCCGCTGGAAAGGTGAAAACGTTTCGACCACCGAAGTTGAAAACATGGTCTGCGAATATGAAAAAATCGCTGAAGCCGTGGTCTACGGTGTTGAAATTCCAAATACCAATGGCCGTGCTGGTATGGCCGCGATTACCTTGGTCGACGGTGCAGAACTCAATGATGCGGATTTAAGCGAAATGGTCAACGTATTCAAGAAATGCTTGCCCTCTTACGCAATTCCAGTGTTCCTACGTGTTCAAGAAAAAGTCGAAACCACAGGTACATTTAAATATCAGAAAAATAAACTGAAAGAAGATTCGTTTAATCCAGACAAAACTTCTGAACGTTTGCTGGTTTTATTACCAGGTGCAAATCGCTATTCTGATGTAAATGCTGAGATATTTGACAATATTCAAAGCTATCAGTACCGTTTTTAGTTTATTTTTTAGCTAAACAAGAGGAAATCGTGCTTTTTATAAACAATCATGCAGATGTTTTTAAATTTCCTCTTGTGTTAGCTGAATAAGTTGCTAGAATACGCAACATCAAAACGAAGACGCATTTAGAACCAATTAGTTTCTGTTGCGTAGCATGTTTAAACACTTGCTTATGGGTCGTTAGCTCAGCTGGTAGAGCAGCGGACTTTTAATCCGTTGGTCCCGCGTTCGAATCGCGGACGACCCACCATCTTATGTTTTGATCTTCCTGAAAAGGATTGATAACCGAAAGTTATCAAGATTTGTAAGACTACGCGCTTTGCTTGTCTTGCAATAATTTTAGAGTGTTACTCTAAAATTCTTTCAGGGTCGTTAGCTCAGCTGGTAGAGCAGCGGACTTTTAATCCGTTGGTCCCGCGTTCGAATCGCGGACGACCCACCAAATTCTAAAAAGCCTCATCTTAGTTGATGAGGCTTTTTTATTGTCTACTTAATTTCTTTCAGAAAAATGACTATAGCATTTCAATCGCCTGAAGCATCCATGCTGCAAGCATCACGATAGTTTAATTATAGAAATTCTTCTAAAACCGAATTTAAAAAGATATGCCCCTGCTCAGTACAGGCGATCCGACTCGGATCAGCAAGCAATAATTTTTTCTGGCGTAATGGTTTAAGCCGTGCTTCCAACTCACTCAAATCCAATCCGGTACGCTGGGTATAAAGTTCAGCAGCAACGCCTTGATTTAAGCGCAATGCATTCATCATAAATTCAAAGGGCAATTCGTCTGTCTCGATACGCTTCATTTGCACATGTTCCGCAGGCACTTTGGCTAAATAATCCTTCGGCAAGCGGGTTTTCTGAAAACGATAAACGCCATCTGGTCGGGTAACTTTGCCATGAGCACCTGCACCAATCGCCAAATAATCTCCAAATTCCCAATAATTTACATTATGTGCTGATGGCTTTTCCTTACGCCACGCTGAAACTTCATAATTCACATAACCATTGGCTTTTAAATAGGTCTCACCTTGCGCCTGAATATGCTCCAAAATTTCATCTTGTGGCAATACAGGTTGAGTACGGAAAAAAACGGTATTCGGCTCAATGGTAAGTTGATACCAGCTAATATGCGTTGCACCCTGCTCCACAGCCAATCTAAGATCCGTTAACGCCTGTTGTTCCGTCTGTTGGGGCAAGCCATGCATGAGATCGACATTTACGCGCTCAAAGCCAGCCTGACGCGCCTGTTGAATGGCATCCAGTGCATTATTGGCTGAGTGGATACGACCGAGTCGCTGTAAATGTTCAGGATCAAAACTTTGCACCCCCAGTGATAAACGATTAATACCCACCGCCAGATAATCGGCAAATGGATCATGTTCCACCGTACCCGGATTGGCTTCCAAGGTAATTTCACAATCGGTTTCAAAGTCTAAACGAGCTTTAAGTTGATCAAACAGCCATTGATAACCTTGCGCAGAAATCAGTGACGGCGTCCCCCCACCAATAAATACACTATGAATGGCTCGACCTTGTGCCATTTCAATCTGCGTCTCAAAGTCAGCCACCAACGCAGCCAAATATTGCTGCTCCAGATCTATCGACAATTGTCCATCGGGAACAGCGTGCGAATTGAAGTCACAATAAGGACATTTACGTACGCACCATGGCATGTGGATATACAAGGACAGTGGGATATTTGCAGGATTTAACAGACTCAAGATACAAGCTCAATGAAAGAACTTGATCATTTTAACATGACTCGACTCGGCACGGTTGCAGCTTCAATATTGCATACGGCTTATCATCTCGGGTTTATTCAGTTAGACTGAAAGCATAAAGAACAATTAGACCGATAATATGATGAAAATTTCCAGCCAGTTGCTATTGATTCTGCCCCTTGCTTTAGGGATCGGGATTGCAATGGCTTTTCAGACGGCAATCAATGCACAACTTCGCGAATATCTGAATTCTCCGCTACAAGCCGCCTTACTTTCTTTTTTTATTGGCACCCTGATTCTGGCCCTTCTGGTTTATTTTCAAACTGCAAGCAAACCTAGTTTAACGGAACTTTCACAGATCCCCTGGTTTCTCTGGCTGGGTGGCTGCCTCGGGGTTTATGCAATCAGCATGAGCATTTATACTGCACCCAAACTCGGATTTTTAACCTTCTCGGGTTTGGTTATTTTTGGACAGTTGGTGATTTCCATGTTCATTGATCACTTTGGCTGGTTAGGTACTGAAAAAACACCGATTAACTGGCAACGCCTGTTGGGCAGTATTGTGATTTTTATTGGTGTTTTACTCACACTACAACGCTAATCCCCCATTTTAATAAGAGTATTTTTTGTGTCCCATGTCACAACCAAGCGCTTTGAACTGAAACAGCTGTTCCATTTGATGTTTCCAATCCTGATTACCCAGTTTGCCCAAGCTGGATTAGGTTTAATTGACACAATTATGGCGGGGCATTTGTCTGCCACTGATTTGGCTGCAATAGCCGTGGGTGTTGGTCTATGGATTCCCGTCATGTTGTTATTTGCAGGGATTATGTTAGCAACCACCCCTTTGGTAGCTGAAGCCCGTGGTGCAAGAACCCCTGAAAAAATTCCAACCATTGCCCGCCAGTCCTTATGGGTGGCTGTGATTCTCGGGATTGTAGCAATGTTGATTCTGCAAGGTATGCCCATGTTCCTGCCACTATTGGGCGTACCTGAAAGCTTAATCCCGAAAGCAAGCCTGTTCTTACATGCGATTGGCTTTGGTATGCCTGCCGTGATGATGTATGCGGCGCTACGCAGTTATTCTGAAGCATTGGGGCATCCCCGCCCCGTGACCGCAATTAGCTTGATTGCCTTATTGGTCTTGATTCCGCTGAACTTTATTTTTATGTATGGCTTTGGGCCAATCCCGGCATTGGGCAGCGCAGGCTGTGGTTTTGCAACAGCGATCTTGCAATGGCTGATGTTTATCACTTTGGCCACTTATATTTCCAAAGCCAAAGCCTATCAACAGGCACCGATCTTCACCAAATGGGAAAAACTTGATCCCGTTTGGATTAAACGCATTTTAAAACTGGGTTTACCAATTGGTCTGGCGGTATTTTTTGAGGTCAGCATTTTTAGTACTGGAGCGATTGTACTGGGTCCGCTCGGTGAAAATGCCATTGCAGCCCATCAGATTGCCATTTCAGTCACCTCACAACTGTTTATGATTCCGTTGTCCTTAGCGATTGCCTTGACGATTCGTGTTGGCATGTATTATGGCGAACAAAACTGGCATGCGATGCGTCAAGTACAAATTGTAGGACTGATCACTGCCACGATCTTTGCGGCCTTGACCATGACTCTAATTGCACTTGCGCGTCCCCATATCGTGGCGATCTATACCACGGATATCAACGTGATTCCTGTAGCGATGTACCTGCTCTGGTTCGCGATGGCGTATCAATTGATGGATGCATGGCAAGTCAGTGCAGCAGGTTGTTTACGTGGTATGCAAGACACTCAGGCCCCGATGTGGATTACCTTAATGGCCTACTGGGTCATTGCTTTCCCAATCGGCTTATATCTGGCGCGTTATACCATTTGGGGGGTGGCAGGCGTTTGGCTCGGCCTGATCCTTGGTTTAAGTATTGCCTGTGTATTACTGATCGGCCGTTTATATTTAAATAATAAACGTTTAGCACAACGTGCCCTCAATACATAAAAATTAACCTGCATTGAGCGTTACTGATTCAGGGCAGCATGGACGCTGCTCTTAAACTCATCCTCTCATTCAATACCTCCATTTCCCCCCTTCACAGCATACTTACATCACTTAACATTTTGGTATAGGCAATTTAAGTTTTGTCGCCTATGATCAAAGCATCACTTTGAAACTGGATCACCCGAGGTCAAGTCCATATGGCAAAACATGCAAGCTCTCCCAGTAAGCGTTTTTTCAAACTGGCTGGCATGACCGCAAGTATTGCCAGCAAAAGCGTTGCCAACTCCATCCGCAATCTCACCGCAGATGAAGAACAAAAAAATGCAGCGCGCAGCAAACTGTTTCAAGATATTGGTTTACAGATTGCAGACACCTTGGGTGAGATGAAAGGCGCAGTGATGAAAGTCGGGCAAATCGCCTCGCAATATAAGGATATCTTCCCACCAGAAGTGGCGAAGGCGATTGCTAAATTGCAACGCCAAGCCCCCGCCATGCCTTTTACAGCCATTCAGCAACAAATTGAAAAAGAGTTGGGCAAACCGTTAAACCAGATTTTTAGCTCTTTTGAAACAGAACCCTTTGCGGCGGCTTCAATTGGTCAGGTCCATCGCGCGGTGCTGCCGAATGGACAAGCTGTGGTGGTGAAAGTGCAATACCCCGGGGTGGATCAAGCCTGTGAAAGTGATTTAAAACAGGTCCGTCTGGCTTTACGCTTAATGGGTGTATTAAAGATTGATAAAAAGCTGCAAGATCAACTATTTCAGGAAATCCAAGACAGTTTATCTGCCGAACTGAATTATGAAATCGAAGCACAAAACTTAGAGGTCTTTAAAACCTTCCATGAAAAGCTAGATGATCAGATCATCATTCCGACTGTATATAAGGATTATTCATCACGTCGGGTGCTGACCCTGAGTCTTGAACAGGGTGAATCGATTGAAACCGCCAGCACATGGTCGGTGGAAACCCGTAATCAAATCGGTCGTCGCCTGATTCGGGCCCTAGGGCAGGAAATGTTTTTCTTGAAACGGTTCCATTGTGACCCACATCCAGGCAATTTTGCTTTCCGTGAAGATGGTAGCGTGATTATTTATGATTATGGCAGCGTTAAGACCCTTTCACCTGAAATCATTCAGCACTTTAAAGCACTGGTCAATGCCGCTCGCCAAGAGGATATTGCTCAACTGGAAGATTTACTGGTTGAACTGCATTCGATTGCCGAGAAACAAAAATTCCCGACTGAACTGTATACACAATGGATTGAAATCCTGTTACGCCCGTTAAGCACCCATTATGACTTTGCCGAGAACTCATCACATCACGATGGCATGCTGTTGGTGAAAAAATCGTTAAAATACTGGGATGTGTTTAAGCCTTCCCCAGATACCTTAATGGTCAACCGAACCATTTCAGGGCATTACTGGAACCTGATCCACCTCAAAGTACATGATAATCTCAATGATTTATTTGAAGAACTGGTTCCGAACTAAACGTCATAACAATGCCAATCAGATGATTGGCTTTTTTATTTCAGTTATATTCAATAACTTAATCAATTAATAGGCTTATACAAAGCTCCATTTTCCATACTTGCTGATTCATTTTTTACACATAAATTCCAAAAAAACTTGAAATGAATAAGATTGACGGCATGTATTGTTATGTTATAACATTTCTATAAACAATAGGAGTCCTTCAAAATGCGTAAAGATATCCACCCCGCTTATCAACAAGTCTTGTTTCACGATACCAATGCCGATGCTTATTTCTTGATTGGCAGTACGCTTCAGACCAAACAAACCAAAGAATATCAAGGTCAGGTCTATCCTTACGTTACCCTTGATATTTCCAGTGCTTCGCATCCGTTTTATACAGGTGAAGTTCGCCAAGCCAGTAATGAAGGCCGCGTCGCAAGCTTTAACAAACGCTTTGCGCGTTTCAACCGTAAAGGTTAATTTTCATTTAAGTTTCACACATTAGGCTGTAAGCATTAGAAGTCTAAGACTATCTCTCCTCCACTTAGACTTCTTTTTTTATGCCTCCCTTTCAAGAATCTGCCTTGGCCTGCCCCAGCACACCAAATTCAATCGGCGTTTTGACATAAAACAAAGAAATTTCTTTGTTATTTAAATAGTCCAATAATTCTGCCGCCTGTTGATTACTGACCGCAAACTGAATCTGTAAAGGACGATCAGCCAACTCAAAAAAACTGGCGGAATGCAATAAGCCTTGATGGTCAATTCCTTCTATGCCTGCCAGTACCGTGGCGCCACGTAAATTCATCTGCTTCGCCACAGCCAATAACCATTCACTCATCGGTTGTCCCTGATAAGTCCGATTTTGTGCCGTGTAAAAACTCAGTAAAAATCCATTCATGGTCATTACTCCAAAGTTATGCAGCACTGAGCCATTGATGCAAACTCATGCCTAAAATGGTAAACAGCAATGACCCAATCACATGAATCAGAATCGCTGCACAGGCATAGCCCAACTTACCACTTTGTAATAAGGCAATAATCTCGGCAGAAAAGGTCGAAAATGTGGTTAATGCACCGCAGAAGCCTGTAATCACAAACAGTTTGTAATTTGGACTCAGTGAGCTTTGAGAAAAGTAAGAAATTGCAAAACCAATAATAAAGCCACCGACAAAGTTAACTGTGACGGTTCCCAAGGGAATATTAGGAAAAATTGGATTCAGCTTTAGCCCCAAAAACCAGCGCAACCATGCGCCGAGTACCGAGCCTAAAGCAATAGAGAGTAAAGGATAGTACATGACTTACTCCAAATACAGCGTTGGAGCTAAAACAATATTCAGCATGGATTTATAGCTATTTTTTTGAGGATTATTCATTTGCGAACTCCAAAAGAGGAACAGAGCGCGCACAAACCTACGTCCCTGTTCAGGGTAACGTAGGCATCATTAGCCACAATGGCGGTTTGTAATAGGAGGAATGCCATCTCCTTTGTTTTAAAATAACATAATTTTTAGACAACTCAATCGCTGTTTTCGCACTTTAAAGGGTTGTGTATAAACATAAAGTTATCCACAACTTAGCTCTTCTGCGGCACAACTTGCTCGCCAATCACATAAAAATCCAGTTCTGGTACGACAAAAGCAAAGGCTTCCGCATCAAGGTCCACCCCAAATTGTTGTAACAATTGAGGGGCCTGTAATGAAGTAATTGCAGCAGCTTGTATCTGTTGAAACTGAACCGGCATCATCAACCAAGAATTGAACGGCTTCCTCCCATGTGGAAAATAGACACTGCCATGCAGCAGGTAACTGTTTTTCACCTTTGATTTGCACATCACTCTTCAAGGAATAATGATCATCAACACTCATTTCAGTATGAATCACTTGCTCATCCCGTTGATGCTGAAACGTCGATGCATATTGTGCTGGCATTACATCACTGGCCAATCGGCCACCCATCACATATAAGGCTTGATCAACGATCACCTGTTCAAAGATCACGGTCTTGGGCTGTGAGTCATCCAGATAAAAGCGCCAGTTACTTTGCAGAGGGGAAGGCATAAGCTGACGTAACTTGCCGAGGAAAGCAAAACCAAAATGCTGATGCTGATACGTCAAAATGGTAAAAATGGTTTTGCCGTCTTTTTCCCATAAAGTCACAGGGTCTGGATAACGCTGCCGAACCTGCTCGACATCGACCAACCAAGACAAGTAAACGATATTGCGCACCTGACTTTGTAGAGGCATAAACGGCAATATTCGCATGATCATACGGCGGAGTTGCAACAGCAAACCACAACTTAAAATAGGCGCTAAAATGCGAAGCACAGCGTTGGATATTGATAACTTTAAACGATGTCTATTCATTATTATTCAATAGATTAATGTTGTGTTTGAGCATAAACCGCTGAATCGACGACGTCTAGTTCAAATCGCTCCCAGCTTCTATTCTACAGTTTCAATGTTATGATACTTGCCATTGATTCACTCAACATGGAATTTTTGAAATGGCTCAAAGCTTATTGGCACACCTTAAAGATGGCACGGCAAAATTTGCAGACGTCTTGGCATTTATCGAAGCTCGTTATCAGCATACACCAACCGCTTTTCAAAATGGCGCACAAACGAATGCTGCGACTGAAAATCAAGGCAGCGCAAAAGTATTCAGCTTTGCTCAAATTGAAGGTCTCAATCAAGCGGAGACCTTAAGTTTATTTGCTGAGCATTATGCCTCTGTACTGGCAACACCTGAAGCCACCGACCATCAGAATATCCGCCAGTTTATGCAACATGGCTGGGATGGCATCAAATTTGAAGGCCAAGCTTTAGCTGCAAAATAAGAAAAAAGGAGGCTCAAGGCCTCCTTTTTTGCTTTAATGTTTTAAGCTTCAGGGGCGTGACAATTTTCGTAAGTCCGTGGTGAGGCTATAAAAATCTCCACCCATTTTGCCGACACTCTGAAGTTGTTGCTGATCAATCATTTGACCATTCCACAAACGGTCATCGACATAAATTGATTTCACATCCAGTAAGGCGACAGTTCCACCTAATGGAAGCGTACTCAGCTGAATGACTTCCCTTAACTGGCATTCGTAGCGAACAGGCGCATGCTTTACCGCTAACGCTGCAACTGCATGGCTGGGTTCAGACGCAATCTCAGCAAAATCAAATTCGCTTTGCCCTGGGGGCAATAAAGCACAGGATAAATTCATCTTTTCAAGCAAGTCAGTATGGGCAATATGCACCACACACTCTTTAGTCGCAATCAGATTTCTGATGGTGTCTTTATCCTGCCCATTTCTTGGATTGACTTGTGAATACCACAGAATAGGTGGATTGCAACTGGCAACATTAAAAAAGGAATAAGGCGCAATATTGGCCACCCCATCCACCGATAGCGTACTGATCCATGCAATCGGCCGAGGCGTAATCCCTCCGACCAAAAGTCGGTAGATCTCATTGGGCTCTAAATCAGCAGTTTCAAAAATCATCGCAAAAATAAATCCGATTTAAGGACGTTCAGCATATTGTGGTAAATCATCAGCGATACAATCCCATTCTGCTTTAGAAGCCGCAAAAATATGCATGCTTGGTTTTTGCTGTAATGGCGTATCTAAAGTCCCGATACGTAGACGATAATGCGCTGGTGTATCGGTCTTGATACTCATAATCGGCGAACCACATTCTGCACAGAAACAACGTTGTGTCGTTTCAGTCGACTGAAACTTTTTCAGTAAATGCTCACCTTGGGTAATCTTGAAATCACTAATTTTAATCGGTGCATTAGTTGCAAAAGCCGTGCCGTTTGCTTTACGGCAGCGCTGACAATGGCACTGTATGATCTCGCCGATTTCACCATGAATCTCATAATGAATTCCATCACATAAACAACTGCCACGATACACGGGTGAAGCTTGAGACATATCCCTATTCCTGATGAGTATTTACTCAAAACTAGCATTTTTAAACGCCGTATAACAAGGTAAATATGCTCAAGCAATGCAATGACATTTTCATGCGCTTTGCTCAAACTGAACGGGCTACCTTATCGCCTCACTCAACTGATCAAGGCAGAAAATACCCCAATGATCATCACGTAGAACAGGATCGGTAAGCCTAAAAACCAAAATTTTGCCCATCCATTGGTCTTAAACACCTGAGTCGCACCGCGATAGCTGACCCAACACGATAAGAATAAAAATGGAACCGGAATGAATCCTAAAAAAGTCGAGTAGTTATAGGCGTCCAAATAATTTGGATATAACACGGTTTGAATCGCCGTTGTAATCACAATCGGCAGTACAAAGACCAAGGATTGCAATACATACACATGTCGAGCAAGCTGCGGATCAGCCTCTTTTGCACCAGAAAACTGTAATCTTTTTTTATACCACCAACCTTGAATCAACCATGTAATCACGGCAGAAATAATTCCGATGCCCAACACCCATAACCAGTAACTCAACCATGATGCCGTAACCCAATGGATCAGTGGTCTAATCCCACCTGTTTCAGCACTCAATATTTTTTGATCAACCCGATCCATGACCCCAACGATACCAATCAAATAAGCTGCAAAAATGATGCTTTTATGATGGTAAATCGTAGACTGAGCAAAAAATTTCTGAGGTTGGAAAAACAGGCGGAATAAGTTGCTCAATTGAAATGGTTTGATGATCTCGTTGTTTTGTGTTCCCACCGTTGGTTCTATATTCATATACCCTCTCCATCATGTGATTTAGATTATTTTTATTAATGCGCTATGGCTCATCAACTATGAAAAAACATGGCATGATCTTATTCGATAAAAGCATGCACCCCTTCTGCTGCTGCACGTCCAGTGGCGAAACAGGCCGTCAGTAAGTAGCCTCCTGTCGGTGCATCCCAATCCAGCATTTCACCACAGCAAAAGACTGAAGGATTAGATTGCAATTGCAGTTGTGGAGATAAGACCGCTTGCTTTACCCCTCCCGCACAGCTAATCGCTTCTTCAATGGGACGAAACCCCTCTAAAGGAATACACAGCTGCTTGATCTGCTGAGCCATTTGCTTGGCATCCGACCATAGGTTTTTTGCCACGATTTCACGTAGCAAATTAATTTTCACCGTATCCAGACCTGCTTTACGCCATAGATTGGTTAAGGATTGCTTTCTATTGCCCTGTAATTTCTTTTCTAATTGCTCAAGACTCAGGTCTGGGAGTAAATCTAAATGGAGTTGCAGCGTTTGCTGTTGTGCTATCTGCGCTCTTAGCTCACGACCCAATTTATAAATCACACCACTTTCAAAACCATAATAGGTAATGATGATATCGCCATGTGTCTGCTGTTCAGGTCTGACCCATGCATTGACACGTTTTAAAGGTTGGCCAAAGCACTCCTGCATAAATGGCGACCATGTTTTCAGCACGCCTGCATTACTGGCTTGGAACGGCTCAATTTCATTTTTTGAGAGCCATGGCTGCCATGCCCCATCACTGCCTAACTGCGACCATGATACTGCGCCACAGGCCAAAATAATCGCATCATAAGTTACACTAAAGCGCTGAGTTTGGTTCTCAATCGTGAGTTGATTTTCAGATAAATCCACACAACGATGACGATAATGGAACTTCACCCCATCGGCCATTAAACGTTTCAGCCATGCACGTAGTAATGGGGCTGCTTTCATTTCAACTGGAAAAATCCGACCTGAACTGCCGACATAGGATTCAATGCCCAAGCCCTGCATCCAGTCCTGAATCCACGTTGCATCCCATTGCCTGACCCAAGGCGCTAACCATTGCGTCTGATCATAACGTTGTATAAACGCCTCAACAGGCTCAGCATGGGAAATGTTTAACCCCGTTTTGCCTGCCATTAGGAACTTACGTGCCGCCGAAGGTTTCTGTTCAAACACATCGATTTCATAATCATATTGACTGAGGACTTCAGCAGCCATCAGACCTGCTGGGCCAGCACCAATAATCGCAACACGTTTAGGCATCAGACTGCTCTTGTGCATTTTGTCCTTGCAACGGCGCAAAATCATCAAAGCGGGTGGTATAACCTTCTGGCTTGCGAATAATCAACTGTTGGCACAGTTCGTCTCGCTCCAGATATTTAATTTCAAAATGGGTTCGCGCAGAGTCTGCAGCAATTTTTTGCTTCTCATAGGGCAGTTTCCACAGTTCAAGTAACTGCTGCTCAGCTTCATCAATATATTCAGGAATATTACTTGCGAGTGTAATCGTGCCATTCGGCTGAAGGCGTGAAAGTAAAAATTCGAAGAATGGCATGTTTAACCAGCGCTGTGCGGGATTATGCGGCTCTGGATTCGGATACAGAATAAAGAACTGTTCCACTTGTGCAGGGAACAAGGCATGCACCACCCAAGGCAGTGCATCGGCATGAATCGGGTGCAGGTGCTCACGTGGTTCTAATTGATGCTGCTTCTGCATCGCCACAAATTTTTCTTTGGTTCGCTCAATTGCATACAACGTGTTATGTGGATTTTGCCCGATAAAGAGTAAGGCATGTTTACCTTTGCCCGCCCCAATTTCAACGCAAATTGGCGTATTGGGAATGGCAATAAAATCACGAGGGGCTTGCATACGTTGTGCTTGAAATTGACGAATCGACATAATCTCATCAAACTATCTAGAAATCGGCATAAGTCTAACAACTCACCTTACTTTTGCCTAATCTATTTATTTTATGTTTTAGGAATTTTCTATGCCACGTACATTTCCTTGCCCCCGTTGTGGTGAAGCCAGCACTTGGGAAGGTAACGAATTTCGTCCGTTTTGCTCAGAACGTTGCAAGTTGATTGATCTTGGTGCCTGGGCCAGCGATGAATACAAACTCCCAACTCAGGATGCACCCCAAGCAGATCTCAAACGCCATGAAGATGATTATGAAGATTAATCATCTTCTTCTCTGTAGCTAAGACCAGATTCGATTCAACACATTTAACCAGTTGTTCCAGCAGATTTTCTCAATCAGTGCAGCTGAATAATGACGCTGTTGCATGGCTGCAACCAGCAGAGGTAAACCTGCCACATCCTTCAACTCGTTACTGACCAGCGCCCCATCAAAATCTGAACCCAGCCCAATATGATCTTCTCCGAGACGATCCATCATATATTCCAGATGATCAAGGATTAACTCTAATGGCGTATCTGCATTTCGCTGTCCATCGGCACGCAAAAATGCCACATCAAAATTCACCCCAACCATACCTTGGCTGTCACGGATCGCGTTGAGTTGTCTATCAGTTAGATTGCGTGCCTGCGGGCAGAGTGCGTGCGCATTGGAATGCGTCGCGATCAGAGGTTGCTGTAAAATATCCACCGTGTCCCAGAATGCTCGTTCATTCATATGTGACACATCCACCAGCATTTTTTTCTCGGCGCAGCGTTTGATTAATGCTTTGCCTTCGGTCGTTAGTCCCTCACCGGTATCAGGTGAATGCGGAAAACGGGCATTTAAACCATGTCCAAACCGGCTGACCCTATTCCATAAAGGGCCAACACTGCGCAGACCTGCTTGGTAAAAGACATCGAGCAAGTCAGGGTTGTACTGTAAGGCTTCCGCACCTTCCATATGCAGCACCATGGCCAGTTTGCCTTGTATACGGCAATCCTGAATCTGTTGCACCGAAGTACACAGTTGAATCTGCGCCGAAGCCAGAACCATTTGTTGTGCCAGCCCGAGTTGTGCCAAGCAAATCTGCTCCATCTGCTGTTGGCTAAAATCATCGGCCTGAAGCTCAAATAACTTATCAGGATGATGTTGTTTGACATAGGCAAAAGGCGGTAGAAAAATCGCAAACATACCCCCGACAAAACCTGCTTGCTGGCAGCGCTTTAAATCAAGTTGTCCTGCCAACTGCGCATGCGTAAAAGCCTGCACAGGATCAGTTGCATCGCTGAGCCATAAGCGGGTCAGTAGATCATTATGCCCGTCAAAAACTGCAACCTTGTGGTGATTCAAGCCATACGTCATGACCCAGACCCATCGCTCAGACTGTGCACCGGAATTTTTTGTTGAGCTGATAATTGTTTTGAGTTTCTACTATTGCGGAATACCAGTTGAGCCAATGCGACATCTTGTTCACTTTCACGGCGTGCTTGCTCAATCAGATGATGGTACGCAGATTTACCACATACTGGATCGGCATTGGCAGCATCACCCGTCAGCATATAGGCCTGACAACGGCACCCCCCAAAGTCTTTCTGCTTGTCCGGGCAACTACGGCAGCTTTCTGGCATCCATGCATCACCACGGAAATGATTAAAGCCAAAGGACCGGTACCAAATCTCTGACAAGGTATGATCACGGACATTCGGAAAAGCAATCGGTAACTGCCGTGCTGCATGACAAGGCAGCGCCATACCGTCTGGTGCCACCGTAAAGAAGATTTTGCCCCAGCCGTTCATACAGGCTTTAGGCCGTTGTTCATAATAATCAGGAACCACAAAGATCAACTTACACGGATGATTTTGCTGACGAAGTTTGTCACGATAGGCATTGGTCACTTGCTCTGCACGTGTCAACTGCGCTTGTGTCGGTAACAGGCCTTGCCGATTTAAAAAAGCCCAGCCATAGAACTGGCAGATGGCCAGTTCAACCGTGTCGGCATTCAGTTCTAAGCACAATTCAATAATCTGTTCAATCTGATCGATATTATGCCGATGGATCACAAAGTTCAGTACCATCGGATAATCATATTGCTTGACCAGACGGCACATCTCATATTTTTGTGCAAAGGCATGCGTCGAACCTGCCAAAGCATCATTAACCACGGGATCACTGGCCTGAAAACTGATCTGGATATGGTCTAGACCAGCCTGTTTGAGTTGGGCGATACGTTGTTCTGTCAGTCCCATCCCAGACGTGATCAGATTGGTATAAAACCCTTTTTGGTGGGCATAGGCAACCAATTGCTCCAGATCTTGTCGAACCAAAGGTTCCCCCCCTGAAAAGCCCAGTTGAACTGCACCCATCTGGCGTGCCTGATCAAACACATCACACCATTGCTGCGTGGTCAGCTCATTTTTATGTTGGGCATAATCCAAAGGATTGGAGCAATAAGGACATTGCAACGGGCAACGATAGGTCAACTCGGCCAAAAGCCAGAGCGGTAAGCCAATGCCCTCGGTCATCGTAAATCGATCCAGTAATGTTGTTGGGCAACCTGCATATAATCGACCACATCCTGCTCGATTTCGGCAAGATCCCCAAATTGCTGTTTTAACTGCGTAATAATGGCAGAAACCGTTTGCTGTCCATCAATATGTTGTCCAATGGCGCCAGCACTGTCATTAAGCTTGATCATGCCTTCCGGATATAAAATGACAAAGGCATTTTGGGCAGGTTCAAACTGAAAACGGTAGCCTTGGCGCCAAGTCGGTATCTGATTTAAATCAAAAGCTGGATTAGTCACGAAATAGCCCCTTATGCCAAACAGGTTGTGATGTTACGGTGTGATACGGCGCTTGCTCATGCACATAGGCCAAAGTCAGTGCATCCAAAATACTCCACAGAATATCCAGCTTAAACTGCAAGATTTCCAACATACGCTGTTGTTGCTCATACGTTGTGAAGGACTCTAGGGTAATACTCAGCCCATGCTCCACATCACGACGTGCCTGACTTAAACGCGAGCGGAAATATTCATAGCCCTGATCATCAATCCACGGATAATGTTGTGGCCATGAATCAAGCCGTGACTGGTGGATTTGTGGTGCAAACAATTCGGTTAGGGAACTGCTGGCTGCTTCGCGCCATGACGCCCGGCGGGCAAAATTGACATAGGCATCCACAGCAAAACGCACCCCCGGCAAAACCAACTGTTCCGAAATGACCTGCTCACGGGTCAGACCTACGGCCTCTGCCAAACGCAACCATGCCTCACGACCGCCACCATCAGGATATTCACCATCCTGATCAAGCATACGTTGGATCCATTCCTGACGGACGCGCTGATCTGGGCAATTGGCCATAATCGCCGCGTCTTTCAGGGGAATATTAATTTGATAATAATAGCGATTGGCAACCCAAGCTTGAATTTGCTGCTGAGTCGCTTTGCCTTCATACATCATCACATGAAAAGGATGGTAGATATGATAATACTGACCTTTGTCCAAAATGGCCTGTTTAAACTGTTCTACACTTAAAACTGCTGTTGCTGGCATCAACATCCCCTTAAAGTTCGATCTGCATGCCATCATAGGCAACTTCAACAGCATTGGCCTTGAGTTCAGCCAATTCAGCCGAGTTTTCGTTTAAAATCGGATTGGTATTGTTGATATGAATCAGGACTTTGCGTGGTCGACTCAATTGCTTTAAATACGATAATGAGCCGCCTTCACCACTGATATATAAATGACCCATTTCGCGGCCGGTTTTGGTTCCCACGCCCGTTTGTTGCATTTCATCATCCGACCAGAGCGTACCATCAATCATGACACAATCAGACTGCTGCATAATCTGCATGATTGGCTCATCAATCTTTCCAAGCCCCGGCGCATAGAACAATTGTTTCTGTGTTTTATGATCCTTGATTATCAAGGCAATATTGTCACCTTCATGCGGATCATGACGATGTGGTGAATATGGAGGCGCTGCACTTTGAATCACCCAAGGTATAAACTCCAACGTCTCAAAACCAGCAATCTTAAATGCCTGTTGAGGGTCAATCTTCTGGTAGCGTAGTCCGCCATTCCAGTGCTTGAGCATATTAAAAACCGGAAAGCCTGTACTCAGGTCCTGATACACCATCTCGGTACACCAGACATTTATTGGGCAACCTTCCCTCAAGCTTAAAAGACCCGTGGTGTGATCCAGTTGGCTGTCCATCAAGATCACATCACGAATCCCGGTATCTCGTAATTTTCGGGCTGGCTGAGCGGCCTTAAAAGCAAATAATTGCTGACGAATATCTGGCGAAGCATTTAACAAGATCCAGTCTATGCCATTTTCAGAAAGGGCAATGGATGATTGTGTGCGTACTTTGGCTTGAATACGACCTGTACGAAGACCATGACAATTGGGGCAATTACAGTTCCATTGCGGAAAGCCTCCACCAGCAGCGGAACCTAAAATATAAATATACATAAAGATGATTTCTTATTAGAAAAAGATAAGCCCTAGACGTGACTAGGGCTTAGTATAAATTTTGTGATAAAGCATTAACGAACTTCGAAGTACATGGTCACTTCGAATCCAATACGAACATCGGTAAAAGCAGGTTTCGTCCATTGCATAAAATCGTCTCCAATCTGTTTTCATCGTATAAAAATAAACGACATGTTCAATTTGAATAAAACGTTCACGATTTGATTCTAATTAAAAAAGGTGAATTTGTAGACATTCCCAGTCAAAGATATTGTTCGATAATTGTGAGTTTTTTCTACGCTTCGGTATCTTTTCTTGTTATGCCTTCTGTTCATATTCAGTCATGCCAAGCAGTAGAAGATTTATTATGCGCACTGCACATGATTTATTGGTTTAGCAATAAAAACCGCTAAGCGTGCTTCATCGAAAAAATAGCACTATGCCTACCGCGAAAACAGACCTCTGTATAAAACAAACATTATACAGAGGAACATTACGACTAAACTTAACCAGCCTTGCTTGCCACAAAAGGATTGCATTGCTTTTCATAGCCAATGGTACTCATCGGTCCATGGCCTGAAATAAACTGGGTTTCATCGGGCAAGCTAAAGCATTCACGCTGGATTGAATCCAATAACTGCTGATGATTGCCTTTTGGGAAATCAGTACGACCAATCGACCCTTTAAACAGCACATCCCCCGTCCACAATAACCCATGCTTGGCATTATAGAACATGACATGGCCTGGGGTATGACCTGGCGCAAACCGCACCTCAAACTCATCCTCACCCAATGTTAATACTTCACCACCTTCGAGCCATTGATCCACTTTAACTGGCTGTGGAATGGGGAAACCATAACGCGCTGAGACTTCCTGAATCATGTCCAACCAGAACTGATCCTCTTTATGCGGGCCAATCACTGGGATTTTCCAAGTTTCAGCCAATTCGCCCACAGCTCCAGCATGATCAAGATGCCCATGGGTTAACCACAGTGCCTTGACCTTTAAACCCAAAGCCTCGACTTCTTTTTTCAGCACTGCTGCATCACCACCGGCATCAATTAAAACAGCGTCTTTACTGTCACTATCCCATAAGATTGAACAATTTTGGGCGAATGCAGTAACAGGGACAATTTTGACTTGCAGCATAGAAACCTCTGGCGAAATAAAGCGTCGATTTAACGATGGGCTAAGGTATGGGTCAGTGCGTCAAGATTAGCCTGAACCAGACTCGCAAGCAAATCTATATGTGCCTGATCCGTATTCAAAGCAGGAATATAGGCATAATCACCTCCACCTGCATGCTGGAAAATCTCTTTATTTTGCATCGCCAGCTCTTCCAGCGTTTCCAGACAGTCTGCGGAAAAGGCTGGACTAATCACCTGAACCGATTGTACTTTTTGTTCCCCCCATTGTTGCAATAGCTGATCGGTATAGGGTTTCACCCACTCTTGCTTACCAAAGCGGGACTGAAAGCTAATTGCCCATTCATCATCGCCCAAATGCAAAGCCTCAGCGACCAATCGTGCCGTCACACGACAACGATCTGCATAGGGATCGCCTTTATCGGCATAGGGCTGCGGAATCCCATGAAATGACATCAGTAGTTTTTCAGGCTTGCCGTGTTTCATTTGATAATTCAGCACACTATCAGCTAAGGCCTGAATGAACATCGGATGCTGATAATAATCTTTAATCAGGGTCATCCCGGGTAAATGACGTTGCTGTGGAATCCACTTGGCAAAGGCATCATATAACGGTGCCGTCGAAGTTGCCGAATACTGAGGGAAAAGCGGCAGTAGAATAACATGTTCTTGTGGGGTCTGCGCCAGTTGATCAAGCACCGCAGTAATCCCTGGTCGACCATAGGTCATGGCCGGAACAACAGTAAGATCAAACTGATGATTTTCTTGTTCTAAACGCTGTTTGATCAACACACTTTGTTGCAACACAATTTCACGCATCGGCGAGTCATTCGACCAGACCGAAGCATAGGCTTCAGCCACACGTTTTGGGCGGAAGGTCAGCACAAATAGATGCAGGATGATCCACCAAAGTAATTTGGGAATCTCAATGACACGTGTATCAGATAAAAACTGCTTTAGAAAGCGTCGTACAGCTGGCACAGTGGCTTCATCCGGTGTTCCTAGATTTGCCAGAATCACCGTCACTTTGGGTTTTTGTGTCGCTAACATAGACCGCATCCGCTTTTCATTGAATTCATTCAATTACTTTAGCAGTTTTGACGCTTTTTTCTAAATTGGATTAATGCATGGTCTTAAACTGAAAAACCCGATTGCTATCCAGCACATTACTTTCCAACAGCTTCTGCCCTTTCGCCGTCAATTGCCACAGCATACGTTGGCGATCATCTCGTCCCGTCGGCATAATCCATTCATTTTGGCGCATTTGCAACTTGATCTCATGCAAAGCACGAATATTGACTTGTGCACGAGATACTGCATGAGCTCTCGGCATTTCTTTACGTGCGTCCTCCAAGCCCGTCTCATTTAAATATTCATTTATTTTCTTTGAGAAGAATTCTTCAGGTGTCGGGATCACAAAGGCTGAACCCAAGACATTAAGCAATTGCGCCCATGTCATTTTACGATGTGGTTTAACTTCCTTAAAGTTCCCATCCTGATAGGCATGCATACGATATTCAAAGGAGTACAGCTCATGCATTGAAACTTTGGCGACACTGGTCAGCGGGTCTGCTTCACGATTGCCCAACTCAGTTTCCAGTTGTTTGACTTTGGCACGCAAGGCATCAATTTCATCACGCAATACTTGCGTGTTTTGTGGACGCACCCACCCCACCACAGGGTAGCGCTCCAACATCTGCGGCATGCTTGAACGGACAGCAAGTTCCAAGTCTCTTAACGTGCGATAACAAAAGACTTGATCCACTTCATGTTGTAACTGCTTTCTAAACTCTTTGAATTTTTCTTTGAGTTCAACTTTGGGATCATGCAACTTGGCATCCCGTGATTCTGGATCTTCATGCATGAACACAATCACAGGCTTCTGTTTGGTCATGGCATAAATATATTCCAGATGCATATAACCCACACCTGAAACCGACTGTTCACCGTACTGACTCCCCAACAGAATCACCACATAATCACAATCATCTATCTGGCGTCGTGCAATAGAAGTACTTAACGGCGTGCGCTGTTCCAAGCCCCAAGATAGGAACCCCATTCCCACCAGAGTTTGTGCCAAAACCGCTCGCTCTGGTTGCATTTCATTACCAGAGGTAGAAACAAAGACTTGATAACGAGTATCTTGCATAGGCGAAGCCCCAATTCATTTATCAATAATATCAAGTATGCATCTTGATTTTTATTAACAGCTAACCCCAACTCAATCTATAAAAATGGTCCGATTAGTGATTTTCCATCCCAATATCGTCCAAATTTTGAATCTTCCATGTTAATTGTTCTGAGATAAGGTGCTGTAAGACTGATTCCAACTCTACAGCATTGTTACCACTGACATAACATTCAATACGTGTAATATTATGACGTATTTTGTCACATAATAACCCATTTTTAATTAAAATATACGCGGTTTGTCGCGCAACTGCTTGTCCAGAATCAATTAATTTTAATTTTTCATCAAAAATCTGACGAATCGCATCTTTTAAGAAGGGATAATGAGTACAACCCAATACTAAAAAGTCGGCACCTTGCGCCACCACAGGCTGTAAAATCTGTTGCAACACGTCCAAACAAGCAGCACTCATCTGTTGTCCAGCTTCAACAAAAGGCACCAATTCCAGATTGGTCACCGTCAATACTTGAACCCCCGCAGGCTGTGCAAAGTTTGCCATCACATCTTTAATCAGTTGCCCACGGAAGGTTGCAGGCGTTGCCAATACCGCGACAACTTTCGATTGGGTTTGAATCACCGCAGGTTTTAAGGCTGGGACTAAACCCACAATCGGAAAACGCTCGCCATAGTGTTCACGTAAATAGTCCAGACTGAATGCAGACGCAGTATTACAAGCAACCACCGCAATTTTACAGCCTTGACGATACAGCCATTCAATTGCTTGGGCCGTCAGTTGGCGAATTTCCTGATCTGAACGTGCCCCATAAGGCACATGCGCTGTATCGGCATAATACAGAATGCGCTCATTGGGTAAATGGCGGGCAATTTCTTGTGCAACCGACAATCCACCAATTCCTGAATCAAAAACACCAATGGGCGCATCAGCCGATGCATGTGGCATTGGATTAAGTAAAAGAGGCAACGATTGGACAGCGGTCATACACACACAGGTACTAGTTTATTTGCTCTTTTAAGCTTAAACCTCAGGTGCTTAAATGCAAGACTAAATCACCACTTTTTAATGTTAAAACCGCCTCACCTTGCGCATTTTCTGACAAACTGCCGTAGTTGACGAGATGATAAAAACTCTGACGTTGAATCAAGGCATTGATGCCAAATCGAACGTGCACATAAGGTCGTAATTCACCCTGATATTCGCGCATAAAAACCGGATGCGCTTCATCGACAATCACCACATCCTGATTGCTGGTAGTCAGTTGCAAATAGGTCTTGCCTTCAATCTCGACCTGATCGGCCTGATTGATCAATAAAGGCTCATCTTCAACCTCAATTTCAATCTGTTCAACCGGGGTTTTGAGGTAGAATTTGCCATCTTCTTTCCAGAGCACCTTGGTGAACAGGTCGAGAAGCGCTTGGCGTTTGACCAATTGACCTTCGTGCCACCATTCGCCATTGGCTTTTACGCGTAAATCCATTTTGCCGCAATGCTTTGGGTGCCATTGCTCTAAAGGGGGAATTGACCTTTTGTGACTTTGCTGTACATCTTTTATGTATTGTGCAATGTCCATTAAGTTTTTATCATCAGAAAACACGATTTTTCCCTTATTTTGAAAAGAGCTTGGTGGAGAATCATTTTCATTTATCATAGTTTATGCCTTGCTGACGAGAAAATATGACCACTCAGCCAATTGGCGAGATCAAGGATTAAAACTATACTATCCCAAACGTTTGCAAGCACAATACTATCATTTGTGTTTGGCAATTCAGAACACTCATGGCAGCACCGAATCGCAATATTACGGTTGCCACCCCTAAAAATATGAGGAGTCCTACATGGAACACATCGAACGTGAAGCGATGGAGTTTGACGTAGTGATCGTAGGCGCAGGCCCTGCGGGTTTATCTGCTGCGATTAAAATTCGTCAATTAGCGATTGAAAACAACCTGCCTGATCTTTCTGTTTGTGTTGTTGAAAAAGGCTCTGAAGTAGGTGCACATATTCTTTCTGGTGCTGTACTTGAACCACGTGCCATGAATGAATTATTTCCGAACTGGAAAGAAGAAGGCGCACCACTAAACGTACCTGTGACAGGTGACGAAACATATTTCTTATTGTCTGATACCAAAGCACAAAAAATGCCATATTGGATGGTGCCAAAATCTATGCACAACGAAGGAAACTATGTAATTTCCTTAGGTAACGTTGTACGCTGGTTGGGCCAAAAAGCGGAAGAACTTGAAGTTTCAATCTTCCCAGGCTTTGCTGCTGCTGAAGTGCTTTATCATGAAGATGGCACAGTAAAAGGCATTCAAACAGGTGATATGGGCATTGGCAAAAATGGTGAGCCAACGCATAACTTCACGCCTGGTTATGAACTACATGCCAAGTACACTTTATTTGCTGAAGGCTGCCGTGGTCATCTCGGTAAACGTCTGATTGCAAAATATAATCTTGATAAAGATGCTGATCCACAGCACTACGGTATCGGGATTAAAGAACTTTGGGAAATCGATCCTGCAAAACATAAGCCAGGCTTGGTAATGCACGGCGCAGGTTGGCCTTTGTCTGAAACTGGTTCTTCTGGTGGCTGGTGGTTATATCATGCTGAAAACAACCAAGTGACTTTGGGTATGATCGTGGATTTATCCTATGAAAATCCACACATGTATCCATTCATGGAAATGCAACGTTGGAAAACACATCCAACCATCAAGCAATTCCTTGAAGGCGGCAAACGTATTTCTTACGGCGCACGTGCTGTGGTGAAAGGCGGCTTCAATGCATTGCCTAAACTCACCTTCCCGGGCGGTTGCTTGATTGGTGATGATGCTGGTTTCTTGAACTTCTCAAAAATCAAAGGCTCACACACGGCAATGAAATCAGGCATGTTATGTGGTGAGGCAGTATTCGAAGCAATTGCGGCGGGCGTGGCCAAAGGTGGTGATCTTGCGATTGCACGTGTGCTTGAAGGCGAAGACCACTTTGACAAAGAACTGACCGCTTATACTGATAAATATAACAACTCTTGGTTAAAAGAAGAGTTATATAGCTCGCGTAACTTTGGCCCAGCGATGCATAAATTTGGTCAATGGATTGGTGGTGCGTTTAACTTTATCGATCAAAACATCTTTAAAGTGACATTCACTTTGCACGATCTTAAACAAGACTTTGCAGTGCTTAAAACCGTGGATGCTTCTACGTTTAAGCCAAACTACCCAAAACCAGATGGCAAGTTGACTTTTGATCGTTTATCTTCTGTATTCGTATCTAATACCGTACATGAAGAAAATCAACCTGCTCATTTGAAGTTAACTGATCCTTCAATTCCAGTGAACGTGAACTTACCGAAATGGGATGAGCCAGCTCAACGCTACTGCCCTGCAGGGGTTTACGAAATCATGGAAAATGATGACGGTTCTAAACGCTTCCAGATCAACGCAGCCAACTGTGTTCACTGTAAGACCTGTGATATTAAAGATCCATCACAGAACATTACTTGGGTAACACCTGAAGGTGGCGGTGGTCCGAACTATCCGAATATGTAATTCAAAATGAAAAAATCCGAGTTTAGACTCGGATTTTTTATGCTTTCCTTTTATTTGGCTGAAACGACACTTAACCCTTCTGGACCAAATAACGATATTCCGTATTGCTGTTTTCATCCAGACTTTCTTCTTTTAATACCAACTCATGCCCAAGATGCATACAAAATTTTGGAATATCCCATGATGTAGACGGGTCTGTAGCCAATACCTCAACAATATCACCCGACTTGGCTTTGCGAATGGCTTGATGCAACATCATCACAGGTTCGGGGCAACGTAAACCTCGCGTATTGATTTGAACAGCAGGAAGTTTTGGTTGGTCAGACATCATAAAACTCAAATATTCGAATTTTCACATTTTAGCATAATCCGCTCATATAAAAATCATCTACTCTATTTTGGGAAACTGTACGTTTTTTACATAGTATTATTGGTGCATCTGCGCTTTATCTTCGGTATGATGAAAATCATCTAATTGATATAGAGAGTCTTTAGGAAAGATCATGGTCGAGGAATCCAGTCCGTCGTGGGGTATGCGTGGCTTAAGAAAATGGTTAGGTACCGCACCAGAAACCCGTGATGAATTACTCAAGTTAGTTCAAGACTCACGTCGCTTTTTAGAGCCAGATACTGTTGCTATGCTTGAGGGTGTTCTCGATCTGCCAGCAACCAAGATTCGAGAAGTCATGACACCGCGTACAGCAATCATCAGCTTGCAAGAAGACGATCAATTACTCGATATTCTGGATGTACTGATTGATTCTGCACATTCACGCTTCCCTGTATTTTCAGCAGATCAAAGCGATAATGTCGTGGGTATCTTATTAGCGAAAGATCTTTTGCCATTTTTAACCGAGCGTAATGTCAAAGTCGATATTCGTTCATTGATGCGTCAGCCTGTTTTCGTGCCGGAAAGTGCACGTTCAGACCAAGTGCTACGCATGTTAAAAAATACCCAAACCCATATTGCGATTGTGATTGATGAATATGGTTCAACCGCGGGTTTGGTCACTTTGGAAGATATTCTCGAAGAGATTGTGGGTGAAATTGAAGATGAGCACGATATTGCCGATGAAGAAGCACTCTATATCGTACCAGACAATGACCCAACCACAGCCAATACCTGGATTGTGCAGGCACTTACACCAATCGAACACTTCAACACTATTTTAGATGCAGATTTTTCTGACGATGAAGTTGAAACTATGGGCGGCTTACTGCTGCAAGAGATTGGTTTAGTGAGCGATTTACAAGGTCAAACCATTGAGCTTGGAGATTGGCAATTTACCATTATTGAAGCAGATGCACGCACCATTCATCTGATTCGAGCTGTCCGTCAATGAGAACCTATTTTGAGAAGCTGTTAAATTCATCTCAGACACAAACGCAGCTTCCTTTTATTTTTCCACTATTGATTGCACTCATTTCGGGTGCAATCTTTAGTTTAGCTCTGGCCCCTTATTATTTTTGGTGGCTTGCGATTTTATCGCCTGCATTACTGTATGCAGTATTGCGTCAACGTAGTCCACGCCAGGCTTTTGCACTAGGTTGGGCTTACGGTTTTGGTCTATGGTTTGTCGGCGCATTTTGGCTCTATACCTCGATCCATACCTATGGTGACACCAATGCCTTTTTAAGTGTGTTGATGATTGTCATTATGGCCGCCGCAATGGGCTTATTTACTGCCTTTCAAACGTGGTTGTATCGCCGCTTTTTCCCTGAAACACCACTGACCTTTGCCCCACTCTGGGTATTATTCGAATGGGCGAAAACCTGGGTCTTCACTGGTTTCCCGTGGTTGTTTGCAGGTTATGCTTTCACCGAACGTTTACTCGATGGTTATGCACCCCTCTTTGGTGTCTATGCCGTTTCATTCGTCGTGATCGTATTGGCCTGTGCTTTGGTCGAAATCCTCAATCGCCGCTGGTTTTGGGCCATTCCTTCGGCACTGCTGATTATAGGTGCTTGGGGAGCTGGATTTATTCAATTTGTGCAACCTAAAGCAGCCAAGCCGCTGAGTGTGTCTTTGATTCAAGGCAATATTCCGCAAGACCTGAAATGGTTGACCGAATACCAGATTAGAACCTTAGAAATCTACGCGACCCTCACCCGTGCTGAATGGGGCCGTGATCTGATTGTCTGGCCAGAATCATCGATTCCGATGTTCCAGAGTGATATTCCTGAGTTCCTGGATGGCATGGCGGCACAAGCCAAAAAAACCGATACTGCTTGGGTAACAGGTATTCCTTATTGGGATATGGCCAAATCACAGCAAGTCGGTGAACCGCTGTATTACAACAGTATTATGGCCTCAGGGAGTGACTCTTATGGCTTGTATAAGAAACAACGTTTAGTTCCTTTTGGTGAGTATATTCCATTGTCTGGTGCGCTGAAATGGGTACTGCCAGCTCTGCAAAATGATGTTAGCATGAGCGGGTTCTCACGTGGTGAATCCGATCAAAAACCTTTAATAGTAAAAGGCCATGCTCTTGCAGCGGCGATTTGTTATGAAGTGGCTTATCCCAACCTGACCCGTCGTAATGCATCTCACAGTGACTTTTTAATTACTGTTTCCAATGATGCTTGGTTTACGGGAACTGCAGGCCCTTGGCAACATCTGCAAATGGTACAAATGCGTGCCAAAGAAAATGGGCGTTGGTTTATTCGCGCCACCAATACAGGTGTAACTGCGTTTATTGACCAGAATGGTCATATCGTAAAACACGCTCCTATCGATCAAGAAGCAGTTCTCCGTGGCGAGTTACCGGCCATGCAAGGGCAAACATTGTATAATCGTTTAAGCGATTACCCAATCTTGCTTTTCTCTCTGCTGTTATTGATTGTTGGCTGGATCTATCGTCCACGTAAAGTCAATATTACTTTTAAATCACGTCGATAAATTACAGCAACTTTGTACCCAGAGGAACATCAAACTCTGGGACACAAAGTGCAACATCCCCTTCGGCATTATGAAAACCTGTGACCAGACATTCTGACTGAATTGGCCCAATTTGTTTTTTTGGAAAATTTACTACGGCGACCACCAGCTTTCCGATTAAATCATCAGGCTGATACAACTTGGTAATTTGCGCACTGGATTTTCGAATCCCCAGGTCCTCACCAAAATCCACTTGTAGAATATAAGCAGGTTTTCGGGCTTGTTTAAAGACCTCCGCTTGAATGATCCGTCCAACCCGTAGTTCAACTTTGCTAAAATCATTCCATTCGATCTGTTGCATCTCTTTTATTCTCTTTTGGTTAAGTTCCGTTTGCAGCATAGGCGATCTAGCATCTTTAATAAACAGGCTAAATTTTTATTTGAAGTTAGGACAATTTCTATACACAAGAGTGTGCCGAGCTCATTCCAATCGATTAAAGCGTGTCAAAAACAAGTCATAAAAAAACGTAGAACTTGGGTCTACGTTTTTATTCAATATCTCTGGCTTAGAAATTCATCGATAATTGCACCGATATATAGGCCACGAGACTCGATAAGAATAGCATCGGAATATATCTGTAGGCTTTAAATAAAAGCTGTTCATCGTTAGCAATCAGCTTATGATTGATCCAGACACTAGTTTTTAAAGCACTTAAAAAACACAACACAAACCATGCACTCAACAAGCTCATGGCAAAAAAGCCGATCATGATTTGACTGCTGCCTTCCGACGCTTGCCACACGCTTAAAGCACCTTCACTAAAAGGCAATAGGCTTAAGATGAGCAATACAGATTTAAGCATTGCCCAATGAAACTGATTCAGTTCATCTAACACAAAAAATGCTTTCATCTGATCTCCACAACTTATTTCAAGGGTCTGAATTTATTATGCAAAGCTTTGACCAGAAGAAAAAGCCTATTTTTCTGCATCACTTCTTTTTCTTGTAACTATTAAATATGGAAATAATTCTTATTATAACTCTCAAATCTTTAATATTTTATTTATTCTTTATTTTACAATAAGTTGATTAAATATTTATAATTAAGAAATATTATCACTTCACTCTCGATTTATTTAACTCAACAGTGAAGTAATATTTTTATTCAAACATTATGGCTGATAGTAAATATCGGCATCGTTACCTTCGCCACCTTCTTTACCATCTGCACCAAACGAATATAAATCATATGGACGACCTTCACGACCGGGAATGACGTACTGTAAATCATTGTCCCAACTGTCCTTTGGATAACCCCCTTTAACATACCCCCCTGGCAACCAATTTTTTGCAGAAGCAGGTTGATGGACCAACGCATCCAACCCGCCATCTTGCATTGATGGATAACGACCATTGTCCAACTTATATTGATCCAATGCTCCAGCAACACCTTTTAAGGTAATTTGCGTGGTATCGACTTTGGCTTTTTCACCACGGCCCATCACATTCGGAACAATCAGTGCAGCCAAAACACCTAAAATGACAATAACAACCATCACTTCAATAAGGGTAAATCCTGAGGCACGATTCATTCGAGCAACGCACGAACGTGCCGCAAGAGAAGAAGCTATGCTTTGAGTGCAAGTATTCAAGCTATGTCCAACATTTTGTTTATCCATTGAATTATTCATATTCATCTCTCTCATGTCACGCATCAAATCATATTGTTCATATTAATAATTGGCAACATTACCGCAATCACAATCACCAATACAATTGCTGCCATAAAAATCAGCATCAAGGGTTCAAGTAAAGCCAGCAAAGTTGAAATAAAGGTAGTCACTTCACGGTCCTGCATGGTGGATGCGCGATCGAGCATGCGATCCAGCTCACCTGACGCTTCACCACTTCGGATCATTTGTACCATCATTGGGGGGAAATAACCGCAACGCTCCAATTGTGTTGCCAAATTACCACCTTCTGTTACACGCTCCATTGCCACTTCGATGGCATCACGAATCACCCAGTTATTACTGACTTCCGCCCCAATCCGCAGAGCTTCAACCAGAGGCACACCAGAACGAGTCAGAATCGATAAGGTACTGGCAAAACGTGCCGCATTTATACCACGCGAAAGTTTACCAAATAGTGGCAATCTGAGCGTTAATCGGTCAAATGCATAATGCCCTGCAGTGGTTCGGAGGAAACGGGTAAATAAAATGACTGCAACAAAGGCAAGAATAAGCATGCCAATCCAGGTATGCCGGATAAAGGCACTGGCTTTCATCAAAGCAACCGTAATCCAGGGCAATGCTTCTTTGCTTTGCTCAAAGGTTTTGACGATTTCTGGTACCACATAGGTCATCAAACCCATCACAATTCCGAAAGACATCAGCATCAGGACAATCGGATAGATCATCGCGCCTTGAACTTTCTTCTGCATGGCAAAGCGGTTTTCAGTATAGTCGGATAACTGATCCAGAATCAGATCCAGATGGCCTGAGCGCTCCCCTGCAGCGACTGTTGCAATATACAACTCAGGAAAACGGCCTGATTGCTGCATACTTTTTGCCAATGAATGTCCTTCTAAAACCTTGGAACGCACGGCACTCAACAAGTTTTGAACATGTGATTTTTCACTTTGTTTACTGACCGCACGCAATGCTTCTTCGAGTGGAATCCCTGCCGCCACCAATACGGAAAGTTGACGGGTCATCAGAGCCAGATCATAGGCACTGAAGCTTTTTTTAAACCATGAACGCTGTTGTTGTTTGTCTTTTTGCTCAACCGCATCGACCGCAATCGGTGTCCATGCTTTATCACGTAACTGTTGGCGAATTTGGCGTGCGGAATCCCCTTCCAGCACACCTTTATGTTGCTTTCCAGAAGCATCAATAGCTGTAAATTGATAAGCAGGCATGGTTCTGTTCTAATTGTCCCAAAATAGTAGTCGTTAAGTTGCATCCGTGTATGGGATGAGGAACCTTGTTCCACAAGAAATTCATCGACATATTGCACAGCACTTTAGCATAATTCTATGAGATGCAGTCATGCCTTATTTAAGTTGTTTGAAGCGACCATACAACTCAAAGGCTACAAATATCAACCAACACTTTAATGAATGAAGCCGCTATGCCGATCCAGAATTCTAACGCAATCCTTTACCGTATCCGAGTTGCCATACCTGTCTACCTGTATGACACCTTTGACTATACGGTCAGTGCAGAGCAATATGCTCAAGCACAGGTGGGAGCACGCGTTGCCATTTCTTTTGGACGGCAAAACCTCGTGGGAATTATTACCGAAAAGGTTGATCCAAACCAAGCGTTTACAGGGCAGTTCAAACTTAAAGCCATTACCGAACTTCTCGATGAAGAAGCCATTTTAGACCAACAAGTTTTAACTTTGTTGACATGGTCAGCCCAATATTATCAATTTCCGATTGGGGAGGTGATGCAAAGTGCCTTACCGACCTTATTGAGACAGGGCCGTGCCTTAGATATCCTGTTTCATTTATGGAAGATCACTCCTCATGATGATCCCAATACCTTATTAAAGCGTTCCCAAAAACAATATGATGCTTATCAGGTTTTAAAACTTCATCCACATGGTGCCACTGAAAATGTGCTTAATCTCAGTGGTGTCGAAAGCTCAACTCTAAAAGCATTAGAAAAAAAGGGACTGGTTGAATGTTGTCTGGAACCGCATGATTTCACGCCGACCCCTGTGCAACTGGCACAAGTGCCTTTGACTGCGAACGAAGATCAAAAGAAAGCGATTCAACAGATCCTCAAAGCACAGCATCATTATCAGGCCTTCTTACTTGATGGCTTGACGGGTAGCGGTAAAACTGAAGTTTATCTGCAAGTCATGTACGAGGTACTCAAACAAGGTAAACAGGTTCTGGTTCTGGTGCCTGAAATTGGCCTCACCCCGCAAACGGTCGCGCGTTTTAAATCACGTTTTCATTGTGATGTAGCCTTACTACATTCGGGCTTAAATGATTCAAAACGTTTACAGGCATGGCAACATGCACAAACGGGCAAAGCCTCAATTATTATTGGCACTCGTTCTGCGATTTATACCCCACTGCCACATCTAGGCTTAATCATTCTGGATGAAGAGCATGATCTATCCTATAAGCAGCAAGAAGGTTTCCGTTACCATACCCGTGATGTGGCCTTATATCGTGGCTATTTGCAAAACTGTCCCGTGATCCTTGGTTCTGCCACCCCCAGTATCGATAGTTATCATTTAGTGGAGTCAGGCAAGTTACAGGTACTCGAACTGAATCAGCGTGCTGGCGTCGCGGTACTGCCCAAGATATATGTCGTCGACTTAAAAATTGCCAAAAAGCAGCATGGTCTGAGCCAGACTTTAATTGAACAGATCAAGCACACTCTAGAACGTAAAGAACAGGTACTGATCTTTTTAAATCGACGTGGTTATGCCCCCATCCTGATGTGTGAAAGCTGTGGCTGGCAAGCCAATTGCCCGCATTGTGATGCGCATTTTACCTTACATTCGCAGCCCTACCATTATTTGCATTGTCATCATTGCGGCACCATCAATCGTCTTCCCGACCATTGCCCTGCATGCCAGAAACAAAGTCTAAAAACCATCGGTGCAGGAACAGCAAAACTTGAAGAGCACTTACAAGAATTATTTCCTCACAATGACGTGATTCGTGTTGATCGTGACAGTACCAGCCGAGTCGGCAGCTGGCAGAAGATTTATGATCGCATTCAGCAAAATAAGCCGAGCATTTTGTTGGGCACGCAAATGCTGGCCAAAGGTCACCATTTCCCACATGTGACACTTGTTGCGATTCTGGATATAGATGCAGGTCTGCTCAGTGTCGACCCGCGTGCACCTGAACGGACTGCACAGCTGATTGTGCAGGTGGCAGGGCGCGCTGGACGTGGCGAGCATAAAGGCAGTGTCTATTTACAGAGTCTACGTCCTGATCATCCGATGTTGACCACCTTAATCGAGCATGACTACCGTACTGTGGCCAAACAAATGCTGACGGATCGTAAAATCGCCATGCTCCCCCCTTATCGCTATGCAGTTCTGGTTCGGGTCGAATCTAAAGATCGTGACTATAGCCAGCAGTTCCTTGCTGATATAGCCCAACAGTTAAGGGAAATGACAGGCGATTTGGTTGATATCTGGGGGCCAATCCCTGCCCCGATGGAACGCAAAGCAGGACGTTATCGCGCGCATATGGTGATTTTGTCTGCTGATCGAGCAAAGCTGCACTTTTATTTACGGCAATGGTGGCAACAAGTGGTACATTTACCTCGTCAGCACCAACTGAGACTTTCGATTGATGTTGATCCCCAAGAGTTTAGCTAAAAACCAGCTTTGAGCTAACTCAAATAAGCGCAGGTTTCTGGATATCATCTATTCAGATCATATTTTTAACCGCGACTCATTTGAGTTAGTCTAGACAGAATAGAAAAATTGAGGCATTCAATGTCTTTACTGCTCCCGATTATTTTTTTACTGGCCGCGACTTTAATTTTTGCGCCCTTGGCCAAACGCTATGCCTCGACCACTGTTTTGGGTTATCTCATTGCAGGGCTTTTGCTTGGTTCCAGTGTTTCTGGCCTGATTGATGATGCTCAACTGATCAGCCAACTACTGCATTTCGGCATGATGACTGTCATGTTCTTTATCGGTTTTGCTTTTCGCCCCTTACAACTCTGGGCAGAACGTCGGACTGTACTCAAAAACAGTGGCGTACAATTTGTCATCATTAGCCTACTAATCACCAGTATCTGTTTCCTCCTGTTCAATGAGGTGCTGCTCAGTCTGATTCTGGGAGGAGCTTTAGCCCTCTCTGCGCTGTTCCTCCCGCAACAACTTTTACAGCAAAAACAACAACTCAATAGCAACCTAGGTCAAGCAACTTTAGCCAGCTTACAGTTTCAAGCTTTGCTTACTGTGCTGCTGATTGCCCTGTTTCCGCTCTTGGAGGATACCTCCTCGACACAACATGGTATTGCCTACTTTGCGGCAATCATTGCCACCATTTCAGGATTATTCCTCGCCAGTCGTTATGTCGTTCGTCCCTCATTTCGTTTCTTGGCCCGTAAAAACAGTATCCATCTCATTCCTGTACTCAGCTTATTGATCCTGCTTACAGTGATCTTGATCATGGATATTCTCAACATTCATCTATTGATTGCTGCATTTTTAGCAGGATTATTACTCGCCGAAACTGAATTTAAAACTGAAGTTGAACGCATTCTCGAACCCTTTAAAGATGCTGCCATTGGATTGTTTTTTCTGGCGATTGGCTTAGGCCTATCCTTGAATCCCTTAAGCCAAACCCCACTGCTGATCTTGGCCTCAATTTTTGGTCTGGTTTTGATTAAGGCAGTGATCATTGGCGCAATCCGCTATTACCAACAACGTCTTGCCAAGCCGAGTATCCTGTTAGCCATCACGTTGGCACAAAGTGGTGAACTCAGTTTTATTCTGCTCAAGTTGGCAGAAAATGAAAAATTACTCAGCACAGCGTTATTAGAATCAACCTTTCTAATTATCTTGGGTTCGATGCTGCTCACCCCGTTGCTATATACATTATTTGATCGAAAAATTTTGCCAATGCTGCAACAGAATAAAGTCGCTGTAACTGATACCGCAGCCGATGTTCCACAACATCCAATTCTCATCATTGGATTTGGTCGTTTTGGACAAGTCATCGCGCGCGCCTTACATGCGCAGGGCAAACACTTTAGTGTGATCGATAGCAACCAACCTGATGCTGATTTTATTCAACAATACGGGCATCGTTTTATTGATGCCGATGTGACTCAAGTTGAGAACTTGCGTGCTGCGGGCATCGAATATTGCAAGTTACTGATTGTTGCGATTGATGATGTTGAAGACAGTATGAATCTGGCGCGACACCTGCGCTTGAATTATCCAGATTTGACCATTCTGGTTCGGGCTCGCGATCGGCATCATGCCCATTTACTGCATGGCTTAGGCATCTCACAAATCTGGCGTGAAACCTATGCCTCATCGTTAAATATGGCGCAGCAAGCCTTAATTGAAACAGGTCTGGATCATGACGAAGCACAAACCCAGATTGCCCAATTCAAACAGCAAGATGAACAACTGCTCACACAGCAACATTGGACTTACGACCAACAGACGCTGACTGAAAGTTATCCAAGTGCCATTGCTGAACTGGAGTATTTATTTGCCAATACTCAAACTTTGCTGACAGATCGCGTGAGCAATGAACAAAACACACAAAGTGATGCAAATTCCCCCAATGAACAAGCTTGAGTTTTTACGAACTGGCACCATTATTGACTGCATATATGCACCTTTTTTATAAAGCTCAAAGTGCTTTTCAAAGCAATAAATTGCTTTGTTTTCCCCTTGAGGGGGCTGGAGAAAAATATGTCTGATTTACGCCAACGCTTTTTTATCGAAGACTGTCCTGTTCGTGGTGAAGTGGTACATCTGGAAGAAGCACTACAAACCATTTTGGCGCAACGAGAATATATGCCTGCGGTTCAAAGCCTGTTGGGTGAAATGCTCAGTGCAACTGCACTATTGGCAAGTACGCTCAAGATTCATGGCCGTATTAGCTTACAGATTCAAGCCAGCGGTACATTTAAATGGGCAATGGCAGAGTGTAACCATTTAGGTGAAGTGCGCGCCTTGGCAGATTATGAAGAAGATCCTCGTTTTGTTGAAGGTACAGATAGCCGTACCGTATTGGCGGCTTTAACGAATCCCTTATTGTTCATTAATATTGAACCTGAGCACGGTGAACGCTATCAAGGCATCGTACCGCTTGATCAACCAACTTTAGCCGGTTGTTTGACACAATATTATGATTTGTCTGCACAGATCCCAACTCATATTGTTTTGGCAACCAATAACAAACGTTCAGGCGGTTTATTGATTCAGTTACTTCCGCGTAATGATGAAGAAGAGCAAAAGCTGGTTGATGAGGACTTATGGCCGCGTTTGACCATGCTCACTGAAACGCTTAAACCTGAAGAACTCACTGATCTTTCAGCCAATGAAATTCTGTATCGTTTATATAACGAAGAAGAAGTCCGTTTACCGGAAATTGAGCAGTTAAAGTTTGGTTGTACTTGCTCTAAAGAACGCTGTGCCAATGCCTTGATCCAGATTGGTGTTGACGCGGTACATGAAACTTTAGAAGTACAAAATCCAATCCAGATGGATTGCCAATTCTGTAATACACGCTATGAATTCACCGCAGAAGAAGCACTGGGGCTGTTCGGTGAGCATTTAAGTTAATGAAATAGCGAAAAATAAAAAAAGACGGGCTTCCGTCTTTTTTTATTTTGTATTAAGGTCTACGGGATAAAATAAGATCCAGATCTCCCAATAACATAGACCGTTATCCTGCCTTATGAACTATTTCGAATACCTGCTGTTTATTATTAGTGTTGTGGTACTGATTGCTACTCCTGGCCCTGTGATGATTCTCGTCGCCAGCGCAGGTCTCAAAGGTGGCTATAAAAAAGCCTTGCAAACCATTTTTGGCACTAATTTCGCCTCCTTAATCCTGATTTTTATTTCAGTGTTAATTCTCAAAGGCTTTCTGACGATTGATGAAAACTATCTCAAAGGTATCCGGGTATTGGGGTGCCTTTATATTGCCTACCTCGGTTATAGCATCATCAAAGAAGTGCTTCAGGCACCACATCCCGCAGCGATTCAAACGGTGTCCGCACAAAATGGCGGTTTTAAAAAAGGCTTTCTGGTGGGGATTTCCAACCCCAAAGATATTATTTTCTTTTCAGCTTTTTTCCCGCAATTTATTTCAATTTCACCGAATATCAATTTCAGTTTAAGTCTTCTGACCGTGACTTGGATTATCCTGGATTTCCTCACGCTGTCTTTGGTTTATTTGTTTTTCCGTCGCTTGTCACAAAGCAGTATTTATCCCAAGATTTTGGGGCTATGTGGTGTCCTACTGGTCTTGATTGCACTCTATGGTCTGGTTGAAACTTTTATTTAACACCGCCATAAAATAACCTCCAAGTTACAACCCAGCGGCTACGTTCAGCCAAGCAGAACAAGTCTTATACAATCGAATCCATTGAAATCTCTTGGATTCGTTTCATAATGAAACAAACATCTCATTATTATATTTAAGATCATGGCAAAAAATTATTATGAAGAGCTCGGTGTTTCCAGAGATGCCTCAGCAGATGAAATCAAAAAAGCCTACCGAAAATTGGCACGTAAATATCATCCTGACATTAGTAAAGAAGCAGATGCTGAAGCCAAAATGCAGGCGATCAATGTTGCTTATGACACTTTAAGTGATAGCAGCAAAAAAACCGAATACGATCAAATGCTGGATCATCCACAAGGGTTTTCTCATTTTGGACAAGGCAATCAAAGTGGCTTTGATGGTTCTCAGTTCTATCGGCAAAGTTCAGGTGAAGGAGCTGATTTTAGTGGCTTTGAGGACCTATTTGGTCGCTTTGGATCAGGCTTTGGTGGCGGACAACAGCGCTCTCAACGCCAGCAACGCAGCTATCGTGGTGAAGATCAGCATGCCAGTATTCAGGTCGACATAGATATTGCCTATCACGGTTCAACTCAACAGATTACACTGCAAATTCCAACCTATAATGTGTATGGTGAGCCTGAAGTCCAACGTAAAACTTTAGAGGTTAAAATTCCAAAAGGTATGAAAGAAGGCCAGCAAATCCGCCTCAATGGCCAAGGTCAAAGTGGTATCAACGGTGGTGAAAATGGCGACTTATACATCGAGATTCAATATAAAGACAGCGACCGCATTCGCGTTGAAGGCGCTGATGTTTATCAAACCATTGACGTTAGCCCTTGGGAAGCAGGCTTGGGTCAAAGCATTGAGCTAAATACCCCTGCTGGACAGCTCAAGGTCAACTTACCCAAAAATGCCAAAAATGGACAACAACTGCGTTTAAAAGATAAAGGGATTCCAAATAAAACGGCAGGACACTTATATCTGATTATTAATATTGTTTTACCGCCAGCGCACAGTGAACAAGAGCAGCAGGCTTATCAACAATTTGCCGATGCCTTTGCTGCATTCAAACCTCGTGCCTCATAAGGAGTAAGATCATGACAACTATTCAATACAAAGAAATTCAATATGACGGTCACAGCCAAGTTGAAATCATTGATGAACAATTGGCACTCGATCTTGAGCACTTCGCCGAAGCATGTGGTCAAAGTACCGATTGGGTGTTAAAACTGATTGATTATGATATTTTGCAGATCTCTGTTGAACCCCAGAACTATCAGTTCATTGGCGAAGATGTCAGTCGCGCCAGACGGGCCTACCGCCTGCAACGCGACTTTGATGCCAGTCTGTCTGCCGTAGCAGTGATGCTGGATTTAATTGATGAAGTGCAACAACTGCGCAAACAGCTTAAACATTTTCATTAAGCTATGATACAAATGACCAAGTTCGAACTATTTCAGCTTGGTCATTTTCTCGACTTCTTTCAGCGTTTGCTTAATCGGTTCATAATCAAGGAACCACAACAAATTAAAATTACGCTGCCGATGTTGCTGAGCCAGCAAATCAATCACACTGCGCTCACCACGTCCCACCAAATGCTGCTGATAAAAATAGTACAGTAATAACACGGTACTCATCAGCATCACACCCAGCATAATCCAGAAGCCCACAGGGGATTTCAATCCGGGAATAAACTCAAAGTTCATTCCATAGACCCCAGTCAGCAACGTTAAAGGCGCAAATACAGCCGTGATAATGGCCAAGATACGCATGTTTTCATTGGTTTGGTTGGCAATCGCAGAAAAGTGTAAATCGATGGCCGACTGAATCGCGCTCCTTAACCGCAAGGTATGCTTCTGTACCCGCTCAACATGGCTCATCAGGTCATTCAAACGCACCAACAGAATATCTTGTGCCTTGTGCTTATGCTCACCCACCACATGATGATAATTATCGACCAGTTCATCTCTAAACTCCTGCAAGGTCTCAATCTGTTCTTCGCATAAGTTTTCGATTTGTTGAAAGGCCATATCTTCATGGAACAATTGATGCCATTGTTTAAAACGGCGATTACCCTGTAATAACTGCTGCTGCCAATATTCAACACGACGTGTCAAAGGCGTACGCAAATTCAGATAACCATCAATCATGCTATTCAGTAGGCGCAGACATAAATCAGCAGATGTGCCCGCTAATTTACGCGGTTTATTTTGTTCAATGATCGGACGACCCATAATGGTCTGGATACGTTGAATATAACTTTCTACCGCTTTATTGCCCTGCTCACGGACACTCACCAGTATGTTGGGTGTCAAAATAAAACTCATCGGTGTCGTGGCCAATCCAAACACACTTTCATGGCTTTCTGAAGCATTCTCATTTGCCAAAATCTGGTCATCTGGGCTAATCAGTTTGCGGAACACCAACAGGTCATATTCCTCCACTGTATCAAATGCACAAGGGTGTTCAATATTGAGTAAGTCCCGCAAATGAAATTCATTCAGTACCAGTCCTGTATGCTCATAAATATTTTTCTGCCAAGCCTCGGTATGATTCACAAGATCTTGTCTAAGACTATCCACCCATAAAAATTCAAGCGTATGTTCTGTTTGTTGTTCCGCACTGATAAAAATCGTATTTTCACTGTTATGACGATAAAAATAATAAAGTTGCATAGGACAATAGAAATTAGAATGGCAAGAGAAATGCTGCCACGAAGCCAGATAAAAAGCTACGGCTATTACAGGACTGAAACGACATCCAATAAAAAAGCCTCACATGCAAGGCATAGAGGCTTTTTCTCATCTCAGCAAGATTACATTTCTGTTTTCTCAACCACACCATATTTAAGGGCTTGATCAAGTTGCTCTTTATCCAAGGCATTATCCCATTTTGCCACCACGATTGTGGCACAAGCATTCCCCACCAAATTGGTTAATGCACGGCATTCTGACATGAAACGGTCAATACCAAGGATCAATGCCATACCTGCGACTGGAATTGCAGGAACAACCGAAAGGGTTGCTGCCAAGGTAATAAAGCCTGCGCCAGTAATCCCCGCCGCGCCCTTAGAACTCAGCATCGCAACCAATAAAATCGTGATCTGCTGTGTCAGTGTCAATTCAATATTACAGGCCTGAGCAATAAACAAAGCTGCCAAGGTCATATAAATATTCGTCCCATCGAGGTTAAATGAATAACCTGTTGGAATCACCAGACCCACCACTGACTTTTCACAGCCAGCCTTTTCCATTTTCGCCATCAATGACGGTAATGCTGCTTCTGATGAACTTGTCCCAAGCACCAACCAGAGTTCGTCCTTAATATAACGAATCAGGTCAATAATCGAGAAGCCGTTATAACGCGCAACAGCACCCAAAATCACAATAACAAACAGTAAAGCGGTAATATAGAAGGTCGCAATCAATAACATCAAATTACCAATTGAACTGATCCCATAAGCACCAATGGTAAAAGCCATCGCACCGAATGCACCGATCGGCGCAAACTTCATCAGCATTCCAACCAAGGTAAATACTGGCGTGGTGAGCTGCTGTAGGAAATCAGTGACTGGACGACCTAAATCACCTGATTTTGCCAAAGCCAAACCAAATAACACAGCCACAAAAAGCACTTGAAGAATCTGACCTGATACAAATGGACTGACCAACGTATCTGGAATGATATTCATCAAGAAGCCGGTAATGGTTGACTCATGAGCTTTGGCGGCATATTCGTCTACTTTGGTGCTGTGCAAGGTACTTGGATCAATATTTAATCCATGCCCAGGCTCAATCACATTCCCGACAATCAGACCGACAATCAAAGCCAAGGTCGAGAAAGTCAGGAAGTAAATCATTGCCTTCCCGGTGACTCGTCCAACGCTGCCAATATTTTTCATCCCCGCAATCCCGGTCACAACCGTCAGGAAAATCACAGGGGCAATGATCATTTTCACCATTTTAATGAAGGCTTCGCCAAGCGGCTTTAAGCTTTCACCGAATTCAGGAAAAAAATGACCCAACAAGATCCCCGCGACAATGGCGAAGATCACTTGGACATAGAGAATTTGATAAAACTTTGGTTTCTTTGGAGGTTGTTGGTCATCTTGACCTGTGGCGACATGATCGACAAGCATGTGCAATATTCCTTCATATTGGGAGAAAAAATAGACTTCCGACTGTCTATCTAAAACCACATAAACGCAGGCAGGCACGGAAATTTGGGGAATTCTACGTTAATTGCAGCACAGACAATTGGCAGCTTAGACTAATGTCTAATATAAAAGACATTTATGTTCATAATTTCTACAATTTATAAACCAAATACTTAAAAATTATATTTCGAGTAATCATTGGGTTAATAAAAAAAGCGCATTGTTTACACAATGCGCTTTTTTAAAGCTAAAAGCTTACTCGCCTTAAGCTTGCTCGATATCTTTCATTGTCAACTTGATACGACCACGGTTATCAACATCGGCAACTTGTACTTTAACATCCTGACCTTCTTTCAATACGTCAGTCACATTGGCAATACGCTCATTTGAGATTTGCGAAATGTGAAGTAAACCATCAGTACCCGGCAAGATATTCACGAACGCACCAAATTCAACGATACGAATCACTTTACCCACATAGATGGTACCTGGTTCAACTTCTGCAGTGAGTGCCTGGATTTTTGCAATCGCAGCTTTCGCAGCAGCTTTAGTTTCACCAAACACACGTACTGTACCATTGTCTTCGATATCAATCGCAGCTTTGGTTTCTTCAGTAATCGCACGGATAGTTGCACCACCCTTACCAATCACGTCACGGATTTTGTCAGGGTTGATGTTGATCACTTCAAAGGTTGGTGCATGTGCATTGATTTCTGAACGCGCACGTGAAATGACTTTGTTCATTTCATTCAGGATGTGCATACGACCAGCAAATGCTTGGTTTAATGCAACTTCCATAATCTCTTCAGTAATTCCTTCGATCTTGATGTCCATTTGAAGTGCAGTAATACCGTTGGCAGAACCCGCGACTTTAAAGTCCATATCACCAAGATGATCTTCATCACCCAAGATGTCAGAAAGCACTGCGAAACGCTCGCCTTCTTTTACCAAGCCCATTGCGATACCCGCAACTGGTGCTTTCAATGGCACACCTGCATCCATCAGTGATAGTGAAGCACCACATACAGACGCCATAGACGATGAACCGTTAGATTCAGTAATATCAGATACGATACGAATCACATACGGGAAGCGGTCAGCAGCTGGAAGAACCGCCTGAACACCACGACGTGCCAAACGACCGTGACCAATTTCACGACGTTTAGGGCCAGATTCACGGCCTGTTTCACCCACAGAGTATGCAGGGAAGTTATAGTGCAACATGAAGTTGTCAGTTTTGGTACCCGCAAGCGTATCCACCATCAACGCATCACGGGTATTACCCAAAGTCGTTGTTACTAAGGCCTGAGTTTCACCACGGGTGAATAGCGCAGAACCGTGTGCACGGTCTAATACACCCACTTGTACGTCGATACCACGAACAGTTTTGGTATCACGGCCATCAATACGCGGCTTACCTGACAAGATGTTGTCACGTACAGTACGGTATTTCAGGTCTTCAAATAATTCGTTCACTTCATCCGCAATACCGGTTTCGTCATTTTCAGGAACGAACTGCGCTACTGCTTCTACATACAAAGCATCAAGTGCTGCATAACGGTCTTGTTTCACCGCAATGGTATATGCTTCAGAGATTTTCGCTTCGAAAGCCGTTTTTAATTGCTCAAGCAATGCTTCGTTTTTGCTTGGTGCAACCCAAGTCGATTCAACCGCGCCCGCAGCCGCAGCAAATTCTTTGATCGCTTGAATTGCAATTTGCATTTCGTCATGACCGAAAAGCACAGCACCGAGCATTTGGTCTTCTGAAAGCTCTTTCGCTTCAGATTCAACCATCAATACAGCTGATTCAGTCCCTGCAACCACAAGGTCAAGATCAGATTGTGCAAGTTGTTCAAAGTTCGGGTTAAGAACGTATTCGCCGTTGATCAAACCAACACGCGCGCCGCCGATTGGACCACGGAATGGCGTACCTGCAATTGACAATGCAGCAGATGTACCCAACATTGCAGCAATATCGGCATCCATGGTTTTGTCAGAAGAAACAACCGTTGCGGTTACCTGGATTTCGTTGAAATAGCCTTCTGGGAACAATGGACGAATTGGACGGTCAATCAAGCGTGAAATCAACGTTTCAGCTTCAGAGGCACGACCTTCACGCTTACCGTAACCCCCTGGGATACGACCAGCAGCATATTGTTTTTCTTGATAGTTTACAGTTAACGGGAAGAAATCCTGACCCGCTTTTGCTTTAGGCTGAGCCACAACAGCAACGAGAACAGTCACGCCACCCATGGTAACTAAAACTGTATTTGCTTGGCGTGCAACACGACCCGTTTCTAAAACAACTTGGTGTTGACCAAATTGAAATTCTTTACGAACGATATTAAACATTGACATGTATTATATTTTCCTAGTTTTATTCTAGTGAGACCCCTAAGGTTTGGCATTCAGACTACCACTACTGTGTAGATAAATGACAAAGCTTAGAAGCCATCGCACTAGATCAAAATTTTTAAATAAATTTAAACACAAAGAAGGAGCGAACAAGCGCCCCTTCTAAAGTCATCTAAGATAAATTAGATGAAACTCTCTTTTCAGCAATAAAGCATAACAACATGCGAAATAGCGAAAACAAAGTAAAATCGAATTAACGACGTAAACCTAATGCGCCGATCAAAGCAACATAACGACCGTGATCTTTACCGTTTAAGTAGTCAAGTAATTTACGACGTTGGTTAACCATACGGATCAAACCACGACGGCTGTGATGGTCATGTTTGTGTTCTTTAAAGTGACCTTGCAAATCATTGATTTGTGCAGTCAATAAAGCAACTTGTACTTCAGGTGAACCAGTGTCGTTTTCAGCACGAGCAAATTTAGCGATGATCTCTGCGCGATCAGTGTTAGTTAAAGCCATTCGATTTCTCCGAGATGCTTACAAAAATAAATGATATTGATCAGTTGGGAACCAACCGACTGCCGTGCATCACTACAGCAAGGCGGTTATTTTAAGTGATCTATCGCTATATTGCAAAATTGTTTTCGATGCGCGGGCAATTCGGCAGCTGACAGCGTTACACAAAATAGGCACACTAGCCTGATTCTGTTTTCAATTTATGACAGAGAAGAAAGAAAACGAAAATATTGCGAGGGAATCGTGAAAATTTTATCAACCAATACCTGTTATGTACCGCATGATCTGAGTCAAGTGATTCGCAGCAAAGATGAAGTCTCGGCTGAATTCGGGGGAATGACTGAAAAGCAGATTGAAAAAATATGGAACAGTGTTGAAAGCCTATATAAAACAGGAAACTACCCACTCATTACCTTATGTTTACGTCGTCAGGGACAAATTCTTCTCAATCGTAGCATTGGGTATGCACAAGGCAATTCAGCTGAGGGTCTAGCAACGGATGCCAAGATTGGCACCCCCGATACACCCGTCTGTCTGTTTTCAGCTTCCAAGATGGTCACAGCGATGTTGATCCATATGCTGGATGAACGAGGTGCTTTGAACCTGCTTGATCCGATTAGCTATTACATTCCTGAATATGGGGTCAATGGTAAACGTCGGGCCACCATTTTTCATTTGCTCTCCCATCGTGGCGGTATTCCGCGTATCGACACTGAAGTCACGCCTGAGCTTTTATTTAATCAAGCAGAGATATTAAAACTACTCTATGCTGCAAAGCCTGTGTCTCCATCAGGCACCCATCTTGCTTATCATGCCGTCACGGCGGGTTATATTCTGGGTGAGATTGTGCAACGGGTGACAGGCCAAAGTGTGCGTGAGTTTTTAGCTGAGCACGTTGAGAAGCCAATGGGATTAGACTATTTCAACTATGGTTTAAAACCTGAATATCGCGCTGATGTTGCGCTGAACTATGCCACAGGAATTCATCCAAGCTTGGGGACAGACCATTATCTCAATCATGTGCTGGGTGGTGGCCTACAACTCGCAGTCGATGTCACCAATGATCGTCGCTTTATGGACACCATTTGCCCTGCTGGAAATATTTATACCAGTGCCGAACAGGTTGGGCGTTTCTTTGAAATGCTGCTTAGTGGCGGTGCCTATAAAGACCAGCAGATTATGAGCGCCCAAACCGTTTTTAGATCCACCCTACCGACCTCGGGTGTCAGTCTGGATCGAACCTTATTGGCACCGATGCGTTATGCATTAGGTCCAATGCTGGGCAGTAATCCAGTCGGTTTATTTGGCCCAATGACTGGGCAAGCCTTTGGCCATATCGGCTTTTCCAATATTCTCTGTTGGGCTGATCCAGAACGCGATATCAGTGTATCTTTATTAACTACTGGAAAATCCGTTGTTGGCACCCACCTCCCTGCTTTAGCCAGAACGCTGTATCAAATTTCAGCCAACTGCCCGAAGATTGCCAAAAATCAACGCCGCTCGTTGTTTGCCACAGACCGTACCGAAGCAGATTTAGTTTAATTTCCGTCATTCAGCAGACATAAAAAAGCCCAAGTAAACTTGGGCTTTTGCGCTTAGGGTTTATTGTTATCGTTTTGTCATTTTTATTTTTTATTCTCTTTTTTCTTCATCATTCAAACCCTCTGAATGTAAATTACCCATCCTTTTCTTTATTCTTTTTACTTCATGTTCGCTTTCTCTATACCGACTATTCTGTCAGAATCAATTGTGGAGAAAAATAGCATTTTTCTTATCTCTGTGTAAGAAAAAACGTACAAGTCTGTATAACATTTAACTTAATAATAACAAAAAATTGTCAGACAAGCCGATTTATATTTCTTGCTTTTATTTGACAGCTTGAACTAAGCCAGGTCATGCATATTTTTAAAGGTGTAAATTTTCAGCTATGAGCAAGCAGGGTGGATTAAATATATGGATTACACTGATTTCTATAGTGAATTTTGATGTAAAAATAAAAAAGCCCTGTAGTCTCTCCCAAAACTACAAGGCTTAGCGGCTGTAAGTTTCCTCTCTTATCACTTACTTCACTGTAAGTTCGCTGTCATACGACGTTATTGTTATATTTTTGCGATTTACCTAGCTTTCCATGCTAGGCTCTTTGTGTGTACATAATCTCAAAAACCGTGTGCCTGCTCTAGCGACAATATCTCGAATCTTTGTAAGCTTTTACTTACAAAAGAGTGAATTCTGAAGCTTAAGTTCACAATCTGCTCAAATTGATCTTTTGCACTAAACCACTTCGGCGCACTGTCCGAATGGTCAGTGCCTGATGTAATGCCCCCCGATCCGCCAAAATACTCACAACTTTCTTGGCTCGGGTTACTGCAGTGTAAATTAACTCCTGACTCAATAATTTTTCTGCATGTGCATCCAATACGATTGCAGTATGGGTAAATTCAGAACCTTGTGATTTATGGATGGTTAACACAAAAGCAGTTTGCATGCTTCGTGGTAGCCGGTGAGCGGCGATCCACTTGTTCAAGCTCGGGAAAAACACTTCGAATTGCTGTGGCTGAGTGCGATGTTTAAAACAGATCCCAATATCCCCATTGGAAATCCCCAGTTGATAGTCGTTATAGGTCATCATCACGGGGCGGCCAACATACCAATCCCCGACTGCGATTTGCTTCAACTGCTGATTTAGCCACTGCTCAGCAAAACGATTAAGTTGTTCCAGACCCAATTGACCATGTCGCACTGCCGTCAAGATTCGATAATCATCGAAAGCATGTATAACTGGTTGAATCTGATCTTCAGGCTCATCGGCCTGTAGATAATGTTTTAAGGCAGCCACATAGCCTTGGAAACCATACATCAGTTTTTGCTGATAGGGTTCCATCTCGATCTGCTGCGACTCGGCTAAATATTCCAGCTGAATCAGATCTGGCATCTCTGGATTTAAGTGAATTGCGCCTAAAGGTGCGGCGTTGACAATCTCATGTTCTAGTTTCGAAAGCACTGAATCAGGTTCAGTTGCATCCTGTTGTGCCTGAATAAAACGTGCCAATTGACCAATTTTGGCATCACCTGCAAAACGACGGCTGGTCTGCAACTGTACTCTGTTTTCAGTCAAAGCGGGGACTTGCTGTAAATCAGCTAAAACCGATCCGACATCAACTGAAGCCAATTGATTGGCATCCCCCAACAAAATGATCCGGCATCCTTCAGGAATCGCTTCAAATAATGCCGTCGCCAGACTGAGATCCAGCATTGAGGCTTCATCAACGACAACGACATCATAGGGTAAAGGTTGCTTTTGATTAAAGCGCGGAATCTGCCGATTGCCCATCCCCAACAGTCGATGCAAGGTCTGAGTATTTTGATGACGCAACTCGTCCGTGATCAGACCTGATTGCAACAGTTTTGGATCATTGAATGAGTTTTGTAAGGCTTCTTGCATCCGTTGTGCCGCTTTCCCTGTGGGTGCAGCCATGGCAATACGAATATCTGGAATAATCTGGTTCAACGCCGCAATAATACGGGCCAAGGTATAGGTTTTCCCTGTCCCCGGCCCCCCAGTAATCAGGCTGAACCATTGCTGTAATACCATTTTAAGCGCAGCTTGCTGATGTGGATCACTGAGTAAATCCTGAAAATCTGATGTATTGATCTGTTGAATCGTTTGTCGCTTTAATCGACAAATCTGCTGTGCGAGGCGTTGCTCTAGATGCCAATATCGGTATAATGCCAAGCCCTGCTGATCATAGACACATGGGGCGACTTGCGTCGTTGCGATTTCGCTAGAAACGGCTAAATCACCCAAGGCTTCCAGCTGTGTCGGATCAAGCGCAATACAACTATCCCCTTGCAAACTGGCTTCAATCAGTTGCTGTAATATTTGTGCAGCGCTAACTGTTTGAGCAGACTGAGAAAATGGGGCTTGTGTGAGGTAGTTGCTCCACATATTCAACCAGGTTATTTGCTCTGGTTGTTGACCATTTAGCTTGTCCACAGAGTTATCCTCAAACTTACCCACACGCTTGTCCACAAGGTTATAAACACACTTATCCACATGATAAGCTTTTGTTTAATTTAAAATCACACACTTTATCTACACCATTTTCCCAGCTTTATCTTCAGAGAAATATCCCAGAATTGCATCCAAACGCAGGATAAATTCGTCCGCAGGTTTCCAATACAGGCAGCCTTGCTGTGGCTGTCCATTCATGCCTCTTAAATACAGATAGGAAGCGCCACCCAAATGTTGCTGCATATCATAATCCTGTAGCTTCACCCCAAGATAGCGATGCAAGGCCACCAAATATAAGGCCGCTTGCAGCCAATAACTGGATAGTGACATGCTCTCGGCAATCTGTGCTTGCTGATAATCACTTTGTGCTGTGCCCAAATAATTACTTTTATAATCGGCAATATGGTAACGCTGACCATCAAAGTAGACCAAATCAATTGAGCCATTCAAGTAGCGAGCCGATTTAGCTTCGAGTAATTCAGGCATCTCGATGCCATATTCCTCAAACAACTGCTGCACACGCTGCATTGCCAACACCCGATCAGATAAGGCCAAATAGAAAGGACATTCAGATAGATATTGGCCGCTGGTTAATTGCTTGAGTTGAAAGCCTTGATCCAGTGGTGTGATCAATACCTCAGCCAACCATTCAGCAATCCATTGATAGAGTTGCTGTTCTGCATTTTGTTGTTCAGGAAACTGCTGTTGATATTGCTCAAGCAACTCCAACCATAGACTTTGATAGGTGTTTTTAAAACGGCGACGGATTTCCTCAACCCATGTCTCAGCGCGTTGAAAATCAATCTGTTCAAAGATTTCATGCAGAAAATTTCCTGCCAAGGTTCCTTTAGGAAAATGCTGTTTAATCCAAGCAATCGGTTGCGCTGCGGATGCCGTTTCAACCGCAAGCAGATTTAACTCATCCTCTGCTTGTTCAAAATCAGAATTGATATTGGCCAGCCGATCGACACGATTGGCCTTGTGTTTTAAATGTTGTGCCAGATAACTAAAGCTGGTCTTGGCGCGTGCATAGAAACGTTGTTCAGGTAACTCCAGCGCTCGTAACTGCAGCTGCTGTGGATGCTGTTGCAGATGTTGCGCTTGAGGGCGTTCTAGTACAGGCAACTCATCTGCACTATAGGCATGATGGAAGCTTTCCCCCTGATTCTTCCAGAAGGCGAGGCCTGAAAGTTTATTCTTTTCCCCTTTCTCTGGTTCAAAGACCGCATAGACGCGATGACTGGCGCGGGTCAGCGCTACATACCATAAGCGGTTTTGCTCTGCTAAAGCACGCTGTTGATGTTGATCAATCTCGATTGGTTGCAAAAAGTTTTTATCTGCCACTGCAACAACACGCTGCATCCTGCTCTGTCCCGTCTCAGGATTTTGTACTTCTGTGGTGGAAAAGTTTAACGTCTTCTGCATTTCAGAAAAGGCTTTATTCGCTCCTAACAAAAATACGATTTTATATTCCAGCCCCTTGGACTGGTGGATGGTCATCAACTGCACCCCCGCTTCACTGGACAGCTTATGTTCAAGCTCCCACTCTCGATCACTCGGTGCATGTAGTTGTTTTAAATACCAGTGATACAAGTTTTGGATGCCCTGTACATGCTCGCTGTGCTGACTCAAAAGATCAGTCAGATGGCGTAAATTTACGACGGCCCGCTCATTGTCTTTACTTTGGGTTGCCACCAATTGCTGCCAGATCCCAAATTGATTCAGACAACGCTGCCATGCGGTCAAGAAACCTTGACTAAGCCACATTTCACGAATGTCATCAAATTGTTGAATGTAATGACTCAGACCTTCAGGACTCTGTTCCAGTGCCAGTAAACGGCTGAGATCATAGCCGAATAAACGACTGAGTAAAGCACGTTTGAGTTTGGCTTCATCATAAGGATGAAGGATCGCCGTGAATAAGGCTGCTACATCCTGCGCAATTGCTGAATCGAAAACACTACGTTTTGATGGACGATTAACCCGAATCCCCAAGCGCTCCAGCATATATTGCACTTCATCCAACTGGCGATGGCTACGGGAAAGTACCGCAATATCATCTTCACAAATGGCTTGGCGACGCTCACCGTCCAAATACAATTGCTGCAAAGCAGCCTGATTCAACAAGGTCTGAATTTTCCAAGCCACCTGAGTGGCTTGCTCATTACCGTCTTGCAGCTGTAACCAACGTAAAGGGGCAGGATTGAGCTGATCATTTTCAATCAAGGCAGGATGTGGACGTGAGCCTGCCTGAATCGGGTCATATCTGACCTGCTCGCCAAAATCGACTTGTCGCTGAAACAGAATATCGATGACTTCAACCAGTTCTTTTACCGAACGATGGTTATGGATCAATTTATACTCACGCCCCTGTTTCGCCATAATATCTTGATGGGCATTCAGGAAGGTCAGCATATCGCCGCCACGGAAACCATAAATCGCCTGTTTCCGATCTCCAACCATAATCATGCAACCTTTTTGATAGCGTTGCGGATGTCGCCAAATACTGGCCAACATATCATCTTGATCTTGGTTGGTATCCTGAAATTCATCGACCAAAATTAAGGGATAGCGCGCTTGTACAAATACTGCAAAACGTTGTCCCTGCTCACCTTTCAGTGCCTCAGACAACGTTTTTATTTGTTGGGCGAATGTGGTTTCGCCTTTTTGCTGCAACACTTGCGGCAGTCTTTTTTTAACCTCAGTACATAGATAAGCTTTGAGATAAACCTGCAGTTGCTCAAATTGCTGCTGGGTGTTTTGAAGCTCCTGAAACAGTGCGCTCAGTTGCAGCAGCATCGGATGTTGATAAAAGCCTTCACTAACTTCAACAGGGCATTTTTTAAAAATCTTTTGCTGCTCGAATTTATCTAAAAATTTAAAAACAGCTTCACGTGCATCGGCAAAATAGGCATCAAATACCTGACTGTTCTCTTGTTCTGCTAAAGCGTTCAAGAGCAAAGGAATCGATTCACAGAACAAGCGATTAAAGGCATTGTTACGAAAAGAAGTCCCATTAATAAAGGTGTAATAAGCCCCATCCAACTGAAAATAGTCTGCGAATTGCTCCAGTTCAATCTGTTGCGCTTGCTGCTGCCATTGTTGAGACTGAGCCAGCTCAATTTCAGGCATGGCCGGCAATTTAAACTGAGCCGAACTAAAGTTCAGCGAGCTTTCCACCATCGAGACAAAATGATCGACACTTTTCAGCCCCCCCACCAGATACAATGTATCAATCACGGCTTGCGGCTGTGACTGGATCCATTCACGTAACACATCATGAATCAGTTGGCGGGTATAGCTTTTGGCATCATCCGTGATTTGCGCCGCTTCAATTTTGCCGCTTTCGAAAGCAAATTCCCTTAATAGTTTCTGGCTAAAACTGTCTAGAGTCCCAACAAATAACTCATCTAACTGATCAATCACCAGTTTTAAACGTTCACAGGCATACGCAATACGAGGCGCAAAGCTGTGTAAAATCTGTTGTTTGAGTGGATCGGCTTCTTGCTCCGCCAGCGTATGAATATCTGTTTCCAAGACGCTGCGTAATGGTTCCAGAAACTGCTGAACCTCAACCAGACGTAAACGAATACGGCTTTTTAACTCGGCCGCAGCAGCACGGGTAAAGGTGGTTGCTATCACCTGATTGGGTAAATACTTTTCTAGAAAAATCCGTACCATCAAACTGGACAAGGTATAGGTTTTTCCTGTCCCTGCTGAGGCTTCAATCAGATGTAAACCTTCAAATTGAATATCACGAATCGGCTGATAAGACACTGGATGTGATGCGTTCATGTCTTACTCCACCCGTAAAAATTCAAAAATAGGTTGATACAGTGCATACGCATAATGATCGCAGGCATAGTGTAATAATGCTGCGGCATCTTGCTCTTGCAAAATAAACTGCCAATCCCGATGCAACTTACACGCTTCATTCTGGGTCATATCAAAGCCTGAAAAATCCCCCGTGTCATTCCAGTCCTTCAAGATTTGTATTTGACTCTCTTCAACCAGTATTTGCTTGGAATCCAGTTCCACCCATTCATGCTGTTTCGCTTTTTCCAGAGGCTTTAATAACAAAGCTGCTGGTAAGACCACTGGTTGCTGTTGGGCATCTTGCCAAAGCTGCAACCATGCCCGTAAATAAGTCTGTGCCTGCGCAGAACTTAGCCCTTCACAAATCACGGTATGATCACTAAACACCACAATACGGCGTTTTTCAGTTGCTGTCTCACTGTTCAATACAGCCAGCCACAATAAATATTCCAGCCAGACTTTGGCGAGACGCTTGGCGCGCGCGCTGGATGCATCCAGACTGACCCAGTCCTGAGCCAATTGTTTAGGCGTCACGCAAGCAATCTGTAACTGTTTCGACACGCGCCAAACCCGTTGCGTAGTTGCTGTCGGTGCAGCGGCGTATTGCTGTAAGCGCTCCATTAATCGTTGCTGTTCGAGACGGCTCTGTTGCCATGCACTATGTTGCACCTTGCCCACAGGCAACTGATCTTGCAAGACGCTTGGTGATATCTGTTCATCTTGTTGTTGTAAAAAGTGGCGAATGGCGTATTTACCTAATCCATCGAGTAATAAAGGCTCACTTTGATCCACCAACTCCGTGGCACTCAGATTTTCCACACCCAGTGTTTTTAAATACAACCGTGCAGGGAATGTCACATCCTGAATCCATTGCTGACTTTCCAGAATGGTCATTTCATCCTGCTCAATAGGATAAGCCCGATCCACCCATGCCTGTCGCTCCCCTTTGGGCTGCTGAATCTGCGATGCCACATGGAACCAGTGATTTTGGTAACGAATCGACTTGGATTCCGCCACGAAACCGAGTGGATCAAATGGCTGCAACGGATGCAGGTGATAAAGTGGGTACAGCTGTGCTGGCGCGATCTTCTGCATTTCTACATGATCCGCATATTGTATTTCTGCTGAAGTCCCCACAATAAGTGCCAAATGATCACGGAAATTTTGCAGCACGCTCGATGGTTCTCTCACCTCACCATCATTGATATCAAAACCATTATAGAACAGCCAGAGTTGTTCTTGCGCCAGCAGCACGGCATCTAGAAATGCACCTTGATCATCTTCCAGACGGGAACGATCCCCTAATTGTTGACGTAATACATCCATCAAATCAAAGGGAATATGACTGTCGCGATTTGGAAATTTACCTGTATCCAGATTCAACAAGACAATTAAACGATAAGGCAACGGCCGAATCTGACCAATCTGGCTAAAGGTAATTTGCCCAGTCGGTTCAACCTGTGCAGACTGGCTTTCCAAGGTGCGTTGAATTTCTTCAATAATATAGGGTAAAGGCAACGAAATCTGACGTAATTGGGTTTCTTCATCTTCGTAATAACTGGCCAAGGTTAGCATCCGTTCTTGTTTCTGGATGATTTCCCGAACCGTTTTTAATGCCACAATCTCGGCTTGTTCAAACTCTTGAACATCGGCCTTAATCCGCTTTAACCATGCTTCTACCGGCAAGCGCTGTCCTTGTTCATGGGCCCGCAGCCAGTGTCGCCGAGCCGATAAATCCTGATAGATTTGAATCAAGATGCCAATCAGCTCAAAATCACTTGGTTGTACCAAGGCATAACTTAAGGTCTGCTGTACCATCACATGTGCAGGTACGGCGACTCCCAAAGCCAAGCGATCCAAGGCGAACTTAAAGCTATAACGATAGTCCTGATCGTCAGCACTCAAGCCTTGTTTGAGATGTTGCTCGTCCAGACCACGCTTAAAGCCAGCCTCATTCAGTAAGCTCAGAATCCGCTGTGCCTGACTATAGTCCAGTCCGTAACGCTGTTGCGTTGCGGAAAGATTGAGCCAGTCGGCAAAGTCATCCTGAGTAAAGCGAGCTTGTGTCAATTGCATCCGTCCCAAAACGGAACGCCAGGCATTTAACGCATCTAACTGTGCCACGCCTGCAATTTTCACAGGCAAAAACACCTCATGATCATTGGCAACGGCAGGAAAAACGCTGCGAATCAGCGGTTCCAGTTCCGCCAGATTCGGCGTCAGAATCAAAATATCACTGGGGCGGCGTGGTGTGGTGTCTGATTGGGAAAGCCAGTGTAGCAATTGTTCTTTTAACACTTCCAACTGGCGCAAACTGGAATGACAGACATGAATCTGGATCGAGGCATCGTCTGCAGCCAAGGCATATTCTGCCGCAACTGGTTCCACAAGATAGAAAATATCCGACTGGATTTTGCCCAGTAAGGTCTCAGGAAAGTAGTCCTCAAAAGCATCGACCCATTTTCCTTCTTCGCCCGTTGCAAGCTGTGACAACAATGAGAAGTTATCACGTGCCTGTTTACCCAAACGGGTCAATAAAGGATGTCGAGATTCACGATTTAAAGCATTAAAGCCTAAACTAAAACTGTCAAAGAATGCGGCAATTTCTGCATCTGTTGCCTTGGGATTTTTAGCAATAAAACGCTCTTTTACCCCTAAGTCATATCGTTGCTTCCACAAGGGATCGACACTGTCGGCCCAGTATTCTTGTGAAGGGTTATAGTGCAAAATCACCACATCGAGATACTGCCCCAAGCGCCGTAAAAACTGTAACTGGCTCGGTGGCAAATCCAACAAGGTGAAGACAATCACTTGATTGGGAAGTTGTGCCAATGCCTGTGATCGGGTCTGGTCGTTGTCTAACAGATGCCAGAAATCTGCATCAATCCCTTGTATTTCAACAAAATCATCATGGAAATAGTTTTGCCATAACCAGCGCTGCCAGGCTTCCAGCTGTTCAGTTTGTTGCAACGTAAATGCCGAGGTTTGCTGGTCGGTCTGAGAGATTAAATTTTCGATATCGAGTGCTTTGTTTTGTCCCCATGCCGATAACCAGTTGCCTGCACACTGACATTGGCCTTGGCATGCCTTTTGACAGTGCCCCCGATAAACCATGTAATGATTAAACAATTGTGAAACCTGCTCGGCGACCCAGTACAGCATACTTTGCTTTTTAAGCTGTTTTTCTGTGCCTTGCTGTAATTGATCGGCACTGGCATAAATCCGCTGCACAATTGAATACAACGGATGATCGACTGGCAGGTTGATCTGATCTGCTCGAATAAAAGGCTGTAAGGCTTGATGGATACGCCATTTCAAAATCAAGCGCGGAATATTGGCTTTACGGACTTGTTCTTTATTTTCGAGGACTTGCTGATAGGCATACCATTGAAAGCCACGGATACGCTGGTGAAACTGATAATTCGCGGTCATGCCCTGCTGTTCAGCAATTTTCTGGGTCAGCCATTGTTCTTGTGCTGGACTCGGCACAATAAAATGCTGGGTTCTAAACACCTGAAAGGGTGAGTTACTGGGCTGGGTAATTGATGCCATCACACCTTGAACAAGCACATCAAGGCGTTGACTTTGAATAACATGAATACCCATGTATTAATATAACCTCATCAAAAAGCGATCATTTTTTGGTACAAAAACGTTCATAATAGTCACTATACAACATTCAGCTTCATATCACGAAGTCACGTTAAATACACAATCCAATAAAAAATTGTTTTGAAATTCACCATTCAATACGATTGAATGTACTATCAAGGGACAGAGCTTAGGTATAACTTTATGAAAATCGATAAAATTCCTGATTCCATTGATCCAAATTTAAACTTGGATCAGATTCGAGAAGAATGTTTAGAACTGTCTAAAAAGCGTGCCTACTGGTCAGCGGGTGCTGCAATTGTACCGATTCCATTTTTTGATGTTGTGGTCGATTTAGGCATGCTGACCCAGATTATTCCCTATATTAATGCCCGCTTCGGTCTCGCACCTGAACATATCAGTGTTTATGATCCTGAAACCAAGAAAATCCATTGGGATGAACTGCGTAAGCGTGGCTTTGAGTTCTCTGGCTTTGTGGTGGCACGTACTGCAATGAAGGCATCTTTTAATGGCTTTTTCACTAAAATTGCCACCAAACAGGTGACTAAATTTATTCCTTTAGGTGGGCAACTGGTCGCGGCCAGTCTAGGCTATTTCATGATGCGTAAAATTACTGAAGCGCATGTGCAAGATTGCTATAACCTGGCCAAACAGATTCAGCAAAAAAGCCGCAGTACCATTGTCGCTTAAGCACTAATGAAAGGTGTTTGTATGAAACACCTTTTCTTTTTTAATGATTGACTCGGAGCTTCAAGCGCATTTACCCGAGCCGTTTTCATGCCTAGAATCTCTGTCGCTATTTTTGATATAGATCCATGCTTACAGTGCAATAACAGATCAATAAAAAAACCACACAAATACGTTAAGATTCACTTAATTTTTTAAGCTTTCATAAAGATTGTATTTTTATTCTCCACATCTTGATGATCAATAGATGATGGAGCGTCATTGTGCCAAATAGCCAATCCCCTTCTCGGGTCCGTTCAATTTTTAACGTGACCAGCGGGAACTTCCTTGAACAATACGACTTCTTCTTATTCGGTCTCTATGCACAAGCCATAGGTGAAACCTTTTTCCATTCGGACAGCAGCTACGCAGCATTAATGAAAACCTTTCTCGTGTTCGCAGTCAGCTTTCTGATGCGCCCGATCGGAGCTTTGGTGCTTGGCCCTTATGTAGATCGGATTGGTCGTCGCCGTGGCCTGATGGTGACATTAAGTATCATGGCTTTCGGTTCGTTAATCATTGCCTTTACTCCAAGTTATGCCAGTATTGGCTTTGCCGCAACCGTGCTTATTTTCGTTGGACGCCTTGCACAAGGTTTTTCCGCGGGGGTCGAGCTGGGTGGCGTTTCAGTCTATTTAGCAGAAATAGCCGAACCGCATAACCGTGGCTTTATTACCAGTTGGCAATCTGCCAGTCAGCAAGTCGCCGTCATTTTTGCTGCAATCTTGGGTTATCTCGTCAGTGTGATTTTCACCAAAGCTCAGGTCGATGCATGGGCATGGCGGATTCCATTCTTTGTGGGCTGTGCCATTATCCCCTTCATTTTCTGGTTGCGTAAATCTTTGGCTGAAACCGAAGCCTTCGCTTCCCGTAAAGAGCATCCCAGCACACAGCAAATTCTTGCGACTTTAGCAGCAAACTGGAAAATTGTGTTGGCGGGTGTGTGTATGGTTGCGACCACCACCACCATGTTTTATTTCATTACCGTCTATACCCCAACCTACGGCAAAGAGGTCTTGAATCTAACCCGTGCAGAAAGTTTGATTGCCACAATTATGGTGGGTGTGAGTAACTTTATCCTGTTACCCCTGGGCGGACATCTTTCCGATAAATTCGGCCGAAAACCGCTTTTAATCATCACCACAGTCTTAATTTTTATCAGTGCCTATCCTCTGCTGACTTGGCTGACACATACCATTAGCTTGTCGCATATGCTGATGGTGTTGTTATGGTTCTCGCTACTTTATAGCTTCTATAACGGCGCACTGGTGGTTTCATTGGCAGAAATGATGCCGAGCTCAGTGCGAATTGCGGGCTTCTCTGTTGCCTATAGCTTTGCCACTTCCATTTTTGGTGGACTCACCCCGATGATTGCAACCTATCTGGTGCAGACTTCAGGCAATAAGAGCATGCCTGCTTTCTGGCTGATGTTCGCCGCAATCACCAGTTTAATCGCGACACTGATCGTATTCCGACAGCATCGCAGCTATAAAGCACAATTGGCGAATAACAATTAATTTAATTGAACTTAACGAGAAGGTGGATTAGTCCGCCTTCAACTGTTTTAAGATGGCCTTTAATACTTCAATCCGCGCTGAATACTTATCATCGGTCGCAATCACATACCACGGTGCATAATCGGTATCGGTCCGTTCAAACATATCCGCTGCTGCCTTGAGATAATCATCCCATTTCTCACGATTACGCCAGTCTTCCTCTGTGATTTTAAAACGTTTATGTGGTGTTTGTTCACGTGCCTTAAAGCGAAGTGCCTGCTCGTCTTTACTAATCGCCAGCCAAATTTTGACAAGCACCGTCTGACTATCCACCAGATTTTCTTCAAAACGGTTAATCTCATTATAGGCGCGTTGCCATTCTACAGTAGAGGCAAAACCCTCAATCCGTTCAACCAATACGCGTCCATACCACGTGCGGTCAAAAATGGTGATCTTGCCACTGTCAGTCAATTTGCTCCAGAAACGCCATAAATAAGGACGCCGTAATTCATAGCGCTCAGGTGCTGCAATGGTATGAATTTCGTATTCTCTTGGATCAAGCTTTTTCACGATCCGTTTAATCGCGCCGCCTTTTCCTGCCGCATCCATGCCTTCAAACGCGATCACCACTTTGCGCTCATCATAACGCAGCGTGTCTGCAACTTTCTTGGTCAGCTTACGCAACTCATCTTTATAATCCTCTTTTTCTAAACTGGCTTGCGCAGGTGCAAGTAATGCTTTGGGAATCGCAGCCTGCTGCCATTTCTGCGTCACTTTAGTTTGATGTTCAGGCAACTCTCGCAAGGTTTGCAGCAAATATTGAGCAAAAGATTGATCACGCAGCTTGCCATCTTCGCCATCAATCATAAACCAGTCATCGGTAAAGCGTTGGCTTAAGCCTTGCAAGCTATCGTATTGTTTTTTATTACGCCAATCCAGGCCATGGAGTTTATGCCAACGTTGTTCCGAAGCATCGATTTCATCCAAACGCTTTTGCAGAGACTTCCACGACAAATCAAACCAGACTTTGACTATATGAACATGATTATTTTGCAGATCATGCTCAAAAGCCCGCATCTGCTCCACATAGGCATCAAACAAGTTCTCATCCAATGGTTTGGAGACATGCATCGCCGTCGTGAGTAGGTCGCTATACCAATTACCAAACATCACCACGATTTGCCCTTCTGCGGGGATAAAACGGCTATAAGATTGCCAAAAGGTTTGATTGTTGGACAACAGCTGTGGTGCATCCGCTTTCACTCTTAAATAGCGTGGATCGAGCCATTCACGTAATTGCTTGACTGCTTCGCCTTTGCCCGCCAGTTCAATCCCACTGACCAAGACCAAAACACTTTTGGCATTTTTTTTATCGCGACTTTGTTTGAGTGCATATTGGGCTTCAATGAGTTCTAAAGACAGCTCATCCTCATCACGTAATTCAAATGTCGGTTGTTGTATACTCATGTTCTGCTCTAAATGATTCATTCTTAATATTTAAAATCAGTATAGTCAAAACTGCTGCCGATCAAAGGCCACCCCGTGTACAGTTTATGTAGAATGTCATCAGATGACTGCCGTAGTGACCGATGATTAAACATTTAGAGTTTATGCTGTCATGGTTCTCCGTTATGATGCAGCCTATGCTTTTATGGTTTTATTTTCTTTGAGTTCGAACATGTCAAAACTCGCTGCATTTGATCATCTTTTATTACAATATCAAACACTGAATTACCACCAGAATCCAGCGATTGCCCAGAGATTGCATGAAGTCCAAGCATGGATGAAAGTACGGATTGCACAGACACATGCAGCATTTTTTGCTGAACCCAAGAATCAGCTGATGTCGGCGTATTTCTTAAACCGTTTATACGGCGGTCCAGATTTTGATGCTATGGCGCAACAAATCGAACGGCTGCTCAAATACGCACACAAAGCGGAGAGCCTTCTGCCTGAAAATGCCATCAAGACAGGGACTAAATCGGTCAGTTTAGCTGTTCTGGCAACGCAACTGGACGAGCAAGTGGCCATACAACTGTTAGAAGATTATCCACTTGAAACCCCATTAACAGATGAGATCATGCGTCAAACCCTAATCAAGCTGGATCAAGGTGAGGCTCGGTATGAGCAACTTCAACTGCTGGATGAATTAGGTCTGACCCTTGATAAATATATGCGTTCCACCATGATGTATGCCGCATTTAAAATGTGTAAAGGGATTGCACATAAATATCAATTCGAACAAATGTATGAGTTTATTCAGGAAGGCTTTGCTGCCATGAAACCGTTGAAATCGGCAGCAACCTTTATCAGTACTTTCACCGAAAAAGAACGTGAAATTATTGAAAAGGTGCATAGTGGACATCCTCATCCTTTTCAAGACTAAACGGGATCTGGGCATGCTTCAGTCATGAGATCCATGGCTGAAGCAGAAAAATGAGACTTTTCAAATCTTAAGAAAAATTAAAACCCTTTTGAGAAAGTGACTTTCTGTATATTATTCATATCAATTACATGTGAAAGCCTGTAAAAAGATACAAAATCTGTCATCATGCTTGCTGATTCGTGCCGCTAGAGCGAAAGTTTAGGAGAAAACAATGTCTAACGAAAACCAACAGCCTACCCCAGAAGTTGAGCAAAATCCAAGTTCAGACAAAGTCAGTCCATTCTTAAGCTCACCGCTTCCTCAAGGCACGCCACAAGGTCAGCAGCAGTCTTTACAACAAGGCACCACAGCGACCTCAACCGCATCAATCCCCAAATACAATCTGCCGCGCGGAGCCAATACGGGTAATGTAGGCGAAACAACTCACTTTGGTTTTCAAACCGTAAACAGTGATGATAAAGCACAGAAAGTTGCAGAGGTTTTCCATTCAGTTGCCAGCAAATACGACATCATGAATGACTTGATGTCATTCGGTATTCATCGTCTATGGAAACGCTTTGCGATTAATATGTCTGGCGTACGTCGCGGACAACATGTGCTTGATATCGCGGGCGGTACTGGTGATTTGGCCAAAGTCTTTAGCCGTGAAGTTGGCCCTCAAGGTCATGTCGTATTGTCCGACATTAACGAATCTATGTTAAATGTGGGTCGTGATCGTCTAATCGATGCCGGCTGTACCAATGTGGATTTTGTGCTTGCCAATGCAGAAACGCTTGAGCCATTTGCCGATAATAGTTTTGATTTAGTGACGATCAGCTTTGGTTTGCGTAACGTGACCGATAAAGATGCGGCACTGCAAGCGATGTACCGTGTCTTGAAACCAGGTGGCCGTTTACTGATTCTCGAATTTTCTAAACCTGTATTTGAACCATTTTCAAAACTCTACGATCTTTACTCATTCACGGCATTGCCGATTATGGGTAAATTGGTGGCCAATGATTCGGAAAGCTATAAATACCTTGCCGAATCAATTCGCATGCACCCAGACCAACGTACCCTCAAAGGCATGATGGAAAATGCAGGCTTTCAAAGCTGCGACTACCATAACTTAACGGGTGGTATTGTTGCGGTTCACCGTGGATTCAAACTTTAAGGTTCTCAGATATGTGGTCGATTTTAGCACTCGGTGCAGTCGAACGTATCATTCATCATGTGATTGATCTGGATGCGATTACCCGCATTCAGCTCAACCAACTGCAAGGTCAATTATTACGGGTTGTGATCGATAGTCCTCAACTCTCGGTTGATGTGTTTTTTGATGAAAATAGAGTTCGCCTCGAACCGACCGTGACTGGACACAGTCACAGCCCGTCTATTTTTGAACAACGTCCCTTTGATCCCCAACATAAAGTAACGGATGCAACCGCAACCCTACATGTTGAAAATAGCGTTGAGCTGATTAAATTATTGCTCAGTGACATGGATCAGATTGGCAATATTCCCTTGCAAGGTGATTACCACCTCTTGCAGGAGATTCAAAAAATTATGCAGCAGGCCGAGCCTGATCTGGCAGCGCATTTATCCCCTTGGATTGGTCCACAGCTGGCCCATGAACTCGGTAAAATTCAGCTTGCACCACAACAACTGAAACGCTCACTACAAAGCCATTTATTTTTTGTTGAAGATGCCTTAAAAGAAGATAGCGGTTTATTTGCTCCACGCTGGCAAATGGATGATCTCAATCGCGAGACACGTCAACTGAACCAAGAAATTGACCGTTTGGCAGCCAAGCTGCAACAGCTCAATGCTCAATTCAATCCCTCAAAGCCCACACAAGACTAGGTAAGACTTTATATGATTCCGCATGTTACACGGTTACTCGAACTCTGGCGTATTGCTGCACACTATCGCCTTGATACCTTGTTCCCTGCGGAAGAATTGCCAGTAAAAGCACGTCATGCATTAAACATCATTAAAATGCATCCTGCGGCATGGTCAAGTCGTGAGAAGAAAAATCCGCTGAAGCTTAAGCAAGCCTTAGAGGATATGGGGCCATTGGCAATTAAGTTAGGACAATTGCTGTCTACACGCCGTGATTTGATTCCACCTGAAGTGCTATCCCAACTGGTGTTATTGCAAGACCGTGTCAAACCCTATGATACCCAACTGGCCAAGCAACGTATTCAAGAATCACTGAAAGCAGATGTCAGTACCCTGTTTTCTCGCTTTGATGAACAGCCACTTGCAGCCGCATCGATTGCTCAGGTCCACACCGCGGCTTTGCATGATGGCCGTGAAGTGGTGGTAAAAGTCACTCGCCCAGATATTCGTCATCAGATTTTACAAGACTTCGAAATTCTGACGTGGCTAGGCGACTGGCTGGAAAACCGTTTAGAAGCAGCGCGTGCCCTGCATCTCTCGGAAATTATCCAAGATTACCGCCACATCATTTTAAATGAACTGGATCTGAGCTTAGAAGCCGATAATACCCGTCGTATGCGCCACTACTTTACAGGTTCAAGCATGATGTATGTGCCTGAAGTGTATATGGACAGTAAAGATGTGATGGTGGCGGAACGCATTACTGGCGTTCCTATTTCAGATACGGCCACTTTTGATCGTTTAGGTATGGATCGTGCGGATCTGGCAGAAAAAGGCTTAACCATTTTCTTCACCCAAGTGTTCCGTGACAACTTTTTCCATGCCGATATGCATCCAGGAAATGTCTTTGTCGAGACCATTAATCCAAGCAATCCACGTTTTATCGCCTTAGACTGCGCCATTATGGGCGAACTGTCGAAGCATGATCAGATGACGGTTGCACGGATGCTACTCGCGGTGATGAACAGCAACTTTATGCAGTTGATTCAAATCGTGCATCAAGCTGGCTGGATTCCACCGGGTACTGATCAAGATGCCTTGTCACGCGAGATGCGCCGTACGGTTGGCCCAATGGTTTCCAAACCAATGGATCAACTGGATTTCGCCGGTATTTTGATTCAGGTGATGGATATTGCCCGCCGTTTCCATTTGGAAATTCCGCCGCAACTGATGCTGTTACTGAAAACACTGGTGCATGTTGAAGGCTTAGGTACCGACCTCTACCCACAACTGGATATCTGGAAACTGGCGAAACCGATTCTAACCGAATGGGTCAAGGCCAATATGAACCCAGTCAAAAACATGAAAGAACTGGGACAACAAATTCCGGACCTATTATTGGGTGCTCAAGATATTCCAAGCCTGTTAATTGACAGCTTAAATGGTTTGAAAAACCAATCTGCATGGCACGATAAACAGCTCCGTGAAATTCAGCAAATGCGTTTACAAATGCAACAGCAACAACGTCGTAGCTGGATGTTTGGCAGTACCCTGCTGATCTTGCTCACAATTGCCATTATCAGCCCATGGTTTATCTCGGTTATTCTGATTGTACTGAGTAGTTTGATTGCCCTGTGGCGTATTGCCAAATAAAACCTAGATCCCGAATCAAAGGCTGTATCGATTGATACGGCCTTTTTATTTGGCAGAACAATCCAATTGATCGACATATTCACCGCACCGACCTCATCTAAGAATCCCAGCCCAGTTGTCACACTTTAGGCAATATCTAAATCCAACTCAGGCCATTATTAGCTAAAAACTTTTCATCCTTGAGCAGATCGCTCATCATCGGCTAAGCATTGAAATGTATCCGCACAGCTTTTAAAGGAAGAACAGCATGAGTTTAAAAAATAGTAGGGATAACTATGGCTCGATTGCAAAATGGTTGCATTGGAGCACAGCACTGCTCTTTTTATGTGCCTATTGCAGTGTTTATTACCGACACTGGTTTACCGAAAAAGGTACACCCGAGAACTGGACGGCTTTGCAGCTGCATCTTTCTGTCGGTATCAGCATTGCCGTGATTATTAGTCTCCGAATCCTCTGGCGGCTAAGCAATCCGCAACCCAAATTAGAACCTGCCAGTCCGCTCGCAACATTTGCTGCACATGCAGCACATTTTGCCCTGTATGCCATCATGATCATTGCACCGCTTACAGGCTACTTGGGTACAGGCGTCAATACAGAGTTTTTCTTTTTGTTTGAGATTCCCAAATTTGAACAGACTGGATTGTTCCAGAGCTGGGTTACCCAAGGTTTAGGCTTAAGTTTTGAACAGTTCGAGAAGCCGATTGATTTTATTCACAAAGAAATTCTTGGGAAATGGCTGATCTGGATGCTGATTTTAGGGCATGCAGGTGCGGCCCTTTATCATCACGCGATCAAGAAAGATCGTACCCTGATCAAGATGACCACAGGCAAAGATCCTTCAAAATAATCCAGATTGAGCTTTTGCTAAAATTACAGACCCGTACCTTAGGCATTGAGCTAGAACAGATTTCATTTAAAAAAATCATCGGGATCAGTTAAGATCAAGGCTGACTGATCTAATAAACCTTTAAAAGAATAAACAATGAAAATACCTCATTTTGCCATTGTGGGTGCTGGAACTGCTGGACTAGCAACAGCGATTTTGCTGGCACGCGCAGGCAATCACGTCACTATTTTTGAACACGTGGATAAGCTTTCTCCTGTCGGCGCTGGTTTGTTGTTACAGCCCGCTGGCCTCGCCGTATTTGAACATCTGGGCGTGCTTGAGCATGCCCTAAAACTAGGCGCAAAAGTCACAGGATTAGAAGGTCAACTTCCCAATAAACGTCTGTTAGTCAATAGTCACTATCATCAAGCAGGCAGCAATCTGTATGGGCTCGGCATTCATCGCGCCAGCTTATGTCATGTGCTCACCCACAAACTGGCTGAATATGCCAGTCAGGTGACATGGCGAATGGGTCATAGTGTTGAACGTATTCAAGAACAGCAAAATGAAGTTCGACTGTTCGGCATTCAGCAGCAACAAACATTTGATGATGGCTTTGATGCCGTGTTGATTGCCAATGGTGCACGCAGCCAGTTACGCCCTTCTGCATGGGTGAAAGTCGATCAGGCTTATCCTTGGGGTGCGGCATGGAGTATCGTGCCTGAATGCCCAACACTTGATCCTGCCATTCTGCATCAGTTTTATGACCGCTCCAAAATCATGATGGGGGTATTGCCTACTGGTGCAATCCCAATCGCCCCTCAGCAACGATTGTCGAGTGTATTTTGGAGTTTGCCCAGCAAGCAACTGCACACATTCTTAGAGGATGAATCCGCAAAGCAACAATGGTTAAAACAAGTGTCTGACCGCTGGCCTGATGTGGCGGAATGGCTCAAACAGCTGTTGTCGAATCCACAACATCAACCACAATGGTTGTCTGCGCAATATCGCGATGTGGTGATGTCTCAATTTGGACAAGGACGAATTGGAGTGATCGGTGATGCAGCCCATGCCATGAGTCCACAGTTGGGACAAGGCGCGAATATGGCCTTGCTGGATGCTTGGGCCTTTTCGCAATCATTGCAAATAGCACAAAAACATCAGCAAATTGACTGGTCGATGCTCTGGCAACATTATCATCAACAACGGCGTTCTTCGACCCAATTCTATCAGTTCCTGAGCCGCCTACTCACGCCACTGTATCAATCAGATCATTGGTGGGCGGGTGCTATACGTGATCTGACCTTTCCGTGGATGTATCAGATCCCGTATTTCCGTAAAGAAATGGCGATCACCATTTCTGGTTTAAAAACAGGACTGTTTCAGCAACTCGATTATCAACAAGTGGCGCAATATACAGAAAGCGACAATAGCTTTAGTGTCAAACTTGAATCTCTACCTGAATATAAATAAGGGCTGTGATATATGAAAATTAGCCATTTAGATCACTTGGTTCTGACCGTTGCCGATATTGAAATCACTTGTCAGTTTTATCAATCTGCCCTGAATTTTGAAGTGATAAGCTTTGCTGAAAACCGCAAAGCACTGCAATTTGGCAAGCAGAAAATTAATCTTCATCAACTGGGCAAAGAGTTTGAGCCTAAAGCACTTCGCCCGACAGCAGGTTCAGCAGATTTATGTTTTATTGCAGAAACCCCATTAAATGAAGTGATGGCACACCTTCAAGCGCAGCATATTGATATCGTTGAAGGCCCAATCGAAAGAACTGGGGCAATGGGGAAAATTTTATCGCTCTATTTACGAGATCCTGATCAGAATTTGATTGAAATCTCGAACTACCAAAGTGTCTAAATTATTGATAATCCATTGGGATATTTTGTAATTGCGCATTAATATCCCAATGCTTCGGCTTATTCTTTAGTTCCCACCAATTTGCACCTGTATTTAACCATTTTGTACGCTGAACTTTTACGGATTCTTTTGTGCAATCCTCATAACCAAATTCTGTACCACAGCAAGCACAAATAATAAAGTTAGGTGTACTCCCATCCTCACCCCATGGGGCTTCAGATTGGATAAGTCCGCACACTCGACAAGCTAAATTTTCATTATTCTTCAATACTGAATACCTCTAAATTTGATTCACACCCTATTCATACCAGTTGAAAAAGTATTTAATTTAAATAAATGAGTTAACTACTATTTATAACGTTATAAACTTCTGTCTATTAATCTAATGCAAAAATCACATAACTTATTTTTTACCCCACAAGCATAGCCAACCCTAGTCACAAACGCTACACTAGCTGCTTTCCACTCAATGGATTTTCACTCATGTCAAACTGGTTAGATGAAGTTAAATTTGATTCCAATGGTCTTGTTCCTGCCATTGCACAACATCATCAAACTGGTCGAGTGTTAATGGTTGCGTGGATGAATCGTGAGGCCTTACAACTGACAGCTGAAAAAAATCAGGCGGTGTATTACTCACGCTCACGTCAAAAACTCTGGCATAAAGGCGAAGAGTCCGGACACTTTCAAACCGTGCATGAAATCCGTCTGGATTGCGATGCCGATGTGATTATTTTACAAATTGAACAGCATGGTGGCATTGCTTGCCATACCGGTCGTGAATCTTGCTTCTATCGCAAACTTACGCCACAAGGCTGGGAAATTGTAGATGCCCAACTCAAAGATCCGACGGCGATTTATGGCGCATCTGCCAAAGTTGCAGCACATGATCACGTTCAAAGTGAACAGGTTGATGTGCTTGCTTATCTCGGGCATTTGATGCAAGAACGCAAAAATGCCGAAGCAGATAACTCTTATGTTGCCAGCCTGTATAAAAAAGGCATTAATAAAATTTTAGAAAAAGTCGGTGAGGAAAGTGTCGAAAGCATTATCGCTGCCAAAGATTATGCCGTGCTTGCTTCGCTAGAAAATAAACACGACCTGATTTATGAAGTGGCCGATCTGTGGTTCCACAGTATTGTCATGTTGGGTTATTTCGACCTTGATCCGCAAGTGGTACTGGACGAGCTGGCACGTCGCCAAGGTCTATCGGGCTTAGTTGAAAAAGCCAACCGTAATCAAGAAGCGTAAGCAAAGCCTGTGTCAAATATAGAAAAACCTAAAGCCACTTATGAGCAAGCCATTGCCATCGACAACGCCCGTCTCGGTCAATCATTTAAAGTGATTGCCTATGCTGGCACAGGTAAAACCACCACCTTACAGATGATTAGTGATGCCATGCCCGAACGGCGTGGCATGTATTTGGCCTTTAACAAAGCCATCGCCTCAGAAGCCCAGAATAAGTTTCACAGTAATGTGAATTGTCGTACCTTCCACTCACTGGCCTTTCGTAGTGTTCCACGTGGAGTAACCGACAAATTACGTCTGCCCCGCCTGAGCCCAAGTTTTATTGCCAAAGAATATCGTCTCGAACCGATTACGCTACGTCGCCTCATGGGTGGGCGTTATGAAAAATATGTACTGATGCCAAGTCGTCTGGCGAGTTTGGTTGCCAATGCGGTCAGCTACTTCTGTTCAACCAGTTCACAATATCCTGCACCCCGTCATATTCAGGCGCCAAGTTGGTTACATCTGGATGATATTGAAGCTTTGCAACAGCATCTCTATCCCGCGGTAGAACGACGCTGGCTGGAATCGATTGACCCGAATCATCAGGCTGGCATCGGGCATGATATTTATCTAAAACTGTGGGCCCTATCTGAACCGAATATTCCTGCCGATTATGTGCTTTTTGATGAAGCACAAGATGCTGATCCGCTCATGCTGGGTATCTTACTGCGCCAGAAAAGCACGCAAGTAATTTATGTTGGGGATGCTCACCAGCAAATCTATGCATGGCGTGGTGCAATCAATGCCATGCAGCAAATGCCACTACCCGAAAGCCGTCTCACCACTTCTTTCCGTTTTGGTGAAGCGATTGCCGATGTTGCCAACAGTTTACTGGGGGCACTGAATGAAACGGTTCCCCTGCTGGGCAATCCCAACCAAAAATCCAGTGTGGTGAATAAACCGCATACCAAAATGCGTGATGCGATTTTATGTCGTACTAACGCACGAGCGATGGAATTGCTTTTGTCTGGTTTAGTGCATGGCGATAAAGTCAGTCTGCAGGCAGATCATCAAAAACTCAGTCGCTTTGTCGATGCCGCCAGTTTACTTAAACAAGGTAAACGTATCACCGATGTACCTGAACTGGCTTGGTTTAACTCTTGGCACGACGTACATGAATATTGTGAAACCAATGACGGCAGTGATATCAAACCCTTAGTAAAATTAGTGGATGATCATGGCACTGAACCACTAAAAAAAGCACTGGCAAAAATCACGCCGATTGAACAAGCAGATTATGTGATTTCTACTGCGCACAAAGCCAAAGGATTGGAGTGGGATCGTGTGCATATCGAAGACGATTACCAATTTAAAATAAATGGACTAGAACATAAAATTACAGATGAAGAATTAAGATTACTTTACGTGGCCTGTACGCGTGCTAAAGTAAGTTTAAACATTCATCATTTATACGACTTAATACAACAATTAAAACAGCGCGCGCCCTCAAGTCTTCGTCAGTCCGCAGGTTAAAGCGCCCATGATTGAGGTCAGCTTATGCAACTTGAATCGGTTCACTTTAAACATATTGGCATGTTTCGAGAGCTAGATCTCGAGTTTGATCCAGAGCAATACCCTATTACCCTGATTTTGGGCGATCAGGCGACAGGCAAAAGCACTATTCTAAAAAATATCTATCAAAGCCTGACCTGGTTTTCTGCACGCTATAAAGATATTCGTACTGCTGGCGTGGTGATTGCTGATCAAGATATTATGCTGAATCGCCTACAAGCAAAAATTGAAATTCAGGTTCACATGAGTCAGGAACTGGCTGGTAATCTGGTCGAGAGTAGCTCCGCCCAGCAATCAGACACCCACAGTTGCGCTTGGAAACTCTACAAAACCTTTAATAGTCAAAGTGTTGGTATTAGTCAGGTCGAAACTCAGCAACTCGATCAAATGGTTAGCCTGTACCAAAGAACAGGACAGCAAGACCCCTTATTTGGCTTGCCATTGATCGCTTATTACCCCGCAGAACGCTTTGTACAAGACATCAATCTACAGAGCAAAAATACATCGGGCATTTTACAGGAAATTTCGGCCTACGATTTAACAGCTGTCCCCTACACCACCTTTACTCGCTTTTTTGAATGGTTACGTGAGATCAGTGATGTTGAAAATGCCCATTCAGCACATATTGTTCGGCGGCTGATGGGGAATGATTTTAATCAGCACAATCAATCTGAGATTTTACAAGAATTACAACGGGAACTGATTAACCACCCCAAACAATTATCCGCTCCCAATCTCTATGCCTTAAAAAATAGCCTGCATACGGTTTTTCCTGAATTGGATGATATTTATATTCAGTATGTACCGAAGCTGCAATTGATGGTGCGCTATCAAGAGCAACTGGTTCCTTTTCAATACCTGTCCGCATCACTTAAAACCTGGATTGCTTTGGTTGGAGATATCAGCCGACGGCTTTGCCAATTGAATCAACATTGTTTTAACCCCTGCCTAGAGGGTGAAGGTATTCTCATGATAGATCAGGTTGATCATCAACTGGATCAAAGTCACTGTGCTGAAATTTTAGAACGTTTACATCAGGCTTTTCCTTGCCTACAAATTATTGTTACAGGCAATCGAGATGCATTGCTTGAACATGCCTTACATTATCAATGTTTAAAACTCGATCAAAAAGGAATCTACCAACTCAATCTGCAAGCATCACAACAACAGCTTTCGAATTTATATCAGACCTTATCACAAGCCGAAAGCACGGATTCTGTTCCAACCCACACCTTGCTACAAGCTGACCCTCCAACCAACAAAGTCGATGATTTATTTCAGCAAATTCAAGACCTAAACGAGCAAGAAAAGACCAACTTACTTCACTTACTTAAAATTGATGATACACCCCAAGAAAGCCCGTTATAAAGGTGTATCAAAAAGTGAAAATTGAAATGTTTTCAATGAAATGATGTTGTTAGTTTCATGTAATAACATTAAGTTTTTACAGTCTGTTTATAGTAAAATAAATCGCATTTTTTTATTTTCAAGTTGTGCAATACAACTTGCTGCCTCCGTTAACTTGATTGGGCTTCAAGATTTAAAGTTTTTGGTATTCTCTTTGAGTGCCTGTAAGTCTTGAAAGAAAATTCACCCCTTAGGTCTTCGACCTAAATCATCGACATGGATACCAGTGTGCTACCGATTATTATCTTATTACCGCTCATACTCGGCACCACCCTTGTCTCACAATTACAGCGTATTTCGCGTGGCGTGACGGCACTTGGGGCGATTGGGATCAGCCTTAGTTGTTTTATTTTACTTCTGACTCAGGCAGAAACGGTTCTACAGGGCAATCCCCTGCAACAAAGCTGGGACTGGCTTCCACAGCTTGGAATTAATCTGAGTTTTCGCCTAGATGCATTAGGTTTATTGTTTGGTCTGCTGATTAGCGGTATCGGCACGCTCATTTATATTTATGCCTATTATTATCTGAGTCCTAAAAACTCCCTGAGTAAACTGTACCAGTTATTGATGCTGTTCATGGCAGCCATGCTGGGCATTTCACTCTCGAACAACCTGATTATCTTGTTGGTATTTTGGGAACTGACCAGTATTTCTTCTTTCCTGCTTGTGGGTTACTGGAGTCAATACGAGGCAGCCCAACGTGGCGCACGTATGGCTTTAACCATCACCGGTATGGGGGGGCTGGCCATGCTGGGGGGATTTGTACTGATTGGACAAATCACCGGAACCTACCAAATTGATCAATTGGTGCTGATGAAAGATACCATTCAACAGCATGCGCTTTTTGTGCCCGCCTTACTGCTTATTCTGTTAGGTGCATTTACCAAAAGCGCTCAGTTCCCGTTCCATTTTTGGTTACCGAATGCAATGGCGGCACCTACCCCGGTGTCAGCCTATCTGCATTCTGCAACGATGGTCAAAGCTGGGATTTTCTTGTTGGCACGTTTAGCACCTATTTTTATTGGTGCTGCGTTATATCACAATATCGTGACTTTTGTCGGCCTGTTCACCTTGTGTATGGCCGCAGGTTTTGCCATCTTCAAGGAAGACCTGAAAGGTTTACTGGCTTATTCAACCATCAGCCATTTGGGTTTGATTGTCTGCTTACTCGGCATTGGTTCTCCACTTGCCGTTGCAGCTGCAATTTTCCATATCATTAACCATGCAACTTTTAAAGCTGCCTTGTTCATGATTGCAGGGATTATTGACCATGAAACTGGCACGCGTGATTTACGCAAGCTGAGTGGTATCTGGCAGCTCCTTCCTTTCACTGGAACCTTAACCATGATCACCGCTGCCTCAATGGCGGGTGTACCATTAACCAATGGTTTTATCTCGAAAGAGATGTTTTTTACCGAACTACTGGCCAACTTATCTGGTCCAGTGATGGTGATTTCAGCCATCGTCGCAACCTTAGCGGGTATTTTCGCAGTCAGTTATTCGATTCGTCTGGTACATGGTGTGTTCTTTGACGGGCCTATCGGCAAGCATGTTCCCAATAAAGATGCACACGAACCTCCTTTGGGTATGCGCTTACCCGCCATTATTCTGGCGAGCTTATGTATTTTAGTGGGTATCCTCCCTGCCCTATTTGCAGGCACTATGGTCAACAGCGTGACCCGTGCCAGTTTGGCACAGCCTGAATTTGAAGGCGTACACCTTGCGATTTGGCATGGGGTTAATGCACCACTCATCATGAGTCTGATTGCCTTAATTGGCGGATCAATTTTCTACTTTGCACTGGCAAAAGAGGGACGTATCCGCAAAATCGACCTCGATCCTTATCTTGGAAAATTCCAAGGCAAGATTCTGTTTGATTTGTTCCTTAAGCATTTATTGTTAACCAGTCGTAAAATCAAACAAAGCACTGAAAATGGCTCTCTACAAAGCTATCTGCTCTGGATTGTGCTGTTCAGCATCGTCATGGTCGGCTTACCACTCTTTAACCAAGGTCTAACTACAGGTACCCGTGAACTGACGCATGCGCCATGGATCGCCATTGTACTCTGGCTCACCTTGTTCTCTGCCTGCTGGATGATGCTGTGGTTCCACCATGAACGCATCAAAGCGGTACTGATCAGTGGTGCTGTCGGTCTGGTCGTGACCATGGTCTTTGTAACGCTGTCTGCACCAGACTTGGCATTGACCCAAATCACGGTTGATGTGGTGACAACCGTTTTACTGTTAATGAGTTTATCGCTTTTACCACAACTTACGCCTTATGAATCGAGTCGTTCACGTCGTTGGCGTGATGCCAGCCTTGCCATCGCAGGTGGCTTAGGAATTGGCTGGATTACCTGGTTGCTGTTAACCCGTGACCACAATTCAATCTCATGGTTCTTTTTACAGCAAGCGATTCCACTTGGCGGCGGTTCGAATGTCGTCAATGTGATCTTGGTTGACTTCCGTGGTTTCGATACCTTCGGTGAAATTAGCGTTCTCGGGATTGCAGCAATCGGTGCACTCTGTCTGATGGATGGCATGCGTGCGCATGGGACTACCATGACACAAGGCCTCACCTATCGCTTTAACCCGTCTCCACTGATGTTACGTATCACAGCTTCCTGGATATTGCCGCTCGCCTTAGTGGTGAGTGTTTATATCTTCATGCGTGGGCACAATCTTCCAGGAGGGGGCTTTATCGCAGGTCTAATCACCTCTATGGCGCTAGTCATTCAATATATCGTATTAGGGCAGGACCAAACCGAACAGATGCTCAAAGCAAAATCGGGGCGTCTCTATGAACTTTGGATTGGTTCAGGCTTAACCATTGCGGGCCTTACAGGCATTGCAGCCTGGTTCTGGGCACGTCCGTTCTTGACCAGTGCACATATTTATGTCGAGGCACCTTTGCTCGGAAAAATGCACCTCGCTTCCGCAGTTGCATTTGATACCGGGGTCTACATTACCGTTGTTGGTGCTGCGATGTTGTTAATTTCGGTCTTAGGTGATTCACGTCATTCCAGTATGTCAGGTCCAATCCCAAGTGGAGATAAACGAAATGATTAGTATTGAATTTTTACTCGCTTCCGGGATCGGCTTGTTGACCGCAACAGGTATTTATTTAATTTTACGTGCCAGAACATTTCCTGTGGTCCTCGGCTTGGCCATGATTGGTTATGCCGTGAATCTATTTTTGTTTGCCATGGGACGTTTGCAGATCAATGCACCTGCCGTATTGACGCAAACCACCAAGGTGACCGACCCACTCCCTCAAGCACTGGTATTAACGGCGATTGTGATTGGTTTCGCAACCACAGCCTTTATCGTGCAACTTGCATTACGCAGTCGTTATGAATCTGGGACAGACCATGTCGACTCTAAAGAAGAGCCTACTTTGACTTATGACCCACGTGAGGATGAGCCATAATGTTTGATTTTTATAGTTTCTGGCATGCTCATGCTCCAATTATCAGCATTTTAATTCCAGCATTCACCAGTTTTATTCTGGTGTTATTGGGCAATCCAGGTGCAGGTTCTTTAAAACAGGATTGGCGCCAACCTTGGCGTCGTGGCATCAGTCTCACCTCTGTGGTGCTCGGCTTAATTACAGCAATTAGCTATTTAAGTATTGCCAGTACAGGACAAATTACGGTTTATCAACTCAGTGAATGGTCTGCACCCTTTGGTATCGTGTTAGTCCTTGATCGCTTATCAGCCTTTATGCTGGTGCTTACCTATGTTCTTGCCGTCCCTGTGGTCTGGTATGCAAGTGAGAACTGGGACACCCGCGGTCGTTATTTCCATGCCATGGTGCATTTTCTACTCATGGGAATCACAGGGGCATTTCTCACAGGCGACTTGTTTAACTTATTCGTGTTTTTTGAAATCCTGCTGATGGCATCTTATGTGCTGTTATTGCACGGTCAAGGTCGTCCACGTTTTCAGCTTGGGATTCATTACGTCACCATTAACCTGTTGGCCTCTGCCCTGTTCCTGATTGGTTTAGGCATGATTTATGGCAGTGTGGGCAGTTTAAACATGACCGATGTGGGTCGTCTTGTTCCAACACTGGATGGTGACCAATACAAACTTGCTGTTGCGGGTGGATTACTGCTGTTTGTGGTATTCGGAATTAAAGCCGCAATGTTACCTGTCGGTTTCTGGTTACCCAAAACCTATGCGGTTGCCAGTACACCAGTAGCAGCACTGTTCACCATCATGACCAAAGTCGGAATTTATGCCATCTTACGTGTCAATGGCACCGTTTTCGATGAAGCCATGGCGCAAAGTATTTTCAAAAACTGCCTGTTAATTATTGGTTTAGTGACTTCGCTATATGGTGTAATTGGTGCCATTGGTGCAGAACGTTTACGTCGTTTTGTCGGTTTTATGGTGCTGTCCTCGATTGGCACACTGCTGATTGCCATTGCCATGTTTAATACCCACGCATGGGCAGCAGCACTGTATTATTTGGTTCACAGCACACTGATTGCTGCAGCATTCTATTTATTCTGTGGCTGGATGACGTCACAACGTGGTGCTTTTAAAGATCATTTAAAAGTTGCACCACGAATCAAACAGGAAAAAGCCGCTGCCTTTACTTACTTTACCATCGCCCTCATGATGGCAGGCCTGCCTCCATTTAGTGGCTTCTTAGGTAAAGTCTTTATCTTGCAGGCCACCGCCGAAACCCCTTATCAAGGCTGGATTATCGCGGTGATTCTGATTGTGAGCCTGCTCAGCATTATTGCCATGACACGGGTCGGTTTTATTCTGTTCTGGCGAGCGACACCGCCCGAAGAGGATCAAAAAGAAGCGGCTTATACAGAATATCAAGCCTTGCCTGAAGTTGCGCCGAAACGTAACGATACAGCAATTTATTTCCTGCTCGGCGCCTTAATGCTGTATGTGGTTTGTGCTGCACCGATTCAGAACTACACGCTTGCAACTGCACAGCAAATTCAGAATCATGCACTTTATAACCAAACCATTCTGAAACATGATGCACAAGGTCGTCCAATCAGCGTTCAACCGTATGATCCAAGCTACTTACCAGAAACCAAATATGGTGGTGAAGTTGAAGATGCCAATGCACTGTTGATCCCAGATATTATTTCTAAGCCAACATTGCAAGGTGGGCATATTTCTGAGTACAAGCAACGTCAAATTGCGGAACAAGTTCTACACGCACCGACCATTCCGAATAGCACACAGCTTAAACCAATGGAGGATCACTAATGCAAAAACCATCTTTGCTTGAGCGTTGGTTCCCCCATCCATTTGTGTCTGTTCTGATTTTTTTAAGCTGGTTGATGCTGGCGCATAGTCTGGATCTGACGGACATTTTAATGGCAGTGATTCTGGCGGTGCTGATTGCCCGTTTAGTCAGTCCATTTATTGCCAGAACGCCACATATTCACTGGCTTCCTGCCATTAAACTGGTCTTTGTCGTGCTGTGGGATATTGTGATATCTAATTTCCGTGTGGCCAAAATGGTGCTTGGCCCCATGGATCAACTACACCCCAAATGGTATCGCGTCCCCTTAGAAACTGAACATGAACAAGTCAACACCTTACTTGCAATGATTATCACCACCACACCCGGAACGGTTTCAGCCGGAATCGATCAGGAACGTGGTGATATTCTGGTACATGCACTCAGTTCCGATGATACTGAACTCGACATTCAAGAGATTAAAAAGCGCTACGAAGCACCTTTAATTGAAATCTTTGATGTCAAGACTGCAGAAGGAGCAACCAAATGACTATTTTACCTTATGCACTGGGTATCGGCTTAATTGCCATTACCATCTCTATGTTTCTGTGCTTGATTCGCTTGATTGCAGGCCCTTCAGTGATTGACCGTTTGCTGGCTTTAGACACGCTCTTTCTCAATGCGACCTGCCTGATTGTAGTCTTAGGTATCTATTGGGTCAGCACTAATTTATTTGAAGGTGCACTTTTGGTTGCCATGCTTGGCTTTGTCTCTACTGCTGCACTTGCCCGTTATTTCACAACGGGCCATGTGATCGATTAAGGAGCTTCACCATGCAACTCATCCTTGAAATTGTCGTTTCATTTTTTGTGGTATTTGGCGCATTCTTTATGCTGATCGGTTCGATCGGCATGATTCGCCTCCCCGACTTATTTATGCGCCTGCATGCCCCCACCAAATCGAGTACCTTGGGGCTCGGTAGCTTCCTCATTGCAGCCATGATATTTGCAGCAATGCATGGTCGTTTTGGTTTTGCTGAGTTGTTGATTACCTTGTTTGCCTTTATCACTGCACCCGTATCGGCAAATTTGATGGCGCAAGCTGCGATTCACCTCCGCTTACGCTCAACCAGTGGTGATGTACCAGAAGCACTCAATCGTCCTCTGCCTTGGCAACGCTATCGTCGCTACCCGCTGAAAAAAGACTAATTAAAGCCTCGCAATAAAAAAGCCACCCGAAGGTGGCTTTTTTTATATCTATTTACTTTTGTTCGTCTTGCTCTTGTTCAGGTAAATCCTTCACAGCTTCAGCAATCAGACCAAACATATAGTTGCCGTAGGCATTGGTTTTGTCATAGTGAAAACGTAAACGAGGCGTCACACGTGTTTTGATACGACGACTCAATTCATGGCGTAAGAAACCAGACGCTTTATTCAAGACATCTAGGGTTTCTTTATTCGCCGCCTCACTCTGATCATCACCGAGTTCACGTCCCATTACCGTGACATAAACTTCGGCATAACCCATATCTGCACTAACTTTCACGGCTGAGATGGTCACCAGACCACCCAGACGTGGATCTTTAAGCTCCTGACGGATCAGTTCAGACAACTCACGTTGTACTGAATCCGCCATGCGCTTTAAGCGTTGGCTACCCGCCATTAAAGACTCCGTTTAATCAATTGAACATCATACACTTCGATCTTATCTTGTGCTTTGATGTCTTTATAGCCTTTGACTGCAAGACCACATTCCATACCGGCACGAACTTCTTCAACCACTTCTTTATAGCGGCGAAGAGACTCAAGCTCACCTTGGAATACAACCACGTCATCACGTAATACGCGAATTGGCTTGTTACGGTGCAATACACCTTCAAGTACCATACAGCCCGCTGCAGCACCAAACTTACTTGAGTGGAATACTTCACGCACTTCCGCAACACCCAGAATAGTTTCACGGTGTTCAGGTGCAAGCTTACCGCTCATTGCAGCTTTTACATCATCAATCAATTGATAGATGATGCTGTAGTAACGAATATCGATACCATCTTGGTCAGCTTTCTGACGCGCAGTATTGTCTGCACGTACGTTGAAGCCTAACAATACTGCTTCTGAAGATTCAGCCAAAGTCACATCTGACTCAGTGATTGCACCTACGCCAGAACCGATGACGCGAACTTTAACTTCATCCGTCGCAAGTTCATCAAGCGCAACATGCAATGCTTCTAAAGTACCGCGTACATCAGTTTTGAGTACCACGTTAACGGTAGGAACATCTTTCTTGCCCATTGATGCCATGATGTTTTCAAGGCGCATTGAGCTCGCACGCTCAAGACGTTTTTGACGTTCGCGATCTGCACGAGCATCAGCAACTTCACGTGCTTTCTTCTCGTCATTGACCACAAGAACTTCATCACCCGCCATTGGCGCTTCTGGCAGACCTAAGATTTCAACAGGAATCGAAGGGCCTGCAGAGGTAATACGTTGACCATTTTCATCTGACATTGCACGAACACGACCATAAGATGAACCTGCAAGAACCAAGTCACCAATGTTCAAGGTACCGTTTTGTACCAGAATCGACGTTACCGCACCGCGACCTTTGTCGACACGTGCTTCAATCACCACACCTTGCGCCGCACCTTCTGCTGAAGCTTTAAGCTCCATCAATTCAGCTTGGATCAGGATGAGATCAAGCAAACCGTCGATACCCGCACCTGAGTGTGCTGATACTTTGGCAATTGGCACATCACCGCCCCACTCTTCAGGTACGATACCCTTGGTGGTCAATTCGTTTAAGACACGGTCTACATCAGCTGACTCTTTGTCCATTTTGTTGATGGCAACAATAATTGGCGTACCAGCTGCACGCGCATGGTCAATTGCTTCTGCTGTTTGTGGCATTACACCATCATCAGCCGCAACAACAAGTACCACGATATCAGTCGCTTTTGCACCACGCGCACGCATAGAGGTAAATGCTGCGTGTCCTGGTGTATCCAAGAAAGTGATAATTCCTTTCTCAGTTTCAACGTGATAAGCACCGATATGCTGGGTAATGCCACCCGCTTCACCCGCTGCCACTTTAGAGCGACGGATACGATCCAGTAATGACGTTTTACCATGGTCAACGTGACCCATGATCGTTACCACTGGTGGACGAGTGGTTTGCTCACCACGTGCTTCTTCAGCAGCAACCAATAAGTTGTCTTCTGCTTGCGTATCCGATACCAATACCGGATTGTGGCCTAACTCTTCAACCACAAGTACTGCTGTATCTTGATCAATGGCTTGGTTCTGAGTCACAAGCTCACCCATTTTCATGAGGGTCTTGATTACTTCACGAACTTTAACAGCCATTTTTTGTGCAAGATCAGCAACAATGATTTTTTCGCCAATCTCAACATCATAAACTTGCTTTTTAACAGGTTTTTCAAAACCATGTTTATTCGCCTGGCTGGTTTTCAAGCCGCGCTTATGATGGCTCTTGCTGAAACTTTGTTCAGACTGTGCATCACCACCGCGACCACCTTTCTTACCAGCACGCGGATTTGCAGTTGCACCACCACGCTTGATTTCACGGTCTTCTTTGTTAAAAGAATCTTCATACGCTTGACCAACAAGACCAGCGGCTAAAGGTGAATCATCGATTACGCGAATCGTTGCAGTTGCATCATCATTTGAATATTTTGATGCCATCTGACGCATTTGTTCAAGCGTACGTTGTTGTGCTTCTTCAGCCGCTTTACGACGTACCGCTTCCTCAGTTGCTTTCAACTGAGCAGTTTGCTCTTCACGCGCTTTCTTTTGTTCTGGTGTTTCAGTCGGTCGAACAACAGGGGCTTTAATAACCTTGTCGCTATTACGCTTTTTCACCACAACTGCGGTTTTTGCTGGCGCTTGACCTGAACTGTCAGAAGTATGCGCAGCACGCATCGCTTCTAAAGTTGCATTGGCTTTTTGTTCAGCGCTATGACGTGCTTTTTGATCTGCTTCGTCACGTACTTTTTGTTCAGCACGGACTTTTGCATCAGCTTCTACACGCGCTTTTGCTTCTGCAGCAAGTAACTCTGGATTTGGCTTCGCAAAAACTTGTTTTTTGCGAACTTCAACATTAATGCTTTTTGCCTTACCTGAAGTACTTGTTACTTTAGCAGTACTCGTTGTTTTACGTTTCAACGCAATCTTTCCTGTGTTACCACTTTCCTGACCATGTACTTTTTTCAAGTGATTGACCAAAGTATCTTGCTGTTCAGTGGTAATAATGTCATCTGCTTTACGCTGTGGTAGACCTGCTTCGCGAACCTGCTCTAGGAGTTTCTCTACAGGACGTTCTACGCTGAGCGCTAACTCTTGAATCGACTTGTCCGTCATCTATTATCTCCTAGTTAAACCATGATTCACGTGCTTTCATGATTAACTGACCCGCTTTGTCATGACCTAAACCTTCGATATCAGAGATATCATCAGTTGCCTGGTCTGCCAAATCATCAACAGTAACCACACCACGCGCCGCCAATGCATATGCAATCTCAGTCGTCATACCTTCCATACCGAGAAGTTCTGCACTTGGCTCTTGAATATTTTCTTGCTGTTTCAGTGCATCCGTCAAAGCAGCTTCTTTCGCACGGCTTTGCAGCAATTCAACTAAATCAGCCTCAAGCTCGATTTCGTCAAATGTTTCCGCTGGAACATACGCAATCTCTTCTAATGAAGTGAAGCCCATTTCAACTAAAGCCATTGCCAAATCTTCTTCAATATCAAGACGTGTAATAAACATATCTAAATATTGCTGTGCTTCATTTTGCTGACGAGCACGATACTCTTCTTCTAGCATCATGTCGAGTTTATAACCCGTCAATTCCGATGCTAAACGAACATTTTGCCCTTGCGAACCAATCGCGCGCGCCAATTGATCATTGGTTGCGAAGATGATATCGGCACTACGTGCATCTTCATCTAAAACAATACCAGACACATCTGCAGGCTCTAATGCGCTTGCAATATATTGCGCCGGATCATCAGACCACACCACCACATCAATACGCTCACCATTCAACTCTTGTTGTACAGCCTGGATACGTGTACCACGCATACCAATACATGCACCCACTGGGTCAATACGATGGTCATTGGTTTTCACTGCAATTTTAGCACGAACACCTGGCTGACGCGCTGCTGCTTTAATTTCAATGATTTCTTCAGAAATTTCTGGAATTTCTTTTTTCATTAAAGCAATCAACATCTCTGGACGTGCGCGAGACAATAATAATTGTGCACCACGACCTTCACGGTTAACGTTATATAAAATTGCATTGATACGCTGTTTAGGACGTAAAATTTCTTTGTGAATGGTTTCTTCACGCGCTAAATACGCTTCAGCGTTGTCACCCAGATCAATGATAAAGCCATCTTTGGTTTGCTTTTTCACTTCACCGTAAATCAACTCACCCACTTTAGACTCATAAGCATCGGCAACAAGTGCACGCTCTGCTTCACGAATCTTTTGCACGATCACTTGTTTTGCGATTTGCGCAGCGATACGACCAAACTCAATTGATTCGACTTCCAACTCGCGCACATCACCAATCGACCATTGTGATGGATCTACATCAGAAATTGCATCTTGGCATGCTGGCATTTCATGATCTTCATCCGCAACAACAGTCCATTGACGGAATGTACGGTAATCACCTGTTTTACGATCAATCTCAACACGAAGCTGAGCTTCTTCTGAACGCGTGCCTTCGTAAAACTTTTTCTTCGTTGCCGCAACCAGTGCTTGCTCTAACGCTTGGAAGATCGCTTCACGACTAACACCTTTTTCATTACTAACCGTTTCTGCAACGGTAAGAATTTCGCGGCCCATAAGTCACCTACCGATTTCTTATAAAATTAAGTTAATATTAGTCTTGATAGATTAAATTTGCTTTATCAATATTATTACTATCAATTTCAAGCACATGATTACCTTCAACTTCAACTTGAATCAACTCATTTTCTAAGTCAACAGAAAGTAATTTTGCCTGGAATTTACGACGGTTCTCGACAGCAGCAATTAATCGTAAAGCCACTTGTTGCCCGATATAGGCAGGTAGCTGATTAAGTTGGAAAAATGGACGATCCCAACCTGGTGATGATACTTCCAAAGCATACTCACCCGAAATTGGATCATGGACATCAAGCATTGCACCCACTTGTTGTGTGACTAACACACAATCTTGAACGCCAATACCACGCCCGAGTTCAACTTCACCATCTTCATTGAGGACAGGTTCTGCGTTTTCATCAACCGCTTTATCTATATAAATGCGTAATAAAGAACGTTTACCTTGTGGCAGGAATTCAATCCCCCACAGATCTACACCACATGCAGCCACAGCTGGTGCGATAAGATCATGCAATGCTTGAGACTTGTTTGATAATTTCATTTACTCTCGTCGCTCTTATACGAGCCAATCAATCTTAACCGTATAGTGAAGCACGACTATTTGACCAATTGATGTCGAACAACTACACGATAGCTAAACAACCAATAAAAAAGGGCGTAATCGCCCCTATGATACACAGAAAAGCATAGCCCACTGTGCAAAAAGGCCCACCTTATTGTGAGCCTCTTTTTAGAAACTTGGTAGCGGGAGCTGGATTTGAACCAACGACCTTCGGGTTATGAGCCCGACGAGCTACCAGACTGCTCCATCCCGCATCAACGTGCAAAAATTATATACAAATATAAAAAAAAGTCAATTTGAGTTTTCTCTACATTTGCTTGATTAAGTTGCACCTTAATCAAATGGTAGCGGGAGCTGGATTTGAACCAACGACCTTCGGGTTATGAGCCCGACGAGCTACCAGACTGCTCCATCCCGCATCAACACAAACACTGCATACACCGAACTTAACTGGTTATTAAGTTTGGTGCGGAAGGGGGGACTTGAACCCCCACGCCCGAAAGCACTACCACCTCAAGGTAGCGTGTCTACCAATTCCACCACCACCGCAGTTTGTGGGACGCATTCTAGCCCTTCAAGTACAAAAAGGAAAGAACTAATTCAACTTATTCAGTTGTTTTTGGTGCGTTTGATGAAGTTTCAGGCGATGTCGCTGGCGCAGATGTGGTTGTTTGAACAGTTTTCAAACTATAAGCATCCGTCGTTTGCTTTTTGGCAAATACAGCCAGAGTCAAACTGGTCACAAAAAACAATGCCGTAAAAATCGCGGTTAAACGAGTTAAAAAGTTGCCTGCACCTGAAGCACCAAATACGGTTGCAGCACCGCCACCACCAAATGATGCACCTGCTTCTGCACCTTTACCTTGTTGCACCAATACCAAAGCAATAATTAGAATTGCTAAAATGATATGTACAACGAGTATAAAACTATACATCTCTCTTCCTCGTTATTTGCTTTGCGCAAATGCTTTTGAGATTTGGTAGAACGATTGTGCATTTAAAGATGCACCACCAACCAAAGCACCATTAATATCTGGACATGCAGCCAACTCAACCGCATTCTCGGCTTTTACACTCCCCCCATAGAGGATTGCCATCTCTGCACCGAATGTTGTGATTTGCTTCAAGCCTTCACGAATTTTTGCATGCATCGCCTGAGCATCGGCAGGAGATGCTGTTTTTCCTGTTCCAATTGCCCAGATCGGTTCATACGCTATCACAATATTTTGCCATTGGTCAGCTTTTACCACTGCCGCAATATCACAAATTTGTTGCAATACCACTTGCTCTGCTGCGCCCTGCTCACGTTGTTCTAGACTTTCACCTACGCAATATATAATGGTCAGGCCAGCCGTTAAGGCATTTTGTAATTTAGCTTTTAAAATTTCAACATCGTCACCGAAGAGTTCACGGCGCTCAGAATGCCCAATTAAAACAAATTCAATTCCACTGTCCTTTAACAGTTCAGCACTCACTTCACCTGTATAGGCGCCTGTACCTGCGACACGTGATACATCTTGAGCCACGGTATAAACTGTTCTCGTAGCATCTTTAAATTGTATCTGAATGCCACTTAACGCGATTGCTGTTGGCGCAACACCAATATGACATTGCTCAGGTGCAATATTTTCCTGTTGTAATAACTGTTTAAATTCTTCTACTAATTGGAAAGCATTCGCATGCATTGGATTCATTTTCCAATTGCCAACAACCCAAGGAGTAATGCCCGAGTTCGACATACTTCGCCCGCCTACTGTTAATTTCTCAAAAATGCTGCATATTTTACACGGATTTTTATAAAATTCAGTTTTTTCTTTTATGTGTACATAAATTATGCAAAAACTTCAGAACCAATAAAAATTACCATCCCACCACCATGCTATGATGGCGATGAATTTAAAAATTAAAAGCCTACAAAGGTTTGAACTCATTTGATTCTAGATAAAACTGGCCAAAATTAATGAAAATTAATTGGCAAAAAACTCGATCAGTTCAAAGTTTTAACGAGGAATCAAGGCAAAAACAACACTTTCTGTAGTGGTATTTTTGCATAACAAAAGTATAATTTTTAAAATACATATTATAAACATTTATTGTCATAAGGCGGACAGATGTCAGGATTACATACGTCTCCAAAGTTTTCGGGGTTTATTCGGCGCTTAGTTGAAGATGGGCAACTGTCTGCAGCGACCATGCAAAGCGCAATTGATGCTGCTAAAAAAGCACAACAAGACATCGTCGCACATTTGATTGAGCAACATCGCTTATCACCACTCACAATTGCTGAAACCATTGCAGCCGAGTTTGGTGAGCCTCTTTTCGATTTGGCAGTCTACGATACAGCGCTATTACCTCGCGAGCTGGCAGATAATAAGCTCATTCAAAAGCATAAAGTTGCACCGCTATTGCAACGCGGACAAATTCTGTATGTTGCAACCAGTAATCCCACCAATATTGAAGCCTTGGATGCCATTCGTTTCAATACCAAGCTCAATATTGAACCGATTATTGTTGAACACACCAAACTCGAAAAACTGATCGAACAGCAGTTTGGTGATTCTGGCAGCTTTGATTTTGGCGAAAGCGAAGACTTTGACCTTGATATCGATGTTAGCCAAGCTCCCACCCAAGAGGAGGAGGATGCTCCTCAAGGTGACGAATCCCCTATTGTAAAATACATCAACAAACTGCTAATTGATGCGATTCGTATGGGTGCTTCTGATTTACATTTTGAACCCTATGAAAAAATGTATCGTGTCCGTTATCGCGTTGATGGGGTATTACGTCAGATTGCCAATCCACCACTACAAATGGCAACCCGATTGGCATCACGTTTAAAAGTGATGTCGCAAATGGACATTTCAGAAAAACGAATGCCTCAAGATGGCCGTATCAAACTCAAACTCTCCAAGACCAAAGCCATCGATTTCCGTGTTAACTCACTCCCGACACTATTTGGTGAGAAACTGGTGCTGCGTATTCTCGATCCGTCGAGCGCGATGCTCGGTATTGAAGCTTTGGGCTATGAAGATGAACAAAAAGCCTTGTTCATGGATGCTCTGGATAAACCTCAAGGCATGCTCCTCATCACAGGTCCAACCGGTTCAGGTAAAACCGTTTCCTTATATACAGGTTTAAATATCCTCAATACTGAGGATACCAACATTTCGACCGCCGAAGATCCGGTCGAAATCAACTTGGAAGGGATCAATCAGGTCAATGTGAATCCCAAAACTGGACTCACCTTCTCGGCTGCACTTAAAGCCTTTTTACGCCAAGATCCAGATGTGATTATGGTCGGGGAGATTCGTGACCTGGAAACAGCAGAAATTGCAATTAAGGCTGCTCAAACAGGCCATATGGTCATGTCGACGCTGCATACCAACAGCGCACCAGAAACCTTGACACGTTTACGCAATATGGGGGTTCCTTCTTTTAATATTGCAACGTCAGTCAATTTGGTAATTGCACAACGTTTGGCACGTCGCCTCTGTGGGCAATGCAAAGAAGTAATTGAAATTCCTAAACAAAGCTTACTAGAACTCGGCTTTACTGAACAAGATTTAAATGATCCTGAGTTTAAAATTTTTCAACCTGTGGGATGTTCTGAATGCCGTGAAGGCTACAAAGGCCGAGTCGGTATTTATGAAGTCATGAAAGTCACGCCAGAGATTTCTAAAATTATTATGGAAGATGGCAATGCCTTACAAATTGCGGCAGCATCAGAACAAGCAGGCTTTAATAATCTACGTCGTTCAGGTTTGAAAAAAGTCATGCAGGGAATTACCTCTTTGCAGGAAGTCAACCGAGTAACAAGTGAATAAAATCAATAAAAAGGATTAATAATCATGGCAGCTAAAAAAGCGCAAATGATGCCAACTTTTGCTTACGAAGGGGTCGATCGTAAAGGGGCAAAAATTAAAGGGGAATTACCTGCACGTAATATGGCCTTGGCTAAAGTTACGTTGCGTAAACAAGGGGTGACCATCAAGAACATTCGAGAAAAGCGTAAAAATATTCTTGAAGGCTTGATGAAGAAAAAAGTGACCACTTTGGATATCACCATTTTTACCCGTCAATTGGCGACAATGATGAAAGCGGGCGTTCCCTTGGTACAAGGCTTTGAAATCGTGGCTGAAGGCTTAGAAAACCCAGCCATGCGTGAAGTGGTCCTTGGGATTAAAAGTGAAGTCGAAGGGGGAAATACCTTCGCGGGTGCCCTGAAAAAATATCCGCAGTATTTTGATAATCTGTTTTGCTCGCTGGTTGAATCTGGTGAACAATCTGGTGCACTTGAAACCATGCTGGATCGAATTGCAATTTATAAAGAAAAGAGTGAATTACTCAAACAAAAAATCAAGAAAGCCATGAAATATCCAATTTCGGTGGTTGTGGTTGCAGTGATTGTGACCATTATTTTGATGGTGAAGGTTGTCCCTGTATTTCAGGATCTATTTAGCTCTTTTGGTGCAGATCTACCCGCTTTTACCAAAATGGTGGTCGAAATGTCCAAATGGATGCAAGAGTACTGGTTTATTCTGATTATCGTGATTGGCATAATTATTACCGCCTTTTTGGAAGCCAAGAAACGTAGTAAAAAGTTTCGCGACACCTTGGATAAAATGGCACTCAAAGCGCCGATTTTTGGGGATTTGGTCTATAAAGCCATTATTGCCCGTTATAGCCGTACTTTGGCAACAACTTTTGCAGCAGGTGTTCCACTAATTGATGCACTTGAGTCAACCGCTGGTGCAACCAATAATGTCGTGTATGAAGAAGCGGTGATGAAAATTCGTGAAGATGTCGCCACAGGCCAACAGCTACAGTTTGCCATGCGTGTTTCTAACCGTTTTCCATCAATGGCCATTCAAATGGTGGCAATTGGTGAAGAATCGGGGGCTTTAGACAGTATGCTCGACAAAGTTGCGACGCACTATGAAAATGAGGTGGATAATGCTGTCGATGGCTTGACCTCAATGATGGAACCATTAATCATGGCCATTCTAGGCGTGCTGGTCGGTGGCCTGGTTATCGCGATGTATCTTCCAATCTTCCAAATGGGCTCCGTGGTCTAAGTTTTATGCAAGATTTTTTTTCATATTTTATCGAAAATCCCACTGCACTTTATCTGGCGGTTGGGCTTTTTAGTTTATGCATTGGTAGCTTTCTAAATGTTGTCATTTTTCGCACGCCTCGAATGATGGAGCAGGAGTGGCAGCAAGAATGCCACATGCTCCTCCACCCTGAACAACCGATTATTGATCAAAGCAAGCTCAGTTTAAGCCAACCCGCCTCGACTTGCCCCAAATGCGACTCACCTATCCATTGGTACCATAATATCCCTGTGATCAGCTGGTTAGTACTTCGTGGTAAATGTGGGACTTGCCAAAACCCAATCAGTATCCGCTACCCTTTTATTGAGCTGCTCACCATGGTCTGCTCATTGGTTGTGGTTGCCGTATTTGGTGCAACAGTGCAAATGTTGTTTGGTCTGGTTCTGACTTGGGTATTAATTACATTAACCTTTATTGATTTTGATACACAATTATTACCTGATCGCTTTACCCTTCCCTTAGCAGCCTTAGGTTTAGGCATTAATAGTTATGCGATTTATACCACTGCCAGCCTAGCCATTTGGGGCTATTTAATCGGCTTCCTCTGCCTCTGGATTGTTTACTACATCTTTAAACTAATCACTGGTAAGGAAGGGATGGGCTATGGCGATTTCAAGCTACTCGCAGCGTTAGGTGCATGGATGGGACCAATGCTACTCCCCCTCATTGTGTTACTCTCTTCTATGATTGGTGCAGTGATTGGTATTATTCTGATGAAAATGCGGGGCGAAAATCAACCTTTTGCATTTGGTCCATATATCGCAATTGCGGGCTGGATCGCCTTCTTATGGGGTGATCAGATCATGAAAGTTTATTTAGGTGGCTAATATGCGTTTTATCTTGGGAATCACAGGTGGTATTGGCAGCGGCAAATCAGCGGCGACACAATGGTTTGAGTCTCAGGGTATTACGGTTATTGATGCTGATGTGGTGGCACGAGAAGTGGTCGAGCCAGGCCAACCCGCACTCAGAGCAATCCGGGACAACTTTGGCGATTGGGTATTATTGGCAGACGGCAATCTGGATCGACGGGCGCTGCGTGAGCATATTTTTCAATTTCCAGAGGCGCGTCAAACTTTAGAAAAAATCACCCATCCTGCCATTCGCCAGTCCATTATTCAGCAATTACAACAGGCTGAGAGTCCATATGTGATTTTGGTTTCGCCCCTGCTATTTGAAACCAATCAACATCAACTCACTCATCACACGCTACTGGTTGATGCTGATGAACAAACGCAATTACAGCGCGCGAGCCAACGCGACGGACAAAGTGAAGAACAGATTCGAAAGATCATTGCAGCACAAATGCCACGCTCTCAAAAACAGCAATTAGCCAATGATATTGTACTCAATGACGGTCTGTTAGAGCATCTTCACCAACAGCTGAAACCCTTGCATTTCAGCTATTTACAACGTGCAGAACGTTGTATCTAGCCTTGTTTCTGCTGCTCCAGCTGCGTGGTCAAACTGTCTTTGCGAAACCAACGCCAAGGTTGTAAAGCACCAATCCCCATTCCAACCAGACCACAGAGAATCGCGGCATTGAGCGGTTCATTTAATAATGGAACAGCCACAATCGCTGCAATAAATGGTGCCAGCGTTACAATACTACCCGTTTTAAATGCCCCTAAACGCTCAATTGCAGCCACATAACTTAAGGTCGCCACGATCACCACCAAAATGCCATGAAAAAGCCCCTGAATCACCAGATGAATCGGCTCTGCATCTTGAAAATGTTTTGGAATAAATAATAGATAAATCGGCAAATAGAGAATGGCAGACCAAATCACCACACCTACGGTCGAATGCCACGCTGATAATTTCCACTGTTTTAGCAGGACGGTGAAAAGCCCCCACCATGCCGCACTGATAAAAAGAAGCAGATCGCCCCACCCCAATGCGGCTGCCTGATCATGCAGTATTAAATAACTCATGAGCGCCAATGCACCCATCATAATCACCAAACTCAACCACGTGTTTTTATCAAAGGGCTGCTGAAACAACAAATAGGCTGCAACAGCCGTACACAGTGGAATACAGCCATTGAGAAAAATCGCCGCATGCGCTGCTGGAGCATGTAAGAAAGCGGTATACACCGTTAAGCAATAGGCCAAACCACCGATCAATGCCAAAATGACAGGACGAGGGTGCCATAAAAAGGCAAAATCTTTTTTATAGATTAATATAGGGATTAAAATCAGAGAGGCAATTGTAAAGCGCATTGCCATCAAATCCCACACACTGACGTGCCAATGTGCATTGAGACGGGAAAAAATGGTAAATCCCCCCCAAATACACATGGTGATAAAGACAAAGAAATAGCCTTGTGTGCGAGCAGTCATTTGAGCTTACATGAACAAGATTGGGTTAAATTATACACCAGCACGTTGGCGGCATGCCTCATAAAGTGCCATCCCAGTTGCCACACTCACATTCAAGCTTTGTAAATCGCCCAACATTGGAATATAAACCGTATGATCGCACTGTGACTGGGTAATCGGTCTTAAACCTGTATCCTCCGCACCCATCACAATCACCACAGGCCCGTTGAAATCACACTGATGAATCGGCAATGCCTTTTCATCCAGCATGGTCCCAATCACTCGGGTATGGGTGGTGTCTTTTAAGTGCGCAAGCGTTCGCGCAAGGTTGGTCACCTGAATAAACTTCACTTTTTCAGCTCCACCTGCAGCAACCTTACGTGCTGTCGGCGTTAAGCTCGCTGAACGATCACGCGGAACAATTACCGCCTGTACACCCATTGCCGCAGCCGTACGAATACACGCCCCCAGATTATGGGGGTCAGTCACTTGGTCAAGTGCCAGCAACAGGGCATCTGGTGATTGCTGTAGTAATTCGTCCAGATCTTTTTCATTCAAGGTCGGATGCGGGCGAACTGCTGCGACTACGCCTTGATGGAAAGGTAAACCTGCCAGTTTTTCCAGACCATCTCGACTGGCTTTTTGAACACTGATCCCAAAAGGTTCTGCAAGCTGCAAAATTTTTTGCAGACGCTGATCATCACGACCTTTTAGCGTAAATAAAGTTAAAACGCGTTCAGGCTCCAACTCCAACAATGACTCCACTGAATGAACGCCATAATAATATTCAGGTTTCGCCATGAACGACCTCTTGCAGTATTCCCTCTGATATAAAGAAGGATAATTAGGGGAGTTTTGAAAAAAATAAAAATCCTGCAAAGCAACTTTACAGGTGAGGAGCTGTTATAGCTCCGCAAGGGAACTTAATAAAAAATCCTGCAAAATGACTTTTACAGGATTTCCATTAAATCTAGTGTACTCGATTTAGACAGGAATAGGTTAACCTTCTAAATGACAGACATAATCGAGCACTTCATCTGCTTCGATATGGAACATACTGTTCCCAGGCACATAAAAGGACTGGCCTGCACGAAATAATTCACTCTCAGCACTATCTGCAATTTTTACACGGCATTCACCAGAAATAATTTCCATACGCTCTGGAACGTGTGTTTCAAAAGTCAAAGGCTGTTCAGTGGGTAAAATTACACCTAAAGTCTTTTTTGTACCATCTTCAAATTGTACTGTATGGCTAATACATGCCCCACCAAAATACACATTCGATTTCTTAATGACCGTTACATGATCAAATTGCACTGAACTCATGCGTACTCTCCAAATAATGCCGCATTTATATTAGGTTATGCTGGACGTAGTTTAATTGTGCCGTGACAACTAATCAATCCATTTTCTGGGCTAAACGTTGCAATTTTCATACCTGAGCCCAGATTAACAAAGCAACGCTTTGTCTGGGCGCAAGACGAACAGCTATGCTGTGAGTAAAGCGGAAAGCAACCCAACGCTTTACCCGAGCGCAAGACAAACAGCTATGCTGTGAGTAGCGAAGATAAATAACGCGAAACTTTACCAGAGCCTAAGACAAACAGCTTTGCTGTGAGTGGCGAAGATAAATAAAGTATGAGAAGCATCGCTTCGCAAGGTTCGAACACAAAACCTTGTACCATAGATGGTGCATCAGCGACGACTGGCGCACAAATACAAAGCGAAATCGTATCTTAAGCCCATAAACAATCAGTAATTCCTCAGTAAATCAGGAAAATCCAGTATTCCGCACTTGTCGTCACTTTAAAACTTCTCTATCTTTAAGCAAAAGATTCCGTGCATTGGATGCGTTTATGCTCACCCATTTAACTTTAATTAATTTTGCACTCGCTGACCATTTGGCTTTAGATATTGAACGAGGCTTCAATGTGCTGACTGGTGAAACTGGTGCAGGAAAATCATTATTGTTAGATGCACTTTCTGCGTGCTTAGGCGAACGTACCGATACCAATTATGTACGTTATGGTGCAGACAAAGCTGATGTCACTGCGATATTTAGTTATCAGCCTGAAAGCGCAGAAGCGCATTGGCTGACCGAACATGAACTGGATGATGATTCAGGTGAAATCCATTTAAGACGTGTGATTTTTGCCACAGGCCGCAGCAAGGCTTGGATCAATGGCCGCCCGAGCAGCTTGGCCGAACTCAAAGAGATTGGACGCTTGCTGGTTCAACTGTATAGCCAGCACAGCCAACAACAATTACTCGAACCACCTTATCCTAAACATTGGCTTGATCGTTATCATAATTTTGCCGAACCTTCGCAAGCAGTACGTGATGCCTATAGCACATGGCAACGAAATATTCGTCAACATCAAGCTGCCTTAGATGCGCAAGCAACACGTATTCAAAAAATACAAAGCTTAGAATTACAAATTGAAGAACTGGATGACGTTGTTCAAACCGATTATCGTGAAATCGAACAAGAGTTTGATCGTCTCAGCCATCATGAACATATCATGCAAGACTGTAGTTATAGTCTCAATGTACTGGATGAGGCCGAGCAGAATATTACCCAAGAAGTTGCATCGATCATTCGTCGTCTGGAATCTCATGCAGGTCGTAGCGAACAGCTCGCCAATATTTATAACTCCTTGTTAAATGCGCAAAGCGAAATAGACGATGCAACCGCAAGCTTACGTCAGTTTATTGACCGTCAAAGCTTTGATCCTGAACGCATGGAACAGTTGAATGCAACCCTCGAAGTGTTCCATCGTCTGGCACGTAAACACCGCACTCAACCCGAATTACTCAAACAAGACTATGAAACTTGGCAACAAGAATTAGCGCAACTGCATCAGCTGGAAGATCCAGAAACCTTGGCAGAACAAGTTGAGCTTTCCTATCAAGCCTTTATACAAGCGGCTCAACATCTGGATAACATTCGTCGCGCGGCCGCTGTTCCATTGGCAAAACAACTGACTGAACAGGTAAAGCCACTCGCACTTCCAGAAGCACATTTTGAGTTTAAATTTGAGCCACAGGAACCGAATGCCGAAGGACTCAGCTTTATTCAACTGTTATTCACCGCCAATAAAGGTATTCCGCCACAACCATTGGCACGCGTTGCCTCAGGCGGTGAGTTATCCCGTATTGCGCTGGTGATGCAAGTCATGAATGCAGAGAAAACCGAGTCCGAGGTACTGGTCTTTGACGAAATTGATGTTGGGATCAGTGGGGGTACTGCTGAAGTCGTGGGACGCCTATTGGCTGATCTGGCTCAACATGTGCAACTGCTCTGTATTACGCATCAAGCGCAAGTGGCAGCACAATCCGACCAGCATTTATTGGTGAAAAAACAACAAAGCGATCCAGCCAGCAGTACCATTCTCGAACTGGATGAAGATCAACGCATCTTAGAATTGGCACGTATGTCAGGGGGCGTTGAAATTAGCGAAACCACTTTGCAACATGCACGCCAGCTGCGCCAGCTCAAATTCCAATCTGCTTAATTGTGTATACAAAATATGAGAAAAAGATTGGCGAAATCCGATCAACTCTTGTATGTTGATAAAAAGAACCTATATAGATAGATCAGCATAATATATTGATGGAGAATCGCCTAGGTGACGAAACAATACTTAACTCACCGTTGTCTCATCGCTCCACCAGACATGGCAGATGACTTTTTTGCCAATACTGTCATCTATGTTGCGCGCCATGACGAAGACGGTGCTCAAGGCATCATTATCAATCGCCCTTCCGATCTACAAATCAAAGAATTACTTAATGATTTAGAGATTGATGCCGACAATGTCCATCCACATGCTGTTTTGCAAGGTGGCCCATTACGTCCAGAAGCAGGCTTTGTCTTGCATACCGGTCAGCCGACTTGGCATTCATCGATTGCGGTCGGTGAAAATGTCTGTATCACCACCAGTAAAGATATTTTAGATGCGATTGCACATAACGAAGGTGTGGGCCGCTATCAAATCGCCTTAGGCTATGCCAGCTGGAGCAAGAATCAACTTGAAGAAGAGATTGCACGTGGGGACTGGCTCATCTGTGAATCAGACATGGATCTGATTTTTAATCTGCCCTATCACGATCGCTGGGATGCCGCCTATAAAAAAATTGGAGTAGACCGTACCTGGTTTGCCTCTGAGATTGGTCATGCCTGAGATGCAGAGTTTCCAATCCATCATGGCATTTGATTTTGGCACCCAAAAAATGGGGATGGCGATGGGTCAATCCTCGATTGAAAGCAGCAATCCTCTGCCCTTATTCCCGATGAAAGATGGTATTCCAGACTGGGATAAATTACTAAAGATTGTCAAAGAATGGCAACCGAATCTATTTATCGTGGGTTTACCGCTGAATATGGATGACAGTGAATCTGAGCTCTCTGCTCGGGCACGTAAATTCGCGCGTCGTTTACGTCATCAAACCAATATTGAAACCTGGATGGTGGATGAACGTTTGACGACACGTGAAGCCAGAGAAGAGCTGGAGTCTTATCAAAGCAAAGGACAGGCAAAACGCTTATCTGCAGATAGCTTTGCAGCGGCATTATTGATTCAGAGTTGGTATCGCGATCCCGTAGGGATTACACCTTAAGGCTGAATTTCCCAAATATTTAATGGTCTCGTGCTATTAATACCGCGAGACCATTGTATAAAACATAAAACAACACTCTTAATCCCAAATAAAATCTTTAAGCCAAGCTCTGAGTTATTTCTCGATAATTCGAACCGTTGCCGTACGCCCTGAAACAAATGCCAGCGGATTTTGTGGTTGTTCATCCAAGACAATTTTCACAGGTACACGTTGTGCCAAACGCACCCAACTAAAGGTTGGATTTACATTGGCCAATAAATTCGAACTACCCGAACGTTCACGATCTTCAATCCCGGTTGCGATGCCTTGTACATGGCCTCGAATGCGTTGCTTATCTCCCATCAACTGGACAGTCGCAGCATCACCAACATGAATACGGTTTAATTTGGTCTCTTCAAAATACCCCACAACATAGAGCTGATGGCGGTCTAATAAAGCCGCAACGGCTTGCCCCACCTTCACATAATTGCCAACCCGCAAATCGAAATTCGATAAAGTCCCATCTGCAGGTGCGACCACTTCAGAGCGATTCAAATTCAGTTGCGCCAAATGTAAATTGCTATTGGCCACTTCAATCAAAGCTTGCTGCTGTTGAATCGCGGCATTGGCTTGTTCGATGCTCGCAGTTAATTGCTCACGCTCGGCTACGGCTTGATCGCGGGTTGCAAAAACTTGATCTTGTTCCTGTTTTGAAATTGCACCATCCATCAAGCTGGCATAACGTGCTGCATTTTTCTCTGCCAGTTTCATATTGGCTTCAGTTTTCACCAAACTCGCCTTTGAACCTGCCAGATTTGCATGCGCTTGCGCCAAACCGGCTTTGGCTTTGGCAAGGTCGGATCTCGCTTGCTCAACATCCAAGGCCTGACGTGCGACATCAATCTTGAACAGCACTTGCCCTTTCTTCACGGTTTGGTTGTCTTGCACCAACACTTCAGTGACCAAACCATTCACATCGGAAGCGACCTGAATCACATCTCCCCGTACACGTCCATCCCGTGTCCACGGTGCGGCATTGTAGTAATTCCATAAATGCACGATGGCGTAAACAGCAATCACAACTGCAACGAGCAACACCATAGGACGTATAACTTTGCGCACATCAAATGCATTCATGTTGATGACCTCTACTACATTTCTTGACATCATTAAATTTTAAAATCAGCATCTTGTCTCAGGCCCATAGCCAAACAAAGAGACAATGCACCAACAGCATCAGCCCCAAGTAAAAGCACAAGTTAAAAATGCTGGGCAACGCGATCCAGCCTTTGATGACCAAACGATCAATCAAGGGGCTGAGCAACTTAAACAGTACATAGGCAATAATGGCTTGTACCAGAAGGATTGGGATATAAATCCCGTAAAGATTCATTTCACCCATGAACTACCCCTAAACCAGATCTGTCCGAATCCATCTCTTGTATCGAGATATGACCAATACTTTCGCAAATATTATTCAGTGAAATGAGCAGTCGTTGCCGCAATTGCAGGTCTTCAATCTGCTGGGCAATCCCCTGTAAGCTTTCAATTTGCTGCACAATCTGCGTTGGAAAATGATGAATCGACAGTTGCTTTTCTTGTGCCTGAAAATAGTCTGCAAGCTGTTGCTGTAACTGCTTCAATTCATATTGTAGTTGCTGCAATTGCGGTAATTTTTGACTAATTTCCTGCAAACGAACTAAATCAACAATCGAACTGCTTTCAACCAATGCATTTTGAATCGCTGTTTTCACTTCAGGATTCTGCACCATTTTGCTATTCAATACCCCGACACGGTCTAACATACTGCGTAAGTGAATTTTAAAATCACTACCATAAGACAAATGCAAGGCTTGACGCATGGCTTGGTAATGCAAAGCTAAAATGCGTGTCGCACTGGTATCTGGTGAAACAGCACGTACCAAATCAATCACAATCAGAGACACCAAAACGCCTAACACCATGGCAAAGGAACTGTCCAGATAAGACACTGCATCCATGGTGTATTTGTTATGCAGATTTAAACCCATCATGGTATTAATTCCGAGTACCATCCCCACAGGCATCAGCATTTGATTAGCCATCATGGTCACGGCAACCAGAAATACCGGAAATAGCACCAATGCCAATTGCCAGAAATGTGTCACATGCGGAAAGATTCCAAAGGCATAGACAAATACCAAAACTGCCGAGACGATACTGCCCCAGATAAAGATACGTAACACTGGCACTGGATTATCCAAAGCCGTTAAGATACAAGCGGTAATCGCCCCCATCTGTGCCATCATAAAACCGGCTTTCCAACCTGACAGAATCCAGGCGGCAGTCACAATAAAGGTAATCAATACCGCGCTAATCCCCCCACGAATCGCAATGCCATGATCACGATGCAAACTTGGATATTTGGTGGTAATGGCGGTAATTTCAGAAGGAATCTCTTTGTTGCCCTGCTGAATCTGCTGCCAGATCAATTTCACCGCCAACATATTGGCAATGAAATGGCGAACATCCATCTTCAAGGCACCCAGTACAATTTGCTGTTCAGCCGTAGCTTGCGCAATCAGTTCGGCAAAATCCTGTTCAAATTTCATGGGTAAACTTTGCAAATCACTGGCTTTCACAATGCGCTCTTGCTTTAAAAAAGCCAATGTATCCTGACGTATGCGGTCTAAATGCGGTGCCAGATTACTCAGTTGCATCTGTTCCAGCTGTTTGACCCGTTGTGACAGAGCCACAAGATTGGCGACCACCAAAGACACCTGATGCAACATTTCCTGCAAAGTCTTGGTCATGCCTTTTAGCTCACCTTTTTCATAAGCCAAATGCACGGCCAAAGCATGAATATCTGCGGTATCACGGGTAATTACCGACAAGATTTGGGTATAGTTTTCCGGGCTGTCTTGAACGGTAATTAATTTTTCAAAGGTACTTTCCAGATCATTCAGGGTTTTATTGACCCGCTGTTTAATCATGGCTCCAACATGTACAGGAAAAAAAGTCGCTGACACCACGGCAGTGGCAATCACTCCGACAGAAATTTCTAGCACGCGTGCCAAAGCAATATCAAAAATATTATAGGTATCGATATAGGTAATGGCATTGTAAACGATCATTGCAGTGGAATAACCCGCCAACATAAAGACATAGCTTCTTGCCGTGCGGTCTAGCAATGAGACGTATAGGGCAAAACCCACCCACAATGACAAAATAAGGGTAAATAACCACGGTGTATTAATAAAATGAGGCGTCAGCAGCAAAGCAATGATTGCTCCTGCTACCGTTCCCACCAAGCGATAGACACACTTTGAAGACACCATACCCGAATAGGGACTGGCAATAATCAACACTGTACCAATCGACCACATCGGATTAATCAAATCCAGTTCAAACGAAATAAACAGTGCCAGCATGCCTGCGACGAATGTTTTGCACGCAAAGATCAGGTCAAGTCGACTCGGTCTAAAAGCCAACAACTGTTTAAATAGCATGAATATGTCTCTGTTCAGCGTCAGTTTGATCACTCATGGCATCACTAAAAAAGTGACAAGCTATCCTGACTGATTTGAAATCATTCAGACCAGGGCAATCAATGTGAGTAAAACTGGATATAGGGAGTGATACGCAATGTTGGCTATTTTCAGGAATTTCTGCCTAAAAATAATTATCCACATAAGACATTGCGTAGCTTATTTTTTCAAAATAGAGTAAATTAGTCAACATAAATTATCACCATTTGATAATTTTTAATTTTAATCTAAAATAATCGCGACAAAATTTGATGTTTTTCTCAACATCAGCGTTAATTTATTGATCTCGGATGATCAGGTTTAAAAGTACATACCCGATCTTTCGCTTTTCTGTTATAAAGCAATAAAAGTTCGGTTTTCACGTTATTTTGTAAGGAGTAGGCATCCCATCATGGCCATTTCGAGTTTTGGTAAAATTCTTACTGTACTGGATTTATTTTCAGTTTCACGTCCGATTATCAATGTCGATATCATTTGTGATGAGCTTGCGCTATCCAAACCTACCGCCTATCGTTATCTCAAAGAACTAGTCTCGACGGACATTTTAAAACGTATCAGCGGCACCTCGGGTGACTATACGCTCGGCTCCAAAATTGCCGTTTTAGATTATATTTCTCACAGCACTGACCCGTTGATTCAAATTAGTATTCCCTTTATGCGTGATATCGTGGAACGTACGGAATTGTGCTGTTTATTGACTTATTTAAATCATGATTATTGTATTGATCTACATCATGAAACCTTTAAAGATGCAGAATTACTTTCATTTGGCCGAGGTTGCCCACGCCCCGTCTATGTCGGCGCGTCACCCAAAATCGTGATTGCACACTTAACCAAACAACGCATTCAAGCCTACTATCAGCAGTTTTCGAAAGAATTAGCACAAGTCGGATTTGCACAGACGCAGGATGAGTTTACTCAACAGATGCGCAAAATCAAAAAACAAGGGTTCTACTTATCACAAGGTGAGATTGACCCTCAACTTTGCAGCTTGTCAGTTCCGATCCGTTTTTCAAACAAAGAAGCGCCGATCGCGCTCACCTTAGTGGCATCCAAGAATCGTTTTGACTTTATTAACATTCAAAAGCTAATTGAAATTTTGCAAAATAATGCGACTCAAATTGAACATAAATTTGCAACACTCTCAGAGAGCCAAGCCAACCCGATTTGAGAATTTTAAAAAACATTTACATTTTATACCGTTGTAAATATCAATAAATTCTCATATGATGATTATGTTCTTCAGCATACTCTCCCAAAAGAGCATGACTTTCCTCAGAGAACTAAGCTCATCGTTGTATGGGCTTTTTTCTTTTCTGTGCATTCATTAAAGAAGAAAAAGCCTTCTAAAAAGAAGGCCTGAATAATGGGATATGGATCAACAGATGATTTTTTGAATCAGTTTGGCTTCAACCAACATCTGTTCCGTCTGATCGGCAGTCATCAAGACCAAGTGTTTTCCATTCGAATACAAAACTGAACCTTCAATACCCAACAATGCATACCCCAGCACCCCCCGCTTGAGTACTTTTTGCTCTCCTGTTTTGGAACATTGAATCAGTTCCCAACTCCTTGGAATGACGCCTGCAAATTTTTCTCCAGCACTTTGATTCTGCTGCAAAGTCTTTTGTAGCTTAATTAAATTACCTTCCACAAAAAGTTCTTCTTCTGACTTTTGTCTCAACTTCGCAGGATTACTACCCGAGGTTGATTTCAATGACTCACCTGTATAACGTTGTGTAAAGAAATCCAACCAACCAAACACGGCGCGAATAATTTTAAAGGGTGCTAATACAATATCTTTCAGTGAGTTACCACTATAGTTCTTATTTTTATAAGGACGTTTAAGATAATATAACTGCCCAGCCGCATCAATCTGCGGTTTGTAGTAATCGTAACGCGGGTCAGCAATAATCGTTTCCAAATCACCTGTTTTCAGATTCAAATGGCTTTGTTGCACAAAGATTTGAAAGGCAAAGCGCCCCTAATTGAGCCAAATTTAAGGCGTAACTTGGGTAAGTGGTCGACCTAATTCCGTAAATCTGTTGAGGACTGCTACACGTGCATGAACCTCATTGACTTGGCTATCAAAGCTCCTTGCACTGAGTTTATCTCTTAATAATTTGATGCAGTGCATTTTAGTCTCAACCAAACTTCGGCGATGATAGCCTGACCATTTTTTCCATAGTGTCCTACCTAAACGTTTAATTGTTCGAAGTAATTCATTTCGCTCTAGCGAGCTACTCTTTGTATCTTTCCATGGTTTCGCATTTTTTCTAGGTGGAATCACCGCATGTGCTTGCCGATCTGCAATGACCTGACGGCATTGCTTGGTGTCATAAGCTCCATCGGTATAAACAGAGTCAATCTGCTCATCTTGTGGAATCTGATTAAGTAAATCACCAAGCACCTGTGAATCACAGACATTATTGGTTGTGAGCTGAATAGCGCGTATTTGTAGGGTTTTGGCATCTATACCAATATGTAGTTTACGCCATTGGCGACGATATTCAGCTCCATGTTTCTTGCGTTTCCATTCGCCCTCACCTAGAAACTTCATCCCTGTAGAGTCTACGAGTAGATGCAGCCCATCGCTACTTTTTTGGTAGCTGATTGCAATATCAATATGCTTTTGTCTTCTACAAAGCGTACTGTAATCTGGTGCGGTCCAATTTAATCCGCAAAGTTTAATCAGACTTTGCACAAAGCCAGTGACCATACGTAAAGATAGACGGAATAAGGATTTAATCATTAAGCAGCATTGGATGGCTGCGTCGGAGTAGGTTTGATTTCGCCCTTGTTTGCCTTTTGATGGAGCATACCATTGCGTAGCAGGATCAAACCAAAGGGCAATATTTCCGCGATTAATGAGTGCTCGGTTATATGCGGGCCAATTGGTTGTGCGGTAGATTTTGTGTGTAGGCTTCTTCATTTGAAAATTATATCGCTGAAAAAGCCTTTACAGATAGGTTTGTGCAACAAAGCCGATTCAAACGACAAATTTCTTTCGGACCAATGCTCATTCCTCCTTGTTGGTCATACGCAAAGCCGCAGCTGTCATAATAAATAAGATCTGGATTTTGCGGATCAAAACATGGATGCTGATCCTGACAATCACCTTCCGTAATATATTGAATCCGATTGGAATCTAAACCTAAAATGCACAGATGCTGCTCATAAGCATAGCCTTGACTGGCCGATAAAATCAGTCTTTTATGCTGCGTATCATAAGCCATATGATGAATAATGAACTCGTTATTTCTTAATACCAATGCCTCAGGTTGCTGTGGATCTAAGAGTGATTTGATGTAAATCGCACAACCATCCTGCAATTGCGCTGCATAAATCACATGCTGATCATCCGTTAAAACCGCATCGACAGGATAAACATTCCCCAACTCATCTTGCTCGTTATAATTCGCAACACCCATGAATTGTGCCCCCGTGCCTGAGGTTTTCCATTGCTTGCGCTGCTTGATTTCTTGTAAATTTTTCTTGTACTGACTCACCGCATGACAATCTATCGTTTGTGCTTTTTGGCCATGCAAATGATGTAAGACTTGGTCTGATAAATATAATACTGATGACATTGATGTGTGTTCCCAACTTATCATTTTCAGCACTCAGCTTAGTCCAATCAGACATCGTGAGTGCTGTTTTCTCTAATTTTTATTTAAATTTACGTCAACTGGTGGACTTGCCCTCTAAGGCTGTTTCAAATACGGCCAAGCGGCTTTCATATAAATAAACATCGACCATAGCGTTAGAATAACAGCGGCGTACAGTAAGGCATAGGCCCAAATTTCCAATGGTTTCCAGTTCAATAAGAACACACTAATCGCAATCATTTGAAAAGCGGTTTTATATTTACCAACGGTTGATACCGCAACACTGGTACGTGCTCCTAGTTCAGCCATCCACTCACGTAGTGCAGAAACCGTGATTTCACGGGAAATAATCACAATCGCAGCAAAAGCCATTGAAATGGTTGGTTGCCATTGCACCAATACAATCAGCGCAGCTGCGACCATCAATTTATCTGCAACTGGATCCAAAAAGCGCCCAAAGGCTGAGGTTTGATTCAATGTTCTTGCCAAATAGCCATCAAACCAATCGGTCACAGCTGCAAGCACAAAAATTGCAGTCAGTACCATATGGCGCATCATTCCCCCATGATGCTCGGCAATTCCAATTGCAGGTGGCCAATAAGCGATGGCCAAAAACACAGGAATAAGGGCGATACGTGCCAAAGTTAAAATATTGGGAATGTTCAGGATTTGCCCTGTACTCATAAACACCGCCATGTTGTTTGCACTAAATATGCATGTTGCACAAAGGATGTGCTGAGATTATCCATGTGTAAGCAACTTTATACGAAATGCACCGCAGTGTCGACTAGGCAAAAACGGCAACTGTCTGTCTAAGCACCGCAATTAAACGGTTTTCAACATCCCAAATATAGGCATATTCAGTGGAATACCCATGTTCTGCATATTCAGTAATGACTTTATATTTTAGCCAGTCTTGAATTTGACCGTTAACTGGTTGCAAGTAGGTAATTTGCCAAGTTAAGGAACTGGCAGGTGCGGGCGTCTTGAACATCGGTAGTACCCCAGGCGGCCAGACATCCATTAAAGCAAACAGATCGGCCAATTGCATCTCACGATTGGGATGCAAACTTGCTGCAAACCGTCCCCAGCCCCCAAAGTCAGGAACTTTACTGCCTGCCATTGGATAACTGCCTTCGGCCCAACACAATTCAAACTGTTGTAAACACTCAGGCATTAAGCCTTCGATATAAAAAGTTTTATCCAGTTGTTCAGCCGTTGGATAATCAGGCACTTGCGGTAAATTCTGGACATGAATACGCGATTCACGTTGTAGACCAAAACTGGCCACCAAAATGCTTTGTACCGCATCATCCTGCCAAAGTCGGACTTCCAGAGTCGTGACGGACTTTCCTTCTCTCAATACTTCGGCACTCAGTCTGGCTTGTCCTTGCTGTACAGGACCGACAAAGGTGACATTACAGCTTAACAATTGCTTTGCTGCATCGTGTACCGTACTCATCGCCTTTTGGATCATTAGTCCAGCAATCAGACCGCCAAATACGGTACGCCCCTGTAACCAACCTGATGGAATATCAATCCATTCATGTTGTTCAACCTGTTGATAGAGCGGAAGCAAGGCCATCATTTTTCCTTCGTCATCGAAATACCCTATCTTTGAACGTTTTAACGCATTTGTGAATGATCGTTTACGCGGCAATATGGGAAGATTATGTCAATTGGTCAAATTATTCATGCAAAATTTTATAAATGGTTCTGGCCAACACCTCACCCAGTCCCGGAACCAAGGTCAGTTCATTTTCCGATGCCTTTAACACCCCTTGTATACCACCAAAATGCGTTAATAAATCGCGACGACGTTTCGGCCCAAGGCCTGGAATAGCTTCCAGAACCGAACTACTACGGCGCTTGTCACGCTTGGCACGATGCTTGGTAATGGCAAAACGATGCGCTTCATCACGGACCTGTTGAATCAAATGCAAAGCTTTATGGTCCTCTGGCAACTGAATCTTGGTACCATCGGTAAAATGCAGCGTCTCTAATCCGGGTTTACGCCCTTCACCTTTAGAGACCCCAATCATAAAGGCATCCAGTTCAAGCTCCTGCATGACCTCCATTGCCATGTGTAATTGTCCTTTACCACCATCAATCAATAATAAATCTGGCAACATATTCTTTTTATAGCGACGAATTAAGGCTTGGCGCATGGCGGCGTAGTCATCACCACCCGTAATGTCCTGAATCGCAAATTGGCGATAATCACGTTTTCTTGCGCCGCCCTGATCAAACACAACACAGGAGGCGATCGGGGCTTCACCCATAGTATGGCTGATATCAAAACATTCAATTCGGTCGATCGGACGCCCCACCACCTGTTCAAGTTGATGAAAGCGTTCATTCAGTTCCAGATGATTACTGAGTTTACCTTTAATCGCATGTTGCACATTCATTTGTGCCAGCTCTAACCATTCGGCACGGGTCTCTCGTACTTTATGTTTAATCTGCACTTTTTTATTAAAGGTCTGCTGTAAGCCTTCTTCCAACTGCTGCTGATCTGGCACCGCAACATTGACAATGAGTTCTGTCGGTACTTCATCTGCCACTTGGAAATAAAAATTGGCCATGAAATCACTGAGCATTTGCCCCAAATCATCGCCCAACATATCTGGGAAATAGCTTTTCCCCCCTAGCATTCGCCCATTACGCACATACATAATTTGCACACAGGTTACCCCTGCCTGATAAGCAATTGCCAGAATATCGGCCTCACCCTTGATTTTAAACACTGCTTGCTGCGCCTGTACTTCACGTAACAAGGCGAGACGGTCACGATAGAACACTGCTTTCTCGAATTCCAGCGCTTCAGCTGCCTGTTCCATTTTCCCAATCAATTCTTGATTCAGCTCTTTGGTATCGCCTTGCAAAAAGCGGATGGAGTTATCGACATCTTCCTTATAGTCTTTTGGGCTAATCAAACCGACACAAGGTGCGGTACAACGTTTAATCTGATATTGTAGACACGGACGTTTGCGTTGTGAAAAATAGCTGTTTTCGCATTGACGCACATTAAACAGTTTCTGTAACACCAGTAAGGTATCCCGCGCACTATAAGCACTTGGGTACGGTCCAAAGAACTTGCCGATATGATGCTTGCCTTTACCCCGTCCACTGGCAATACGCGGATAGGGTTTATCTGATGAGACAAAGATATAAACGTAAGATTTATCGTCTCGCAACATGATGTTATAAGGCGGGCGATGCAGCTTAATCAGATTTTGTTCGAGTAATAAGGCTTCGGTTTCAGAACGCACCACCAAGCTTTCAATATCATAAATACGGGCGACCAAGGCCTGTGTTTTTGGATGCTCGATGGTTTTTACAAAATAGCTCGAGACACGGTTTTTCAGATTTTTGGCTTTACCGACATACAATAACTCCCCATCCTTCCCCAGCATTTTATAAACGCCAGGTAACTGAGTCATATGTGCCAGTATTTTTTCAATGTGTTCTCGAGCGTTTGGGTTCACAGACTACTTTTAACTTTGGATAATGACTAAATGATGTAGCTTAAGTATCCATTTTTCAAGGCTACAATTGACTCAATTTAGATATCGTCAAAGTTTATTTTGCTGATCTTCTATCTAGGAGCTTACCCATGAAATTATTTTTTAAGGGGTTCTATAAATAATGAGGCTCCCAAATTACCTCTCCATTAAGCTCTTTTAATAAAAAAAGTATATCTGATGAGAACATTGCCGCCTTAAAAGCTGTTTCATTCATATAATCACATGCCAAATTATCCATTTCGACTGCAAAGGTTTCACTTAATGGGTGATAAATCCCCCAATATTCTTTATCGTTAATATTTAGCTTTACATTTGCTCTTTCGGGTTCATCGCTATCCGTTTTAAATTGTACCCAAGTTATGTTATTCCACTGACCAGATCTCTGAATTTCAGAATCCTCATTAACATGACGGATGATCTTTTCTGAATAGAATTCAATATATTCCTGACTACTTTCGGCAACTTGTTTTTGCCAACACACTGATCCTTCAGGAAATTTATTCGAAGCGCCATAACCTATCCCTAGTATTGCTGCCATTGTTTCTGCTGTTGGGCTTTTACTTATTGAATGCATTGGATTATTTTTATCACTTTTTATGGGCAAGCCAGAAACATCAATTTTCTTATACTTCCACGATAAAGTTAGTGGTTTCAAACCAACATAATTACTTACCGTATAGTGTAGATTTTCCCCATCAAATTCAGCATTTTCTCCTATTAAAAATTGAGACTCATGCAATTGTGGTGGCATCGTTGTCGACATGCTATCTTCGGTGAGAAAACTTCTTAATTTTTCTGTTTTAAAAATAGGTTTACCACTATATTCTACAAAAAATTTTTTATTTAAATCAAAAGAATAAGTCTTATAATTCACATAAATTGCAGAATAAATTAAAAGCGAAATAATATCATACTCTCCGCTAAAACTATCTATAGCATATATTTTAGAGGGTCTTTGGTGATCATTTAGCTGAGCAACTGATGAACTCGGCCCCTCTCCACCACACGCAGTTAATCCAAGAATAGACAGGCCTATCAACAATCCTTTTTTCATTCTTTTTTCTCAAAAATTTATATTCATCATCATTTATCCAATTGATATAATATCAAAAAAAAACAAAGCGTAATAAATAAGCATAAATTTAAAATATAGTTTTTATCCAAGTTTCAAAAAATAGAATTAGGGATGCACCTCTAAATTACTTGTAATGCCTGACAAAAAGCTTGTTTATCTTTAGGTGAAACCAAAATATGGCTTGTAACTCCATTTTTTTGATAATCAATGCGTAAACGATCTAAAGATAAAGCAGGAGATGACATTAAATTATGACTCACAGAGATTTTGAGGATGTCTGACTTATTAATCTGCCATTTAAACAACATCGAACGGATAATTAAATGATGTTCGGTCACAATATAACGGGTATTCAATATCGGCCACCACAGACATGCAATCGTTAGAAAATAGACTTCCGTCATAAATCAAAAAACGTACAATTTATTTGATCTTAAATTAATCAGCAAAATTATTTAATTCAAGAGATAATCCTTGGATGAAATTCAAAGATATTCAAAAATTATCAAACGTTAAGTTTCGTAGGCTTACCGGTGTTAGTTGGGCTACATTTAACCTCATGTTGGCCGAGCTAAATAAGCATTTACCTCGTCATATTGGTAAAGGACGACCGCATAAATTACCGTTGGAAGATCGTTTGCTCTTATGTATAGAATATTGGAGAGAATATCGAACATTTTTCCATCTTGGTATGAGTTACGGTGTATCTGAAACGAGTGCAATTCGTATCACACGTGTTATTGAAGATACCTTAATCCGTTCTGGAAAATTCAACTTGCCAAAACAACTTCCTAATCGAGATGAAGTGGATTGGGAAGTTGTTGTGATTGATGCCACTGAAATATTAGTTCAACGTCCAAAAAAAACAGAAGAAATGGTATAGCGGTAAAAAAAAGCGACATACCTTTAAATTTCAGCTATCTATGCACTATATAACAGGTGAAATACTGAGTGTATGTGGAAGTCATGGAAGCATGCATGATTTTAAAATATTTAAAAAAAGCATGAGGAAATTAAAATTTAAGCCCTTTTTTATCGTTGATAAGGGTTATTTAGGGATAAAGAAATTGGGTTTTGGATGCCTCATGCCATCTAAAGCAAAGAAAACTGAAAAACTAGATTCTGAATTAAAAAAGTTAAATAAAGAGATTGGTCGTAGACGAATTCAAGTAGAGCATGTATTTGGAAGGATGAAATGTTTTAAGATTTTATCTTGTGTATATAGAAATCGTCGTAAAAGATTAAACCTGCGGTTTAATTTACTTGCTGGCATATACAATTTAGATTGGGTGAAAGATAAACAATTAAATTGATTGAAAAATGATTTATGAAGGAAGTCTAATGTACAACCGTATGCTCAGGATATTGCTGTAGCGTACCTTTAAGATACATCGTCCATAACAACTGCAATGACAAACCTGTTATTGCGATCACGATTCCCCACAGCCACCAATCAATTTTAGAACGAAATGTTTGCATAGATTTTTTCACAATCAATTGTGATGAATTAAAACTATTCTATGCCATATTTTATAAAAAAACGCCCTTACGGGCGTTGATTTTATCCAGACTTAAAAGACATAAGGACGAATAAAAATAAGGAAGAAGAGACCCAGCATAATGAACCATTTCAAGAAGTAGTATAGTGAGCGGTTCGATGCTTTTAATGCTTTTGCCTTGATCCGAATCTGATAGACATAACCAAAAGCTTTATTTAAACCACCTGTCTGGTCGCCTGCTTCATTGGGTGAACTTGCCGCAGTCATGACTTTTTTACCAAACCAGTGATTAAACTTTTCCATAAAACGGGTTTTTAATGGACGTTCAACATCGGCAAAGAAGATGATACGGTTTTGGTCAGTGGTATTTTCCGCATAGTGAATATAGGTTTCATCAAACACCACACTCTCACCATCACGCCAAGAATAACGCTCGCCATCAACATCAATAAAACAGCGATCATCATTCGGAGTGATTAAACCTAAGTGATAACGCAATGAACCTGCGTAAGGGTCACGGTGACGCACCAAACGGCTGTCTGGTGCCAGTTCCGTAAACATCGCAGCTTTGATCGTTGGTAAAGTCTTCAATAAAGCAGTCGTTTTTGGGCAAAGCTCAGCTGCAGATGGATGCGCAGAGTCATACCACTTCAAATAGAAACGTTTCCAGCCTGTTTTAAAGAAAGAGTTAAAGCCCAAGTCATCATAAGTACTTGAGGCCTTAATCCCCCCTTTATCATACAGCGCTTTGGCTTCATCACGAATCATTTCCCAGTTTTCATCCAGAACTTTTAAGTCCTGAAAATGCTGGGTGTCGATATACGGTTGATTCGGCACTTTGGAAAACATGTACATTAAAAAATTAATCGGTGCGAGAATCGTCGAATGGTCAAAAAACTGACGATAAAACGAATGCTTTACTTTACCACGGCGCTGAATATACAACGCAGATATGATAAAAATCGCTAATATGATCCACTTAATCATAGATTACTCTATCTTCTTAGCTGAAAACCAAATGCCAATTTGATAACCAAATGTCAAAATCGCACACAAAAATAAGCCTGCTATTCTAACAAACTTGTCGACTTAAATACCAATTTAGGTTACCTAAATCGGACAAAGCACCTTGCAAATTCCTGATCACAATCAAGGAGTAAACACTCTATTTCGCACAAAAAATTTATTTTTATTCATGATTTAGCAATTCAAATCCCAGCTTACAATAAATTGATGACCCTAGCGTCACGGCTTGATACAACTTGTTATGTCCTTTTTGGATATAGTTATCGTAAGATTAGCGAAGCATTTTTTGTGTGCATCACTGTACATACGCTTTATGACATCAACTCAGAATCCTCCACAACAAGGGAGATCAGGCATGATCCACGCTGGCAATGCCATTACCGTCCAAATGCTTGCGGACGGAATTGCAGAATTCCGCTTTGACTTACAAGGTGAGTCGGTCAATAAATTTAACCGCGCAACCATCGAAGACTTCCAAGCAGCAATTGCTGCAGTAAAAGCCAATAAAGAGATTAAAGGCTTAGTTGTTACCTCTGGCAAATCAACTTTTATCGTTGGTGCTGATATCACTGAGTTTGGCGATAACTTCGCTGCGGGTGAGCAAGCGATCGTTGATTGGCTTATGCCTGTACATGAAATCTTCAACAGTTTTGAAGACTTAGATCTACCTAAAGTTGCTGCAATCAATGGTACAGCGCTCGGTGGCGGTTTTGAAATGTGCTTGGTTTGTGACTACCGCGTGATGTCAGAACAAGCACAAGTCGGTTTACCAGAAATCAAATTGGGGATCTATCCTGGTTTTGGTGGTAGTGTACGTTTAAGCCGTTTAATCGGTATCGACAATGCCGTTGAATGGATGGCAATGGCGAACCCGAAAAAACCAGCTGCTGCGCTAAAAGACGGTGCTGTAGATGCGGTTGTTGCTGCTGACAAATTACTAGAAGCTGCTGTTGATCTGGTTAAACAAGCACTTGCTGGCCGTTTGAACTGGAAAGCCAAGCGTCAAGAAAAATTAGATGCAATCAAATTGAACCCGCTTGAACAAATGATGGCGTTCAATACGGCAAAAGGTGCGGTACTTGCAAAAGCAAATCCTGCGCAATACCCTGCCCCAAAACTATTGCTTGATTCATTACAAGCAGGTGCGAACTCAACTCGTGATGACGCATTAAAAGCTGAAGCTCAAGGTTTTGCCAAAGCAGCGATTACCCCACAAGCAGGCGCATTGATTGGTTTATTCATCAATGACCAAGTGGTGAAGAAAACTGCGAAAAAATATGAGAAAGGTGCTCACCCTGTTAACCAAGCGGCTGTATTAGGTGCGGGTATCATGGGTGGTGGTATTGCTTACCAAGCGGCAAGCAAAGGCACACCAATCATCATGAAAGACATTGGTAACCCGCAACTTGCACTCGGTATGCAAGAAGCAAATAACTTGCTGACCAAGCAAGTTGAGCGCAAGAAAATGAAACCTGCGCAAATGGGTGAAACACTGGCTCGCATTCGTCCGACTTTAAGCTATGACGAGTTTAAAGAAGTGGATATCGTGATCGAAGCTGTGACTGAAAATCCAAAAGTAAAAGAAATCGTACTTGCTGACACTGAAAAGCATGTTCGTGAAAATACGATCATTGCATCTAATACCTCTACGATTTCAATTACCCGTTTAGCGAAAGCATTACAACGTCCTGAAAACTTTGTAGGTATGCACTTCTTTAACCCAGTACACATGATGCCACTGGTTGAAGTGATTCGTGGTGAAAAGACGTCAGAAGAAGCAATCGCAACAACTGTAGTGCTCGCTCAAAAAATGGGTAAAACACCAATCGTTGTTAACGACTGCCCAGGCTTCTTGGTGAACCGTGTATTGTTCCCTTACTTTGGTGCATTCGACCTTCTTGTGAAAGATGGTGCGGATTTCCAACAAGTAGACAATGTGATGGCGAAATTCGGCTGGCCAATGGGCCCTGCATACTTGATCGACGTTGTGGGTATCGATACAGGTGTTCATGGCGCAGAAGTGATGGCAGAAGGTTTCCCTGACCGTATGAAGCCAGACTACAAAGGTTCGATCGAAGCAATGTATGAAGCCAAACGTCTGGGTCAAAAGAATGACGTTGGTTTCTACAAATACGTGTTAGACAAGAAAGGTAAGAAAACGAAAACTGTTGATCCAACAGCATACGAAATCATTGCACCTTTCGTGACTGGTGAAAAACGTGAGTTTGATAGCCAGGAAATCATTGACCGTATGATGCTGGCTTTCTGTAACGAAACCGTTCGTTGCTTGGAAGACAAGATCGTAGCAACTGCTGCAGAAGCAGATATGGCGATGATTATGGGTGTTGGTTTCCCTCCATTCCGCGGTGGTCCATGCCGTTACATCGACCAAACAGGTGTTGCTGAATACGTTGCGCTTTGCGACAAATATGCACACTTAGGTAAGGCTTATGAAGCGCCACAAATGTTGCGTGACATGGCTGCTAACAACACAAAATTCTACGGTTAAGGAGCGACGTGAATGGCTACTTTAAATCCACGTGACGTTGTGATTGTTGATGGCGTTCGTTCTGCCATGGGCAAATCACGTAACGGTATGTTCCGCAATGTACGTGCCGACAGTTTATCTGCTGAATTAGTACGTGCACTTGTTGCTCGTAACCCGTTTGATACCAATGAAGTTGAAGACGTAATCTGGGGCTGTGTCAACCAAACTTTAGAGCAAGGTATGAACATTGCTCGTAACATTGGTTTATTGGCTGATATTCCTAAAACTGCTGGTGGCCAAACGGTAAACCGTTTATGTGGTTCTTCTATGCAAGCCATCCACACGGCTGCTGCACAGATTGCGACCAATCAAGGTGATGTGTTCATCATCGGTGGTGTAGAGCACATGGGCCACGTAGGTATGATGCATGGCATCGACCTGAACCCAGAAGCATCTAAGCACTATGCCAAAGCATCGAACATGATGGGCTTAACCGCTGAAATGTTAGGTCGTATGAATGGCATTTCTCGTGAAGAGCAGGATGCATTCGGTGTTGAATCTCACCGTCGTGCGTGGGCTGCAACTCAAGAAGGTCGTTTCAAAAACGAAATCGTCGGTGTTGAAGGCCACGATGCCAATGGCTTCAAAATCCTTTGCGACATCGACGAAGTGATTCGTCCTGATGCTAACCTTGAAGCATTCAAAGCATTGAAACCAGTGTTTGATCCTAAAGGTGGTTCAGTCACAGCAGCAACGTCTTCTGCGCTTTCTGACGGCGCATCTGCAATGTTGCTTATGTCTGCTGAACGTGCTCAAGCATTGGGTTTAAAACCACGTGCCGTGATTCGTTCAATGGCCATTGCAGGTTGTGATGCGGCGATCATGGGTTATGGTCCAGTACCAGCAACTCAAAAAGCGCTGAAACGTGCTGGTTTAACGATGGCGGATATCCAGACTATCGAATTAAACGAAGCATTTGCTGCTCAAGGCTTATCAGTGATGAAAGGCTTAGGCGTTTATGACAAGCAAGACATCATCAACTTGAATGGTGGTGCGATTGCATTGGGTCACCCATTGGGCTGTTCAGGTGCACGTATCACAACAACCTTGTTGAACGTGATGGAACAACAAGATACACAAATTGGTCTTGCGACCATGTGTATCGGCCTTGGTCAAGGTATCGCGACTATTATCGAACGTGTTTAATCAACACTGAGATAGAAAAATCCCCGCTAAATGCGGGGATTTTTATTTATTCAATCAGCTAATTTAATAAGGCTGTTTAAAGCCTCTTAGCCCATCTTGAATTTGCTGTTGCAAGCGCAAAATATCATCGGTATTCAACTTAATCGTACCATTACGAATCCCATCAATATTATTTCGATTGATATTCAAAGGTTCCAGCATTTTAAAAACGCCATTAGTTGGGTCAGATGACTGTAAACCCGAAGCAACCGCTAAAATATATTGCTGCAAAATCGGAGAATATTGGGTCAGATCTGGCTGTGCTGCCACTGGCTGATAGTTGACAATCAGTGGACTTTCACTCACGCCTGCATTCTGCATATCATTATTGAGCTTATAAACATAATGCTGCAGTGACTGACGAACCTGCTTGTCTTCTTGAAAGGGAACAAACCCCACCTCTTCACGTAATTCAGATTCAGCCATGACCCGAATGGTCGGCAATGAGGCCACCTCATCATTGGCATGAACTACCGGCAAGCCCATAAAAACCAGTGCAGTTGTCAGCACAGATCGTTTTAGAAAATTCATCTCTTGCTCCAAACATCCCTCATCCATAAGAACATCATGAGTTAAATAAAAGCATCTATAGAATAGGCTACAGCAAACTTAAATTTGATTCAGTAGAGGTCGGATAAACGGTAAATATCACTCAACTTTATGTCCTATCTCAAGCAATCTTGTCTATAAAATTTTTTAAATCGTGAAAACACGGGTACTTAGAGAAAATCAAAAGCCTCTGAAATTCATAGGGATTCATATTGTTTTATTTCCAGTTTCCAAGCTGCTGACAAGATTTTTGCTCGGTCTTCAGTTCAACGTTAGGCCAAATAAGATGAAGCATTGCTAACTATGGGTTTCCTCTTCATCATCGCCTTCAAAGGTTTTAGAAATCTTTTCGATATTTAAGCTCTTGGCCATCGCGTCAAAGATATCCTTATAGACGCCTTGTTGCTGATACAGCTGATGATGCTCGCCATGTTCCACGATCCTGCCATCCTGCATCACATAGGTATAATCGGCATCAATAATCTGTGACAGGCTATGTGAAATAATAATCACCGTCCGCCCCTGCTTAATTTCATCCAGACTATGCTTGATCTGTTCAGTGGCAATCGCATCCAGACTAGCCGTAGGTTCATCCAGAAAAATAATCGGCGGATTTTTCAGGAACATGCGGGCAATCGCAATACGCTGTTGTTGCCCACCTGAGAGCAATAAGGCATCAGATTGATAGGCCTGCGGTAGTTTAAGAATCTGCTCGTGAATCGAAGCTTTTTTCGCAGCAAGGATAATCTCATCCTGTGTGGCATTCATCTTGCCATAACGGATATTTTCCTCAATCGTGCCCTGAAAAATATGATTTTTTTGTAGGACGAGGCCAATATGATCACGCAAATATTGAGTATCAATCTCTGTTAATGACGTTCCATTTAGTAGAATTTCTCCGGACTGCGGTAAATAGAATTTATCCAGTAGGCTAATCAACGTCGATTTACCTGCGCCAGATAAACCCACCAATGCTGTGATCTTATTCGGCTGAATGGTCAGGTTAATATCTTTCAATGCATGAAAACCATTGGGATAGAAAAAATTAAGCTCCTTTAATTCAAACTTGCCTGTCAATGGCTGTGGTTTAAGCTGGCCAGAAGTTTCTATTTCATCCTCTGCTTCCAGAATCTTGAAAAAGCTTTCTGCATAAATCATTGCATCATTGACTTCATCATAGATTCGATGCAGAGAGCGAATCGGGGCGGAAACATTATTAAAGAGCAAGATATGAAACATGATCATGCCAATGCTCATATCACCGACCAGAACAAAATAGGCCGTTAGAATGATAATAAACACCACGCCAATCTGTTCAATAAAGGTTTTGAGTCCATCAAACAGAAAACTCAGCTGACGCGTCCGCATCTGATCATCAGTCAGCTGTTTTTGTAAGGTCAGTTGCTTTTCAGCTTCAATTTGCTCTCGGTTAAATGACTTAATCACCGTAATCGACTGAATGATACTTAAAGTCCCCTGACTTTTACGCTCCCGGCCATCACGTAAATTACGGCGTGTACCACTGAGTTTCTGTGCCTGTTTAAAGGTAATCCAGAAATAAATCGGCACAATACTCAAAGCCACCAATCCTATCCAGAAGTTGGCATAGAACATCAGACACAGGGCAATAATGGCACTACTAAACAAAGGAAAAATATCGATAAAGAAGATTTGCACCAGTCGGGTAATCGAACCTATGCCGCGATCAATCCGGGTTTGTAATTTCCCTGCCTGATTGTCATCTTGGGTAAAGAAGGCCAGACGATATTGTAGAAACTTCACAATAATTGACTGTGCCACATCTTGTGAAATCAAAATGCGTAATTTCTCGCCAAAAAACTTTTGTCCGAACTGAATAAAAATATTCAGCACTTCTTTACTCAATAAAATCACGCTGATGGTGATCAAAATATGCAATCCAGCAGTCAAACCCTGTCCAGACTCAACCACAGCATTGATCTGATCTACCGCATATTGCAAGGTCAGCGCATTGACCTGTGCCGTTAAGGCGCCAATCAAGGTCAGCACTAATGTGACTGCAACCAGCCACTTATAAGGCAATACAAAAGGTCTAACTTTAAGAAACAATTGCCATAAATTCATATTTGAATCTTCTACCTGTGTTCTGAGTACACTCTGTGGACTTGGTCAATTGGTATTACAATTCTTCGTCTAATACCTCAGCATTATTTTGTTTAATTTTCTCCATCTTGGCATTCAGCTTTAACACATCTTGATAGAGCCCATTGAATTTTTTCACTTGAGCGGTCTCTCGGAACAAAATGGTTTTATCTTTTCTCTGCCACGGATATTGCTTCAACATATCAAACATGGCCTGTGCTTTTTCCATAATCTGCTGTTCAATCGGGAAGATATCATGAGCTTTGTCTGCCTTCAGGTTATGCTCCAGTTTGGCTTGCAGTGAGGCTCTCATTTCATTGTGAATCGCCAAACTTTTTGCTTGCTGCATTGAATGCATCTGAATCTGTTGTCGTGCTTGTTCATATTCAGCAGATGCTTTACGCACCGCCACAAACATTTGCTCAGTGTCTTTATAGCCCTGTTTGCGGTCTTGGTCTAAGCGTTCAACATCTAAAAAAGTATCCCAATGGGCGGCTTTCAGTTCACGTAAATAACGATTACGCGCTTCTACATTCTGCATCCAATAGTTCAACAGAAACTCAGACATCAATTTATAGTCGCCAGATAAACGCTTATCATGGATATCCAGTTGTACAGGCGTTGACCAGTCTTGCGCCTGATCATAAAGTTCGCGCATTTTCTCGGACATTACCACCTCAAACATCTGCTGATTATTGATGGCACGTTGTTTTAGGGTATGTTGATAAAAGAAGAATGAACCGATACCAAGCACGACAATTGTAAGAAAAATTAAAAAACGGCGCATACAGCCTCCAAGTTTCATTATATTTTTTATGTTGTTTAGCCAGTTTAATCCATAAAACACATGCAGTTATAGCCCTTTTTATTTCATTTCTCGTAACGGAGCATTACATATTCATCGCTTTAAATTCATGAGCTTCGCCCCTATTATCTGATTAAGTAAAATTGAAGAGAGCTGCTATGCGTGTAGATATTTGGTCAGATGTGGTCTGTCCATTTTGTTATATCGGTAAAAAACGTCTTGAACATGTTGCTGAAGAAGCTGGTATTGAGCTGGATATTCACTGGCATAGTTTTGAGTTAGATCCCAATGCGCCAGCAAAACATGAAACCTCAAACACTGAACGTTTAGCGCAGAAATACGGTCGTAGTTATGCCGAGATGGAAGAAATGGAGCGTAATGTTGCAGCCATGGCAGCCGCCGAAGGCATCGATTTCCAGTGGCAGAAAGCCAATTCAGGTAATAGTTTTAATGCACACCGTATTATTCATCTTGCCCAAAGCAAAGGCTTAGGCAATGAAGCAGAAGAAGCCTTCTTCCATGCGTATATGACTGAAGGACTCGCGATTGGTGAACGTGAAGTGGTTGAAGAAATTGCCTCACGTATTGGCTTAGACAATGCTGAAGTTGAGTATGTACTGGATTCGGATGAACTGGCAGATTTTGTACGCCATGATGAACAAATCGCCCATGAACAGCTAAAAGTCACTGGGGTTCCTTTCTTTGTCTTTGATCAAAAACTAGCACTCTCTGGTGCACAACCCCGCGAGATTTTCTTGCAAGCATTACAGCAGGCACAATCTGCGGCTACAGAAGAGATTGAACAAACAGATGCCCCACAATGCAACGATGATCAATGCGAAATTAAATCTTAATTTCAACTGATCACAAAAAACCGCTTCTATGTACATCTCGAAGCGGTTTTTTTAATACCTACAGTCTAAGATTTCTTTTTCTTTCAGTCGTTTATCTTTAAAAAAGCACCGTCTATCGGCTGTTATCAAGATTTCCCACAAAGTCGATTTTTATTTGCTGAGCTTTTCACCAATAGATATGTGAAAGTGATCACAACTCACCCAAAAATTTATAGATAAATTTCGATCTTATGATCTGCTAATCCGATTCATTCTTTTAAAATGTTTTTATTTTCAAAGACAAACCATGATGAATATCTCGATTTAGTATATGCAAAGGAAAATTTTGACTAACTTGACCGCTATAGATTTTGTCTCTTTTTCTTCTATAATCGTCATAAAGTGACAATCTTTTGTGATGAAAATACAAGCTTTAAATCCTGGATCTACTCTGATTATCAAACACCGAGAGCTATGGATTAGAGCAGTTTTCACACCCGTAAAACAGCATACTTTGCCCACTATAATTGATTACAAACGATTCCGATTGCTGTCACTTTTCCGTATTTATGATTTAAAACAGGCTCAAGCCTATCTCTAAGGAAACAATCGATGGACGTATTAGAGAAAGCACTCTTGGTTGATGAGCTCAAGACCCTCGTCGACGGGCTGAATGATGATAAAACATCACTTTTTGAAATTGCCAAATCAAAACAACGTATCAAAGATATCTGCGCATCTTGCGACGATCCAACCTTCCAGGATCAACTCAGCCCATTCAAAGAGTTTATTCTCAATGAAGAGTTTTCGGCTGACGACTTAGCTGAATATGGCTATGCCATGACCTATCGTGGTACCTATAATTTTATGGGTCGTGTAGAAAACGCCTTGTTTGCTTCAGCGGATATGGGCTGGGCGGCATTACGTCAAGGACAGCACTGGCAAGTCTGGGTCATTCGCCCTGCCTTGTCCTTCCTGAAAAGTCCTTGGTTGAGCAAGTCACAAGATGCGCTGCAATGGCTACAAAAACATGCCAGTGAATATGTGAAAACTGACCATGAATTGCAAAATCTGATTCCTGTTTTAGAGGCAGTTCAAGCAGAAGAGATTCAGCACTCAAATAAAGATAGCTTCTCCCTGATTAAACAGCAAAGCAAAAACTTTCAGTCACAGCTGGATGCGATTATTCAAGAAAAAATTCAGCCCGCAGCAGTGACACCATCGACGCAGCCGACACCCCGTGTAAAACCTGGATTTAGGCAAGGCACTCTTCCTTCAGCCAACTTGAATAAAGCCCAACCATTGGCTTTAAATGATTTTAGTCTGGATGGTTTACTATGCCGATTGGAACGCGTAGATGCGCGCACTTTCCCGTCACTGTATCGGGTCGATCTGCATAACGAGATTGATCAAAATATTAAAATCGACTGGCTCTATCTCAAAGCCGAAAATGAAGCACAGCCACTTTGGGGCTCAGCACAAATTTTTATTGCTGAGCAACTCTATGCACAGGGGCAATTTTCCCATTATGTTGTTTTAGTGGGCACGCACAGTGTTGAATATGCAACCACTGTTTTACAGGCTTATACCGATCAACGTCACACCAGAACCAGTTCAATTCACCAGACCGGTTGGACTAACTTTAAACGACACTATCACCAGCATGAAAGCTTATTTAATGAATGCATCATGAATGGCACTTTAGTTTGGCAACGTGATCAACGCGTGTATCCCTATATTCCTGCCTCGTTTATCAATACACAAAAATTTATTCCTTTTGAAGAAACCGCTGCAACCTTTTTCACGCCTGTGATTTTACTCAGAGAACGTCAAAAAATTCGCGTGATTCATGGCTTAGAACGGGTCAAGCTCTCTAACGAAGATCAAGCTTATCCCTATTTATTGTTAGATCGTGCCGATGGTTATACCTGGCAACTGATTCGGCAAGTCATCAGCCATTTGCCGCAACCGATTTCTGTCCATGATCTATATCAGGCCTTGGAAAATAGTACGGTCGCAAAATCACCTTAAATTAGGCATAGTCACTTCAGCGCTTTAATATTCAAGATTAAAGTCTGGCTCAAGGATGAGCAGATGCCTTCGATAAACCGAGTGATGTTCAATCTTATCTATTGGACTAAATGCTTATGATGTCTCGCATTTTGTAGGACTAAATTGCTGTTTTTTGTGTCTAATACTTGATTTTATTAACCTAATCATCAAAAGTTAATATAAGAACAATAGATAAGCCTTAATTATGAATAATTTACAGCAAATAGTACCATCGCGTATCTTTTTTGCTTTGCTGACACTATCGATCGGATCTTTAAGTGTTGCAAATGCAGAAACCCATTCTGAATCTCAAAACTTGCAACCAAGTAATGCAAAAAACTCAGAAAATGCATTGGACTATATCCCGCGCTGGGTAGACGCTACGCCAACCATATTTCCAGAGCAGTCAGACCAGCCTACAGTTCCTCCAACGGCTGAAACTGAAGACAAGACTTGGTTTGACAAAAAACAACGTCATATCCGTGAATGGGCAGACCATACCTCAATCAAGATTGATGATTGGTTCGGCGATGTAGATCCCGAAAATCCAGCCTCCGCCACCATTCGCGTCATGCTAGACAATTATTGGAATCAATACGATAACTATGAAATTAAACCCCGTATTCGCGGTAAAATTAAGTTACCGACTTTAGAAAAAAGATTCAGTGTCGTGTTTGGTGATGATTCTCTAGACGATGAGTTTAAAAACAATGTTGCCAATACCAATAATCAGCCGAATCAAGATCCAGGTAAAAAATTTGACTCTAAACAAACTCGGGACAGTAATGGCTCATTGGCATTACGTTGGTCGAATTTCTCGAAAAAGCTTCCCTTTGAGACCGATGCTGATATTGGTATCCGTTCAGGCAGCGATATTTATTTACGTTTAAGAGCAGAAAAACACTGGGATTTACGTAATGATTTTCGCTTTAATGCCGAACAGATTTATCGTTATGGCAGTCGAAGTGAAAACTATTTAAGAACTAATTTAGAGTTGATTCACGCACGTCCAAATCAGCCTTTTTTATCTAATCAGTTCAGCTTAACCTATGCAGATAAACAGGATGATGATCTGTTGTGGGATAACCGTCTTTTTCGTCAACACCAATTCTTTGCCCATAATAATTTTAATTATGGACTCTATACTGGCGGCTACTACAATAAAAACGAGTTACGCCTGAATAGCTGGGGGCCGTTTGTGTCTTGGCGGCAACCATTGTGGCGTGAATGGTTCTATGTACAGGGTGACCTTAATTATTTTAATGATCATCGTGAGGATCGTAGCCATTTTGTCAGTACCTTTGTGCGGCTTGAAACCTTATTTTAGTACTTGATCAACAAGTTTAACCAAGACCCAATCGTATCTGCGATTGGGTCTTTTCAAAAATATTGACTGTGTCAATAAATGGTTAAGCTTAAACTGCTATGCTTATTTTCTTTTATTTTTCTTCACCATAACATGTATCAACGATACGCTTTAGTAGTGTTTGTTTTGATTGTAGGCAATCTCTGTCTCGGTTATTTAATGACACCCCTATTTCCAATGTTATTCCCATGGAGCAGGCATATCACGCGCTTGCCCGTTTCGTTGTTACATCAACAAGCTTGGCACACTTCCAAGCAGCTTGTTCGCACCCATCCATTGATTTGTGAGACGCAAACTGAAACAAGCTCTGATCAAGACTATAATACCCAACTGAGTCATGAATTGATGGTAGTCTTTGGCGATGATTCCTTGGCACAGCGTGCGCAACAGCCGCAAGTCGTGAAAAAGCTTGGTAAAATGACTAAACATAAGGTACATCACAATATCATTCGCCCCAATCCACTCAGTGCCAGCTGGAGTACCATCTCAAGTTGGTTGCCCTTTAACAATGACCTTGATTTGGGTTCGAATTCCGATACCGATATTTATGTGCAATTCCTTGCCAAGAAGCAATGGGTTCTGCATTCAGGGCTCAATCTGGATACAGCACAAATCTTTCGTTACGGTTCCACCAGTAAGAATTATGCAGAAACCAATTTCAATCTAACTCAGAAATTACAACAACAAAGTCTACTCTCAACGCAATTCAACCTGTCTAAAACACAGGATGAGGACTATATCTGGCGCAACCGTACCTTTCAGAACTTACACTTTTTATCCAAAGACAATCTCAGCTATGGCATTGTGAGTGAAGGTGATTATGAAAAGAAAGAACTTCGGGTTAACCAATGGGGACCTTATTTTTCCTGGAAAAGACCGATTTGGCGTAATTGGCTCTATATGCAAAATGATCTGAATTATTTCAATGTGCCTGCGGATAAACAGGACAATCATTTCAGCTATCAAATGCGCTTTGAAGCGAACTTTTGAGGATAATATCAACAACACTGTGGATAACTTCCTAGTTATCCATACCCATAAAAAAACCTCTGCCGAAGCAGAGGTCCTTGAGCAAACTGCTTATTTCAATAACAAACTATTAATCCGTTTTACATATGCTGCAGGATCCTCGGGTAATCCCCCTTCAGCAATCACTGCCTGATCAAAGATCACATTAGCCAGATCATCAAACTGCGCTGAGTTTTCCAGTTTTTTCACCAACGGATGTTCAGGATTAATTTCTAATGTCGGTTTAATTTCTGGCACTGCTTGGCCTGCTTGTTTGAGCATGCGAATCAGCTGTGGAGAAAGCTCACCTTCACTGGTGACGAGACATGCTGGTGAATCTACCAGACGCGTAGTCACCCGTACCTCTTTGGTTTTGTCTTTCAATGAGCTACTTAAACGATCAACTACAGGTTTGAACTGTTCTGCGGCCTGTTCTAAAGCCTTTTTCTCTTCAGCATCTTGCAGATCGCCCAGATCAACTGCGCCTTTAGACACGTTCTGTAATGGCGTACCATCGAACTCAAACACAAAGTTCATAGCCCACTCATCCACACGGTCTGCCATGAGTAAGACTTCAATGCCTTTTTTCTTGAACACTTCCAGTTGTGGCGAGTTTTTCGCAGCGCTTAAACTATCTGCAGTTACATAATAGATGGCTTTCTGCCCTTCTTTCATACGTGCTTTATAGTCCGCAAAAGAAGTACTGATCTCATCATTATTCGAAGTCGCATAACGCAATAATTTGAGGATACGCTCACGGTTACCTGTGTCTTCACCCAAACCTTCTTTCAAGACTGAACCAAATTCGCTATAGAAGGTTTTGAATTTCGCTTGGTCTTTCTCATCTTCCGATTTAGCCAAACCATCAATTAAAGTCAATACACGGCGTGCATTGCCTTCACGAATGGTTTTCACATCACGGCTTTCCTGCAACAATTCTCGGCTCACATTCAGTGGTAAATCAGCACTATCCACTACACCTTGAACAAAACGTAAATAGTTTGGAATCAGATTATCCGCTTCATCCAAAATAAATACACGTTTCACGTACAGCTTAATGCCCGCCTTCGCTTCACGGGTAAACAAATCCTGTTTGGCCTGACTTGGAATATACAATAATTGCGTATATTCGGTGCTGCCCTCAACGCGGTTATGTGCCCAAGCCAACGGTTCTGCAAAATCATGACTCAAATTTTTATAGAACTCGATGTATTGTTCATCGGTGATTTCGCTCTTGCTGCGTGTCCAGAGTGCACTGGCAGAGTTAATGGCTTCCCAGTCATCGGTCTTGACCATTTGGCCGCTTTTAGGCTCTTCACCTTCAGCAACCTCTTCCTCTTGCCAGACTTCTTTTTGCATTTCGATAGGCAAGCTGATGTGGTCTGAATACTTGTTGATGATTTGTTTAACTTTCCAAGATTCTAAATAATCCAGTGCATCATCACGTAAATGCAGGATGATATCGGTACCACGCGTAGCTTTATCAATTTGCTGAACTTCGAATTCGCCAGTGCCACCACTGATCCAGCGTACACCATCGGCTACATCCAAACCTGCACGACGTGATTCAACTGTAATTTTATCGGCAACAATAAAACCTGAATAGAAACCGACCCCAAACTGACCGATTAACTGCGCATCTGATTTTTGGTCACCTGTCAGCTTAGACATGAAGTCTTTGGTCCCTGATTTTGCAATGGTACCCAAGTTATCAATCGCTTCTTGCTGGCTTAGACCAATCCCATTATCAGAAATGGTTAAGGTTTTATGCTCTTTATCTAGCATTACACGGACGCGTAAGTCCGGATTATTTTCATAATATTCAGGATGATTAATCCCCTCGAAACGCAGCTTATCGCAGGCATCTGAAGCATTGGAAATCAATTCACGTAAGAAAATTTCAGGGTTGGAATACAGTGAATGCGTCACTAAATGTAATAACTGAGCAACTTCAGCTTGGAAACTATAATTTTGAGCCACTTGTTCACTCATAAATCACTCCTTATACGGGCTTATATCTTTGGAATGATTTATGAATGGTGTATATCTTGGATTTTTCAATCCTTGATTGTTATTTTTCAGGTAAAAATCGCACAAAAAGCACAATTAGAAAGGTCCTTGGCTCAAGACCCGTGTTTGTAAAAGCTGATCAAGCTGCTGTTGTCTCTGTGCATAAGCACGACGAAGGCACGGTGCATTGGCACCACAGGAATTACGTTGTTTCAACCATCGCAACTGCTGATCTTTTTCTGCATCACGCCCACCCATTGGGAGGACACGCAATACAATTTGATAGGTAGTTGCCAATTTAACATCAGCATCATTTAAACCACGATCATTACAGATCTGTTGTTCAGCTTTTAATTTTGCTGCCTTACAGGAATAACTTGCTGCCTGCGCATGGGACACAAGTAGCAGCGGCAAGCACAGCAATATCGGTGTTACTAATCTTTTCATTATAAATGGCTCATTTCTATTTGTGATCATTTTTCAGCATACAAAACTCTCTGTGTAGCGCCTGTATCTGTTTTATATGGGAATTGCAAAAATCAAAAAGCCTCACTAGGTGAGGCTTTTAAAAACGCTACTTCAGCTTAGAACTTGTAGCTATAACCTAAGGTATACACAACTGGGTTAAGGTCCAGGTCAAATTTAGTTCCATCCACCAGTTTAACTTCCGGGCTTAAATCTGCATAACGCACATCCACATACACGCCCCAGTTTTTCGCATCGGCTGGCTGGAAATTAAAACCAAGCTGACCTGCAAAACCAAATGTTTCTTTTACGTCTTTTGCTACACCCTTTTCATTCCACGGAATGAAAGCCGTACCACCAATACCGATATAAGGGGTGAAACGTGTTGAGTTTTTAAAATTATACTTGGCCGTAATGGTAGGTGGTAATTGGCTAACACTTGCAACTTTCTCACCATTTAAGAGCACATCATGATGAATTGGATTTGCTAATAATAATTCAGCAGAAAATGGTGTATCAGCAAAGAAATATTCGATCGATGGTGTAAATGCAAACTCATGATCGCCTTTTACCGTTGCGCCAGGTGCAATTGTTGTATCCCCTGTCGGATCAATTAAACTTGCACCCACTTTAACTTGAAAGCCCCCTGCAAATGCAGTTGAAGATAACCCCAATAATGCAACAACCAATGCTTTCTTTAACATTAAAACAACCTCTTTAACAATTTATGTTCTTGTTCAACATAATAAACACGTGTTTTTACATTATGCAATAGTTATTAATTCCAACCATTTAAATCTATTTTGTAATGCATTGAATATTAATAAAATATAATTGTTAAAATATGTAATAATTATTAATACCGACTATTTAAGTCTACTTAAACCACTATAAAACCTAGTATTTTCATCAGATTTAAATAAAATAACATCACAATTAAAAAATAAATTTAGTAGGATTTAAAAATATATTTACATAAAACTTAATATTAAATCCACATTATAAAAATAGATTAAAAAAGAGACAAAAAATGTCATTTACTGATCTTTTTTAGATTTTAAAATTTAATTAAATTCAGCAAAAAAAATGGCTCTTAATGAGCCATTTTTATTATAAAACCATCGCAGCAATCCAACCAAAAATAAGCAATGGGATATTAAAGTGTATAAAAGTCGGCACAACAGTATCCCAAATGTGATCATGTTGACCATCTACACCTAAACCAGCCGTTGGCCCCAAAGTCGAATCTGATGCAGGTGAGCCTGCATCACCTAAAGCCGCAGCCGTTCCAATTAAAGCAATGGTCGCCAACGGTGAAAAACCAAACTGTACGCACAAAGGTACATAAATCACGGCCAGCACAGGTACACTTGAGAACGATGAACCAATGCCAATGGTGACAAATAAGCCAATAAACAGCATGAGAAATGCCGCCAAAGCATGGTTATCACCAATGATATGCACCACCCCATTGACCAGATGGGTAACATCGCCTGTATGCGTCATCACTGAAGCAAAACCTGCTGCAGAAATCATGATGAAGCCGACCAGAGCCATCATGCGCATCCCTTGTACAAACACATCATCCGCATCTTGCCATTTAAAAATACCGGATGCTGACAACACCGCAAAACCGACTAGGCCACCCAGAATCATTGAACCTGAGTACAACTGTGCGACCAAGGTTAAGCCAATTGCAAGCACAGCCATAAACATGGTTTTTTTGGAAATATACGGGACATTTTCAGCTTCTTGTTTAAGCTCTTCTGCATCCGCTTTTAGGTCATATTCTTGTTGTTCCGTTGCTCTGAGTGGTTTGTCCAGATCAATGCTTTTGACTGTGTTAATGGTACGATCTACATAAATACGAGGCTTACGATAACTCACAAACACAGCGACCAGCGTCCCAAGCACCATACCTAAAACAGGAATTGCCATGCCGATTGGCATCATGCCTCGCTCAACATGCAGACCATAGGCAGCCCCTATTTTATTGATATTGCCCATCAGAATCTGTTCAAGGAAAATTGCACCAAACCCCACAGGTAGGAAAATATAAGTTCCGACTAAACCCAGAGTCATGACACAGGCTGCCGCACGTCGATCCAGCTTTAAATGGTTCATCACTTTCAGTAAAGGGGGAACCAAGACTGGAATAAAGGCAATATGCACAGGAATCAAGTTCTGAGAGAAAATCGCAGCAATCAGCAAAATCGTTAATAATAGATATTTCACCTTTCTTTGCTGATTTTTACCTGCTTCCATCCCCAATAAACCAATCAGTTTATGCGCCAGTAAATCAGGTAAACCAGACTTGGACAGTGCCAAGGCAAATGCGCCTAACACGGCATAAGCCAAGGCAACTTCAGCGCCATCACCTAAGCCCGCATTAAATGCTTCTACGGTTTGGGAAAGACTTAGACCTGCGACCAAGCCGCCAATAATGGCTGAAATCACTAATGTGAGAACAACAGAAACGCGTGCCAGTGACAAAATAAACATCACGGCAATCGCAATTACGACAGCATTCATGAACAATTTTAGGAGCAAAGAAAAGGCGACATTCTAGCAGATTCATAATCATGAAGCTGAAAATATCGCCGAATTGTAACGCATCTCAAGTGATTTTTAGCTTAATTATTCTACGAAAGCCTTAAGCTGCTTGGCGTTGCACGAATTGATGGATCAGTTCAGCAATTTTTTCTGGTTGGCTCAGTACTGCCCAGTGATTGGCATCAAGCTCAACATATTCAAATTGTTCCACCCATTTTGGCATCGATTCGGTAATGTACTCTGGACTAACAAAGGCATCACGCTGTAATACAATCGCTTGTACAGGACATTGTGCATAACGTTGGCGAGGCTGAGTTAAAGAAGGAATAAAGTTGGCACGGTACAGATTAATGCCATATTTCCCATCTGCAACAATATTGGCATTCAATGGCAAATCTTTCTTCTTTTCCAATCCGCTTAAAATCTTGCCCCATTTCTCTGGACTGAAGAAGGTCCATACTGTTGGTGCAACCAAAGGCAGATGGAAAGCTCCGATATACCAAGATTTAGTCAGCATTTTCAATACATTGCTCGGTGCTGATTTAAATTTCTCACGTAGATATAAAGACGCATGATCCAAACAAGGGCCTGAAATCGTCGTATAAGACAACAAACGGCCTTTTAATTTTGGCTCAGTTGCCGATTCCCACGACTGTAGAGAACCCCAGTCATGCGCAGCCAAATGGAAATTTCGGTTGGGTAGGACTTGATCCACCACTTCTTGTAAATCCAAAGACAGGCGTGGCAAACGATAATCCTTAATCCGTTTTGGAATTGAGGAAAGCCCTGCCCCTCGGACATCGTAAGTCACCACATAATAATCATTTAGCAATTTCTCAATTATGGGTTCCCAAACTTCCTGATTGTCTGGATAGCCATGGACTAAAACCAAAGCTGTTTTTTTCTCATCACCCCATGTTTTCACACAAAGCGTTTGCTGATCCGAGGTCGTCACTGTTTTTACTTGTGCTTGCATAATTGTTTCCCATTTTGTTTTCTATCGGCTTGCTCATCAACAGCCATTGCCAGCGATGCAATAAAAATGATACTTATGGAGTATGAATAGAGTTGCAAGAAAAAAAATTGACCATGAAAGACTTTTTCAAAAAAATTCGAACCATTCCTGCGATTTCCAAATTTCTACTCAATCATTACTCCCCTTATCGTGGGGCAGGAATCCACATTGAAAATATTGATCTCGATGATTATCACATTCGCGTTAAGATGCCGCTCACCCGACGCAATCGAAATATCGTAGGAACACATTTTGGTGGCAGTCTTTACTCGATGGTTGATCCTTTTTATATGTTAATTCTGATCCATCATTTAGGGCATAAGTATATTGTTTGGGACAAGAGCGCTACTATTAATTTTATTGCTCCAGGCCGTAATACGGTTTATGCAGATATCCAGCTCAACGCTCAAGAAATTGCCGAAATTAAGCAACTGGCAGAAAATTACGCACCCGTTCTACGCCATTACACGTTAAATATTGTAGATGAGGCAGGTACCCGAATCGCGGAAGTCGAAAAAGTACTGTATATCCGCCGAAAAAAACCGAAAGCCAGCCCCTAATCCAAACCAAATAAAAAATGCCTGCAATTAATTGCAGGCATTTTTGAATCTGATTGGCAGAAATTATCTTTTCTTCTCTTGAATGGCTGCACCAGCTCCGCCACCAATGGCACCACCGATCGCAGCGCCAGAATCTCCACCAAAAATGGCTTTACCGACGACAGAACCAATACCAGCCCCGATTGCACTGCTTGTGGTCGAATTACTGCTTCCACCTTTCGTGTTTGCACCGACACCCGCACCCGCAGCTGCGCCTACACCCGCACCGAGACCACCACCAACATGATTACCTACACCGCCGCCCACAGCACCACCAAGCGCTGCTGCACCAATACGTTGGTCAGATGCACTCATGTTTTGACAGCCTGTGAACATCACCGCCGATAATGCCAAAGTAGAAACCAAACCTATTGTTTTTTTCATGACCATACTCACTTCTATACGTTCTATACAAAAGCATAATCCTCTTTTATGAGGAATTTGATCACATTGTGTTATCACAATGTCCCAATCGATTGATGTTTTGTAAACAAGTCCCTCTTTAAAAATAACCAATACAATCTCCTAAAAGGTTGTATTCTCATTCCCATAAAAAAAGGCACCCGAAGGTGCCTTTTTCATTCGTTAAGACTTAGAACTGGTCTGAGTTCAACGCTTGACTGAATGCTTGATCAACTTCACTAAAGTCATTGTGAAGTTCAAATTCAGCAGCTTCTGCTTCTTGACGACGACGCTCTAAATGATACGCAAGACCTGTACCTGCCGGGATCAAACGACCCACAACAACGTTTTCTTTCAAGCCACGTAAGTCATCTTCTTTACCTGTTACAGCCGCTTCAGTTAACACACGTGTGGTTTCCTGGAACGATGCAGCAGAGATGAACGAGTCAGTAGAAAGCGACGCTTTGGTAATACCCATCAATTGACGTTCAAACTTCGCAGGGAACTTGTTCTGAGCCAAGACTGCTTGGTTCTCTTGAACAACGCGGATGTAATCCACTTGCTCGCCCTTGATGAAGCTTGTATCACCGCCATCAGTGATATCAACTTTACGCAACATTTGACGTACAACAACTTCAATGTGCTTATCGTTGATTTTTACACCTTGGAGACGGTAAACGTCTTGAACTTCGTTCACGATATAATTGGTAAGTGCCACTTCGCCTTTCAAACGTAAGATGTCATGTGGGTTTTGCGGACCATCAGAAATGGTTTCACCACGGTTGACATGCTCACCTTCGAACACGTTGATTTGACGCCATTTTGGAATCAATTCTTCGTAGATTTCTGAACCGTCATCTGGAGTGATGACTAAACGGTTCTTACCTTTAGTCTCTTTACCGAAGCTTACAACACCTGATACTTCTGCAAGAATCGCATGTTCTTTCGGCTTACGTGCTTCGAACAAGTCAGCTACACGCGGAAGACCACCGGTAATATCACGCGTACGTGAAGTTTCTTGTGGTACACGACCAATGACGTCACCCACACCAATCGTTTCGCCATCACGGACAGTCACAATTGTGTTTTGTGGCAAGAAGTAGAACTGTTCGCCGCCATCGGTTGTATCTAACACGATTGCAGGACGTAAATCTTTACCAGAAGCAGGACGAGCTGTTACAGGCAAGATTTCAACAGTGGTCATACCCGTTGCATCATCAGTTTTCGATGTTGCAGTTACACCATCAGCGATTTGGCTGAAACGTGCTTTACCAGCAACTTCTGTTACCAATGGATGTGTATGCGGATCCCAAGTCGCTACGATACCGCCCGCTTCTACAGCCTCACCATCTTTCAACAAGATGCTTGCACCGTAAGGAAGTTTATAACGCTCGCGCTCACGACCTAAGTCATCGGCAATACCAATTTCACCTGAACGTGAAACAGAGACCAAGTGACCTTTGGCATGTTGTACAGTTTTCACGTTGTGGAAACGTACAGTACCTTTGTTACGTACTTGAACACTGTTTGCAGCAGAAGTTCGGCTCGCAGCACCACCCACGTGGAAGGTACGCATCGTTAACTGTGTACCTGGCTCACCAATTGATTGTGCAGCCATTACACCCACTGATTCACCTGGGTTCACCAAGTGACCACGTGCAAGGTCACGACCATAACAACGCGCACATACACCGAATGTTGATTCACAAGCGATAACTGAACGTACTTTAACCTCATCGACACCCGCTTCTTCAAGCTGAGCAGCAATTTTCTCGTCAATCAAGGTACCACGTGGAAGAACCACTTCATCATCAGATGCACGACGTACATCTTCAGCAGTTACACGACCCAATACGCGATCGCGTAATGGTTCAATAACGTCACCACCTTGAATGAATGGAGTCATCACCAAGCCACCGGCTGTACCACAGTCAGATTCAGTAATAACCAAATCTTGTGCTACGTCTACAAGACGACGTGTCAAGTAACCAGAGTTCGCAGTTTTCAATGCGGTATCGGCCAAACCTTTACGCGCACCGTGTGTCGAGATGAAGTACTGAAGTACCGTCAAACCTTCACGGAAGTTTGCTTTAATTGGGGTCTCAATGATCGAGCCATCTGGCTTCGCCATCAAACCACGCATACCGGCAAGCTGACGGATCTGCGCCGCACTACCACGGGCACCCGAGTCAGACATCATATAAATCGAGTTGAATGATTTCTGTTTCTCGTCTTCACCTTGTTTGTTTTTCACAAGGGTATAAGACAAGTTATCCATCATCGCTTTCGCAACTTGGTCGTTAGTACGCGCCCAAATATCGACAACTTTGTTATAACGCTCACCTGCAGTTACGAAACCTTGCTCAAACTGTTGTTCGATTTCACGAACTTCCGTTTCAGCTTTATCGATAATCGTATGCTTGGTTGGTGGAATCAACATGTCTTCCATACCAACAGATACACCTGAACGCGTCGCTTGACGGAAGCCCAAATACATCAATTGGTCAGCGAAGATAACCGTATCTTTCAAACCAAGTTTACGGTAGCAAGAGTTGATTAACTTCGAGATGTTTTTCTTGGTCATCTCAAGGTTGATCGATTCGAAGCTTAAACCTTGTGGAACAACTTCCCATAACAAGCAACGACCAGGTGTCGTATCAACAATGATGGTTTGCTTTTCACGGTTACCGTTTTCATCAATCACAGTTTGGTGTACACGTACTTTTACGCGCGCATGGATTGCAACTTTACCCGTCGCTAACGCACGGTTAACTTCGTGCGTATCCGCAAACACCATGCCTTCACCTTTGGCATTTACCGCATCACGTGTGATGTAGTAAAGACCCAAGACCACGTCCTGAGAAGGAACGATGATCGGCTCACCGTTTGCAGGTGACAAGATGTTGTTGGTCGACATCATCAACGCACGTGCTTCAAGCTGTGCTTCCAATGTCAATGGAACGTGTACCGCCATTTGGTCACCATCGAAGTCGGCGTTAAACGCAGCACAAACGAGTGGGTGAAGACGGATTGCCTTACCTTCGATCAGAATAGGTTCAAATGCTTGAAGACCTAGACGGTGAAGTGTTGGCGCACGGTTCAACATGACTGGATGTTGACGAATCACAGAAGCAAGAACGTCCCAAACTTCCGGTGTCTCGCGCTCAACCATTTTCTTCGCAGCTTTAATGGTTGTTGCTTGGCCAGATGCTTGTAGTTTTGCGAAAATGAATGGCTTGAACAATTCAAGTGCCATTTTCTTCGGAAGACCACATTGGTGAAGACGTAAAGTAGGACCTACGGTAATCACCGAACGACCAGAATAGTCAACACGCTTACCGAGCAAGTTTTGACGGAAACGACCTTGTTTACCTTTGATCATGTCTGCCAAAGATTTCAATGGACGTTTGTTCGAACCTGTAATCGCACGACCACGACGACCGTTATCAAGCAACGCATCAACAGACTCTTGTAACATACGTTTTTCGTTACGTACGATGATATCTGGCGCAGCAAGGTCAAGAAGACGCTTCAAACGGTTGTTACGGTTGATCACACGACGATATAAATCGTTCAAGTCTGAAGTCGCGAAACGACCACCTTCAAGTGGTACAAGCGGACGTAAGTCTGGTGGAAGTACTGGAAGTACGTTCATCACCATCCATTCAGGCTTGTTGTTCGAATCTTTGAAAGCTTCCATCAACTTCAAACGCTTAGACGCTTTTTTAAGTTTCGTCTCAGAGGTTGTTTGTGGAATTTCTTCACGTAAACGTGCAATCTCAGCTTCAAGATCGATATCTTTTAATAAATCCTGAACTGCTTCTGCACCCATTTTCGCAGTGAATTCATCACCGTGTTCTTCAAGTGCATTGTAGTATTCTTCGTCTGTTAAAAGTTGATACTTTTCAAACGGAGTCATACCAGGATCAGTAACTACATAAGATTCGAAATACAATACGCGCTCGATATCACGTAATGTCATATCAAGAAGTAAACCGATACGGCTCGGTAATGATTTCAAGAACCAGATGTGTGCAACTGGAGAAGCAAGCTCGATGTGACCCATACGTTCACGACGAACTTTCGCAGTCGTTACTTCAACGCCACATTTTTCACAAATGACGCCTTTGTATTTCATACGCTTGTATTTACCACACAAGCATTCGTAATCTTTTACTGGACCAAAGATTTTGGCACAGAACAAACCGTCACGTTCAGGTTTAAAAGTACGGTAGTTAATGGTTTCAGGCTTTTTAACTTCACCGTGAGACCATGACTTAATCATCTCTGGTGACGCAAGACCAATACGGATACGGTCAAATTCAACGGGTGCATGACCTTCTGAATCCGTTTTCTTACGCATGATATCGAGCAAGTCTTTCAATTTTTTTCTCCGTGTGTCGAGGAGCTAAGCTCACCCGACTGGGTCACAAATATTGTTTTTACTGAAATTTGGGAATATCTAATCCCCCTAAATCCCCCTTTATAAAGGGGGACTTTCTCCCCTCTTTCTCAAAGAGGGGTTGGGGGAGATTTTTTAGTCACCATTTTTCAGTTCAATGTTGATACCTAAAGAACGGATCTCTTTGGTCAATACGTTGAACGATTCAGGCATACCCGGATCCATATAATGGTTACCATCTACAATGTTCTTGTAGATGCGTGTACGGCCTTCGACGTCATCCGACTTCACAGTAAGCATTTCTTGGAGCGTATATGCAGCACCGTATGCTTCAAGTGCCCATACTTCCATCTCACCGAAACGCTGACCACCGAATTGTGCTTTACCACCAAGCGGCTGTTGAGTCACAAGTGAGTAAGAACCCGTTGAACGCGCATGCATCTTGTCATCAACCAAGTGGTTCAATTTGAGCATGTACATGTAACCTACAGTTACAGGACGGTCAAACTGTTCACCTGTACGTCCGTCAAACAATACCGTTTGACCAGTACGTGAGATATCAGCAAGTTCAAGTAGGTCTTTGATCTGGCTTTCTTCAGCACCATCAAATACAGGTGTTGCCAATGGAACACCAGCACGTAAGTTACCTGAAAGCGCCAAGATTTCTGCATCAGTCAAGCTATCAAGCTCTTCCTGCTCACCGCCAACCTTGTTATAAATCTTGTCTAAGAATTCACGCAGTTCAATCACTGTACGTTGTTCTTTCAACATTTTTTCGATTTTATCGCCAAGACCTTTCGCTGCCATACCCAAGTGAGTCTCAAGAATCTGACCCACGTTCATACGTGACGGTACACCCAGTGGGTTCAATACGATGTCGACTGGTACGCCATTCGCATCATGTGGCATGTCTTCAACCGGTAAGATGTTTGATACAACACCCTTGTTACCGTGACGACCCGCCATCTTATCACCAGGCTGGATACGACGTTTCACCGCAAGGTAAACCTTAACAACTTTCAATACGCCCGTTGTTAATTCATCACCTGTAGAAAGTTTACGCTTCTTCTCAGCAAACTTCTCGTCAATCTCGTAGCTCTTCTCTTTCAAGAACACTTGAATCTGAGTTAAACGTTCAGCAATTGCTTCATCATTTGGCTGGATTTCAAGTAAATCAACAAGCTCTAAGCCAGACAATACATCTTCTGAAAGTTTATCGCCGCGTTTGGTTGAACCGCCACCGTTAGATTCTTGACCTTTCAACAAACGAACAATACGTTCACGTGCTGCTTCTTCGAAGATTTTGTATTCTTCTTTCAAGTCTTTACGGTATGCATCAAGCTGAGCTTTTTCAATTGCTTGTGCACGTTCATCTTTCTCCAAGCCATCACGTGTGAAGACTTGAACGTCGATAACCGTACCTTTAGTACCAGACGGAACACGTAAAGATGAATCTTTTACGTCAGCCGCTTTTTCACCAAAGATTGCGCGCAGTAATTTTTCTTCAGGTGTCAACTGAGTTTCACCTTTAGGCGTTACCTTACCAACAAGGATGTCACCCGCAGTTACTTCAGCACCGATGTAAACAATACCAGACTCATCCAGTTTAGACAGTGCAGCTTCACCGACGTTAGGAATATCGGCAGTAATTTCTTCTGCGCCTAACTTGGTATCACGTGCTACACATGACAATTCCTGAATGTGAATCGAGGTTAAACGGTCTTCTTGAAGTACACGCTCAGAAAGTAAGATCGAGTCTTCATAGTTATAACCATTCCAGGTCATGAACGCGACGCGCATGTTTTGACCCAGCGCAAGTTCACCCATATCTGTCGATGGACCGTCAGCCAAGATATCACCACGAGCAACTTTGTCGCCCAAGTTCACGATGACATTCTGGTTAATACATGTATTCTGGTTTGAACGTGTATATTTGATCAGGTTATAGATATCTACACCTGCTTCACCCGCAATCATTTCATCTTCGTTGACACGAATAACGATACGAGATGCATCAACATATTCAATCGCACCACCACGGTTTGCGATCACACACACACCAGAGTCGCGTGCTACGTTTGCTTCCATACCTGTACCAACAAGCGGCTTGTCAGCACGTAAGGTAGGAACAGCCTGACGTTGCATGTTTGAACCCATCAATGCACGGTTCGCATCATCGTGTTCAAGGAATGGAATCAATGACGCTGCGACAGATACGACCTGTTGCGCAGAAACGTCCATATGGGTTACGCGCTCAGGCGACATACGAACGAAGTCACCTTGATGACGTACAGAAACCATCTCTTCAGTCAACATACCATCTTTATCAACTGCAGAATCGGCCTGTGCAATGACAGTACCTACTTCTTCAATTGCAGATAAGTATTCAACTTCATCAGTCACACGGCCATCAACAACTTTACGGTAAGGTGTTTCCAAGAAACCGAAGTCATTCGCTTTAGCATAGACAGAAAGCGAATTGATCAAACCAATGTTTGGACCTTCAGGTGTTTCAATTGGACAAACACGACCATAGTGAGTTTGATGTACGTCACGTACTTCGAAGCCCGCGCGTTCACGTGTTAAACCACCAGGACCAAGCGCAGATACGCGACGTTTGTGTGTAATCTCAGACAATGGGTTGTTTTGGTCCATGAACTGAGACAACTGGCTCGAGCCAAAGAACTCTTTGATTGCAGCAGCAACTGGTTTTGCATTGATCAAATCTTGTGGAGACAAGTTATCTGTTTCTGCTTGGCTTAAACGTTCTTTAACAGCACGTTCAACACGGACTAAACCAACACGGAATTGGTTTTCTGTCATTTCGCCTACAGAACGTACACGACGGTTACCCAAGTGATCGATATCATCGACTTCACCTTTACCGTTACGAATCTCAACCAATGTACGCAATACATCGATGATATCGTCGTGCGATAAAATACCTTCAACTTCACGTGACTTCTGATCAGTACCCACTTCGTAAGGACGACCCAAACGACGGTTGAACTTCATACGACCGACTGGAGACAGGTCATAACGCTCAGAAGAGAAGAACAAGTTATTGAATAAGTTTTCAGCAGCTTCTTTCGTTGGTGGCTCACCTGGACGCATCACTTTATAGATTTCGACAAGCGCTTCTTCGCGGCCTGTCGTTGTATCTGCGCGCAAGGTATCTGCAACGAAAGAACCACGATCGATGTCATTGGTGAACAGGATGTTAAACTGCTTCACACCACCTTCAGCCAACTTCACCATAATTTCATGGCTAAGTACGGTATTGGCAGGAATCACATCACCACTTTTCAAGGTAATGTCTTCAGCCGTAATACGCTCATACAAGTACTCATCAGGTACAGAAAGCTTGGCTAAGTTAGCCGCTTCCATTTGACGTACGTGACGTGCATTAATACGTTTACCTTGTTCAACGATTGTTTTGCCATCGTTATCCAAGATATCAAATTGCGCCATCTCGCCACGTAAGCGATCTGGAACCAGGTCAATTTGATAGCTACCCATATCAAGATATACAGGTACTTTTTCATAGAACAAATTCAAGATTTGTTCATTGCTATAATTCAAGGCACGTAAAATCACCGTTGCAAGCAACTTACGACGACGGTCAATACGTACAAAGACTAAATCTTTGGCATCAAATTCAAAGTCTAACCATGAACCACGGTAAGGAATAATACGTGCTGAATACAACACTTTACCGCTTGAGTGGGTTTTACCCTTGTCATGGTCAAAGAATACGCCTGGTGAACGGTGTAATTGAGATACGATTACACGCTCAGTACCGTTAATAACGAATGTACCGTTATCGGTCATGAGTGGCATTTCACCCATGTAAACTTCTTGTTCACGAACGTCTTTAATTGATTTCGTTTCACGATCTTTGATGATCAAACGAATTTTTACGCGCATTGGTGCCGCATAAGTTGAACCACGTAAAATACATTCACGTACGTCAAACTCAGGCTTACCAAGGCTATACTCAACAAATTCTAAAGCAGCATTGCCAGAATAACTTTCAATAGGAAAAACTGAACGAAATGCGGCTTGGAGACCGATATCTTCGCGATTTTTTGGTGTTTTACCGCCTTGTAAGAATGTACGGTACGAATCGACCTGAATCGAAAGTAAGTACGGTGCTTCCATTACGTGGGGCAATTTACCAAAATTCTTACGGATCCGTTTCTTTTCGGTATATGAGTATGCCATCTGGAGTCCTCGGAAAGTAAACTAAGCCCGCCTGCAGAACGGGCTTAGAAGGAATTACGCAGGCCGATATGGCCACCACTGTTTACAAATGCTGCAATTTTTAGTGGTATTAAAACGCTTAACAATATTTTTATAAGCAAAAAAATATTGGTAAGCGTTTGATTTTGCTAAATTTGCTCAAATAACACGCGTATTATATGCAAAACTAACAAAAAACGAGCCGATTATTGTAACGCAAAAAGGCTGATGACCCAAGAGCCATCAGCCATTTTTTGGAGCCGATTTTGAAAAAATCGACTCCCTACAGAATTACTTAAGTGTAACTGTAGCACCAGCTTCTTCAAGCTTCTTCTTAAGTTCTTCGCCTTCTTCTTTAGAAACGCCTTCTTTAAGAACTGCAGGAGCGCCTTCAACAAGATCTTTAGCTTCTTTAAGACCAAGACCAGTAGCTTCACGAACTGCTTTAATTACAGCAACTTTGTTAGCACCGAAAGAAGTCAACTCAACGTTGAATTCAGTTTGTTCTTCAGCAGCAGCGCCAGCGCCTGGAGCAGCAGCAACAGCTACAGCAGCAGCAGATACGTTAAATTTTTCTTCGAAAGCAGAAATTAATTCAACAAGTTCAAGAACTGTTTTTTCAGCAACTGCGTTTAAGATTTCTTCGTTAGTTAAAGCCATGAGAGTAACTCCAAATGGGTATTGAATGGTGTGAAAGTAGATTTAAGCTTAAGCAGCTTCTGATCCGTTTTTCTCTTGAAGCGCTGTAAGTAAGCGACCCAATTTCGAAATCGGAGCTTGAAGAACAGAGGCAAGCATAGTAAGCGCTTTTTCTTGGTTCGGAAGGTTTGCAATAACGCTAACGTCAGCACCTTGATAAAGTTTGCCTTCAAATGCAGCAGCCTTTAATTCAAATGCTTTGTTAGTTTTCGCAAATTCTTCGAACAAGCGTGCAGCTGCACCCATGTCATCTTCAGAAGTTGAGAATGCTAAGATTGTTGGACCAACAAGGTCATCATTCAAGATCGCGAATGGCGTATCTTGAAGCGCACGTTTAGCCAAAGTATTACGTACAACACGTGTAGCAACACCTAACTTACGAGCTTCAACGCGAAGAGCAGTTAATTGCTCAACTGTTAAACCTTGGTAGTCAGCAACAACGGCAGCGAACGCAGTAGAAGCAACTTCAGTTACTTCTGCAACGATCTGTTTTTTGTCTTCGATAAGAAGAGCCATCGTAAAACCTCCTAACGGTGATTTATGCACTCTTACGAGTGCACTCCCAATTCGTAAGTCGTATTCGGACTTACACGCGGAGGAGGAACAAATCACACCACCGCGTCTACTCAGGCTGGTCAATTAAGAAAAACATCCGAAAATGTTTCTCGCCTGAGGTCTTTGACGCTGATAAATATTCATTTATCAATTCAAAGTTTGCCTAAGTTTGCAAGTCGTCCGAAACCGGTTTTCTTGCGTAATATTTGAAGCAATGCTTCAAATATTACTCAGGGCTTTAAAATTCTGTCTAATTACTTAGATACGTTACTTACGTCAACGATCAAACCAGGACCCATAGTTGAGCTCAAAGTGATCTTTTTAACGTATACACCTTTAGAAGTTGCAGGTTTCAACTTTTTCAAGTCTGCAATTAAAGTTTCAACGTTTTGACGTACAGCTTCTTCGCTAAAGCCAAGTTGGCCAATCGCAGCGTGGATGATACCCGCTTTGTCTACACGGTAACGTGCTTGACCAGATTTAGCATTCTTAACCGCGTTAGCAACGTCAGGCGTTACTGTACCCACTTTAGGGTTTGGCATTAAGCCACGTGGACCAAGAATTGTACCAAGCTTACCAACAACGCGCATTGCATCAGGAGCAGCAATAACAACGTCGAAATCAAGGTTTCCACCTTGAATGCTTTCAGCAAGGTCGTCAAAACCAACGATATCAGCACCAGCAGCTTTCGCAGCTTCTGCAGCAGCACCTTGAGCAAATACAGCTACACGTACAGTTTTACCAGTACCTGCAGGTAAAGTCGTCGCGCCACGAACAACCTGATCAGATTTACGTGGATCTACGCCAAGGTTTACAGCGATATCTAAAGATTCTTTGAACTTTGCAGCTGGAAGGCTGTTAAGAACTTGAACTGCTTCTTCCAAAGTGTAAACTTTGTTTGCTTCAACAGCAGCAGCAATGGCTTTTTGACGTTTAGTTAACTTTGCCATGTCTTATAGCTCCACTTCCAAGCCCATAGAACGTGCAGAACCAGCGATGGTACGTACACGAGCGTCTAAATCAGCACCAGTTAAGTCTGGTTCTTTAGTAGTCGCAATTTCTTCTAATTGAGCACGAGTCAACTTACCAACTTTAGTTTTGTTAGGTACAGAAGAACCCTTTTGAATACCAGCAGCCTTCTTAAGAAGAATAGATGCAGGTGGAGTTTTCATGATAAAAGTGAACGACTTATCGTTGTACACTGTGATCACGACAGGAATTGGCAAACCAACTTCAAGTTTTTGTGTAGCAGCATTGAATTCTTTACAGAATGCCATGATGTTTACACCACGTTGACCTAAAGCAGGACCAATTGGTGGAGATGGATTTGCTTTACCAGCTGGAACTTGCAGCTTGATATAGCCGTCAATCTTCTTAGCCATTGAAAATTACCTCTGGGTACAGACGCCGTTAGGCTCCCCAAAAAATTAAACAACACCGAAGTGTTAGAACAACAATGCCCGATCAGATCGGGCGCTTATCAACCTAGACAGGTTAAATCGTTTTTTCGACTTGGCGAAACTCGAGTTCAACCTGAGTTGGTCGATTAAATACATTAATCGTCAACGTTAAACGTGACTTATCGTACTGAACTTCCTCCACGACTCCTTTAAAGTCAGTGAACGGACCGTCAATCACGAGCAATTCTTCACCAGGCTCAAACATCGTCTTAGGACGAGGTGCTTCACCTGTATTACGTACACGTGCAAGAATCGCATCAGCTTCACGTTGTGAAATCGGTGCTGGTTTTTCTGGTGTACCACCGATAAAACCAAGAACCTTTGGACACTCTTTCACGATATGCCAAGTATCATCATTCATTTCCATCTCGACTAATACATAGCCAGGAAAGAATTTACGTTCAGACTTACGCTTCTTACCATCCTTCATTTCCACCACTTCTTCAGTAGGGACGAGGACTTCACCAAAACTATCAGCAACAGTGCTGCGCTGGATTCGGTCATTAAGTGAACGCATCACTTGTTTTTCAAAACCTGAATAGGCATGAATAATATACCAACGTTTCATCGCACTCTTACCCGATAATTAACTTAATAAACCAACCTAACCCGTAATCAAAACACCATAAAACCAATGATGCAATGAGTACAACCAAAAGCACTTGCCACGATGTCGTGATCGTCTCTTGTTTTGTTGGCCAGGTCACTCGACGCAGTTCAATTCGCGCATCTTGCAACAAACGCACAAAGCCTTTGCCTTGATGGGTGGCGTATAATAAACCTAAAGCGACAACGACACAAGCCAAAATTACCCCAACGCGCACCCAAACATCATTTGCAGGTGCCCAATAGGCCGGTAAATGCTGATTTACCAATGCGGCGCCGACCAATAAAACGATAGCAATCAACCACATGACCAGATCAAGTGGGGAGCCAGAGTTTACAACTTCAGCGGCATTATTTCTTTGAGGGATTGGCGCGTCGCTTAATGCGTCACGCGATTTATCATTCGACATTTTTTTACTCGTCGTAGAATTCGCGACTTATTATATGACAACTCAGCCAGAATTAAGCTTTTTTATAAAAAAAAAGTGGCAGGCCAGGAGGGACTCGAACCCCCAACATTCGGTTTTGGAGACCGACGCTCTACCAATTGAACTACTAGCCTATTATGCAAATCGAAAGCCGAAGCTTCCGATTTGAGTGTAACACAGTCTTGGGCTTATGCAGTTACTTTAGCAACAACACCAGCGCCTACAGTACGACCACCTTCACGGATCGCAAAACGTAGACCTGGGTCCATTGCGATCGGGTG